>NZ_PCDP01000050.1 GCF_003240585.1 Arminella tubonensis
CTATACCCAGCTTTCTCGATCCGCTCTTTGGCCTGCGCTTCTGTAAAGCTGTTGTGGCCAGCGACGGGTGCTGTCGGGTTCTTCGTGTCGGGGGTCGCGACGGCCGGGGTGTCGGGGTTGGTCGTCGACGTGGATGTCTGCGCGGCAGCCGCAAGGGTTGACGCTCCGAGGAGCGCGGCGGCAAATATCATTGTTTTCATTGTGTTTCCTCTGTTGATGGACCGTCTAAACGGGCCCGTGAGCCTACAACCCAGACGTCGGTGTTTGGTTCCGTTCAAGTCGCGTGGAACCATTTGTGACGGGCCAAGTTGAGGGGCATCGCAACAGACGCGAGAGGTCGCCTGACGGGAGACTTGGCCAATAGCCCGGTTGTCGAATCATCATCGTTGCCTGTCTTCGACCTGACGTCGGAGCACAGGTCCAGTCCAAGGAAAGAGAGTTTCAGATGCAATTGGTTGGCACGCAGATACATGAAGAGGTCGGAGAAACGCCGGGATTTACGGTCGAGTTTCAGGGCGAGGGTGGCGAAGCCGTCTCAGTGAAGCTCCGCGCCGGCGACGGTCTCAATACTCAGAACGCTGTCGAGAAGGCGGGGGCCGTTATGATCCAGCTTGCTCGCTTTGAGATCGGGACAGAGCAATCCGAATATGCCGACGAATACGAGGCGCAAAGCAACGGGGACTTTGATGACGCACCCGTCGTGGAATCGCCTGCCGATATTTCGTTGCTCCAAGCTGAGCGCGACACCAGGGAAAGTACGGCGGAAGAAAAACTCGAAGAAGGACTAAAGGCATCGTTTCCGGCAAGCGATCCCGTATCCGTCACAGTCAGTTCGATTCCAACCGGCCGTACCGATGTCGATCGAACATAATCCCTGAGGCGACTGCGGAACATCGGACATCGGCAGCGATTTGGTTTCTACCGGAGCCATAGGAGCAAAGTCGATGGAAGAAAACACTGCGAAAGCCCTCGCAGAGGCATATCTGTGTTTGGGCGGCAAACGCCAACTCGTTATGGACGACAACGACCTCACCACACGCACTTGGGATAAAGATACCTCCGAGGCCGAAGCATTTTGGACGCAAAACATCCATTCGCTTCCGGATGCGCGTCGACGGGAAGTACTGTCCTACCTTCCGTCTATAAACGCGATCTAACAAGCGGTTGAGCACCGCGTCACGCGTCAGGCAACGCAGAAGAAAAGTCACCCGCACTATATCAGGGCGGCTCGAGAATTCCTCATACGGAAGCTTCGCTAACCGCAGCCTGTGTCACCGGCTTGGCCAGTGCCCGCATCGCTCTGATCTGGTATTGTCGATGGCTTTCTCTTTGCGGAAACGGGACAGCATCGGCGACATCAACGAGCGCATCAAGCAGTCGGAGACGACGATCCGGGCGATGACCAGGGCCAATGCCGAGAGCGATGCTCGAGCCGGCTTCTCTAGGCGATATGCGTCTATCTATTCGCTAAGTAAGGTCAACCAGAGCTTTGCCTATTGAGGCTAGGGGCATTGCTTCCACATCGTGCTTCAGGGGGAAAGCGTCCTGCCCAGGGTAAACGACGATGCGTCGCGCCGGGTCGAGATCTTCGCATGCGAGATAGAAGCCTTTCTCGAGTTTCGGTGTCAGGCTCCGCTTGATTTCGATAGCCCAAGGGCGCTCGCCCGGGGGCGTTAGAAGAAGGTCGATCTCCGCACCAGCCGACGTCCGATAAAAATTGCTCTGAGTTCCGGGCGGCGCTGCTGCAATCAACGTCTCGATCACGAGCCCTTCCCAGCTTGCTCCGGCGACTGGGTGTCCGAGCAGGTCCTCCTGAGTGGTCAGTCCCAAAAGGGTGTGGGTGATGCCGCTATCGCGAACATAGACCCGCGGTGATTTGACCAGGCGTTTGCCAACGTTCGCGTGCCAAGGCTCAAGGCGTCGCACGAGGAGTAGATCAACCAGGAGATCGAGATAGGAGGCGACCGTCTTGCCATCGACGCCGAGCGAACGCGCAAATTCTGCGGCATTCAGAAGTCCGGATTGGCGATGTGCGAGCATAATCCAGAAGCGCCGCAATGTCTCGGCAGGAATACGAGGACCAAGCACGGGAATATCTCGTTCCAGATAGGTTCGTATGAAGTCCTGCCGCCAGCGCTGGCTTGCACGATCATTTACCGCAAGGAAACTATCCGGGAAGCCGCCTCGCACCCATAGCTTATCCAGATCATCAACTGGTGCTTCCAGGCCGTCGATCGGACCCATTTCAAGGTAGGCGATGCGACCGGCCAGCGTCTCACCCGACTGTTTCAATAGATCGATGGATGCGGACCCGAGCAGCAGGAAATGGCCAGCCTTCCTCCCATTTCGCCGACCCCGATCGATAAGCCCACGCAAATTCTGAAAAAGATTTGGTAGCCGGTGAACCTCATCCAGGATAACGAGCTTGTCGCTATGCTGGCTGAGATATAGTTCCGGCTCGGTGAGTTTGGCGCGGTCGGCATCCGATTCCAGGTCGAGATAGATTGATGGGCGCTGTTCGGCTATAGCTTGTGCTAGCGTCGTCTTGCCGACCTGACGCGGGCCAATGAGCGCAACGGCGGGACTCGAATCGATCAACTCAGTCAGTTTTATAGATATTCGACGTTCAATCATCCTTGCATTTATGGAGTATAATTCCGCAATTGCAAGGATGATATGCTGCTACCCGGCTGCATTAGCTGGCGTCGCGGGGCGTTCACATTGCCGTGCGCCTAACGGCTCGCCGCGAACGCGTCAGCGGTACATGGCTTGTGATCTTTCTCTATCGGGGTCGCGGGATCCCCAGAAGGAGGGTCAATTGGAACGCTTGTCACGCGGGCCGACGCCGCGCTCATGCAGGCGAAAGCCGAGGGTCGCAACAGGACGCTTTCCTCAAGCAAGATCAAGAAGGCATAGGCAGACGAATTCTGTCCTATTATCCATGCAAAAGCGGGCGTGGTACTCCGCGCCATGCGGCCCGAGACGGCCGATCCCCGAATAGTTATGATCGAACCCAGTCACTGGACTCTGCTGCGGGCTTTTATAACGCGATTGCCTGCCCATCGGCGCCACAGCCGCGACGCAGAGCTATGTCGTCGAGTTGACAGTGGCTTCAAGCTCCTCATGACCGCTTCGAAGTTGGGCGAGGTGGCGAAAATCATCGCTGACATCCTGATGATGAGCGATCGCTTAAAGATGCGATCGAGCGGCTTTCGAACCGTCGAGACTGCCAAGGACTATCTACCCTCAAAATAATATTGTGCAGCGCAGCAACCTTATTGGCTCGTGACCGTTCGGTCTCATCATCGCCATTCTGGCCGTGTAAGTACAGGAGGCTGCATGCGATCCCTATCTGACACCCTGGAACGGCTTGCCCGCTTCAAGAAACTCGGAGCCATGGACATTCCGTCGTCCCGTTTGGTGCCGTTTGAGCCGCCCACGACAAATCCGGGAAACCTATCAGCTAAAATCTATGTGCCAGCAGGTGTCGCCGAGCATCCGGCTCTCGTCGTTATCCTGCACGGCTGCATGCAGAGCGCGGGTGGGTATGACGACAGTGCGGGATGGTCGCGCCTTGCTGATACCTATGGGTTTTTGGTGCTCTATCCTGAGCAGAAGCGAGAAAATAACGCGAACCTGTGCTTCAACTGGTTCGTGCCAGACGACATCATGCGCGAAAGCGGCGAGGCTCACTCTATCCGTCAATTCGTTGAGGCGGCGGCGGTCAATTACAACGTCGATCGCAAACGGATTTTTGTCACCGGGCTTTCTGCTGGAGGCGCAATGGCAAACGTCATGCTCGCAACTTATCCTGACGTCTTTGCGGGAGGAGCTATTATTGCCGGGTTGCCCTATGGCGTTGCCTCATCGGTCCCCGAAGCCTTCGATAGGATGCGCGGTCATGGCTTACCCGATCCGGATCGCTTGAGGCTGTTGTTGCGGGCCGCAGCGCCAGCTTTCTCCAATCCACCGACAATTTCTGTCTGGCATGGCACCGATGACCGGACAGTCTCCAACCTGAATGCCGTTGCTCTGGTTGAGCAATGGCGAGGTGTTCTTGGCCTCGAAAAAGCGCCGACGACCCAAGCAACGGTGGGTAAGGACAAGGCGGCTGTTTGGATGGATCGTTTTGGCCAAGCTTTGCTGTCCTATCACTCGATTTCCGGGATGGGACACGGCACGCCTCTCGATGCTTCGAACGGGGATGAGAAGCCGTCGCCTTTTATGCTTGATATCGGCATCTCCTCGACCCGGCAGATCGGCTATGAATGGGGTTTGACCCCATCTTTCGATCGGCGTGAAGTCCCTCTCGCCGCAACTAATCGCGCGGGGCCGGAGACGCCAAATCTTGGTCATTTGAATTCCGACATTCAAAACACAATCGAAAGCGCACTACGGTCCGCCGGCCTAATGAAGTAAATCGTCTATCGCAAGGTATGCAACAAAGAATTTGACGAAGTATTCGATCGAGTGAGTTTTGATTTCAGAATTAATTAGAGATGTGAATAACGCCGTCTTTGATCCAACAAAGTCGGAACGGAATGCTTATTTGACCTTGGTCGGTCGCGCTGCCTATGAAGTTTACGCTCTGTTCGAGATTGAGGGACGTGATCGGATCGACGACGGACGGGCTCCGCTTTTGGACGCTTCAAAACGGCTAGACGCGCGGTCGTCGGAGGTGTCCCGTCTACCCGACCAAGACCTCGGAGAACTCGAAGTTGCCTTCGTCCTGAACGCGTTGAGAGTGAAATTCAATCGGTGGGGTGAGGCGCCGCGCGGCGTGCTCAGAGCAGCCTTGTTTCAATGGAAGCCGCACCCAGGGATCGGTGTATGATGGCCCCACACCATCGGAGCAGGGCCGATTAGACGCCTGGTTGGCGATACCGGTCACGCTCCTGAGCGACCTGACCAGCATCGTAAGGATCAAGGGTGCCCTTGAACTTCATCCAGCCTGCGGCGCAAGCGCTGCGGCGTGCGCCCGGAAGTTAGAGCGCTTGAGGATTGCTTCGGCTTGGCGCACCGGCCTAAACTCCGCTGGGCGCCAGACTTAAATCAACGGTTTCGAGGAGGCTACTATCGACAAACCCTCCGCCGCCGCCTTTCCGATACGATCCGGACCGAGTTGGTTGACCTCGGTTCAATTGGCGCTGCAAATTTAAGACTCGCTTAAAAGGTGCTGCGCTATGTCTTTGGTGACGCAATGGCAGCCCGCGCGACCACGAGGGTAGGGAAATTTCAGCACAGGTTCCCGAATGACTGGATGAACTGCATGCAAAACTGGTCGCCGTCATGAAAGTAGACACCTCCCCAACGGGCTCATTCCGGGTCATCGCCGGAACCATTTCGATCACACTTATCTGTGTTGCGATTGCTGTATTCGTCGACTCCTTCAATTTCACCAACTTGACTGAAGACGCAATCCGAAGGTCGCTCTTGGTGGACATATTCTTGCCCACCTTTCTGGCCGGGCCTCTACTGTTTGTCCTGCTGCGCAAAGTCCAGCAGCTCGCGATCTCGCACCGCGAGCTGAGCATCATCGCCTCTACCGACAGCCTAACCGCCGTGCTGAATCGGGGCGCGTTTACGTTACTGGTGGAGAGCTATCTTGCGAGAGCCGAGGAGCATGCCGCGCTTCGATCAGGCTCCCTTCTCGTCATTGACGCAGACCATTTTAAAGAAATTAACGATAGTCTTGGCCATCAGCAAGGCGACGAAGCGTTGAAAATCATTGCCGAAACCATCAAGCGCAGTCTCAGGCAGGCGGATATCGTCGGACGAATTGGCGGCGAAGAATTTGGGGTATTCCTCCCCGGAGCGGCGGCAGCCGAAGCGTCCGAGATTGCCGAGCGCATTCGGGACGTAATCTGCAAAACCGTATTTCCGTTGAAAAGCAATCTCTGTCGGCTTTCTGTTAGCGTAGGCGGCGTCAGTTTCAATCGCCAAGCATCATACGATGAGCTATTTTCCCGGGCGGACAGTTGCCTCTACGCCGCAAAAGAGAAGGGCAGGAACAGGGTCGACCTAGTTTACCTGTGAGCGAGGGCCGCGGGGTCCCAATGAGCCAACTGAGGGAAATACCTTCCGGTTCGCGCCAAGCAGGGGCCGGCTCAAGGCCATTCCCACTACAACTAAACTTTCTGCGGTAATAAACGTTGCAAACAGGTGGATCAGTGGCAAGACCCGCTTTGGCCCCCGACAGGATTATCAGCGGCGAAGCCAATCAACTTGTGAAGGCAATTGGGATGGTGAGGCAATGTGGTGACCGATACGTCGAGACTCAGAAGAGCTAGCGGCCTGGCACTTGTCCTTTTAACCTGCCTCGGAAGCTGGAGCGGTACTCGAGCGAAAGACGTTCGTAACGACGCACGCGTTCCGTTGCCACTCGTCCTCAAAGACTACGAAGCGTTCGTGCAGAAATTGGCGGATGAAGTGGACGGAAACGAAGCCGCGATGGCCACGAAACTCCGCTCGTTGGGATTTAGCTGCACTCCGGGCTCTAAATCCGTTACATTCGAATGTGTGCGATTTGGCTGCCAGAAGCGGAGTATGGGACTTGGTTCTCTCCTCCAATGGACAGTGCTCAGGTCCGATGTGGGATCGGGGAAGGCCGTGTTTTCCGGTGCAGCAATCAACTATTTGTGGTGGGCTCGCTGCATTCCCGTGGATGACATCGAGCAAGCTCAGCAACGCTTCCTCTCCCGCCACGGACCAATCCAGTAAGATCGATGGGGACAATTGCCCCGTTGTTGCATAGTTTCCCACCTGCCGGCAGATGGAGCCGTTGCCTCTAAGGGCTTTCCACGGCCCGAAAATCTGAATGTCCTCGCATCCCAATCCGTGCAAGGTTGGCGCCGTCAGGATGAGTTCTCCTCCGTCGGGGACCCGGAAATGACTATTGACGAAACAACCTCTGCGGACATTCGGCATGTCGCCGCCGCGAGTAAGCCTTGCTCGAACTCGGCATCCTAGAATCTTCGACAGTGGGCTTACGAGAAGGCCCGGTTATCTGCCGGGCCTTTGTTGGAAACAGTTATCGGCAAACCCGTTCTTCCCGATAAACCTTATGACCATGATGCCATCCGGTATACCGCTTGGTGTAGCAGTCGCGATGGTGGCGATGATGGTCCCAATCGCGGCGGTCGTCGTAATGACGGCCATTATCATAGTGGCGATGGTAGTTCGAGCCGTTGTCGCCAATGACAATCGTGGTTGCATTCGAGGGAAGGGCACTTGCGGCTAGTGATGCCAAGGCAATTGCTGACGCGATAAAGAACTTGTTCATGGGTATCCTCCAATGACCTTATGCTTTTTCAGAACGCCGTTATGAGCGTGGATCGAAGCTTAGTCTTGGGAAATGAACAAAGCCTGACGGGCTCGTTAATCCAGGCTTCATCCAGAAAAGGACGCAGCCGTTCGCCTTCGATAAAGGCGAGGTGAATTTCGTGGATGACCCCTGATGCAAAAGCCCCTGACTTGCGAAGGGTAAAGACCCAGACACCTCGCGAAAGGCCCGGCGGATTACCGGGCCCTCCCTTGAAACGACTATCGGCAAACGCGCTGTTCGGTGACAACCCTATGGCCGTGGTGCCAGCCGACTACCCTTTTTGTAAAGCAGTCATGATGACGGTGATGGTAGTTAGGGGCGCCGTTCGCGATGACTACCGTAGCGGCCTGAGATGGAAGGCTGGTTGCTGCCAGCGAAGCGAGCGCGATTGCGGAAGCGACAAAGAATTTGTTCATGGATTCCTCGATTAGATGTGCATCTTTATAACGTCGTTAAGGACGCAGGTCGGAGAATAGTCGCTAAAAAATGAACGAAAGGTGACGTTCACGTTAATGTGAGCGCCAGCCCAAGACGCTATTTTTTGTCTTAGTGCCGCAAGTTTTTGTCTGGATAGAACATGCGGTTACCTTGGCCATACGATCGGGCATTGCGGCGGTAGTCTGAACGATGCGACCAGCGCGATCGGTCGTAATGGCCGGGATCGCCGGTACGGGTAATAATTTGGACGATAGCGTGGGTGATATCGATCACGGCTGCCGTAGACTGCCGGTCCGCCACCGTAGTATCCACCGCCATAGTAGGAAACGGGATCGTAGCCCGGATAATAGCCGCCGCCGTCCGCTGTATCCGCCATAGCCGTTTGGGGCCGCTTTCAACGTCGCAGCTCGTCAGAGACAAGCTGCTGAGACCGATGAACGCTGCCACGGGCAATGATTTGATTAGCATGGGCTGCCGGCAACTGAGAGGTGCGCCCCACCCAGATCAGGCGGTCAGAGTGGTATCTGCCGCGGTGATGGGAGATGGCAGGCGCCCCAGAGGGCTTCGCCGCGGCGAGCGCGTTTTAGCAGGCTATTTTGTGATGAGTTGAACCCAATGGCTGCGTGCGAACAGGGACTGCGTTGAACCCACGAGCGATGCATTCTGCATAGAGTTCATGCGCGATACTGTCCAACAGTTCGGGCTTGTGTGACGGCCCGCATTCATCCAAAGCTCCCGCGTGACAAAGACTGGAGAGAAATTGCATAGCATCGGAAGGCGTCATCATGCGGCTGGCCGATTGGCATCTGGCCAGAATTCAGCCCTACCGGGTTTTGCCAGAAGCGAGACGGTATAGATCGATGTCGATTGAAGTTCGGTCATTTGCCTTGATCCTTCGGTTGAAAGCCTGAGGCTAATCGCAAAGCCTCATTTATTCGTCCCTGCCAACCATCGCCCGACGCCTTGAAAAAATTGATGACCTCCGGGTCGATACGAAGCGTGACAAGCGTCTTGGGATTACCGTTGGGCCGGCGCTTCGCCTTGGTGGCATTGTGGTCCAGTACCTCTTGAACGAGGTCGACAGGTTTGGATCCAATCGGCTCATCATTTTTGACTTTGATCATCGCGGTCTCGGATATGTGTAACTACGCAATCATACCAGATCGAAGCGTTCGGTGCGATATGTAACGATACACTCTGCGGCGGTCCTTCCTGCCGGCCCAACTAGCGACCGGAAGTTCACGTCCCAGCCCACCAGACGTGATCAGTCCGCCATGGCCAGGTTTAACTCATGGCCCACGGCCTGAAGGCTTTCCGGCACTACGTACACGAACGGATGGCCTGCCTGACTAGGGACGGCGACATGAATATTGGTCGTATTGCCGAGGGATATAACCGCAAGGACTTGAGATGGGTTGATTAAAAGCCGAGCACTGCTGGCATGGTTGCGGGTGAAGACTGCGAGACGCATGATCATTTCCTTCTTTGGTTAGCCTACGACGACGACATCCATGAGACGAAAGCGGCCCAAATTTAATCCATCGGAAATGAAAGCGGACCAATGGCTAGACCAACTTCTCGGTAGTATGCGGTCAAGGCGTCGGTATACGGCTCTGGCTTCAGTTCTGCCGTCGCGATCTGCCAATGCTCGGCGACGCGATAGAGCGCAGCCGAGAGACATACGGCAAGATCGGTGCGGGCTCGAACGACCAGAGAAAGACATGGACATTCCCCGGTGGTGGCCGGCTTCGGTTCCGCCCGCTCGAGCGCGTTCACGATGCCGACAAGTATCAGGGGCAGAACGTCAGTGACGCCTGAAGCCGATCGACAGGCTGTTCGCCGTGCTGCGCTCCGCCAAGGGCGTCCCGACGCAATTGCTGCTGACCGGGAGTCCTGGCGGCGCTGGCGGCATCTGGATCAAGGCCCGCTAGATTGATCCTGCGCCGCAAGGCACGACGCCACCGGTGCGGTTGCTGCCTAACGATAAGGAGCACCGCTACATCTTCATTCCAAGTCGGATCGAAGACGACAAGCTCCTGATGGAGAACGACCCGAATTACGTCAACAACCTTTACCTCGTCGGCTATCGGTGAGTCGCTACCGGCGTACCGCTATGCCGTTGGGGGTGGACCAACCTATAAACCCTTAGTTTCAGTAACCGATCGATCACTAGATGGCTGCCGTGCGCGCAAGGGGCGGATCTCCCACGTCTCGACGACGGTCGCGATCGCGACTTGGCGGCCCGGCGATTTTCGATTCCACCGCCGTCGTCAGCGGATTATACTGGAAAGATGGATCTGCCATGCCAGCGTCTCCATCAAGATTCCAAGATCCCTGCTTCACGCCCTTGCAGCGGGTTGGAACCCCGGAAGACATTGCTGGTCCGGTCATCTTCTTGATGACTGACGCCGCCTCGTTCATCACGGGGCAGACGATTTGGGTGGACGGTGGCGTATTCTCACAGGCGAACTGGCCGCCTTGCTGAAGTTCTTCGGAAAGTCGCCGCCGCGCTTTGCGAAACCCAAGGCCCCTGTCCAGGTTTTGCTCAACGTCTCATGGCGCAATCAGTGCCCCGTGAACTTGATTTGCTTTTCCCGGCCGCGTACGTGCGCGCTTCACTAATGCGTGCATATCGTTCTGCAAGGCAGTGACCAAGCGGACCGATCTGGTCGATGCCAACAGCGTGAGGGGATCATTACCATATGCATTTCAGGCGCCGGAGCCCCGCCACGGCCGCTGCCCTAGAATCGAGCGTAACGCTCCTCGGGCTGGGGCGACTTGAGCGAGTGGCACGTACAGTCTTCGTCTTCAGGAAAGCGGGCGATGGTCTCGAGCGCTACGCGCGAAGCGATCATCGACAGGCTCGGCAGGACATCGTCCTGCAGAAGCTGGCCGCGATTGCGATCCATGTAGTCGTTGAAACCGGCCGTGACGAAGGCGCAGGGCGTAAAGCAAGCGCCGATCTCGCGTGACAAGGTCGCCTCGGGTGCGATCGAATGGTTGATCACGTCGGCGCCCATGGAGCGGAACGCCATGGCTTCGGCTGGGCTGGTCAGCCGCGGTCCGTAGGCGTGGGCGGCAACGAGGCCCTGCTCTACGCCGTGGATGCGGCGTGAGGCCGGCCAGTGCCGACGCGCGGTTTGAGCCAGGAGCGAGGCGCAATGCGGGCAGACGAGCTGCTTTCCGGAGCAGTCGAACCGCTGTCTGCCCTCAAGCAGCGAATAGGGCGTCTGGGTGAGTTCGATGAGGTCGGCATTGATCACCATGTCGCCAGGCTGAATGGCCTTGTTAACGGCGCCCATCGTCGAGCAAGCGAGGACGCGCCGCACTCCAGCCTGCATGAGCACCCAAAAAGCGGGCCGGTGGCAAGAATGATCGATGTGGTCACGCGGATTGCCATGCGAATACATGCAGAGGACCTGTTTCGCGCGCCCCTCCACCGTGAGCGAGGCGTCGAACTCGAGGAGCTTCCAGTTCTCCGTCAGGCCATAGGGTGTTTCGAAGGCGAGGTCACGCGCCAGAACGCGGACGCCGGCCACGCCCACATCCTCCGGAAAAGCGATGCCCCAATTGGCCGACCCGGTGATCACCGCGGTTCTGACGGAAGGGATGGAAGCGGATATCTGTTTGTCGGTCATGGTCAGCTTTCACTTCAGGCGTTGTTGGAACGCGCATTGAGGACCAAAATGACGACCCCGACGAAGACCGTCCACAGTGTCGAAATGGCAGCGATAGTAGGATCAATCTGATCCCGCAGAGAGATAAACATAAGCTTGGGCAGCGTCGTGTTCGGTCCATTAGCGATAAAGATGGAGATCACCGCTTCGTCGAGGGAGGTGAGGAAGGCCATCAATCCCGCAGCGACGAGGCTCAGGGCGAGCTGTGGCGCAATGATCCCGCCGATTACCCTCGGCCAGTCCGCACCCAAGCTTCGGGCCGCCTGCGCCTGCTGCCAGTCGAAACGGTTTACCGCAGGCTGGAGGACGACGACGGCCACCGGAATGGCGAGCGTCACGTGTCCCGTGAGCACGCCGGCGAACGATCCGAGCAGGCCGATTTTTGCCAGCACGATGAACAGGCCGATGGCCAGCAGGATGCCTGGTGTTACCGAGGGGATGAGGAGAAAGCCATAGACGCCTCCTGCCAGCGGACGACCCAGCCGGTTGATGGCGATCGAGGCCAGGAAGGCGACCGGAACGGCGATCGCAGCGGTGAGGGTGCCAAGCATGAGACTGGTCTTCAGGGCCGCCATCCAGGCCGTCGAAGCGAAGAAGGTCTCGTACCAGCGCAGCGACCATTGCTTCGGCGGGAATTCGAGCAGGTCGGACGCGGAAAAGGACAGCGGTACGACGATCAACGTCGGCAGTATGAGGAATAGGAGCACAAGGCTCGCGACCGTCCAGATCAGGCCGCGTGAGAGCCGGCTGTCTTGATAGGCGTCAAGCATGGTGCATCCTATCGCCCGCCAGCCGGCGGACCGCGACGAACAGGCAGCCGGCGATGAGAACAAGCAGTAGAAGCAGCACGCCAAGTGCGCTGGCACTTCCCCAGTCCTGAAATGTTGACAACGTCCGCTCGATGCGGATGGCAATTGGGTTGACCTTGCCGCCGCCGAGGACCGCAGGTGTGATGAAGAAGCCGAGCGTGTAGATGAAGACGATCATGGAGCCCGACGCCATGCCACTTGACGAAAGAGGCAATATGACTGTCGCCACGCAACGCCAGAAGCCCGCGCCCAGGCTTGCCGCAGCGCGGACGACATTACCATCGATGTCGCGCATCGCGGCATAAACCGGCAGCACGAAGAGCGGCAGCATGTAGTGCACCATGCCGATCAGCGTGCCGGTGAAATTGTAGACGAGCGGCAAGGGCTGATCGATCACCCCAAGCGAAGCCAGGGTCGTGTTGATCAGGCCCTCCCGCCGCAGCAGCACGAGCCATCCGTAGGTTCGCACGAGGATCGAGGTCCAGAGCGGCAGCATGATCAGAATGAGCGCGCGGTTTGCGACGCGTCGATTGGCGCTGGCGAGCGCGAGCGAGAGCGGAACGCCCAGAACTATGCAGATGATGAGGGTGGACAGCGACAGTGTCATGGTGACGCCGAGAGACGACCAAGTGAGGCCGCTCGACAGCACCTTTTCGTAGTTGCCAAGCGTCGCCTTGCCCGCCAGGGTCAGGAACGACTGGCTGAGTATCCAAAGCACCGGCGCCATGGCCGACACGCCGACCAAGACGATCGCCGGCCCGGCGAGACCGAGGAACAAGAAGCGTTCGCGCCTATGTTCGCGCAAGAGCCCCGAATTGTTCATTTGATGCGCGCCTCCTCAAGGAAGTGGACTTGGCCGAGTTCTGTATAAGCGCGAAGCTCAGTCCCAATCTTAAGTTCGCCGCAGGTGGCGCCCTGGTTCGCCGCTATGCTCAGCATGAACTGATCTCCGGCGGCGGTCTCCAGATTCAGCAGCCAATTCTCACCTCGGAACGCTTTCGAGGCGAGGCGCCCGATCACCTCGACCCGGTCATCGCCGAAACCGGCCGGGTCGAGCTCGAAATTCTCGGCCCGGATCATGGCGAGGCGTTCGCGTGGCATGCGCGCCGCGCCCGGCCCCTGGAGATGGCTTGACAGAGCGATGTTAGCTTCTCCCATGAACTCCGCCACGAAGCGGTTTCTTGGTTCGCGGTAAATGTCCTGCGGCGCGCCGATCTGCTGGATGCGCCCGGCGTCCATTACCGCGACCCGATCGGACATGGTTAGAGCTTCGCGCTGATCGTGTGTCACATAGATCGTCGTGACACCGAGGTCGTCGTGCAATTTGCGGATTTCGAACTGCATGTGTTCGCGCAGGTTCTTGTCGAGCGCCGAAAGGGGTTCGTCCATCAGCATGACGCGTGGTTCGAAGACGATGGCGCGCGCCAGTGCGACGCGCTGGCGCTGACCGCCGGAGAGCGCGGCTATGTCGCGCGCGCCGAAGCCGGAGAGCTTCACCCGGGCAAGAGCGGCCTCCGCCTGTTCTCGCGCCTGCGCCTTCGCGACGCCACGCAGCCTCAGGGGGTACTCGACGTTCCCCGAGACGCTCATATGCGGAAACAGAGCGTAGTTTTGGAAGACGACGCCGATGTTCCGTTTGTTGGGCGGCAGGCGGGTCACGTCCTGCCCACCGATCGTCAGCCCGCCTCTTTCCGGCCGCACGAAACCCGCGAGCGCCATCAGCAGGGTCGTCTTGCCGGACCCCGAGGGGCCCAGCAGCGTAAGGAATTCTCCGGCAGCGATATCCAGCGTAACATCGTCGAGAGCGACATATAGCCCGTAGGACTTGCGGAGGTCCGCGATGGAGATCGGGAGCGAGGTGGCCGACATCGTTAACGCCTATCCCGGCTCAACGGCTCATCATCTCGTCGAAGGCGTGCTGAGCCGCTTCGCCATTCTTCACCCACCATTCGGCGTTGGAGAAGACAGACCCATCGACATTGCCCGGTGCAGTGGCGAGCAGTTTCATCTTCGCAGCGGAGATGAGCCCGAGTTCATAAGCCTTCTGATTTACCGGCCCGTAGGCGATGTAGTCGGTCAGCTTGGCTTCCCGTTCAGGCTTTGTCATCGCTGCGATCAGCTTCATCGCGGCGTCCCGATTTGCCGCGCCCTTGGGCACTGCAAGACAGTCCGTGCCGATCACCGATCCCTGGAACTTGAATTCCGCGGGCCCGCCATCATCTTTCACGCTTTGTGCACGCCCATTCCATGTAACAACGAGATCGGCTTCCCCATCCTTTAGGATTTGGGCCGACTGTGCGCCCGACGTCCACCAGACTGCTACGTTGGGTTTGAGCTTCTCGATCTGGCCGATGGCGCGGTCGAGACCGCCAGGCGCGCTGAGCTCCTTGTAAATGTTCGCCGGTGCCACCCCCTCGGAAAGAAGCGCGATTTCGATAAGGTCCTGGGCATTGGCACGAAGCGCGCGCTTGCCGGAATATTTCTCGACATTCCAGAATTCCGCCCAGTTCGCTGGAGGATTGCTACCAATCGCCTTGGTATTCCAGGCCATTACCGTGCCGTAGGAGGAGAAGGGATAGCAATATTTGGACTCGGCGCCTGATGGCAGCGTTTTGGGGTCGATGATCGTGTAGTCGAGCGGCTCCAACAGGCCCTGTTCAGCGGCTTGCGCTCCCTCAGGGGAGCCGAGATGTATCACGTCGGTGGTCACCGCGCCGGAAGTGACCTGCATCTTTAGTGCGGCAAAGCTGTCGCTCTGGGTCTCCTCCCGAACGGTATATCCCAGCTCCGTTGCCGCGGGGCTCCACATTGCCTTCTTGATGGCGTCGCCATAATCACCGCCGGCCGTGGTAATAGTCACGTCCTGGGCAAACGCCGGAATGGCTGCGACTAGCGCGATCGTCGCGACGGAATTACGGATAAAGTGCATCATTGACTTATCTCCCTGAGTTCACCTCTGAATGACGACTCTTGACGGAACCGCTTCTTAGATCGTCCGTTAAAGTCTGAACCTTAACGTTAAAGTTCGAACCTTAACGTTAAGATGCCTTATAAGGAAACTGTGTCAAGCGTTTTGTTTTTCAGTTGACGTCTTGCTTGCCATAATCGAAACGCCGACTTACAACGTGCGAAATCAGAATGATCGGAGGTTGATATGACGACGAAGGGACGGCCAAACCTTCGACGGCTAGCAGACGAACTTGGCCTCTCCATGACCACGGTGTCGCGGGCGCTCAGGGATCGGTCAGATGTTCACCCCGACACGATCAGGCGCGTGAAGGCCGCAGCGGACGCGGCCGGGTACGTGCCCAATCTGCATGGGCGGGCACTTCGTACCGGCTTGACTCGTAACCTGACGGCGATCCTGCCGATGGAGACGAGGGACTACCTATCCGACATCATCAAGCTTCCCTTAATTGAGGGAATGACGCTGGCGGCAAGGGAACTCGGCTACAGCCTGACCATCTTTTCGACCACCCCTGAGGAGAGTCCTCAGGAGAACCTCGACACGGTTCTCCATTCCGGCGCCGCCGACGGAGTGGTCATTACTCGCATGCTGGCCGAGGATCCCCGAATACCCTTCTTGCTAAAGCGGCGCGTTCCGTTCATCGCGTTCGGCCGCAGCAATCTCGACCGAGACTACGCCTATATCGACATCGACAACGAACGCATCGCCTATGAAGCGACGTCTCTCCTAATCGAGCGAGGGCGCCACCGCATCGCGCTGCAGTTGCTGACCCGAGAGGATCAGCACAGCGCCATGCGATTGGCGGGCTATTGTGCCGCGATCGAAGATCACGGGCTAACCCTCGACCCCGACCTGATTGGGCACGAGGATTTTACTATGGGGGCCAGCGAACTGTGGATCGAGCGACTGCTCGATAGCGCCGATCCCCCGACCGGGCTCGTCTGCGCCAACGAATTGGGGTTGCTGGGGACGCTGAGCGCCTTGCGCAAGCGGGGGATCGCGCCCGGTCGAGACTTTAGCATCGCGACCCGCGACAACACCCGTATCGCACGCTATCTGTCAACACCGCTCGTGACGCACTCAGTGGACATAGTGAGCGTCGGCCGCGCCTTGATCGAAGGGCTCGTCCATCAGATCGAACGTCCTGACGCCCCACTGACGCAAAAGATATTCGCGGGCGAAATGTCCGTGATCGGAGACGAATAATTGCTGGGTTTTGGAATCGAACCGCATTAACCCGAATTCATTCTCGTTATGATGGGCTTTGGTGCACGAGCTACACCTGAACGCCATGAGCCCGCTGCGGCAGGCGGATCGAGCAGACGGCGTTTGCGACGCGGGCCGAGCCCTTCGGAACCATCAGGGTTACCGCACCTGTACCAATCCGCTTTCATATTATCGCGCCGGCATTGCCGGCATTCCGGGCGCGGTTTCCGAAGGTCTCGGTGGACCTGCGGCTGACGGCACCTATCCTAGGCAATGAACTTGAGATCGGGCCAGAATGAGGTCCCGCGATCGACCTTATTCTCGTATTTCGCGCGTGATCTGTTTTTTGTTCGGGCGAACGATGGCGCTAGGCAAGTCCGAAAGTCCGTATGGAGCGCACAGCTCCAACCCGGCGCGGCGAGGACGCAACAATGGCGGCTGCGGTCGTGGGAAAAGTCGTGATGGCCTCAGCGGTCGATGTACGGATCGATCGCGTACCTGATCTTGCCTCGTACCAAGAGTGTACTCTGGCCTGATTTTGACATCTATCGAAACGGGTAGCCCAGAGAATGCCTCTCGAATCAGGGCCGAGTGCTCGGCCTCCGATGCCTCCGAAAGATCCTCGTCGAAATAGACGATATTGATGTCATTGACGCTATGGGTAGGAGGAAAGCTCGCGCGCAGCGTGGGAAAGGCGGCGCATGGCTGACGCATTCCTCAGCCTTTCGGCCGCGGATCGCCGCGAAGTCCCAGGCGTCGCGGCGGACCGGTCCGGTCGCCCGGTGCACCTTCAACAATTGCGGGACGTCAAGTGCTCCGACCCATCTGGGCGACTTAGGGCTAGCGCGGTGTTGTCAGGACGGCACTCGTCATGAGGCGAACGAGATGATCCGCCCGCGGTGCAAACGACGGTTGGTCCACCGCCCAGCCGAGAGCCGTCATCAGCGCAAACAGGTCATCCCCGTTCATATCGTCGCGCGCCGCACCTGCGGCCTGAGCACGGTCTAGAAGCCGGGCGCTCGCCGAGTGTACCGCCGCGCATGAAGCATAAAGAGCGGAGCCCGGGTTCGTGTGAGCCGCCGCCATCATTCCAACGACGCCTTTGTAGCTTTGCGCGAATGCAACCCAATCGCGTACCCAGGTCACAAGAGCTTCCCCTGGTGAATTCGACGTTTCGAGTTCGGCCGATTTCTGCGTCAGTGCGTCGAGGTTCGTGCACAGCAGCCCTTCGAACAATGCCTCCCGCGTCGGGAAGTGGCGGAGCAGCGTCGCCAACCCGACGTTGGCCCGGCGGGCGATATCGCGCATCGACGCATCCGAACCGTGCTCGGTGACGACACCGCGCGCGACCTCGAGGATGTGGCCGTAATTCTTTTTTGCGTCTGCTCGCATAGGTTACCTTGATAAATGGATCAGCGACCCATATATACGGATCACTGATCCACTAAGACTCGGATCGGTGATCCGTATATAGAGCGCGTATCGGGGCAAGGCAACAGAGTTGCCGAGCAAAGCGGCAAGGAACGCACACATGAGCATAATCAGCATCATCGGGTCGGGCGGCATGGCCGCCGCAATCGGCGGCCTGGCGGCCAAAGCGGGACACATGGTCGAGGTGATGAGCCGCGATCCCGCCAAGGCGAAGGTCTTGGCAGACCGGATCGGCGATGGCGTGACGACTGCGGCATTCGGTACCGCGCCCGTTGGGGAAATCATTATCCTGGCGGTGCCTTACGCAGTCGTTCTCGACGTCGTGAAACAGTACGGTGAAGGGCTGGCAGGCAAGCTCCTCATCGACATCACCAACCCCGTCGCCTCCGACCTCAAGAGCCTCGTGACCCCGCAAGACAGCTTCGGCGCGCAGGAGATCGCCAGGGCTGCTCCCGCCGATGCCCATATCGTCAAGGCATTCAACACCCACTTCTCGCACGTCCTGGCCGCCGGTTCGATCGAAAGCCGCTCTCTGGACGTATTCATCGCCGGAGACGACGTGCAGGCGAAGGCGCGCGTCTCGGCATTTGTCGAAAGCCTGGGACTGCGCCCGTTGGTAGTCGGGCAACGGGCTATGGCGCGAACGCTTGAGCACATGTGCCTTCTTTCGCTGGGCCTTGTCGCCCACTCCATCAAGCACACCAACTTCGCGATCGGCGTCAGCCTTCCCAGCTGAGCACGCGCGAACCGAGTTCTTCCATAACAACACACAGAAGGAAAAACGAGATGCATGTTTTCGCAACGGGCGGGACCGGCCATATCGGTCCGTACATCATAGCCGATCTCATCGCCGCCGGACACGAGGTCACGGCGCTGGCCCGGTCTGACAAGGCAGCGGCTGAAGTCTCCGCGCTCGGCGCGAAGGCGCGACGCGGCGACCTCGAGGACCTCGACGGTCTCAAGGCGGCAGCGGCCGAGGCCGACGGTGTCATCCACGTCGCGCACCGACAGGACCTGCTGCCCTCCGGCGGGATCGACGCCGTGGCCGCAGCAGAAGTCCAGATCATGCTTGCCTACGGTGAGGCGCTAGCGGGCACCGGAAATCCGCTGGTCGTATCCGGGAGCATCGGCTCGCCCGGTTGGGAGAAACTGGGCCGTCCGGCAACCGAGGAAGACCCCGCCCTCCCTGGTGGCGATGCGTACAAGGGCACTCTCCGAGCTCGCAACATCGTGGAGACCACGGTCATCGACCTTGCAAAGCGAGGTGTACGCTCTTCGGTCGTGCGGATTCCTACCATCGTGCACAGCACGACCGATGGTGCCGGCTTTTTCCCGCTGCTGAGCCGGCTCGCGAAGGAGAAGGGCGTCATGGGTTATCCAGGAGACGGGACGAACGTGTGGCCGGCCATTCATAGCCGCGATCTTGCCTCCCTGTTTCGCCTGGCACTGGAGAAGGGACCTGCGGGCAAATCCTGGCACGGCATCGCCGACGAAGGTATTCCGTTCCGTCAGATTGCTGAGGCCATCGGCAGCCGTCTCGGCCTGCCAGTCGTGAGCATACCCGCGGATGTCCTGATGTTGCCGGGATACTTCGGGTTCCTCGCGAACCTGGTCACGCTTGACCTTCCGGCGACCAGCCACATCACCCGGCAGACCCTTGGCTGGCAGCCTGTGCAGGCGGGCCTCCTCGAGGACATCGACAACGGCCAATACTTTCCCGCCAGCTGAGACCATCGCGTGCGTCAAGCCAACGGGATGGACGCACGCAAAGCCATTATCCGGAGTGATCCCCGCTAGACCAACGGGAATACCGGACCCAACAGGAGACTGAATATGAGCACTATCAGCATCATCGGCTCTGGAAAAATGGCAGCGGCCATCGCCGGCCGTATCGCCAAGGCTGGACATACGGTCGAGGTGGCGAGCCGCAACCCCGCCAAAGCACGCGCGCTGGCCGACCAGCTCGGCTCCGGAGCGACCACTGGGACATACAGCTCCGTCCCAGTTGGAGACATCGTCATCCTCGCCGTTCCGTATGAGCATGCAGCCGCCGCGGTGGCCGACTATGGGAACGCGCTCTCCGGCAAGGTGATCATCGATATTACCAACCCTGTCGCTCCCGACCTCTCGGGCCTCGTTACCCCTCGCGGCAGTTCCGGCGCACAGGAGACGGCGAAGGGCCTCCCCGCCAATGCGCATGTCGTCAAGGCCTTTAACACCATCTTCGGCCATGTTCTTGCGAAAGGCGGACGTCTCGACGCGTTCATCGCGGCCGACGATGCGGACGCGAAGGCACGCGTGTCTAGCTTTCTCGAAAGCATCGACCTGCGTCCGCTCGACGTCGGCGGCCTGCACATGGCCCAGACCCTAGAGTCGCTCGGCCTGATGATGATCGGTCTAGCAAAAAACGGTGCTGGCACCTGGGACTTTGCGCTGAAGGTGGACATCGGGTGAGCCGCTGACGCCACATTTCCAGAGAATATTCACAGCATGTCCGGCTGCTCGGACACGCTGTGATCAAAAAACGATGGAGAGATTTCGATGAGCATCGAAGAGAATATCCAGACCGTAAAGAACTTTTTCGCAGCGATGGGCCGCGGTGACAGGGAGCGTCTGCTGGCTTTGTCTGCGGAAGACATCGAGTGGATGATTCCGGGTGAGGACTGGCCGCTTGCTGGCACGCACCGCGGACACGGTGGACTGGAAGATTTGCTTCGGAAGGCCTCGGAGGCGATGGAAACGTCGTTCACGAGGCCTTCCGAGTTCGTGGCGCAGGGAGACAGGGTTATGGTCATTGGCGTCGCCACCGGGAAGGTCAGAGCCACAAACAAGCCGTGGGAGGACAACTGGGTCTTTGCCATCACTGTCCGGAACGGCAAGCTGACGCACATTCGGGAGTATGTCGATACACAGGCGCGCTGGCGCGAGCATCCGTAGTGGGCGCGAGCCACAGGCAATAGCTTTGAGACCAATACTACACGGTTCTTTTGGCGTCTGTCACACCAACGTTGAGGTCAAAATACCGTCAACCGCCGTCAGTTCGGCGATAACGACTGCCCCGTGAGCAGCGGAGCGTTGGCTGCGAGCCTTCCGAATACGAACTCCGTGAACAGCCGCACGCGTTTAGACTTGCATGTCTCCCTTTGGGTGAGAAGCCAGACCGTTCCATACAGGTGCAGGTTCGTATCTGGCACCCTTACCAGAAGCGGATCGGCATCTCCAAACGAAGCACGGCAGATCTGCGCATCGAAGTCCGTGGTCCTCAACGGAGTGCCCTTTGAGCGAACTTCTCCCTCGCGGACCTAGTCCAGTACGCCGTGGCCGCTGATCGCGATCCACCTGGGCTCCGGCCCGCCCGCGCGCCTCGCGCCATCGGATGAGATAGCCGATGCCATCGCCTTCCTCGTCAGTCCGCGCGCCAGCCACATCACGGGCGCGAACCTGAGACTTGATGGCGGGATGTGGCCGGGATTGTAACGTCGGGTCGATCCGCATTGGTAACGAAAGCCTACCGTGGCATACCGCCGGACCGAAGTCCGGCGGCCTCGCCTATTTCCTGCGCTTGAAGCTGTACCGATGACCCAGCCATTCCCTTCCGTTTCCGTCTGCCAAGGTAAAATACTGGTCCTTGGTATCGGAGTCTGGACCATCGAAGGAGGTGACCTGGCGCATCCGCATCAGAATGCCGCCGCTTCCTCCGTCGTTCCAGGCGGCGATCGGGTAGAAGTCGAGATCGAGCGACTTCCCGTCTCCGGCGTTCCTGCTCCAGGCGGGCATCAGGCCGACCGGATCACGGGTGTCGAACGAGACATACTGCCATCTCCCTTCGACGCGATTGAAGGTCAGCAGATCGGTCCGTTTGACGTCATGTCTCGAGGTGTCGTCCGCCGGCCGGATGATTTCCTGCAGGACGGCACCCATCATGAAGCGTTCGGCCACCAGGTCGGTCGACGTCTCCGGCTCCGCGCCTGCCGAGCGCCAGATGGTCTCGGTCAAATCCCAAAGGCCAGTCCGGCTTGCAAAATGTTCACCTTCAGCTCCCAGCCCGTTCAACTCGCTCCGGTTGGCGGCGTCCGTATTCGCGGCAATGGCGCTAGCACCCGCCATTGCCGCGCCGAAGAGCGCCGTGGTCTTCATGAAATCTCGACGATGCATGGGTTCCCCCTGTTTTGGGAACGGTTGGGTCAAAGCGAGAAGTCGATGACGATCTTGCCGAAGGCACCACGATTGAGATGTTCGAGAGCCGACGAGAGGTCCGACAGGCCATATCGGGCGTCGATGACAGGCTTGATCTGTAGTTCATCGACCGCCTTCACGAGGTTTTCCTGCGCACGCTGATGACCAACGGCGATGCCCTGAATGACGGGACCCTTCAGGAGGAGCGGGCCAACGGACGCTGACAACTGGCCGCCTCCGAGGACACCGATCATCGATATACGGCCACCGGGTGCCACGGCTGAGAGAGCCTTCGCCAGGTGAGGTCCGCCAACGATTTCGAGAACGTGATCGACGCCGCGGTCCGAAGTGATGTCGTAGACCTTCTCGACCCAGTCTTCGCGAGTACGGTTAATTACGAAATCAGCCAACCCCAGCGTCTTCGCCCTCTCGAGCTTCTCGTCGCTGCCGGAAACGAGGATCACCGTCGCGCCCTTCGCCTTGGCGATCTGCGCGCCGAAGATCGCGACGCCGCCCGTCCCTTCGATCAGGACCGTTTGGCCCTTCTCGACGCGGCCGAGTTCGACAAGCGCGTACCAGGCGGTGAGACCGGCGCACGGCAGGGTGCTGGCTTCGGCCTCGTCGAGCGAGGATGGCCCCCTGGTCAGCCAACCGGCCGGAAACATGACGTATTCTGACAGGACGCCTGGATGGTGGCCGCCAAGCGACACGTAATTTGGATGGTGACCGGAACCGAGGGGAGGTCCATCCTTCCAATCCGGAAAGAATGTCGAGAGGACGCGGTTCCCGACGGCGAGCTGCGTGACGGACTTCCCCACTGCGACGACGGTGCCCGACATGTCAGAGGCAATGGTCAAAGGCCAGTTGAACTCGCCCATGCGTCCAGCGATGACGTCCTGGTCGCGGAAATTGAGCGCGACCGCGTTGACCTTGACGAGGACCTCGTCTTCACCAAACGCCGGGAACGGCACTTGCCTGAGGCTCAGGTTTTCCTGGCCGATGGCCGACAGTTCCCAACGGTTCATAAGCTGCTGCATGATCGTGATCCTTTCTTTAATCGATGAAAGGATGGTACCATCTCGATTATTGCGACAGTTGAGCCGTTTGCGCTCGACTATGGTGCGTGAAACGCTACAATGGCGCTATGGCAGTTTCGATGAACGATATTCCTGTCTTCATGTGTGCGGTCGAGACCGGAGGCTTTTCAGAAGCTGGCCGGAAGCTGAACCTGTCGCGGTCCTCGGTGGGCAGAGCAGTCAGCCGTCTGGAAATCGGCCTGAAGGTCAGGCTGTTCGACCGAACGACCCGCCATCAGAATGTCACTGCGGAAGGACAGCTTTTCTACGAGCATTGTCAAAGGGCAATGGCGGAACTTCGCTCCGTAGAAGCAGCGCTGGATTCGGGCCTCAGCGTCCCGCGCGGAAAGCTCCGTGTGTCGATGCCGGCGCTTTTCGGCCGAATGTGCGTGGCTCCGATCCTGACGCAACTGGCGCGAGACAACGTCGACCTCGAACTGGAACTCAATTTCAGCGACCGTAAAGTCGATCTGCTGGAAGACGGGTACGACCTCGCGATCCGCAATGGCTCGCCGGGCAACGGTGCGGGCATGCGAGTTCGTCGAGTCGGCTACGAGGAGACGATGATCTACGCCGCGCCGGCCTATCTCGAGAAACGAGGTATTCCGGTGACGGCCCTGGACCTCACCGACCACGACACTGTCACCTACTCCCGAGGCGGGCGGGTGCAATCCTGGATGCTAGAGCATGAGGGTGCCATCCGCGAGTTCACTCCAGTTTCTCGGTTCCGGCTTGATGACATTGACGCCATAGCGGACGCCGCGGCAAGTGGCTTGGGACTGAGTTGGCTGCCGTCTTGGCTCGTTCGGAAACGGGTCGATGCGGGAGAACTCGTGGGGGTGATGCGGGAGATGCCTCCTTATGTGTCCAAGGTCTGGGCAGTGTGGCCTGACGGAACCCACCTGCCCACCCGTGTACGGGCCGCCATAGATGAAATCGCGCTGAAACTGCCGAACCCTGGCTCTTCGATAGCCGTGTGAATCCCGCGCCCTCACCATGTCAGGCACCAATGCTAATTATGGGCCGCTAGTCCAGATCAGTTCAAGATCTTCGAGTTTTGGCAACGGTTCGCCAATGTTTTAACGGTTCACATTCCATGCGAACGCATATGCTCAGATTATAGCTTTCACCCTAACCCGAATGCCATCGATTTCGGGAGCGATCTTAACGCAGCACCTACGTCTTCCCCAGTTGCCACCACACGGCTGACGCGTCTCGAGATCAACGATCGCAAATAGATGCTACTAACAACGTGGTCGCTTCTCTGTTTTAGTTGCTCTTGCGGAGATATGCACGTAAAAAGATTATGTCCCTTGTTAGCAGCGAGCCACTAGGATGGATACGATTCCCCATGAAGATTTTGATGCGGCTTTGACATTGACCGATACGCTCGACCATCTACCCGCCAACAAGAGACGTGAGCTCGCCCGCGTCTTGGAAATCCTGTTCGACGAGGTGCAGACCTTCCAGGCGCACAAGCAGTCCGATCGCAAGACCGGCGGCAAGATCCTGAAGGTCATCCTTTACGGCTCCTATGCCCGAGGCGATTGGGTCGAGGATCGCGCCAGCGGCTATCGTTCAGACTATGATCTTCTGATCGTCGTCAATCGCGAAGGCTTTGCCCAGGAAGAAGATCTTTGGCTCGCTCTTGACGAGCGGCTCATCCAGGCGCAGATCGCCCACCATATCCACACCCCCGTCGTGCCGATCGTTCACAGCCTTGCAGACGTCAACGATCAATTGGCACGCGGCCGACCTTTCTTCATCGACATCGCCCGCGACGGTAAGATCCTCTATGAGGCGCCGGGGCACCCGCTTGCCGAGCCGAAACCGCTGACACCGGAGGCCTCTAGGAATGAGGCACAGGCGAACTTCGATCAGTGGTTTGACGGCGCGAGCCGTATGTTAGCTCTTGCGTCTGACGCCATGGATCGAGCCTTTCCAAATGAAACGGCTTTTCTTCTTCATCAAACTACCGAGCGCTTCTACCACTGCCTCTTGCTGACATTGACGCTTTACAGCCCCAAACTCCATCGCATAAAGACCCTGCGATCCAAGGCGGAGGACATCGATAACCGCCTGATTGCCGCGTGGCCGCGCGACACCCGTATCGTCCGCCGCCGATTTGAACTGCTATCGCGTGCCTATGTCGAGGCGCGCTATTCCTCACAGTATAATATCACGGTCGAAGAGCTTGAATGGCTGACCGAACGGGCCAAGATCCTGCAACATCTTGTCGACCAAATCTGCCGGGAGCGGCTGGAGGTAGGTGGCTAGCGATTACTGCTGGCCGTTTGGTTTTGAGCCGAATGTAGATGGATATTCTGTGCGAATTTCTCACATCCTGTGAGAAGGCGGCAGAACAAACCTGAACTCTTGGTCAGCATCGAGCGCGTCACCGACCATCTAGGCCTGGACTATTTCGCCATGGCGTTTTTGCCCTCACCCATGAACGACCGATAATGTCGCTTGCCACTTAACCGTGAGAATGCGTCCGTTCCGGCAGGGCTCGGCACATAACCTGAGATTTTTCGGTGCGATATCGGCGTCTTACGCCTTCAGATTCGGCAATAAGATTTTGTGTTATTTGCCTTTTCTGATCAAGCCTGCCCGAAGCAGCCATTTTGTCCACAGCGGGGAATCTCAAGTTAAGTGCCGAAATCGAAGCCAAAATCTCGTGCGTGCATATTCAAGGGAAGCCGGGCTGAGCGTGTAGAAGCCGAGGATGACAGTCGGCTGCTCTGCCGTCACCGCAACGAAGGTCTTAGCCCCGCCATTCTCGTGGTTTTTGCCGGGCATATCGGGTCAGATAGGTGTTGAGGGCAACGTCCCCGCAATCGAAACGATTGCGATCATGGGCCTTGCTAATCGGCAGATCTCGCCAGTCATGGGAACTCGCGCGACGTTTTGTCAAGCACGCGCAGCCCGGATGAGGCGTTCAGTTGGAGTCGGTGGGTTTTCCAGAAGGTCGAGAACACGCTTCGTATCACGCTCGGAGAGTTTCAGATGTTCGGCCTTTTCGACGAGTTCACGTGCCTTTGGCAGCACCGTGCGGAGGATAAAACCCGTCACATTGAGGTGTTCGAGTGCAGCGGCACGCACAATCACCGCTTTTCCTCAGGCGGGATTCTAAGCTCGATGCGATCATTGGTTTCGGTCAGTGGACGGGCCATAACACTTCTCCTTCATCAACGCTGATATGGTACGGATTTATTCCGTACGCAACTTGCATGTCTAGGAGATGCTATCAGATCGGGAGAAGGGGAAGACGCCTCCAGCAATCTGGTGGGGCAACCAATGCCGTAGATGAGGCGTTCAGTGGCTCTCGTTACCTGGAATGATCATCGATCAATGGCGTTGGTCGTGGGGCGGGCAGGTAGGGGCAGGATGCAACATCATCTCACGGACGTCGGCGCTTTCTTCGGCATGTCCCTCCCGGCTGACGTACCATTTGAAGGGGCCGGCAGGCGCACTTTGGTTTGGGGGCGTGGACGCTTGGCGCTATGAAGTCTGGCGGGTAGTGAACAACATGAATATAACCATCGCCGTGACGCGCATAGACCGTCCAAATCAGGATTATTTCGATCGCAAAGCCGCCAAGGCATTTGCGGTCGCGACCGCCATTCTCGACGGAGAAGCTATCGTTCTCGACGACGAGGCGAGGTCGGATTTCAGCGCCTTGCTATCGCTGGGTGGGCGAGGGGGTAAGCAGCCGTCCAACGAGGCGGTGTTCTACGTTATTGATCTCTTGTATTTCGATGGCCATGGTCAGCCTGGAATGGAACAGACGGAACGTCGGCATTTGCTCGAGGATTTTTTGGAGGAGGAAGCCGGCATTATACGCCTCTCCGAACACGTTGAAGCAGGCGGTGGTGTCTTGCGAGTGCCTGCGAGCACGGCATCGAAGGCATCCTCGCCAAACACAGAGGCCGTCAGAATCCAGAGCTATGAAGGGTGGCCCGCTATAGCCACATTACTCACGTGCCTTATCGCTGAGCTCGGCAAGATGTTCCGGGATGCCCGCTGCTCGCTTTGCGAGGAAATGCCAGCCAGGGGAGATGATGGCGTGATCGGCAACGATCCGTTTTCACCGGCTTCCATGTCCCTCATCTTCACGCTCCATCACCCGACTAAAATGTCGGTGTGCGCAAAGTCGTTGCCCTTGAACAGCAGTGGAATGCGATAGGCCCGCGCGCAGGCATAGGCAAAACAGTCGCCCATGTTGAGGTCGGCCTTGTGACGACCCTTTCCGTAAATCCGGAAGGCCTTGATGGCTTCGCGGCCGATGGCCACGCTGATCTGGATTATCTGGGCGGATGTTTCCTCGACGAAGAGGTCGACTAGCTCTTCCGCCTGCTCGATCGGGCAAGCCGGTTTCCGGGCAAGCCCGGCTGTAGCCTCGTAAAGGACAATCGGTGACACATAGACCTTGCTGGCCTGGGCAAGTCGGGCGGAGAGGGAAAGCCGGTCGTCCTCGTCACCGATAATACCGATGATGGCGGATGCATCCACAAACACTATGCATCTCCTGACAAGTCATCAAAAAACGCCTTATCGGCTTGCACTCCGCTTGCCGGAAAGGCACGATAGCGCTCGGACAGGTGCTCTAGTCGCTCGGTGAGCGGAACCTCGCCGCGAGCGCGTTGATATTCGTGTTCGACCGCTTCACGGATAGTGTCGGTCAGGCTCTTGCTCTTGAGTTTGGCCAGTCGGCGGACCGCAGTGTCGGTCGCTTCGTCCTTGACAGAAAACGCCATTTCCATCTCCATTGTTCTATACGTATAGACAGTCACGTATAGATAGCACTGTCTCTGTCTTGTTGCGAGAGCCCACTGAAAGGAAAATTCCGCCGTCGGAACGGAGCCAAAGGGTCGGCTAGGAACCCAGCGTGCCGCAGCCACGCCTCGCAGGTGGCGAAGGCACTCAGGGATCTCGGCCGCGATGGCATGGCGCGTGTCGACTTCTTTCTGACGGCGGACATGCAGTTCCTTGTGAACGAGGCGAACACCATTCAGGGCTTCACCAATATCAGCATGTGTTCCAAGGCGACGGCAGCTAGCGGCGTCAGCCATCCCGAAATCATTGACCGTCTTGCCGCACATGGCTTGGCTCGGGCTGGACGGGTAGCCTGAAAATAGCAGGGTACCGGCTCAAAGCTCAGGCCACGAACGGACATTGAATATCACCGTTTTGGCGACACAAATCATGGCAAGCACCGAGCGGGTGAAGATTACTGTCACGAAGGCGCGCTCGCGCGACAGGCTCTTCGCAGCGCCATGAACCAGGCTCTTAACGGCGGACATGGCTGAAGCGACGGGCCTCGTCTAGCAGCGCCCTGACGGAAGACGGCTGCCACTTTCGTCCCCCACGTCGCGGTCGCTCATGCGTCTGATCCAATTGGGCGGCAATGCGCAGCGACAGATCAAGATCGGCGATGGCGATCCCGGCAACCAGCCGCATCAGATGGTCCTCCGGTGGTCGCCGAGGAGAGCGGGCAAGCAATTCCGGCTCGGCGAGCTTCTGGCTCACCATACGGCGGGCTGCACGACGCAGGCGTTCGACCATCCAGTCATGACCTTTCCGATTGAGGATCCGGACGACATCGTCCCAGCTATGCTGTGGGCGTAGCTGCCGCACGGTCGGCAGCCATGTCTGCGCCGACACAATTAGTTCGTCCAGATAGGCGCGCCCGCGAGCGGCCGAGACCGTCCGCACGGCCTATGGCCGGCGTTCCTGAAGCTCGGGATTGCTAGCAAGCCTGCCGCGCGCCTTGGCGGCCTGCATGCCGGACTTGGTTCATTCCGCGATGAGGGCACGTTCGAGCTGGCCCACGGCGCCGAGCACCTGCCAGGAAAACATACCCTGCGGCGTGGATGTGTCGATCGGATCGCGCAGGGAGCGGAAATGCACGCCCCGTTTCTTGAGATCTTCGATGACGTCGAGCAGATGGCTGACCGATCGGGCGAGGCGATCGATGCGAACGACGACGAGCACGTCGCCGGCGCTGAGGTCCTTCAGCAGCTTGGTAAGGACCGGTCTTGCGCGTGACGCACCGGATGCGGTGGCAGCCAGCTGTCCGCAATTCGTCAACCTGCGCGTCATGGAGCTGATCGTCGGTCGAATGTCGAAACGCGCGCGTATCAGATCAGTCTTTGGGCGAGGGGAGGGGACTGGCCTTTATCGCTTTCGCCATTAATTTCTCGACCCGTTTTTAGAGGTGTTTGTACTGATAAGAAATGGGTGAGAAAAGGGGCCTTTGTAAACGTGTTTTATGACCAAAAAGGAAGGTCGCACAGCGCGTTTTCTAGTCGAGGACAGCCCAGCGACCCATTTTGGCTGCGGAACGCCAGCCGGTGGCCTTGCACAGTCGAAATGCTGCAAAACTCTGTGTTCGAATGGAAGTATCATGGTTTTGCTCGCGCATTGATGCCGGGATAGATGCTTGAGCGGGCTTTTCTAGGCGATATGCATCTCTCTGTTGGCTAAGTAAGACCAACCAGAGCTTTGACTATCGAGGTTACCCCAAGGCCGATGATCGATTGGTTTCTACCACAGCCAATGGCGTGGGGGCTTTAACTCCACCGGCCGATGAACGGCAGCGAAACGCAACATTCACAGCCTGTTCAGCGCGCTAATGTCATCAAGTAACCAGAAAGAGCCTTACCTTCCAACCCAGGCTTTGATGGAGTAGCCGATGAAAAAGATCATTCTCTCGACACTTGCTACATTGGTCGCGACCGGCAGCATCTTCGCGTCCTATGGCGACGCGAGCGCACATGACTATCGCAGTCACCGCCACGGCGACAGGGGTGCTGCCATCGTTGGTGGGCTGGCAGCAGGGGTCATTGGTGGCCTGGTTGCCGGTGCTCTCATCAACGACAGGGATCGTCCACAGTACGACGATGGAGGAGGTTACAGCAACGGCCCGCGTTACGAAGGTCGTGTCGGTTATCGCGACTATACTAGCTCGGGCTACCGGTACAGCAGGGGTCCGCGTTATGAGGACGACTCCGGCTATCGCGATTTCGATGGCTCGGGCTATCGTTACGACAGTGGCTGGCGTTGATGCAGACCACGTAGGCCTCCAGCGTTCCATGAGGGCGACCTGAATTGCCCCCGTGGAACTTTTGCGCCAACCGTGCGATTTGAGGTCCGTTCCGTCAAATGACCAGCCGCGCCGCCGGCCCATCTTGCGTTCGGCGTTGTTATAGTAGCTTGCCGCCTGGGTGACTGATTTGTGCAAGGATTGCTGCATCGCCTCGGCAAGCGCAATGCCGCGATTGGCTGCCTCCGTCAGATAACCGGAACGCAGGCCATGGGCGGAAAATTGCGACGGGTCGAAGCCCGCCCGCAATATCCGGGTCTTGAGGATCAGGTCGATCGATTGCGGCGTCAGCGACCGTCGGTCGAGATTGCCCCACTGGTCGATCCGCCTGAATAGCGGTCCGCTGTCGATGCTGCTTTCCGCATGCCATTGTTTCAGGGCGGTGACCGGACGGCCGATCAGCACGACATGTTCGTTGTCGTCGGCCTTCGTGGTCTTGGTGCGACCGAGACAGATGGTGAGGCAGGGTGGGAGAGGGGAGGCGGCATCGTTGGCGATGGTCCGGACCGGATCGTCGTCGAGCAGATCCTCGAACCGCAGATTTGCCACCTCCGAGCGCCGCCGGCCACCGGAAGCAAAGGCCGTCAGCAGCAGCGCGCGATCGCGCAGGTCGACCAGCCTGTCACTAGCGCAGGTCGCCAGCAGCTTGGTGAGAATATCGCCGGTGACCGCCTTCTTGCTTTTTCGCTGCCTCGGCCGATCGCTGGCCTTGACGGCCAACCGCAGCGCGCTTTTGAGCGACGGCGCCGAGAACGCGCCCGTCGATCCCCGCCAGCGCGTCAGGATCGACCAGCTCGCAACCGCCGACGGACGGTGGCGGGCGCATGCGGTCCGGTGCTTCTCAGTAGCCTTTTGAGCCTGAGGGCGATCGCCACGTCCTCCGGCATACCGTGCTCGGGATTGGTTTCGCGCTCGGCCCTGTCCCAGAGGTGATGCGCCACGAATTTCAGCAGCAGGCTTTCCGGCGCTGGCCAGGGAAGGGGAGTGCCGGTCGCAACACCGCACCAGGCTTCGAGATAGGCCAGATCGGAGGCCAGCGCCCGCATGGTGTTGTCGCCCATGCCTTCGCGGGCAAGATGCTTCAAGGTCGCGACGTCGTCGTCAGTGAGAAGTTCGGCCAGCTGCTCGCGCCGATCGAACGGCAGGATGGCGTCGAGCGCGTCCAGCTCTCCGGCCCGTCGCAACGCATCAGGCTGCTGAATAGCTGGAAATGTCGTTGCTGCTGCCATCTATTTAATGGTCCTTCCACGGATTGACGATCACCAAGCCGATGCCCTCGAAATCAGAGACATTGCGTGTCGCTACCGAGGCACCGCGCGATAGCGCGATAGCCGCGATCTGCGCGTCGAACTGGCTGATGGGCCGGCCGGCGCTGCGACGATCCGTGGCGATGGTGGCATAGAGATCCGCCGCGTCACGATCAAACGGCAGCACACGTCCAAACAGATCCTCGCCAAAAATCGGCGAGATGGCCGCCTCCAGATCACGGCGGCGGCGGCCTTCTGGCAGAAGTCGCAGTCCATAAAGGATTTCAGCCTCGGTGACTGCGGTCGTGAACACCGACAGCGGCGGCAGCGCTGCCAACCATTCGATGACGGCCGTGTTTGGGGACGGCGTCAGCAGCTCCGAAATGACGTTGGTGTCGAGAATGATCACTGCCCGAAATCCGGGGCGTCGCGAATAGCCTCACGGGCCGGAATATCGAGGTCGACGCCGCCGACCGGCGTCAGGCGCGCGCGGATGGTCTCGGCGAGATTGCGAGCCGGCTTTTCGCTTGCAGCCAGTGCGACCCGGAGAATATCGCGCGCTTCGTCCTCCATCGAGCGACCATGCGTGGCCGCGCGGACGCGCAGACGCTGCTTGAGCGCGTCATCGATATTGCGGATGGTCATGCTTGCCACGAGGTCCTCCATTCATCAATGATGGCATTGTAATCATTGATTGCACACTTTTCAACGTCAGCGGTGGGTTCAAGGCGGACTTTGTCATAGGAGCTTTTGGCGGCCGCTGAATCGGCTCCTTCCTCGGTGCGGCGGGCGGCGGGGGAGGGAAAGGTTTTTTGCTTCCGCATCGATGGCTCGTGGGGCTGTGATTTCCCCCAACTTCACCCGCTCTGTGCCGCCAAATCATCACTATCGATACTTGATACGGATCGCCCGACATCTGTCAACGTTGCCGCTTTAGGTCAGACAACGTTCGTCGTGTTATTCGCCGGCCCGCCGCTGCTGGGTTTTATTGCCGAGCATATTGGCATTCGATTCGCCTACTGGGCAGTCATCCCGGTGGTCGTGGCCGGGCTCCTCATGACAAGGGCGCTTGCGCGGGGGGTGCAGGGGCTTTGATCAAGGCGGCCGATTAACGGCGCCCGGTTGGGTCAGGGCGATTGCGATCCGGCTTGCGACTGTCGGCTGACTTCAAGCCCTACATGTTCCGCCCACCTCGCGGCGATCGGAATGCCGCGAACGAGGGTAGGTCGACGAGCCAGCCGAGCGCCGACACCAGGGTGAACAGGTCATCCCCATTCAATCGCTTACCTTGGCAAGTGAGACCTGCGCTAGCTTTTGCGCGGCATTCTTTAGCCAATCCAGCAGTTGGCGCACGGCTGGCCGCATTCCCCGGTTCCCGAGATGAACAGCGTGAATGATGCCCGTGAGCGGCACTTCATCGAATTGAAGATGGTGGAGACGACCGGCCGCAATTTCATTCTCGATCTCCGGGACGGTTGTTGCTGGTGAACAATCGGCGGGCCGTGTCGTTTGGCAGTTAAACGCAAGAATGCGGCTGTTTGGATCTCGTTTGGCAGATAATCTGAGATTTGGTGCGACGAGATTCTCAAATTAAGTGCAACTGCGGAGACGTGACAGATGGCATGCGCACGCCACGATCTCGTCGAAAGCGCGGCCGACGCGAGCTTTATTCTCGCCCGTGTGTCGACACGCCTCATCACCCTTGTCGGGAAATGGATCACTCATTGCAGAAACACCGTCGATTTCGTCGACGACTGATTCTCACGGGGTAATCCCCCCGTTTTTAACGGGCTCTTGGAGCGGTACGTGTCTCGAGCAGTTGAGCCCTCAATCCGGCCGTTGCTTCACCATACTCGCAAGTTCCGACGGCAAGAATGCAGGCAGTACAACGCAACCTTTCGCCTCTGTGCTCGCGATGATGACAAGCGAACCAGGCTGGCAGCTTGGATCGTGCCGTCAGCCTGTCTTCAGTTGAGTGGCAGCCATGGCGTAGCCTCCACTTGCTCCATCGATGAAATGCACGTGGTCGCGCGCCGATATCGTCGGAACGAAGCAAGTCATCAACGCCTCAGTTGAGGGCTTCTTTGCAAAACTGACGCGTCGACGGTTGAAATACGGCGTCTTTCATTCCGTCGTCGACCTGCAGGCAGCTATCAACCGCTTCATCAAAGAGCACAATCAGGAGCCAACGCCATTCATCTGGAAAGCCGACCCCGATGAGATCATTGCGGCCGTCAAGCGTGGCACCAAACGTTGGAATCAATCGACTAGCTAATCCTCGGAAATTGTCTTTAGCGACGAATAGCTTCATAGCCACAAGCACTAAAGTAGGGGGCACCGTGCTCAAAGCATCCGCGTAGCGCGGCCACTCCGCCGCGCCGCGTTGTTTTAATAGCTTGCCGCTTGCGTGACAGACTTATGCAGCGACTGTTGCATCGCTCAGCCAGTGGAATGCCGCGGTTGGCAGCTTCCGTCAGATAGCCCGATCGCAACCCGTGTGCCGAAAACTCCCCAGACTCCAGCCCCGCCATCGCCGCCCGCTGCTTGACGATCTGGTTAACCGCACTCGGTTCCAGTGCCCGCTTCGAAACATTGCCCCAGCGATCGACCTTTCGAAACACACTGCCGCTATCGATCTTGCCCGCAGCAAGCCAGGCATTCAGCGCCTCCGCCGGCCGACCGGTCAGATACACGAGCTCGTCCTCGTCGGCGCCACTGGTCTTGGTGCGGCCCAGATGGATGGCGAGAGAGGGGAGGGGAGGGCCATCCGGAATCTCGATCGGTGGCTCGACGGTCAGCTGTTCGCATCGCAGCCCGGCAATCTCGCTGCGCCGGCGCCCGCCAGAGGCAAAGGCGACCATCAAAATTGCCCGGTCGCGGATGTCACGAAGACCATCGGTACTGCAGGTCAAGAGCAATTTCGCCAGGACGTCGCCGGTGACCGCCTTTGCGCTTTTGCGTTTCCTTGGACGGGGCGTGGCGCGGATGGCGAGGCGGATGGCCGACTTCACAGATGGCGAGCCAAACGCGCCGTCGAGGCCGCACCACTTCGTCAGCGTCGACCAGCTGGCAAGCCGCCGGCGCACCGTGTCGGGCGCATGCGGCCCGGACGATCGAAGGAACCGCTGGTCCCGCAGGCTTTGCTCTACATCGGCTGGCATTCCGTGATGAGGATCGATGTCGCGCTGTTCGGGCTGCCAGAGGTGGTGGGCCACAAATTTGAGCAGCATGGCCTCGGGTGCTGGCCAGGGGAGGGAAGCATCGGTCGCGGCCAGCGACCAGGCTTGCAGATAGGCAAGGTCCGAAGTGAGTGCGCGCAGCGTGTTCTCGCCCATGCCCGCGTTGACCAGATGGCGCAGCGTTTCGACATCCTGATCGGTCAGCAGCTCTGCCAGTTCGTCGCGGCGGTCGATCGACAGGACGGCGGCGATTGTGTCCAACGTCTCGAGGCGTTTATCGATCGAACGTGAAGAGGAACTTGTCATTCTGGCAATCCGTTCTCGTCGTAATAGTCATCGTGGTTGGACGTTTGTCTGTCATCCGCAGGTCGTCCTTCAGCCATCAGAGCCCAGAACCTGTCGCTGCGACGATCGAAATCCTCCCGCACCGGCTGTTAACACCGCAACGGGTACGCCTCCTCGGCAAATGATCACCTCATGGTTGCTCTGGGCGATAGAGATGGGCTCCTCAAGCTGTTCGGTCGCCTCGTCAGATCTCGCGAAGATCTTCATCAGCTCTTTCTTCTACCAGACCCGCTCATGCAGAATTGCGTCGAACGCCCCATCGGTGGAGACAAAAGTGCAATGCTCCAGCCGCGCCTGGGCAGCAAGAATGCGGTCCCACGGATCGCGGTGATCCCAATCGAAGCTTGCTGCCAGTTCGGCATGCAGATCACTGATGGCCAACGTCTGCAGGCCGCTGGCTGTGACGGCTGCCCGCAGTTCCTGTGGCTTGAGGTCGAGCTTGTTCAGGCGCATCTTGTTGTCCAGCTCATAAAAGGACACTGCGCTGACGAGGACAGAGTTGGCTCTGTCCTCGATGAACGTCCGTGCCCTCATGGAGAGCCGATCGCTGCCAATCGTCCACCAGTAGATGGCATGGCTGTCGAGCAGGACTTTCATTGCGTGCTTTCGTTACCGTTGGATTTGCCTTGCCAGACGCCGGTATCATCATTCCAGTCGCCGGCGTCGATCGCGGCCTGCTCGGCATCGTTGATATCGAACAGGTCGTCGGGCAGGCCACGGTGGCGCAGCAGGCCAAAAGGACGCTTTCCGCCATCGGCTGCGGGGCCGATACGGGCATAAACCTCGTTGCCGCGCATGATGACGATTTCCTCGCCCCGGTTGGCGCGCTCGAGCACTTCTGCGAACTTCTTGCGGGCTTCGCTGATCTTGTAGCTGGTCTGGGGCATTGCGAGCTCCGAATTTGGACGTAAGCGCACCGTATCATGGAATCACAAAACGTACAAGCTACGTGTACGCGTCCCCTCCGATAAGCGATACTTATCGATGGTTAGGACGGTAACCTCCGATCATACCATGTGAGGAACTGTAATATTCAGATAGAGTTCCTTTAGTAAATCATTTACCATAATTTCAATGCCTTACGATCTCGCCAAATTGCCCATCCAAACCTTGCTGCGACCGATTTCGGACGCCGGCATCGCACTCGCCCGTCTCGACGAGCGCATCGCCCGCTCAGCCGTGGGCGCGGGCTGGATCGAACGATCGCATTTCGCCGACGCCTGCGCCTCGCTGTGGATCGACGGGGCGCTGGTGCACGGATCAAATTTAAACGGTTTCCGCTTATGTGGTTGCGATCGAAATCACCGTGATTGATCATCCATGCCACACAAACATAACGCCGCTCGCCGTCATCACGTTGGCAAGATGAAGTTCAAGGTGACGAACTGGGCCGAGTATGATGCGGGTCTGCGCCAACGTGGCAGTCTGACCCTTTGGGTGACGTCGGAGGCTGTTGACGGTTGGGCTGCGCCACGACGCAAGACAAGAGGAGGCCAGCCGCGTTATTCGGATCTCGCCATCGAGACGACGCTGACGCTGGGCCTGGTATTCGGACTGCGGCTGCGGCAGAGCGAAGGATTTTTGAGCTCCGTGCTTGCGCTGATGGGGTTGGATCTGCCGGCGCCTGACCACACAACACTCAGCCGTCGGGCAGGAACCTGGAGCCCGTCCGCCAGGCGTAGCAATTGTCAGCCTCTGCCGGATGGTCCACTTCACGTGCTGGTCGATAGTACCGGGTTGAAAATCTATGGCGCAGGCCAATGGCTGGAAGAAAAGCATGGTGCCAAGTCCCACCGTGGCTGGCGCAAACTGCATCTGGCGCTTGATGCCGATAGTGGCGAGGTCATTGCTCATAGCCTGACAGATCAGGACACGAGCGATGGCTCGCAGGTGGAGCCGTTGCTCGGCCAAATTGAAGATGACATTGGCCAGTTCACTGGTGATGGCGCCTATGATGGAGATCCAACCTACAACGCGGTCCTGCGCCACAGCGTGCAAGCAAAGATCGTCATTCCACCGCGCTCAACGGCGGTGGCAAGACAGGACGCTGAGCCGCCAAACCAACGGGATTGTCACGTCGCATCAATCCAGGCCGGTGGTCGGCTGAAATGGCAGGCGACCACCGGTTACGGCAAGCGGGCTTTGGTAGAAACAGCGATGGGTCGCTACAAGGGAATCATCGGTCGGCGTTTGCGTGCCCGTTCATTCCCCGCTCAGCAGACCGAGGTTGCTCTGGGTGTTGCCGCTCTCAACCGAATGCTCGTATGCGCACGCCCGAGATCCGTTCGTTGCAAGGCAATGACGGCGACATCGAAATGACCAACCCCATCAAAAACTGAATTGCGGCCACTTGCCGAGCCGTGCACCAAAGCCGTGATCGGACCGAAACTCAAGGCGAGACACTTCGACAATCAGAAGACTGAAGCCAAGATCGGCGTCCGTGTTCTCAACCGGATGACCGAACTCGGTCGTCCCCATTTCAAGCCCGTTGCATGAAATGCGCCGGGGGTAGGGTTATCTCACCCCAAATTTGATCCGTGCAACACCGCCCCGGCAAGGCGCGATTGGACCTGCCGACACGGCAGTGGCTGAGGAGGACCGCGAAGGCCATCTCCGCGGTCAGCGGGTGTGCCGCAGCCTTCCAGCGCCCGGACGACTGATCAACGCAGGAGAGCGGCCCGGAATGCGCCAGGCGTCACGCCCAGTGTTCGCCTGAACGTGGCGACGAAATGCGCTGGCGTCGCGAAGCCCACGCCATCCGCCACCTCGCCGACGGAAATGCCCGGCTTTTTCAATAATGCGATCGCTCGCTCGAGCCTGCGAAGGACGACGTGGCGATGCGGCGTCACACCCGTCTGTTGGTGGAAAGCTCGGATGAAGTGGTTGACACTCAAGCATGCAGCGCTGGCCAGTGCACCGAGGGTGAGCGACTGGCTCGTCGTGTCGTCTAGCGCGGCGATGACCATGTCGTCGACCCGGCGGCGAGCCGTGCGGGCAAGGCCGCCGCGCGCGGGCCCGGACGCCTGGCGACCATCCCGATCCACCAGGCGGGCCGCCAGGCGATGGACACCGGATTCGAGGAGAAGTGAATCGTCCGGGTCCCCTCGTGTTGCCGCGACGAAAAGCTGCATTGCCGCAGCCAGCAATTCGCTGTCATGCGAGTTGAACAACGCTAAACAGGCAAACTGCCCATCGACCGCAGCGTCGAGAAAAGTCTCGCGGAGAAAGATCCGCAAGACATCGGCTTCGCCTTGGACCGACACTCTGATGCCTTCGTGTGGCGGCAGCACCGAGAGGCTACCAACCCCGATATCCGCACGATCTGCAACCTTGCCCGTCTGCTGCCAGATGTACTTGACATCTTGCATACTGATCGCGACGCAGAGGGCATCGGACGCAGTGACGTCGAATTCTGCACCGTGATGACGCCAGCGCGCGATCACAGCCGTGGGTGACGGCCCGTCACCCACGGCATGCATGAAAACCGGCGCGCCGAACGCAGCAATCGTTTCCGCGACCGGTTTCATCTGTTCCGGGGCGGGTTTCATTCGTCAGATCCAAATGAGGTGTAAATTGCCAAATTCCAATGAGTGGATTCCTGCGCCAGACGCACTGCTTCGATTCCAGCAAACGCCTGGGCATCCTCTTAGTTCCCTAATAACGTCAAAGTGGCACTGTTACTTGTTCCAGGTCGCTCAAGATTCCGTGTTCACACCTGAACCGGAATGTGCTCGGAACTTGCACGGGATTGCAAAACACCCCTTGATTATAGTTTCGCTATGACGACGTGGGTGACGACGCTGGGGGTGGCTGACCTTAGCAAGTAGCCGAAGGTTCAAATTCTCAAGCAGCGCGTCGAGGCGCGAGCTACGGTCAAGGCGGTGTTGGCGGCTGAAACGAAGCTGCGCGCCGCAGCGTGACGGTACCTGGCTGACACGATCGGATGAGTCAGGACCGTCCGAGCTCGTGCTGAGGGCTGACGCCGCGCCGGTCCGGCTTCTCGTGTTCTCGGGCCGGCCTTTGAAAGAGCCGGTCGCATTCGGCGGGCCGTTTGTCATGAACACGCAGGATGAAGTCCAACAGGCCTTCGCCGACTTCCGCGCCGGACGGTTCTGAGGATGAGGCTGGCCCCGGTTACGAAGGGGACGCGTTCGCGCTGCACTGTCGTTTCCTCTGCCTCGGCGCCGTCCACCGCTCTTGGTTGCCTTCGCCTCGGCCGCGACACACGCGGCTTTTTGCATTGTCTGCCTCGCCGATCGCCGGTTAGGCTCCGCTGGACAGTGGATGATCGACTATTTGTCGAACCCCTCCTCGCGCTGGCCTCCAAGCCCAGGCGCGAAATCCTCGCGTCCCAGGCCGAGCGCCACCCCAACACGCGCAAGAAGGGGATTTCGCGATACCGCCGCGCTCTAGTTCGAGCGCATGAAGGCCGGGGGATCTGGCACCAGCTAAGGATTCCCCATGCTCCTGACCGTAAACCCGCTACGGCGCAGGCCGCTGGAGACTAGCACTCAGCTCAACACCGCTCGCGGACATGGAAATCCGAACTTGATCAAGCGCCAAGTCTTCCTTCTTCGGGTTTATCGATCAAGACGAACTACACTCCAACCTACGAAGGATGCACGACATGACCAGATTGAATGGAAAGACCGCCGTGATCACCGGCGGCGCTACCGGCATCGGCCGCGCCGCGGCAAAGCGCTTCATCGAGGAAGGCGCCTTCGTCTTCATCTACGGCCGCCGGCAGGAAGCGCTCGACGCCGCTGTGGCCGAGCTGGGACCCAATGCCCGCGCTGTGAAGGGCTCGGTCTCGGATGAGGCTGACCTTGATCGCCTCTATGCGACGGTGAAGGCAGAGCGCGGAACGCTCGACATTGTCTTCGCAAATGCCGGGGCCGGAAGCCCGCTTCCGCTCGGCCAAATCACCGCCAGGCACATCGACGAAACCTTCGAAACCAATGTGAAGGGCACGATTTTCACGGTCCAGAAGGCGCTGCCACTGATGGGCCATGGCGGTTCGATCATCCTGACCGGATCGAGCGCCGGCACCACGGGCGCTCCGGGTTTCACTGCCTACAGCGCGAGCAAGGCGGCAGTGCGTAACCTCGCGCGGACCTGGGCGGAGGACCTGAAGGGCACCGGCATCCGGATCAACGTACTGTCGCCTGGGGCGACGGCGACCGAACTCGCGAAGGAGGCGCTGGGCGAGGAGGGTCAGAAGGCCTACGGCGCGATGACGCCGCTCCAGCGCATGGGCGATCCAGCGGAGATCGGGGCCGTGGCCGCCTTTCTTGCGTCAGATGACAGCAGCTTCATGACGGCCAGCGAAGTCGCCGTCGACGGCGGCCTGGCGCAACTCTAACGCACCACGCCCACCAGGCGCTCCGCTCGATCGTTCGGAGCGCCGTAGGGCTCTGTAACTAAGCGGAAAGACTGTCACTCTTTCCCACCCTCTACTCAAGCCGATCAAGGAAACACGATGGCGAAGAAAACTTACCACGGCTCGTGTCACTGCGGTGCAGTCGCTTTCGAGGCCAAGATTGACTTCGATAAAGGAACGACGCGCTGCAACTGCTCGATTTGCACCAAGTCGCGTTTTTGGTTCGCGATCGTGCAGCCTGAAGATTTTAAAGTCGAAAGAGGCGAGGACCAGCAGGCCGATTACACATGGATACCGCCTGGCAAATCTGAGGCCCACCTTCACTATCGCTTCTGCAAGACCTGTGGTGTCCGCACTTTCGCAGAGGGAAACGGCGGTAAGTTCTACGCTGTGGCTATCGCCACGCTGGACGGTATTGAGCTGGACGCCGATCAACTCGTCAAGTCGTTGAAATATAACGACGGTCGTCACGACGACCTTAAGCATGAGCCGGCCGACACGCGCCTCCTGTGAACTTGGTTTAACGCGTCCACACGATGCGCAGAACAACAGTGCAAGTGATGATCGGACACGATCCGATCCGATCCGAGGAATGGAGAAGTAATTATGACCTACGCAATTATCGGCTTCGGCAATATCGGCCAGGCCCTGGCCAAGGCGTTCGCCCGCAACGGCATCGAAGTCTCCGTCGCAACCACGCGCGAACCGGAAAGCTTTGCATCCGCCGCAGCCGCGATCGGAAAAATGATCATTACCAAAACGCTGGCGGAAGCCGTCAAGGCGGATATCGTGTTTCTGGCTGTCCGTTTCGAGGCGCACCCGGATGTGGCAAAGGCGCTTCCCACCTGGCAGGGGAAGACCATCGTCGATGTGACGAATGCCTACGGCGTACCCCCAGAGGACCTGGGAGGACAGCCTTCTTCGAAGTTCATCGCGCGGGCTTTCTCTGGTGCAAGACTGGTCAAGGGCTTCAACCATTTGGGCGCCGCGGTCCTTGCCCAGGATCCGGCCGTACACGGCGGCAGGAGAGTCGTGTTCCTGGCGAGTGACGATGACGCTGCGGCAGCGGAGATTGGTGCGCTTGCGGAAAATCTCGGTTTCTCGCCGATCAAACTTGGCGGGCTGTCGGAAGGTGGACTGCTAGTGCAGGCGCGCGGAAAGAGCTGGGGTCAACTGATCTTTAAGGACCTGGTCAAGTTCCACTCATGAATGGCGATCGCCGATGTCGCCGCGATTACCTAGTCTGCATCTAATCAGAAAGTGATCTATCCATGACCGCCGCGTTACCGGACCACTCGCTCGATCAGATCTTTCGTTCCGCTCGCACCTTTAACGGCTGGGCCGACCGTCCCGTGGAAGACGCTACGGTTCGCGAGATCTATGACCTCATGAAATGGGGGCCGACTTCTGCGAACTGCAGCCCCGCGCGTTTGGTTTGGGTGCGTAGCGCCTACGGAAAGGCAACGCTCGCCGGACTGGCTACGGAACCGAATAAGCCGAAAATTCTACAGGCCCCGGTCACGGTCATCATCGGCCACGATTTGGATTTCGCCGCCGAGCTCCCAAAGCTTTTGCCTCACGCTGCTGAGGTCATGCAGCAGTACTTTGCGGCGCCGGGGTTGGCCGAGGTGACGGCGGTGCGGAACGGAACGCTGCAAGGCGCTTACCTCATCATCGCGGCGCGGGCGTTGGGACTGGACTGCGGCCCCATGTCGGGCTTCGACAATGCTGGCGTGGATAGGGTCTTTTTTTCCAGCACGCGAATCCAGTCGAACTTTATCTGCAGCATTGGCTACGGCGATCCAACTTCCGTGTTTCCGCGCAATCCTCGCCTTAGTTTTGAGGAGGTCGGTCGTTGGGCCTAACCATGGAGTAGATCGGACGCGATCCGAGGAATGGAGAAGTTTTATGAGCATCGAAGAGAACGTCCAGATTGTAAAGGATTTCTTTGCAGCAATGGGAAGCGGCGACAAGCAAGGTCTGCTCGCTTTGGTCGCCGAAGATATTGAGTGGATCATTCCGGGCGAGTACTGGCCGCTGGCCGGTACGCACCGCGGGCATGCCGGATTGGCGGTTGTGCTTCAGAAGGCGTCCGAAGAGATAGAAATGACATACCCAGAACCCCCTGAATTCGTGGCGCAGGGGGATCGAGTAATGGTCGTCGGCGTCGCTACCGGGGAAATCAAAGCAACGAACAAGCCGTTCAAGGACGACTGGGTCTTCGCCATTACCGTTCAAAACGGCAAGGTGACGAAGATCCGGGAGTACATCGACACCCAAGCGCTGGCGCGGGCCTCCGAGATGGACGCCTCCGGGCCGGCGTAGCGTTGGCCGTCTGCGGCCATCGGTTCGGGGTAGGGTTCGCGGGGAATCGGGGGATTTGCATCGCAACGGGGCATGAATGCCCTCCCGAAGATAATTAGAAAACAATGAAAGGAAAAGTCATGGGAAAGCTAGACGGTAAGGTCGCAGTCATCACGGGGGGATCGAGCGGTATTGGCTTGGCCACAGCCAAGCGCTTCGTGGAAGAAGGTGCGCACGTCGTGATCACTGGGCGACGAGAGAAAGAGCTGAAGGAGGCGGCAGCCATCATCAAGAGAAACCTTACGACGGTCGTGGGCGACGTGTCACGCTTGGAAGATCTGGACCGGCTCTATGCCGTCGTGAAAGAGAAGCATGGTCACATCGATGTACTCTTCGCCAACGCGGGCGCCGGTACAATCGCACCACTTGAGGCGGCTACCGAGGCACATTTCGACCAGACCTTCGACGTGAACGTAAAGGGACTGTTCTTTACGGTGCAGAAGGCCCTTCCCCTATTCAAAGATGGCGGCTCGATTATCATGACCTCTTCGGTCACGAACGTGTTGGGGTCCCCAGGGTTTAGCGCCTACGCCGCGAGTAAGGCGGCTGTGCGCAACTTCGCGCGTGCTTGGACTATGGAGCTGAAAGACCGCAAGATCCGCGTAAATTGTGTGAGCCCCGGGCCAATCGATACCCCGGCCTTAGAGAAGACGACGGGCCTTACCGCCGAACAGGCCAAGCAAGCGGCCGTCCAGTTCGCCTCGCAGATTCCAATGGGTCGCAGGGGCAAGCCCGAGGAAATCGCAGCTGCCGTCGTATTCCTCGCCTCCGATGAAAGCTCTTTCATCACCGGTATAGATCTCCCCGTCGATGGAGGCTTGGCGCAGGTCTAATACGCAGCAGATCAAGTTGTGAGAGAAATCGAAAAAATAGCAGTGGTGTCAGAGCTTTCGCGCTGAAGCTTAGACGATCCATGTAAAGGAAAAGGAGAGATTTCGATGAGCATCGAAAAGAATGTCCAGATTGTAAAGGATTTTCTTGCGGCACTCGGCCGCCGCGATAAGCAAGGTCTTCTGGCGGTATCCGCGGAAGATATCGAGTGGATCATTCCGGGCGAGGACTGGCCGCTGGCAGGCACGCATCGCGGGCACGCAGAATTGGCGGATTTGCTTCAGAAGGCTAACGAAACGGTGGAAACTTCATTCCCAGAGCCCCCGGAGTTCGTTGCGCAGGGAGACCGGGTTCTGGTCATCGGTTTCGCTAGGGGGACAGTCAAAGCCACGAATAGAACGTTCGAGGACGATTGGGTCTTCGCCATGACTGTTCGAAACGACAAACTGACGAACATCCGGGAGTATGTCGACACGCAAGCACTGGCGCGGGCCTCCGAGATGGAGGCGTCCGGGCTGGCGTAGCGCTGGCCATCTGCGGCCATCGGGTCGGTGTAAACGGTGGATCAGTCCCGAATCGCCCCTCGCAAGCCGCGCTCATCGAATGCCCAACCATAAAGGAGATCCCGATGTACGACCAATCCAAGCTATCCGAGTTGATCCGGTTCGCACGAGCCAAAAAGGGCTCCACCGTCATCGATATCTACCCAGGCGACGGCGACTGGACCCGTCTCTTCTCCGACGTCGTGGGTCCCGAAGGACGGGTCTATAACTTCGTACCGGCCGAAGTCGCCCACTTCAAGAACGATCCAGTCGGCCTCATGGGGAGGCTCGCGAAGGAGCCGGGCCGAGAGAACGTCGAAGCCGTCTCGTCGGACCTTCTGGCAATGCCGAAGGCCACGCAGCCAGCGGATGTCGTGTGGCTGCACCTTTTCTATCACGATCTCCACACCGCGCTGATCCAGAAGAAGGGTGCGACGGCGGCCGAGTTCAATCGGGCCGTCTACGAGCGGCTGAAGCCCGGCGGGTCCTACGTCATCGTCGACCACGCTGCCGCCGCCGGGGCGGGCACGAGCGACGCACAATCGCTGCATCGGATCGACCCTGCGTCCGTCCGCGAGGAGGTGGAGGCGGCCGGCTTCGTGCTGGACGCGCAAAGCACCACGCTCGCGAACAAGGTCGATCCGCACTCGATCAAGGTGTTCGATCCATCGATCAAGGGCGAGACCGATCGTTTTGCCTTCGGTTCGTGAAGCCCTGACAGGTCAAGGCGCCGACTTCATGTCGACCTCCCCCAATGGGTGAATATGAGCCCCACAAATACAGCTTGCCGCCACGAAGTCGGCTTTGGATGAGTCCATCTGGGGGCCAGCGGTCCAAGGCGGCGCCTCGATAAAGCGTAAGGTAGTGGAATATGGCCAGAGATAGCCTCAAGCCGGATGAACAGGCAGACTGGTCGAGCCAATCCTTGTTGGCCGATCTGCAAGATGCCTCGTTTAAATACTTTATCGAGGTCGTCAATCCACAGAACGGCCTTGTCCGCGACCGCAACCGCGTGGGTGCGCCGGCTTCGATCGCCGCAACCGGCATGGGTTTCAGCGCCCTGCCGATCGGCGTCGCTCGCTCAGTTGTCAGCCGCGAAGAGGCGGCCGAATACACGCTGAGAACCCTCCGGTTCCTCTAGGCTTTGGTGCACGGATCATTCAGTTGTCGTGATTTATTCGAGCGGGGATCTCAATAGCCGGTCTGTCGCAGTCATGCCTTTCAAACGCAATGCCGCCCGCCGTCATCACATCGGCAAGATGAAGTTCAAGGTGACGAACTGGTCGGAATATGAGGCGGGGCTTCGGCGACGTGGAGGCTTGACCTTGTGGCTGACACCGGAGGCGCTTGCGATGTGGTCAGCTCCAAGACGCAAGACCCGTGGTGGCCAGCCTCGCTATTCTGATCTTGCGATCGAGACAGCCTTGTCCCTGGGCATGGTGTCAGGCCTGCGGTTGCGGCAGGCCGAAGGCTTTCTGAAATCGATACTGCAATTGATGGGGTTGGCACTCCCTGTCCCCGATCATACCACGCTCAGCCGTCGGGCACGGACGTGGCAATCGCTCAGCAAAC
>NZ_PCDP01000020.1 GCF_003240585.1 Arminella tubonensis
CAGGCAGCCATCAACCGCTTTATCAAAGAGCACAATGAAGAGCCGAAGCCGTTCATCTGGAAAGCAGACCCTGACGACATCATCGCAGCCGTCAGACGTGGGCACCAAGTGTTGGAATCAATCGACTCGTGGATTGATCGAAACAAAAGAGTCCGCATGGGATTCCTTTTTCGTCGTCGCCGTGCGAAGATGCGAAAATGCGTACAGGGATCACATTTGAAGTTTCCACTGCCGACCGGAGTCGACTAGAGGCCATTGTAGCTGCGCCGGTCTCTCCGCAAAAGCACGTGTGGCGGGCGAAGATCATCTTGATGAGCGACGACGGTTTGGGCACGGTCGCGATCATGGAGGCGACTGGCAAATCCAAGACTTGTGTCTGGCGCTGGCAGGAGCGCTTCATGACTGAGGGTGTGGATGGCCTTCTGCGCGACAAGAGCCGGCCACCCGGCATCGCACCGCTCGACACCGAACTGGTCGAGCGGGTGATCGCATTGACGCTGGAAACACCGAAGCAGGAAGCCACACACTGGACCGTTCGTGCGATGGCAAAGGTGGTTGGGATCGCAGCCTCCTCGGTCGTGAAGATCTGGCATGAGCATGGCCTTGCACCACACCGCTGGCGCAGCTTCAAACTTTCGAATGACAAGGCGTTTGCCGAGAAATTGCATGACGTCGTCGGGCTATACGTCTCACCGCCAGCCCATGCGATCGTCCTATCCGTCGATGAAAAGAGCCAGATCCAGGCGCTCGACCGAACGCAGCCGGGTCTGCCACTCAAGAAAGGGCGCGGCGGCACGATGACCCATGACTATAAGCGCCACGGCACCACCACCTTGTTTGCCGCTCTCAATGTTCTCGACGGGTCGGTCATCGGCCGCAACATGCAACGCCATCGCCATCAGGAGTTCATTCGATTCCTCAATGCCATTGAGGCGGAGTTGCCGATAGATAAGGCCGTCCACGTCATTCTCGACAACTACGCCACCCATAAGCAGCCGAAGGTTCGCGCCTGGTTGGCACGCCATCCGAGATGGACCTTCCACTTCATCCCAACGTCTTGCTCATGGCTCAATGCAGTTGAGGGCTTCTTTGCAAAACTGACGCGTCGACGGTTGAAATACGGCGTCTTTCATTCCGTCGTCGACCTGCAGGCAGCTATCAACCGCTTCATCAAAGAGCACAATCAGGAGCCAACGCCATTCATCTGGAAAGCCGACCCCGATGAGATCATTGCGGCCGTCAAGCGTGGGCACCAAACGTTGGAATCAATCGACTAGCATGGCCGCGACAGGAAAGCCCTCGTCCAGATTAAGAGCTGGGCGCTGCCGTACAAGGACAACGTCTTCGAGGTGTAAAAAGCCGTCGATTTCACCAATCTGATGAACCAGTACGGCTACTTGCTGACGCTCACGAGGGCCACGACCGAGAAGCCTTTTCGGTTGTGCCGACCGGCTGGCTATACACGCGCTGCAGGATGCAAGTTTGTCGTGGCAGGCCAATCCCTCCGGTGGCGTGACCGCAACGATAATTGGACAAGACCGTTGTTGTTGGACGGCGGAAGCGAACCTCCGGTACTGGCGGGTTTGAGTTACGTCAGCATCGCACAGGTTTACCGGAATGGGTGGTTGGAGGGTTGTAGCCGAAGCTTTTATCCTTCTGATGATGTGGTCGAAAGAGCGCCCCTTACTTCGAGCTTTCCCAATGGGGTCCCTGGTTGGGCTACCAGTGCCAAGAGCCCGATCATGGGAGGTATCAAAAAGCACAAGCTTCCTGAGCACGTGAACGCCGCCGCTGCCAGCGCGCAGCCGGACGCAAATGCCGCCACACTTGTAAGCATTTCGACCATTCGCCGTCGGGTAGCCTCTCTCGAGTCAGGATTCCATCCCCATATCCCATCCGCCAAATCGATCATGGCCTGGGTTATGTTGCCCGTCATCATCGTGGTCGGAGGTGACGTCCCGAAATGAATTCGATGAGCCGCATTTTGTATTGCCATTGCGCCGATGAGGGCCAATCCGACGAGGACGGCCTGCCATCCATCACCCTTCGGAAAGGGGCCGTAAGTGACCATGAGGCTTGCCGCGACAACGAGGAAGGCCACCTGAATAGAAAGCATGGTTTTCAGAACAGGCCAACGTCGCTTAATCAGCCAAAAACTTGCCAGTCGTGCGACCACGATCACTGCGCAGAATACAGGCAACGCCAGCAGCTTTGCAGTCGCACCGGATGTTTCCAGCACCACCGCCGCACCGAATGTCACCAGATTGCCTGTGACATGAGCGGCGAGCAGACCGTGAAGCGCGAGAAATCCCAAGGTGTCGACAAAGCCGGCGTTCAAGCTCAGCAGTTTTGAAAGAGATAACCGCAACATCTTGCTCCGCCTCAATCGGCACCAGACGTGTCGGATCGGTGCCGCGCGACCACGACAATTCCTGCGAGCGACGAAGCAACCAGCAGGCCTACTCCCACCGCAGCCGTTAGTACCAAGGCCGAAATGCCGACCGAGGCGGACTCCGCAAGAATTGCAGGGGGAGTGTCGACGCCTTTTGCCATGATTTCCAAGCCGCCGACGCTCGCTCGGAACACATACGATCCGGGAATCATCGCAACCGTTCCCGGAAATGCGAATGTTGGCCACGGGAGTGACAACCACCCGCTTGCGCTGTGGGCGATAAGTCCAGCGATAAACGAGCAGGTTAGCGTTGCCGTCGCCAGGTCCAGGCCAAGAGCGCCGAGTTCACTCCGCAGGCCGTGACTGACCATGCCGCAGACCACGCAAGCCAGGATTGCCCGGGCCGGGCAGTTGAACAGTATCGCGAAGCCGAATGCAGCGACACCGGAGAAACAGAAGTCCTGCCAAACGGGAATCGGGGCGGTTGCAAGGTCGACGGTCAAGGGTTCGCCAACCAGGTTTGCCGCCAGGAAAAGCGCAAATCCTATGGCGACCACCGTTACCGTCCCCAACGCCAGCCTGAACGAAGCAATCCCTGTGTGGCCGCTTGCCATGTCGGCGATCCCGTTGATCAAGGGGACGCCAGGAACGAGTATCATCCCCGCTGCCACGAACGCCAGAACCGTCGGGGCGGTCGACATCAGTCTGAGAACAAGTGCTGCGACCACCGCGCTGACCAGCGCCGTGGTGAACGAGGAGACAATCGAATTCAGGTGACGCGCGCTGAAACCCTGGCGGAGCAGGGTGCTCACCAGTCCCGCCAGGAAAGCGGCAAGGACGACTGACCACTCCCCTCCAAATAGACGACAGAGCGCCGCCATGGTGCCTGCCACGGCAGGGATGATGAGCCAGGCGGGATACCGGACCGGTGATCCCTCGAGGGCTTCAAGGCGCCCCAGCGCCTCGCTCAGGTCCATCGACCCCGCGACTACGCACTTTGTCACGCCTTCGACAGCATCGAACAGTCCTGTGTTGGCTCCCATCCCTGCGATCCGCGGGCCTATACGGGTGCGATAGCTTGTTCCGGCATCGATCATGAGCAGGAGGCCCTCGCCACTCAAAAAAATCTCGGCAGACAGACCGAGCCTCGAGACAACCACCTTGGTCCGCCGACGAACGTACTCTGCATCAGCACCGCTGATTAACAGGAGTCTTGCGGTCTTCAGTATGAAATGGCTGACCGGATCGATCCCAGGCGGCCGGGCTTCATGTATGACCGGCCTGCTCATGTTGGAGGTGCCCATAGCCATCACGCCCCGGCGAGACCTTCGCCTACCATCTGCAACGGATTGATCGTCCTGTCGAAAACCGCTGCATCGACCTTGCCGGAGGCAAGTGCCGCCTCGCGGAGCGTGATGCCGTCCGCGATCGCACGCTCGGCTATGTGCGCTGCGTTCTGGTACCCGATCAACGGCGACAGCGCCGTGACCAACATGACGCTCCCCTCGACGTAGGAGCCGATTTTCGCGGTATCCAACTCCGTGCCTTCCACTGAAAATTCTCGAAACTTCGCGCAACCGTCAGCGAGGATGAGAGCCGAATGGAGAAAGTTGTTTATGATCACCGGCCGCATCGCGTTCAATTGGAAATTGCCCTGGCTTCCGGCGAACGCGACTGCGCAGTCGTTCCCCAAAACCTGGATGGAGATCATTACGATCGCTTCGCATTGGGTGGGATTGACCTTCCCGGGCATGATCGACGACCCCGGTTCGTTTGACGGCAGATTGAGTTCGGACAAGCCGCAGCGTGGTCCAGATGCCAACCATCGCATGTCGTTGGCGATTTTCATGAGCGAGACCGCCAAACCCCGTAGGCCCGCATGGGCCCTGACCATTGCGTCGAGCGAACCCTGGGCCGCGAACTTGTTCGGAGCGGTCACGAACGGTTTGCCGGTCAATTCAGCGATCTTGGCGGCGACATCCCGAGAGAAGCCGTCCGGGGCGTTGAGGCCCGTGCCGACGGCGGTTCCTCCCACCGCAAGTTCGTAGAGTCCTCGCCGGCTCGCTTTGATGTCACCGACCGCTGCACGAATTTGACCGGCCCAGCCATGCCATTCCTGCCCGACGGTCAATGGAACGGCATCTTCAAGATGTGTGCGTCCGATCTTGACGACGTTCATCCAACCATCGGCCTTTCGCTCGATGGTTTCGGCGAGTTTTTCGACTTGCGGCAGGAGCACGGTGTCGACCGCGTCGATCGAAGCGATGTGCATGGCGGTCGGAAAGGTGTCGTTGGAAGACTGCCCCATGTTGACGTCGTCGTTCGGGCCGATAGGCTTTTGCGATCCGATAACGCCCCCCAGAAGCTGGATGGCTCTGTTCGAGATCACCTCGTTCACGTTCATGTTCGATTGCGTACCGGAGCCGGTTTGCCAGACAAACAATGGGTAGTGCTCGTCAAGTTTTCCGGCGATGGTCTCATCAGCCGCCCGGACGATCGCATCGCGCTTCCAAGCGGGCAACCTTCCGGCCGATGCGTTCACAAGCGCACATGCTTTTTTTACATAGCCATAAGCGTGATAGATCGGTTTCGGCATTCTATCGCCGCCGATGTTGAAATGATGGAGTGACCGTTCGGTCTGAGCGCCCCAATAGCGGTTTCCCGGGACCTCAACCTCTCCCATGGAATCAAACTCCGTGCGCATACCCACGGCGGCAATTCCTATCGGCAGCTCCGTCATTCCCGGATCCTTAGTTGCTTGTGTGGAACTCATAGGTTTCTCCGTATGCACTCGATTTGCCACGCGATCCGTATTTCCAAGTCCAATTCCCGCCTGTGAATTTTCGGGAGCACGTGCGCAACCATCGACAGACATCTTGGTCAGAAGCCTGCCCTTCAAACCTCACGACATCGTGTGGCTTGGCGCATCGATAGTGCCACCATTACCTGAAGCTAAAGCTGGAGATATTGGACGATGGTATCCTCGATACGTTGGTCTCGATTGCGATCAATGAGACGCTTGGGGACCGACGCGCGATGTGCTTCATCAGCAGGACGCAAGTTGCTCGATACCGGGTGGCGAGCGGTTTTTTATGTCGATAAACATCGAAGTATAACCGATACCATAGGACAATTGGCGCAGACTAGCGGTCGAAGCAGCTTTGGCTTAAACTAAGCTCGCGGCTCTTGGGCGTGAGCCCGTTCCTATTGGTGCAAACCGGTTTTTGTGCCTGGCGACGAGAGGTGCCTTGGGTGGCTGAGCCTGCGGACTACGAACTGGAGACGCTCCGCGAAGAGACCGAGTTTGCGTGGTACCGCGGAAGAAGCAGCGGCGACCAGGCGCGTATACTTGCCGTCGCCCCAGTTGCCGAGAAACCATCCCCCAGGACCCTCCAGATTCTTGAACACGAATATTCGCTGGCGGCGGACCTTGATGCAGCGTGGGCGGCAAAACCGCTCGCGCTCAGACTTCATCAAGAACGGCCAATCCTTATTTTCGAAGACCCAGGCGGGGAACCTCTTAACCGCTTGATTGCGCAGCACCACGGGAAACCCACCGAGCGGGCCAACGTCTTACGAATTGCAATCGGTTTGACATCCGCGCTGGCGGCCGCTCATGGGAGTGGCCTCATCCATAGAGACATAAAGCCGTCGGCCTTTCTGGTCGACAAGTCCGGTCGGGCCTGGCTGACAAGCTTCGGCATCGCTTCCCGCATGCGCCGCGAACGCATGATGGCTCTTCCGACTGAGATCATGGCTGGCACCTTTGCCTATATGTCTCCGGAGCAGACCGGGCGTATGAACCGCTCGGTCGATGCGCGCAGCGATCTTTATTCTTTAGGGGTCGTCCTCTACGAACTGCTCACCGGCGTGCTCCCCTTTTCCGCCGTCGACCCTTTGGAATGGGTCCACAGTCACATCGCGCGGCAGCCGGTGCCACCCGCCCAACGCCGCGCGGTTCCCGCGCCGCTGTCGGCCATTGTCATCAAGCTCCTCGCCAAGAATGCGGAGGAACGCTATCAGACGGCTGTTGGTCTGGAGGCCGACCTCCGGCGCTGTCTGTCTGACTGGCAGTCGAAAGGCCGGATTGATCCTTTCGTCCTGGGTGCGGACGATACGTCGGACAAGTTGCTGATACCCGAGAAGCTTTACGGGAGGGAGAGCGACGTCGATGCACTGATTGCGGCGTTTGGCCGGGTGGTCGAGCACGGTGTCCCCGAGGTGGTGCTGGTATCCGGGTATTCCGGCGTTGGCAAATCGTCCGTTGTCAGCGAGCTGCACCGGGCGCTCGTTCCGTCACGCGGGATATTCGCGGCGGGCAAATTCGACCAGTACAAGCGCGACATTCCGTACGCGACGCTGGCGGAGGCACTTCAGACGCTTGTCCGCCAAATTCTGGTGAAGGGCGAAGCCGAGGTCGACCAGTGGCGGCGAGATATCGTGGAGGCGGTGGGTCCAAATGGCCAGCTGATCGTCAATCTTGTCCCCGAACTCGAATTCGTCATCGGCAAACAGCCCCCGGCGGTTGAAGTGGGGGCTCAGGAAACGATGGCGCGTTTCCAGTCGGTCTTCGTCCGTTTCCTCGGTGTATTCGCTCGCCCGGAGCATCCCCTCGCGCTGTTCCTCGATGACCTGCAATGGTTGGACATGGCGAGCCTGGACTTGCTGGAGCGCCTGGCGACCGAGCCGGATATGAGGCACCTGCTGTTGATCGGGGCCTACCGTAGCAACGAAGTCAGTCCGTCACATACGCTGATGCGAACATTTGCAAGGATGCGCGACGGGGGTGCAAAAATAGAAAACATCCTGCTCGCGCCTCTCGGAATCCACGACGTTGAGCAGCTTACGGCAGACGCTCTGGATGGCGATCGTAGCTCCGCTCATCCTCTGGCGCTTTTGATACACGAGAAGACCGGCGGCAACCCGTTCTTTGCAATCCAGCTTCTCACATCTCTCACCGACGAGGGGCTGCTCAGGTTCGATCGCGAAGCAGCCGGCTGGGGCTTTGATCTCAATGAGATTCGCGCCAAGGCTTATTCTAACAATGTCGTCGACCTGATGCTGAGCAAACTGCGGCGATTGTCATCGCAGACGCAGATCGCTCTCCAGCAATTCGCCTGTCTTGGGAATGTCGCCGAAGTCGGGTTGCTGAGCGCGGCACTGGGCCTGTCCGAAGGGAATATCCATGACGCGCTGCTGGAAGCCGCGCACGCCGGACTCATTGTTCGACTCGAGCAGAAGTATGCTTTTCTGCATGACCGCATTCAGGAGGCCGCCTACGCGCTCATTGCAGACAACGAACGAGCGGCCGTGCATCTGCGGATTGGCAGGCTGCTGCTTTTGAACCTGACGACTGACAATCTGGCCGAACATATCTTCGAGGTTGCCCGCCAGCTGAATGGCGGCGCTGAACTGCTGGTCGATGACGACGAAAAAACCCGAGTTGCGGCAATTGACCTGCAGGCAGCCCGGCGCGCCAAAGCATCTGCAGCTTATGCCTCGGCGCTCACATATCTCGTCGCCGGATCGAATCTGCTGGGCGATCGTGATCGGGAAAGCCGGCGGGAGCTGGGCTTCGCATTGGAAGTGGAACGGGCCGGATGCGAATTGCTGACGGGGGATTTGACCGCGGCGGAACATAGGTTGACAGCCCTTTCGGGCCGCGCGGCAAACCTCGTCGACATGGCTGCGGTGACGTGCCTGCGAGTGGATCTGTACGCCGTGCTCAGTCAGTCGGATCGCGCAGTCGCCGTGTGCCTTGATTATCTCCGGAAGGTCGGCGTCGAGTGGTCACCGCATCCCACTGACCTGGAGGTGAAGCAGGAATACGAACAAATATGGCAACGGATAGGAAGCCGGCCGATCGAGGATTTGATCGACCTGCCGATAATACAGGACGCGAGCACGCGTGCGACCATGGACGTCCTCACCAAGGTGCAGCCATCCACCCAGAACATCGACGACAAGCTGCTCTGCCTGATCACGATGCGGATGGTGAACCTCAGCCTGGAATACGGCAACTGCAGTGGATCGAGTTGCGCTTACGTCTTCTTCGGCATGATCCTGTCGTCATATTTCGAGAACTATCCCGCGGCCCGCAGCTTCGGCCGACTGAGCCTCGATCTCGTCGGCAAGCCAGGCCTTGATGCCTTCAAAGCCCGTGTTTATCAGGCATTCGCAATCTATGTGAGCCCTTGGGCGGAGCACGTCAGATCAACCCGTGTGTTCGTAAAGCAGGCGTTCGACTTGGCAAGCAGAGCCGGCGACGTTACTTACGCTGCTTATTGCCGCGACAATCTCGTGACCAACTCCCTGGCTTGCGGTGAACTGCTGGGTGAGGTGGAAAAGGAAGCGACAGAAGGCATCGAGTTCGCATCTAAGGCCGGTTTCGGCCTTATCGTTGACATCATAAAGGGTCAGCGCCACTTGGTCCGGACGCTGTCGGGGGCCATACATAATTCCTTTCCTGTGGCAGGAGCAGAATTGGACGAGCGCGAATTGGAGGAGCGTCTTGAGGCAGACCCCAACCTGGCGATTGCAGCCTGCTGGTACTGGATTCGTAGAATACAGTCCCGCGTCTTCATGCAGGACTACCCAGCAGCTGTCGCGGCGGCTGACAAGGCACAAACCCTTCTCTGGACCACTCCTGCACATTTCGAGAAGGCCGAATATCACTTCTATGCTGCGCTGGCGCGAGCTGGTTCGATAGTCTGCGGTCTGGACCACCAGTCCGCAGATATGAAGGCGCTGGTCGCCCACCATAGGCAAATCCAGATATGGGCAGAACACTGCCCGGAAAATTTCGAAAACCGTTCGTCGCTGATCGCAGCCGAAATCGCCCGGATAGAGGGGCGGGAGCAGGATGCCGCACGCCACTATGATGCTGCAATCAAATCGGCAAGGAAAAATGGCTTCATTCACAACGAGGCGCTCGCAAATGAACTGTTGGCGCGCTTCTATTCCGAATGCAGTCTGGATACTTCCAGCAATGCTCATCTGCGCAACGCCTACACCTGCTACCACCGCTGGGGTGCCTATGGAAAAACAAAGCAACTGGAAGAACGCCATCCGGGCCTGCGCGAGGAGCGCGCCTCTATCACCACGGCGGCGATCGATCCATGGATGGGCGAACTGGATGTCGCAGCGGTCGTGAAAGCCGCGCAGGCGCTTTCAAGCGAAATTGTCCTTCCCAAGTTGATTGAGCGACTGATGCATATCGCGCTGGAGCATGCAGGCGCGGAGCGTGGTCTGTTGATCCTGATCAGGGAAGGTGAGCCGCGGATCGAAGCTGAGGCGACGGCCGGATCGGGCGCGATCGAGGTTGTCGCTCGGAATTCCGCCGTCATAACATCGTCCGATCTACCGCAGTCCATCCTTCATTATGTGGTGCGGACCCAGGAGCGCGTGCTGTTGGACGATGGCTCGTCTGCAAACCAGTATTTCAAAGATGAGTATCTGCGGCTGAAGCGATGCCGATCTGTCCTCTGCCTTCCGATCGTCAGGAAAAAGAGGCTGGTGGCAGCACTTTACCTCGAAAACAACCTCTCACCGGGTATCTTCACGCCGGACAGGGTTGCCGTTTTGGGGCTATTGGTTTCGCAGGCATCGATCTCGCTGGAAAACGCGGCTGTCTACAACGAACTGCAAAGCAAAGTGCGATTGCTGCATCTTCTTCCTGTATCCGCCTGGACCTTAGGGCCGGATGGGACGCCAGATTTCGTCAACCAGGTCTGGCTTGATTTTTCCGGCCAGACGCTCGAGTTCGTCCGGACACATCCCGAAGCCTGGATGACCGCGATCCATCCCGACGACCGAGAAATAGCCGCCCGTAGCTTTTATGAGGGCGTGAGCCAGGGCCAGGGTTTCGCGTTCGAAACCCGGTCGCTCCGCGCCACTGACGGAACGTATCGATGGCACCTTCAGCAAGCTGTCGTCCTGCGCGATGCGGAAGGAAAAGTCCTTAAATTCATCGGCACGACGACTGACATCGACGACCAGAAACGCGCTCAGAAACGGGCTGAAGAGACGTTGCGGCAAACGCAAGGCGACCTTGCCCATGTGGGACGGATCGCCACTCTCAATGCCATGACAGCTTCCATCGCCCACGAGGTCAGCCAGCCCCTGTCCGGAATCCTCACAAACGCAGGAACCTGCCTGCGGATGCTGGCGGCCGATTCCCCCAGCCTGACCGTCATCGGAGGAGCGGTTCGGCGGACGATCCGCGATGCGGAGCGAGCCAACGAAATCGTCCGGCGCTTGCGGGCGATGTTCTCCGCAAAGGCCCCGGCTATGGAAAATGTCGACCTCAACGACGCGGCGAAGGAAGTGATCACCCTGTCGGCGCGCGAGGTGAAGAACGGCGGTGCCGTTGTCCAGACCAAATTTGCGGATGGTCTTCCACCCATCAGTGCGGACCGGGTTCAACTCCAGCAAGTCATCCTGAACCTGTTGCTGAACGCTGTCGACGCGATGGCCAATGTCGAGGATCGACCGAGGACAGTGGTCGTCGAGACGTCACTTCAAGGCAGCGGGGGCATAAAATTGACCGTCCGGGATTCCGGCACGGGCGTTGACGCGAAAACCGTCGAAAAGCTCTTCCAGGCGTTCTACACCACCAAAGCAAACGGCATGGGGGTCGGCCTGTCGATCTGCCGTTCCATTATCGAGAGCCACGGTGGCCGCCTCATGGCAACGGCCAATGAAGACGGACCCGGTGCGACATTCGCTTTCGACCTGCCCAGCTTGATCGATCTTGTCTGACGAGGAACATGCTCAGTCGAGATGGCTCCCCTTGCCGGCATCGTTTCTGCACGGCGCTCGTCCTTTGCCACTCGCTTTTGCCTTTTTCGTTCTTCTCTTCCAACCTCAATCGCTTTCAGGACGGCCGGCCTCGCGGCAATCGTTTCGAACCAGCGTTGGACTTTCGGGAATTCTTCAAGCTGCAATCCAGCATTTGCGTGCTGTCCGATCCAGCCAAAGCACGCCATATCTGCGATGGAATAATCGACGGCTAAAAACTGTTCTTGGGCAAGGTGTCGGTCCATGACTCCATACAGCCCCCTGACTTCGTCGGTGTAGCGTTGAACAGCGTAGTCGATCCGCTGTTCCGAGTAATTCCGGAAGTGATTTGCCTGTCCAGCCATTGGGCCGAGGTTTGCCATCTGCCAGAATAGCAACTGATCCACACCGGTGCGCCGCCGTTCATCGCCAGGGTAGAAGCGCTGGAATTTTCGTCCGAGATATTGGAGGATCGCGCCCGACTCGAAGATCGAAATCGGTTCGCCGTCAGGCCCGTCGTGATCGACGATCGCGGGTATCTTCCCGTTTGGGGCGATGGTCAAAAAAGCCGGGCTGAATTGTTCGCCCCGTTTAATGTTGATGTATTTGACGTCATACGGCTCTTCCAGCTCCTCGAGCATGACCGTGATTTTGCGCCCGTTTGGGGTTGGCCAGTAGTAGAGATCGATCCTGGAAGTCATCTAGCCCACACATCTTTTGTTTCGCACTCGGTAGTCCTCACTAACTCTGGGTCGGGCCTGATCGTCGTCAACCAGGGAGTACGCCGCTTTATGCCGCTACAGGAGGGGCGCGACTTATCCGTTCCGGTACGCTGACGCGGACATAACGCGAGCCGTCGGAGATGAACACGGAGCTAGCGCCGCTCGTGATCGATGCTGAAGTTCGGCAGCATCGATCACGTTTTCGGCGAGGCAGGCTAGTCGAGCGCAGGTCCCTCGGGTGGCCAGCGCTGTGTGACCAGCTTGGTCCGCGTGAAGAAGCGGATGCTGTCCTCACCGTATTGATTGAGGTCTCCAAATGCAGAGTCCTTCCAGCCACCGAAGCTATGGTAGCTGACCGGCACCGGCATCGGCACATTGACCCCAACCATGCCGACGGCAACTTTTTCCACGAAACGGTCGGCGGCGTAACCGTTGCGCGTGAAGATCGAGACCGCATTGCCTTGGTGATGGTCGCTCGGGTAGCTCAGCGCTTCTTCGAATGTCTCCGCCCGAACGATCTGCAGCACCGGACCGAAAATTTCTTCCTGATAGCTCTTCATGCTGGAGGTGGCGTGATCGATCAGTGTCGGCCAAAGGAAAAACCCATCCTCGTGGCCCGGCAGGCTCCGGCCCCGCCCATCGATGACGACTTCGGCACCCTCGTCAGCGGCCATTTGAATGTAGCTCTCGACCTTGCGCTTGTGTTCCGCTGTGACAACCGGCCCCATCTGGGCTTCAGGTTCGGAGGCGATGCCGATCCGCAGTTTGGATATCTCCCGCTGCAGTCGCTCGCGAAGTGCCTCGGCTGTCTTTTGGCCAACGGCAACGATCACCGGCATCGCCATACACCGCTGACCTGCCGAGCCAAAGGCACCGGCGAGCGCATCCGCAACGACCTGATCAAGATCAGCGTCGGGCAAGACGACGCCGTGATTTTTCGCTCCGCCCATGCACTGGACGCGCTGCCCATTGGCCGCGCCGCGCGCGTAAACGGACTTGGCCACCGGCGTCGAACCGACAAAGCTGACGGCCTTGATGTCCGGATGGTCGGTGATCGCTTCCCCCACTTCCTTGCCACCATGGACGACGTTGAGGATTCCAGCCGGCAGGCCGGCTTCAGTAGCGAGTTCCGCGAGCCTGACGCTGACGGAGGGGGTACGGGTCGGCGGTTTCAGAATGAAAGCGTTGCCGACAGCAATGGCCGGAGCAAGCATCCAGAGCGGAATCATTGCCGGAAAGTTGTAGGGCGTGATGCCGGCAACGACGCCAAGCGGTTCGCGGATTGAATAGACGTTGGTGCCGGGACCAGCGCCCCGGGTGTACTCGCCTTTCTGCAGGTGTGGGACGCCGCAGACAAAATCCACGACGTCGAGACCGCGCTGAAGCTCACCAAGCGAGTCGTCCAGCAATTTGCCGTGCTCCGACGACATCAGGCCGGCGAGTTCCTGCTTGTGCTCTTCGATTAATGCCTTGAACCTGAACATCACCTGAGACCGCTGCTGGGGTGTGAGCGCGGCCCAGGCGGGCTGCGCAGATTTTGCGATTGCGACTGCTTCTGCAAGGATCGCGCGGTCACCGAGTTCAAGCTCTGCCTGCACTCGGCCGGTGTTCGGATCATAGACCGGACTGGTGGCCGCGACGGGACGGGAGAAGTGCTGGCCGTTGATGTAATTGCTGATCTTGCGCATGAATTTTTCCTTTATACGAATAGGCCTTAGAGGTGGGAACAACTGAGGCCCTATGGGAATAGTCGCCAGCCGGCAGACATCGTCGCGTCCAGCGGCACAATGCCGCGCTCTTTAGGCGAGATCTGATTGGGCAGATCGGAGGCGGGAGTCGCACTGGGCCTGTCTTGGTTCGGTTCGCCGAAAAGGTCACTTTGCTGACCGTTCTCTTCGGTAGCCGCAGTCTCGACCCGGGCATAGAATGAACTGTCCAAAAAAGGCGAAGTGCCCAATACTTTGTCCTCGTCCCAGTGGGCACCAATTCAGCGCGGTTCGGATTGAAATGGGCGGACGCTGTACTTCAGCTCGACACCATCGTATCGCCGATGCCTTCGTTCAATTGCCTCGCCTCTGGATTTCTCGATGTGGGATGGCTCGCGATATCAGGACGCTCAATTCTTCCTTTCGCTCTTAGCGACTCGGGTGATGCCAGGCTCTGGCCCACGTCTCTCACCATGATCATATGCGCCGCTGCCCTTTCCGTGTTGTGGAAATTCAGGCGCTCGGCGCTCGATCAATGGCTTATGATCGTCGTCCTTGCGCTGATTATCGAACTGGCGGTAACTGCCGCGATTGGAGGGCGCGCATGGCGCACCGAGTGGTAAGTCAGCAATACGGGGCGACGCTCGGTGTTTATACTGGCCGCGCATTCTCGCTCGTCACCTCCACCGTAGTATTGATCGGATTGCTGGCGGAAACGACCAGGCTCTATAGCCGGGTTGCCCACGCAAATACGTTAGCGGGCGCGGTCAAAGCGTCTCAGACTCTGTCCAGTGAGATCGAGTTGCGAAAGCTGATCGAGCGGCTAGTGACGGTCGCACTCAAAAATGCCGGGGCGGATCGCGGCCTTTTGATCCGGCTCTCAGGCGACGATTATGTCGTCCAGGCGCAAGCAAGAACAATTGACGGTCACATCGAAGTCATAGGCGGTGAGGGGTCGGCCACCCCGGTCGCCTTCCCCGAAACTATCGTTCGTTGCGTATTGTCGACGCACGAGCGCGTGATCCTCGATGACGCCTCTGAACCCAACATGTTTTCCCCGGATGTCTACCTCCGCGATCGACAATCGAAATCTATTCTGTGCCTACCCTTGATCAAACAGCGAGAGCTGACCGGCTTTCTCCTCCTCGAAAACACTAAAATGTCTCACGCATTCAGCGCGGCTCAAATCGCGGTCCTGGAGCTTCTGGCTGCTCAGGCATCCATTTCGTTGGAGAACGCCCGGCTTTATGCTGATCTCGAACTACAGGTCGGCCTGTTGCAGCAGCTTCCCGTGTCCGCCTGGACCCTCGATCCGGACGGAACACTCGATTTCGTCAACCAGGTCTGGCTCGACTTTTCTGGTCAGACACTTGAGTTCATCCGTTCGCATCCCAACAACTGGATGTCTGCGGTCCACCCCGAGGACCGAGTAAGACCTTCTGGGAGGGCGTGCATTCCGGGCAGGGGTTCTCGTTCGAAACCAGGTCTTTGCGCGCCAAGGATGGTATCTAATCGCCGACACCTCCAGCAAGCCGTGAGCTTGCGCGATGCTGAAGGAAAGGTCCTCAGGTTGTCGGAGCAACGACGGACATCGATGACCAAAAGCTTGCGGAGGAAACCTTGCGTCGGACGCAGAGCGAACTTGCGCATGTTGCGAGGGTGGCCACCCTCAACGCGATGACCGCCTCCATTGCCCACGAGGTGAGCCAGGCCCTCTCCGGCATCCTCACCAACGCCAACATTTGTCTTCGAATGCTGGCGGACGAGCCGCCAAACGTCGCCGGGGCCGTCGCGACGGCGCAGCGGACCATCCGAGACGCCAATCGAGCGTCCGAGGTGGTCAGACGTCTGCGCGAGATGTTTTCGAACAAGGAGCCAGTCATCGAGTTGGTCGATTTGAACAACGCAGTGCGCGAAGTAATTGCGATCGCCGGCGGTGAACTTACGAGGCGAAGCGCGCGCCTGCAGACAGAACTAGCGGACGGCTTGCCGGCACTGAGCGCCAACCGCGTCCAATTGCAGCAAGTCATCTTGAACCTGCTCCTCAACGCCGCCGACGCCATGGGCGAGATCGAAGATCGGCCAAGGTCACTGCTGGTGAGGACGGAACTCGAAACCGACGGTGCCGCCCGCCTGGAGGTTCGTGACGTCGGAACGGGGTTCGACCCTGCCATCGTCGGGAAATTGTTCGAGCCTTTCCACTCGACCAAGCCTAACGGTATGGGGATCGGCCTAGCGATCTGTCGGACGATTATCGAGAGCCACAAGGGACGTCTTTGGGCCTCACCGAACGATGGGCCGGGTGCCACCTTCAGCTTCTCGATTCCTGCCCCTCGGCCCAAATTGGAGGTCGATAAGGGGTCAACATTCAATGCAGTTTGAAAACGAAGCTTGTCGCCCCCGACATCGCGTGTGGCGCGGAGTCAGTGCCAGTTGCCACCCAATGCGGTGATGTCTCATCGGAGGTCACCTTTGCGGACCAATCGCCAACTCAGACGCCGGGTTTTGTTGAGACAAACTGTTGATATTTCGTCAGCAAAATGGGGTCGTCCATCGATCCATGATGATGCGTCTGTTTCCAGCGGCCGTCCACCTTGCGGAAGACGCGGCTGGTCCGTATCTTCAATTCGAGGGAACCATTTGTCGACGCGAGCGCCCCCCGTTCCCTGCCGATCACATAGAATATCTCAGCGGACTGATGAAGCGCGTAGTCGTGGAACTCGACGTATACCTTCGCTTCGCCGTCAAACAGTTGCGTGTAGACCGTGCAGCAGAAGCCGCGAAATGCGGCCCTGCAGCGAAATCATCCGAACGTTCAAACCGCGCAGCAAAGATTCAATCTCCGCAATTGAAGACTCCATAGCCTCCATTCTGCCGCTCCTCCTCCCGGAGCCGCTCCCAATGGAGACCAAAATGCGCAACCAGGATTTCAGAGACATGCCGGAGTATCGAGCAGCCACAGGATTCCCACTCGCCATCATATTCCTTTCGATGCTGGGCATCGGCGGATATCTGATTGGCAGCGGGACGCTGACTGACACCTCCGCCAAGCAGGCCCGCGTCTATGTTCCGCTTGCAGCGGCCGTGGTTCCGATCAACCGCTGAGGTCGGCAAAGAGCCCGAAGCATTGCGGCGACCATGCAATAGCCGCTGCAACGCTTCGATTCCCCTAGCTTACCGTGGGTGGTTGGTCAGCGGATGGGCGGGCGAGGGGGCCATCAGAGACACCACCAGCAGGCCAACAATGGCTGCGTAGAAGGTGATCCAGAAGCCGTCTATGTAGGCCTGGACGTTGGATTCACGCTGAACAGCGCTTGCCATAGAGGTGAAATTCCGCCTCGCCGTATCCAGATGCAGCGTTCCGTCGGTGACGTGCAGTCCGATCAGGAATGAATGCAATTGCTCGCGTTGCCTGATCCATGTCGCCATCACCGTCGCTGCGATCTCAGGACAGATCAATCTCATGACCTGGACGTAGGCGGTCATCTCCGTCGCGCGCATAGGATTTGCGTTTACGAATATCGTCGTCACCGCGGCGAGGAACGTGATCTCCTCGGCAACCGTCTGAAGAATGACGACGATGTCGAATTCCGGCAGCGACCAGAGGCTTGTCAGGAAAGTCCCGAGCCAAGATGACAGTGCGAAACAGCTGAAGCCGACAATCAGCGTGACGCGAGGCCCGGCCGTCCGGACCAGAACGACGGCCGCAATTGTCGAGAAGATCAGCAACAGGAAGGCGTATGGAGCGGAAAAGTTGCCAATCTGCTCGGGGCGCAGGTGGGCGACCGCAATCAGGAAATTCGGGGCGAGAAGCGAACTCGAGAGGCTTGCGACCATGAACGAAATGACCGCGAGGAAACCCAACGCGATGTTTCTCGTGAAGATGGATATGTGAGCCCACGGTTGCTTTACGGAATGCTCGTGCAGCAGGAAGACGACGATCAGGAAAACCGATGCCGCCAGCAACGAGACGACCAAGCCGGACCGAAACCAGTCAAGCCGGTTCCCCTGGTCAAGGGCCACGAACAGCATCGTCAGCGCGACGCCCAGGATCGCCATTCCGCCCCAGTCGGCGTGGGCGAGCAGTTTTCTGTCAATCCTGACAGACTTTGCTCCGAACCACACCAAGACGCCGATGACGGGTGCAACGAGAGCATCCTGCCAGTAGAGCCACTGCCATCCGATCGTCTGGGAATAGCTGCCGGCCGTGTAGAGGCCGAGGTTCTGCGCAAAAGGGATTCTGACCACATAGAAAGCCAGCGCCACGATCCAGTACTTGCGGTCGAGGTTGCGGAAGGCCGTCATCAGCGTCGCACCGACAAAGACGCCAAGCATCAAAGCCCTGACAGCGTGCAGCGACAACAGCAGTTCGAAATTCTGGACCAGCGGGATGACGAGTGACAAGGCGGAATAGACGATCACCGGTCCGGTCAGCACCCGTCTCACCCCAAAGGCGGCGACCAGCCAGGCGACACAGGGGGCGATCAACACCTGCGGAGCGGTGGAGAAAGTTGCGAGCCATGAGCCTTCATCAAAGCTGAGTCCGAAGGCTCCGCGCAGATCGGGCAAGCCAACGCTCGATGTGCGCAGGTCGAGAGCGGTCAGGATTGCCGCCATGAGCACAGCCACGGCGACCAGGGCCGGGCGAGTACGGTCGATTTCCAGCGAGAGGGTGTCTGACATCGGGTTCCCACCTTTTACTCCCGGGTTGCGATGCGGGTGACGACGGACATGCCGGGGCGGAGCCGGTCAAAGGCTGCTTGCTTAGGATCAAGTTCAACACGGACACTAAGGCGCTGAGCGACCTTGGTGAAATTTCCGGATGCATTGTCGGGAGGAAGGACTGCGAAGGTCGAGCCACTTGCTGGCGCGATCCGCGACACGGTCCCCCTGAAATTTTGCCCCGGAAATGTGTCGACCGATATATCGACCGGCTCCCCGACACGGACATTGGCAAGCTGGTTCTCTTTGTAGTTCGCCAGCACATAGATGTTAGGGAGGGGAACGATGGAGATCATGCTCGTTCCGGCACCGACAAAGGTGCCAAGCTGGACGTTGCGGCGGGCAACGACACCGTCGAAGGGTGCCCTGACCAACGTGTAGCCAAGCTCGAGTTCGGATGCGGCCAGTTCCGAAGCCGCCGTGTCGACATTGGCGTTGAGGACATCGCGCTGCTTGAACAGAAGATCTAGCTGTGCCTTTTGCGCGGCGACAGTCGCCTCGTTCATCTTTGAGTTTGCCAGCGCCCGTTCATGGGCCGCCGTGGCCTTCTCGAGGTTTTGCAGCGAGCTTGCGCCGGCGTCCGTTGCCAGCCGGGTTTGACGGTCGAGTTCCTTCTTCGTCTGGACCTCGTCGGCATTGGAGGCCTGTTGCTGAGCGGCCGCGATGTCGATTTTCGCCAGCTGGAACACCTGCTGGCTGCCATTGTCCTCCAATTGGGCGCGGGCAGCTTCGAGTTTGGCCTTCGACGAACGGACCGCAACCTCGTAGGGAGAGCGGTCAATCGTGAACAGCAAGTCCCCTGTTTTCACTTTGGTGTAGTCGTCGACGGACACGGCCTCGACGGTGCCGCTGACGCGCGCGCTGATAGCCGAGACGTCGGCAAACACCGCCGCGTCGTCGGTCGCCTGGACGGATCGGTCAGAAACCCAACGATCCCAGTTCGAGGCGGCCCCTACCACTGCAAGCACTGCAATCAGGATCGCCGCGGCAGGAACGAGTATCGGCTTCTTGTGAGCAGAGGTTGTCGCGGCCCCTCCGGAAGCCGGCGGAAGGTTCGTGACGTTCGAAGTGTTGGATGCGGTTGGAGGCTTGATATTGTTGGTCCCGGCCATTTTCTTTGTCCGTTCAAGAACCGTGGTTCTCGGTTTGAGGTCCTTCAAATCATCGATGGCTCGCGCACGAACGCTCGAACCGGTCGATGGTCGAGACACGATATAAACGGCTCGTATCGTTTCTACAACGACCAACCCCCGGGCCTGGTATGCACAACCGGCATGACCACTCACGCCACTGCCCACACTATCAAGGACGCGCCCGCGACCGCCACGAAGTCTTCGAGCACTGCGCCAGGGAAATCACTCCCGAACACGTTCTCCAGCCAACCTCTTGCGGCCACTCCGCCGTAGGTTCCGACCACGCTTCCGGTGACACCCAGCATTGCCCCTCCAAGGGCCCAGCCGGACGCCGCTCCGCCAGCCGCGCCGGGAAGAGCGCCGGTGGCCAACCTCGTCACGAATTGCACCGCAACTTTGCGACTTGGCGACGAAGTCAGTTTGTCACCCGCGATTTCCGCCACCGCAAGCACGGAGATGATCCACGGTGTCAGAGGATAAGCAAGGAACGCCAGCCACCCGTCAGTAACATCAATCCGGCCAAAGAATGCTGCCCAGCTCACGGCGGCGGCAGCCGTCAAGGGACGCATCCCCGCGATCATGCCAATAAGGAACGATAGACAGGCTAACGTCATTGCTTAACCTCCACACGCTCGAAGATGCCTCCGAACAATAAGCATCATCCATAAGCGGCAGCCGCGATGCTTGAACGTAAGGTCTGCAATTGGACGCAAAGGACCATGTTCGGTTTCCGGACTGGCTATTGCTGTGGGGCGTGGTTGAGACGTTGGGAATGCTGGGGGTGTTAAACAATGTCGGGCCGCCCCGCAATGCCGGGCTGGACGCGGGTGCAATTGTTCAAGACAGGAGCAACCGACATGCGTAACGGGCGATCATTCAAATTGGATGGACGGTTTCGAACGACATTGTCGGCAAATTCGAAAAGGCAGAAGCCATCGTCCGGCCAGTGCTGATACTACACCTCTCCAGTCGGGAGCGGCGGCTGCCCGAGGATTTTAAGCATCAGCAGGCAACGCGAGATCGGACTCCCTCCATGGCAATTGGTCCGCCCAGGTATTCGCGAGCGATTGTTGTAGCATCACCGATTTGATCCCGCACCGAAACTAATCTGAGATCCGTTGTCCCAATCACCCTGCTGAAAATTTCCGTTTCCGCTTGTGCTACAGGACATGAGAGTAAAAGCAGAAAGCGCGATGAGCGCCCATCGTTCCCGCCGATATCCTCTCCGAACTTGAAATCGTCGCTGAGGCCACTCAGCAATCTCGGAGCTACGTCGTCCTGCGAACGATCCAGACATATCGCATGAACGAAGGTGCCGACATCCTGGCCGTGGTGAGGGGTGGTCGGCCAATTTGGCGAAGCCGAAAAGCCGTAGGGTTTTGTTACGTGGCGGATCGTCTTGCGATATGAGCCATGACGCCCGTCAGCGAACCTTCATCATGAAGCTCATGCGTCAGCAGGCGGAACCAGCTGTAACCGATCCAGTGAAAGCCTGTCGTCGACCTCCTCCATGGCGATCTCCCGTCGCTTCGCTGCGGCGACCAGCAACTGCCTCACGTCCACCGTCCGCTCGGGTAGGAATCTCTCTCTGAGCACCGAGAGCGCCTCGCTCGTTCCCAACGCCTCCGCGATTAGCCCCCTCAGGGCCGCTCCCGCAGGTTCGACAGCCAGAACCGCCATAGACTGGATGTATAGCCCCAGGTCTTCGAGAAGCGATCCCTTGTCTGGCACCGTTACCGAAGCGGCTCTTTCGATGGAATAGATGGAAATGAACAGGTCGGCCTTGGTCGGGTACCAGCGATAGATTGTTGTCTTTCCGGCACCAGCCCGGCGGGCCACCTCGTCGATAGAGAAACCCGCATATCCTTTCTCCCCGATCAATTCCCTAGCGGCAGACAGAACAGCAGCTTTTGCCTCCGGGCTCCGGCGGGACCCGATGGACGTTCGCTCTTTGGCGTGGAGGGGCTTGGGTATCGCTATCATTGAATTGGCGTAGCGCAGCGGCCAGCCCCTATCAACCGGGAAATTATCCCATTGCTTCCGACGGACAGCTCAGGCCGTAGTCCGGAGAATGTGTATGGAGCAGGGGGCGTTCCGGACGACATGATCAAGGACCGAACCGAATACGTGCTCAAGCGCATCGTCTCGATGAGAAACGATCACGACAAGGTCGGCATGGACTTCGTTCAGCAGCGCGACGACGCCCTCGGAAGGCCTGCCCTCACGCACATGGACTGAGGCAGATGTGCCGGTGGATCGCAGTGCCCTAACCAGCGTTTTCTCGACATCCGCAATGACGCCCATATCCCATTCGTCGGGGAAGGCGGAAGAGGACGCCAGCCCGTCCAGTACGTGGACTAGATGAAGTTTTCCGTTCGGAGCAACGAGCATGCTTGCTGCGGTAATGAGCTGTTGCGTCCTTTCCCTTGATCCCCGACCGATGGCGCAAACGACGGTATTGTACATATTCCACTTCCCCTTGCACATTGCCAACCATTGCTTGCCAAGGTTCATCTGCCCCGGGTGTAAGGCCGATAACGCGGCACCCAGACGGCTCGCCGGATAAGTCCTTCGATCTCGTCGGTCGCGACGGGGTGCGCGACCAGTCCTTCGGAATGAGCCTGCAGAGCGACCGCGAGCGCCACCGTCACCGAGACCTCCCTCAGCGACGCGATCGGTGGCAGCAGCGAGTCCTTCGAATTTCCCAGCGCCGGGGAAACCGCGGCGAGGGCTCTTGCCGCCGCCATCATCATGCCGTCGCTCACGCGAGTAGCGTCGATTGCCGTCACCCCGAGGCCGATTCCCGGAAAGACATAGGAATTGTTGGTCTGATCGACCTTGAATGCCTTGCCGTCGCGGGTCAGCGGTGGGAAGGGACTGCCCGTCCCGATGACCGCTCTTCCACCGGTCCAATGTTCGATGTCCTCGGGCGTGGCCTCCGCCCTCGATGTCGGGTTCGACAATGGGAAAATAATGGGCCGTTCGCAATTTGTGGTCATCGTCTTGACGACAGCCTGCGTGAATGCGCCCTTTTGTCCTGAGACGCCGATCAGCACCGTCGGCTTGGCGTTTCGCACGACGTCGAGAAGCGAAATTCGGTCCGGCTGCTCCAGTTTCCATCCTTGCACCACAGGGGCGGCCTGCACGAACGGGCGTTGAAACGAAGCGTACTCTTTCGCGCCCTCCACCTGCAGACCGTCCCTGTCGATCAGGAAGAAGCGTCCTCTCGCTTCCTTCGCATTGACGCCTGCCTCGACAAGCGCATGGGTCAACTGAGCGGAGATTCCGCAACCTGCTGAGCCAGCTCCAAGCACGGCAAACCGTTGTTCGGCCAGAGGGCGGCCAGTGACGTTCATCGCGGCAAGAAGGGTGGCAGTCGCAACTGCTGCAGTACCCTGGACATCGTCGTTGAACGTGCAAAGGCGATCGCGGTAACGCTCAAGCAAGCGTGTTGCGTTGTTCTTGGCGAAGTCCTCCCATTGAAGCAAGACATTCGGCCACCGCCTTCTGACAGCGTCGACAAAAGTTTCGATGAAGTCGTCGTACTCCTGTCCCCTGAGGCGTTCATGACGCCACCCGATATAGAGGGGATCGGCCAGGCGTGCGGCATTGTCTGTACCGACGTCGAGGAAAATGGGGAGGGTCGCAGAAGGATCGATCCCGCCGCATCCAGTGTAGAGTGCCAGTTTGCCGATGGGGATGCCCATCCCGCCGGCACCCTGATCACCGAGACCTAGTATCCGCTCCCCATCTGTCACCACGATCACACGGACATCGTCGAAACTCGGATGAGACAATATCCGTTCGATGTTCGACCTCTGGGGGTAGCTCAGAAACAGGCCACGCGGCTTTCGATAGAGCCGGCTGAACTGCTCGCATCCTTCCCCGACCGTCGGCGTGTAGACGATAGGCAGCAGTTCCTCGAGGTTTTCGATCAAGAGTGCGAAGAACAGCGTTTCGTTCGTGTCTTGAAGGTCTCTAAGGAATGCGTAGCGCTCGATGTCGGTTTCGAAACTGCGCAGCACCTGCAGTCGCCGGGAAACCTGCTCATCGAGATTGCCGATCGCCGGTGGCAGCAATCCATTAAGTTCGAACTGGTCACGCTCGGCCTGGCTGAATGCCGTCCCTTTGTTGAACCGGGGATCGGTCAACAACTGATAACCGAATAATCCGGTCTTCACGGCCGGTTCGCGGCCATCTTGGGTGTGGGTCTGCATGAGAGCAACTCCTCCAGGTGAATGCAGCGCCTTTCAAAGAACGCCCGCATACATTCCAATTCCAACTGCGGTGCAGGCGACCCCCGCCAGACGGCTGATCGAACCTGCTGCCGTTCCTTTCAGGGCCAGCGCGAGACCGATACCGACGGCATGCAGAGCCACGGTGGCAACGACAAATCCAACAACGTATTCCAGCCCGTTTACAGTGTGGGCGATTTCGGTTCCGTGCGCATGGCCGTGAAGCAGAGCGAAAACGCCGATCAAACCAGCGCCGAGCCATGGCGGCGGATTGACGGCGAACGTGACCATCAGTCCGAGCACGACGACCGAAGCCAGGATGCCCGGCTCGACGAAGGGAACCGGCATATCTGCCAGCCCGAGGACGCCGCCGACCAGCATGACCCCCACGAAGGTCAGGGGCCAAAGCCAAAGCGCCCGGTTGCCCTTCATTGCGGCCCACATACCGACAGCCACCATGGCGGCGATGTGGTCGAGGCCGCTCAAGGGATGAGCTACGCCCGCCGCAAAAGACAGCTCATGGAAAATCGCTGGATGCGCCGAGGCGGAGGTTACGAACGGCAGGCTAAGAGCCAAACCTATCAAAAAAGATCGCATGTCATTCTCCTTGGGGTGATGGTTTTTTGCTGCAAGGATGGTCAATGTCCGAGATCACGCCTGCACATCATGCGGCGGTCCGAGATATGGAAATTCTGTGAGCAGGTCGCTGTGCGGCCCGACGCCGTCCCCCGAAATCTTGCCGTTCGTCAGGACGACCATGAAGGCGTCGGCGGCATCGTCGGTGAGCGTCCTGCCGTTGTCCGGATAGGAGGCGGGCTTTGCCGGATCGTAAGGCATGACGTCCGGCAGCAATGACTTTGCCACCCGCTCGGCTTCCTCGGGCTTATACCCGCCTGTGTGCTCGAGAGCATGGGCAAACACGCCGACGAATTGCGCGTCGTCGGCAGGCTGCGCCGCCATATAGGCGTCCCGATGTTCGCCTGGCAGGAAGACTGCCTGCTGTGGACGCGCACCCCGTTCAAGCTGCACCCATGCCCCGTTCTGCTTGATGAGCGTGCGGGCCCAAAGACCCATCCGCGCAGACCCCAAAGCGGTATTGGGGACTTCCAGTACGATGCTGCAGACGTTCTTCTGCGCGAAGAAATCGGACCCGGTAAACGTCAGATCGTTGACGGCGCCGAGCGTGTCGAAGAAAAACGGTTCGCTGCGCCAGCCCGCGAAAAACCGGTAGTCGCCAAAATTCGATATCCGCGCGTCCCGGCCTGTCGACACCGGCGCGTTCAGGACGACCACGGCGCCGCCGTCATCTGTTCCTGAGGCTTGGGCGCCTTCGACGCGGCACACAGTGGCACCTTGAATTCCGCCTGGTAAGATCGAAACGCGCATCCTGAATGCGATATCGGCAACGGCATCGCCGTTCGTGTCGATCTTCAGCTCGTACAATCCTTCAGAAGCAAACGGGTCTCTAGTGGTCGCCGCCGGATGGATCAGGGTGGAGGACGGATGCACGTTCATGATCAGGATCGACTTGTTCGCGTCTCCCGGTTTGGGAAAGGCGTAGATGTCGGTGAGGTCTAGACGTGCGTCTTCGAGAGGGAACCCGAAGTTGGGTCCCGAATAATGATGTGACATCGTCTCATCCTTAATTTCTTTCGGTCCGACCTGAAGTTTGGTCGGGCTTTCACCCAGTGAAGCGCCACGCCATAAGAGGCTCAATGGGCTTCGACACCTGTAGGGTTAGCGGTCGCTGCAAACGGACGATATTGGACGATGGTATCCTCGATACCTTGGTGTCGGTGAAGGACGGTACAAGCAGAGGCCCACGCGGCCCTCCGAGCCCATCTGATCGAGAGAGCAAAAAGACCCGCCTCCCATTCAAGGGGACGGGTCAGACTTCTCGCCGGGCGCGGGTACAACCAAAACCTATTAGCGAAGACTATCGTGACATAGGCCATACAGCCTCAATAGCAACGGAATCCGCTCCTGCAGCGCTCCGACACCTTGGTACAATAGACGTCGCGGCCCACACATCGTTCTATCTGGCGATTGCGGAACGCCTGAGCGTGTCCGGTCAGTCGCTTCCGGGAAACGGTCATGCCACGTCTTCTTTCCGTCAATGTCGGATTGCCCAGCGACATCGTCTGGCAGGGGAAAACCGTCAACACCGCGATCTGGAAGTCTCCGGTCACCGGACCTCGCATGGCGCGCCGGCGCTTGGTAGGGTTTTCGCCTATTTCGCGTGCCGAACAAAGTGCGAGAGAGCGACGCCGTTGTGTCCTTGTGGCTTGAACCCGCAGATGGACAGGCCGTCTCCTCCGCCATCGCCGGGCAGTTCATGGTGTTGCGCCTCGGTTCCGCCAAGGGCATTGCTGAGGCCTGCGACGTTCCGGTCCGGTGGTCGTGCCGTACCGGTGTCTGCCATACCTGCGAAACCGGGCTTGAGGCTGGAAGCGTCAGCTACCACCCGGACCCCGTCGACGCACCGGCGGATGGCAATCTGCTGATCTGCTGCTCGCAGCCAAAGGGCGACATCGTGCTTGATCTTTAACGATCAAGAACATTGAGGACCGAAAAAGAACTCAGTGCAATGCATCGACGACCATCGAGCGGTCGTTCCGAAGGAGATCGGTCGGTGTGGCAAAGATCGGCTGCTGGCGAATTATCCTTGGTCATGGACCTGTGATGAGTTCGAAGTAGGAACTACCCCCGAAAGGAAAGGCTTCTCCGCACTGACGAACTCGGCGTCTTACATGCTGGAGGAGTTGCGCGAAGACAATCTTCATCTCGTCGAGGCTTTTCGCAAGGTGAAGTCTCTGGCCGACAAGGCCAAGGACAACGCGACCAGCGGCATCGTCGATCAATGGACCGACTTCGCCGAACGGCGTGCCTGGTTCCTGTTCGAGGCGTCGCGCACCGATTGATCGACATAACGACGAACTCTTACGTTCGGCTTGGGGGCGCGTCCTGCCGCGGACTCATCAACGGAGGCTCGCGGCGTGATGCCGTCAAAGCAGTCTCCCGGCAGATAGGCAACCCATACCGTCCGTCGCTCTCGATAATCTCAATGCGTCAGTTGGTTGATCACCGTCCGAAGTCAGTCGCCGCAGCCCCGTCCCACTGGGAGGGAATGTGGGACGGGGCGCGCTATTCGAGGTTCAGCGGCGGACCTCGAAGGGCGAAAGGCCAGCAGAGCTACATGAGGGGAACCTCTGCACGTTGCCTACCCCCCGCGCGATGTTTGGGGATCGCGCTGACGGTGAAAATACTCTAGCTTGACGTCTGCCCTAGCGATTGAATGGAGCCGCTCTCTGTGGAACAAACGGGCGGAAGTTGGCGATGATAGGGAGATCGGCGATGCGGTCCCGCGTCTGGTCGCACCAGTATGAGGGAGCCCGAAGCCGATCGCTCGTTACGAAGTGGAGCGCCGCGATCCAGCTCAGCGAAAGCGAACCGGTCTCGCTGAACACCCGGAGAAGGGCAGGGCCGCCGCAATCGGCTGTCAGCGGTTCGCCCTGACAACTCGTCGCAATCATCGCGCCGCGACCGAACAGATTCCGTGAAGGGATGCGGCGGCTTCGGCCATCAGTTGAATAGGCCACGACAAATCCGTGAGAAGGGACAAGTCCGATCGCGGCGAGGACCGTTTCGATGAGCACGCCCTCCCAGCAGACATCCGCCGAGGTAGATTTGACCCTCTCAGCGGATATGTCGGGCAATGTCGTGTGTGGCAAACAGCGCAGTGTGCGCCAGTCAAGATCGCAGGCGCTCTGCCGACCGACGACCAGACGCATCGTCCAGCCGTTTCGGCTGATCATCGGCGCGGCCAGGTTTGCGAGCGCTCCAGCAAACGGGAAGGACATGTCTCGCGGCCGGGTTAGTGGACGCGCCAGACGCCGTTGCCCAAAACAAAATCAAGTCTCGGTCCGACGATACCTTCGAGAGCCATCCCTTGCTGCATCGCTCCTGGCCGCATTGCCAGCCCTTGGGCATTCGGCGCAAATCCAAACCGGGCGACGTCATACTCGGTCGCCCTGACTGCAAGACCCCGGCGGAAATGGAAACCGGCCAACGAACTGTTCTTTGCATTCATCTCAAAATTCCTTCTGGTTAGACTTCAGTCTGACCAGTGAATTCTAGTTGTCGATGCGACAGAACGCTTGAACAGGGCGAGCGGACTTGGAAGGTTCGCTTCAGTCACTGATACCAAGGGGGCTTTTAAATCAGGAGAACGTCAGTTGGTGCGCAGCGCGGTTTCGAGCGCCTTTTGCAAGGTGTCGGCACTGAACGGCTTGAAGACGCAGTCGACCGCTCCCCTTGCCATCAATTGAAGCCGCACGGCCTCGTCCTTCAAGGCAGTGATGAACACGATCGGAGTTCGCTGGCCTCGCCTGTTAAGCTCAGTTTGCAGCTCCGGACCCGACATTCCGGGCATGCCGATGTCAAGTATCAGGCAATCTGACTTTCCCAGGCTAGTTGACGCTAGGAAGTCTTCGGCCGATGCGAACGTCTCCACTCCGAGCCCAAATGCCCTCAGTAAATCTGGAAGCGACTCCCTAACGGACTCGTCATCATCGATTACCGATACCAGGGACTGCTTGATGCTCATCAATTCCTCGCCTCGATGCTTCTCTTGGGACTCGTGTGCGCAACGTGTCTAACGGACGCTTCGTTCCCAGTATATATTGGAATAGCAAACGAAACCGTTACCCCGGGTCCGTCGTTGACTGTGGCGCACAGCCGACCATTGTGGCTTTCGATGATCGACCGGCTGACAGAAAGTCCAATCCCCATGCCATCGCTCTTGGTGGAATAGAATGCCTCGAAAACCCGATCAGTTTCGTTGGCCTCGAAACCGACGCCCGCATCCTCCACGGCAAATCGTATGTGGTCATCTCCGTCGCGCTCGGTCCTGATCGTCAGGCGCCTTGGCCTGTCGTTGATACCCACCATCGCCTCGGTCGCGTTGCGAAGCAAATTTAGGATGACTTGTTGCAACTGGACCCTGTCGCCAGCCGCAGGAGGCAGGTCGTCGGAAAGCTCGGTGCGGAGCACTATCCGGCCGCGCTGGATGTCGCCGCGGGACAAGACCATCACTTCGCGAACCGCCTCGCTCAGGTCGACCGGCTCGATGGTGAACGGGTTTTTGCTGAACAGCGCCCGAAGTCTCGCGATTACGTCGGCGGCGCGATTCCCGTCGCGGATCGTCCGTCGCGCGGTTGCCATCGCCACCTCGATGTTGGGCGGGTCTTCCGCCAGCATGCGCAGACAAGTGTCAGCGTTGGTCACGATGCCTGATAGCGGCTGGTTGACCTCGTGGGCGATAGAGGCGGTCAGAATGCCGAGGCTTGTGATCCTCGCGACGCGGGCAAGATCGGCGCGTGCCTTGCTCAGCGCCTCCTCGGCAAGCCGGCTCGCCGTGACGTCCCTGACCGCTCCGCGAAGCTCCAGTTCTCCGTCCTTGTTTCGTTCGTTGTGGGCGACGACGCGGACGTATTTGATCAACTGATCGGGCATCAGGAGCTTGGTCTCGTAGTCGAAATCGCTCCCCTCCTGCTGTGATCTGTCCATGACCTGCTGGAACGTTGGGTAATTTTCCGGATGGGTCCTGCCTCGGATCAGGTCGACCGTGACCGGCTCAGCCGGATCAAAGCCGTAAATCCTATACGTCTCGTCCGAGCAGGTGACGGTTTCCGATCCCAGCACCCAGGCAAAGCTTCCGGTGCCGCTGACGCGCTGGGCGTCTGCGAGGAAAGCTTCGCTCCGCCGCAGCTCCTCCTCGGCCCGTTTTCGATCGTCGATGTCAGTGAGGAGGCCGTACCAGCGAATGACATTGCCATTGCCGTCATAGAGCGGGAGACCGCGTATCTGGAACCACCGGTAGTGGCCGTCGTAGCGAAGAAGACGCGTCTCGATCTCGTAGGGTTCGCCAGACTTGATCGACAAGGTGAAGGCCTCGACATAACTTTGCAGATCGTCCGGATGGGTCATACCATTCGTCGCCCAATCCTTCACAGCCTCCAGCGGCTGGTCGAAATATTCAAGTAGCTGGTGGTTGGCTCCAGTCAACTCGCCGTCCGGCGCAAACAAGGCGATCATCCCTGGAATGGTGTCGACGATCAGACGCGAATACCGCTCGCTCTCGCGCAATGCTTCGTCGGCATTCTTGCGGTCTTCGATGTCGATATTTGTCCCATACCATTTGACGATGGTGCCATTTTCGTCGCGCAACGGATTGGCGCGGAACAGGAACCAGCGATAAGCTCCATCGTAGCGGCGCATCCTGGCTTCCACGTCAACGCGCTCACCCGATTCAAGGCATCCTTGCCAATAGCTGAACAACATGCCTGCATCGTCGGGGTGGATCACGTCTCCCCAACCGAACCCCGCCGCCTGTTCCCATGTCACTCCGGCATAGTTGAGCCATCGGTCGCTCAGAAACTCGACGAATCCGTTGGGAGAGGTGGCCCAGGCCGTCGTCGGAAGCGTGTTGATGATCCGTCGCAGCGTGACCTCGCTTTCGCGCACGGCCTCCTCGGCGCGCTTTCTGTCATCGATGTCGGTCATCAGGCAATACCAGCGGACGACATGGCCGTCTGGATCCCTGGCGGGGTTGCCGCGAAGATGGAACCAGCGGTAGGTTCCGTCATGTCGCTTGAGCCGTGTTTCGAAATCCATCGGGTTGCCCGACATCAGCGACCGCGCGAATGCATCGACATGGTGCTGGAGGTCATCTGGATGCACCGTGCCGTTGTCGCGCCAGTTCTCGAAGCTTTCGAGCGTTTGACCAAGGTATTCGAGAAACTGCTCGTTGATTCCCTCAGTCTCGCCGTTCCTCCCAAATATCGAGACGAGACCGGGAATGGTGTCGACGATCAGACGCGATTGCCGTTCGCTTTCCGCCAGCGCCTCTTCCGCCCGCTTCCGATCTTCAATATCGACGTTCGTCCCATACCACTTGACGATGCTGCCTGCCTCGTCGCGCAGCGGACTTCCGCGAAACAGGAACCATCGATATTCGCCGTCGAACCGGCGGATACGGGCCTCCGCATCGTTCGGAATACCAGTTGCCAGACATCTCCGCCAGTTGTCAGCCAGGCCCGGCAAGTCGTCGGGATGTATCGCGTTACTCCATCCCCAACCCTCTGCTTCTTCAGCGGACATGCCGGCATATTCCAGCCAGCGGTGGTGGAGGAAGTCGGTGTAGCCATCAGGGAGGGTCGACCACGCAATGGTTGGGATGGTGTTGATGATCTGGGCGAGGTTCCGTTCGCTTGCTCGTAATTCCTCTTCCGCGCGCTTTCGATCCTCGATGTCGATATTCGTCCCGAACCATTTGATGATCGTGCCGTCCTCAGCGCGGAGCGGGTCTGCCCGGAACAGAAACCAGCGATATTCCCCATCGAAGCGCCTCATGCGCGCTTCGATGTCCACGCTGTCGCCCGACGCGAGGCATCCTTGCCAATAGGTGAAGAGCCTCTCTGCGTCATCGGGGTGAATCACGTCGCCCCAACCATATCCACTGGCCTGTTCAGCCGTGAAGCCTGAATAGTCTAACCAGCGGGCGTTGAGGAAATCGACATAGCCATTGGGCGAGGTGGACCATGCCGTTGTCGGCAGCGCATTGAGGTTATCACGGAGATTGGTCTCGCTCGTCCGCAGCGCCTCCTCGGCCCGCTTCCGTTCATCGATGTCGATGTGAAGCGCGTACCATTGAAGGACATGTCCTTCCTTGTCCCGCCGAGGATTGCCGCAAACCTGGAACCAGCGGTAGTTTCCACCGTCTTCCCTGAGGCGGATGTCCATATCATAAGCTTCTCCGTCGGCGACCGCCTGCGTGATGGCCTCGATGGCGCGAGGCAAATCTTCGGCATGGACAAAGTCGGCGGTTTTCCAAAGCTTCACCTCGTCCCCCGATGCACCAAGATAACGCATTAGATGGTCGTTGATCGCCTCCAATTCCCCGTTCCGGCCCAAGATTGCGATACCCGCGGGGATGTCATTGAGTATGTCTCCCCCCGGCCGTTCCGAGGACCGTTCGTCGATTTCCGTCGCAAGTGCGAGCCAATAGGCGATCCGGCCTTCATCGCTTTGAACCGGATTGCATTGGACGGCGAACCGCTGGTGCCGTCCATCAAAACGTTTGAGGCAGGCGTCAATTCGGCCTCGTTTGCCAAGCGCTAGAAGGGAGTGCCATTGCTCGGTGAGGGCAGGGAGGTCATCCGGGCTGACCATCGCCTGCCATTGAACATCACCGCCCACGCCGAGCCCGGTGAAGTCCGACCATTCCCGGTTGAGAAACGTCAGCCGTCCCTCGGGCGTGGCGGTCAAAGCCATGCCCGGCAGTGAATCCAGTATACGGCCGAGGTCCATAGCCGTTCCTTTTCGCGAATAGCCGCCGACAGCATCGTAACGACAGGGCGGGCCGGAGCATATTATTCGATGGTATCGGTTTCTCGTAAAAGTTGAAGCGAAATTCTTGGCTTCAAAGCCTCGGGTGCGTTATATTTTCAGCGGTCGGGGTCGCGGTGCTCCTCAACGTTCTTTTCGGGACCGGATGGGCGGCAGAGCTGTTGCTCGGTGGGATCATCGCACCCCCAGACTCCGTGGCCCCGATTGCCATCGGACGCAGGTTCCTGGTTCCGAGCCGGCTGCTGACGATCATCGAAGGCGAAGGGCTCGTGAACGATGCCACCGCGCTTGTCCTCGTCGGATTGGCGTCGGCCGCGATTCACGGCGCCAGCATCGACCCCGTCGCCTCGATCTCGCAATATGTCGTCACCGTCGCCGGCGAAGTCGGCTGGGGAATATTGACGGCTTTTATTGCACTTCGTCTAAGACGCTGGGCTGGGGACACGCATGTCGAGATCGCGCTTTCGCTGTTAACGCATTACTTTGCCTTCTGGGTTCCAGGAGCGCTCGGCGGATCGGGAGTGCTTGCCGCCGTCGTCGCCGGTCTGTTCGTCAGCTGGAATGGTCATCACTTTATCGCCGCATCGACGCGGATACGGGGCTATTTCACATGGGATTTCGTCACCTACATTATCGAGGGCCTCGCGTTCTTCCTCGCGGGTCTGCAGGTCCATCAGATTGTAGCCTCGGCAACATTTTCCACGTGGCGCTATTATCTTCTCGTTTCCTTCGCCATAGGGATTGCGGCGGTCCTCCTGAGGTTCGCATGGGTCTCTTTTTGATGGGGCGGATTGCCTGCTGTCCAGTTTCGGGCCAAGCGTGCACTATCAGCGTCGTAGTTGCCGCATTCAACATGTAGATATGCTGGCACAGTTGATCCGCCGCTGCGGTCAATCCGGGATGGTCAACATCGTTGCAATGCTTTGCTCTTCGGAAGCCGGTTGCACTGGACACGACAATCACGGGATGCTGATCCGATGGTATTGGGGACACCATCGTACAATAGCGTCATCTCTGCTTCCGTTGTCGTCTGGACCTGCATGTGGCTATTCCCAAAAGGCCATATGCGGTGAAAGGAGCCGGAAATGGATAGTCAGAAGAAGACAATTGTCATCACGGGAGCCTCGCAAGGCATTGGCGAAGGCCTGGCCAATGCGTTCCTCGAGAGGAACTACAACGTCGTCGCCACGTCTCGGAAGATCAGCGCCCGTTTCCCCTACGGAGTCTCGGACACCGTCGCTCTGGTCGATGGTGACATCGCTGATCCGGCGACCGCCACGCGTATTGCGGCAATCGCCGTCGAACGCTTCGGATCGATCGATGCCCTGATTAACAATGCGGGAATTTATCTCAGCAAGCCATTTCTTGAATACACGCTTGAAGACTTTCGAAAACTCTCGTCGATTAATCTCGAGAACTTCCTTCATCTGACGCAGCTGGCAGTCAAACAGATGCTGGCTCAGAAAACCGGCGGCAGCGTCGTCAACATCGGAGCATCAACCGCTGACCATCCAATCGCGGGCGTCAATGCTTCTGTCGCCATGATCACAAAAGGCGGAATACACCCGTCTCCAAAAGCCTCGCGATGGAATACGCACGAGAGGGAATCCGCTTCAACGTCGTGGCTCCCGGCGTCGTCGACACGCCAATGCATCACAGTGGGCCAACGGATTTCCTGAAGACGTTCTCGCCGAAGAACGCCGTTTCCAACGTGCAGGACATCGCCGACGCCGTCGTTTCCTGACCGAAGCTCCTCATGTAACGGGGGAGGTGGTGCAAGTCGATGGCGGAGCCCATGCAGGCAAAAATGGTAACCGTCGAGCGGAGTTCGTCAGTAGGATGTGAGGCAGTGATGATCAAGAAATTGAATTCGGTACCACCGGTCAAAAACCGTACGCTTCCACGGTGAGTTTGGACGGTTTTGTGGATGCGATCGCGACCCGCACCTCCAAGTTCGACAAGCAGGCAATAGCCGATACGAAGCGGCTGGTCGACTTTTTGTCCCTGCCATCAGACCCCGAGATCGGCGCCGGCTGGGACGCATTCATCACCTCCGTCCAGCGACCGCGGGCGCAGGCGAATATCTCGAAGTTGATGACGATGGGCCTTCAGACAAATGGTGAAATGGAAAGCAAGCTGGGTCACTACACCACGACGCTTGGGCACTAGGAGGTTCGAATGAACGACAAGGCCATTCGCGCGGCACTGGACCGCCATTGGGCTGCATCGGACGAGAATGATTTCGATGTTGAGCATAGGATTTACCACGCCGACGCCGTGCTCAACTATCCGCAGTCGGGCGAGCGTATCCGCGGCCGCCGGAACATCCAGGAGAGTCGGTTTGTGCAGCCCAACAGGAAGCGGTTTTCGGTTCGACGGATCGTCGGTCGTGACGATCTGTGGGTGACCGAATTCACACTGACATACGACGGCGCGCCGTCCTACGCGGTCAGCATCATGGAATTCAACGACGGCCTCGTGGCGCACGAGACCCAGTACTTCGCCGACCCTTTCGAGCCTTCGCCCTCACGAGCGCATTTGGTGGAGCTTGACGACAGTGCGGATATGCCGCCCCGGGCTTAGACTGCGAGGCTGATCGAAATGGCCGCATTCCATGGGTTGTTCAGCTTGAAGGACCCGGCCACGCGGGTGGTCGTCATTGCGCTGATTAGCGACCTCGTTGTCGCCGCCGTCAAGGTCATCGCAGGGTTTCTTTCGAATAGCTCCGCGATGACCAGCGAGGGTGTTCATACTCTCGTCGACGCCAGCACGGAAATCATCTTGCTCTATGGGATGGTCGCATCCCGCCGCGGGCGCACGCCGGAACATCAGCTCGGTTTCGGCAGAGAACTGTATTTCTGGAATTTCGTGGTCGCCGTGCTTATTTTGGCGCTTGGGTCTGGAATTGCGCTCGTTGCCGGTGCGCGCCAGATCACTAATCCCGTCAGACTTCAAAGCGAGTGGCTGAACTTTTTCGTTCTTGGATGCTCGGGAGCGGTGGAGGCAGCGGCAATGTGGAAGGCCTTCGGTAATTCGCGGACCGCCCGAGGCAATAAAAGCCTTTATCGGTACCTCTCACGCCGCCGCGATCCTACTTCGCTCACGGTGCTTTTTGGAGGAATCGCCGCCATCGTGAGTCTCATCGCGACCGCGCTCGGGTTGTCAGCGGCGGCAATCACAAATGATGCCGTCTACGACGGAGTCGCGTCGATCGCCATCGCGACGATACTTGCCGTGACCGCAATCAAACTGGCTGCTGATAGCAAGTCCTTGTTGATCGGCGTCCCAGCTGATCCAGAAGTAGTGACGATGATCGTCGAACGGGTAAAATTGAACGGCGCGGTCGAGACAGTCAATGGCGTGGTGAGCGTTCACCTCTCGCCGGACCAACTGCTTATCGGCCTTAGTGTTGCGTTCAAAACCGCACTGGATACTTCAATGATTGAAAATGCGATCATTCAGGTCGAAGCAAGCCTGCGGAATAGTCACCCTCAGATCGTCGCTTTGTTTATCAAGCCGCAATCTCATGAGCACTACTCAAAGCTTCATGAATGCCGTGTCGCCGGGCATGATCGATACGCCGCTGTGGTCGAAGATGGATGACGCCGCCCGCCCGGCGCTGTTCGATCGTATCGCCCAAACCGTGCCGGCCACGTCCATTTGGCAAACCGATGACATCGCGAACGCAGTCACCTTCCTCGTGACTAGGTGATCGCCGCCGGCTCGACCGTGCGCGTCGACGGCAGCGGTGCGATTTGGTGATGTGATGAACATCGATCATGTCAGGTTCTGAACGAGCGACCTCGAGGCGACCCGCGCCTTCCTCGTAACCATTCTCGGTGTGACCGTCGGCACCGACCCCCGTGGAAACGAGCCGGAGGAAAGACGGAGGAGGGCAGAGGAGCGAAACGGCGGGAGAAACCAGGTCTGACTCAGGTCGGCCGAGTGCAAGCGACGGCGTTTGCCTCCCGCCGCGTGGCAGTCTGGTCTCCATCTCCTACCGCATCGCATTACGGAGGAGACGGTGTGCCTGGCGATCGTCGATGTACTCGGCAAGCGACGCTCCAGCCGCTGGTCGACCCCGCGAACCGGATCTGACGTCGGACTCCTCACGGGTAGCTGACCACCTGGCTCGGGACACTCTGCTGCGGCTTGGCAACAGCCGCACCGGTCCCGTTGATCACCGAGTCGACAGAGCCTGATCCGTCCAGGAAGACGGTGAGCAGATCGTGCATCCGCACACCTGGCGTCTGCGGTACTTGGAAGGCGGTAGCCGCCTTGATGGGCAGACCGTGGTTGAAGTAGCTGTAGCTACCCATCCCGTAGCCTTGGAAGGTCCTCACGTTTGGCGAGACCACGAACGCTGGATAGCCATTGAAGGTCGCGCTGAGCGACCAGGCCGCCTGGGTTGGCGGATCGTAAGGCATCTCGTTCTGGAAAAACACGGTGCTGCCGCCCTGGCCGTTCCAGGTCACCTCGGTCTTCTGGTAATGCTCGACGAACAGTCCGTAGGCGGAGACGTCGTCACCGTTGACGATCACGCCGTGGTCGGCGGTGTTGGCGGTCCAGCCCACACCGGTGCCGTGATCGGCGCGCCAGGCCCAGATGTTATCCAGCAAGACATGCGAGCTGTTGACGATCAGGCTGGTGGTCGCCCTGCCCGCGCCGGCTCCGCCGATGCGGAAGAAAACGTCCTGGATCTGCGTCGGGTCCGAATCCATGCCGTGACGCGGAAAACCGGGGTGGGTACCGACCTGGAGCAGCACCGGTGAATTCTTCGGGCCGGCATCGAACATGACCCCCGACAGCTTGGTTCCAGGGACGTCGAGCACCACCATGGCCGCACTGCCCTGCTGGGGGTTCAACCTCGCAAACCCCATCCCCAGGATGATGGTGTCCGGTCGACTGACGATGATCGGGGCCGCGAGCGGGTAGACGCCCGGTGTCAGGATCAGATCCTTGTGCAGCGCCAGCGCGCGGTTGATCGCCGCCACTGGGGTCTTTGGATTCGCAACGAAGAAGTCCGTGATGGGCATGGATGTGCCGGCGGTGGACCCACCGGCCCAGGAGGTTCCGCGCGAGCCATGCTGCACCGCAGGCACCATGACCCGGTAGAGGTCAGCGGCATCGGTGTAGAGGTAGGGCGCGTCTGCGCTGACCGCCGTGGTGTCGAGGGTGGTGTACGGATTTGCCCCGGCGACACCGAAACTCTGGGCCGGCGCTCCGACGGTGCCGGAGAACACCTGGTTCCAGACCCCGTTGCTCCATCCGTCGAGATCACTGTTGCGCACGAGGAACTGCTGCTGTGAACCGTTCACCACGGATCCGCCGGTGAATTTGGTGTCAGCGATGAATCCGCCGCTGGCGAAGGCGGGTTTGCTGCAGTAGTCCATCAACGAGAACGCCCCGTCGACCGCGACCCTTCGCATCGGTGCTGCCTGCGACACCGCCCAGAACTCGGTGTTGGCGTGACAATTCGTTCCACCGGCGACCTTGATGGTCAGATTCGACAACGAGCGCCAGAAGTTGTTGAGGGCCAGGCAGTTCTGCGAAGCGTCGCACTGGTTGTAGACATCGACCGAGCCGTTGATGACGACGTCTCCCGGCTCTTTGCCGAGGCCTGCGACCTGCGTGTAGTAGCCGACCTGGAAGACCAGTGGTGATGCGGCCGTGCCGTAGGTTCCGGGCTGGAAAAGCAGCGAATAGCGTTCGGGACCGAACTGGTTGGTGAGTTGCCGGGCGGCGACCGCGTCGACGGTGGACTGGATCTGGCTCAGCGGCATTTTGGGAGAGAGAACGATGACGTTCGCTCCAAGCCTCTGTGTCGCCGAAATCGCCGAGAGATCCGCCGGCGGCCCGGCCTCGGCGCACGTCGCATCCCTGACAGCCATCGGGACAAACAGACCCAAGAGGAGAAGGCCTGCCACTATGACAACCTTGCTGCGCGGGAGGCGCATGGAGTTCCTTTCCGCCCGGCTCGCGCTCGGCTGGCTACACCCGTGCTCCAGGTCACAGGCAACAGAACACGTCTGGCTACCTCTCAGCAAGCCTTCAGAGCCTCCGGGTGAAAGGCATGCGTTTGCGCATCACCCATCGCGCCTCACTCGCGGAGACAAGCGGCCAGACTCCAGGAAAATTGCCGACCCATGCCGTCGCCAGACCACCAACAACGGTTGCGATAAAAGCCGAGATTGGTACTTCTCGAAAATCGCAGACGACGGTGACGACGCATCCCTCCGAGCCTTGATGGCTGGAAATCTCTCGATGAAGGAGAACTTCGTCGACAGGGCCTAAGCCAATGTCTTGATGCCTAGGTTTCCGGACGTGAGCGCGACCCATTTAGGCCTTGGTGGTGGTTCCTACATAATAGCGGATATTTGCAATCGAACAGCCAGGCGCCGCAGGAAGGTGATCATTTTGGCGCCTGGCGTAGTCAGGTCCGCACGATGCGAGGCGGCCCACCGCTGAACTGATGCCATCTCGGATTGTTCCCGAAAGTTTCCAATAAATGGCGGCCCAGAAAATCTTCCGATCTCTTCGAGAGCCATCGAGGCTGTCAGATATGATGTCGGCAGGCATCAGACCTTTGAGGTCGAACTGCACCTCGCATCTGAGAACGGGCGCTTGTTGCAAGATCGCTGCTCTTTTCGCAGAACTCGGCCAGCATAGGCACGACCAGGTAACGCGGGCGAGCGATACTCGGTCGCCGTCCCCATTTGCAGGGAGTTCGTTCAGCGACCCACGGCGTGTCGCGATCACCGTCTGAACGCCGACATCGATCGCAGAATGCAAAAATGCATCATCGGGCGGGCTGTTGACGGAGGTTCGGTCGGAAGCACTCAAGAAGTCATGATCGTCCTATTTCTTCAGAGGATCGTCATCATGTGTTGGAGGCAGGGTGGTGGCGCTGCCACCGCAGGATTATCGCCGATTATCTCATCGCCGCCGGCGACGTCGTCTATCACATCGTTGGACGGGAGGTCCGACAGGCCATGCTGACCGATGGCGCGATTGTCTCGGAGAATGGCAGCGTTCGTTACCCAGCGTCTCGGCCTTCAGGCGGGGTCAAAATCCCCCCGCCGCAATCGCCGCACCCGTGACCGCGCTTGCCTCCAGTGAAACCAGGAAAGCTATCAGTCGTGCAATCGAGCTTGCGGGCACCCAAGTTTCCGTATTTGCGTCAGGCATCGCTTCGCGGTTCCGAGGCGTGTCGATCGTGCCGGGCAGGATGCAGTTCGCAGTGATCAGGTGAGTTCTGTTTTCCGCAGCGATCGCCTCGGTCAGGCGAATGACCGCCGCCTTCGAAGCAGCATAGGCAGACTGATGGCTCCCGGCCTTCAGGCCGGGAGACGCGGCGATGTGAAGGATTCGACCGTGCCGGCGCTGCTGCATGCCCGGAAGAACGGCCGCGCTGATGGCGTAGGCGGTGCGCGCATTCATCATCATCAGGGCATCCCATCGACCAATCCCCGATTGATCGATGGGTCCCATGTTGAAGCCTCCAACCGTATTGACCAGACCATCGACACGGCCAAACCGATCATGTGACTTTTGGACTGCGCGCAGACACGATGTCACGTCGGTCAGATCGATCCCGCCAACGCCAAGCACGTCCGCCTCGGATGGAAGACTTGCTAGCAGGGCAGCAAGGGTTTCAGTCTTTCGCTCGACGCACGCCAGCCGCACGCCCTTTCTGGAAAGCTCGCGGACTACCGCGCGACCTAGGTCGCCTGCTGCGCCGGTGATCATGATGACTGGCTTTTCCATCGTGGGTTTTCCTCTGTGCTTAACTCTTATGCCCTGACCTCGGACAAGAACCTCGCTTGCAGCGATACCGAATGCCGCATCTCTCCTTTGAACGTCATCGTCAAAGTGGTCGCGCCCCGTTGTTTGACGCCGCGCATCGACATGCACATATGTTCGGCCTCGACCACGACCGCGACGCTGAGCGGCCGCAGGCCGTCGTCAAGGGATTGTGCGATCTGGGCGGTCATCGTTTCCTGAGTCTGCAGACGGCGTGCGAATATCTCCACCAGCCTTGCAAATTTAGAAAGGCCGAGGACACGTCCCGCAGGCTGGTAGCCAATATGAACATGCCCATGAAACGGCAGCATGTGGTGTTCGCAGTGTGAAAAGAACGGGATGCTTTTGACGATCACCATGTCCTGATATCCGCCGACATCCGAGAATGTCCGCGCCAATGGATCATCCGCGGGTTCGCGATACCCAGCGAAAAGTTCTCCATGGGCCTTGGTGACACGGCGAGGAGTATCCTGAAGGCCTTCCCGACCGGGATCGTCTCCTGCCCAGCGAATTAGAGTGCGTACCGCTTCCTCGGCCTCGTCTCTCGACGGCCGCTCCGCCGCTTTCGAAAATTCCTGAACGATCGCGTCCATCCAATCTCTTCCAATCAATTGGTCGACGGCTCCTGCCGTCATGGTTGAGTATCCATTTTCCGTAGCGTGACGATTGCCCGAAGAGCGCGGTCTTGGACTGAAACGGCTAGAAGAGGACACGGTCTGCGATTCTCGCTGCGCGCCGGAAAGGCGATCTTCGATCATCGCAGCGGGCACGATCAGCGGGTCAGCGCCGTGTTGTCTCGACGACCGATCGGGTGGCCGGTTCTTGCTGTGATCGAAAGATGATACCAGCGTATCGGCGACACCTTCGTACAATGGCCCCCCCTCGCTTTTTCGCAGACTTTCAATTTCGCGGACAGGGGCGTGAGGCTCCTGGCGCAATAGATTGTCACTAGGAGGAAGAGCGATGAGTGCCAAAAAAATCCTGATGGTTCTGACGTCACACGACACGCTGGGGAATACCGGCAGGAGGACCGGTTTCTGGCTCGAGGAGTTCGCGGCGCCCTACTATGTTTTCATGGACGCGGGCGCGAGCGTGACCGTTGCCTCGCCCAAGGGCGGCCAGCCTCCGATCGATCCGAAGAGCGATGAGCCGGGAAACCAGACGCCGCCGATGACCCGTTTCAAGTCCGACAAGGCCGCTCAAACCGTGCTTGCCCATACGGTCAAACTCGCCGATGTCAAAGCGGCCGACTTCGATACCGTCTTTTATTCCGGGGGTCATGGCCCGATGTGGGATCTGGCGGAGGACAAGACGTCCATCTCGCTCATCGAGGATTTCTATAATTCCGGCAAGCCTGTTGCGGCCGTCTGTCATGCCCCGGGCGTGTTTCGTCATCTCCAGTACAAGGGCCAGCCTCTGGTCAAGGGCAAGCGGGTGACCGGCTTCACCGACACAGAAGAGGAGGCCGTGCATCTGACGCATCTAGTTCCTTTCCTCGTGAAGGACGAGCTTCGACGGCTGGGTGGCAAGTTTGAAAAGGTCGCAGACTGGCAAAGCTTTGCCATAACCGGCGGTCGCCTTATCACCGGGCAAAATCCGGCCTCATCGACTGCCGGTGCCCAGGAACTGTTGAAGCAACTTTAGCAACATCCGTGGCGAGAGACCGCAAGAGCGGGTCGCCCGTTTGGCGCAGACGGACGCGAGCCGTGGTCGGCGTCGCGCTGTCCTCAACGTACTTTTCGGGACCGGATGGGGAGTAGGGTCCTGCTCGGAGCAATCGTCGCTCCCCCGGACCCGGTTGCCCCGATTGCAATCGCAAGCACGTTTCCGGTTCCGAGCCGGGTGTTGACGATCATCGAATGCGAAGGACTCGTGAACGCCACCACGTTTGTCCTCGTGGGATTCACGTCGGCGGCGATCCACGGAGCCAGCGTTAACCCGGTCGCCTCGATTTCGCGATACGTCGTGGCCACCGCCAGCGAAGTGGGGTGGCGAATATCGATGGCTCTAACTGCGATCCGTGTAATGCGGTCAGCTGGGGATACGAGGATCGCCCCTGCCGGAGGAAACTGACGTGGCAAGAGCTTGCACCTCGCTTCTGACAGCGAAGGCTGCGCACGATATTTCCCTTCGATCCTTTTAATATTTCGCTGCAAACGCAGATCCCCATGGTTGGGTCAATGGGGATCTGGACGATCAAGAGCCTGGACTGCAAGCCGTTTCGGATCGGCGTGAAACTGCTAGTTTGGAAGCCGCCCGAGATGGTATCCAAGTCGGTGTTCGACATCCCCCGGCTTGTGGAAACCGCGCTCGATCAGCGATTTGATCCCGTTTTGCGCCGCGGGGCGCTGAAGGGACGCGATACAGGCATC
>NZ_PCDP01000059.1 GCF_003240585.1 Arminella tubonensis
ACGAGACAACCGCCTTCCAGCAAATCACCCCAGTCCCGTCCATCAGTTTCTCAAGAAACCCTAGAACGAAGCAGTTCGTCGCCAGCAGCGCCGCCGCCCTCGTCAGTGATCGGGCTTATAGACCCTAGCCTGCGAACTAGTCAACACGGCATTTTTAAAAAATAGAAAAATTCTACAAGCCATTGATATAAAACGGAATTTTTTCGGCTGTGGAAAACATGCCCTGCTCGGCGACTGAAGGAGGCATCCGTTCGGGCGAAAGCGCCGCGACGAAGCCCCTCCACTGCCGTGATATAGGCACGCGAATGATATTGCCCATTCCGGCAGCGCGCCCGATCGATGGCATTTGCGCGCTCTTGCCTTGGGTGGCCGCGTTTCGCTGAGGTCCACGCCTTCGCTGCGACCGGCCCTAAATTTGACTCGTCGGCGATAAATATGCACATCTCTCGCCCAGCTTTGCGTCACCATATGAAGGAACCGGACCGGAATTGGCATGCTGACGGACAAGATGATGCTCCGATCGCTCGGCGATGAGCCGCCAATCCTGGCTGACGGCAGACGCGCGCCTGATCGGCGTGAAGTATCGCTTCGCTGGCTCTCGGGCACCTTCCTCACCGGCATCACCTCGAGCGTGCTGATGGGCGTGGCTCTCTTTGCCGCCCTCGACGGACGCCAGCAGCTCGCCATACCCGCGGAGGCCTATGCGGCCGCAGACGCTGCCAGCAGCCGTGGCGGCAGCGAGGACACTACCGTCAGCCGCGGTGGACGCCTGGTGCCAAACGCCATTGCCGCCAAACCCTCCGACCGCAGTATCCTGGAAGTCTCGACCGTCGTGCGCGACGGCGAGAAGGAAGTCGTTCGCCGCCAGCCCTTCGCTCATGTGAAGATGGCGCTCGCCGCCAACCACGTCACCTCGGAAGACTATCCGGCCTTCGATCCTCTGGCCATCTTTTCGGCCGACGACAATATCCCGGCCGCCGTCAACCATACCGGCGCCCTCTACGGCTCGGACGTGGAATCCGAAGTCAGCCTCAAGACGATCCCCTTTCCGCTGAAGGACCAGCCTTTCCCCCTCGCCGGCTCGATGTCGCTGGACGAGGTCGAGGAAAACGTCCGCTCCAACGGCTCGATCCTGACGGACGGCAATACCCAGCTCTCGGCCCTCTACTATGTCGACCCGCGCCGCTTCGCCGCCGATGACAACGATGTCGATCTGACGGCCGGCCTTGCGGCCAAGATCGTCGAGGAGAACATGTCGGTCTCGGCGCCGGAGCAGGTGACATCGCAAATGCCCGAATATGCCGACGATATCATCCCCGTGCGCGAGCGGACGCCGATTTCCGATGCACTGGTCAGTGCCGGGTATCCTAAGTCCGACGCGTCAGACATTGCAGACCGGATCGAGCCGCTCTTCGGCTCTTCGACGCTTGATAGCGGCGACGTCCTGCGTATCGGCATCATTCAGAAAGGCGAACACGCGAGCATTATCCGCGCCAGCATCTATCGCGGCAGCAGACATCTGCTGACCATCGCGCAGGACGACGCCGGTAACTTCGTTGCCGGATCGGAGCCGCCGACGCTGGATGCGATCGCCACCGCCTTTGACAGTGATGCGCCACCGAGTTCGGTCGGCCGCGACCTGCCGCGTGTCTATGACGGCGTCTATCGTGCTGGGCTCAGCTACGGCATGACCAAGGAGATGATCGCCCAGATCGTCAAGCTGCTCGCCAGCAACGTCGACTTCCAGGCCCAGCTCAAGCCGACGGACAGTCTAGAGGCCTTTTTCTCCGTCACCGACAAGGATGGCAAGGCGACCGCCGACAGCGAGCTTCTGTACGTCAACGCCCGTTTTGGCGACACGGTCACCCGCTTCTATCGGTTCGAAGATCCGGATGACCATTCGATCGACTACTTCAACGAAGACGGCAAAAGCATCAGGCAGTTCCTGCTGCGAAATCCCGTTCCGAACGGCGTCTTTACTTCGGGCTTCGGCATGCGCCGTCACCCGATCCTCGGCTTTGCCCGCATGCACACCGGCGTCGACTGGGCAGCGCCCCGCGGCACACCGATCATCGCCGCCGGCAATGGCATCGTCGAAAAAGCCGGTTGGGACTCGGGCGGCTTCGGCAACCAGACCCTGATCCGCCACGCCAACGGCTACGTTTCCTCCTACAATCACCAGAGCGCCATCGCCAAGAACGTGGTCCCCGGCGCCAAGGTGGTCCAGGGCCAGGTCATCGGCTTTATCGGCGCGACCGGTCTCGCCAGCGGCGCGCATCTTCACTACGAGCTGATCGTCAACGGCACCAAGGTCGATCCGCTTCGCATACGCTTGCCGGGCGGCAAATCGCTGGACGGCGAGGCGCTGGCAAAATTCGAGCAGGAACGAACGCGCATCGACAGCCTTCTCAGCGACGAGAAGTCGAAGCAGGTTGCGAGCAAGCAGTAAAACCACCCGCGTCATGCTCGGGCCTGTCCCGAGCATCTACCACGCCTGATGTCGTCGCAAAACAGCAGATCCTCGGCACAAGGCCGAGGATGACGCCAATCAGCGAGCCTGGTTTTTCAACAGACGAATGGCGGCATCGAAGCCGCCATCCCCTTGGCCAAAGCCATTAGGCCGCTTCGCCGACCGCGTGACGTGGCCGGAACAGCAGGCGGTCGGAGCCGCTGGTGACTTTCACCACCGAATTTTCCGGCACCTGCCCCGAGAGGATCTGCTCTGCGAGCGGATCCTGCACGTATTTCTGGATCGCGCGCTTCAGCGGCCTCGCGCCGTAGACCGGATCATAGCCCTTGTTGGCAAGCCAGTTGCGGGCATCGTCATCAAGCTCGAGCGTGATCTTGCGTTCCGACAGCAGTGTGACCAGCCGCTTCAGCTGGATATCGACGATCGCGCCCATCTCCTCCCGCTTCAGGCGGTGGAAGAGGATGATCTCGTCTATCCGGTTAAGGAACTCCGGCCGGAAATGTTCGCGGACGTCGTTCATGACCAGTTCGCGAACCGCATCGCTGTCATCGTTTTCGCCAAGATTGGTCAGATATTTCGAGCCAAGGTTCGAGGTCATGATGATCATCGTGTTGCGGAAATCGACCGTGCGCCCCTGCCCGTCCGTCAACCGTCCGTCGTCCAGCACCTGGAGCAGGACGTTGAAGACGTCGGGATGGGCCTTTTCGATCTCGTCGAACAGCACGACCTGATAGGGCCGGCGGCGAACCGCTTCAGTCAGCGCCCCACCTTCCTCATATCCGACATATCCCGGAGGCGCACCGATCAGCCGGGCAACGGAGTGCTTCTCCATGTATTCCGACATATCCATGCGAACCATCGCGGTATCGTCGTCGAACAGGAACCGGGCCAGGGCCTTCGTCAGCTCCGTCTTGCCGACGCCGGTTGGCCCGAGGAAGATGAACGAGCCGATCGGCCTGTTCGGATCCTGCAGCCCGGCGCGGGCGCGGCGAACGGCCCGCGACACAGCCTGGACGGCGTCGCCCTGGCCGATCACGGATTTTGCCAACTCGTCTTCCATGCGCAGAAGCTTCTCCTTCTGGCCTTCGAGCATCTTCTCGACCGGGATGCCGGTCCAGCGCGAGACGATGTGGGCGATGTTGTCGGGGGTCACGACCTCCTGGACCATCGAATCACGTTTTCCGTCCTGCGCCTCGGAGGAGGCAAGTTCCTTCTCGAGCTTCGGGATCACCCCATAGGTGAGCTCGCCGGCGCGCTGGAATTCTCCCTTGCGCTGGGCGATCGCCAGTTCGTTTCGCGCGTCGTCGAGCTGTTTCTTCAGGTCGGCGGCAAGCCCGAGCTTCTGCTTTTCCGCCTGCCAGCGGGCGGTCAACGCGTCGGCTTCCTCTTCGAGACCGGTCAACTCGAGATCGAGCCGCTCCAGCCGATCGGCCGAAGCCTGATCGGTCTCCTTCTTCAGCGCTTCGCGTTCGATCTTCAGCTGGATGACGCGACGGTCGAGTTCGTCGAGCTCCTCCGGTTTGGAATCCACCTGCATGCGCAGGCGTGCCGCGGCTTCGTCCATCAGGTCGATGGCCTTGTCAGGCAGGAAACGGTCGGTGATATAGCGGTTCGACAAGGTCGCAGCCGCAACCAGCGCGGCATCGGCGATGCGCACCTTGTGATGCTGCTCGTATTTTTCCTTCAACCCACGCAGGATCGAGATCGTGTCCTCGACGGTCGGCTCGTTGACCATGACCGGCTGGAAACGCCGGGCGAGCGCCGGGTCCTTTTCCACATGCTTGCGGTATTCGTCGAGCGTCGTCGCGCCAACGCAGTGCAGCTCCCCGCGCGCAAGCGCCGGCTTCAGCAGGTTGGACGCGTCCATCGCGCCATCGCCCTTGCCCGCGCCGACCAGCGTGTGCATCTCGTCGATGAAGAGAATGATCTCGCCGTTTTCGGACTGCACTTCGTTGAGCACGGCCTTCAGCCGCTCCTCGAATTCACCGCGAAACTTTGCACCGGCAATCAGTGCGCCCATGTCGAGCGCCATGAGCTTCTTGTCTTTCAGCGATTCCGGCACGTCGCCGTTGACGATGCGCAGCGCCAGTCCCTCGACGATCGCCGTCTTGCCGACGCCGGGCTCGCCGATCAGAACGGGATTGTTCTTGGTGCGCCGCGAAAGGACCTGGATGGTGCGGCGGATTTCGTCATCGCGGCCGATCACGGGATCGAGCCTGCCTTCGCGGGCCTCGGCCGTCAGATCGCGGGCATATTTCTTCAAGGCTTCGAAGCCCTGTTCCGCGTTGGAACTGTCGGCTGTGCGGCCCTTTCGAATGTCGTTGATCACCTGATTGAGCGCAATCGGCGTGACGCCGGCGTTCTTCAGGGTCGTCGATGTCGACGCGCTCGATTCCATCGCCAGTGCCTGCAACAGGCGCTCGACGGTGACGAAGCTGTCGCCGGATTTCTTTGCCGCCTCTTCCGCCGTCGCGAAAACCTTCGCGAGTGGCTGTGAAAGATAGACCTGCCCGTTGCCGCCGGACACCTTCGGCATCTTGGCAAGAGCCGCGTCATTGGCGAAACGCGCCGCCTTGGCGTCGCCGCCCGCACGGTCGATCAGCGATGCTGCCATGCCCTGATCGTCGTCCAGAAGCACCTTGAGCACATGTTCGGGCGCGAATTGCTGGTGGCCTTGAGCCAGCGCATTGGTCTGTGCGGATTGCAGAAAACCGCGAACCCGCTCCGAGTATTTTTCGATATCCATATCGTACCTCCACGGATCGCTCCGCCCATTATGGCGCGGAACGATGATTGAGATCGAGCCCCCTGAAAAGGCTGGCCCCGCTTGTCCCGCATTAAGATTTGCGGCCAAGCAACTTCATCGCAGGATATGGGTCACGACTTTGAATGTTTAAAGAGCGCAAACAACGAAAAACCCCGGCCAGGCCGGGGTTTTTGATTGTTCATGGAACCAGGGCGCTAAGCCCGGAGGGAACTTATTCCGAGGTGACGTCGGCAAGGGCCGGTGGGCCGGAATCTTCGCCGCCTTTTTCAGCCCCGGCGTCATCGCCTTCGGCAGTCAGACGCAGCTGGCAAGACTTCCAGCCTTCCGTCATGCTCGGGCTTGTCCCGAGCATCTGCGATCGGATGAGCTACGGCAGATCCTCGGGACAAGCCCGAGGATGACGGCGAGCTGAGGAGCCGTGGTTTAAGCCAGTCTGACCCCGGAAGGACCGGGATTCTCACCTGCTCTATTCGGAAGTCACGTCGGCAAGGGCCGGTGGGCCGGAATCTTCGCCGCCTTTTTCAGCCCCGGCGTCATCGCCTTCGGCAGTCAGACGCGGCTGGCGACGCGGACGATTCGTCGGGTTTCTACGACGCGGCTGGCGAGGAGCAGAAGGGGTCTCTTCTCCAATCGCGACCTCTGCCGGAATCCCGTCGATAACAGGCTGCGGCCCGGTTCCATCAATCACTTCAGGAGCAGGTGCCGGAGCTGCGACCTGATGGTGCTGCTGTTGCCTCGGCTGTTGCTGCCTGGGCTCCTGGTGTCGGGGCTCCTGTTGTTGCCTCGGCTCATGCTGCTGCCTGGGCTCCTGCTGCTCACGCTGTTGTTGCGGCTGCGGCGGGTTGCGATAGGCAGGTTCCAGGGACATTGGCTGGTCGTCCATGTCTCCGCCGTCCATGTCATCCATATCGCGCTCGTTGCCGTCGCGATCGTTGAATTCCGGACGGTCGTCACGCTGGAAGCGTTCCTGCATCTGCGCCTGAGCGGCGGCAATGATGCGATAGTAGTGCTCAGCGTGCTGAAGATAGTTTTCCGCCATGACGCGGTCGCCGGAGCTGTGGGAATCCCGGGCAAGCGTCGAATATTTTTCGGCAATATGCTGCGCGGTTCCACGAATTTTAACGTCGGGACCGGAGCTGTCGTAGGTCCTGGTCAGCGGGTTTGAGCCCTTGCGGTTAAAATTGTTGTTATTGTTGCTGCTGTTGTTGCTGCTTCCGCCGCTGCCGCCGCCGTTGTTGCCACGCCCTCGACCGCGCTTGTTCTGCTGTCCTGGCCTCATAGATCCTTCACCTGAATTCTCTTGTTATGATGAATTTGCGCGGCACCTGCCGCCGTGGCCGGAAAACGCCGCGCCAAGGCCTGCGTGCCGCAAGCAAACTGGGACTATGCCCGTCTGCCGCTACACTACGTCAGATTAACTGAATCACGCATTGGGTTGTTTTCAACCTTCGACACTCTTTCAAGAGAGTGGACCCCGAGGCTTCCAAAGAAAGAACGAATCTCCATTCATCTCCGGCTGCCCAACGCGTGAGCGCAACCTATATCGCTTCCTCAGGAAATCCAAGCCTTTTCTTCGCTATGGCAACAAAGCCCGAAACGCGGCCGCCGTTTGCCATCTTTAGTCTTTCTGCTGAAACAACAGCGCCCTATCGTTATGACCATAGTCGCGGGCAGCTTCGATCAGGGTGAAACCCTGCTCTTCAAAGATTGCCGTTACCGCGACACGTTGATCGTAGCCGATCTCCACGCCGATAACACCGTCTTGATGCAAAAAACGACCCGCATCCACAGCGATTGCCCGGTATGCATCAAGGCCGTCTTGGCCGCCATCGAGTGCTGCTGAAGGATCAAACATCTTCACTTCTGGAGCGAGAGTGCTGATGACACTCGACTGTATATAGGGCGGATTTGAGACAATCACATGAAATCGACCGTGAATGGCCTCGAACCAGTTGCTTTCAACGGTTGCGAACCGATCTCCAAGGCCATTGCGCTCGGCGTTCGCCCTTGCGGTCTCAAGCGCCTCCTGCGAAATGTCGCTGCCCGTTCCGGTCGCCTGCGGGCATTCGCTCAGAAGCGCCAGGCAGATCGCACCGGTGCCGGTCCCGAGATCCAATATGTGGATACTCTCATGCATCGATGCAAGACGTCGCGCATGTTCGAGCACGCTGTCAACAAGGATTTCCGTATCGGGCCTCGGCTCCAGCGTTGCCGGGGACAGCCTGAGCGGCAGTCCGTAGAACTCGCGCTCCCCGAGGATGCGATGCACGGGTTCGTGCAAAAGGCGACGCTCGATAGCCGCTCGAACCGCCTGATCCTGCTCGTCCGCGACGGCCTCGTTGCCGCGCGTCACGAGATCGGTCGAAGACAGCCCGAGCAACCCCGAGATCAACACCCGTGCCTCGACGGCCGGATCATCAAGCCCAGCATCTTCAAACCGGTTGCGCGCGTCTTTCAAGAGCTCGGCGATCGTCCGGCTTGCGCCGCTCATTGCTGCGCGCCGAGCTGGGCCAGCTGGCTTGCCTGATAGTCGGCGAGCAGCGCATTGACCACCTCGTCAAGGTCGCCTTCCATCATCCGGTCGAGCTTGTAGAGCGTCAGGTTGATGCGGTGGTCGGTCATCCGTCCCTGCGGGAAATTATAGGTTCGTATCCGCTCTGACCGGTCGCCGGAGCCGACCTGGCTCTTGCGGTCGGCCGAGCGCTCGCTGTCGGCGCGCTGGCGCTCCATGTCGAACAGCCGCGAGCGCAGAACCTGCATCGCCTTGGCACGGTTCTGGTGCTGCGATTTCTCCGAGCTCGTCACAACGATGCCGGACGGCAGATGCGTGATGCGCACCGCCGAGTCCGTCGTGTTGACGTGCTGGCCGCCGGCGCCGGACGAGCGCATGGTATCGATGCGGATGTCTTCCTGGCGGATCTCGATGTCGATTTCCTCGGCTTCGGGCAGGACGGCGACGGTTGCCGCCGACGTATGGATGCGGCCGCTGGCTTCCGTATCGGGAACCCGCTGCACGCGATGAACCCCGGATTCGAACTTCAGCCGCGAGAACACGCCCTTGCCGGTGATCGTCGCGATGACTTCCTTGTAGCCGCCGGCGTCGCCGTCGCTGGCCGAGAGGATTTCCACCTTCCAGCCGTTAACAGACGCAAACCGCTCGTACATGCGGAAGAGATCGCCGGCAAACAGTGCCGCTTCGGAGCCGCCGGTGCCGGCGCGAATTTCAAGGATCGCGCTCTTCTCGTCGGCGGCATCCTTCGGCAACAGCAGGATCTGGATATCGGTCTCGAGCGTCTCGATACTTGCCTTGACCCCAGGCAGCTCCGTCTCGGCCAGATCCCGCATCTCGCGATCGACCGATTTGTCGGCGAGCATGGCTTCGAGGTCCGCCATTTCGGCAAGCGCCTTCTCGTAGTCGCGGATCTTCGCGACGACGGGCTGCAGTTCCGAATATTCCGATGCAAGCTTGACGTAGACATCAGCAGGCGGACCGGCCGACATGCGGGCCTCGATCTCGCCGAAGCGGCGCTCCAGCTCGCGCATCTTTTCAACGGGAAGTGTTGCCACCCTTCACTCCAATTCTTTTTATTGCTTCTGAATTCTTCTTGAGTTTTTCAGAGCGGAATATTGTGGCTCTCGGCAAACTCGACAAGGATTTCGCGCATCGATCTCGTCGAATGCGTATCGTCGAGCGCCTCTTCCATGACCTTGGAGAGCGCACCGACATCGAGCCCGAGCAGCATCGCCTTGACCGGGCCGATCGAGGCCGGCGACATCGACACCGAACGAAACCCGATGCCCATCAGCGCCATCGAGGAGATCGTCTTACCCGCCAGCTCGCCGCAGAGCGTCACCGGCGTCTTGTTTCTGGCGCCCGCCCGGACAATGTCGCGCAGGATGCGAAGGAACGGCCGGCCGAGCACGTCGAAGCGGTCGGAAACGCGGGCATTTCCCCGGTCGACCGCCATCGAGAACTGGAAGAGGTCGTTCGAGCCGACCGAGACGAAGTCGACCGCATCCATCAGCTCGTCGAGCTGCCACAACAGCGCCGGCACTTCCAGCATCGCGCCGAACTGCAGCTTGCGCGGCAGCGCATGGCCGAAGCGCGAGAGATGCTGCACTTCCTTCTGCAGCAGCTCGCGCACCGCCTTGATCTCGGAAACCTCCGTGACCATCGGCACCATCATCTTCAATTCGCCATCCGCCGACGCCTTGAGCATGGCGCGAAGCTGCGTCCGTAGCAGCCCCGGTCGATCGAGCGACAGCCGGATGGCCCGCCATCCGAGCGCCGGGTTCTCTTCCTCATGCCCCCTGAAATACGGCACCACCTTGTCGCCACCGATATCGAGCGTGCGGAAAGTGACGACGCGCCCGCCCGCCTGCTTTATGACATTGCGGTAGAAACTCTCCTGCTCCTCGGACTTCGGCATGGTCGAAGCGATCATGAACTGCAGCTCGGTGCGGAAGAGGCCGATGCCCTCCGCGCCGGATTCGGCAAGTTGCGGCAGGTCGACCAGCAGCCCGGCGTTCATCAGCAGCGAAATGCGCTGCCCGTCCTTGGTGACCGGCTCGACCGAGCGCAGCGCCCGGAATTGCTCCTGCCGACGGGCGCGAAACCGCACCTTCTCTTCATAGGAGCGCTGGTGATCCGCCATCGGCCGCAGGTGCACGTGCCCCTCGTCCCCGTCGATGATGACTGAATCGCCGTTTTCCGCCAGCGCCACGACGCCCGCCGCCTGGCCGACGACAGGAATACCCATCGCCCGCGCCACGATGACCACATGGCTGGTGACTGCACCCTCTTCGAGCACGAGCCCGCGAATATTGGCGCGCGGATAATCGAGCAGTTCGGCGGCGCCCATGGCGCGCGCAAAGATCACCGCGTCGTTCGGAAAGCCCTCGGCCGCGGTTTTCGCGGTATAGCCGGTCAGCTGGCGCAGCAATCGATTGGCCAGATCCTCGAAATCATGCATCCGCTCGCGAAGATAAGGATCGGTCAGGCGCATCATCCGCGCCTTGGTGTCGCTCTGCACCTTTTCGACGGCAGCTTCCGCCGTCAGGCCGTTGCGCACCGCTTCTTCAAGCTTGCGCACCCAGCCCTGGTCGTGGGCAAACATGCGGTAGGTCTCGAGAACGTCGCGATGCTCGCCCTCCATCGACACGTCGCGGCGCGACAGCATGTCGTCGATAGATATCCGCAGGCTCCCGAGCGCATCGGCGAGGCGCCGGATTTCCTTCTCGGTATCCTCGTTCAGAAGATTGGTGACGACGATGCGCGGCTCGTGCAGCACGACATAGCCGAGACCCACGCCGTCATTGTAGCTGTCGCCGTCGATGGTGACGGATCGGGTAAGATCGAGCTCGAGGCCCGGCTTCGTGAGCTTCTTCAGTTCGCCGGTGGCGATCATCTCGGCAAGTACCATTGCCGTCGTCTCGAGCGCCTCGAGCTCCTCGTCGCGATAGGTCCGGCTGGCCTTGTTCTGCACGACCAGAACGCCAAGCGAGCGCCCGGCCCGAAGAATCGGCACGCCGAGGAAGGAATGGAAAATCTCTTCGCCCGTTTCAGGCAGGTAGCGGAAAGCGGGATGCGACTGCGCATCGGACAGATTGAGCGGCTGGGCGGACGCGGCGATGGTGCCGACAAGGCCCTGCCCCATCTTCAATTGCGCAAGGTGGACGGCGTCCTTGTTCAAGCCCTCGGTGGCGTAGAGTTCGAGCACGCCGTCGGCGCGCAGCACGTAGGTCGAGCACACTTCCGCGACCATGTTGCTGGCGATCTGGCGAACGATCCGGTCAAGGCGCTCCTGCGGCTCGAGCGGCTCCGCCATCAGTTCGCGCAGCCGCTTGAGCAGAACGCGTGGACCGCCGGATAGGTCTCTCATTGCGTCACTACTCCCGAAATCAAGAAATCACGCCGGAGTGGGCAGGCCGAAACGATTGCCCGTTACGGTCTACATCGCCCGATGCTTATTCAACTCTTATCCAGACCGTAGCAGGAATGCAAAGTCCTGACTGCGAGTTCAGCATAAGCACCGTCGATAAGAATGGAAATCTTGATTTCCGAGGTGGTGATAGCTTTGATGTTGATGCCTTTTTCAGCAAGTGCACGGAAAGCGCTCGCAGCAACGCCGGCATGCGAACGCATCCCGATGCCGATGACGGAGACTTTGACCAGGCCCGATTCGTGCTGGATGACATCGTAGCCGATACCGCCCTTGTGCTCCGACAGCACCCGGATCGCCTTTTCGACGTCACCCGACGGCACGGTGAAGGTCATGTCGGTCTTCGACCCGTCCTCGGAGATGTTCTGGACGATCATGTCGACATTGATGTGGTTCTCGGCGAGCGGTCCGAAGATCGCAGCCGATACACCCGGCCGGTCCGCCAGGCGCCGGAGCGATATCTGGGCTTCATCCTTGGCATAGGCGATGCCGGTGACTACTTCCTGTTCCACGATTTCTTCCTCGTCACAAATCAGCGTTCCGGGCGGGTTCAAGAGGTCGCCCATGCCCGGCGCATCGGGGTCCTCGAATGATGAGCGCACGAAGGTGCGGACCTTGAAGACCATGGCAAGCTCGACCGAGCGCACCTGCAATACCTTGGCTCCGAGCGATGCCATTTCAAGCATTTCCTCGAAAGCGATTTTCTTCAGGCGCCGCGCCTTGGGCTCGATGCGCGGATCGGTCGTGTAGACGCCGTCGACATCGGTATAGATGTCGCAGCGATCGGCCTTGACGGCAGCAGCAATAGCCACCGCCGAAGTATCGGAACCACCACGCCCAAGCGTCGAAATCCGGTTATCAGGCCCGAGACCTTGAAAGCCGGCAACGACGGCAACCTGCCCCTCGCCCATCCGGCGGACGATCTCGTCGCCGTTGATCTCGAGGATGCGTGCCGCCCCATGGGCATTGTCGGTCTTGATCGGAATCTGCCAGCCCTGCCACGACCGCGCATTGATGCCGAGATGCTGCAGCGCAATCGCGAGCAGCCCCGAAGTCACCTGCTCGCCCGACGCAACGACGCTGTCATATTCACGCGCATCGTGCATCGGCGAGGCGTCGCGGGTCCAGCTGACGAGCTCGTTGGTCTTGCCGGACATTGCGGAAACGACGACCGCGACTTCATGGCCGGCATCGACCTCGCGTTTTACATGGCGGGCGACGTTGCGAATGCGGTCCATGTCTGCGACGGACGTGCCGCCGAATTTCATCACAATGCGTGCCATTAGCCTCTACCGGTACCCATGCTGGATGCTTCTTGCCCGAAGCGCCCGAAAACCTTATCGCTCGGTCTGCGTCGAGGCCGTGAAAACCATGGCTTTCACCATGCCCAAACATCCCGAAAACCAAAACGCCAATTTGCGGCGTCTCATAGCGAGTTTGTGAAGGCGAGGCAATGGGGATGCTGGCTGCCGTGCCCCTCCCAACGGGCTGTTCCGGTTCAGCCATTCGACCCTCGCCTGGAGACGCCCCTCTGTCGGCCCGGCCGACATCTCCCCCACAAGGGGGGAGATCAATCTGACGAGGGCGCGGCATCTGCCCCTTCTCCCCTCGGGGAGAAGTGCCGAGCACAGCGAGGCGATGAGGGGGCGGCACGGCGAGAGGCGCTTTGTTGAGATTCTGCGTTGATTAAGATAGCTCACGCCTGGAGACCCCCCTCTGTCGGCCGGGCCGACATCTCCCCCACAAGGGGGGAGATCAATATGCCGAGGGCGCGGCATCCTCCAATCTCCCCACCCGTGGGGGAGATGTCAGCGCAGCTGACAGAGGAGGGCGTTGTGGCTCCGTCCGTCAATCTTTTCAAGGGAATCACATCGCCGTTTTCCCCGCTCCCTCCGCCCGTGCCTATACTCTCCGCGTTCCACCCTCGGATACACCGGTCTGCGTTGCCGGCGAGGTGGGGCCGGTGCTTTCTGGGGTGGCCTTGACGCGGGGCGCTTCAGGATGGGTCCGCAGAAAACGATCCCCTCCCGCCTGAAACAGGGCGGGGCGTGCCCTGCATTGGCACATACGGGATGGCGACAACCGCGCCATCTCCCAGAGGATCTGCAGTTGCGGATAAAAACCACCGAACGGGGCACATCGAGTGTCACTTAAACTATTCAACACCCAGGGCATTCGATGTGTCCCGGCCGATCTCATTCTCTTCAAACACGGATGGATTCCATCGCGTGGCCGAAAGTCGGTGCGCAAACGGGGGACGAGTCTCTCACCCAGGACAAACCACAGGGAACAAGGCGATGAGCAAGACGACCCCCAATATTGATTTTAGCGCCTACGAGAAAGAGCGAGCCGCCCATCATGAGGCGCGCTGCCGTGTCGCGGCCACCATGCTTCTCACACCCTACTTCGCATGCCGGATCCGCAAATGCAGGCGTGATGGCAAATGTACCGGGCCGGCCATCCCCTCCGAGCGGCAGATGGGCCATGTGCGTGCCCAACAGGCTCTCGGTCTTTCCGGCCGTGCCTGTGTCAATCTTCCCCTCTGCATCATTCTCGGCGACGATCGACTGTTTGCGGCCTTCCAGGCGGAGATCAAGAGGATCTCCGAAATGCGCGAAGGGCGGCCCTTGAAAGGGGTGCATTTCGACCGCGCCGTCAAGGCGAGGACCTGGACATTAGCCGCGGTTGTTCCCGCCCCTTGACTTCCTCGCCCGATCGTCCGACTTCAATCGTCACTAGACAAGGAGCCAGACCATGAGCGAACCGGCGGGGATACCAAAGGCCAAAGCCCCAGATCAGGCAAAGACTACCGTCGACCAGGGCGAAGTGGATCGCTTTTCCGCGATGGCAGCCGAATGGTGGAGCCCGACGGGAAAATTCAAGCCGCTGCACAAGTTCAACCCGGTCCGCCTTGCCTATATCCGCGATCGCGTCGCCGAAAACTTTGGCCGCGACGCCAGGTCGCCCCGGCCGCTCGAAGGCTTGCGCGTGCTCGATATCGGCTGCGGCGGCGGCCTCCTGTCGGAGCCGATTGCCCGAATGGGAGCCGAGGTCGTCGGCGCCGACCCGTCGGAGAAAAACATCGGCATCGCCTCGACGCACGCCAAAGCGTCAGGCATCACGGTCGACTATCGCGCCGTCACCGCCGAGCAGCTGGCAGAAGCCGGTGAAACCTTCGATATCGTCCTCAACATGGAAGTCGTCGAGCATGTCGCCGATGTCGAATTCTTCCTTGCGACCTGCGCAAAGATGGTGCGCCCCGGCGGGCTGATGTTCGTCGCCACCATCAACCGCACGATGAAGGCGGCGGCACTTGCGATCTTCGCTGCGGAAAACGTCCTGCGCTGGCTGCCGCGCGGCACCCATCAATATGAAAAGCTGGTGCGCCCGGAAGAGATCGAAAAGCCGCTCGTATCAGGCGGCATGGAAATCATCGCCCGCACCGGCGTCTTCTTCAATCCGCTGCACAACCAGTGGCATTTGTCGAAAGACATGGACGTGAACTACATGATGGTGGCCAAGCGGGACGTGTGAAGCAGTCGATAAATCCCCCGCCCGTGGGGTCGTGCTACATTTCAGGCGACGGGATATGATTGAGAATATCCCGTCGGCGTAACGCTGCTGCCAGCGGGCTATTTGAAGGTGAAGGCCAAGTGGGGCTTCGTCACGTAAATATTCATGCCGCGCTGACCGGCCAAGCCCCGTCGGGCGCCGCCCATATCAGTTCACGTCATCCGGCAGCGTTGGAATTGCTGCGATTTCAATGCCTTCGTCGATCAGGGCACGAGCCTCGGTCGGCGTGGCCTGTCCGATAATCCCGCGAGCGTCGGCTTCGCCATAGTGGATCTTGCGAGCCTCTTCCGGAAATTTCGTGCCGACATCCTCGGCGTTGGCCTTGATGGCGGCAACAGCCTCCTTGAACTTGGCGATCGTTTCCTTCTGCGCCGCGTCCATCGCAAGCGTCTGCAGCTCCTGCTTCTTGCGGGCCGTGGAAACAGACGGCGTCATCAGCATCTTGGAGATAGCCGACGAACCGCAGACGGGACAGGTCAGAAAGCCGCTCTCGACCTGGCGGCCGAAATCAGCGCTCTCGGAAAACCATCCTTCGAACTCATGGGCATTGTCACAGCTCAATGCGTAACGGATCACGCGGCAACGCCTCCAGACGCCGGGGCCGCGATCTTTTCCAGCGAGAATTCGCGGGCATTTTTCAGATTGGGTATCTTGTCGTGGGCAGCCTTCACCGCCGAGATGTCGATCTCTGCCACGACGACAGCTTCACCGGTGCCGCCGGCCGATGCCAGCACCTTGCCCCAGGGATCGATGATCATCGAATGGCCAAAGGTCTCGCGCCCATCCTCGTGAACGCCGGCCTGCGCCGCCGCGATGACGAAAAGGCCGTTTTCGATGGCGCGCGCCCGCAGGAGAATCTCCCAGTGCGCCTCGCCGGTCTGCTTCGTGAACGCTGCGGGAACGGTCATCACCTCAGCACCGGCAACCGCCTGGGCGCGGAACAACTGTGGAAAACGCACGTCGTAGCAGATCGAGAAACCCAGCTCGGCAAAGGGCAGCGAGGCGATGCGCGCCTCCGAGCCCGGACGATAGACGGCGCTCTCCCGCCAGCTCTCGCCATTGTCGAGATCGACGTCGAACATGTGGATCTTGTCGTAGCGGTTGACGAGCACGCCGTCCGGTCCGAACAGGAAGCCGCGATTGGCGATCTTGCCGTCATCGAGCGCGATCGCCGTCGATCCGATATGCAGGAAGATGCCGAGCTCCCGGGCAAGGTCCGCCGCGGTCTTGACGATGATGTCGTTGGCCTCGTCCCGGAGAACTGCCCGCAGGCCGGGTCGATCCCTCTGGACCGCACCGGTCATCTCTGGCGTCTGCACATAGACCGCACCCTGGGCCGCAGCCTCGCCGACGAGGCGAACCATATCGGCGGCGTTCCTTTCGGGGTCGACGCCGGAGCACATCTGGATTGCGGCTGCCTTGAAGGTCATGATCGCTCCTCAGTTCGCCAGCATCGGGTCGAGCTTGCCGGCCCGATCGAGCGCATGCAGCTCGTCGCAGCCGCCGACATGTTGTTCATTGATGAATATCTGCGGAAAAGTCGCGCGGCCATGGGCTTTGCCGATCATCTCCTGGCGCATGTCTGGAGAGTAGGTCGCATTGTGTTCGACAAACTCGACGCCCTTCGATTGAAGAAGAGCCTTCGCACGGGCGCAATAACCGCAGAATTCACGCGTATAGATAACGACGGATGCCATAATCAACTCCGAAGAGGAAAGACAGGTTTCCTGTCATATAAGCACGCCGAGCGCCCTTGCAAAGGTCAAAACCGTAACATCGGTGGCTCCTGCCTTCTTGAGTGCACGGGTCGCCGCAGCAACGGTCGCGCCTGTCGTGTAGACGTCGTCGACAAGAACGATACGCCGGCCGAAGACATCGTTATCGCGGCCGCTGGCGATCGCAAAGGCACCGCGTACGTTGTTCTCGCGGGCCTTCGCGCCGAGACCGATCTGCTGGCTCGTCCGCTTGATGCGGACAAGCGTCGAGGCAAGCAACGGTTTGCCCGACAGGTGTCCGAGATGGCGGGCAAGTTCCGCCGCCTGATTGAACTTGCGGGAAAACAGCCGTGTCCGATGAAGCGGCACCGGAATGAGGCCATCGCAACCGGCAATGGCACCGTCGCTCGCCCGCAGCATCCAGCTCGCCATCATCGGCGCAAGGTCGATCCTGTCGCGATATTTGAGACCATGCACGAGATCGCGGATGACGCCGTCGTGGACGGCAGCCGAGCGCAGCCGATCGAAGGGCGGCGGCTCGGCGATCGCCTCCGCACTCAATATCCCGGACCCTAGATCATGGGAAAACGGGCTGCCGAGCACCTCGCAATAGGGCCGCTCGATGAAGCGGACGGACGACCAGCATTTCGGGCAGAGGCTGCGATGCAGGCCCGTCGAAACGCCGCATCCGGCGCAAGTGGGCGGATAGAGCAAATCGGCGAGCAGCGTCCAGGGTCGCATCAGGCCGGCCCGCAATATCGTCCGCAACGCCGACGCCGTGATTTCGGTTTTGATCATCCCCATATGGTTGACATTAGCTCCTTCCTGGCGCCTTTGCGAAAGGAAAAACCGGGGCACGGAGCCGGCCCTGGAGCTTGGGAAATGCAGGAAGACGCGATGGATATCGTATTCGATCAAGGGCTGATTGCAGCCAACCGACGCCGCGCGCTGCTTCAGGGCGATCCGAAAGCAGCCTTTCTCCTCGACATAGCCGCCGCAGAATTGGCAGAGCGTCTTTCCGTCGTCGAGCGCAGGTTCGACGAGGCGGTCGAGTTGCATGGCGCCACCGGCGTCGCCGCGCGCCAAGCGATCGCGACCGGCAAGATCGGCCATATGACCCGCATCGAGAGCGATGCCGCATTTGCCGCACCGGGCGAAACCCTGACGCTGGCCTACCCCGAAAAGCTGCCGCTGGAGCCGGCCTCCGTCAATCTTGTCCTGTCGCCGCTTAATTTGCACCTGACCAACGACACACCAGGCGTTTTCATCCAGGTCGCTCGTGCGCTGAAACCGGATGGGCTTTTTCTCGCGGCCATCCCCGGCAGCGGCACATTGCAGGAACTGCGCGACGTGCTGCTGGCAACGGAAATAGAAATGACCGGCGGTGCCAGCCCGCGCGTCATCCCATTTCCCGACGTCCGCGACGTCGGCGGCTTGCTGCAACGCGCCGGTTTCGCGCTGCCGGTCATCGACGCCGAGAGCTACACGGTCCGCTACGCCTCGCTGTTTCCGCTAATGAAGGATCTGCGCGCGATGGGTATGGCCAATCCGCTCTCCGACCGCAGCCGCAGGCCGCTGACGAGGGCATTCTTCCTGAGAGCAGCGGAAATCTACGCGGAGCGCTATTCCGACCCGGATGGGCGGATCCGAGCGACCTTCTCGGTCATCTATGCCTCGGGCTGGACACCGCACGAGAGCCAGCAGAAGCCGCTGAAGCCTGGCTCCGCCAAGGCACGACTTGCCGACGCCCTGAAGGTCGACGAGCATAGACTGAAGCAATAGTTTGGGACCGCGCGCCGCCTGGTTACGGCGAGGTCATCTTGTTCGCGACGCCCACGAGCATGTTGCTGATATTGTTGCCGATGAGGCCCAGCGCGCCCATCATCGCCACCGAAATCAAGGCAGCGATCAAGCCATATTCGACGGCCGTCGCGCCGGCCGTATCCTTAAAAAAACGCGTCAGCATCCCCATGTCGATCAGGCCCCGATTTCCCCACAAAACCAACGAACCCGATGCCACGGCATCCGATCGACGGCCAATTATTCAGCAGCCGCTATCGCTACCATATCCCTGAACGACGCAAACCGAACCCGGCTCCTGCTGGAGCACGCTACGACGAATCGTGTAGCGCTTGCCGTTCTCGGATGTCGTTGGAATTGAACCTGTCGTGATATTGTCGAAATCCGGCGCGCTGGCCAGGACGCTCGACTTGGACTTGTCGGACAGCATGGGCGTCAGGATAAGCGAAAGCGCGACCGCTGCCGTTCCAAACAGCAGGGCAATATTCAGCGCACCCGTCCTACGCGATTTGAAGGAAGACTGCTCCTTTTCACGAACAGCTTTCCAGAAATCGTCATCCATCATGTCAAGCCTCTTTACACACACACCAACCGCTTGATTGAGTACGATCTTTGCCAGAAGGTCTTAAACGATCCATTAACATCCACAGGCAAATCGCCCGGGATGGATCTGGCACAGTATAATTACTGAAGATAACAGGGCGATATCGGTTCAGAGCAAGTCTTGAAGAAAGGGAATGAGCGGCTCATCGGCCGGCGGCATCGGATAGTCGCGGAGGGCTTGCGGCCGGACCCATTTTATCGCCTGCCCCTCCCGTCCCGCCGGGATGCCTTCATACCGCCTGCAGACATAGAGAGGCATCAGCAGATGGAATGTCTCGTAGGTGTGGCTGGCGAAAGTGAGCGGCGCGAGGCAGGCGATCCGCGTGGTGATGCCGAGTTCTTCGTCGAGCTCGCGCACCAGCGTTTCTTCAGGCGTTTCCCCTGGCTCGACCTTGCCGCCGGGAAACTCCCAAAGCCCCGCGAGCGATTTCCCCTCGGGGCGCTGAGCGAGCAAAATGCGGCCATCGACGTCGATCAGCGCGCAAGCGGCAACAAGCAGTATACCGCGTGCAGCGCTGGTCATGCGCCATTCTCCGGCCGCCAGTACCGATAGCGATAGGCCTCGTGGAAGCCAAAGCGGGCATAGAGCGCCAGGGCCGGCGCGTTCGTGGCGGTAACCTGCAGCCACGCAGTCTTGGCGCTGCGCGTCCGTGCCCATCGAAGCGCAGCGGCGAGGATCTCGACGGCGAACCCCTTGCGGCGGAATTCGCGCGCAACCGAAAGCGACATGATGCCGGCTAGGTCGTTGTCCTGAACGCAAAGCGTCGTCGCCACCGGTCCGGCCTCCGCGTCCTCGATGACGAAAAGCCCGGACGGCGGCTTGATGCCGCTGACGACCTCGGCAAGCGCCGGCTTCAGCGCCGGGTCGGCCAGATCGACCAGCAGATTGGCATCGACATAGCGGCCGACGTCATGGCTCGGCAGGTGATCGAGCGTATCGGGCAGATCGAGATGGGCGATGTCGCAGACCATGACGATCGTTTCCTCGAAGCATTGCCAGTTCTCCCGGCGCAGGAGGTCCATCAGGAGAGGCGGCGCCAGCGGAGTTTCACGAACGACCAGTGGTCGGCCATAGGCTTCGAACTTGCGCTGGGCTTTTTCAAGCCTGATCTCGACATCCCGGTGGTCGGCGGGATCGAGCGGAACGATCGAGTTCAGTCGTTTCGAAGGATGGCCTGCAGTCAGCCTTACCTGCCAGCTCCCGTCGTACTGAACGGATGAGGCCGGCCACGCCCGAAAGCCGACGGCTTCGAGCCTGCGCACCAGCGGCAGGTAATTCATTGGGGATTGAGCAGGTATCAAAGGCAATCAGCTCCGGTAGTCGCCATTGATGGCAACATATTCCTTCGTGAGGTCGCAGGTCCAGACCGTCGCCCGGCCGTTGCCGAGACCAAGGTCGACTTTCACGGGAATGTCCTGCCGCTTCATCACGTTGGAAGCGGCTTCCTCGGAATAGGAAGCATCCCGCTCGCCGTTGACGGCAACGCGCACATCGCCGAACCAGATCGCCAGCCGGTCCCGATCGGCCATTTCGCCAGCCTTTCCGACAGCCATGACGATGCGGCCCCAGTTTGCGTCTTCACCGGCGGCAGCGGTCTTGACCAGCGGCGAGTTGGCGATCGACAGTGCGATGGTCTTCGCAGCGGCATCGCTCTCGGCGCCGGTGACGGTGATTTCCAGCATCTTCGTCGCGCCCTCGCCGTCTCGAACCACCTGGATGGCAAGATCCTTCAGAACGTCGTTCAGCGCCGCGCGAAAACCGGAAAGCCTGGCATCGCCGGCATGCTCCACGCGAACCTGTCCATCAGCCGCCGCGGCACCCGTGGCAAACAACATCAGGGTGTCGGACGTGGAGGTGTCGCTGTCGACGGTCATCGAATTGAAAGTTGGGCCAACGCCCTCCGAAAGCAGCGATTGCAGCACTGCAGGCGCGATGTCGGCATCGGTGACGACGAAGGAGAGCATGGTCGCCATGTCCGGCGCTATCATGCCGGCCCCCTTGGCGATGCCGTTGATGGTCACCGTGACGCCGCCGATATCGGTGCTGCGTGTGGCCACCTTCGGATAGGTATCGGTCGTCATGATCGCCTTGGCGGCTTCGAACCAGAAATCGCCGGTCGCTTCGGTATGCATCGAACCAAGCACACCAGAGAATTTCGTTGCATCCAGCGGCTCGCCGATCACGCCTGTCGAAGCCAGATAGACCTCGTTCTCGCTGCAGCCGACTGCCACAGCAGTCGATTTCGCCGTCAGCTCGGTTGCCTGCCGGCCCTTCAGACCGGTGAATGCGTTGGCATTGCCCGAATTGACGACCACGGCGCGTGCCGACCCGTGCGGCAGGTTGGCGCGGCAGAAATCGACGGGCGCCGACGGGCATTTCGAACGGGTAAAGACACCGGCAACCGAGGCCGGCTTGTCGAACACCATCAAGAGCACATCCGTCCGGTTCTTGTATTTGATCCCGGCGGAAGCGGTCGCCATGCGCACGCCGCGCAACGCCGGCATGGTGGCAAAGGTCTTGGGTGCGAGCGGAGATACGGAACCGGACATGGCGCTACCTGATAGTGAAGGGCCCGGAAAAACCGGGCCCTGATGGATTTGTCTTACTGTTGCGGCTGCGGCTGAAGTTGGCCGGCATCCGCAGGCGCGGCACCCGGCTGCTGCTGCTTGTTGGCGTCTTCATAGCCCTTCGCAAGCGCCGGGTCCGAGATCTCGACCTTCGAAGCTGCCTTCGCCTTGGCCAGCAGCTCAAGATACTTGTCGCGCATGACCAGCTGCTTGACCTGGTCCTGGACCTGATCGAGCGGAGGAGGAGGAGCGTCGCGCTTGTCCTCGACCTTGATGACATGATAGCCGAAGTCGGTCTTCACAGGCGTCTTCGAATAGGAGCCGACCGGCATCGCGAACGCGGCATCCTCGAATTCCTTGACCATGCGGCCACGGGCGAAATAGCCGAGATCGCCGCCGTCCGACTTGTTCGGATCGGTGGACTTTTCCTTGGCGAGAGCTGCAAAATCCTTGCCGGCGTCGAGTTCCTTGATGACTTCCTTGGCTTCGTCCTCGGTCTTTACCAGGATATGACGAGCGTGGATTTCTTCCTGCTTAGGAAGAGCGGCAACTTCCTTGTCATAGCGCGCCTTCACCTCTTCCGGCGTGACCACGTCAACGACATGCTTCTTGAAATAAGCATTGTGAAGTTCGCGATCCTGAAGATATGCCATGCGGGTCTTGAAATCAGGCGTTTCGTTGAGCTTCTCGGCAAGAGCGTCCTTGGCAAGGAGCTTGACGTCGATGGCGGCAGACAGGGCTGCGACCTTCTTCTGGTCGTCAGGCAGCTGAGCAAGTTGCGGATCGAGGTTCGAAACAGCCAGGTCGAGTTCCGACTGGTGAATCTCAAGATCGCCTACCTTGGCGACAACTGCATCCTTGCTATCGGCAGCAAAAGCCGGAGCCTGGAATACGACAAAGGTTGCGAAGGCAACCGCGGCAAGTTTGTGGTAGCTCGACATAAATAAACCCTTTGGTGTTCTCACCAGCTTCAGCACACGTGAAACCGGCCGGAAAAAAGCCTTCACCATCAGAATGTGGCCTTTGTGTATCGGCCAATCCCGTTGACATCAATCGACCCCCCTCTTATCTGTCACGCAACCTCGCGTCCAGAACAGTTTCCGGACGTTTCAAAGCAATCAGCTGATTTTTTCGGGACGGCTATTGCGGAAACGTCAGGATGTAAATTCAGAAAGGACCAGTCATATGGTCAGCTTTGGTGGAATAGCCCGAAAGTTGTTTGGCTCGGCCAACGAGCGACGGGTTCGGGCATTTCAGCCCAACGTCGATGCGATCAATCCGTTGGAAGAAGCCATGCGCGCTTTGTCCGACGAGCAGTTGGCTGCAAAGACGGTGGAGTTTCGCCAGCAGCTTGCGGACGGAAAGACGCTCGACGATCTTCTGATTCCAGCCTTCGCAGTTGCGCGCGAGGCCTCGCGGCGCGTTCTTGGCATGCGACCTTTTGACGTACAGCTGGTCGGCGGCATGATCCTGCATTCGAACGCCATCGCCGAGATGAAGACGGGCGAAGGCAAGACCCTCGTCGCGACCCTGCCGGTCTATCTGAACGCGCTCGCCGGCAAGGGCGTCCACGTTGTCACCGTCAACGACTATCTCGCCCAGCGCGACTCGGCGACGATGGCGCGCATCTATGGCTTCCTCGGCTTGACCACAGGCGTTATCGTCCACGGAATGTCCGACGAAGAACGCCAGGCGGCTTACGCCTGCGACATCACCTACGCCACCAACAACGAACTCGGCTTCGACTATCTCCGCGACAACATGAAGTACGAGCGCGCGCAGATGGTGCAGCGCGGACATTACTTTGCGATCGTCGACGAAGTGGACTCCATCCTGGTCGACGAAGCACGGACGCCGCTGATCATTTCCGGCCCGCTCGACGACCGCTCCGAGCTCTACAACACCATCGACGCCTTCATTCCGCTTCTGACGGCCGAAGATTATGAGATCGACGAGAAGCAGCGCTCGGCCAACTTCTCCGAGGCAGGCACCGAGAAGCTCGAAACGATCCTTCGCGAGGCGGGTCTTCTGAAAGGCAATGCGCTCTACGACATCGAGAACGTCGCGATTGTCCACCACATCAACAACGCGTTGAAGGCCCACAAGCTCTTCCAGCGTGACAAGGACTACATCGTCCGCAACGACGAAGTCGTGATCATCGACGAATTCACGGGCCGCATGATGCCGGGCCGCCGTTATTCGGACGGACAGCATCAGGCTCTTGAAGCCAAGGAGAGGGTGAAGATCCAGCCCGAGAACCAGACGCTGGCGCAGATCACCTTCCAGAACTATTTCCGTATGTACGACAAGCTTGCCGGCATGACCGGTACGGCGTCGACGGAAGCGGAAGAGTTCGGCAACATTTACGGCCTCGACGTCATCGAGGTGCCTACCAACCTGCCGATCAAGCGTATCGACGAGGACGACGAGGTCTATCGGAGCTTCGAGGAGAAGTTCAAGGCGATCGTCGCCGACATTCTCGACGCGCATAAGCGCGGTCAGCCGGTTCTCGTCGGCACCACGTCGATCGAGAAGTCCGAACTTCTTGCCGAGCGCATGCGCAAGGAAGGCTTCACCAACTTCCAGATCCTCAACGCGCGATATCACGAACAGGAAGCCTACATCGTTGCCCAGGCCGGCGTACCCGGCGGCGTGACCATCGCCACCAACATGGCTGGCCGCGGTACCGACATCCAGCTCGGCGGCAATCTTGAAATGCGCGTCGAACGGGAGCTTGGCGAGGTCGAGCCCGGTCCGGAACGTGATGCCGCAATCCAGGCAATCGCAGAGGAAATCAAGGTTCTGAAACAGAAGGCGATCGACGCCGGCGGTCTCTACGTTATCGCCACCGAGCGCCACGAAAGCCGTCGCATCGACAATCAGCTCCGCGGTCGTTCCGGCCGCCAGGGTGACCCGGGCCGCTCGAAATTCTACCTGTCGCTCCAGGATGACCTGATGCGCATCTTCGGCTCCGACCGCATGGACGGGATGCTGCAGAAGCTGGGCCTGAAGGAAGGCGAGGCGATCGTCCATCCCTGGATCAACAAGGCGCTCGAGCGCGCTCAGAAGAAGGTCGAGGCCCGCAACTTCGACATCCGCAAGAATCTTCTGAAATACGACGACGTCCTGAACGATCAGCGCAAGGTGATCTTCGAGCAGCGCGTCGAACTCATGGAAGCGACGAATATTTCCGAGACCATCGGGGATATGCGTCACGATGTCATCGACGATCTCGTGAACAAGTATATTCCCGAGCGGGCCTATGCCGAGCAGTGGGATTCCGCCAACCTCAAGGCAGACGTCGCCAACTTCCTCGATCTCGATCTTCCCATTCAAGACTGGGTCAAGGAAGAGGGCATTGGCGAGGACGACATCCGCGCCCGCTTGACCGAAGCCGCCGACAAGGCAGCCGCGGAAAAGGCCGAGCGCTTCGGCCCCGAGATCATGCACTACGTCGAGCGTTCGGTGATCCTCCAGACGCTGGACGGTCTCTGGCGCGAGCATATCGTAAACCTCGACCACCTGCGTTCCGTCATCGGCTTCCGCGGCTATGCCCAGCGCGATCCGCTGCAGGAATACAAGGCTGAGGCTTTCGAGCTTTTCCAGGCGTTGCTCAACAATCTCCGGCAGGCGGTCACGGCTCAGCTGTCGCGCGTCGAACTCGTCCAGCAACCTCAGCAACCCGAGCCGCCACCCATGCATGGGCACCACCTGGATGCTTCGACCGGCGAAGACGATTTTGCGCGGATCACGTCGGTAAGCGATACCGCCGTCGCTCCGGAAAACCGGGATCCGGACAGGCCGGAAACCTGGGGCCGCGTCGGGCGCAACGAGGCGTGCCCCTGCGGCTCAGGCAAGAAATACAAGCACTGCCACGGCGCTTTCGAGCCGGAAATCGTCTAGGCGCCACCACAGGGTGCTTCCAGTCTGAAAATGCCGCCGCAGGGCGGCATTTTTACGTTTCGGCTCTGTTTTCTGGCAAGCGCATGTCAGTTTAAATTATCCATCGATGTTTTAATCCACCCTTATAGAACCCCGTTCGGGCAACCGTTTCTTAACCCTGATCTGCCAAGACTGGGCCTCTGGTCAGGACTGCCTTCAGAGTATTGCGCGTTGATAACAGCGGTCATCGAAACAGCAGGAAGAATGCTGCCCTCTGGGCTGCGCGCATCGCTGTTGCCGTTCATCGCCAAACTGTCGACGTTGCTTTCCGCCAGCAACGAACAAGCGGCCTCGCAGAGGATGGCGCTGATCGCCTTCGTCATCCGCATCGGCAGCGCCGCCCTAGCCTTCGTCTCGCAAGTGGTTCTCGCCCGAATGATGGGCGGATTCGAATACGGCATCTTCGTTTTCGTCTGGGTACTGATGGTCCTGCTGGGCAATTTGTCCTGCCTCGGCTTCCACACGGCGATCATCCGCTTCCTGCCGGAATACCGCGCGGCCGGCGCCAACGACCTCGTTCGCGGCCTGACGAGCACGGCGCGACGTTTCGCGCTTGCCTCGGCCGGAAGCCTCGCGATCGTCGGCATCGCAGCGCTTTATCTCCTTCGCGGCATGATCGAGAACTATTACGTGATACCGGTCTTCCTTGGCCTCTTTCTGATGCCCATGATAGCGCTTGGCGACGTGCTCGATGGAACGGCACGCGCCAACCACTGGCCGGTCATGGCCTTGAGCCCCACTTTCCTCATCCGCCCGACGCTGATCCTCGCATTCATGCTGGCTGCCGTTCTCGGCGGCGCGCCCCATGCCGCGATCACGGCAATCGCGGCGGCGCTTGCTGCCACATTCGTCACGACGCTGGTGCAGTATCTCGCCGTCACCACGCGGCTCCGCGTTCGCTATGCGACCGGCCCGCGAACCATCACCTTTTCACCCTGGATGGCGGTTGCCTTTCCGATCTTCCTGATCGAAGGCGTCGGATACCTCCTGACCAATTCCGACGTTATCGTTGTCGGCATTTTCTTGCCGCCTGAAAAGGTTGCGGTCTATTTCGCCGCCGCCAAGACCATGGCGCTCGTCCACTTCGTCTATTTCTCGGTAAAGGCTGCCGCCGGCCCGCGTTTCTCGGCAATCATTGCCGAAGGCGATCGGGTAAAGCTTGCCGCCTTCGCTGCCGAAACCACCCGCTGGACATTCTGGCCCGCATTGGGCGTCGGCCTTGCCGTGCTTGCAGCTGGTCAATTTCTGCTCTCTCTTTTCGGCGCGGCGTTCGCAGCCGGACACGTGGTGATGGCAATCCTTCTGGCAGGCATTCTCGCCAAGGCCTTGGTCGGCCCCGGCGAAATGCTGCTGATGATGGCTGGCCACCAGAAGCTCTGCGCCTCCCTTTATGCCGTAACGCTTGCGGCAAGCATCGGTCTCAACCTGGCTCTCATCCCACACTTCGGTATCGAGGGCGCGGCGATCGCCACGGCATCCGCCATGGGCGTGGAAGCGCTGCTGTTGCACATCGCCGTCCGACGCGCGCTTGGGATTGTGCTATTCGCCTTTGCCCGACCATCGCTCACCACCACGAATGCCGAGGCTCAGAGATAATGGCGCGCCGCCCCTTCAGCGAAAGCACCAACAGCAAGGCAAACCCGATGATGCACGAGCTTGCCTCGTTGCATTTCGACGCGCCGCACGCCGAGACGCGTGTTGAAGTCGGCCGGCCGGGCCGCGAGTTGTGCCTCTATCCGTCGAAGCTCGGTTACGAGTTGCAGGATGAGCTCGATTTTCTCTCGAACCGCGCCATGGAGCCGAACGTCTTCTTTTCCGGCGGCGTTCTGGCACCGGCGATGCCGCGGCTGGACGACCGCCGGGTGCAGCTTGCCTTGATCCGCGACAACAGGGAAAAGCGCAGCCGTATGCGGCTGCTGATGCCCTTTTCGATCGAGAGGCCGGGCTTTGCCGTCGGCCCCTCGATCATCCGCGTCTGGTCGAACACCTTCGGTCCGCTCGGCACGCCGCTCGTCGACGCCGAAGAGGCAGCCGAGACGCTCGACAACCTGCTGGAGGCCTTGGCGAAGCCAGATGCTCGCTTGCCGACGACGCTGGTGCTGCCGGATGTTAGACTGAACGGCCGCTTCGTGCAGATGATCAAGGTCGTCGCCATCGGTCGGAACCTGCCCGTCACGGTCGCCAATCCATACCAGCGTCCGATGCTGCAGAGCGCCGAGGATGCGCTTGTCTATCTCCAGAACGCGATTGCGCCATCGCATCTGAGAGAAATGCGGCGCCAGCGTCGGCTGCTGGAGCAACAGGGCGAAGTTACCTACAATGTCGCCCGCCAGCCGGCGGATATCCACCGGCGGATGGAGGAGTTCCTGTCGCTGGAATCGCGCGGCTGGAAAGGCAAGAAACGTACGGCTCTATTGCTCGACCGGCACCACGCGGCCTTCGCACGCGAGGCGATCTCCAATCTGGCTGCTATCGACGCGGTCCGCATCCATAGCCTCGACCTCGATGGCAAGGCGATCGCATCGATGATCGTTCTGATGATGGGCGGCGAGGCCTATACCTGGAAGACCGCCTTCAACGAAGACTATGCCCGTTTTTCGCCCGGCAAGCTGCTGTTGGGCGAATTGACCGAGTGGCATCTGGACGACGCCAACATCGTGCGCTCCGATAGCTGCGCGATACCGGACCACCCGATCATGAGCCGCTTCTGGCGCGAACGCGAGGACATGGGGACATTGGTGATCGGACTGACGCAAAATAGCGACCGCGACGTCCGTCAGGCGGCCGCTCAGTTGCACATGTATCGAAGCACGCGAAATGTCGCGAGGCGGCTCCGCGAAAAGATCCTGTCGCTTACGGGAAGATAGTTCCGGCCGCCTCTGCGGCGGCGTGATCCCGGAGCAGGCGGCGGATCACTTTTCCAGAGGTCGTCAGGGGCAGAGCCGCGACGAATTCGATCTCACGCGGATATTCGTGCATGGAGAGCCGCGTCTTGACCCAGTCGCGGATTTCGCCGGCAAGCGCCTCGCTCGGTTGCTGGTCCGGCACGAGGACCACGTAGGCTTTGACGATCTCCGTACGCACCGGATCGGGCTTGCCCACCGCCGCAGCAAGCTGCACCGCCGGATGTCCGGTCAGGCAGTCCTCGATTTCGCTTGGCCCGATGCGATAGCCGGAAGACGTAATGACATCGTCGTCGCGGCCGACAAAGGTGATGTAGCCTTCAGCGTCTTGCCAGCCGAGGTCACCCGTCAGCAGCCAGTCGCCGGCAAACTTCTGATCGGTCGCCGGCGCGTCTCTCCAATAACCGAGGAACATTACGGGGTCCGGGCGGTGAATGGCGATCTGCCCGGTCTCGCCGGCAGGCAGTTCGGTGCCCGTTCCGTCCACGATTGCGACACGATGGCCGGGGACGGCCTTTCCGGTCGCGTCACCGCGACTGACGCCGAAGGCGGCGCTGGAGGAGATGACGAAATTGCACTCCGTCTGGCCGTAGAATTCGTTGACGGTCACGCCGAGCGTCGACCGCGCCCATTCGAACGTCTCCCGCCCAAGCGCCTCACCGGCCGAACCGATTGTGCGAAGCTGCAGGTCATAGGATGCCAGCGGATTGTCGACCGATTTCAGCAGCCGCAACGCCGTCGGCGGAATGAAGGCGTTGCGCACCTTCATCTCGGTCATGATGCGAAACGCCATATGCGCGTCAAACTTCTGCGCCGGCGATGACACGACGGGTACGCCGAGGAAGAGGCTCGGCAGCAGCGCATTGAGCAATCCGCCAGCCCAGGCCCAGTCGGACGGCGTCCAGACCTTGTCCCCGGATTGCGGAAAGCCCTCATGGGCGAACTGCATGCCGGGAATATGGCCAAGCAACACGCGATGACCATGAAGCGCTCCCTTGGGCGGCCCTGTTGTTCCCGAGGTAAAGATCATCAGAGCCGGATCGTCGGGCCCCGTATTGACAATAGGAAACTCGGAAGAGTGGCCGGCGACAAGCGTCGTAAAATCCTCAACGCCAGCCTCGGCCCCATCGATGCTGATGACCTGCACGAGATCGGGCAGCTTCGCGCGGATCGGCTTTATGCGCAGAAGGCCGAACGCGTTGGTGACGACGGCAACGGCGCCCGCCACCTTCAACCGGTATTCCAGGGCCTCGCCCCCGAAAAGCAGCGCCAGCGGCAGGGCGATTGCGCCCATCTTGTAGATCGCCGCATGCGCAATCACGGTCTCGAACGATTGCGGCAGCAGCAGCGCCACCCGATCTCCCGGTTTGATGCCAAGCGCTGTGAGGGCATTGGCAAATGCAGCGGAGCGTGCCGCCAACTCGCCATAGGTCATGCTGGCGTGATTGCCGGCCGGATTGAAGTGCTCGAGACAGACCCGGTCCGGCTCACGGATGGCCCAGGCGTCGCTTACCGCATGCCCGATGTTGAACGTCTGCGGCATCTGCCAAGAGAAATCACGATAGAGGGCGTTATAATTCTCGCCGAAGGGAAGTTTCATACCTAAAGTCCGCCAAATGCTGCACTGCAGCTAATACCCCTACGCGCAATAAGGCAAAGCGTTTTGCAAATCTGTCACATTCGCCATGCAAGTTATTAGCATCCCTTCAAAGCCTATCACGAATTATTGAGCTAATCGCCGAGGCGGAACTCGGCTAACCTGATGTAGATGATGGACGGACTCTGCCTTCTTCAAATTGGCGGCGCTTCTGCATCGGATCGACAACAGGACGGAGAACGTCGATGGAATACGTGAAATTTGGCTCGACCGGCCTTGAGGTGTCGCGCATCTGCCTCGGCTGCATGACCTATGGAGCGGCCGATCGCGGCAACCATGCCTGGACGCTGGACGAGGAAGCGAGCCGCCCGCTGCTCAGGCAGGCAATCGAGCTGGGGATCAACTTCCTCGACACGGCAAACACCTATTCCGACGGATCATCCGAGGAAATCGTCGGCCGCGCCATCAGGGACTTCGCTCGCCGCGACGATATCGTGCTTGCGACAAAGGTCTTCAACCGCATGCGTCCCGGCCCAAACGGCGCCGGCCTGTCGCGCAAGGCGATCTTCGACGAGATCGACAACAGCCTGCGACGGCTCGGCACCGATTATGTCGATCTCTACCAGATCCACCGCTTCGACCACACGACCCCGATCGAGGAAACGCTTGAGGCGCTGCATGACGTCGTCAAGGCGGGCAAGGCCCGCTATATCGGGGCATCCTCGATGTATGCCTGGCAGTTTGCCAAGGCGGTCTATATTTCCCGCCTCAACGGATGGACACAGTTCGTCAGCATGCAGGACCACCTGAACCTGCTCTATCGCGAGGAAGAGCGCGAGATGCTTCCCTTCTGCGAGGACCAGAAGATAGCTGTCATTCCCTGGAGCCCGCTCGCGCGCGGCCGCCTGACCCGCGACTGGAACGAAAGCACCTCCCGGCAAGAGACGGACCAGTTCGGCAAGACGCTCTACACCCAGGCGATCGATTCCGACCGCAAGATCATCGACGCCGTCGGTGCGCTGGCGGCCGCCCGCGGCATTCCTCGGGCCCAGATCGCCACCGCATGGATCGCCCAGAAGAGCGCCGTGACCGCACCGATCATCGGCGCTTCGAAGCCACATCATCTGACCGATGCGGTAGCCGCCCTTTCTGTCAAGCTGACACCTGAAGAAATCGCTACCCTGGAAGCTCCATACGTCCCGCGCGAAGTCGCCGGTTTCAAATGAAATCGATCAGCTAGAGGCCTCAAATCGGCGTCGCGCGGCGGTCTTCAAGGTCGCGCGGGCAACGCCGCCCTGACACGCATGGAAAGCATTCGAGGATTTGCCGATGATGACCGTCCCGTTTGAGGCCCGCCGGTTCCAATCGACCGCGGCGTTCTATCTCCGCTACCGGGTCCCCTATCCGGCGGACCTCGTCGCCCGAGTGGCGGAGCGCAGCGGCATGCGGCCCGGCGATCGTGTGCTCGACCTTGGCTGTGGACCGGGTCAGCTCGGCATAGCCTTCGCCAGGCTCGGCGCCGATGTGACGGCAATGGATCCCGAGCCGGAAATGCTGGCCGCCGCTGAAGACGGCGCTCGGCAAGCCGGCGTCGACCTGAAACTCCGCCAGGGGTCGTCCTATGATATCGGCCCGGAGATCGGCAGGCTGCATCTGGTTGCGATGGGCCGCTCGTTTCACTGGATGGACCGTCCGGCAACCCTGGCCGCCCTTGACAGCATCATCGAACCGGGCGGCGCCGTCGTGCTCTTCGGCGACCGCCACGTGTCGACAAAACCGGACTGGCGAAGCATCGTCGAGAAGCTCGGAGAGGTTTTCTCACCAGAGCGCAGCGCCGATCGCGTCAAGCGCAAGAGTAAGGAATGGGAGCCGCACGAAAGCGTTCTGCTGCGTTCGCCCTTCTGCAAACTCGAGCGGATCGGCATCGTCTTCGAACATGTTCTGGATATCGAGGATATCGTCGGCCGCGCCTTTTCGATGTCCGTTACATCGCAGCAAGCGCTCGGCGACAAGGCAGGCGAGTTCGAAGCGGCGCTACGCGAGGAATTGAAGCGCGCATCAGCCGATGGCCGCTTCACCGAGATCGTCGAGGCGAGCGGCCTCCTTGCTTTTCGCGAATAGCCGCTATTTCCGGCGACTGGCAATTTCGTCCGGCTTCGAGGAAAGCTCCGTCTGAGTGGCAGCCAGCAACTCGTCCGCCAGGGCAGGATTATCCATCGCCCGCGCCAGAATGACCGCTCCCATCATCGCCGAGAGGCTGGCAAGCGCCTTGCGCCGGCGCTCCTCCTGCGTTTCGCCCGATGTCACCTGTTCCAGGATCGCCGCCAGATCCATCAGCCCGCCCGTGAAGGTCGACTGCATGTCCGGGCCGTGGCGACTGACTTCCTGCGTCAGGGATGCAAAGACGCAGTTGCTGCTTTCAAGATTGCGACGCGACAGATAGTGCTCGAGCAATGCATCGAGCGGTTCCGGAGCCTCGTCGATAATCCCCTGCCAGCGTTCCTTGGTCTTGGAAACCAGCGCCTTGCTCGCCTCGCAGGCCAGATCGTCCTTACTGTCGAAATGGCCGTAGAAACCGCCATGGGTTAGGCCAGCCGCCTTCATGATCTCCGCGACGCCGATGCCGTCGAAACCCTTCTCCCGAAAAAGCTGGCCCGCGACCTGCAATATCCTTTCGCGATTCTCGGCGAATTTCTCGCGGCTCACTCTCATCGGCATTTCTCCAAATTGATGCTTGACAATTTATATGACAGCCATCATCAATAAGCAACAAATATGATGGTCATCATCTAAATTCGCTGATTGCACCTGACCGGGCGGGAGAATGCCATGCGCTACAAATTGCTGGGCCAGCAAAGCCGTCTCCGCGTGAGCGAACGGGTGAACGCGGGCGGCGCCGCGCCGATCATCGGCCCGAACAGCAGCGCAAGTGCTGTTCCGCTCAGCTTCCCGCATGATATGCTCGCAGAATCTACTCTCCAAAATCGTCTTGCCGGCGGCAAACTCGATCTTTTCGACCACCCGTCCCAACCCGCCCGCTGAATTGAACCTCCCACTGGAACACGCCCCATGGTTTCCACAGTCCTTGCCTCGTCCCTTGCCCGGCGCAACATCCATTACGGATGGGTCGTCGGCGGCGCCACCTTCCTCACCATGCTGGTCACGGCCGGTGCAATGGGCGCGCCCGGCGTTCTCATCAAGCCGCTCGAGGACGAATTCGGCTGGAGCACCTCCGCGATTTCGTCGGCGCTAGCTATCCGCCTGGTACTGTTTGGGCTGATGGGCCCGTTTGCCGCCGCCTTCATGAACCGCTTCGGCCTGCGCCCGGTCATCGTCTTCGCCTTGATCACCATCGGCGTCGGCTTCATCGGCTCACTATTCATGACGCAGCTTTGGCAATTGCTGGTGCTCTGGGGGGTCGTTGTCGGCTTCGGCACGGGCTTGACCGCGATGGTGCTCGCCGCCACCGTCTCGACGCGCTGGTTCAACAAGCAGCGCGGCCTCGTGGTTGGCATGCTCTCGGCAAGCTCGGCCACCGGCCAGCTCGTCTTCCTGCCGCTGATGGCGGAAATGACCCAGCGCTACGGCTGGCGCGCCACCGTCGTCTTCGTCTGCGGACTGCTCGTCCTGGCAGCACTTTTCGTGCTCACCTTGATGCGTGACCGGCCGGCAGACCTCAATTTGCCGATCTATGGTGAAACGCACATCACCCCGGCGCCGCAGGCGGGCGTCGGATTGATGACGCTTCTGACCTCGCCTCTCATCATTCTCAAGGAAGTATCGAAGACCTCGACCTTCTGGATCCTGTTTGCCACTTTCTTCATCTGCGGGCTCAGCACCAATGGGCTGATCCAGACCCACTTCGTCACCCTATGTGGCGACTACGGCATCGTGCCCGTTGCCGCGGCCAGCGTTCTTGCCGTCATGGGCATCTTCGACTTCTTCGGCACGATCGGCTCCGGCTGGCTCTCCGACCGCTTCGACAATCGCTGGCTGCTGTTCTGGTATTACGGGCTTCGTGGCGTATCGCTGCTGTTCCTGCCGTTCAGCCACTTCACCTTCTACGGCCTGTCGATCTTCGCCGTGTTCTACGGCCTCGACTGGATCGCCACCGTACCGCCGACCGTGAAGATCGCTGCCGACCGTTTCGGTCCTGAAAAGGCTGGCCTCGTCTTCGGCTGGATCTTTGCCGGCCATCAGCTGGGAGCAGCAACCGCTGCATTCGGCGCCGGCCTGTCGCGCACCGAGCTGCAGAGCTACCTGCCGGCCTTCTTCGTCGCCGGCGCCTTCTGCATACTCGCCGCCATTCTGGCAATCACGCTCAGCAAATCCGGCCTGACCAACAAAGGTCCGGCCATCGCCCACTAGCCCCAAAGCGCCCGCGGCCGACAAGGCCCCGGGCGCAACCTCAACTATCCGAAAACACACGTAATAAGTCACAAGCCCGCCTTGCGCGCGCGCCCGATCGCATGCTAGAGACCCCGCTCGTCGGTATCCGTTGCCCCATTGGCGGAATTGGTAGACGCGCTCGACTCAAAATCGAGTTTCGAAAGAAGTGCTGGTTCGACTCCGGCATGGGGCACCACTGATCACCAGAAATCTCCCAATTCATTGATACCATTGAGCGGCGCAGGCGGGGACATGCAGCGAGGGATTGGGCTGCCGCCAAGGCCCTCACCGTGCTACATTGGCACCCGCAGCGGCCAAGGATTTCGTCGATTTGCAGACCAACCGGCGCCAAGGCCATGCCGATGAACGCCGTTGTTCGGACCTGGGACCCGGTAGACCAAATGAACAACACCTCGAATTCCGAAAAAGTGACATCGGCCGGGCACAAACTCAGCGCCGGCGGGCATCTCGATGTTCATTACCTGGCGCTAAAGGACGAGTATGATGCCACGCTTCGTGCCACCGGCATCCGATCCGGCTGGTCGGTGCTTGACGCGGGTGCAGGGAATGGGGTTTTCCTGCCTCTAATGGCAGAATTGCTGGGTGCCGGGGGCCACATTGAGGCTCTGGACCTGGCCCAGGAAAATGTCGAGGCAATTGAAGGCTTGATTGCAAGCCAGCAGTTTGCCGCTCCGGTAAGCGTGCGAACCGGTGATATCCTCGCGCTGCCCTATGAGACGGGCATGTTCGATGCGGTTTGGAGCGCGAACGTCATCCAATATCTGAATGACGAAGAGCTCACCCGGGCAATCAAGGAGTTCCGCCGGGTCGTAAAGCCGGGTGGACTTGTTGCCGTGAAGGAGGTCGATATTTCGGTTTGGCAGTATCAGCCGCTGGATCCCAAACTTACGTGGCGTCTGCTCGATGCGCTATCCGATGACGTACAGATGTCCGGCGCCATGAGGGGAACGCGCGTGTCGGCCTGGTTTCGAGCGGCGGGCCTTGAGAAGGTGTCGGCCATCACGACGCTGGCAGAGCGCCGTCAGCCGCTCAGGCCAGTGGAGCGCGAGTACATCCGCAACAATCTCGAATTCTTATCCGGGCTCGCCCGAAGGTGTGACTTGCCAGAAGCGGATCATCGCCAATGGAAAGCGATCGGCGAAGACCCGGAGCGTCTGATTTCCGACCCCGACTTCTGCTATCGCGAAATGTGGGTACTCAGCCTGGGTATCGTGCCGAAGCGCTAGTCCGATTTTCGCTGCTGACCATTGTTGCGCAAGCGCAAGCAAGCCGCCGCGTAAACGCACTAGATCCGGACAATGGCAAGTGACGTCCCATAGGAGCGGGCAACTTTAGAATTATTTATTATTATTTTTACTTAATAACTATCTAATGAAGTAATTACTGTTACGTAATGCAGTAGAAATCCGCAACGAAAATGAGGGTGCTCGCATCCTCAAGAAAAGCGCTACTCGCCGATTTAACCATTTGTTAAGGTTTTGCTTGCCCGTCGCGTGCAAGAGCTTATTATCTCCTACGAAGGGAGAGAGATCATGTTGAACAAAGATTGGATGATGCCGCTCGGTCTGGCTGCGCTGGCGCTTTCAGGATTGCTTTTCCAAGTGGCCAGCTATGCGTTGCACACGCCGGTAACCCTTTTGCACCCCTGAGTGCAGGAGGATGAAAAGAACCTGGCTTTAGTCGATCGTCAGGTGGCAATTCGCGTGAACTGGGCGCGAACATTGGCGATGTAATACTCGCCGGGCGACGTTGCCCTCGCCATCTTCATCACCACATTGCGCGGCACGCCGGCAAAAAGGCGGCGCTCACCGTTTCTGAACTCAAGGCTCAGATGTTGCTGCGCCTTGTCATATTGCATGGCGACGATGATACGCGATTTGATGGCAATGGTTTCCATGGCTGCCCCCAGCTTCGATACAAGGCCATGCGTAAACGGATTCTCCTGACATCCCGTCAACGGGAGTGGTTAAGCTTCTATCTCAGAAGGAAGGCCAATATGTGTCAGAACGGAAATCCTCGGGAATACGGTCCAGCCGCGAGATCGCTTCGGCGACGAAATCGATCTGCATTCTTAGATATTTAAGGCCTGATGGCATGGGCGCGCCGGTCACGAATTCCCGCACCCGCCAGTCCTCATAACCGCTTGCCCTGATCCGCCGCTCCGCCTCGGCCTTGACATCGTTGACGCCTGGTCCTGCCGAGTGGACCTCGAACACGATATCCGCGGCGGCGTTGCCTTTGCCGCCTTCGATCACAAAAAACTTCATTTCCTTGCCCTGAAGATTCGCCCTGACGTTCAGCTTGTCAAAGGACTGGCATTTTGCAATGCGTCAGAGTGCTCTGACCGGGCCAGCCGCCGCGCGAAGGCGGGTGACGTGACAAGTTTGCGACAAAACCGAGTGTCTGGGCAGCACAGCATCACGAAAAATTTTGGATTTGAAGGACAATCGCAGGACAGCGACCATTTACAGCCACATTCACCGCCCCTAAAGCTCTTGCACCACCATGGAAAGGGATCGGATGCTCCGCAGACTCTATGACTGGACCATGTCGCTGGCAGGTCGTCCATCGGCAGAAATCTGGCTCGCCGTCATCGCCTTCGTCGAAAGCTCGATCTTTCTCGTTCCCGCCGATGTCCTCTTCCTGCCGATGGCGCTGGCAAAGCCCCATCGCGTCTGGCGCTACGCCTTGGTCGCAACGGTTGCCTCGGTGCTAGGCGGCATCGCCGGCTGGGCGATCGGCTATTATGCGTTCGAGACGGTCGCCAAGCCGATCCTCGAGTTCTATGGAAAACTCGACGCGTTCGACAAGCTGCGGTCGGGCGTCACCTACGAGACCATCGTTCTTCTGCTTGTCACTTCGGGCCTCGCGCATCTGCCGCCGATCAAGGTGGTGACGATCCTGTCGGGCGTCGCCAACGTCAATCTCGGCCTGTTCGTCATCTCGGCAATCATCGCGCGCGGCGCGCGCTTCTTTTTCCTCGCCTGGCTGCTGCGTCGCTACGGTGAACCGATCCGCCATTTTATCGAGAAGCGGCTCGGCCAGATCGCGGCAGTCGTCGCTGCTGTCCTCATCCTGCTGTATATTGCCTTCCACATGCTCGCACGTTGAGCCTGACCGCGGAGCCCCTCGCATGACCCAGACCGCACCCGTTTCCCGCCCCGCCTTCGGCTACTCGGCGCTTCTCGCCATCGGCATGGCGGCGACCATCGGCACCGCGCTCGGCTTCCAGTATATCGGTGGATATGTTCCCTGCGCTCTCTGCCTGGAGCAGCGGCAGCCCTATTACTACGGCATCCCCGTCGCCATCCTGGCCGCCATCTCGGCGCTTGTCGGATTGCCCTCGTGGATCACCCGGACCCTGCTCGCCATCGCCGGCATCATGATGGTGGTAGGCGGCGGCATCGGCGTCTATCACGCCGGCGTCGAATGGCATTTCTGGGAAGGCCCCACCACCTGCGCAAGCGGCGGCAGCAGCGCTGCCGCGCCGAAGGCAGGCGACCTGCTGGGGCAATTGAACACGCTGAAGGGGCCGTCCTGCACCGAGGCTGCGCTCCGGGTTCTTGGCGTCTCGATGGCGGGCTGGAATGTGATTGCGAGCATCATCCTCGCGGCGATCGCTTTCGTGGGCCTTCGCAAGGCGGCCTGAGTAAACGGGCAGGACCGCTTACGGCTGCAGTTCGGTATCCCAGTAGAGATAGTCGAGCCAGCTGTCGTGCAGGTAGTTCGGCGGGAAGAGCCGGCCGTTATTGTGCAGATCCTGCACCGTCGGCTGATAGGGCTTCTGGGCGGGGAACATCTGGGCCTGCTTCGGCAGCTTGCTGCCCTTGCGCAGATTGCACGGCGAACAGGCGGCAACGACATTGACCCAGGTGGTCTCGCCGCCATGGGCACGGGGAACGACGTGGTCGAAGGTCAGGTCGTCATGCGCACCGCAATATTGGCACTCGAAACGATCCCGCAGGAAGACGTTGAATCGGGTGAAAGCCGGATTGCGCGAGGGCTGAACGTAAGTCTTCAGGCACACGACGCTCGGCAGCCGCATGGAAAAGCTGGGCGAAGAAACCGAGTGATCATATTCGGCGATGATGTTCACACGGTCGAGAAAAACCGCCTTGATCGCGTCCTGCCAGGACCAGAGCGACAAGGGGTAATAACTCAGTGGCCGGTAGTCAGCGTTCAAGACGAGCGCCGGCAGGGCCTGGGGGGAGACTGCAATCGTCAAGGAACCCTCCTGGTCGATTCATCTGCACATACATATTAGGCCGGATGTTACAGCATTGTGAAGTCCAATAAATTCAGTGCAAACCGGCAAATTCGGGAGGTGTTGCCAATCAGCCGATAGGCACCGCCTCGCGGCGAGTACGAACCGCGTAGAGGGCCCAGAACAACCTTGCGGCAACCGAGCGCCAGGGTGACCAGTTCGCCGCCTCCAGCGCTAACTCCTTGGCCTGCGGCCGTTTTTCCATCCCGAAGGCGGCAGCGACCGCTGCCTGGAGCGCCACGTCACCCGACGGAAACACATCTGCGTGACCGACGCAGAACATCAGATAAACCTCTGCCGTCCACGGCCCGATCCCCTTGATGCTGGTCAGACGCACCATTGCTGATTCGGGTGTTTCCTGACCGAGTGCCTGCAGATCGAGGCTGCCGTCGTTGACCGCAAGGGCCACTCGCGACAGTGTCTCTGCCTTGCCGCGCGACAGGCCGAATTCGCGCCAGGCCTCCGGATGAAACGCGGCATAGGCCCTGGCGGTCAGCGGCTCGCCTGATGCGCATATCCGCCCCCAGATCGCTTCGGCGCTCGCGCGCGAGACCGACTGCGACACGACCACATGCGCCAATCCAGCAAAGCCCGCCTCTACGAGCCGGAGCGGCAACGGCCCCGCTTCCGAGGCGACCTGCTGCAGGCGCCGATCGAGCTTGAGCAGCGCTTCCAGACCCTCCTGGATATCAGCCTCGCCGCGAATGATATGCATGCCTGAAATCTCCTCCGAGGTGGTCGACGCGGAAAATCCGTGGCAGAAGAGAGCATGGCTGCCAGTCCCCGTCAAAAACCTGTCTTCCGTTTTGCACCGAGCCCGAACGGACCGCTGCACCTCGGCCACGCGCTCTCGGCCATCCTCAATCACGATATGGCACGCGCCGCCGACGGTCGCTTTCTTCTGCGCATCGAAGACATCGATCAGGCGCGTTGTACACCCGAATTCGAAGACGGCATCTATGCCGATCTCGCCTGGCTCGGCCTCGGCTGGGAAAAGCCGGTGCGGCGTCAATCGGAGCACTTTGCCGAATATCAAAGTGCATTGCAGTCGCTGATCGATCGCGACCTCGCCTATCCGTCGTTCTTGACCCGCGGCGAAGTCAGGGCCTTTGTTTCAGCCAGCGAAGCCGGGAGGAAGCCTTGGCCGCGCGATCCAGATGGCGCGCCGCTCTATCCCGCCTGCGACCGCGAACGGACCGTCGCCGATCGTCGACGGATGCTTGAAAGCGGATTGAAGCACGCATGGCGGCTGGATATTGAGCGAGCGCTGACAACGATACCGGGACGGCTGGACTGGACCGAAACCGGGGACGGACAGACCGGACAGATCGCTGCTGATCCCGCAGCCTGGGGAGATGTGGTCCTGTCGCGCTCGGATGCGCCTTCGAGCTATCACCTCTCCGTCGTCGTCGACGATGCGCTGCAAGGCGTCACGCATGTGGTGCGGGGGCTCGACCTCTTTCACGCCACATCGATCCATGTGCTGCTTCAGGCGCTGCTCGGTCTCCCCGCTCCGCTCTATCATCACCACAGGCTGATCACTGACGACGCTGGCCGGAAGCTCGCCAAGAGCGAGGGCGACACTGGTCTGGCCGAGCTTCGCGCAAAAGGGATTTCAGCGGCGGACCTTCGCCGCCGTATCGGGCTTTGACGGCTTCTCCTGCTCGAATTCCGCAATGCCCCGGGTAAACATCCGGCGCACCCGAAACTTCATCAGCGCCGCATTGATCTCCGCACCGAGAATGAAGATGACGCTGATCATGTAGAGGAAGACGAGCACGATCATGACCGAGGCGAGGCCCGCATAGGTCGCGGTGTAATTGGCGAAGGTGGTAAGGTAGTAAGCAAAGATCAGCGCTCCGGCCAACCAGAACAGCAATGTCAAAAGCACGCCGGGAACCACGTCGAGCACCTTGCGGCGGCCGGCCGGCAGCCAGAGGTGAACGATCATCAACCCTGCCGTCAGCACGAACAGGGTACCGTAGATACGCCAGCTCGAAACGATGTCGAGCGTATCCGCAAGCCAGGGCAGCCACTCCCTCGCATAGTTGAGCGCCAGCGGGACGGCGACGAGCAGGATGCTGATCGCCGCAAAAATCAGCACGGCGATCAACACGTAGCCGAGACTGGCGAGGCGCGTGAAATACCATGGCCGGGTCTCGACCATTCGATAGGCGCGATTGAGCGATATCCGCAATGCCTCGACGCCGTTGGAAGCGAAGTAGGCCGCAGCCAGCACCGAGACCGTCAGCAGGCCGCCGCGCGGGATCGTCAGCACCTGGATAACCTGGTCTGCGAGCGGTTTGGCGATTGCCTCGGGCCAGGTATCGAAAATCAGATGGATCGCCGTCCCGGAGAACTGGCTGGCACCGAGAAAGCTTGCCAGCGCCGTGCCGAAAATCAGGAAGGGAAAGACGGCAAGCAGGCTCGACAAGGCGACATGGCTTGCCATCGCAAACCCATCGTCTTCGATGAAATGAAACACGGCATCGTAGATCACCTTGTAAAGAGTACGAAGGATCGTCGGCATTCCATCTCCGCTGCGCGCCGGTCGCCGGTTCGCGCTCGCCGGTTTGTTGATTGTCTCGGTATCCCGAATATGGGAAACCAACCCGGGTTTGTACAGGAATCATTGCATGGCGGACCAACGCAACATCGTCGTGACGGGCTGCTCCTCCGGCATAGGCGCACATTGCGCCCGTGCGCTGAAGGCCGATGGCTGGCGGGTCTTCGCCACTGTACGCAAGGAAAGCGACCTCGGATCGCTGCAGGCCGACGGCATCGAAGCTCTCCTGATGGACTACACCAGGCCGGAGACGATTGCGGCGCTCGTCGAAACCGTGCGCGAGCGGACCGGCGACCGCATCGATGCACTCTTCAACAACGGCGCCTACGGGCAGCCCGGCGCAGTCGAGGACATCTCGACCGATGTGCTGCGCGCGCAGTTCGAGACCAATGTCTTCGGCTGGCATGAGCTGACACGGCAGGTGATACCGCTGATGCGGAAGCGAGGGGAAGGCCGTATCGTGCAATGTTCATCCATTCTAGGCCTTATTCCGTATAGGTTTCGTGGTGCCTACACCGCGTCCAAATTCGCTATCGAAGGGCTGTCGCTGACCATGCGGATGGAGCTTCAGGGAAGCGGCATTCACGTCAGCCTGATCGAGCCTGGAGCAATCGCCTCGCGCTTTACCGCCAATGCGCTCGCCAAGTTCGAGGAAAACGTCGATATCGAAAATTCCGCCCACGCGATCGAGTACCGGCGGCAGCTGGCGCGGCTGAATGGCACAGGTCCCGTCAACCGCCAAAAACTCGGCCCCGAAGCCGTTTATATCGTGCTAAAGCATGCTCTGAACGCGAGGAGACCACACCCCCATTATCTGGTGACCATGCCTGCCAAGCAGGGCATGTGGCTGAAGCGTCTGTTGCCGGCAGACCTTTTCTACCGTTTGATGCGCCGGCTTGATTGAAAGACGAAGGCTCGTAATCCATGTCCACAGTTACTTATATTTTCGCCATCATCTTCATGGGTCTGGTCGCCATCGTGCTGGTGCGTGGCCTTTTCAACATGATGAAGGGCGACAATCCGAGCCTCTCCAACAAGCTCATGCAGATGCGCGTGCTGCTGCAGGCAATCGCCCTCGTGCTCATCATGCTGACGCTATGGCTGACGGGCGGCGGACGTCCCCACTAGAGGCGATATCGAATGGTCAAGCTCAACAAGATCTATACAAGAACCGGCGACGATGGCACCACCGGGCTGGTCTCCGGGCCGCGCCGCCTGAAGCATGATCTACGGGTCGAGGCCTACGGGACCATCGACGAAAGCAACTCCGCGATCGGTATTGCCCGGTTGTACACATCTGAAGAGCCCGTCCTCGACCAAATGCTGATGGCGATACAGAATGACCTGTTCGACCTCGGCGCTGATCTCTCCACACCCGAAACGGACGAACCGCCGGCCTGGGAACCGCTCAGGATCATCCAGTCCCAGGTCGATAGGCTCGAGCGCGATATCGACACCTTGAACGCCGAACTCTCACCGCTGACGTCCTTCGTGCTTCCAGGCGGCAGCCCCGCTGCTGCGCACCTGCACCTCGCGCGTACGATCGCGCGCCGCGCCGAGCGGCTGATGGTTGCCCTGTCGCGAATAGAGGGCGAACGGGTAAGCGCAGCCGCGCCGAAATACATCAACCGTCTATCCGACCTGCTTTTCGTTGCGGCCCGCTATGCGAACGAACGCGGCGGCGCAGACGTGCTTTGGGTCCCCGGCAAGAACCGCTAGCGTCGGCAAGGTCAACCTATTGACGTGTACGTAAACGTTATTTAGCGACTTAAAGCATTTCGGTCTTTTGCGACATGGAAAGCGTTGTATTTGGAGAAAAAACGCGTATCCATGTCGCCATTCGACAAATGGAAAGGCGCTCGACAGCGCATTTTCACGGGCGTCATGTTGAAGGAAGGATTCCATGAAAATTCTCGTACCAGTGAAGCGGGTTGTTGATTACAACGTCAAGATCCGCGTCAAGCCGGACGGCAGTGGCGTCGAGCTTGCCAATGTCAAGATGTCGATGAACCCGTTCGACGAGATCTCGGTCGAGGAAGCGCTGCGACTGCGGGAAGCCGGCAAAGCCGAAGAAGTGATCGTCGTTTCCATCGGTCCCGCCAAGGCGGAAGAGACGCTGCGCACGGCACTCGCCATGGGCGCCGACCGCGCGATCCTGGTCGAGACCGACGACGCCATCGAGCCGCTGACGGTCGCAAAGATCCTGAAGGCCGTCGCGGAGGCCGAACAGCCGGGCCTCATCATCGTCGGCAAGCAGGCGATCGACGACGACAGCAACCAGACAGGCCAGATGCTCGCAGCCCTGATGGGCGTCGCCCAGGCGACCTTCGCCTCGAAGATCGAAATCGGCGATGGCAAGGCAACCGTGACCCGCGAAGTCGATGGCGGTCTGCAGACGATCGAAATCAAGTTGCCCGCAGTGGTGACCACCGACCTGCGCCTCAACGAGCCGCGCTACGCTTCGCTGCCGAATATCATGAAGGCAAAAAAGAAGCCGCTCGACAAGAAAACGCCAGCCGATCTCGGCGTGACCACAACGCCCCGTCTCAAGGTGCTTAAGACGGAAGAGCCCGGTGGCCGCAAGGCAGGCGTCAAGGTCAAGTCGGTCGCCGAGCTCGTCGACAAGCTGAAAAACGAAGCCGGCGTGCTTTAATTTAGGAAAGGAAGAACAGAACCATGGCCATTCTTCTTCTGGCTGACCACGACAATGCAAGCCTTTCCGACCAGACCGCCAAGACACTGAGCGCTGCTGCCAAAATTGGCGGCGATGTGCATGTGCTGGTGGCAGGCAAGGGCGCCAAGCCGGCTGCCGATGCCGCTGCCAAGCTTTCAGGCGTTTCCAAGGTGCTGCTCGCCGAGAGCAATGAGCTCGCCAACAATCTCGCCGAACCGCTGGCAGATCTCATAATCTCACTCGCCGGCAGCTACGACACCATCATTTCGGCCGCGACCTCGGTCGGCAAGAATGTCATGCCCCGCGTCGCAGCCCTCCTCGACGTTGCCCAGGTCTCGGAAATCATCGAAGTCCTCTCGGCGGACACCTTCAAGCGCCCGATCTATGCCGGCAACGCCATCCAGACCGTGCAGTCGACCGACGGCAAGCGCGTCATCACGGTGCGCACGGCCTCTTTCCCTTCGGCCCCGGAAGGCGGCTCGGCACCTGTCGAGACCATCCCGGCAGTTGCCAGCCCCGGCCTCTCGACATTCGTCAGCGACGCGCTGTCCAATTCGGACCGTCCCGAACTGACATCGGCGAAAATCATCATCTCGGGCGGCCGCGCCCTCGGCTCTGCGGAGAAATTCCGCGAATTCATCCTGCCGGTTGCCGACAAGCTCGGTGCCGCAGTCGGCGCTTCGCGCGCTGCCGTGGACGCCGGCTACGCGCCGAACGACTGGCAGGTGGGCCAGACCGGCAAGGTCGTCGCCCCGCAGCTCTACATCGCCTGCGGCATATCGGGTGCCATCCAGCACCTCGCCGGCATGAAGGACTCGAAGGTCATCGTCGCCATCAACAAGGACGAAGAGGCCCCGATCTTCCAGATCGCCGACTATGGCCTCGTCGCCGACCTCTTCGAAGCTCTCCCTGAGCTCGAAAAGGCGCTTTGATCGGACAAGTCTGACGTTTCGCTGACGCGAGCGACTGGAAAATTGTCCTTTATCAGTCTATCAATCTTGCCGGGCTAGTGATGGTCCGGCAAATTTGCGAATGGAGCGGTCGCGTCGCGCAGCGTGCCGCCGGGGAGTTGGCCATGAGTACTGTGTTGAAGACCATCGGTATTGTCGGTGCGGGCCAGATGGGCTGCGGCATCGCACAGGTGTCGGCTCTCGCGGGTTACAAGGTCAACATCTACGATCTGTCGCAGGAGCGCATCGAAAGCGCGCTTGCGACGATCAACGGCAATCTCGCCCGGCAGGTCTCCGCCGCCAAGATGACGGACGATGAGCGCAAGGCTGCCCTGTCGTTGATATCGGGTTCGGCGGACGTCAACGACCTGGCGCCGATGGACTTGGTGATCGAGGCCGCCACCGAGGATGAAAGCGTCAAGCGCAAGATCTACACGCTGGTCTGTCCAGTTCTGAAGCCGGATGCGATCCTTGCCACCAACACCTCTTCGCTTTCGATCACCCGGCTTGCCTCCGCTACGGATCGTCCGGAGCGCTTCATGGGCATCCACTTCATGAACCCTGTTCCCGTCATGAAGCTAGTGGAACTGGTGCGCGGCATAGCCACGGAAGAGGCCACCTTCAAGATGGCCCGCGACTACGTCAGCTCGCTCGACAAGACGGTTACCGTCGCAGAGGATTTTCCGGCCTTCATCGTCAACCGCATCCTTCTCCCGATGATCAACGAAGCGATCTACACGCTCTATGAAGGCGTCGGTACGGTCGATGCGATCGACACCGCCATGAAGCTCGGCGCCAACCATCCGATGGGACCGCTGCAGCTCGCCGATTTCATCGGCCTCGACACCTGCCTGTCGATTATGCAGGTCCTGCACGAAGGCCTGTCGGATTCAAAATACCGCCCCTGCCCGCTGCTAGTCAAATATGTCGAAGCCGGCTGGCTCGGCCGCAAATCCGGCCGCGGATTTTATGACTACCGAGGTGAAGTTCCGGTTCCGACGCGTTAACGCGTGTGGGTTGACAATCGTGGAAAGAGCCATCGCGTTTCGATTGGTATTGGTTTCTGGCCAATCGGATTGTAGCAAGTAGCGCGCACGAGCCGAATTTCATACCAATAACGCCGGCAACTGAAAGACATTCAAGACAGGCTGAACGCTTTGCAGGAAAGTGTCAAAGCAGGCTCCGCGCTCGAACGAGTGTAATAACCATCCGGTAAGGTAAATGCCGGCAAGCAATAGAATAGCCGGCGGATCAACCGCCGGTCTAGTTGCGCAACGTGCTCTACTCCGACTAGACCAGCTTCGACAAGCTCACGCCTAAAGCGACGTCCCGGAGCCAATTGCAGCCTTGATCAGCCCCTTGGCGTCGTCGCTGTCCCAGGCAGCTGGCCCGTTCATCGCCGACACCAGGCATCCCTTGTCGTCGACGAGAAGTGTCACCGGCAGGCCGAACGCCAATCCCTGCTTCTTCAACGAATTGAAGACGCCCATCGTGTTGTCACGATAGTAGCCAAGCCTGTCGATGCCGGTCTCGCTGCGAAAGGCCTTTGGCTTCTCGTCGTCACCAGTGTCGATATTGACGGCAACCACCTCGAACTTGTCGCTCCCCATATCCTTCTGCAAAGCGTTCAGCGCCGGCATCTCTTCGCGGCAGGGGAAGCACCACGTGGCCCACAGATTGAGCAGCACCGTCTTTCCGGCAAAATTTTCCACCGAGAGTGGCTGGCCTTCCGGGCCCTTGAAGGCAACAGTCTTGAGCGACAGCGGCTGCTGTGCCGCGACCATGGCGGCCACCTGGCCCCTGGTGAACTGATTGAGCGCGGCCGAGCGATCCTTCGCAGGCTTGCAATCGCCTGCTAGGCCCGCCGTTTCGCTCATGCCATTGCCAGACCCCACTTCCTTCACGTATACCGCTGCCGCACCCGCCAAAACCCCGGCGAAGGCTGCGATCAGGATCAGTTTCACGGACGGCAGGCCAAGCGGCTTCTTCACTGTCATTTCGTTCTCCAGATAGGCATCTCATGGCTGACGGCACCAAGGACACCAACTCCTCCAACCAGATGTGGGGCGGCCGTTTTGCGTCCGGGCCCGCCGCGATCATGGAGGAGATAAATGCATCGATCGGTTTCGACAAAAAACTCTTTGCGCAGGATATCCGCGGCTCCATCGCCCACGCGACCATGCTGGCCCATCAAGGCATCATTTCGGCGGACGACAAAGACAAGATCGTTCACGGCCTGAACACGATTCTGTTAGAGATCGAAAGCGGCAATTTCGAATTTTCGCGCAAGCTCGAAGACATTCACATGAACATCGAGGCACGGCTGGCGACGCTGATCGGCCCCGCCGCCGGTCGCCTGCACACCGCCCGTTCGCGCAACGACCAGGTCGCGCTCGATTTCCGCCTCTGGGTCAAGGAAGAACTGCAGCGAACCGAACAGGCGTTGAGCGGCCTGATCGCCGCTTTCCTCGATCGTGCCGAAGAACATGCCGATACCGTCATGCCCGGCTTCACGCATCTGCAGACGGCCCAGCCCGTCACATTCGGCCACCATTGCATGGCCTATGTCGAGATGTTCGGCCGCGACCGTTCGCGCGTGCGCCACGCCATCGAGCACATGGACGAATCGCCGATTGGAGCGGCCGCTCTGGCCGGGACAGGCTTCCCGATCGATCGTCATATGACGGCGAAGGCACTCGGTTTCCGCGAGCCGACCCGCAATTCGATCGACACCGTCTCAGACCGGGATTTCGCCATCGAATTCCTGTCGATCGCTGCGATATCAGGCATGCACCTGTCGCGACTGGCCGAAGAGATCGTCATCTGGTCGACGCCGCAGTTCGGCTTCGTGCGCCTTTCCGACGCCTTCTCGACCGGCTCCTCGATCATGCCGCAGAAGAAAAACCCTGACGCAGCCGAGCTGGTGCGCGCCAAGACCGGCCGTATCAACGGCTCACTGGTGGCGCTGCTCACCATCATGAAGGGCCTGCCGCTCGCCTATTCCAAGGACATGCAGGAAGACAAGGAACAGGTCTTCGACGCCGCCGAGAGCCTGGAACTCGCGGTTGCCGCGATGACTGGAATGGTCCGCGACCTCAGTATCAATGTTGCCCGCATGAAGGCCGCCGCCGGATCGGGCTATTCGACGGCGACCGATCTTGCCGACTGGCTGGTGCGCGAGGCCGGCCTTCCCTTCCGCGATGCCCATCATGTAACCGGCCACGCGGTGGCGCTTGCCGAGAGCAAGGGCTGCGACCTCTCGGACCTATCGCTCGAGGAACTGCAGGCTCTGCATCCCTCGGTAACCGCTCAGATTTTCGACGTCCTGACGGTCGAGGCTTCCGTTGCCAGCCGCAAGAGCTTCGGTGGTACGGCACCCTCCGAAGTACGCAAGCAGATCGCCTTCTGGCGCGCCCGCAACTGAGGTTCCAGGCAAAGGCCGGAACCAAACAATCAGGGTGCACAAGGCAGGTAAACTTCGCTATGAAGGACTGCTTGTCGCCTACCGTCGCTTAAAGAGGATATCGATGCAGATCAACGTGCCGCACATCATCCGCCTGACCGTCGTCCTCTCGGTCGTCGGCCTCGCCGTCGTCGGATGTGGCCGCAAAGGCGATCTCGATCCGCCGAGCGTCAAGGCGACCAAGGGCGGCGACGCGTCGAAGCCGACCAAGCAGCCGGGAACGGTCGACAAGCCCTTCTTACTCGATCCGCTACTTTGAACAGGTTTCTTCCGTGAACCACTTTCAGTACCGCGACGGCGTTCTCCACGCCGAAGATATTTCCATTCCCGAGATCGCCAAGGCCGTAGGCACGCCCTTCTATTGCTATTCGACCGCGACGCTCGAACGCCATTACCGGGTGTTCTCCGAAGCCTTCGCCGACGTCGATGCGATGGTCTGCTATGCAATGAAGGCCAACTCCAATCAGGCTGTCCTGAAGACGCTCGGACGCCTTGGCGCCGGCGTCGACGTGGTCTCGGTCGGCGAGCTGCACCGGGCGCTTGCCGCCGGCATTCCAGCCAACCGCATCATGTTCTCGGGCGTCGGCAAGACTGCACCCGAGATGGACGTCGCACTCGAAGCCGGCATTTATTGCTTCAACGTCGAATCGGAACCCGAACTCGAAGTTCTCAACCAGCGGGCGGTTCGCGCCGGGAAAAAGGCGCCCGTCTCCTTTCGTATCAACCCCGATGTCGACGCCCGCACCCACGCGAAGATCTCGACGGGCAAGAAGGAAAACAAGTTCGGCATTTCCTTCGAGCGCGCCCGCGCCGTCTATGCCCGTGCCGCCGAACTGCCAGGTATCGCGGTTAGCGGCATCGACATGCACATCGGCAGCCAGATCACCGAGTTGCAGCCTTTTCAGGATGCCTTCAAGCTGCTGCGGGAACTCGTCGAGGCACTGCGAACCGATGGCCATGACATTCATCACGTCGACGTTGGCGGCGGTCTCGGCATTCCTTATCACGACGACAACAATCCGCCGCCGTCACCCGAAGCCTATGCCCACATCGTCAAGAGCCAGCTTCGCGACCTCAACTGCCGGATCGTCACCGAGCCTGGCCGCCTGATCGTCGGCAATGCCGGAATTCTCGTGACCGAGGTCATCTATGTGAAGGACGGTGGCCAGAAGAGCTTCGTCGTCGTCGACGCCGCAATGAATGACCTGATCCGCCCGACGCTCTACGAAGCACATCACGAGATCAGGCCGGTAACCGTCACGGCAGCGAACGCTCCCCGCATCAAGGCCGATGTTGTCGGTCCAGTCTGTGAAACCGGCGACTATCTGGCGCTCGACCGCGAGATGAGCATGCCGAAGGCGGGCGATCTTCTTGCCGTCGGCTCCGGCGGCGCATACGGCGCGGTCCAGGCCGGCACCTACAACAGCCGGCTGCTGGTGCCCGAAGTGCTCGTCAATGGCTCGGAATTCCATGTGGTTCGCCCGCGCCAGACCTATGACGACCTCATTGCCTTGGACTCGATTCCGTCCTGGTTGGCCTGAACGGCAGTTCACAATTCGGCGAAATCGATCGAAAAAATCGGCTCGCCACACCCTTGCCCTCGCCTTCGCCACAAAGAATGGTATCGTTGTCCAGGTGTCATGGGCGAACTGCGCAAGCTTCATGGCCGATTTCCTGGCTGACGCGGAGGCGATAATTTCGCCGCCGCATCCTGAGAAGGCGCCTGATCCTTTGCGTCGATCGGTCTCGATTTAAGGATCATGCGTTGGCCAAACACACCAGTTCGGAGAACAACGGGCCGATGACCAACGCCAGCAACGACAAGAAGGGCGCTTTCGCCTCTCGGCCGACGCTTGCGCGGCTGGTTGCGGTCAAACGTGTCTTGGCCAGGCTGGTCCTGGTGTCGGAACAGCTGCTGCCGATGCTGTTGCCGGTGCTATCCGTCATCGCCCTTTATCTCTGCGCATCCTGGTTCGGGTTGTTCCGCATCCTGCCGGAACTGCCACGCGTCACATTGCTTGCCGTTTTCGTTGCAGCGTTCGCCGCCTCGATTGCACAGTTCCGTCGCCTGCGGTGGCCCGATGTGTCAGAGGCCGACCGATTGCTGGAAGAGCGCAATGGCCTGTCGCATCAGCCGGTGACCGTGCAGGAGGATGAACCCGCCTTCGATACGTCATTCGCCAGGGCCCTATGGCGCGAACACCAGATCCGTATGGCCGAGCGAATCGCGGTGCTCGACACTGGTCTGCCGCGCCCCGACATCGCCAATCACGATCGCTTCGCCCTGCGCGCGATCCCAGCACTGTTGCTCGTCGCCGCCTTCAGCTTTTCCATGTCGAACAATGGCGGCTCGATCGTCGACGCCTTCCAGAATGTGCCCGGTACCAATACCAACCCGGACCTGCGCGTCGATGCCTGGGTTACGCCGCCTTATTACACCGGCCAGGCCCCGACCTATCTGACCGGCAACACTGCGACCGCTGCAGACGTTATCAACGTACCGCAATTCTCCGATCTCACAGTGCGCATCACCGGCGGCGAAGGCGGCGAGAAGGTAGTGTTCCAGAGCATCGGAAGCGAGCGTGGTACCGAAGTCGCGTTGCAGGAGGACAAGGCTGCAGCGACATCGAACCAGAACGGAACGACAGCCGGAGCAGCGCCGGCGAACACAGATATCCAAACCAAAAATGCAGAATCAAATGCGACGGCAGGCGCGGTCGAGGGAGCTGCTGCGCCTACCCCCGTGGCCCACACATACGCACTGAAGCTCGAGAAGGGTGGCGCGCTTGTAGTCAACGGCCGTCAGTGGACCTTCAACGTCCTTTCCGACAAGCCGCCGGAAATCGCCTTCGACGGCATCCCGCACGCGACAGTCAACGGCGCGCTGGAAATCGGCTTCAAGGCGAAGGACGACTACGGCATAGAGGAAGCCCATGCGGAGATCGTGCCTGTCGAGATAGATCCTCAGGCAAAGCCCCTCTATCCGCTGCCGGACTACAAGTTCGAGATCGGACGCCGCAATCGCCGCGACGTGAAGGGGCTCGGCAGCCACGACCTCAGCCAGGACCCGCTCGCGGGCAAGCGCGTCCGCGTTACGCTGGTCGCGCGCGACGGCGCCGGCCAGACCGGCCGGAGCCCGCCACACGAAATGACGCTGCCTTCCCGAAACTTCAGCGAACCGCTCGCCGGTGCCGTGGCCGAGGAGCGGCAGGTCTTTTCGCTCGACACGCGGAAGATGCCGGAGGCGATCGACCTCAACCAGTCTCTGACCATCCGCGCCGACGAGACGATACCCAACCTCACGCATTACCTGCTGCTGCAATCGGCACTGACGCGCATGCGCTTGGCGAATAACGATGCGGCTCTGAAAGATACCGCCGACTACCTGTGGCAGATCGCAACGGGAATGGAAGACGGGCAGCTCTCGGACGCCGAGAAGAAGCTGCGGGATGCCCAGAAGAAGCTTTCCGATGCGCTTCAACGCAATGCCTCGGACAATGAGATCAAGCAGCTGACCGACGAGCTGCGCAAGGCCATGAACGACTATATGAAGGAACTGGCAGAGCGCATGCAGAATGCGCCGATGCAGCCGAACCAGAAATCCGCCAATGTGCTTCGCCAGCAGGATCTGGAGCGGATGATGGACCAGATCGAGAACCTCGCCCGCTCAGGCAATCGCGATGCGGCCCAGCAGATGCTCTCCGAACTTCAGCGGATGATGAACAATCTCCAGGCCGGCAAGCCGCAGCAGGGTCAGCAGCAGGGCCAGGAAAACAGCGAAGCCCGCAAGCAGATGGACAAGCTCGGTCAGATCCTCCGCGACCAGCAGAAGCTGATGGAGCAGACCTTCCGTCTGGATCAGGCGATGAAGGACCGCATGCAGCGCGGCGATCCAAACGAAGACGGCGATCCGCTCGACCAGCCGATGCCGGGTCCGGACGGCCAGCCGCAACAATCGCCGCAGGGCCAGCAGCAGCAAGGCCAGCAACAGGATGGCCAGCAACAACCAGGCCAGCAGCAAGGTCAATCTTCGGAGGACGGCAAGACGGTAGACGAGTTGCGCGAAGCCCTGAAGCAGCTTCGCAAGCAACAGGATGAACTGGGCAAGCAGCTCGGCGAACTCCAGAAGGGGCTGAACGGCCTTGGCGTCAAACCGGGACCGGGTTTCGGCCAGGCTCAGCGGGAAATGCAGGGTGCTGCCGGCGAGCTTGGCCAGGGGCACGGCGAGCCCGCAGTCCAGGGCCAGAGCCGCGCACTGGAGCAGCTACGTCAAGGCGCTCGCGATATGCTGACCCAGATGATGCAGGCCCAGCAACAGCAGGGTGTCGGCCAGCAGGGCGGCAAGGGTCAGGGACAAGGGCAGGGAAACCAGGGCGGCCGGGATCCCCTCGGTCGTGCGCTGCGAAATGACGGCGGCCTTGGCGACAACGGCGGCCCCAAGATTCCCGACGAGATCGACGTGCAGCGGGCACGGGAAATCCTTGACGCCATTCGCCAGCGGTTGGGCAACAACCCGACGATGGAAGAAGAGCGGCGCTACCTGGAACGCCTCCTCGACATTCAGTAGCACTTGAGATTTGGGATCAGCCGACGAGGGCCCGCGCGACGGCCTTGCGGATATCCGGCAGCGCAAACGGCTTGGATACGACATCGACGATCTTTTCCATCAGGTCGTCGGCACGTTCGCGCTGTTCGGCATAGCCGGTCATCAAGAGAATCTTCAGATCGGGCCAACCCGACGCTGCCTGATGCGCGAGCTCGATACCGTCCATGACAGGCATGCGGATATCAGACAGCAGCAAGTCATAGCGACCCGACTTGAGCTTTTCGAGGCCCTCGGCGCCATCGGCCGCCTCTTCGGTCTCATGGCCATCCAGCCGCAGGGCACGGGCTACGAACATCCGAAGCGAATCCTCGTCTTCGGTGATCAGAATTCTTGCCATGCTCATCGCTCCGTCCAGGCATCATGTCCTGAAAGGAGAAATCACAGATTTTCCCTAGCGACAGGTAAACAGCTGCGTTCATCTGCACTAGTGGTTAAAAAGATGTCTCTGATCTGGACATGAAGGCCGGCGTCAGGCGTCGCCGGTGACGATGCCGACGAAGGGAAGCTCCCGGAAGGCGTAGGCCACGTCCATTCCGTAGCCGACCACAAAATAATCAGGGCATTCGAAGCCGACATAGTCCGCCTCGATATTTTCCTGCCGCTTCACCCGCTTGTCGAGCAGCACCGCCAGCGTCACATTGCGCGCGCCGCGCTCATAGAGCAATTCCTTGGCAAAGCGCAGCGTCCGCCCGGATTCGAGGATGTCGTCGATCAGCAGGACATCGCGGTCCTTCACGTCGCTGTCGATGTCCTTGACGATACGCACGCCCTGCGAGACGGTTCCCGCGCCATAGCTCGACAACGTGATGAACTCCACCTCTGGTGCAAGGCCGGTGTCGTGAAGAGCACGCAACAGGTCGGCGGCGAAGATGAAGGAACCCTTGAGGATCGCAATGACCAGGAGATCCTTGGTCGGCCCCTTGGTAATCTCAATCGCCAGCGCACGATTGCGCTCGGCAATCTGCTCCGCGGTGAAAAGTGGGTCGATGTTCTTTCCGCGCACGACTGGCATCGGGGGCATGCTCCATGGATATGCGGCAGACGTTCCGCCGGACAGAGCAGAAGCCGTTACCACAATCGAGGACGCGGCACACCCTAAGGCTGGAAGGAAAGGCGGACTTCGGGTGTTTTTCCACCAGGGTGCTGCAAACGTGCCGAAAAGCCGCGACTTGAGCCACTATCCAGCCGTCCGGTCGGGGGCGTCACAACGATGCTCGATAGCAGGCGATCGCCCGAGACCAGGTCGGCCCTGATCAGCGGCACCGATACGGCTGCATCCGTTCTGTTCTCGATGATGCCGTTGACGACAAGTAGTCGCATGCCGTTGGCGTCTTTCGGCGTCAGCGTCACGTGGCTGAACTGCAGCGCCGCCGCTACTGGGGTTGGGACCGGAGTTGCCGACAGGCCTGAAAAGCCTCCCGAGAGCCCGAAGACCAGCGTGAAAATTGCTCCAACGAGGGCAGCAAAGGTACGGCCGGAGGCACGCTGCAACCAACATTCACCGGCGCGAATGCAAATCCTGGCAATTTCCGCGACGGGCGATGCGGTCGCGTTCTTCATCGACCGCTGATATCGGCGATTGTCGTTGACGTTTTTCGTCGATGATCCGTTCGCGCGGGTCGGGATGACGGTGACGAATTCGGCGTCGGTGACCTCGAGTTTTCGTTCGAAATGATTGTGCGGGCGCGGACTTGCTTGCACCTCGGGCGGAAGCAGATCATAAACCAGTCCGGTCTGCTGTTGGCGGTAGCGGAATGCGCCCATGACAACGTCCTCTGTGGTGGTCCACATGGTTTCGATGCCAGATCTAAAGCCGGGCATTGAAACGAATCCCGCCCAGAAGTAAATTTTAATGGTTAATGTTTCGCAAAGACCGCCATCGGAGCCACGCGTTTTCAGCAAAATTTACCGTCTGTTAACGCTGTTGGTTAACAACTCGTCTTATCAAAACCCGGAAGACTGGGCTGCCTGTTGATTCACTTTGAAAACGTCGGTTTGCGCTATGGCATGGGCCCGGAGATTCTCCGGGACCTGACCTTCGACATCCCGAAAAAATCGTTCCAGTTTCTGACCGGACCGTCGGGTGCCGGCAAGACCACGTTGCTGCGCCTGCTCTTCATGTCGCTGCAGCCGACCCGCGGCCTGATCCGCATGTTCGGGCGGGACATCACCTCCATTCCACGCGGCGAGCTGCCGCTGCTGCGCCGTCGGGTCGGCATCGTCTTCCAGGATTTCCGCCTTCTCGACCACCTGACGACCTATGAAAACGTGGCGCTTCCGCTGCGTGTCCGCGGCAAGGACGAGAGTTCCTATCGAACCGACGTGCTCGAACTCTTGAAATGGGTTGGCCTTGGCGAGCGGATCAACGTGCTGCCGCCCGTTCTCTCCGGTGGCGAGAAACAACGTGCCGCCATTGCCCGGGCGCTGATCGACCGGCCGGAAATCCTGCTCGCCGACGAGCCCACCGGCAATGTCGATCCACCGATGGCACGGAGGCTCCTGAACCTCTTTCTCGAGCTCAACCGCCTGGGCACCGCAGTTGTCATCGCGACACACGACCTCACCCTCATGGATCAGGTCGAAGCACGCCGCATGATCCTTTCCGGGGGGCATCTCGATATCTATGACTGAGCCCGTTCTCCCCCGGAAGCAACGCCCTCTCCCCGCCGCCCCGACTCCCGGAAAGCGGCCGGAAATGCGTGTACGGCCGACCGGCCCGATCGTGCCGTCATCGAATATCCAAGGCAATGCACTCGTTGTCGTCATCGCGATCATGGCCTTCCTCGCCTGCCTGACGCTCGGCGCCGTGAGCATGGTCCGCTCGACGGCGGCCAGCTGGGAAAGCCAGATTTCCCGCGAGATCACGATCCAGATCAAGCCGGACGACAACCTCGACATGGAAAAGGCGCTGACGCAGGCGCGCGACATCGCACTTACCTTCGTCGGCACCAAGACAGGCCAGATCGTCGATGAGGCAGCGACGGCACGCTTGCTGGAACCCTGGCTCGGCTCCGGTCTCGACCTGAAGGAACTGCCCGTCCCGCGCCTGGTGATCGTGACCATCGACGAGAACCACCCGCCAGATTTCGAAGGCATGCGGTCGCTCCTGAAGGACTCCATACCGCAATCCTCGCTCGACGATCATCGGACCTGGGTCGACCGGCTCGTCTCCATGGCGCACACGACGGTCATGATCGGCACGGGCATCTTGCTGCTTGTCTTCACCGCGATGGTCCTGACGGTGGTCTTCGCCACGCGCGGCGCGCTTTCGGGCAACCGACACATCGTCGAGGTGCTGCATTTCGTCGGCGCCGAAGGCTCCTTCGTCGCCACCGAGTTCCAGAAGCATTTCCTGAAGATCAGCTTCAAGGGCTCGGCGATCGGCAGCGCGCTCGCAGCGCTGTTCTTTGCCGCCGCCGGCTTCCTGCAGAGCCATACCATTGCGACGCCGCAGACCGACCAGGCGACCGCGCTCTTCGGCACCTTCTCGGTCGGAGTATTGGGCTACTTCGGCATCTTCGCGACCATGGTAATTATCGCGCTGCTGACCACCGTGACCGCGCGCTTTACAGTCATGCGAACCATCTATGAGATAGACACGATAAGATCCGATCCAGGTAGGAGTGATAGTGTCGCGAATTGACCGAATCCTGCCATCAAACAGCCTGTTCCTTGCCTCAAACTACGATTATTGACGATTCGAGCATGGGCCTGATGACGACGCGCAAAACCTCACAGTGGGAGACCATAAGGGAGCGATTTCATCCCGACGGGTCTGTGCGTCGCAGTGTGCTGCGCCGTGTCCTGCGCTGGGGCGGTTTTTCACTGATCTTCATCCTGGCGGTGGTCTTTGGCGGTTTCCTGCACTTTGCCGATTCGATCACGACGCTGAAGCCCCCCATCGATCCCAAGGCGGATGCCATCGTGGTCCTCACTGGAGGCTACCAGCGCATCGACCAGGCAGTCGAGCTGTTGCGCACCGGTGCCGGCAACCGGTTGCTGATCTCGGGCGTTCACCCGACGACCACCCGAACGCAGATCAGAAAGATGACGCAGAGCCCCGCCAATCTGTTTTCCTGCTGCGTCGACATCGGCTACGACGCGGTCGACACGATCGGAAATGCCCGGGAGGCCGCCAGATGGATCCACTCCAAGGGCTATAAGAGCGTCCTGGTCGTCACCAACAATTATCATATGCCGCGCAGCATCGCGGAGCTGAAATATGTCGACCCCGATACGGATTTCATCCCCTACCCGGTCGTCAATTCCGATCTGAAGAGCACGAATTGGTTCACCGATCCGAATGCGCTCCGCACCATGCTTTTCGAATATGGCAAGGTGCTGCTTGCCGGCGCGCGCAACCTGACAGGCTTCGGACGCCCGGAAGGCCTCCGCTCCGAAGAATCGGAAGAAACGGTCAGCAAGGATGGCCTCGAGGCGCCCTCGAGAGCACATGTGCCGACTTTTTATTGACCGCGATTTCGTGTAGGCACTCGATGACGCGCCTCAAACATCCGGCGTCGGGGAAGCCTCTATGATTACCGTCCGCTCGATCCTGTTCAACGTCTGCTTTTACGCAAACCTGATCATCCGGATGATCGTGCTTTCGCCGATTTATTTCCTGATGCCGCGCAAGGCAGCCTATGCCATTCCGAAGAGCTGGGCGCGCTCCAGCGTCTGGCTGATGGAAAAGATCGTCGGCACCACCTTCGAGATCGAAGGTCTCGAGAATATCCCAAAAGGCGGCTACATCTTCGCGCCGAAGCATCAGTCCTTCTGGGATACCTTTGCGCTGCTCCCCTACCTCGACGACCCGGTCTACATCCTCAAGCGCGAACTGATGTGGATACCTCTGTTTGGCTGGTATGCCGGAAAACAACAGATGATCCCCGTCGATCGCGGCGCTCGTGGCAAGGTCATGATAGACGTCTTGAAGCGCACCCGCGAGGTGTTGGCAAAGGGCCGCCAGCTGATCGTCTATCCCGAGGGCACACGCCGTCCGCCCGGCGCAGAGCCGGTCTACAAATACGGCATCGCCCGGATGTATCGCGATCTCGACGTGCCCGTGGTGCCGGTCGCCATGCATCCAGGCCTGTTCTGGCCGCGGCGGACATTCTTGCGCTATCCCGGCCACTTCAAAGTTCGCGTGCTGCCACCGATCGAGCCTGGCATGGATGCGGATGCCTTCTTCGCCCGGCTGATCGAGGAAACTGAAAGGGCAAGCGACGAGCTCCTCGTCGAGACCATCGCACGCAACCCGAACCTTCCGATACCGCCAAGTGCGGCCCGAAGGCTGGCCGAGATCAACGGCGCAAAGATCGCTTCAGCGACCGCCTGAGCAGCTCAGGAGGCCTGCCGCATCCGCTCGATCTCGCCGGTCACATGCTCGAGCCATTGATCCCGGATGCCCATCTCTCTCAGATGCTCCAGAGTGTTGAAAACATAGGCGTCGTTCGGCCCCGACTGACCGCTTGCCGAATTGACGATCTGCGCCGCCGCAATAGTATCGAGCGAGCCTGCATATTGCCTGTGGTTCCGGTCGACAACATAGGCGACCGCGGTCACCCGCCGCCCGTCCGAAAGGCGGATGGGCAACAGCCGCTCCAGATAGACATTGGTCACCAGCTCGCGTTCGCGGAGATAGGCGAGCACATCGTCCCTCTCGCTCTCGCCGATGCGGAATGCCGTGCCGCGGCAGGCGCCACCGCGATCGAGACCGAGCACCAGGCCCGGACTTGCCTTCGTTCCCCTGTGAACCCAGGAAAGAACGCAAAGTGCCCGGCGATATCCGAAGATCAGCGCCTCGCTTTTTTCCTCATAGGCAAATCCCGGATTCCACATCAGCGATCCGTAGCCAAAGACCCAAAATTCGTCCATATCCAAAGCCAAATCAGTGTAAGCGTCGCGATCAACCATTGGAGATCATCATGGCAGCGTCAAGCCAAAGCGCCAGCTTCGGCACCGGCAAACGAATGTTGCTGGTCGGACTTGGGCTTGTCGTCGTCGTTGCTGCGCTTTACACCGGCGGCTGGTACTATGCAGCCTCGGCGCTAAAGACCAACGTGCTACGCGCGCTCGGCCAGCGAGATTCCGCCGGGATATCAGGCGAATGCACCGATATGGACTTCCGCGGCTTCCCATTCAGCATCGGAATGTTTTGCTCGAAGGTCATGGTCGACGACCACGTCAACGGCATTTCTGCCTCCTTCGACAATCTGACCTCCTCCGCCCAGATCTACCAGCCGGGCCATATCACCTGGCAGCTGAAATCTCCCGCCGAATTCCGTACCGCTCACGGCCTGGCAGTGTCTGCCGAATGGACGGATCTGCAGTCGAACCTCGTGACCAAGGGCAAGGGCATTCAGCAGGGCACGACGACGATCGAGGGCCTGAAGGCAGGCATCGTTTCCTCCTTCAACGGCCAGAACGTCAACGTCACGGCCGGCCATACCGAAATCCACGTCCGCCAGAACGGCGATGATCTCGAGGCCTCGATCGGCATCGAGAATTCCAACGCCGTCATCAAGGACTTTCCGCAGGCCCTGCCGACACTGACCACGAATGCCGACATAACGCTGACTGGCAAGGCGGGCTTGCTCGACGGCAGCGATCGGGGCACGCACGGGCTCTACGGCACCTCAGGCATCCTGCGCCGTGTCGTGGCGGATATTGGCGACGGGCGGGTCATGACGCTGACCGGCCCGTTCTCGTTCGACGACGAAGGCTACGTGTCGGGCCAGTTCAAGCTGGAGATTGACCAGCTTGGCCCTTGGCGAGATGGCCTGAAGGCGGCGATACCCGCCGCCAAGCATACGATCGACCTGGCCGGCAAGCTGCTGAAGGCGCTGGCAGTCGGCGGCGACAACGTTTCCGTCGACCTCACCGCAGACCACGGCAATATTACGCTGAGCGGCTTCATCCCTCTCGGCTCGATCCCGCCGATCTGAGCAAAAGAGAAATCAGTTCTTCTTGTCGAGCGCGTGGCGTCCGAAGTCGGGCGCGTCGACATCCTGTCCGGCCTGGATGATCGAACGACGGATGGCGCGGGTGCGGGTGAAAAGCTCGAATATCTTGTCGCCCTCTCCCCAGCGGATGGCACGCTGCAGCGAGGCCAGATCCTCGGAAAAACGCGCCAACATCTCGAGGATGGCATCCCTGTTGTGCAGGCAGACGTCGCGCCACATGGTCGGATCGGAAGCCGCAAGACGCGTGAAATCTCGAAAGCCGGAGGCGGAGTACTTGATGACTTCCGATTCCGTCACCGTCTCGAGATCATCCGCGGTCCCGACGATGTTGTACGCGATGATATGCGGAAGGTGCGACACGATCGCCAACACCTTGTCATGGTGTTCCGCGTCCATTTCATCGACGCGGGAACCCAGGGTTTCCCAGAAATGACGCAGCTTCTTCAGCGCCGTCTCATCAGTGCCCGGCAGCGGCGTGAAAATACACCAGCGGCCCTCGAAGAGCCCAGGAAAACCGGCGTCGGGACCGGATTTCTCCGTACCGGCCAAAGGATGACCGGGGATGAAATGCACGCCTGCGGGAATATGCGGCTGCATCTGCGCGATGACGGATGCCTTGGTCGAGCCGACGTCGGTCACGATGGCGCCCGGCTTCATGTGCGTCGAAATCTCTTCTGCAACACTGCCCGACGCCCCGACCGGAACGGAGACAATCACCAGATCGGCATCCTCGACGGCATCCGCCGCCGATATCGTATAGCGATCGCCGAGGCCAAGCTCTTCCGCCCGTTTCAGCGTTTCGGCCTTCCGCGTGCTGACGACGATCTCCTTGGCGAGACCGAGCCGCCTGATGTCGTAGGCGATCGAAGAGCCGATCAGCCCGATGCCGATCAACGCGATCCGGTCGAACTGGACGCTGCTCATGCCTTGCGCCCCATGAACTCGCCGAGCGTCTCGATGAAGCCGCGGTTGGCCTCCTCCGTGCCGACGCTCATGCGCAATGAATTGGGAAAGCCGTAGCCCCGCACCGCTCTGAGGATATAGCCCCGGCTGGTGAGGAAATCGTCGGCATCTGCCGCGCGCTTACCATCGATGTCAGGGAAATGAATGAGGACGAAATTGGCGACCGAAGGGGTAACCTTGAGGCCGATGGTTTCGAGAGCAGCCGTCAGCTTGTCGATCCACAAAAGGTTGTGTGCGACGGCGCTCTCGACGAAGGCCTGGTCGCGGACGGCGGCAGCGCCCGCAGCGATTGCCGGGGCATTCATGTTGAACGGCCCGCGCAGGCGATTGAGCGCATCGACGATCTCTGCCGGGCCGAACATCCATCCGACACGCAGTGCCGCAAGGCCGTAGACCTTCGAGAAGGTCCGCGTCATCACGACGTTCGAGTTGGACGAGACAAGCTCGATGCCGGCCTCGTAGTCGTTGCGCCGCACATATTCTGCATAGGCCGCGTCGAGCACGAGAATGACATGCTTCGGCAGCGCCGCCTGCAACCGGCGGATTTCGCTGACGGGGACGTAGGTGCCGGTCGGATTGCCCGGATTGGCGATGAAAACCATCTTCGTCCTGGTGGTGACGGCAGCAAGGATCGCGTCGACGTCGACCGTGCAATCACGCTCCTTGACCGTGACGGGTGCCGCACCCGCGCCCATGATCTGGATCTTGTAGACCAGGAAGCCGTGCTCGGTGATGATGGCCTCGTCGCCGGGCGCCAGGTAGACGTGGCAAAGCAGGCCGAGCAGTTCGTCCGAGCCGTTGCCGCAGAGGATATTGGCCGCATTCAGTCCGTAGACGCCGGCGATTGCTTGCCGCAGTTCCGTCGCCTGGCCATCTGGATAGCGCTCCAGGCTCTGCGCTGCCGCACGGAAAGCCTCGATTGCCTTGGGGCTCGCGCCAAGCGGCGTTTCGTTCGAGGACAGCTTGAACACGCGAGCCACCCCCGGCGCATGTTCCTTGCCCGGCACATAAGCGGCAATGTCGAGAATACCGGGACGCGGAACAGGCTTGCTCATTTCGATGCTCATGGGACTGACCTTGGAACGGGCCGGAAAATTCCGGCTTGAGACACCCCGTGGGATTAATGCGGAAAGACTGGTTTGTCGAGGGGAAGAGGCTGTTGAGATGCCTCAGCGCTCGACGCTTGTCTCCTTGCGCGCGGTCGGAACCCCGCGTGGCGCCAGAACGGGGACGAAAACGCGGCGTGATGCACGGACGGCGACAGGGAGCCCCTGGTAAAGCCGCTTCTGCGCCTCGACGATGATGACCCCGGAAAAGGCCGGCCACAGCATGCGGCCGATACGCTCGAAGGCGCGGCGAAGCTTGAGCACGGCACGCAGCTTCGACGGCGGAAAGAACAGCGCCTCCGCGCTCGCCCCGGGCGTGAAATTGGTCTCGCGCAGCAACGCCGTCAGCTGTCCGCGGGAATAGGGCCTGCCGGAGCCAAACGGCGTATGCTCCATCCGCGCCCAGACGCCACGACGGTTCGGGACGACGATCACCAGCCGCCCGCCCGGCGCCAGCACCCGCCAGAGTTCCTTCAGCGTCTCCCTCGGGCTTTCGGCGAACTCGAGCGAATGCACCATCAGCACGCGGTCTATCGAAGAGTCCGGCAGGGGCAGCTCCTCGTCGAAAATCAGCGCCGTCGAGGACGCTGACCCCATGGGCCAGTTCACCGCCCCCTGCCCGGCGGGCATGAAGGCAAAGGTGCGCTCGGTGTCGGCCCGAAAACGGTCGAGATAGGGAACGGAATAGCCGAGGCCGACCAGCCTCTCCTCGGGCAGCCGCGCCCACAGCGACGACAGCGCCATCGCGATGGACTGTTCCGCAAAGCGACCGAGCTCGGAATGATAGAACTGGCGGAGATCGACGATATCAGCGTGCATTGCGACAAATGTTATCAGGAGGCGGTTGGACTTCAAGGCCGGAGCCTCTACATTTGGACCTAACGACTAGGGATAGGGACATTTTCGATCATGAAGCCTTTGGAAATAGAAGTTTTTAGCTGCCGAACCGACAATTACGGCGTTCTGGTCCACGACCCCGAAACCGGACTGACCGCTTCGATCGATGCGCCGGAGGCAGCCCCGATCCTGGCGGCCGCCGCTCGTCGCGGCTGGCAGATCACTCACATCTTCACCACCCACCATCACACCGACCATGTCGAAGGCAATCTTGCGCTGAAGGAGCAGTTTGGCCTGGAAATTATCGGGCCGATCAACGAGGCCGTGGCAATTCCCGGCCTTGATCGCGCCGTTGGCGATGGCGACAGCTTCGAATTCGGCGGTCACACCGTCAACGTCATCGAGACGCCCGGCCACACCGCAGGCCACATTTGCTACCACTTCGAGGACGACAAGCTGCTGTTCTCGGCAGACACGCTGTTTGCGCTCGGTTGCGGCCGGCTGTTCGAACGCCCGGCGGCAGACATGTGGGCCTCCCTGCAGAAACTGGCGACGCTGCCAGACGAAACCGCGATCTACTTCGGCCATGAATACACGTTGTCGAACGCCCGTTTCGCTCTGACCATAGACCCTGACAATGAACGCCTGAAATCCCGCGCCGCCGACATCGAGACCATGCGGGCGGAAGGCAAGTTCACCATTCCGACCACGCTCGCACTGGAGAAAGAAACTAATCCCTTCCTGCGCGCCGCAGACCCTTCGATCCGTCGCAACCTTTTGATGGAAAGCCGCAGCAACGAGGAGGTGTTCACCGAAATCCGCAAGCGCAAGGACAACTTCTGATGCGGCCGGAGGACATCATTCGCGAGCTGGCAATGCGCCCGCATCCGGAAGGCGGCTGGTACGTCCAGACTTTTCGCGATAGTCCCGATGCCAGCCCGCGGCCATTCCACCGCAATCTACTATATGCTGCAGGCGGGCGAGCATTCGCACTGGCACCGCGTCCACGACGCGGCCGAGGTCTGGCATCACTACGTAGGCGCGCCGCTTGCGCTACACCGTTCCGAGGACGGGGTGAAAAGCGAAACGGTGATCCTCGGCACAGACCTCGCCAAGGGCGAACGTCCTCAGGCGATTGTGCCTGCCAACTGGTGGCAGGCGGCGGAAACGCTGGGCGATTTCACGCTGGTCGGCTGCACTGTCGCGCCGGGCTTCGAGTTCTCGAGCTTCGAGATGGCCCCGCCCGGCTGGAAGCCGCTGGCCGGATAATTTTCTTACTCGGCCCCGGCGATCTGCTGTTCGGACGAGCGCCGCAGGATCATCCTGTGAGCGGCAAGAACGGCGCCGCCGGTGACCAGAAGACAGGCCCCGGCAATCCCCCAGCTTGGCTCGGCAAAGCCGAACAGCGTCAGGATCAGCGTCGACAATAGCGGTGCGGCGTAACTGGCCGCGCCGAGGATCTGAATATCGCCGTTCTTGACGCCGTAGTCCCAGGCATAAAAAGCAGCGCCTACCGGGAACAGCCCGAGGCCCACAACTGCAATCCACTGGAAGATCGTCTCGGGCCAGATCGTGGCTTCGAGGCCCAGATGGCAGATCAGCGACAGCACCGATGTCGCGAGACAGAAGCCGGTGACGACGTCGGTCGAGACCGCGTCGAAGCGGCGGGTCAGCAGCGAATAGCCGGACCATGTGAAGGCGCAGAGGAATGCGGCGCCATAGCCGACTGCATAGGCGCCGTCAAAATGAAAGCCGTTGCGGCCGACGATCAGGACCGTGCCGGCGAGACCTGCGATGGCACCGGCCACGTGATACCAGCGCAGCCGCTCTCCCGGCAGAAGCGCCGACCCGACGACGATCAGCAAGGGCCAGAGATAGGCGATCAAGCCTGCCTCGACCGCCGGCGCGTTCCGAAGCGCCGTAAAATACAGGAAATGATAGCCGAACAATCCGGCGATGCCGACGATCCAGACCTTGGCGGGCTGGCGCAACAGCACCAGTCTCTCTGGCTTGAGGATGAGGACGACGATGCCGGGCACGCTGCCGATGGCAAAGCAGATGGCGGAAAGCTGAAATGGCGGAATCTTGCCGGATGCGGCAGTGAACAGCGCCAGAAACGACCACATCAGGATGGCGGTGAACCCCGTCAAAGTCGCCCGCAGCTTCACGCTATCCCCCTGCTTTCAAAGTAGATGCCGGGGTCGACCCGGTCAGCTGCCGTATTTCACCGCCGTTATCGTCACCGTCCCGTACTTGGTCGGGATGCGGACATAGACCGGAGCGTATACATTCATCGCCTCTGCCTTGGCAAACCAGATTTCCATGTCGTTGCTCTTGCTGAGGTAATCAAAATCCGTACGGCTCTTCTTGTAGCCGCCCTTGGCGGTGAAGTGGACACCGCAGACGGTGGTGATGCCGTGGAAACCATCTGTTGAAAACGGACGCGATCCTTTCGGGGAAAGCTTCAAGTCCATCCGCGTTTCGCCGTCGTATATTGGCAGCGTCTGGGCGCAGATATTGATATTGGCCGGAAAGATCAGGCCGGAGATCGGGTCCAGCACAGAGCGAAGATCGCCTTCGGCGACGGGGATCCAGTTATTCGGCCGCCGCGGTTCCGGCGTCGTCGTGCTCGAGGTGACGTTGCCGTCCTTGTAGACGACGTCGTAGATGTGGTGCTTGCGGCCGCTGGTATAATCCAGCGTGTAGCGATCCGTCTCGAAACGGTTTGTCCCTACGAGACCCGAAATGTTTGCATGTGCCTCGATGGTGGTTACAAGATCCGCAAGGCCGGAAGAATTGACCTCGCCCTTGATGGTGAAATGCTTGTCGACGACATCGGTACGGAAATCGGCACGGGCAATCGGAATGCCGGCAAGAGAAACGCGATAGGCCGTTTCATGTCGTAATTCCTCGGCATGCAAAAGGACGGGCGCAAAAGTCGCCAAAGCCATGATCAAAAGACATTTTCCAAAATGCGACATGAGTAGCCTTCATGAACGGTCAGGCAGCATATATAGGGGCTTTATGCCCTGCCTGCGACGGGCAGACAACACGAGCTTTTTGACCGAATTGCGGGAAAGCCCACGGTTTGGCCAAGGTTTGACTTGACGCGGCCGGTCTGCCTGACTATAGAACCGCAACTTTCCAATCATGGCCTGTTGGATCGCGAACCCGGTTTTGCCGGCAAGGCTTTCCAATGGCAGACAAAAATAAAATAGGTGTACCATGTCCCGCATGTGCGAATTGACCGGCAAGGCCGTCCTGACGGGTAACAATGTCAGCCACGCCAACAACAAGACCAAGCGCAAGTTCCTGCCGAACCTGTGCAACGTGACGCTGATTTCCGACGCTCTCGGCCAGCGCTATCGTCTGCGCGTTTCCGCTGCAGCCCTTCGTACGGTCGAACATCGCGGCGGTCTCGACGCTTTCCTCCTGAAGGCAACCGAAACCAATCTCAGCATGCGCGCCCGCCTGCTGCGCCGCCAGATCGTCAAGAAGACCGCAGAAACTGCAGCTGCATAAGCTTTTAGCGATCTGACGTCATACGAGCTTCGAAAGGCTTGCACGGATAATCTCCGGTCAAGCCTTTTCCTTTGCTCAGTTCCTTTAACTGGTGGCATCTCCCAGGATAAAAAAATGCTCAAGAACCGCTATTTCCCCATCTACGTTGCCCTGATGACGCTCGTCGTCGTGGCCTCCAATTTTCTCGTCCAGTTCCCGCTGAACGGCGAAATCGCCGGCATCCAGCTGGGCGACATCCTGACCTGGGGCGCATTCACCTATCCGGTCGCCTTCCTGATCACCGACCTGACCAATCGACAGTTCGGCCCCACGACAGCCCGCAAGGTCGTCTTTGCCGGCTTTGTCGTCGGCATCGCGCTATCGTTCTTCACCTCGGTCCCGCGCATCGCGATCGCTTCCGGATCCGCCTATCTCGCCGGCCAGCTGCTCGACATCGCGCTGTTCAACCGCTTGCGCCGCCAAGCCTGGTGGCGGGCGCCGCTCGTCGGATCCTTGGTCGGTTCGGCTCTGGACACGGTGATGTTCTTCTCGCTGTCCTTCGCGGCATTCTTCGTCTTCCTCGGCGCAAATACACCTTTCGCACTGGAGCAAGCCCCCATCCTCGGCATCTTCGCCACGGAAGCACCACGCTGGATTTCCTGGGCGATCGGCGACTTCTCCGTCAAGGTCCTCGTTGGCCTCGTCATGCTGCTGCCCTACGGCGCCCTGATGAACGTCCTGAAGCCAATGCAGCCGGTGCGGGCCGCCTGACGGATAGACTGACGCAGAGATTTGGAAGCCCGCGACCAACCTCGCGGGCTTTGCTATGCCGACAATGTTTCCTCAGTCTTTCAACCGGAATTCGAGCATCAGGCTGCGCTGCAGGATCGAGTGGTTATCGTCGGAAACCATGATGACGTGGATCGTGCCGTCTTCGGCGCGGAAGGCATCGATGCCCTCCATGTTGTCGATCTGATCATCGGCATTGGCCTCGAAGATGACCTTGCCGTCGACCAGGGCGCCGGGCTTGATGTCACCGCCTGCAATTCGGCGCAGCCGCATGCCGATGCCATGGGCCAGATCGAAACGCCGCTCCATCAGCAACAGATCGCCGTCGGGCAGGAAGACACCGTCGCTGACATCGAAGTCGTCATAGTGGCGAACGGTGAAACGCCCCTTCCGCGGACCGTCCAGCACAGCGGCAAGCATGTTTCCATCACGGTCGAGGCTACGCTCGGTGACGAGCACGGCCGCTCCTGCAAGCGGACTGCCCGCAGGAGCGATCATCAACGCTTCAAGGCTCTGATTGCCACGCAGCTCGCTCCGACGCATCAGGATGGGGATCGACCCTGTCGGCGACGCTGTCTCGAAACCCGGATCGGGATAGATATCGACGCGATGGTCCTGCTCGTAGCTGACAAGGACGCTGTCGCCACGAAGGGCCAGGCCTTCCGCGTCCATCGCGCCCTTGCCCTCATGCGTCATCCCGAAGCGGTCGATCATCGGCGTGATCGTCGCATCCGATATGCCCTTGAGCCTGCCATCATCGCCACGCTCGATCGCGCCGGTCCACCAATGCCCCGTATCGAGCACCGATACGAAATGCTGATGGTCCGGCCGAAAGCGGATCGCAGAGGCTGCGCCAAAGAGATCGTTGCCGGAGCTTAGCCGCAGACCGCCAAGGAATTCGAGATCGCCGAACTTCGTCTGGTCGGAGCCAAACCGGAAAGTGGAGATCTGCGTGGCCCGCATCGCAGCCGCACCCCCTGCAGTCGGCCCTCCGGCGGACACGCAGCCGGTAAGGAGCACGGCCAGCATGGATACGCGGCAAAGTCGCTTCATCAGGTCTCTCGGGATGAGACGCATCGACCGGATGGCCGACACGGAATAATCGTCAGCCGGCACGGCGTCGGCGGCCGCCCCGAGGCTGCTGCGACTGGTCCTCGAACAGCGATGCGAGCTGCTCGGTCATGGCGCCTGCCAGTTCATCGGCGTCGACAATGGTGACGGCGCGACGATAATAGCGGGTTACGTCATGGCCGATACCAATGGCCAGCAGCTCGACGGGAGACCGGGTCTCGATCTGTTCGATCACGGCACGCAGATGCCGCTCCAGATAGTTGCCCGGATTGACCGACAGCGTCGAATCGTCGACCGGCGCGCCGTCCGAGATCATCATCAGGATGCGCCGCTGTTCGCTGCGCGCAAGAAGCCTGTTATGTGCCCAGATCAGCGCCTCGCCATCGATGTTTTCCTTGAGCAGGCCCTCGCGCATCATCAGGCCGAGATTGCTTCGTGCCCTGCGCAGCGGTTCGTCGGCCGACTTATAGATGATGTGGCGAAGATCGTTGAGGCGGCCTGGCGTCTGCGGCTTGCCGCCGGCAAGCCACTTCTCGCGCGCCTGCCCGCCCTTCCAGGCCTTGGTGGTAAAGCCGAGAATCTCGACCTTGACGCCGCAACGCTCCAGCGTGCGCGCCAGGATGTCGGCGCAGGTGGCAGCGACCGTAATCGGCCGGCCGCGCATCGAGCCGGAATTGTCGATCAGCAGCGTCACGACGGTATCGCGGAACTGGGTGTCGCGCTCCATCTTGAAGGATAGCGGCTGCATCGGATCGATGATCATCCGTGTCAAGCGGGCACTGTCGAGATAGCCTTCCTCGAGATCGAAATCCCAGGACCGGTTCTGCTGCGCCATCAGGCGCCGCTGCATGCGGTTTGCGAGCCGTCCGACCGCGCCCTGGAGGTGGGCGAGCTGCTTGTCGAGAAAGGCGCGTAGCCGCTCCAGCTCGACGGTGTCGCAAAGCTCCTGGGCGGTGACGATCTCGTCGAATTCCTCGGTGAAGACCCGATAATCGACCTTCTCGTTGAAGTCGGCAAAGGGCGTGTTCGGACGGCGAGTCTCACCCGGCGTTTCCGAATCGTCCTCACCCTCGTCGGTCATGTCGTCGTCGGAAATCTCGGCGCCGTCCATCTCGCCGTCTTCCATCTGCTCTTCGGACGTCTCGCTGTCCTCGGCGGGCGCCGCATCGGAACCGGCGTCGTCCTCGACTTCGTCCTGGCTCTGGTCGTCGCTGTCGGGCTGTTCGTTTTCCTCGGAGTTCTCTTCGGAATCCGGCTCCATATCGTCGTCGCCGTATTCCTCGGCCATTTCCATAGCCGACAATACGTTGCGAATAGCCTTCGCAAAGGCCTGCTGGTCATGAATGGCGGACGGGAGAGCGTCGAGCGCGCCGGAGGTCTTGTCCTCGATGAAAGGACGCCAGAGGTCCAGCACCTTGCCTGCCGTTGCCGGGGGCTTCTGGCCGGTCAGCTTCTCGCGGATGATCATCGCCATCGCTTCGCCGATCGGCGCATCTTCCTGGCGCTCGATGCCGGAGAAATTCGCCTTCGCATATTTCTCGAGGTTCATCGAGTTGATGTTGGCAGCAACGCCGCTCATCCGGAGCGCGCCGATCGACTCGACACGCGCCTGCTCGACGGCATCGAAGATCGCGCGGGCATCGGCGCCCTGCGGTGACATTGTCGCGTGCAGGCGGGCATCGTGGCAGGCAAGGCGCAGCGCCATGGAATCGCCGAGACCGCGCGTCACCGCCAGTTCATGCGCCGTCGGACGCTTCGAAAGCTCGGGCAGGCGAATCCGCTCGCCGGTCATCCCGGGGCGTTCGCTGGCGAAAGCCACCTCGACCTCGCTGTCGCCGGCGATCGAGCGCACGCAGCCGCTGATCGCCCGACGCAACGGCTCCATGTCGATCGGAGCACCCGGCTTCGCTTTCAGATTGTCTCCACGACCCGTCATGACCGATCAGTCTTTCTCAGGCTTCCAGCACAATATTGGCGGCACTTTCCTTCAGCTCGACACCGAAGGCGCGCTGGTAATGCTCGGCGACCAGAGGCCGCTCCAGCTCGTCGCACTTGTTGAGGAAGGTGACGCGGAACGCAAAGGCGACATCGCCGAAAATCTCTGCATTTTCCGCCCAGGTGATGACAGTACGCGGGCTCATGACGGTCGACAGGTCGCCGTTCATGAAGGCGGCGCGCGTAAGGTCGGCAACACGCACCATCTTCGATACCGTCTCGCGGCCAGCCGTGGTGCGGAAGGACTTCACCTTCGCCAACACGATATTCACTTCGTTCTCATGTGGCAGATAGTTCAGCGTGGTAACGATAGACCAGCGGTCCATCTGTGCCTGGTTGATCTGCTGCGTGCCGTGATAAAGCCCGGTCGTATCGCCAAGCCCGATCGTGTTGGCGGTCGCAAACAGGCGGAAAGCCGGATGCGGACGAATGACCCGGCTCTGGTCGAGCAGCGTCAGGCGGCCGGAGGATTCCAGCACGCGCTGGATAACGAACATCACGTCAGGCCGGCCGGCGTCATACTCGTCGAACACCAGCGCGACATTGTGCTGATAGGCCCAGGGAAGAATGCCGTCCTTGAATTCGGTGATCTGCATTCCGTCCTTGACGACGATCGCATCCTTGCCGACGAGGTCGATACGGCTGACATGGCTGTCGAGGTTGATACGCACGCATGGCCAGTTCAGGCGGGCAGCGACCTGCTCGATATGCGATGATTTGCCGGTGCCGTGATAGCCGGAGATCATGACGCGGCGGTTGTGGGCAAAACCGGCGACGATCGCGAGCGTGGTATCACGGTCGAAAAGGTAATCCGAATCGAAATCCGGGACATAAGCGTCGCCCTTGCTGTAGGCAGGAACGCGAATGTCGGAATCGATGCCAAAAGCTTCCCGGACGGAAACGGTTGTGTCCGGCAATTCGGAATAATCAAGATCAATCTTACTCATCGTGTCTCCAAGGCGGGTGATCCTCACCCGACCGCATTGTCATGTCCATTTCGCGACCGTATCGCGACGGGAGGGCAACCACCCGTCCAGATACGTCAGGACGTCGGCGATTCTTCTCCGGGACTGAAGCAAAACCTCGATGCGACCGATGGTGCGCCTGCGAGCATTCTAGACAAAGTCCCGGACAAGAAACGTCGCGTCCGGAAGGTCGGCGCTGGATCCAAGAGACAAATGCGCAAGCTGACACCTTGGTCGCCCAGCAATCCCGGCCGATCCGGACCATACCTTATCCAAATCCGAACTCAAGGAGACCGACTAACAAAAACCGTTCTGCTTCAACAATTGATAGGCCTGCACCACCTCGCGAAACCGTTCCTCCGAACCGCGGTCGCCACCGTTTGCGTCGGGATGATGCTTCTTGACCAGCTCCTTGTAGCGGCTTTTTATCTCTTTTGGGGTCGCATTGGCAGCCAAGGACATGGTTCCGAAGGCTTTGGCCTCCAGTGATTTGAGTTTGGGAGCCTGCGTCTCGAAGCGCGGCCCTTTGCCGCGTCCCTCGGCAACGAACCCGAACGGATCGCGAAAACGAGAGCTGGCCCCGGAGCGAATATCGGAGTGCAGCGGGCTGTTCCGCGCCGCCTTGTTGACACCCACGGTCCATGTAGGACGATGGCCGGTGATCGCTTCCTTCTGATATCGCGCGATTTCGTTGTCGGAGAGGCCGGAGAAATAGTTGTAGCCCTTGTTGTATTCCTTGACGTGTTCGAAACAGAACAAGAAGAACTGACCTTCGGCATTGCGTCCGACCGGAGCACGATGCACGCCCTGCTTTTCGCAGCCGTCCCATTGGCAGGTCGGATCCGCAGGCTCGGGTTCCGGCGGCCGCCGGCGCCGGGTACGAATGCCATCGAAGAATTTTGAATCAAGTCCCATGCCGCTAATTATGGGGCTGGCGGACCCCGACAACAAGAATTGACAAACGAGAATGTTGCAGGCTTTGTGATCCGTTTCTCATCAACAAGACGTCGACGGGAACTGAAAATGTCGGTTCAATCAAGCATAGAAGAAAAACTGGTGCAGGCCTTCGCGCCGGAACGGCTCATGGTCATCAATGAGAGCCAGCAGCACGCCGGCCATCATCCCGACATTACCGGCGCCGGCGAAACCCATATGCGCGTCAGGATCGTCTCGGAAAAATTCGCGGGAATGCCTCGGCTTGCAAGACACCGCGCGATCACCGAACTGCTGAAGCCCGAACTGGATGCAGGCTTGCATGCGCTGGCCATCGAACCTGCAGCACCAGGGGAAGCTGTTCGCTGGTAGACCTTACTCCGGCTTGCTGTCTTCCGACTCCGCGGGGCGAATGCGCAATTTGGTGATACGGTTCTTCTCGCGCTTCAGGACGATGAAGCGCTTGCCGTAGAAAGTGAAGGCCTGCCGCTCTTCCGGGATCGTCATCGATTCGTGGATGACAAGCCCTGCGATCGTAGTTGCCTCCTCGTCCGGCAGGTCCCAGTCCAGTGCCCGGTTCAAGTCGCGAATGGGCACGACGCCGTCGACAACGATCGATCCGTCCGCTTCCTGGCGCACGCCCTGGATATCGAGATCGTGCTCGTCGGCGATGTCGCCGACGATCTCCTCCAGAATATCCTCCAGCGTCACGATGCCTTGCACCTCGCCATATTCGTCGACCACGACGGCGAAATGCTGCTTGCGCCGCAGGAAGGCATTGAGCTGGTCTTCGAGATTGGTGCTGTCAGGCACGAACCAGGGCTTTTGCGCGATCTTGACGATGTCCAGATTTTCCGGCTCCACGTTTGGCTCGGCAAGCGCCCTCAGCAGATCTTTCGCGTGGACGACGCCGATGATGTTATCGATCGTCCCACGCCAGAGCGGCATCCGGGTATAGGGGCTCTCCAACATATTGCGCACCACGACCTCTGGCTGGTCGTCTGCATTGATCGCCCGCATTGACGTTCGATGAACCATGATATCTGAAAGCTCGAGTTCGCCGAGATCGAGCACGCCGCCGAGGCGATCCCGATCAGCCTTGACGACGGAGCCTTCGCGATGGAGAAAATCGACCGCGCCACGCAGTTCGTCATGCGCCGATAGCATCGGCACTTCCTTCGAAAGATTAATGCCGAAAAGTCCGAGGATGCGGCGCACGATGGCGTTGACGAAGCTCGAAAGCGGACCGACGACAGCGACAAAAGCCCTAACCCACGGCGCGACATTGAGCGCGAAGCGGTCCGGCGCCGAAATGGCCCAGCTTTTCGGCAGCACTTCTGCGAAGATGACCAGGATGACTGTCATCGCCAGCGTCGCCAGCGCCACGCCAGAGCTGCCGAACAGGCCGAGGAACAGGCTGGTCGCGATCGACGATGACAGGATGTTGGCAAGATTGTTGCCGATCAGCAGCGCGCCGATCAGCCGGTCGCGACGCTCGATCAGGCCGCGTACAATACCGGCCCGCTCTTCACCATTGGCTTCGAGCGTGTGCATTCGGCTTCGCGAAGCTGCCGTGAGTGCGGTTTCCGAGCCCGAAAAAAAGGCCGAGAACAGGACCAGCGCCGCGATGGAAAGAATTTGCGGCCAGTATGCAACCAAGGTGGCGAGCGTGCCTTCAAACGTCATCGCGGATGCTTTTCCTTGAGGAAGCTCAGGACTTCGGAAGATGGGACATCATCTGCCACGAAGGATTGGGCGATGCCATGGGTGAGGATGAAGGTGAGCTTGCCGCCCTTGACCTTCTTGTCCTGGCCGATCGCGTCCATCAGCACTTCGGCAGGCGGCAGATCGCCCGGAATATCGTCCATTCGCGTCGGCAGGCCCACCGTCTTCAGATGCGCCTCCACCCGCTTCGCATCATCGGGGCTTGCAAGGTTGAGCCGAGCGGAAAATTCGTGTGCCAGCACCATGCCGATCGCAACACCTTCGCCATGAACCAGCCGGCGGCTGTCATAGGCCGTGGCCGCCTCGAGTGCGTGACCGAAGGTATGACCGAGATTGAGGAGTGCCCGTGGCCCGTTTTCGCGTTCGTCGGCAACGACGACATCCGATTTCGCCTGGCAACTGGTAGCGATCGCTTCGGCGCGTTCCACCCCACCTGCAAAGACCTGTCTCCAGTTGGCCTCGAGCCAGGCAAAGAAATCCGGCTTGTCAATCAATCCATATTTCGCCACCTCGGCATAGCCGGCGCGGAATTCCCGGTCGCTCAGCGTGTTGAGCACATCGGTATCCGCGAGAACCAGGTCGGGCTGATGAAACACGCCGACGAGGTTCTTGCCGTGCCGGGTATTGATCCCCGTCTTGCCGCCGACGGAGGAATCCACCTGGCTCAGCAGCGAGGTCGGCACCTGAACAAACCGCAGGCCGCGCCGCACGATCCCGGCCGCAAAGCCCGAGAGATCGCCGATGACGCCGCCGCCAAGGGCGATCACCGCATCATTTCGCTCAATCCTGGCTTCAAGCACCGCATCGCAGACCGTCATCAGATGTTCGAAGCTCTTTGTCTTCTCGCCAGCCGGCAGAACCAGGCTTGCGGACACGATGCCGGCTGCCTCAAGGCTGGCGACGAGCGCGTCCAGATAGAGCGGCGCAACATTCTCGTCGGTGACGATTGCGGCTTTCCGACCCTTCAGCCGCGCGGCGATCTCATGCCCTGCCCGTTCGATCAGGCCGGAGCCTATCAGGATATCGTAGGCCCGCTCGCCGAGGGGCACATGCACGAGGCGTGCGGCCGGAGCGGAAACGATCGCATTCATGGACCTTTACTCTCTTTCAATGCATCGATGACGGCGAGAAGGACTTCCTTCGCCATCGTCTCCTTGTTCACGTCGTGGGAGATCACGGTAAGATCGGCTTCGCCGTAGATCGGATAGCGGGCATTCATCAGGTTTTCGAGCGTCTGCTTCGGATTCTCCGTCTTGAGCAATGGGCGCGTATCGCGTTTGTTGACCCGCTCCCACAAGACGTCGAGGTCCGCCTTCAACCAGACGGAAAAACCGCCGCGCTTGATATGCCGACGCGTACGATCATTGACAAAGGCGCCACCGCCGGTAGATACCACGCGCGGCCCACCTTTGAGCAGACGCTTGATTACCCGGGCCTCCAGGGAACGGAACTCGTCCTCGCCATAGGCGGCGAACAGTTCCGCCACCGACATCCGCGATACCCGCTCGATTTCGGCATCCGTATCGACGAAAGGCACTCCGAGCTGCAAGGCAACCAGTCGGCCGATCGAGGACTTTCCGGCGCCCATGAGACCGACGAGAATGAGATTTCGCGACCCAAGCGCGGCACGCGCTCTGTCTCTGAGGCTCTCTCCAAGGGTCAGGACTGTTTCACTCATCGGTCCATTCACAGTTTGTTTGCAAACGGTATCGTCAAATGCACCGGGAGCGTCAAGTCGCCGCGGCGTAAACAGGACTGCAATATCCTTAGACTAAGGCTTGTTTCTACCGTTTAATGTAGCGTTGAACCTACTGATCCAACTCGAGGAGACCAATGAATGCCCACCCTGTTTCGTTTCCTTGTCGTCTGCGCGGTCATCGCCGGATCGATCTATGGGGCGATGTGGGCACTCGCGACCTTCGTCGAGCCCAAGCAGCGCGACGTGACGATCCGCCTTCCGTCCGAGCGGGTCAATCCGCAGCCGACCGGCACCGTTCAGAAGTGACGGGAACGGAATGATGAGAGATCTCGGCCGCGCCCACATGGAAGCCTTCCTCGAGATGATGAGCGCGGAACGTGGAGCCGCGGTCAACACGCTGCAATCCTACGAGCGCGATCTCGACGACCTGCACGGTTTCCTCAGCGAACGCAGCGTTCGCATGACCGAAGCGGTTTCGAGCGACCTCGGTGCCTATCTCTCCGGCCTCGCACGCCAGGGGTTCAAGGCATCCTCGCAGGCAAGGCGCCTTTCCGCCATGCGCCAGTTCTACAAGTTCCTCTACGCGGAAGGCCTGCGCACCGACGACCCGACCGGCATCCTCGACGCCCCGAAAAAGGGTCGCCCGCTCCCGAAAATCATGGCCGTCGACGAAGTGACGCGACTTCTGACCCAGGCCGAGCAGGAAGCAGCCCTCTCGGGCCCTAACCAGTTGCAACGCCTGCGGATGCTGGCGCTGCTGGAATTGCTTTATGCCACTGGCATGCGCGTCAGCGAGCTCGTCTCCCTGCCCGCCAAGGTACTGGATCAGGAGGGCCGCTTTCTGATGATCAAAGGCAAGGGCAACAAGGAGCGCCTCGTGCCTCTTTCGCATTCCGCGATTTCAGCCATCAAGGCCTATGGTCGGATGCAGGCAGCCCAACTCGCAGCCCTCAAGGAGGCGCCTCCGGAAAGCCCGTGGCTCTTCCCCTCGTCGTCGAAGGAAGGCTATCTCCCACGCCAGGTCTTCGCCCGCGATCTCAAGGATCTTGCGATCCGCGCCGGGCTGACGCCATCGCTGATATCGCCGCATGTCATGCGCCACGCCTTTGCCAGCCACCTGCTTCAAAACGGCGCCGATCTGCGCGTCGTGCAGGAACTGCTGGGCCATTCGGACATTTCAACAACACAAATCTACACGCATGTGTTGGAAGAACGCCTTCACCAGCTGGTGCAAACGCATCACCCCCTTGCCAAACAGGCCAAAAAACACGATTAGGACCGGCAACAAAGGCAGGAGCGCCAAAGCCTGCCCGCGCAAAAGGATCGGAAACGCACCTCATGCACAACTATCTCGATTTCGAAAAACCAATCTCGGATCTCGAGGGCAAGATTCACGAGTTGAAGAAGCTTGCGCTCGAAGACGAGAGCATCGACACGTCGGACGAAGTTGGCAGGCTGGAGGTTCGCGTTCGCGAGGCCATGCTCGATATCTATTCCAAGCTCAATGCCTGGCAGAAGACGCAGGTGGCGCGCCATCCGCAGCGCCCGCATTTCGTCGACTATTCCGCCGCCTTGTTCGAGGAATTCACGCCGCTCGCCGGCGATCGCAAATTCTCCGAGGACGCGGCAATCCAGGCGGGCCTCGCCCGTTTCCGCGGTCAGCCCGTCGCCGTCATCGGCCAGGAAAAAGGCAGCGATACCAAGACGCGGCTGAAGCACAATTTCGGCAGCGCCCGACCCGAAGGCTATCGCAAGGCCATCCGCGTGCTTGAAATGGCCGACCGCTTCGATCTCCCCGTCATCACGCTGATCGATACCGCAGGCGCCTATCCGGGCGTCGGCGCAGAAGAGCGTGGCCAGGCCGAGGCTATCGCCCGCTCCACCGAAATGTGCCTCAATCTGAGGGTGCCGATCATATCCGTCGTCGTCGGCGAAGGCGGATCAGGCGGCGCGATCGCGATCGCAACCGGCAATCGCGTCTATATGCTCGAGCATTCGATCTATAGCGTCATTTCTCCGGAAGGGGCTGCCTCCATTCTCTGGCGCGATCCCACCCGCGCCAAGGAAGCCGCGACCAACATGAAGATCACAGCAGAGGACCTGAAGTCTCTCGGCGTCATCGACGGCATTATTCCCGAACCATTGGGCGGCGCACATCGCGATCCCAGTAGCGTCATAGCCGCGACCGGCGACGTCATCGCCAATGCCTTAGGCGAGTTCTCCGGCCGCTCGCGCGACCAGATCCGCAGTGATCGCCGTCAGAAATACCTCGCCATTGGTCGCAATCTCTAGCTGATGGTTTAAGTTCGAAAAGAGCACTTTTTCACGATCCGAGGTCGAAGCAATCGACATTGAGGCCAAACCTTGGCCACAATGATGTTATCCAAGGGCTTTGTGACAAAGAAATGCTTGCGGCCTGGCCGCGAGCACGACATAGGCTGGTAAGGAATTATTCAGTATAATTCGCCTATGATTCTGCTTCGTTCGATCAGGTCACGATGAGGGTTTCGTGGCCACGTTTCTAGTCTGTGGGCCCAGTCGCAATGCGCTTCCGTCACCTTGCCTATGTAACGCTGATGGCGCTGGCCCTTGCCGGCTGCAATGACACGCTTGATTCAGCGACGTCTGTCGACCTGTCGTCGGTCAAGAACAAGGTGGAACAACCGCTTCCCGACCATATCCTGGCCGACATGTCCAAGAGGGGCATGGACCGCAATTCGCCGATCATGATCCGCATCCTCAAGGAAGAGGGCGTGATGGAGATCTGGAAGGCAAAGACCAACAATCGCTTCGACAAGATCGCTGAATACAAGATTTGCGCATGGTCGGGGCGTCTCGGCCCGAAGGTAAAAGAAGGTGACAGGCAGGCGCCGGAAGGTTTCTATAATCTCAGCCCCGCCAATCTCAACCCGAATTCCAAATACTATCTCGCTATCAACACCGGCTTCCCGAACCGCTACGACGCAGCAAATGGCCGCAGCGGTGCAAACCTCATGATCCATGGCGCCTGCTCGTCATCAGGCTGCTATTCGATGACCGACCAGCAGGTTCTCGAAATCTATGCCTTCGCCCGCGACGCCTTCAAGGGCGGCCAGAAGTCCATCGAGCTGGAAGCGTTCCCCTTTCGCATGACGGCGGAAAACATGGTCCGCCATCGTCTCAGCCCGAATTACGATTTCTGGAAGATGCTGAAGGTCGGCTACGACAATTTCGAAGTGACCAAGCGCCCGCCGGAAGTCGAGGTCTGCGAAAAGAAATACGTCTTCAACCAGCAGTCCGACGGACCGTTCAGCCCGGCCGGAAAATGCCCTGCCATGTCCACGCCGCCGGCCCTGACCGTGGCTCTGGCCGCCTACGACAAGGACTATCAGGCCGACTACGACAGGGCGATGAAGAAATACAGCGACGTCGCCTGGTACGATCCGACCGAGGCGGAACGCAAGGCCATCGTTGCAAAGCAACGCGCCGGCCACGATCTTGCCTATGCACCGACAGGCAGCGCCCTTGCCGCCGGCAAGATGATGAAGGTCACGGAACTCGAGACGCTGATGGCGCGGCAATCGAACCTGCCGACGACGTCGCCGACCGCGATGGCGGGCATGACCGGCAGCATCCGCACGACGACAGGCAACATCGGCGCGCAGACGGCAGGTCCTGCTGCGGGCGACGCGCCGACGCTGGCCGCGGCCGCAATCCCAGCAAACGTGCCCGTGCCGACGGAAAATCCGCTTGCCTACGCGCAGGCGCCTGTTGAAACCGCGCAGAACCTGCCCCCGAAGAAGCCGCCATTCTGGAAATTCTGGGCCAAGGAATAATGGCCCGGCTTGACGCTGAAGTCTTCGACTTGCGAGGACTGAAATGTCCCCTCCCCGTTCTCAAGACTAAAAAACGCCTCGCGTCGCTGCAGAAGGGCGAAACGCTGACTGTAGAGACCAGCGATCCGCTCGCGGTGATCGACATTCCGCATTTGTGTCGGGAAGACCAGCACGAATTGCTTGAGAGCGCGAAAACCGAAACCGGTCACCGCTTCATAATCCGCAAAGGCTGATCGCGGTCAGAGACGCATCCCGGGCTGCGTCAGAGACGCATGCCGGGAATGGCGAGCGGATTGTTTTCGAGCGCCGCCCTGTCGGGCGTATCGACCCGCGGCTTGCCGAGGAAGGCGTCGAACAGATCCTTCACGAAGCTTTCCTGCAGGTCCTTTGTGATGATGACCATTCGCGTTCGTCGATCGGAAGGGTCAGGCCAGGCCGGCAAGCGCACCGGCGCGTGGAAGATATTCTGCACACCATGCAGCACCACGGGCCGATCCGGCTTATCGGAGAGCGCGACGATCGCCTTCATGCGCAGCAGCTGCTCGCCATGTGCCGAGCGCAGCAGGTCGATGAACATTTCCAACGCCATCGGATCTATCGGCTGGCTCTCGACGATCGAGAACGAGCGAATGGACCCGTCATGCCGGTTGACGTCGTGTGCGTTCTGGTTGTGATGGTGGTCGTCATGTTCGTGGTCATGATGACCGTGGTGATGGCCGTGATCATGCGCATCGAGCGCCATCTCGTCGTGCAACCAGCGACCGACATCCGCGATTTTCGACGCCGGATCGTAAAGTCCGTTGACCAGGATCGACGCCCTTCCGGCCTCGGTTGCGCCGGCATCCAGTATGGGCGCACGCGGATTGAGCGATCTTAGCCGCGCCTCAAGCTCGGCGAGAGGCACGGCGCCATCCATTTCCGACTTCGAAACGATCAGCCGGTCGGCGACTGCCACCTGCTTGCGCGCTTCTTCGTGATTGTCGAGCGTCTGCAGTCCGTTGACCGCATCGACCACCGTCACCATGCCGTCGAGATCGAAGTTGGTGGCGATGATTGGGTTGCCCATGATCGCCTGCATGACCGGCGCCGGGTCTGCAAGTCCCGTCGTCTCGATGACAACGCGCTTCAATGGCCGGATACGGCCAGTCTGCATATTGTCCATCAGCATCGCCAGCGTATCGACCAGCTCGCCGCGCACCGTGCAGCAAAGGCATCCGTCCGAAAGTTCGATAATCGAATCGCCCGAGCTCTCCACCAGAAGATGATCGATGCCGACATCACCGAACTCGTTGATGATCACAGCCGCATCGCGCATGTCTGGATCCTTGAGAATCCGGTTCAAAAGCGTCGACTTGCCCGCTCCGAGGAAGCCGGTCAGGATCGTGACCGGAACCTTTTCCAGCATCTTGCTCATGGCTTTTGATCCGATCAATAGGTCGGGCGAGGGAGCGGGATCGGCACGTCGACGACGTCCCCCGATGCGGCAGGCGCGTTGCCAGCGGTGGCTGCAGTTGCGTTGCCGCCGGTGGCTGCCAGTTTGTCGCCGCCCGCAGGTGCCGCATTCTGGCCGCCGATCAGCGTGGCATAGACGAAATTCGGCGTATGCGTCATCTCGTGAATATAGGGGGACAGCACCTTCATTCGACCGGTTTCGTCGCGCGTTTCGCTGCGCGCATGCGCGCCCTTGGCGCTGCAAATGTCGGCGGTGATGTCCGCAACCTGATCCTGGCCGGGGCCGTAGGGTCTCAGGGTCTGCAAGGTGTCATTGCCGGGGAATTGCGATGTAAATCCCTTTTCCAGCAGGTTGGCGCTATCGTCTGCACGTGCCGCGAGACTGTCGGTGCCGAGGTAGACCGAAATCAGCGTCCGGCCGTTTCGGGTGGCGGATGCGATCTGGTTGAACCCGGAAGCACAGATGAAGCCGGTCTTCATGCCGTCGGCGCCGTCGAAGCGGCCGATCAGCAGATTGATGTTCGGGACTTCCTTGACGCCGTTGGTGAAGCCTTCCAGCGCAAAATAGCTGGCATATTGCGGAAACTCGCGGCGCAGCGCCACCGCGACGACGGCAAGATCATGCGCAGTCGTATACTGGCCCTTGCCGGGCAAACCATTGGGATTGATGAAATGCGACGACGTCATGCCGAGCCGGGCGGCTTCCGAATTCATCCGCGCCACGAAGCCCTGCTCCGAACCGCCGACCGTTTCGGCGATCGCCATGGCAAGATCGTTGGCGGATTTAACCAGCATCATCTTCAGAGCATTGTCGAGCGTCAATTTCTGTCCCGGCTTGAAGCCCATTTTTGCCGGCGGCTGCGCGGAGGAATGCTTGGTCATCACCACAGGCGTGTCGAGCGAAACCTGACCCGCCTGGATCGCTCGGAATGTCGTATAGACCGTCATCAGCTTGGTCAGCGACGCGGGGTACCACTTGCGGAATGCTTCCTCATGCTCAAGGACGCGCCCCGTACTGACATCGACCAGGATATGCGGATTGGCCATTGCCACCGGCGCCACCGACAGGAAAAGCGCGGATGCTACAGCGGCAAGAGGGATGAGCCGCAAGGCGACTAACATACGATTCTGCTTCGTTGGCACGGTCTGTCCTTCAATGTCCGGATTTTTCTCGAAAGCCGCACTTATTTAACCTATATGGCTATGAGATGGCAAAGGCGAACGGCCAGTTTATTTCAAAAGACATCACAGACTTGTGATGAGCGGTCGCCTGAGCCCAGACGAATATTGAGCAGCAGGAAAGTCCAGCATGCCTATTTTGAACAGAGCCGCGGAACTGCAGGATGAAGTGACCGAGTGGCGCCGCTTTATCCATGCGCGGCCGGAATTGATGTTTGCGGTGGAAAACACCGCCGCTTTCGTTGCGGCCAAGCTTCAGGAATTCGGCGTTGACGAGGTCGTGACAGGCATCGGCCGCACCGGCGTGGTCGGCCTGATCCGCGGCAAGGGCGACGGCCGCACCGTCGGCCTGCGCGCCGATATGGATGCGTTGCCGATGACCGAAATTTCCGGCAAGCCATGGGCTTCGACCACGCCGGGCAAGATGCACGCCTGCGGCCATGACGGGCATACGGCTATGCTGCTTGGGGCCGCGAAATACCTGGCGGAAACCCGCAATTTCAATGGAAATATCGCGGTGATCTTCCAGCCCGCCGAAGAGGGCGGCGGCGGCGGCAACGTCATGGTCAAGGATGGCATGATGGAACGTTTCGCCATCGAGGAGGTCTACGGCATGCACAATCTGCCGGGACTGCCGGTCGGCCATTTCGCCATCCGTAAGGGCGCCATCATGGCAGCGACCGACGAATTCAGCGTGACGATCAAGGGCAAGGGTGGCCACGCAGCGCAGCCGCACAAGACCATCGACCCGATCGCGATCGGCGCGCAGATAGTGTCCAATCTCCAGCTCATTGCCTCGCGAACCGTCGATCCACTGCGCTCAGTGGTCGTGTCGGTCACGAAGTTCAACGCTGGCTTCGCTCACAATGTCATCCCCGACGAGGCTGCTCTTGCCGGGACCGTGCGTACGCTGGACCCGGAAGTTCGCGATCTCGCCGAACAGCGCCTGCGTCAGATCGTCAACGGCATCGCGGCAACACACGGAGCGGAGGCCGATATCCACTACCACCGCAACTACCCCGTCACCTTCAATCACGCCACCGAGACCGACCACGCAGCCGCTGCCGCACGTGACATCGCCGGCGCGGCGAACGTCAACGCCGAAATCGACCCGATGATGGGCGGCGAAGACTTTTCCTACATGCTGAACGCCCGGCCAGGCGCCTTCATCTTCGTTGGCAACGGAGATACTGCGGGCCTTCACAACGCCGCCTACGACTTCAACGACGAGGTCATCGCCCACGGCATCTCCTATTGGGTCCGCCTCGCCGAACAACGCCTCGACGCCTGAACAAAAGACGCCCAAGCCTTCCCAAGCCTTATTGTCATCGCCACGCAAAAAGGCTTGGCTTCAAGGCCCTGCTTTTGTATGGATGCTGTCAAGTGGTCTCGTAGCTCAGCAGGATAGAGCACCAGATTCCTAATCTGGGGGTCACGCGTTCGAATCGCGTCGAGATCACCATCAACCACCCCAATAGAAACAATCGTTAGTCGATCGATCTGCTGCTGCACGATCCGATGGCGTTCCCATTCGTCTGTTCGTGTGCCGTATTCGGAGGGCGCCTTGAGAGACTGCGCTTCGTCACTGCCCACCGAAACCGTTGCCGAACGAAAGCATGGCGAGGAAGGTCAGGTCGCCACTGGAACAGATTCTGGCATAGAGGAGATCGAGCAGGGTCATGGAGACGCCGATGCCGGAGGCTGCAAGGACTCGGACCGAAAAGCGCCGCTTCAGGCTTGCGCCATCTCTTCGAGGCGATCGCGCATCTCCGGTGTACACAAGGTTCGGCAGAACGATCCATTCGCCGGCTTCAAGACACCCGACATCAAGACGCCCGTTGCCATCCCGACTGGCTAGACCGGCAAATCGATATCGATGACCAGCGGCATCGATTGCGACGTCGCGAATAGGTTGGCTGGCAAGATAGCCGATAACCGCGCCCTCATATCGAGGCCTGTCGAGTACAAAATATTCAAAGGGTAGATTTCGGCTCACCATGGGAGGCAAATTTCCGTCTGACGAGTTCACGCCCGCTACGAGCGAGCAAATACTGTTCTAGCTGGGGGAGTTCTTTGACGACGCGCCGACAGTCCGTCGATAGCGACATAGGGTCGTGTTCAATCGCGGGACGTGTGGACATCGATATTCATGCGCTCCAAGCTCTGTATCTCGTCAGCAGCCTCACCGATCTCCTGACGAAGATCATCGGAGGTGCAGTCGGAACGCTCTTCGGCTAGTTGGGCTGGAGCAACCTCAAGCCAATTTGGCTTTGCGCCAGACCTCTTGATCCGACGAGACAATTTGATTTCTACCAGGAATGGCTTCGTCTGGGGCTTCATGAAAATCCTCTCTCGCCACGTTCGCCTCACCTGCGTGAGCCTTGTGGCTCGCGTCGTTGGCATCAGCTGCGAACGTCAAGCCCGACCTGATTTATGCTTGAGCACGTAGGATTTCCATTGCGAGAACCTCGAGATTTCATAAGAATCTCATAAGCAAGAGAGGCTCTTGGCGTGAGGTGCCGCAACTTTATTAGTTCGTTCCCGAACCAAAACCTCAATTCCAGGAAGTGCCGGCCCCGTTGAAGTACAGATGACGCACCTCGATAGGATACGGACTGATGGCACGCGATGCCACTCAAAGCGATATGCCCGCGCCTGTGATTACAGGCGCGGGCATCTTCGATGCTTCAGCTCCAAGCGTGAAGCGGCGGTTTTTCGCCATTGAGAAAATACTTGCCGAGAATGGCATATTTCCACCGCACCGGATCGTGAAGCGTGTGGGTTCGCGCATTGCGCCAGTGGCGGTCGAGCCCGTGTTCGGCAAGGGTGGAACGTGTCCCCGCGAGCTCGAACAATTTGTTCGTCGCGGCGATGGCGATTTCCGTCGACAGGATTTTGGCTTCGGCGGTGACAATCTGCGCTTCGGCCACGGTCTCCGCCGTCGGGTCGATCACGGCCCGGTCGATGGCACGCCCCGCCTTTTCCAATAGCGCCTGCGCCGCGTGCAGACGGAGCGTCAGGTCGCCGATCGCCTGGATGGTATAGGGATCGTCCCATGCATTTTCGACTCCGCTATCGACCCAGGCGCGGCTCTTCGTGCGAACAAAATTCACCGTTTCGTCTATCGCCGCCTGAGCGATGCCGGTGTCGACCGCGACCTGGATGATCTGGAAAATCGCGCCGTCGGCAGTGGGCACCTCATAGCCTTTGTAGCCAGGCACCAGATGGCTCTTCGGAACTTTCACATTGTCGAGCAGCACCGTTCCGGACAAAGTCGTGCGCTGGCCGAAAGACGACCAGTCGTCGATGACAGTCAGGCCCGGCGCATCACGCTCGGCAATCGCATACCAGGCACGACCCTGGTCATCAAGCGCCACGATCGGCACCAGATGGGCGAGCAACGCGCCGGACGAATAGAATTTCTGCCCGCTGACGACGACGTGGTCGCCACCATCTGTAAACCGGGTTTCGAAGTCCACAGCGCGCTTCGATCCGAATTCCGAGAAGGCGTTGCCGAAACGCGTGCCCTTCAGCACCTCGCCAAACAGCAGTTTTTGCTGGTCTTCGTCCGAGACGGTGCGGATGGCCGCGACGACGCCGAGGTGGTTCTGCGCGATCTGCCCGATCGAAGAGTCGGCAGCCGAGATGATTTCGATCACCTTGGCAAGCGTCACATAGGAGAGATCAGGGCCACCAAACGCCTTGGGAACATTGATCGACCACAATCCGCTTTGGGAGAAGGCGTCCAGCTCGGCGACAGGCCAGATGCGCTCCCTGTCGCGCCGGGCAGAGTCCTTGACGAACTCGGCGGCCAGTGCCTTGGCAATTGTGATCGCCTCCGCGTCATCCTTGATGATGTGCGCAGCTACATTTGGCCGCGGAAATGCCGGCACCGCCTTCGCGGCATTGTCGGTGTTGACGGGCGATAGGGTCACTAGGCGTCTCCTTGTTGATGGCTGAGTTGATGGTTGGCCATGGGTATTCAAACAGCCGTTGCGGGTTGGGCTGGAACGCTGCGCGCACCAGGGATGGTCTTTTGTCCGAGATAGAAGGCTCTCACATCGTCCCGTTCACCGAGCTCAGCCGCCTGGCCGGAAAGAACCGTGATGCCGTTCTCCAGGATTGTTGCGCGATCGGCATATTTCAGGGCGATGGCGGCGTTCTGTTCGGCGACCAGGATCGACAAGCCCGTTTCCCGGTTCAGCCTGCGCAAAGTCTTGAAGATGTCTTGGACCACCAATGGCGCAAGCCCCATCGACGGCTCGTCGAGCACAAGCAGCCGTGGACGTGACATCAGCGCCCGGCCGATCGCCGTCATCTGCTGTTCACCGCCGGATGTCAGGCCCGAAAGCGCCCGCCGTTTTTCCCTGAGGTGCGGAAAATGCGCGTAGACCTTGTCCAGGTCCTCGGCAAGTTCCGCTCGGCTGCTGCCTCGGCCCAGCCCTCCGGAAATCAGGTTTTCCTCCACCGACAGGCTCGGGAAGCAATGCCTGCCTTCGAGCACCTGCACGAGCCCGGCGCGCACGAGGTCGGATGCCGCAGACTTTCTGACGTCGACGCCCTCGAAGAGGATGCTGCCAGCGGTGATCTGTCCCCGCTGGGCTGGCAGCAGGTTTGAAATCGCCTTCAATGTCGTCGATTTGCCGGCGCCATTTGCCCCGAGTAGCGCAACGATCTCGCCGCGCTTGAGCATCAGGTTGACGCCATGCAGCGCCGAAACCGCATGATTGTAGGTCGCCTTCAGATCAGTGACCGCGAGGATGACGTCATCGTTGCTCATGCTACTTCCCATCGGGTTCGAGGATTGCGGCTATCAAAAGAGCCGGACGGGAGGAGCCCGTCCGGCCTGAATGCAGGCCGCAGCGACTAGTTCGTCGCGTTCCGAGAATCCGCTGCCGTTCGCAAGGTGATCCCCTTTTCCTTGGCATAGGCTTCCGACGACTTCTCGATGATGGGCCGCAGCAAGGCCCAATCCGGCGCGATCCAGTCGGAGACCACGTTCCACTTCTTGCCGTCCCATTGCTGGAAGGTGACGTAGCCATTGCCCTCGTGATTGTCCCAGGTGACGTCGATCGAGTGGAACAGATCCTTGGCGCCCAGGGCCTCGACGCGGGCGGGGTCAAGCTGCAGATGCTCGAAGCCCCAGCGCACCTCGTCTCCGGTCAGCGTGCGGTTACCGAATTTCGCCTGGGCAATCCGGATGGCTTCGACATTGAGGATGCCGTTGACGATACCGAGGTTGTGATAGACGGAGCCGATGCGGCCCTTGTCCTGCAGGTTGCCCTTGCCGTTGTCGTAGAGGGTTTTGACGATCTCCTTGACGACAGGGTATTCGGCGCCCGATGCCTGCGTGGTGATCGCGGTGTAGCCCTTGGCGGCCTCACCGGCCGGGATGACGTCTTCTTCCGAGTTCGACCAGACGTTGCCGACGATGTGGTCAACCGGGAAGCCGACCTTTGCCGCTGTCTTGAGCGCGACGGGGTTCATCACACCCCAACCGCGGAGCACGACATAGTCCGGCTTTGCGCGGCGTATCGTCAGCCACTGCGACTGTTGCTCGTTGCCGGGATGAGGCACCTCGATCTGCTGCAGATCGAAGCCGTACTTCTTTGCAAGCAGCTCATAGATCGGGATGGTTTCCTTGCCATAGGGCGAGCCATGATAGAGCACGACGATCTTCTTGCCCTTGAGGTTCTCAGGTCCACCGAGCTTGGAGGCGATGTAGTTCACGATGCCCGAGCTCTCGCTGTACGGGTTGAGCAGCAACGGAAAGACATAGGGGAAAACGCGGCCGTCGGTGGAATCGGTGCGACCATGGTTGATGGTGATGAGCGGGACTTTGTCCTTCGTCACGCGGTCGATCATCGCATAGGCGATACCGACGGAAAGTGGATTCCAGGCCGCCGCGTTCGGGTGGCTTTTCTGGCGTTCATAGCATTCGACGCCGCGCTCCACCTCGTACTGCGTCTCGCACTCGTCCCACGTCAATTTGACGCCGTTCACGCCGCCGTCGCGCGTGTTGATGAGATTGAGATAATCGATGAAGCCTCCGAAAAATCCGGTTCCGCCGGCCGCGTACGGTCCAACCCGGTAGCTCTGCAGAGGAAAATACTGCTCGTCGGCATGGGCGGCCGGGAGCCCCATCGCCATTGCGATGCCTGTCGCCATCGCTGCCAGTTTGAGTTTGTTGAAGATCGTCATTTTGGACACACCTCTGGTATGGACCGGTGAGGCACCGGTCTTTGGTTGAGTTTGAAAGTTGAGTTCGTCTTGTGCGGATGCCGATAGAGCTGGCAGTCACAATCGCCTGAAAACTGCGCCGATACGCGCTCGGCTCCTGTCGCCTAGCGCCACCAGGCCATCCGGCTCGAGAATGAGGAACAGGATGATCAGGGCGCCGAGGATGACGCGCTGGCTCATGTCGAGCACACCTGAATCAAAGATATCGCCGAGCAGGAAGGATCCTATCCGCGACAGGATCAGCGGAAAGACCACGATCAATGCGGCTCCATAGAACGCGCCGCGGATCGAAGCCAAGCCTCCGATGATGATGATGAAGAGGATTTGAAACGAGCGGTCGAGATCGAAGCCGGCCGGTTCGACGGTTCTCAGATAGGTGAAGGCCCAGAGCACGCCGGCGATGCCGATGATGAACGACGAGATTGAAAAGGCGAGCAGCTTCGTCTTCAGGACCGGGACGCCGATGATCCTGGCGGCGGTCTCGTTATCGCGCACGGCAATGAAGTTTCGCCCGGTCTGCGATCCGACCAGCCGAAGTGTAAGAGAGGTCACGACAACGACGACTGTCAGAGCAAAGAGGTATCGACCGATGGGGCCGTTGAAAGAAACCCCGGCGATAGACAGAGCCGGTGCGTCGATAACACCGGAGGCGGAATCGTTCGAGAACCAGCTGAATTTCGTCAGGGCCCACTGCACGAAAAACTGCGCCGCAAGGGTCGATACGGCAAGATAGAAGCCTTTGAGACGGAGGCTCGGAAGGCCGAAGACGATACCGATGAGGGCGGCAGCCGAACCGGCAAGCAGGATCGTGACGATTAGCGGCAGGCCTGCAATCCGCAGGTTGAAATTATAGGCGGCGAAGGCGCCGACGGCCATGAATGCGGCACTTCCGAGCGACACCTGTCCGGCATATCCGGTCAGAATGTTCAGCCCCAGGGCGGCAAGGCTCAAGGCCAGGAACGGCAGGAGGATTGCCTCGAACAGATAGTTGGTTCCGATGAAAGGCACGCCCAGATAGGCGACGGCGAGCAGGATTGCCGGTGCGATCCAGGTCGGAAAGCGTTGAAGCGTCGGGAGATTGGCGGCAATGGCGGACATGGCTCAGACCCTCTCCACAAGCTTCTGGCCGAAGAGGCCCGAGGGGCGAATGAGGAGAAACGCCAGCGCAATGACATAGGCGAACCAGCTTTCGATGCCGCCGCCGAAGTATTCGCCCACATAAACCTCGGCAAGCTTCTCCGCGGCCCCGATCAGCAGGCCGCCAAGAATCGCGCCAGGGATCGAGTCGAAGCCACCGAGAACCAGTACGGGCAGGGCTTTGAGCACCACCAGCGATAATGAGAATTGCACGCCGAGCCGAGCGCCCCAGAGCAAACCGGCAACAAGCGCGATCAGACCGGCGGTAGCCCAGACCGTCGCCCAGATCCACGGCAACTTCAAGCCGACGGCCAAGGCTGCGAACTGATCGTCAGCAACCGCCCGGAACGCAAGACCGATCCGGGTGTAGCGGAAGAAGAGAGAAAGCGCGACGACCATGCCGGCAGCGACGACGGCTGCGAAGATATCGAACTGGCTGATCATGACGCCGCCCAGTTCGAATGGAACATCCTCGATGCCGAGGTCAAGACCATGGACCTGCGTGCCCCAGATCAGCTGTGCAGCGCCTTCAAGGATATAGGACAACCCAAGGGTCGCCATGAAGAGCGTGATCGGCGGCTTGTTCGTGAGCGGTCGCAGGACAACGCGTTCGATCGCTATCCCGATCAGCACCATGATCGCGAAGGTCACTGCGAAAGCCAGCCAAAAGGGAAGCCCGCGCTCGACCAGACTGACGAAGGTCAGCGCCGCAAACAGCAGCATCGCGCCCTGCGCGAAGTTCAAGACGCCCGATGTCTTGTAGATCAGCACGAAACCGATCGCGACGAGTGAATACATCACGCCCGACAGGAGGCCACCGATCAGGACCTCCAGAAAGAACTGCCAGTCGAAATCAGCCATCAGATCCCCTCCCCCTCTTCGTTTTCGGGGGCGATGCCGAGATAGGCATCGATGACGCGCTGGTTGGAGCGGACATCCCTAGGCGTCCCGTCGGCGATCTTGCGCCCATAGTCGAGGACAGCGATGCGATCGGACAGTTCCATGACGACGCCGATGTCATGCTCGATCAAAATGACGGTCGACCCGTATTCGTCGCGTGCGGCGCGAACGAAGCCCGACATCTCGCCCTTTTCCGTTGCCGTCATCCCGGCCATCGGCTCATCCAGAAGCAGGATGGCCGGCTCGGCAACCAGTGCCCGGGCAAGCTCGACGCGCTTCTGCAGCCCGTAGGGCAGGGTTGCGACCAAACGATCTCGCAGATCTGAGAGGTGGAGAAAATCGAGGGTCCGCATAGCCCTCTCCCTGCCGTCAGCTTCCTCGCGACGCGCGCGGCCAAGGCCGAGGATCTGCTCGACGAAGCCGGAGCGGGTGGCATGGGCTAGGCCGGACGTGACGTTGTCCAAAACGCTCAATCCCTTGAAGAGGGCAAGGTTCTGAAAGGTCCTGGCGACGCCGAGCTGCGCCAGTTTCTGGGTTGGAACCTGGCGATAGACCACCCCGCCAATATCGACATGGCCGCGATCGGCACGGTAGACACCGCTGATCACGTTGAGCAGCGAACTCTTGCCGGCTCCGTTCGGGCCGATGATGGCACGTATTTCTCCGGGCTGGACCGATAGATCGATCTCCGTCAGCGCCGTGACGCCTCCGAAAGAGAGGCTGATACCATGCAGCTCTAACCTTCCTCTCCCGTGCTCTCCGGCAACCGGACCAGCCGGCTGCGGAGCCGCCTCGATACTCCTGGCATGCTCGAAGCCGTCAGGCGGAAGCGAGGATGCTATGCGCTCGTCCAGTGCGTAAGTCGTTGCATGCATTTCGTGCTCTTCCGTTGATGTTCCAGGCCCGGTAGCAGGGCGCACAAAATCGTTCGCGGATCGCCTGTGATCCGCGTTCTCCCGGACCCACCAGCCGGCGAGCCCTTTGACATGCCAGCGTCGGCTATTCGGCGGCGATCGCCTGGGTGCTGGCCGCTTGCTCCAGCTCACGCACCAGCGGAATGACATGCTTGCCGAAATATTCGACTTCTTCCTGGAAATGGAGGAAGCCGAGAAGGATCAGGTCGGCGCCGGCGCGTTTCAGATCGACGATACGCTCGGCCACCTGCTGCGGCGTTCCGATCAGGTTGGAGCGGAACCCGTCATTATACTGGACAAGATCTTCGAACGACGATTTCGCCCAGTTGCCCTCACCTTCGGGAGAAGCCTTGCCGGCGTTCTTCACCTCATGACCGAATGCATTGACCGCATCCGGGTTTGCCTTTTCGATGATCTCGGCAAGAACGGCCTTGGCCTCTTCTTCCGTTTCTCGAACGATCGCGAATGCGTTCACGCCGACGCGCACCGAATGCCCGTTGGCCTCCGCTTTCCCCTGGATGTCGTTCACCTGCTTGCGGATTTCCTCCGGCGTGTTGCCGTTGGTGAAATACCAGTCCGACACCCGGGACGCCATATCGCGCGCCGCGCGCGATGAACCGCCCTGGAAGATCTCTGGCTGCGGATCGAGGGGCTTCGGCTTCAGCGAATAGTCACTGAAGCGATAGAAGTCGCCTCGGAAGGTGAAGCTGTCTTGGGTCCATATTCCACGAAGCGCCCGGATGAACTCCTCGGAACGACGGTAGCGCTCGTCATGATCGAGCCAATGCTCGCCGATCGCGTGGAATTCGCCGCGGAACCAGCCGCTGACCACGTTGACGGCGACGCGGCCGTTGGTCAGATGATTGATTGTCGCGATCTGCTTGGCAGCCAGCGCCGGGTTCCATGGGCCGGGCAGCAGTGCCGCGATGACCTTCAGCGTCGTCGTGGATTCAAGCAGCGCGTGGCTGAACGCAACCGACTCATGCTGGAATTCGGCCCCATACCCCGCCGTGAAACGGATCTGGCTCAACGCATATTCGAAGCCGCTTGCCTCGGCGATCTGGGCAAGTTTGCGGTTATATTCAATCGTCCAGCTTGTCCGCTGCTCGATATTCGAAATTACCAGACCGCCCGAAACATTGGGCACCCAGTAGGCAAATTTTACCGGATCTCTGTCGATATGCGACATTGTCGTCTCCCTCTTCAATATCTATGCGTGCTGCTTGAGGCGCGCCGGTTCCGTTGTAGCGACGATAGGCCTGAGCAACGGTGTTATGGATGCGAGTTCGAGGAGCGCCCGGTCTATCCGATTGGACACCACGTCGCTTGCCAGCTGGTAGCCGGTGAAATCGCTCTCGGTCGCGTAGATCGCAGTCGGAATTGTGATCGCGTTGAAGAAGCCGAAGAGCGGGCGGAATTGATGCTCCGTCATCAGGCCGTGCAGCGGCGTCCCGCCGGTCGCGACAAGGATGACACGCTTTCCGGCCAATGCCCGGTAGTCGACAAGGTCGAAGAGATGCTTCAAGGCGCCGGTATACGACGCCCGGTAGACCGGCGAGCCAACCACCAGGATATCGGCGGCCTCAACGGCGTCGACAATCGTCCGCCCGGCCCCGTCAAGCTGATCGGCACGCAATGCCTTGAACAGAACCGGAGCCGCATCGACCAGTTCGATGAAATCCGCCTCGACAGTAAAGCGCTCGCTAAGCCGCTCCACGAGCACCGATACCAGTGCTGCGGTTCGCGACGGGCGTTTGACATTGCCGGAGAGGGCAAGGACTTTCATGATAGGGCATATCCAATTTCATTTGTGACGATACCCTATAGATTTTATCAATTTCTAGAAACAAACCCATTCCAATATAGGGCCCGTCCGGAGTTTCCTGACCGGTGGTTTTGCGATTAATCTAGGAAAAATAATTCGCCGGCACGCGAAATCGTCAGTTGGGCAAATTCAGGGGCATGTCGATTTTCGCTGTGGCTTTGCCGCTTGATGATGACGATACCCTGTTGGGAAATGGCCGATCGCTATGTCGAAGCGGACCACAAACGATGTCCGGCCTCCTGCCCGATGCCACGCCTTAACGACGCCCGGTTAACTCGACGGGCGCTTTGCTCTCATCCAGACCCTGTTCAAAAAGGCCGATCTCACCGCGAGCCGTCATCGATCCGTAGTTCGCCACGATACTCGATGCCCGATTGCCGCCGACAACATAGTCCAACCGCTTCATCGGCATTCCGTAGAGTTCGGAGAGCCTCCCCTCGGTGCACATCTCTCCTACGGTCCCTTCCTCGCAACGTCCGGAACCGTGTAGAAGCACGGCGCGGTCGGCGATCTCCAGGGCGTGGGTCGGGTCATGGGTTGTCATGACGACCGTCAGGCCCCGTGAAGCCGATAGCTGGCGAAGCATCGCAAGCATGACGGCCTGGTTGCGAAAATCGAGCGCGGACGCGGGCTCATCGAGCAATAGCAGATCAGCTTCGGAGGCTAGCGCACGCGCAATCAGGACAAGCTGCCGTTCGCCGCCGGAGAGCGTGCTGATCGGCCGCTCCGCAAGAGCCGCCCCGCCAACCAGTTCGAGTGCCTCTGCGGCGCGGGCCCGATCCTCTTCTGTCGGGTTGGAGAAAAGCCCGACATGGCGCGCGCGTCCCATCAACACGACCTCATGGGCGGAATAACTGAAGGGCGTCACGAACTGCTGCGGGACATAACCAATTGCACCGGAATACCGGATCGTCCCCTGCGTCGGCGCGATGAGATTGGCCATGCATTTGAGCAGCGTCGTCTTGCCTCGTCCATTTTGGCCGAGCAGGACTACGATCTGACCTTTTGCTATCGAGAAGGACAGGTTCTCGAACAGCCATGCCCCCTTGGCGCTATGACGAAATCCAACCGACCTCGCCTCGATCATCATTGCCATCCCTCACTCAGAGTACGGCGCAGGATAACCATGAAGACCGGCGCACCCACGATCGCAGTCAGGACGCCGAGCGGGATTTCGGCGGCAATCAGCGAACGGGCCATGGTATCGACCAGGAGCATGAAGCTTGCCCCCAGCAGCGCCGCTGCCGGCAGCAGCCGCCGATGATCCGGGCCTACGAGGACACGGGCGAAATGCGGCACGACTAGCCCTACCCATCCGATGATCCCCGAATTGGCAACGCTGGCGGCTGTAATTCCAGTCACGCAGGCGAGCGCCAGCCATCGCGTCGGCTCGACTTTCAGGCCGAGCGCCTGCGCCTCTTCATCGCCAAGCGAGAGGATGTTGATGCGGAAACGCATGAGCAGAAGCGGAACGGCAAACAGCGATATGATCGGCAACATGTAGAACGCGCGCCCAGGCGTGGCGCTGGCAAAGGAACCCATCAGCCAGAAGACGATGGCGGGTAGAGTGTCGTTGGGATCGGCGAAATAGGTCGCGAGCGACACCAGCGCCGAAAAGAGCGCGGAGATCACCACGCCGGAAAGGACCAGCATAAGTATGGAGGAACGGCCCGCCCTCCTGCTCATGACGACCACCAGGAACAGCGCTGAGAGGCCGCAAGCAAAGGCCATCGACCATAGGGCCACGGCACCAAGGCCGAGCAGGATCGCCAGGACACCCCCAAAGGCAGCCCCGGAGGATACGCCGATGACATGAGGATCGACCAGGGGATTACGGAAGACGCCCTGCAATACCGCGCCCGACAGTGCCAATCCGGCGCCGACAAATCCACCAATCAGCATACGCGGGACGCGCACCAGCTCGACGACGCGCCACACGGGTTCCGCCACCGCCGCACGACCAGGCCCGACGCCAAACCAGCTCGCCACAAGCGTCATCAGGTCATTCAGTCCAACGGCGTACCGCCCGAGCGTCAGCGACGCGACGATCGCCACCAGCAGCAAGACGACCAGAGCCGCCATCGCAAGACCTTGCTTTCGCTGGAGCCGCTCTCGGGCGATGGGCAAGACAGCTTCGGCGTCTTCCGCTGACATCGATGACATCAGGATGCCCCGTCAAGGGCACCGGCCGCGTTGCCGGCGTCGCCCTCGGGTTCATGGGAGAAAACCAACGCATACAGAATGTCATGGAACAGGTTCGGCTGATGGCGAGGGTCCGAACAGAATTGCTCGATATGATCGCCATTGTGCACGAACACCTTGCCGCCGCCCGGCATGCGCCAGACCCAGTCCACCGGTCCTTCATCGATCGCGCCGTTCGGCGTCGATCCACCGATCAGACATAGTTTCTGCGCCCCTGCCGGCGCATCCGTGTAGCCGCGCGCGTACTGGCCGAGAATGCCTTCGTGTCGATGGAACGTCTCGAAATCCATGCGACCGAAATAGGCTCCCGGTTCGGCAGGCCGAACCATCCAGTTTGTGAAGGGTCGGGGGCTGACGGCTTTGAACGTCGACAGGCAAGGCAGCCAGGGTATGATGATATGGCCGTTGATCAGGAAATGCCCGCCGGCTGCAAGATAGTCGGTGAGCTTCCGCTCGATCGACTTCATGAAAATCTGATCGTGCATGCCCGACACGAAGAGCACATCGACATCTGAAAGGTCGGCCGTCTGCAGATCGTAAATGTCGTGGGCGCTGTATCGCCAGTCCTGCGGCACCAGACCACCCATCCGGTCGATATTGTAGCTCCGCGTGGAGCGAACATAGAGGAGATGTGGGCGATTTCCGCCCCGGAACCCAGCCTTGCCTTCAATCACGACCCTGCACCTCCGCCTTGAGCCACGGATAGAAGCCATTGAGAAAGCGCGTCGTTGCCGGCATGAAGCGGCGTCCATGATGCGTATGGGGATCGATCGTCGATGCGATCAGCCGGCCGCCGCCGGCAAGCGGCTGATCATACATGAGGCACCCTTCGTCGTTGTCGAGGTTCAGGATCGGCGTCGCCCCCTCGGCAAAGCGGAAGGCACCGAAGAAATGCCAGCACATATCGGCAAGCGGTATGGCCTTCGCCATCGAATGGCGCGGCTCGGGTTGATAGGCCTCCATGCGGCCGCTCGGCCGCATCCACCATTTCCAGTCTTCCGTCTCGCGCGAGAACCACTGGACCGAGACGACATCGAGCCATTCGTCCATCCGGTTCGGCTCGAAGACAATCAGAAACCCGCCCTGAGCAAGATAGTCGTTGAGCTGGCGTGCATGCCGTTGCAACAGCGCCTGATTGGAAAAGTCGGGGACAACGATCGCCTTGAAACCGGTCAAATCAACGTTTCCGAGCATAGGCAGGTATATCTCCTCGTCGAGATACGCCTTGAAGTCCTGGTAGCATTGCAAATGCGCGCCGTCGCTCGAGGTGACGAAACCGATATCCTTCACGTCGCTGCCCCCTTGGCCTGCTACTGGGTCACGCCGAAAGTCTTGGCATAGCCGGCACTTTGGCCGTTCCAGTCCATTTGCATAAGCCGGTCGATTTGCGTCGCGGTGAGGTCTTTGCCGTAAAGCCGCTTGAACCCATCCGATACCGTCGACCGCATGTCCGCGTGGAAAAGGTCGGGATAGCCGATTTCTGCAAACCAGAGATAGGCAAGCTCTCCGCCGGCTGCCGTCGCAGGGTCGATGGCTGGCGTCTTGTAGACACGGCCGTTCTTGACTGCGTCGAGCCCGGCGAGAACCGGATGCTTGAAGATGTCTGCCGGCTTGATCGTATCGTTGTAGTAATTGACGAAGACGATGTCGGGATTCCACTGCAGCAAGGATTCCGCACCAACCTTGACCGATCCCTCGGTAAAGCCAGCTTCCGTGGCGACATTCGATAGGCCGGACGTGGTAAAATAGGCCTCCTCGCGACCGAACACGACAAATTCATTGTCGTTCATGCTGTCGATGAACACGATGCGGGGCTTCGGTCGTCCTGCCTCCTTCAGTACTTTTGAGATATCGGCGACGGTTTTGTCGTCCCAATCCAGAAATGACTGCGCGCGATCTTCCTTGCCGAGTATCTGGCCGAGCATTGCGACGTAGCCCCGGCGCGTTTCCCGCGAATCCGTGCTGACCGTCGCCACCTTGATGCCGCTATTTTCCATTGGGGCAACGCGCTGGTCGCCCTTCGCCTGCCATTGCACGACGATATCGGGCGAGGCTTTCAGGATTTCCTCGACGTTGGGCACGAAGTTCGGCGCGACCAGGTCGGTTCGGATATTGGCAATTTCCGGAAAAAGCTGCCCAATCACGCCGTTCATGAGTGCTGCCTGCGCGCGCGGATTGATCGCGGCAAGCCGGCTGGTGCCGCCATCAATGGCAATCATCGCCTCCGGAATGGGCAGAGGAAAAATAGCAACCTTGTTGACCGGTCGCACGATCTGGATGTCCTTGCCGCGGGAATCCTTGACAGAAATCTCGTCGGCAGCAGCGATACCAATTGAAAATGCGGCAGCAAGGCCGACTGAAATCACAGAAATTAGAGAATATGAATATGGCAGTCTCGTCATGAGGTATCTCCGGACCCTAAGCGGTGGAGCTCCCTCATATAAATCATGACAGCAGCAGTCAAGTATTTAGGCCAGCGCCCATTGATAAGCGACCAACGCATGTGCCGTTCACATCGGTCGTTCTGCAATTTGATATAAACCCGTCGAAGCGGATACATGCATAGAGGGAGATTAAGTGGCCGTACGCTGCAGTTGCAAACGCGTGATGCGGTCGGGGGAACGGCCCGGTCTCTTCAGTGACCGGTCGGAGCATTTGCAATCAAAATGCGGACTGGCAAGCCAAATTGATCGTATGATACGGTAACCTACTTCATGGAAAGGGACTTTTCGGCAAGGGTGCGTTCTATGAAGCTGCGACTGACCACCACGACACGCCACCGGCAGGAAGGCGATACGGCATGCGAAAAATGCGGTCATCGACAACGGCGCTCCTCGCAGTTGCACTTGTTGCAGCATCCTGCGCCGGCCATCCGAAAGGCGTCCTCACTCCCATTGCCGCTTCCGCCCAATCGCCGACGGCATCCAAGGTCGACATGCTCGTCGCCACCAGTCGACTTCCATCCGACAATCCCGCCACGCTCTTTGGTGGCGAGCGCAGCCCCAAGCCCTCGTTGACCAATATCACGATCTCGATCCCTGCCGACTCCGCGCGCAAGGCAGGCGACGTCCAATGGCCCAGGCACCTGCCGCCCAATCCGAAGACCGATTTCGCCGTCACCTCCGTCAAGCCGATGACCACCGTCCAGCAGGGTTTCGCCTGGTTCAAGCAGCACGACAACGGCGGCCATGCGCTGGTCTTCGTGCATGGGTTCAACAACACCTATGAAGATGCAGTCTTCAGATATGCCCAGATCGTCCACGATTCCGGCGCGCAGGTAGCGCCGATCATGTTCACCTGGCCGTCGCGAGCAAGGCTTCGTGACTATGTGTATGACAAGGAGAGCACCAACTACTCCCGGACGGCTTTCGAAAACACGTTGCGCTACCTCTCCAAGGATCCCGACGTCAAGGATATCACCGTCCTCGCCCATTCCATGGGGACATGGCTGGCAATGGAATCGCTGCGGCAGATGGCGATCCGTGACGGCCGGGTTGACGCCAAGATCAACAACGTCATCCTCGCCTCACCCGATATCGACGTCGACGTCTTCGCTCGCCAGTTTACCGAGCTGGGCGACCACCGTCCGAAGTTCACGATCTTCGTCTCGCAGGACGACCGCGCGCTTGCCGCGTCCCGAATGATTTCCGGAGATGTCATGAGAGTGGGAGCGATCAACCCGGCAGCCGAGCCTTACAAGTCCAAATTGGAACGCGCGGGGATCACCGTGATCGACCTCACGAAGGTGAAGACCGACGACAGCATGCGCCACGGCAAGTTCGCCGAAAGCCCTGAGATCGTGCAACTGATCGGCCAACGCCTGGTAAAGGGCCAGACACTGACCGGAACCGAAGTCGGCGCGCTTCAGGGCGTGACCGCCGTCATTGCAGGAACGGCCAACTCGATCAACAATGCGGCAGCGAAAGTGATCACCGCTCCAGCCGATGCAATGGCCAAAGAACGGCATCCTCCGGAGGAGCAGAAGCTCGACGGCATCCTGAAGAGCGGCGCATCGCCTTCGCCCCTGACCAACTAATTCATGTCGGCCGAAACGGTGTAGCGCATCTCTGAGGAATAGGTGCTCTTAGTTGTCGAACGGGTAGATCTTCTTCCAGTCCGATTTCATGTCGACCACCAGCCAGTTTCTAAGCGCTGCCTCGTCGAGCGCCTTGTCGAGCTTTCCGAAGCTCGATTTACGATCATAGGCATATTCGCGGGCCGCGTCGGTATGGTGCACGATCATCGCGAAATGCGGGCTGTTGCCACCCATGACCCAGCGCAGCATCTCGTAGTCGCCATCGGAATTCCCCGCGACGAAAATCGGACGCCGACCGATGACCTGGTTGATGCCGACAGGCTTGCCCGGGCCGTCGTTGATGAAGTTGATTTTGCCTTGTCGCATCAGCACCGGCACATCACCCTGAAGGGCGTATTTGGTGACAGCGGTGCTGCCGATCACCTGCTCGGGCGGAATGCCGTACATCTTCTCGGTCATGGGCCGCATGAATTCGACGCCGCCGCCTGAGACGATATATGTCTTGAAGCCATTGGCACGCAGATAGTTGAGAAGCTCGACCATCGGCTGGAAAGTCATTTCATTGTAGGGCCGATGTGTCTTCGGGTGCTGCGCCGTCGCAAACCAATCGGTGACGATCTTCTCGAACTCGGCTGTCGTCATGCCGGAGTGGGTTGCCGCCACCATATCGACCAGGCCTTTTTCTCCCGACTTGGCAAGACCCGCCATATCGCCCTTGAGAACCGATTTGAATGGCTCCTGGCTCTTCCACTCCGGGTGGGCAGGAGCAAGCGTCTTTACGCGATCGAAGGTAAAGCCCAGCTGGAAATAGAACGGCTGCTCCGACCAGAGCGTGCCGTCATTGTCGAAAACGGCAACGCGGTCTTCGGGCGCGACATAGCCGTCTCCGCCATGCGTCGTGACCTTGTTGACGAAAGCCACGATGTCGGATTTGGCCTTCCCGTCGTTCCAGGATGGCAGGGCTTCCTGAGCGAATGTGGCGATCGGAGCAAGAAAAATTGCCAGTAAAACGGCAAGCGCCGCAACGACCGCGGTCAAATATCCCTGCCGTCGGACCTCGTGCATGGGCAAACGCGCTTTCATGATCGCACTCCTGATGCTCAGGTTGAGAGGAAGGTAAGGTTCGTCACACACGGCCGAAACGGGTGTAGAACCTCCAAATGACCCGCTACGCGCCGGAACACACCAATAGCGTACTTTTCCGGCATATGCTCGTAACATCTCGTATGCTCTGGTGGGTAACCCGGCTTGGCCGCGCCGCCAAGAGACGTCGCCAACCTTCTTCGGGTGACGTTATCTGGGGCTCGCCACGTCGGCCCGGGCTGAGAGACCGGCTGCCGCATCCGCCGGTATTCGCAGTCCTGCCTTGCGAAGGCCCTGGATCATGCGGATCCTGTCAGCGGGCTGGCTAAAGCGCTCTTGTATTTCGGCCACGGGATCGACGAGGAATTGCGAGCCCGTTTCGACGAATTTCGCACTCTCGCGAGCAGCGTCGTCCGACATCCCGCGTTCCGCATAGATGACTGCAGCCACGAGATGGAAAAGAGGAAACTTCTGTAGATCTGCCTGCCTGATCTCGATTGTCGCGACACCGTAGTCCTGCTGCATATAGGCGCTGAGCGCAAGAATCGCATGATAATAGCCGGCACCGCCAGGGTTGCCGGAAAGGGCGGCGCGCAAAATCGAGGCGCCGCGTTCCCACTGGCCGCTCATTGCCAGTCGTGTCCCGTATTCGCCCATTAGCTCCGTGTCGTTGGGATTGGTCGCCAGCGCCTGTTCGCCAACTTGCAACGACTCCGTCAGTTGCTGGTCGAAGAACAGCGCCGTCATCAGCGCCTGAAGACCGCGCGTGTTATCAGGGTCGAGCTGAACAGCGCGCCGCGCCGCTTGCAGCGACCGCTCGAGAGCCGGAGGGGACCTGGGTCGAGCGTTGAATTTGAACCGATGCTCGTCGAGATAGACCATGGAAAGCATCGCCCAGGCGGTCGCATAGGACGGATACCGGGCAACAGCGTTTTCAAGACAATCGCGAACCGGCGCGTGCCGCTCGGCGCTCAGCTCGGCGTGATAGGTGTAGAAGCGCAGCGTACAGCCGTAGGCATCGAGGTCGTTCGGCGGTGGATTTGCTGTATCGGCCTGGAAGATGATGCCGTAAGGCTGGGCGATGGCGGTTGCAACCTTGTCGGCGACATCGGACTGAATTGCGAACAACCCGCGCAGACGCAGGTCGTCGTCATAGGTTTGCGACCACAGGATCATCCCTCTGCCCGTGTCCAGAAGCCTCGCCGTGACCCGCACCTGAAAGCCGGAAACCCGAATGCCGCCTGTCAGCAGATACCGGGCACCGACATGTTGAGCATCGGCACTGGATGGCCGGGCCTCCGAGGTTTCGCGTCCGAATACCTTTATCTCCTTGAAGCGCGGAAGGACTGTGAGAAGCTCCTCGCTCAGTCCGAGCGCATAGAGTTTGGCGTCCGATCCCTCGCCCAGATCGGCAAACGGCGCGATCACCAGCGTCGGGCCCTCCGGGAGCGCGCTGCCAGCTGTTCGTTGAAATGTGGTGGAGGAAGTCCAGGAGACAGCCCCGTAGCTGAAGGCCGCAATGCCGAGGAGAATGGCCAGGGTCGACCGGACCGACCACCTTCCAAGCCACCGGGAATCTGTCGCATCGTCCGGAGCAGACAGTTGCAACTTCGGCTCCATGCCTGCGCGATGGTCCTCCAAGGGACGGTTCCACGCAAAGGTAGGTACATAGCAGCCCTTGGGGATGTCTATCCGGACGGGATCGTCCTGGCCTGCGACCAGATAGTAGCGTTCGAGCGATCGACGCAGCCGGCCAGCTTCGATGCGCACCACCGGGTCATCCTGGGTAAAACCTTCCTCCCGCTTGAAGACCTCGATTGCGATCGAATACCCTTTGATCCGCTGGGCGCGGCCCGCAAGCACTTCGTCGACCACATAGATCAGAAAGGCCGCACCCCTGCCGACGCCGGGAAACTCCGCGCTGGTTACAATGCGCTCGAGTTGGCTGCGTATGTCGTCAGGTCCGGGAGGCGGTCGCACACATTGAAGTGGCGCCTCATGCACCACCGGCAGCAAATCCCGCATTGGTTGTCCCCACTCCCCACGAGGTATCGACAAACAAGTCGTTTATTAGCTTTGTCTACTGTAACCTACCCTGCCAAGAGTGCTACGTCCATGATTATGTACTAATAATTGCATGATCGGGCAGCATGGCAGGTGCCATGGCCCGCCAACGGAGCAGCTGGCTCATAAACAAGCGGCAACGCGATCGACGCCCTCGCCTGCGCCGAAGCGAGCGCCTGCGGAAAATAAGGAAGACATTGCGCCAAGCTTCTTCCGCGTTTACTACTACCCTAGGTAAAGGTGGGGGAATTGATATGCCGACGATCGAGAGAGCCTGGCTGGTAACCGTTCGCCAAAAAGCGAGCCATGAACTGCGCGAGTTTCTTTTCCTCGCGCTCTATCTCTACGTCTGCTTCAGCGCCCTGGTGCTTTACAAGATGGCAATCCTCGACGCCCAGGGCATCAGCTTCTCGCCGTTCGGTCTGCCTATCGTCAAGGCGCTGCTTCTGGCAAAATTCATCATGCTCGGACATGCGGTAAGACTGGGCGACCGAGACGGAACACGCAGGGTCATCTACGTCATCGTCCATAAGGCGTTGCTCTACCTGGCTCTGCTGATCTTGCTTTCCCTGATCGAGGAGGCGGTGGTCGCGCTCATCCACGGGCAGACGATCGTGGCCGCGTTTACCGAGCTCTGGAGCGGCAAGCTGTGGCAAATATTGGCCAACAACGTCATCATGCTTTTGATCCTTGTCCCCTACCTCGCATCCAGGGAACTCAACGATGCAGTTGAGGGCAGGCTATGGGTGATATTGCTCGAACCCCGCATCAAGCCCTGAACCTGATGTACGTCGCCGAGACCGCGCGGTGGCTTTGGGATAGCGACCTTGATGAAACAGAGACTTAAGGCACGTCTGGACTGGCTGTCTGCAGTTTGGGCACCGCCCGAATTCCATTTTCGCGAAACGCAGCCTGCACCGCCTTCAGAGCCGCGCGCCGGATTCCAGACTGCCGCCCGGGCCTGGCCGTGAACTCGGCCTTGATGATCAACGTCCCGTCCTCGACCTCCGAGATGCCGGTACCCTTGAAGGGCTGCAGCAGATCCGCCGCAAGTTGAGGATCGCGCTTGAGGTCGTCCCCGATCTTGTTGAGAAGCTGCTGCACCAGCTCGACGTCCGTGTCGAACGCAACGCGAAAGACCAGCGTTTCCACAGCCCAATCACGGCTGAAATTCTCGATCGTGCCGATCTGGCCATAAGGAATAGTGACGATCGAGCCGTGAGAGCTGCGCAGCGATACCGACCGGACGGAAATCTTTTCAACCGTGCCCTTGGCCCCTGACGTCTCGATGTATTCGCCAAAGCGAAAGGAATCGTCGATCAGAAAGAATGGCCCCGAGACGATGTCCTTCACCAGCGCCTGGCAACCGAAGCCGACAGCGAGCCCGAAAACGCTGAGGCCGGTGATCAGCGGCCAGACGTTGAAGCCGAGCCACACCAGGATCGAGATGACCGCCAAGGCGACGATGCACGACTTCCCCGCACCGCCAAGCAGCGGAACGATCGTGCCAATCCTGGAGCGCGGTATTCCTTTGGCTGCCGGGCTGCGGCCAAGAACCTGATGCTCATGATAGATGGCCCGAGCAGTCAGCGTTCCCACCACATTCCAGAGAAAGGCCGCGATAAGCGCGACAACGACGATCCCGATCGCATCACGCGCGACGCTCTGCAATTCGAATCCCATTCCCAGAGCCAGGGGCGCCGCCCATATGATACCGAGCATCGAGACAGTGACGATCAGCAGGGTGAAACGGGCCGTCTGCCGCCCCGCTGTGTCAAGGATGGGAATGCGGGGGGATTCGAGACCGCGCTGTGCCCATGCCTCGATCATCGCATCCAGATGGGGCGCTGCAACTAAAACAAGAACGGTCAGGACGACCGCGGGCCCCGGCAGCGGCGCGGCCATCGTCAACGCTGCCTGGGTACTGAGAAAGGTTATTGCCAAGAGCGAGATGACGATCGCGGGCCAGGATCTCGCAAGGCTGCTTCGAGGACGACTTCGGGGGCGACGGCCGGCAACGACGCTGACCATCGTCCGCCTGTGCCGGAAGACCGCCGTCGAAAATAGAGCAAAGGCCGGCAGCCCCACCAGGACGGTGCGTGTTAGATCGTCGATGCCCTGGCCCACATCCCAAAGCTCGAGCGTTCCGACCAATGCCACTCCCATCATGACCCAGCCCACTCCGAACGACACATCTCGAGAGAACGCCGACAGCCGCCGGGAGCGGCGGTAGGGGTCCAGATGTCGGGGAGCGAGGAAGAATTTCACGAGAAACAGGACGATACCGCTCGCGACCGTCGCCGCCGCCCACAGCCGCAGGATCCGAAAGCTCAGACCGGACGAAATAAACCACGCGGCCGCGATGCCGATCGCCAGCGCCACCAATCCCGATATCACTGTCGAAACAAACGATCGCCAGGCGCTATCTGCGACGAAGCCCTTTTGAAGATACCGGTCCAGCAGAAAAAATACAGCGCACACCAACGCCACCGTCAGGACTATCTGGGTCGAAAGCAGCGAGGGCGAGACTGAAGCATCCGCAAACGCGCCTCGCAGGGTCGCAAGCTCGTTGGGTACATCGAGCAAATCGAGGAACCGGGCATGAACGCCAGCCGCAAAGCTGTCGCCCGCCCGTTCGATGCTCAACGCAACGGCACTAAATCCGGCATCGGTCGATGTCACATTGCTCACGTCGCATGCCCCACTTCTCCGTTTCCACCCGGCGCAGGCTGGCCCATCGTAGCTGGCGAGCGCCTAGGCATCCAGAGACAAGTCCCGCAGCCGCTTGACCAAGCGTGGGATTGTGAAAGGAACTTGATCGAGCGTTTGCCTCGCGATTTCCGGCACTAAACCCTCGACTGCCCTTCCCTTCCACTCTTCCCCGCATAGTTATGACACGTTAGCCGCAAGGCATTTCATACGGATAAGGAGTTGGGGACAATGGGTTCATCGGTTTTGATTGGCATTTTGATCACGTTTCTAGTGATCATCCTGGTGCTTTACCTCGTGCAGCGCCTACCGATAGAAGCCCGCATGAGGCAGATCGTACAGATCATCGTTATCATCATCGGTATCATCTCGTTGCTGAAGTATCTGGCCGTCTTCTGAGCAGATGCGTTCGGGTGGGCGTCGCGCATAAGGCGCCCACCACAACGGGACCTCAGCCCTTCCCGCGCTGGCCGAGCACGATGTGGTTTCTAACCGTCCCGACACCCTCGACAGACTGTGCGACCGTTGTGGCGCGCTCCAATTCTTCCGCCGTTCCCACCGAGCCGTCGAGAAGGATTTCTTCGCCTACGGACCTTACCTTGACATCCCAGGCGTCGACACCGCCTGAAGTGGCGAGCGCATTGGCAACCGCTGCCTCCAGCGATGCTCGGGTGGAATACTCGGTTTCGACTTCCGGCTCGTCGCCGTGAAATGTTGCAGTTTTCATGACCATCATTGCCTCCTCATATTGGTTTGCTGCGGGAAAAACGCCGGAGCCCGTGCGTTGGTTCAATGACAACCTGCTATTCGATAGCTCCCCCAGTTTCGCCGGCTTGACGGCGCGACAGCAAATCGCGAATGGACAAGCGGCCTGTGCGCTGTCGCCGGATCGAAGGAGATTTCTGCCGCGTTGCACACTTGCCGCCCCTCGCGATCCCCTGTAGAGCCGTGGAATACGTGGGAAAAATGCGGAATACCCCAATGACAACGGGCAATCAGGCGCCACGTCGGCTGACAATCCTCGGCTCGACAGGCTCCATCGGCCAGAATACGCTCGACGTGATCGGTCATCTCGGCGGGCGCGAGGCTTTTGAGGTCAAGGCATTGACGGGAAACGGCAATGTCGCGCTTCTGGCTGAACAGGCGAAGGCAGTCGGCGCCAAGTTGGCCGTGACGGCTAGCGACAAACACTACCAATCGCTGAAGGACGCGCTAGCGGGCTCGGGCATCGAGGCAGCATCCGGCCACTCGGGCCTCGCAGAGGCGGCTGACGTCGAGTCCGATTGGGTGATGGCCGCGATCGTCGGGACGGCGGGCCTTGCCCCGACGCTCGCTGCAGCGCGCCGCGGCGCTGATATCGCGCTCGCGAACAAGGAATGCCTGGTTTCCGCCGGCGATCTTTTCGTGAAGGCCGTAAGAGAAGGCGGCGGACGGCTGTTGCCGGTGGACAGCGAGCATAACGCCATCTTTCAAGTCCTGGAGGAAAACCAGCGCCACGCCGTCGAGCGCGTCATCCTGACTGCGTCAGGGGGACCGTTCCGGACATTTTCCCGAGAAGAGATGGCCGACGTCACGGCCGAGACCGCGCGCGCTCACCCGAACTGGTCGATGGGTTTGAAAATCTCGATCGACAGCGCCTCGATGTTCAACAAGGCGCTCGAGATGATCGAGGCGCGTCACCTGTTCGACCTCAAGCCCGAGCAGATCGAGGTCGTGGTCCATCCGCAGTCCGTTATCCATTCGATGGTGGGCTATAGCGACGGTTCAGTCCTGGCACAGCTCGGCGCACCCGATATGCGCACCGCTATCGGCTACGCGCTGACCTTTCCCCGCCGATCGCATCTGCCGGTCGAGCGTCTGGATTTCGCGAAACTGTCCCGGCTGGATTTCGAGGCTCCTGATGAAGAGCGCTTCCCGGCGCTACGGCTTGCCCGTATCGCCATGACCCGCGGCGGCGTGCAAGGCGCCGTTCTCAATGCCGCCAAGGAAGTAGCGCTCGAGGCCTTCATCGAGGGACGGTTGGGGTTCCTGACGATGGCGAAAGTCGCAGGCGAGATAATGGATCGCCTGGCGCATCTGCCGGCGGCGGGCAGCATGGACGATGTCTTCGCGGCAGACGAAGAAGCCCGGCGACTGGCGGCCGGACTGCTAAACTAATTCAAGGTAAGGCTCTTTTGCCTCAGGCAACTGCCCGAGCAAGCGCGCAGCGCGCCCAGAGCGAATGCACGGCTTCGACCAGATGCTCGATATCGGCATCGCTATGCAGCGGCGTCGGCGTGATCCTCAAACGCTCGGTCTTCTTCGGCACAGTCGGATAATTGATCGGCTGGACGTAGACACCGAAATTGTCGAGCAGGATATCCGAAATCCATTTGCACTTCGCCGCATCGCCAACCATCACGGGCACGATATGGCTAGGGTTCGGCATATGCGGAATACCGGCGGCATCGAGTAGCCCGCGCAGCTTGCGGACACGCTCCTGATGACGGGCCCGCTCGAAGCTGCTGAGCTTCAGATGCTGGATCGATGCGACCGCCCCGGCGGCGAGCGCCGGTGGCAGCGATGTGGTGAATATAAAGCCTGAAGCGAAGGAGCGAATGAAATCGCAAAGCGCTGTCGACGCGGCAATATAGCCACCCATGACACCGAACGCCTTGCCAAGCGTACCCTCGATGACGGTCAACCGGTCCATCAGTCCTTCGCGCTCGGCAATGCCGCCGCCGCGTGAACCGTACATGCCGACTGCATGGACTTCATCGAGATAGGTCATCGCGCCATACTTGTCGGCCAGGTCGCAGATTTCCTTGATCGGCGAGATATCACCATCCATCGAATAGACAGATTCAAAAGCGATCAGCTTCGGCGCCTTAGGGTCGGCAGCTGCAAGCTTGGCTTCGAGATCGTGCAGATCGTTATGGCGCCAGATGACCTTGTCGCACTTGGCGTAACGAATACCCTCGATCATCGAGGCATGGTTCAGCGCATCCGAAAAGATGATCAGGCCCGGAATTCTAGCGCCAAGCGTGCCGAGCGCTGCCCAGTTGGATACATAGCCGGATGTGAAGACCAACGCAGATTCCTTGCCGTGGAGGTCGGCAAGCTCTCGCTCGAGAAGAACATGATAGTGCGTCGTGCCTGAGATATTCCGGGTGCCTCCCGCACCCGCGCCACAGTGGTCGATCGCTTGCTTCATCGCCTCGATCACCTTTGGGTGCTGCCCCATTCCCAGGTAGTCGTTCGAACACCAGACGGTCACCTCCTTCGGGCCCTCCGGCGTGTGGCGCGTGGCGCGTGGAAAGTCGCCCCGGTGGCGCTCCAGGTCGGCAAACACGCGGTAGCGACCCTCCTGGTGCAGCCCGTCCAGCTCGCCCTTGAAAAAAGCCTCGAAGTCCATCTCATTCTCCAAACCGTGCGACCGTTCTTCATGAATGACGGACTGCACGTCAACCCCCTGCCGCCCCTCTGCGGCAAAAGGCCCTCCCTTTGAACAACTCTAAACAAAAAATAGCCGATCGAACAACATTTACAATCGATCTGCAGCAGAATGCCGAACACGATAGGACTATCGCCGGTTTGACCATGAATGCCTGCCCGGAGTTTTCGCAGGCGCTGATGCGTCCATGTGGGCGCCGAAGCACATTCGGGGAGCTGTTGGTCGGCCGGGCATCCATGCCAACGGAAAACTGCAAGCCGCCCGTAGACAATCGCATTTTGCACTATATTTTCGCATAGCAACAATCTGCAAAAACAGCCTGAACGGCGGAAACGAACGAAATTGGGGACGGCCCGCGCCGGTGCTACCGGCACGACTAACATTGGAGAGAATGAATGAAGAAGGCCTTCGTGTTTGCTTTGATCGGCTTATCGATAGCAAGCTGCACCCCCACTGAACAGGGCGCCGGCATCGGCGGCGCTTCCGGCGCACTGATCGGCGCCGCCGCCACGGGCAATGTCCGCGGCGCGGCTGTCGGCGGAGCGATCGGTGCCGTCACCGGCGCGCTCATCGGCAGTGTCGCCGAGCAGCCCGGCCAATGCTACTACCGCGACCGCTACGGACGACGTTACGTCGACGACTGCCCGCGCGGTGGCTATGTGCAGGGCGGCTATCAAGGTGGTTACCAGGGAGGTTACCAGGATGGCTACCGGCCTCGCTACTACGGAGGCTATCAGGGCGGCGGCTACTGATACGCGATAGAATATCGCTTGAAAGTCCCGGCTAATATCCGGGACTTTTTTGTTTCCAAAGGCCGCTTTTCCGTTTTTCAGTTTAAAATGGTACACTTGCGGGCCTTTTGCCGCTATGGTGGCCCCGCGTTAACTGTTGGGGACGCAAAGCTGACAAATGAAAATGTGACTTAAAGCGGCGTATGCACATCAGACGCACCGGCCCGGGGATTGGTATTGCGTATCGGCGAGCAGGCACCGTTGCCGCGGTCGCGGTATGCCTTGCGTTCGGCCCGGTTTTTGCCGGCAACGCCTTGGCATTCAAGCTTTTCGGCATCAATTTCTTCGGTAAGGACGAAACGACCGAGCAGGTTATCGATCCTGTCCGCTATACCGTCGACCTGAAGACGGGCAGCGCCGATAAGGATCTCAGGGATGCAATCACCCAGTCTTCAATGCTGGTCGCAGACAAGGACAAACCGGTCTCGGGCGATCTCGGCCTCGTCATCAAGGCCCGCGATGATCGCGATCGGTTGATCGCCGCTCTCTATGAAAAATCCCGCTATGGCGGCGTTGTTGCCGTCACGGTCAACGGTACCAATATCGACGAACTGCCGCCGAACCCGACCTTCAACCATGCCAAGCCTGTGCCTGTCGTCATATCGGTCGATCCTGGCCCCCTGTTCAAACTCGGCAAGATCCGCATGGAAGGCGACGCGGCCACACGCGATCCCGCCAATTATGGCCTTTCGCCCGGCGGAGATGCCGGTTCGCTGACGATCCTGAAGGCAGGCGACAAGATCGTCGCCGAACTCAAGAACGAGGGGCGCCCACTCGCAAGGATCGCCGCCCGCGATGTCGTCGCGGACCATGATACCAATACAGTCGACATAACGCTGAGGGTTGACGGAGGGCCTGTCGCACCCATCGGTATTGTCGGCGTCACCGGACAGAAGAGCATCGATCCAGACTTCATCCGGCGCTATTCCCGCATAAACGAAGGCAAGCCCTATTCTCCCGATGACTTGAAAAAGGCCTCCGATCGCTTGCGAAAGCTGGGCGTCTTCTCGAGTGTCACCATCCGTGAGGCAGACAAGCTTTCGGCGAACGGTTCCATCCCGATGACGATCGAAGTGTCGGAAGGCAAGCAGAAATATTTCGGCGTCGGCGCGCAATATTCGACCATCGATGGCTTCGGGCTCCAGGGCTACTGGGGCAACCGCAACCTCTTCGGCCAGGCGGAATCGCTTCGCATCGAAGGCGCTATCTCGCGACTTGGAGAAACGACGGACTACAAGGATCTCGATTACTCGGCCGGCATCCTTTATTCGAAGCCCGGTGCATTCTTTCCCGCCGCAACCTTCAACGCCAGCCTGAAGGCTAAGAGCGAGCATCCTGACAACTACGACGCAAATTCCATCACGGCAGACGCCGGCCTCTCCTATGAATTGACGGATTTCGATACGATCTCTGCAGGCGGACGGGTCAGCTATGAAGACAGTCACACCGACGCGTTTGGCGATCAGCAGTACCTTACATTCTCGATTCCGATCTCATATGTCCGCGATACCCGCGACAACAAGCTCGACCCAACGGAAGGCTACCGCGCGACGGCTGATGCCCAGCCAAGCTACGAGGCCCTCAGCGGCACGATCTTCACATCGCTAGAAGGCTCGATCTCGGGCTACAAGGGCATCGGCGCCAACGACAATATCGTTTTCGCCGGCAAGCTCGCCGCCGGCTCCTTGCTTGGCGCCGACAATATCGAGAACATTCCGACCACCCGGCGTTTCTTTGCCGGCGGCGGTGGCTCCGTGCGAGGCTACAGCTACCAGGAGATCACACCTTACAACGCATTGAACCAGGCACTCGGTGGTCGTTCCTATGCGACGGCATCCTTCGAAGCGCGGGTCAAGATCACCGAAGCCATAGGCCTCGTTCCCTTCATCGATGCCGGCAGCGTCACCGACAGCACCTTCCCGGATTTTTCCGACATTCGCGTCGGCGCAGGCATCGGCGTCCGCTACGCCACACCTTTTGGCCCCATAAGACTCGACTTTGCCGTTCCGTTGGACAAATACCAGAATGGGACGGACTATGGAATTTACGCAGGCATAGGCCAGTCCTTCTAACAAGACTACCGGGTCATGGACCACGGACGGTCGTGCAACGAGGATAAAATCGCTCTGATGAGCATATTGATCAAAGCTTTGAACGGATTGATGAAGCTGATCGCCATTCTGGTGTCGGCTGTGGTGGTGATTGCGGTCGCCGTCGTCCTGTTTGTCGGCTTTGCACCCGCCGTTACCGGTCTTGCCGTCGATGAAGTCGCCAAGCTGATCTCGACACCGGACCGCATGATCACCATCACCGAGCCATCCGGCCTGCTGACAGGGAAACTCCGGGCCGGCACGGTATCGCTGTCGGACACAAAAGGCGTCTTTGCACAAATTCATGGTCTTGCGGTCGACTGGTCTCCGACGGCATTGCTGACCGGCACATTCCATGCCGAGCGCATTGCGGCCGACAAGATCGATCTCGTTCGCACGCCGATCGTGACCGCAACGCCGGCTCCTCAGACGACGCCAGCCCCGTCGAGCGGATTGTCACTGCCGGTCAAGATCGACATTACCAAGTTGTCGCTGCCGGATATCCGGCTCGGGCGTGAAATCGCCGGCCAGGATTTCGCCCTTGCCGCCGGCGGCAGCGTCCGCGCCGACAATGATAGCGTCGACCTGATCGTCAACGCCAATCGTCAGGATGTTGCCGACGCCAGGCTTTCAGCCGATGTCGCCTTTGCCCCGGCGGAAAACCGCATCAACCTCAAGGCGCAGCTGGCCGAGCCAAAGGGTGGCATGCTTGCCGGCATGCTGCACCTTCCCGGCAGCCCGGCGCTGAATATCGACCTGAGCGGCCAAGGTCCGCTATCCGATTGGAGTGGAAAGCTGCAGGCGTCACTCGACGGCCAGCCGACTGCGACGATCGACGGCCACCATTCCCTTTCTGCCGACGGGCTGCACCATCTGCAGGTCAAGGGCGGCGGCAAAGTCGATTCGCTGCTGCCACCCAACTTCCGCCCACTGTTTTCCGGCCAGACGACGATCGATTTTGCGGCAACGTTCGACGGCAAGGGCAAGATCGACATCCAGACCGGCAATCTTGCTACCGGTAGCGTCGTGCTTGCAGCCTCCGGCACGCTCGATCCCGCTGGAAACAACAGCCTGAACGCCAACCTTCTTGGCACGTCAGGCCCTGTTGATTTCCGCTGGCCGCTGGAAAATGGCGAGGCGCGGGCTTTGATCACGCGCGTCGATCTGGCAATGACCGGCGCCGCCCAATCTGTGAAAATCAACGCGGCGGCACAAATCGAGACCGCCACCGTGCCGCAGGGCCGGTTCGACAAGATCAATCTCACGGCCAAAAGCGATGCCTTCAACCTCGCCGGCAATTCCGGACCCGTCCAGCTTCGACTGATCGTCGGCCAGACTTCGTTCGTTGACCCCGATATCGACCGCGTGGTCAAGGCGCCGATGACAATCGTCGTGCCTCTGCAGCTTTCACCCGGCAATATCGGTTTCAACGGCACCACCTTCGAAAGCGCCAGCATCGGCGGCACCGTCAACGGCCGATATACGCTGACGTCGAAGTCGCTGAACGGCAATTTCAAGGTTTTCGCACTTCCTTCCGTGCTACCAGACGCGATCGCGGCGAAATTTGATTCGACGATCTCCCTGGAAGGACAGGTTGCCGGCACCATTCCAACGAAGTTCAACGTCACCAATCTCAGCCTGAAATCCAGCATTGGTGACGTGAGCGGCAATGTCGCGCTCGAAGACCAGGCATTGACAGCCGACCTAACCGGGAAACTGCTCAATCTATCCAGGCTCGTTCCAAATGCCGACGGGCAGGCCGATTTCACCCTCAAGGCCAAAGGCCCGCTCTCGGCGCTCGGCGTAGACGCGACAGCGAAGGCTATCAACGTCAAGCTCGCCGGCCGCCTGCTGGATACCCTCGATATCGCCGTAACGGGAACAGCCGATCCGAAGGCCCCGCAAGCCAATATCAAGGCAACGGGCTCGATCGACGGCAAGCCGATCAGCATAAATGCCGATGCAATCTCCAGGGACGGCAAGACCAGCATTCCGGCATTGACAGCCACGGTCGGCGGCAACACGCTTCAGGGAAAGCTCGATTTTACGCCGAGTTTCGAGCCTGTCGGCGCTATCGCCTTTGACCTTCCCGATCTCCGCCTGCTTGCTGCACTTGCAGGCCAAAAGGCCGACGGCGATCTCAAGGGTTCGCTCGATATCAGCAATGCGAATGGCAAAATGGGATTTAAAGTCAATGCGACGGGCAGCGGTATCCGCCGCGACGACCTATCGGTGATCAAGCCCGAGATCGCCCTCACGATAGATGACCTGAAAGCGTTTTCCGCGAACGGCACCATTCGGGCCGGCGAGATTGCGTCGGGCACCAATCGAATGACCGGGCTCGGACTGACCTTTACCCAGCAAGGCAACCGCACCGACTTCGACCTCAAGGCCAGCTACGACAATAGCCCGGTGACGTCAGCCGGCAACGTCCAGACCGGCGACGGACAGACGATCATCAGCCTGGATCGCTTCGCGGCGACCCCCCGCACCATCCCGGTAAAACTGACCTCGCCTACCAAGATCACAATCAAGAACGGCGTCGCAACACTGAACGGCCTGACGATCCAAACCGGCAGCGGACAGGTCAGCGCCAGCGGCACCGCCGGTGATACGCTGAACATCCAGGCGAAGATCACGAGCCTGCCGGCGAGCCTTGCCAACATCTTTGCGCCCACACTCGCCGCTGAAGGTACGATCTCAGGCACGGTTACCGTCACCGGCAAGGCAGCAACGCCAATCGTCGGCTTTCAGGCAGATTGGACCAACGCCGCCACGAGCCAGACGAAATCGGCGGGCATTGGTTCGCTGGGGATCAAGACGAACGGGCAATTCGCCAACAACAAGGTAACGATCAACCTCAATATTAGTGGCCAGGGCGGCATGTCGCTGTCCGGCGGCGGCAGCGTCGACATTGCCGGCAGCCGCGCCCTCGCGATGAAGTTCGACGGCACGGTGCCATTCAGTGCCGTGTCGGGCCAAATGGCCGCCCAGGGCTTCGATATGACCGGTGCCGCAAAGATCGGCCTCCAGATCGGAGGCAGCACGGCGGCTCCAACGATCAACGGCACGATCAACATCGATGGCGCAAGGCTTGTCGACGTTCGCCGCAATCTCGCGCTGAACGCCCTCGCGGCGACGATCACTCTAGACGGCAAACAGGCAACGATTTCCCGCTTCAGCGGGACGCTCGCCAGCGGAGGTTCTATATCGGCCAGCGGCACCATCGGCATTGCATCCGACAGTGGCTTTCCTGCCGACATCACCGTCAAGCTGAACAACGCCACCTATGTCGACGGAACACTGGTGACCGCGACCGTTGACGGAACCCTTGGCATCAAGGGACCCATCGTTACGGCCCCGGTGCTTAGCGGCGACCTGAAGCTCGGCAAGGCCTCGATTACCGTGCCGGAAAAGCTGCCGGCCTCCCTCTCGGAGCTCAATATAAAACACAAGAATGCGTCCGCCGCAGTTCGCGCCCAGTTCAAGGACGAGAAGCCGCAGGGTCCAAGCGACAAGTCGACCAGCCTGGGTCTCGATCTCAAGCTCGACGCGCCGTCGCAGATTTTTGTGCGCGGCCGAGGCATCGATGCAGAACTTGGCGGAAGCATCGTCATCAAGGGAACTGCTTCGGCACCGATCGTTTCCGGCGGCTTCACCATGCGCCGCGGACGCCTGACCGTTCTCAGCCGTCGGCTGGATTTCACCAATACCAGCAGGATCAGTTTTGCCGGCGACCTGACGCCGACCCTCGACATGGCAGCGACTTCAGCGGCCGGCTCGACCACGGTCACAGTCAGCGTCAGCGGCGTCGCGACAGATCCTTCGATTACCTTCTCGTCGTCCCCGGCCCTGCCGCAGGATGAAGTTCTCGCGCAGCTGATCTTTGGTCAATCGATGTCGAAGCTCTCGGCACTGCAGATCGCCCAGCTCGCCGATGCTGCCAGTCAACTCGCCGGTGGCCGCTCGACTTCGCTGTTTGAGGGCTTGCGCAGCCATCTCGGCGTCGACGACCTCGATGTCACGACGGATGCGAAGGGCCAGGCGCAGGTCAGCGCCGGCAAATACCTGAACAAGCGGACCTATATCGAGCTTCAGCAGGGCGCCGCCAATTCCAGCAAGGCGATTATCAACCTCGACGTCGGCCGCGGCATCAAGTTGCGCGGTGCAGCAGGCTCGAACGGCGCAGGCGAAGCCGGGATCGTCTACGAACACGAATATTGATCAGAAGCCAGTCTTGCTGGTCTTCCCAGAAGCCAGCCCTTCTGGTCTTCTCAGAAGCCAGTCTTGCTGGTCTTCAATAGAATATTCGATTCCGTCGTATTGATTCCGTCGATCAGCCGAATGCGCCTGAGCGTCTCATCGAATGATGCAAGATCGCGATCTTCGAGTTCGGCGATGAAGTCCCATTTGCCGTTGGTACTATGAAGCGCCCTTACCTGCGGCAGGCCGCGCAATTGATCAGCGACCCGGTCCGCCAGCCTACCGAGAACTTCGATCATCACGATCGCCCGAACCCCGGCTGCCCGCGTCTCGTGGCCGGTGCGGATCGTGAAGGAGGTGATCGTGCCGGTTTCCACCAGACGCTCTATGCGCGCAGAGACCGTGGCGCGGGAAACCCCGGTCATCGCCGCAAGGGAGGAGACCGCGGTGCGCGCATTGTGTCGCAGCGCACTCAGCAGATCACGGTCGAGATCGTCCATAAGCCTTCTCACTTTGCGAAATGTGACATAGCAATTTGTTCAACTGTACTCGAATTTTGGCACTTTTCCATCTTTTTGCTGTCACCGAACTACGTGATAATGTGCGTCGTCAAACATGCACCGGAGCACCGCCGATGAACACGCAACCCACGTCAATCACGCTGATCGGCGTCCCGCTCGAAGAGGGTTCCGGCCGTCGCGGCGCCGCCATGGGGCCGACGGCATTGCGGATCGCCGGCGTCGAGACAACGCTGACGGAGCTTGGCCATCGCGTCACGGATAGTGGCGACCTCCACCCTGAGCCGGCTTCCGATCTGCCGGAGCATCCGAAGGCGCATCATCTCAAGATCGTCGGAGCATTCACCCGCGCACTCGAGGAACGCGTCCACGACGTCGCAATCAAGGGCGGCTTCCCGCTCATACTCGGCGGCGACCACAGCCTCTCAATGGGCAGCGTTTCCGGCATGGCGCGCTATGCGGCTGCGGTCGGGCGTCCGCTCTTCGTCCTTTGGCTGGACGCACATTCCGATTTCAATTCTCCGGCAACGTCGCCTTCCGGCAACATCCACGGCATGCCCGTCGCCTTCTTTTGCGGCCAGGCGGAAATTGCCGGCATCCTGCCCACGGATCGCCCTCTGGTCGATCCCCGACATGTCTATCAGGTCGGCATACGCTCGGTCGATCCGCATGAGCGCGTGGAGATCCACCAGCACGGCGTCAATGTCTTCGACATGCGCTCGATCGACGAACAGGGCGTGGCATCCATCATGCGCGATATCCTGACCACTGTGATCAACGCCAACGGACTGCTGCACGTCAGCTTCGACGTCGATTTCCTCGATCCCGATGTCGCGCCTGGCGTCGGGACCACGGTTCCGGGTGGAGCGACGTTCCGCGAGGCCCATCTGGTGATGGAGATGCTCTCGGACAGCGGCCTCGTCTCGTCGCTGGACCTGGTCGAACTCAACCCATTCCTCGACGATCGCGGCAAGAGCGCCCGCGTTCTGGTCGAGCTGACAGCAAGCCTGTTCGGTCGGCGCATCTTCGATCGCCCGACGCGCGCCGCCTGATTTTTCCGGAGAAGCCAGCATGACGACCTCAGCCGATCTCATTGCCACCGAACAGCGCCTCGGCGCCCACAACTACAAGCCGCTCGACGTCGTGCTCACGCGCGGCGAAGGCGTCTATGTCTGGGATACGGACGGCAACCGCTATCTCGACTGTCTCTCGGCCTATTCCGCGGTCAACCAGGGCCATTGCCATCCGAAAATCTTCGCGGCGATGATGGAACAGGCCGGCAAGTTGACGCTCACCTCCCGCGCCTTTCGCAACGACCAGTTGGCACATCTCTACGACGAGCTTGCGGCCCTCACCGGCTCGCACAAGATCCTGCCGATGAACTCCGGCGCCGAAGCCGTCGAGACGGCGATCAAGGCCGTGCGCAAGTGGGGCTATGAGGTCAAGGGCGTCCCGGAGAACATGGCGGAGATCATCGTCTGCTCAGACAATTTCCACGGCCGGACGCTAAGCATCATCAGTTTCTCGACCGATCCCGATGCCCGCACCGGTTTCGGGCCCTATACGCCGGGGTTCAGAACCGTGCCGTTCGGCGACGCTGACGCCTTTGCCGCGGCGATCAACGAGAACACCGTGGCTGCGCTGATCGAACCGATCCAGGGTGAGGCGGGCGTCATCATTCCGCCGGCCGGCTATTTCACCCGTGTCCGCGAACTCTGCACGACGCACAAGGTCACGCTCATCCTGGACGAGATCCAGACAGGCCTCGGCCGCACGGGCAAGCTCCTCGCCGAGGAACATGAAGGCATCGAAGCCGACGTGACTCTGATCGGCAAGGCACTCTCCGGCGGATTCTACCCCGTCTCGGCGGTGCTTTCGAATTCGGAAGTTCTTGGCGTATTGAAGCCTGGCCAGCATGGTTCCACCTTCGGTGGCAACCCGCTTGCATGCGCCGTCGCGCGCGCGGCGCTGAAGGCCTTGACCGAAGAAGGCATGATCGAAAACGCTGCCGAAATGGGCGCCTATTTTACCGACAGCCTGCGTTCGATCCGCTCGAACATCGTTCGGGAGGTTCGCGGTCGCGGTTTGATGATGGCCATCGAACTCGAGCCGGAAGCGGGCGGCGCACGGCGCTACTGCGACGCATTGAAGGACCGCGGCATCCTCGCCAAGGACACACATGGCCACACGATCAGGCTCGCGCCACCGCTGATCATCACCCGCGACCAGGTGGACTGGGCAGTCGAGAAGATCAGCGACGTTCTGGCCTAGAGCAATTCCAGGAAGCTGCAGAATCTGCCGTCAAGGTTTAGATTTGGGAAATACTCTTCCGCTACATTCCGGGGGAAGCGTCCCGATGCCCGTCTCGCGGCATCGCCGGCGCGCATTTCGGGGGCAAAGGTTGCTCGCGCCAATGGTGGCGTCGCCGTCTCTGCCCTGGCTCTGGATAGTTGGAAAGAATTCTAATGGCGACGATCAACTCCACCAGTTTCAGCGGCGACACACTCGAGATCATCGCCTTTCGTCTGCATGACCAGGAATTCTGCGTCAAGACGACAACCATCCGCGAGATCCGCGGCTGGGCGCCGTCGACCCCGATCCCGCACGCACCGGCCGACGTCATCGGCGTCATGAACCTGCGTGGCTCGGTGATCCCGATCATCGACCTCGCCTATAAGCTCGGCATGACGAGCACAGTTGCCAACGAACGCAGCGCGATCGTGGTGGCCGAGGTTCACAACATGGTCATCGGCATGCTGGTCGACCGCGTATCCGACATCCTGACCATCTCGTCGAGCCAGGTTCAGCCTGTACCCGAGGTCACGGCCTCGTTCGACCGCGCCTATTGCGAAGGTATCATCGCAACGGAAAACGGTATGATCTGCTTCCTGAACCTTGCCAAAATGTTCAAGGAAAACGAAGCCGAAGAACTGGCTGCGTAGCCGGATCTCGTCTGTCGCGCTACGTCGAATGAGCCCGGAAGACTACGGCTGGCTCGCGCCGGCCGGCTCCGGCCTTCTTATCAATGGCGCAGCGTCAAGGACGAGCGGGCTTAGACCAGGTTCGCCGCCGTCGATCAGTGCAAAAAGCTGGCGACGCATGCGCGGTTCCCAGAACTTGTTGATATGCATCGCCACGCCTGCGACAGCTTCGTCGGCAGGCTGGGTCTTGAAAAAGCCGGCGATCTGGTTGGCCATATAGATCAGCTTGGCCTCGATCTTGTCATGCGACATCGGCGACGGCTCCTGGAACGATACGGCCCGTATGGGTGAAAATCTCGAAATCGTCGCCCCGCACAAGGGCGATCAAAGTCATGCCGGCCTCGTCGGCCGTGCGAATGGCAAGCGCGGTCGGCGCGGAAATCGCGATCAGCACGGAGCTGCCGAGGATCGCCGCCTTCTGCACCATCTCGACGGATAGCCGGCTGGTGACGGCGACAGCACCGTCGCAGCCCTTATGTCCCGAGCGAACGACCGCACCGCAGAGCTTGTCCAGCGCATTGTGCCGCCCCACGTCCTCGCGCACCGCAAGCAACCCCTGTCCCGGCTGGTAGAAACCCGCTCCATGCACCGCCCGCGTCTCGCGATGCAGCGGCTGTGCGTCGTTCAGCAGCGCTATGGCGCGAACGATGTCCCCATGGGAAAGCTGAAGGGCAGTCATGGAAACATCGGGCACCTTGCGAACCGCCTGTTCGATCGATTCAATGCCGCAAAGTCCACAGCCGACCGGGCCGGCCATATGTCGCTTACGCGTCCGAAGCGCATCGGCAACCGCATCGACCAAGGTGATCTGCACGTCGATCCCCAGGTCGCCCTCGACCACTTCGATCGCGGCGATTTCGGCGATATTCGAAATGATACCCTCAGTGAGGCTGAATCCGACCGCGAAGTCCTGAAGATCTGCCGGCGTCGCCATCATCACGGCATGTGACGAGCCACCATAGGAAAAAGCAATCGGCACCTCTTCCGGCACGCTTCTGTCGCCCGGCACGATCAACCCGCCCTTGCGGGCAAGGCGCCTCACCGAAATCCGCGTCGAGCCAGCTGCCATTATTCCGCAGCCTCCAGTTTCCCGGCGATCCGACGGGATTGGCGAGCCTGCTCGTCATATTCCAATTGCCATTCCGACGGGCCGTTCGAAGGCGATATCTGCACCGCCGTCACCTTGTATTCCGGGCAGTTCGTCGCCCAGTCGGAGAAATCGGTGGTGATCACGTTCGCCTGCGTCGTCGGATGGTGGAACGTCGTGTAGACGACTCCAGGCGCAACACGGTCCGTGATCAGCGACCGAAGCGTGGTGTCGCCGGATCGGCTGGCAAGCCGCACCCAGTCGCCGTCGCGGATGCCCCGCTGTTCGGCATCGTGCGGATTGATCTCGAGCCTGTCCTCGGCATGCCAGACGACATTCTCGGTCCGTCGCGTCTGCGCTCCGACGTTGTATTGGCTGAGGATCCGGCCCGTGGTCAGCAGAAGCGGGAACCGGGGACCTGTCCGTTCGTCCGTGGCGACGTATTCGGTGCGAATGAACTTGCCCTTGCCGCGCACGAAGCCGTCGACATGCATGATCGGAGAACCGATAGGGTGTGCTTCGTTGCAGGGCCACTGCACCGAGCCCATCTTTTCGAGATAGTCATAAGATACCAAGGCAAAGCTCGGCGTCGTTGCGGCGATCTCGTCCATGATCTCGGATGGATGCTTGTAGTTCCAGTTCAGCCCCATCGCCCGCGCCATCTCCTGGGTGACTTCCCAGTCGGCATAGCCGTTGCGAGGCGTCATGACCTTGCGAACCCGGTTGATACGCCGTTCGGCATTGGTGAAGGTGCCGTCCTTTTCGAGGAAGGTCGAGCCGGGCAGAAAGACATGCGCGTAGTTGGCCGTCTCGTTGAGGAAAAGATCGTGGACGACGACGCATTCCATCGCCGCCAAGCCCGCTGCGACGTGCTTCGTGTCGGGGTCGGATTGCAGGATATCCTCGCCCTGGATGTAAAGCGCCTTGAAAGTGCCTTCGACGGCCGCGTCCAGCATGTTCGGGATGCGCAGGCCCGGCTCGTCGCTGATCTTGACGCCCCAGAGTTTCTCGAAAGTGTCGCGAGCCGCATCGTCGGAGACGTGGCGATAGCCCGGGAGTTCGTGCGGGAAGGAGCCCATGTCGCAGGAGCCCTGAACATTGTTCTGGCCGCGCAACGGGTTGACGCCGACGCCGGGGCGCCCGAGATTGCCAGTGGCCATGGCCAGGTTGGCGATCGCCATGACGGTCGTCGATCCCTGGCTATGCTCGGTAACGCCGAGCCCGTAGTAGATCGCGCCATTGCCGCCCGTGGCATAGAGACGGGCCGCGCCGCGAACGAGATCGGCCGGCACGCCGGTGTACTTTTCGGTCTCCTCCGGGCTGTGCGCCGGCTCGGCGACAAACGTGGCCCAGTCCTCGAATTCCGACCAGTCGCAACGCTCGCGGATGAATCGCTCGTCGACCAAGCCTTCGGTGACGATGACATGGGCCAGCGCCGTCAGTATGGCGACATTCGTGCCCGGCTTGAGGGGCAGGTGATAGGATGCCTCGACGTGTGGCATTCGCACGAGATCGATGCGGCGTGGATCGATGACGATCAGCTTCGCACCCTGGCGAAGGCGCTTTTTCAGCCGTGACCCAAATACCGGATGACCGTCGGTAGGATTGGCACCAATGACGACCACGACGTCGGATTGCTCGACGCTGTCGAAATTCTGCGTGCCTGCGGATGTACCGAATGCCTGGCCGAGGCCATAGCCGGTTGGAGAATGGCAGACACGAGCGCATGTATCGACATTGTTGTTGCCGAAACCTGCTCGCACCAGCTTTTGAACGAGGAAGGTCTCTTCGTTCGTGCAGCGCGACGAGGTGATACCGCCGACGGAATCACGACCGTACTGATACTGGATACGCCGGAATTCGTTCGCTATGTGCGCGTAGGCCTGCTCCCATGTGACTTCCTGCCACGGATCGGTGATCTTCTCGCGGATCATCGGATTGAGGATGCGGTCCTTGTGGGTCGAATATCCATAGGCGAAGCGGCCCTTGACGCAGGAATGGCCGCGGTTCGCCTGCCCGTCTTTCCACGGCACCATGCGGACCAGCTCCTCGCCGCGCATTTCCGCCTTGAACGAGCAACCGACGCCGCAATAGGCACAGGTGGTGACGACGGAATGTTCCGGTTGCCCGATTGCGATCACCGATTTTTCCGTCAGCGTTGCCGTCGGGCAGGCCTGCACACAGGCGCCGCAGGAAACGCATTCGGAATCGATGAAATGCTCGTGCATGCCCGGCGAAACGCGCGAGCCGAAACCGCGACCTTCGATCGTCAGGGCAAACGTGCCCTGCACTTCCTCGCAGGCCCGTACGCAGCGTGAGCAGACGATGCATTTCGAAGGATCATAGGTGAAATAAGGATTGGATTCATCCTTCGGCATCCACTTCAGATTGATGTCGCCGCTATTGCGGGTCTTGACGTGGTTGTCGCCCTCATATCCATAACGCACATCCCGTAGCCCGACCGCGCCCGCCATGTCCTGAAGCTCGCAGTCGCCATTCGCAGCGCAGGTCAGGCAGTCGAGCGGATGGTCGGAGATATAAAGCTCCATCACGCCGCGACGGATATCCTTGAGCCGTCCTGTCTGCGTGTGCACGACCATGCCAGGCGATACCGGCGTCGTGCATGATGCAGGCGTGCCGTTCCGCCCCTCGATCTCGACGAGACAGAGGCGGCAGGAGCCGAAAGCATCGACCATATCGGTGGCGCAAAGCTTCGGCACCTGAATGCCAGCCTCCATCGAGGCGCGCATGACCGACGTGCCTTCGGCCACAGTGATTTCGCGGCCGTCGATGGTCAGCGTCACCTGCTTTTCGGAGAGCGATGCGGGAGTGCCGTAGTCAATTTCTGGGACGAGAGACATAGTTTTACTCCGCCGCTTCAACGAGGGGTGCCGGAGAGAAGTCCTCCGGAAAATGGTTCATGGCACTCAGAACGGGATAGGGCGTGAAGCCGCCCAGTGCGCATAGCGAGCCGAATTTCATTGTGTTGCAGAGATCGGCGAGCAACACCTTGTTCTTCTCGGGTTCGATCCCCTGGGCAATCTTGTCGGCAGTCTCGACGCCGCGGGTCGAGCCGATCCGGCAGGGAGTGCATTTTCCGCAGCTTTCGACAGCGCAGAATTCCATGGCGAAGCGCGCCTGCTTCAGCATGTCGGCGCTATCGTCGAAAACCACGATGCCGGCATGGCCGATAAGGCCGTCCTTGGCAGCAAAGGCTTCATAGTCGAACGGCGTGTCAAACAGCGAGCGCGGGAAATAAGCGCCGAGCGGACCGCCGACCTGTACCGCCTTGACCGGGCGGCCACTGGCTGTTCCGCCGCCGATGACATCGACGATCTCGCCGAGCGACAGACCGAAGGCTGTCTCGAACAGGCCACCATACTTAACGTTGCCGGCAATCTGCAGCGGGATCGTACCGCGCGAGCGGCCCATTCCGAAATCGCGATAATAGGCGGCGCCCTTGTCCATGATGACGGGGACCGAGGCGAGCGAAATGACGTTGTTGATGACCGTCGGGGAATTGAACAGGCCCTTGTGGGCCGGCAGCGGCGGTTTGGCACGAACGACGCCACGCTTGCCTTCGAGGCTGTTGAGCAGCGCCGTTTCCTCGCCGCAGACATAAGCGCCGGCGCCGGTGCGCACCTCCATGTCGAAGGCTTTCCCGGACCCCAGAACTGATGTGCCGAGAATGCCGACATTGCGCGCGATCTGCACCGCCGCGGTCATCGCAGCGATGGCGTGCGGATATTCCGAACGCGTATAGACGAAGCCCTTCGTCGCGCCCGTGGCAAGCCCCGCGATTGCCATGCCCTCGATCAGCACGAAGGGATCGCCCTCCATGATCATCCGGTCGGCAAAGGTGCCGCTATCGCCCTCGTCGGCATTGCAGACGATATATTTGCGCTCACCCGGCGCATCCGCAACGGTCTTCCACTTGATGCCGGTTGGAAACCCCGCGCCGCCACGGCCGCGCAGACCGGAGTCGGTGACTTCCTTGATGACATCGACCGCGGACATCTCCACCGCCCGGCGCAAGCCGTTCAGCCCACCATGCGCCTCGTAATCTTCGAGGGAGAGCGGGTCCGTTACGCCGCAGCGGGCGAAGGTCAGGCGTGTCTGTTGTTTCAGGAACGGGAGGTTTTCGACCTCCCCAAGACAGAGCGGATGAGCGGCCCCATCCAGCAAACCCACCTCGAAAAGGCCGGCGACATCAGATGCCTTGACCGGCCCATAGCCGATGCGCACGCCATTGACCTCCACCTCGACCAGCGGCTCCAGCCAGACCATGCCGCGCGACCCGTTGCGAACGATCGTCGCATCAAGCCCGCGGGCGGAAATCTCGGCAGAAATCGCCGATGCTACCTTTTCGGCGCCAAGAGCAAGGGCGGCCGCATCGCGCGGAACGAATATTCTGACGGTCATCGGCGTGCCTCCGCAACGAGTTCGCTGATGCTCTCATTGGAAAGCCGACCATGAAGTTCACCGTCCAGCATCGCCGCCGGCGCGCAGGCGCAAAGGCCGAGGCAAAATACCGGCTCCAAAGTAACGCTGCCGTCGAGCGTTGTCTGATGAAAATCGATGCCAAGCAATTGCTTGACGCGATCGGCAAGCAGGTCGCCGCCCATCGACTGGCAGGCTTCGGCGCGACAGAGCTTGAGCACATGCCTGCCCGTCGGATGGTCGCGGTAATCATGATAGAAGGTCATCACGCCATGGACTTCGGCGCGCGAAAGATTGAGCGCCTCGGCAATCAGCGGCAGCGCATCCTGCGGTACATAGCCGAACTCCTCCTGGATCCCGTGCAGGATCGGCAGGAGCGGGCCTTCCATCGATTTCATGCTGTCGATGACGGCGCCGGCTCGTGCTGCGACGTCGCTCGCGGCAATATGCAAATTCATTCAGAGCAGCCCTCCCGTGGCAGCCTTTGGAAGGAGAGCGGGCCAGGAACGAGATCGCCTCCCGATCCAGCGGAGCCGTTCTCTCTCACTTACGCCGCTAAAGTCGCAGAAATTGCCGCCTCCATCAATAAGACATACCCGTCGATCGATAGAAATCTTCTATCGACTGGCTTCGTGAGCCGCGAGAATTCTGGCTTCGTGCAGCAATGCGGAGACAAGCGGCGTATATGGCTCACGATGCGTCGCTACCAGGCCGACAAGGTGATGCACCTCAGGCTCGACGATGGGTATCAGTTGGATATCCGCTGGAAAACCAAAGGATTCAGCGATGTTTTTCGGCATGATACTCGCCCATCTCCCCGTCAGCACGTGGGAAAACAAGAGAATCATCGAATTCGATTCGAGCGACGGCTTGGCGACGGCCCCGGCTTCGGCAAGGTGTCGGTTGATGATCCGTCGGTTTTGCATATCAGCGGTCAACAGGCAAAGCCGGAGATTGCCAACCTCTTTCCAGGTGACGCTGCGGCGCTCCGACATCGGACTGCCGGCGGCGGTCACCAGATGATAGCGCTCTTCGTAGAGCGGCACGCTCGTGACACGACCGAGCGGCTCGTTTTCGAGATAGGTGATGCCGGCGTCTATCTCGAGGTTCTCCAAGAGGCTCAACACCTGCAGCGAGTTCCGCGAGACCACCGAGAAGGTCACTTCAGGATGCCGCTCCTGAAACGGTCCGGTCAGCTTCGGGATCATCGCCAATGCCGTCGGAATGGCCGCGATCCGGATGTGCCCGGCGAGGCCCTTGCGCGCCGCCTTCATCTCCTCGCGCATGGTGCGGGCGTCGCCGACAATCCGCCGCGCCCATTCGAGCACACGCTGTCCCTCCGGAGTTAGCCCCTGGAAGCGCGATCCGCGAATGACCAGCATGACCCCGAGTTGCTCTTCCAACTGACGGATGGCCGCAGACAGCGTCGGCTGCGTGACGCCGCACTCTTCCGCCGCACGGCCGAAATGCTTTTCGTTTGCCAGCGCAATGAAGAATTCCAGCTTGTCGATCATTCGGCCCTCCTGATGAGGAGAGTTAAATGCTGCAGGGAATTAGCACAAGCAACCAAGGCATCTCGCAGGTGCCAACGCCTCAGTGACTTTCACCTGTCTGCAGACGGAACACATCATGCAGCGAGGCGATCACCGCGCGAATTTCGGGATAAACAAGCCTGTAGAAGACAAGACGTCCATCCCGACGGGTCTCGACAAGCCCCTCGGATCTTAACCTCGCAAGATGCTGGGATACGACGGCCTGCTGGATACCGACAATACCTTCGATTTCCCCGACAGTCTTTTCGCGGTCAGCTAGAATACACAGAATGAGAAGTCGCATCTCGTGCGACAATGCTTTCAACAACGTGCTCGCCCGATAAGCCTTGGCAGCAATATCGCCATAGTCTTCACGCTCCAGGCGGCGCGGCGGCGTCGACAACGACATCGGGTGGTCTCCGTCAATTCATATAGGGAGATGCCTATACTACGCCGCACACTGTCTCATTGGCCAAAAACTGGACAGTACCAAAAAAGGTCTGCTACGTCAGCATATAAGCTGACCGCCGTTGACTTCGATAACCTGGCCGGTGATGTAGCCGGACAGGTTATTGGCCGCGAGGAAGAGGTAAGTGGGCGCGCAATCCTCTGCCGTGCCGAGCCGCTGCAGCGGTATACTACGCCGCGTCGCCTCGAGCTTTTCCTTTGAAGAATAGCGCTCGTGGAAATCCGTGACGATCGTTCCTGGCGACACGCAATTGACACGGATGCCGTTCGGCGCCAGCTCTCGGGCCAACGCCTTGGAATAGGTGGCAACGAAAGCCTTCGATGCAGAGTAGATGGCAGAACCGGGACTGCCGCCGGTAAGCGCCGAAATAGACACCGTATTGATAATCGCTGCCTGACCCGAGGCTTTCAGCAAAGGCAGCAACGCGCGCGTTACCTCGACCACGGATGTCTGGTTGAGCTGAACCACGCTCCGATACTGTTCGTCGGTGAGCTCGCCCGCCGGAAAGCGCCCGAGCATGGTGCCCGCATTGTTGACCAGGACATCGACCCGGTCGAACATTTCCGACGCCGCGGCGACGAATTGCCTTGTACCATCTTCCCGCGCGAAATCACCGGCGATGAGGAAGGCGCGGCGCTCGCTTTCCGCCAAAAACAGGAAATCCGGAAAATCACGGTCCTTGCTGCGACCCGTATGCACTACGACACGCGCGCCACAATCCAGGAACTGCCGCGCCACTTCCAGCCCGATCCCCCGCCCCGCGCCGGTAACGATCACGTTGCGACCTTCAAACAGTTTCGGATGGAACAAGGCAACCTCCCCAGAGCGCCGCACGCCCGCTAGGAGGCGCCAAGATCACTCTATCAGTTTGAAATGTCGCATATCTTATCCTTAAATCGAATGGGATCTAAGGAATTATGCAATAGCCGCGCAATCGACCTCCCGCCAATTGCGCTATTTTCGCTTTATCATATAGTGAAGAAAAACGAAAGAAAGGGAAGTTGCCGCCATGTTTCTCTCAGGACGGCAGTCTGAGATTCTCGAGATTGCCAAGGCGGAAGGACGCGTGCTGGTCGAAGACTTGGCGCAGCGCTTCGCCGTTACCCCGCAAACCATTCGAAAAGACCTGAACGACCTTTGCGATAGCCGGGTGCTTTCACGCGTACATGGTGGAGCGATCTTCCCGGGTGGGACTGAAAACGTCAAATACGAGGCCCGCCGTTCGATCGCTGCGACGGAAAAGCAGGCTATCGGCCGCGAGGCGGCGGCTCTGATCCCGAACAACGCATCGCTATTCATCAACATCGGCACGACGACGGAGGCCGTCGGCGAAGCGCTCCGCGATCATCAAGAGTTGATGGTGATCACCAACAATATAAACGTGGCCAATAAGTTGCGTCTTTTCCCGTCAATCGAGGTGGTCATCGCCGGCGGCGTCGTCCGTGGCTCGGATGGCGGTATCGTCGGCGAAGCGGCGGTGGATTTCATCCGACAGTTCAAGGTCGACTACGCTGTTATCGGGGCGTCCGCCATCGACGCCGACGGTGCGCTGCTCGATTTCGATTTCCGCGAGGTGAAGGTCGCGCAAGCAATCATCGCCAATGCTCGCCACGTCATCCTGGTCGCTGACAGCACCAAGTTCGAACGCACGGCGCCGGTCCGCATCGGCCACCTGTCGCAGGTGCACACGTTCATAACGGATGAATGCCCCCTGGATTCGCTGCGCCGCATCGCGGCGGACAGCAATGTGCGCTTGATAGAGGTATCCCGCTCCGCCGATTCCGACCTGCGATGATTCCACAAACTCTAATCATTCGTTTGACATTCGTATTTCTTTCGTTTTAGGTAAAATTGCTTTCGAAAAACACCTTTCCCGTTTGCAGCCAAAATCCCGGAGAATGTGATGAGCGGGCCGGTCTACGACATTTTTGTCATCGGTGGCGGGATCAACGGCTGCGGGATCGCCCGCGACGCAGTCGGTCGCGGCTATTCCGTGGCGCTGGCCGAGATGAACGACTTTGCGTCGGGAACGTCGTCGGGGGCCACAAAGCTGATCCATGGCGGCCTGCGCTATCTCGAGCACTATGAGTTCCGGCTGGTGCGCGAATCCCTGATGGAGCGCGAAGTGCTCTGGGCAATGGCGCCACACATTATCTGGCCGATGCGCTTCGTGCTGCCCTATCAGAAAGGTGGCATCCGCCCGGCCTGGCTGATCCGGCTCGGCCTGTTTCTCTATGACCACCTGGGTGGGCGCAAACTGCTGCCGCCGACCGCGACGCTCGACATGCGCAGCGATCCGGCCGGAAAGCCGTTGAAATCGATATTCGCCAAGGCGTTCGAATATTCCGACGGCTGGGTCGACGATGCTCGTATGGTAGTGCTGAACGCGCGCGATGCCGCCGACCGCGGCGCCACGATCCTGTCGCGCACCAAGGTGACGTCCGCAAGGCGCGAGGGCACCGTCTGGTCGATCGAGACCGAGGATAAAATCACCGGCGAGAAGCGCGCGTTTCAGTCGCGCATGCTGATCAATGCCGCTGGCCCCTGGGTCGATCACGTGCTGTCGGGCGCAGTCGGCAAGAACGAGGCCCATAACGTCCGCCTCGTGCAAGGCAGCCATATCGTCGTCAAAAAGAAGTTCGACGACCCGCGCGCCTTCTTCTTTCAGAATCCGGATAATCGCATCATATTCGCGATCCCCTACGAACAGGATTTCACCCTTATAGGCACCACGGACCGCGATTACGCCGGCGATCCGAAAGACGTGAAGATTTCCGAGGAGGAGACCAACTATCTCTGCGGCGCGGCATCCGAATATTTCAAGGAGCCCGTCCGTCGCGAAGATATTGTCTGGACTTATTCCGCGGTCCGTCCGCTTTTCGACGACGGCGCCTCGAAGGCACAGGAAGCGACACGCGACTATGTGCTGAAGGTGGAAGGCGGCGGCGGCCAGGCGCCACTCCTCAACGTCTTTGGCGGCAAATTGACAACCTACCGCCGACTTGGCGAGCATGCCCTCGAAAAGATCGGCGAGGCCATCGGGGTCAAAGGCAAGCCATGGACTGCGAAGAGCTCGCTTCCCGGCGGAGATTTTCCGGCGGAGGGCTACGAGACCGAGGTTGGCAAGCTGCAGTCGCGCTATCCCTTCCTTGCTGTCCCACATGCCCGAAGACTTGTGCGCCGCTATGGCACCCGGGCCGCAAAGATACTTGGCGACAGCAGGTCGGTCGAGGATCTCGGTCGCAATTTCGGAAGCGATCTTTACGAAGCCGAAGTGCAATATCTCGTCGCCGAGGAATGGGCGCGAACTGCCGCCGACATTCTCTGGCGCCGCTCCAAGAAGGGGCTTTATCTCAGCAAGGACGAAGTCCTGGCGCTGGATGAGTATCTGGCCGGCGTGCACGCCTGACGGCAAAGCCGGCATCAGCGCCCTGGCAACTTTGCGTCCGGCCCTCCGCGAACTTCGCCGAAACGATGTCACCCGAAGGCTGATTTTTTCCCATTGCGCGGCGGCAAGGCCGGTGCTAGCTTCCGCGCAATTCACAGGGGAGCTCCGTAGTGCCGGGGCTGAGATGCGGGGCGACATGCCTCCGGACCCTTCAAAGCTGATCTGGGTAATGCCAGCGGAGCGAGGTAAAGAAGTGTTCTCGGGCGCACAAGTCTCCCTATATCCGATGTCCGGCAATTTTGCCGAAATCATCCTCAATGCCGTCAAGGGCCTCGACCCCTATCGCGATGTGCTGCGCATCGAGACGGACGATATCTCCACCCTGATGGTCGGACCGCCCGATGTGCTGTTTTCAGCGATGCGCGACCTGTTCGTCATCGCCGCGAAATCGGGCGAACACTGCGTTTTGTCGGCTGCCGTATCACGCGGCTGCCCCGGCGAGCCGGACGATCCGGCTTGCGGGGCCACCCTCAGAGAAGGCGACACGTCGCCGCTTGCAGAGCGCATCGGCGCTGCCCTCGCAACCGTGCTCGCTACGCCGACGAAGGATCAGGCTGTCGCTGCTCAATTTTCGCTTTATGTGATGGGCACCGACAGCCATATGGACGAAATCTATGGCTGCATAGACTTCCTGAAGCGCTCCGGCACCTTCGACCGCTCGAAGAATTTTTGCACCAGACTGCGCGGCGATGCCGGTACCGTCTTTGCGACGCTACAGGAAGCCTTCTGCCGCTTCGGTCCGCCCGAGGGCCATGTGACGTTGGATATCACCATTTCCGCGAACAGCCCGACCAAAGCCTGATTGGAATCCGGCTATGTCACAAAGCCCCGCACCCGCGCGCCCTGCGCTTCTGACCGCGATCGTCGGCGCCTTGCCGGCGATCACAGCTGCCGTTGCATGTCTGATAGTTTGGGAACTCTACGCCGACTTCTCGGGGATTCGGCCATCGACGCTACCCGCTCCCTCGCGAGTGCTGGTGCAGGCCTGGGTCAACCGCCAGGCACTGATCGACAACAGTTGGCCGACGATCTGGGCTACGCTTTCTGGTTTTACCTGCTCGCTGGCCGTCGCTTTCATCTTTTCCGTATTGATGGATTTTGCACGGCCGGTTCGGCGCGCGCTGTTTCCGCTTTTTGTCGTCAGCCAGACATTGCCGCTGGTGGCGATAGCCCCGCTGATTGTGCTCTGGTTCGGCTTTGGCCTGTTGCCAAAGATCCTGCTTGTCGCCCTGGTTACCTTTTTCCCGATGCTGGTGGCGTTGCTGCAGGGCTACGAGGCAACGGACAAGGACATCGCCGAGCTGCTCGTCTCGATGAAGGCGCCCCGTTGGCGCATCTTTCTGGTCGCTCGCCTGCCTTCCGCCCTGCCGTATTTCTTTGCCGGCTTCCGCATATCCATCACCTACGCGGTGGTCGGTGCAATCTTCGCCGAATATGCCGGCGCTGCCAAAGGCCTTGGCATCTTCATTCTCATCGCCAAGAACAATTTCCGGCCGGATCTCGTACTTGCCGCAGTCTTCCTCAGCGCTTGCCTGACGCTCGTCCTCTTTGCCGCCGCCGTGCTGATCGGTCATCTCGCCATGCCCTGGAACCGTACTGACGAGGAGGCGACACGATGAACGGGCATCGGCTGGAACTTCGCGACGTTTCGAAATCCTTCGGGGCCATGCCCGTCCTCGGAGACGTCTCGCTCACCGTCGGCGAGGGCGAATTTGTTTCCATCGTCGGCCCGTCCGGCGCGGGCAAATCGACGATCCTTCGGTTGCTGAGCGGCAGCGAACGTGCTGATGCCGGCGAGATCTTGTTCGACGGTCACGCGCTTGGCGTCAGCGGCGCATCCTTTGCCTTCATGCCACAGCGAGATGCGCTGATGCCGTGGCGGCGGATCATCGACAATACAACGCTCGGCCTCGAGGTGAAGGGCATGAGCCGCAAAGAAGCCCATGCACGGGTGGCGCCGTTGTTCGAACCGTTCGGACTTGCGGGCTTCGAACATCATTACCCGGCTCAACTTTCCGGTGGTATGCGCCAGCGTGCCGCGCTGTTGCGCACCGTCGTGCAGGAGCAGGACATGCTGCTGCTGGACGAGCCGTTCGGCGCGCTTGACGCCTTGACGCGTACCCAGCTGCAGGAATGGCTGCAGGAAATGTGGGCGGGCCACCGCTGGACAGCACTTCTCATCACCCATGACGTCCGAGAGGCGGTCTTCCTTTCCGATCGCATCTACGTTCTGTCGCCGCGCCCGGCGAGGGTCGTTGCCGAATTCCAGGTGCCGCTGTCGCGCCCACGAAGGCTCGCCGATCTCGGCTCCGCGGCTGCCCGTGCCATCGAAACCGACATTCTCGAGAGACTTCTTCATCATCAAGCCATCTGAAAGGAACCCAGGATGCCCAATTTGACGCGCCGCCAGGCACTAGCCCTGACACTCGCCACCGCTCTGCCTCTGTCCCGCACGACCCACGCCGCACAACTTGCAAAAGTCACCATGGCACTGGAATGGACGCCGAATACCGATCACATCGGTCTCTTCGTCGCACAGGCCAAGGGGTTCTACACCGATGCGGGTCTCGACGTGCAGATCCTGCCCTTCACCGACACGGATGTCGGCACGCTGATCGCCAACGGCATTGCCGATTTTGGCATTTCCAGTCCAATCGGCACCCTCACTCAGCGCGCTGCCGGTGCGGACATCAAGCAGGTCTACGCAATCGTCCAGACGGAACTCGGTCGCCTCATTTTCAATGACGACCGCAAGGATATCCAGCGTCCGAGGGATCTCGACGGAAAGACCTACGGCGGTTTCGGAAGCGCCTGGGAGACGGCGATGATTTCCACCATGATCCGCAACGACGGAGGAGAGGGCAAGATCAACACCGTCATGCTCGGTACTTCTGCCTATGAGGCGCTTGCCAACGGCTCGATCGACTTCACGCTTGAAATCTACACCTGGGAAGGCGTCCAGGCGAAGCTGGAGAACAGGGCTGTCCGACGCTTCCGCTATGCCGACTACGGTATCCCGGACCAACAGACGATGGCGATTGCCTCAAGCGATGCCTATCTCGCAAAGAACCCCGGCACCGCAAAGGCGTTTGTCCAGGCAACCAAACGCGGCTTCGACTATTCGGTCGATCACCCCGAAGAGGCCGCCGATCTGTTGATCGCGGGATCGGGTGGTGCCCTCACCAATACGGCCCTCGTCAAGGCGTCACTAAAGGAACTGATCGACGGATATTACCTTAGAACCGCCGACGGCAAGAGCGGCCTTACCGATCCGGCCAAGTGGCAGGCTGTCGGCGACTTCGCCTTCATCAACGGCATTCTTCTTGACGGTCAGGGCGTGCCACTCAAGGAAAAGCCCGATTTCGACGCGTACTATACCAACGCCCTCCTCGGCCAAATAGGGTAACGTCGCTTGCCGCCAGTACTTCAACACTCTAACCAAGGGTCTGAAGAATTAGTGGGAGTGTGTAAATGGATCGCACGGGACGAATGGCTGGCGTGGATTTCACCCGCGCGCTGGCGTGCCTGATGGTCCTCGTCCATCACCTGGTGCTTCGGCTCAACTTCGACAAACTGTCGCCGGAGCAACTCCCGGCGTTCGAGTTTTCGCGCTTCGGAAACTACGGCGTCTCGCTGTTCTTCGTTCTCAGCGGCTTCCTGCTGGCGCGACCGTTCTGGTCGGCGCTGGACAAGGGGGCGCCGCTGCCGTCCCTGAAAATATACGCGCTGCGCCGCGCCGCGCGTATCCTTCCGGGCTATTGGGTGGCCTTGACCGTCGGTTTCGTCCTGAGCTTCGCGCTCTACAAGTTTCCGCTGAACAGCGAATTGATTGGCCGCTATCTCGCCGGCTTTTTCCTGATGAGCCAATGGCATTGGCGAACCTTCTTCCCGGTCCAGAGCGACGGACCGCTCTGGTCGATCGGGTTCGAGGTTACATGCTACGTGCTCTTGCCGATTTGCTTTTTGATGCTGTTCACTCTGCGCGCCAGGATAAAATCTGCCCTCGCCATGCGGATTGCCTGGCTCGGCGTCATCGGCTTCACCGTTGTCGCCCACTGGCTTGTCGTGAAATGCTTTCCCCTCGATGATGCCGCCCGTGGCTGGGAATTCGGATTGCAGGGCGGCGCAAAGGCATGGATGCCACGTTACAATCCGATTGGATTCTTTGCGATCTTTGCCATCGGCACGCTTGCGGCAGGCGTGCGGACAATCCTTCCGACGCGCTCGTCTCTTCTCTATGATCTGGTCGCTTTGCTGGCGCTCGTTGCCGGCGCCGCGCAGCTCAGCCTGTCGATCGGCGGTTCGGGTGAAGGCTATGGCTGGCTCAGCATCCCCTACAGGTTCCCGTGGATGCCCCTATGCGTGGCAGTCGTACTCTGCGCCCTGCCAACCTCAGTTTTCCTGGGTAGGCTTCTCGACAACCCCGTCAGCCGCTTCATCGCAACGGTGTCCTTCGGTATGTACATCTGGCAGGACATCGTCATCTCGTTGATCGTACGAATCGACCCGACCGCCTTCGGCATCGGCTCTGATGATATGCTGACCGGCTGGCTGACCTGGAGCCCGATCGCAGTTGCAATCACAATCCTTGTTGGAACGTTGAGCTATTTCGTCATCGAGCGCCCGGTCATCCATTGGGCACGCAATCTCGAAGGCACGCCGCCGACCCGCTTCGAGGCAGTTCGCCAATCTTGACTTGCGAATAAAAAGGCCGCCCTGCGAAAACCGCAAGGCGGCGGAAACGATGCCTGAACAGGGAGCCAGGCATCGGCAAGACCAGAGTAACTAGACGCGCGTGGCCTTCAGCCGGTCCTCGTCGAGAACGACGCCGAGCCCGGGTGCTTCGCCAAGATCGAGCCAACCGCGGTTATGCTTCAGCGGCGCCGCCATCGGATAATCTCGGCGTGCCTCGCTCCATTCCGGATTGTCATAGGGATACTCAAGCCAGGGCGCGTCGCCGACGCCGGCGGTCAGGTGCGCATTTGCCAGCACCCCGATCCCGTTCGTCCACGAATGCGGCGTGAACATCACGCCGGCCTCCCGCGCTTGATAGGCGAGGCGCCGGCAACCGGTAATGCCGCCGACGAGGGCGACATCCGGCTGGATGACGTCAAAGGCGCGCTCTTCGATGATATCGCGGAACTCGTAGAGTTCGCGCGTCATCTCGCCGCCGGCGATCCTGAGGTCCGTTGCGTCGCTGAGCCGCTTCATACCCTTGCGATCCGAGCGGAACAGCGGCTCTTCCATCCAGTAGATGCCGAGCTTCTCCAGTTCTCGCGCTACCGCGAGCGCATCCTTGAAGGTCCAGGGCAGCGTCGTATCCCAGGGCATCCTCCAGCCCTGATTGCAGTCGACCATCAACTCGATGCGATCCCCGACCCTTGCCCGGATGGCCTCAAGCGCCTTGACGTCGTCGCGCCAGCTATTGCGGCCACCTGACGAAGACGAGAAGCGCACCTTCAGGGCCGGAAAGCCTTCGTCAATATAGCGCTCCGCCTGTTCCGCCATCGCGGATGGCTCGCGCAGCACGCCTGATGACGCATAGAGCCGGACGCGATCGGAGCGCCCACCAAGCATCCGCCAGACCGGCTCGCCGGTTATCTTGCCTGAGAGATCCCACAGAGCCAGATCCATCGGCCAGCAGCGGCCATAATGGAAGTTGATATGCGACAGCACCTCGTAGTGCCGCTCCAGATGCCGCGGATCCTGACCGATGAACAGGTCCTCATGACCCTCGAACCCCTTCATCAGATCGCCGGAGCCGATGCCTACACGTCCCTCGTCGTCGGTCACACGCACGATGGTCGCGTCGAAATGCCGGCGCGCGCGGCCGTCCCAGCTCGCCTTGAAGGGCGGGTCGAGCGGCAGCCGATGATGGGTGATCTCGATCGAGTCGATCTTGCTCATGGTGATGTCCTCCCTGCCGATCTCAACCGAACTGTTGCCAGATGGTCTTGTAGTCGCAATATTTGTCGATCGCATGCACCGAGCGGTCGCGGCCGAAGCCGGATTGCTTGAAGCCGCCAAACGGCGTTGCAAAGTTCGACATATCGTAGGTATTGATCCAGACCGTCCCGGCATGCAGCGCTTCGGAGAAGCGATGGGCGCGATCCATATCCTTGGTGAAGACAGCGCCGGCAAGACCGTAGATCGTGTCATTGGCGATGGTCAGCGCTTCCTCTTCCGTATCGAACGGAATTGCCGCCAGCACCGGGCCAAAGATTTCCTGCCGGGCAAGGCTCATGTCGTTGGTCATGTCGACGAAGACGCCGGGCGAGATGTAATAGCCGCCCGTCTCAGCCATCACCTGCTCCGCACCGAAGGCACGGCGCGCGCCTTCCTTCTCGCCGGCGGCGATCATATCAAGCACTTTCTTCATATGTGCTTCCTCGATCAGCGCCCCGATCTGCGCGGATGGATCGAGCGGATGCTTCAGCGAGATATCGCTCTTGGTGACTGCCTGGATCTTCTCGATCAGCTTGTCCTGCACCGACCTGTGCACGACAAGGCGCGTCGACGCATGGCACGTCTCGCCCGAATTGTAGAAGCAACCCCAGGCGACCGCGACAGCGGCGGCGTCCAGATCTGCATCCTCGAAAACGACGAGCGGCGACTTGCCGCCGAGCTCGAGGGCGACGCGCTTGACGTTGGACTGGGCCGCATAGCCCATGATCAACTTGCCGACTTCGGTCGATCCGGTAAACGCGATCATGTCGACGTCCATGTGCAAGGCCAGTGGCTTGCCCGTCTCTTCGCCATAGCCCGTCACGACATTGAACACGCCCGCGGGAAGGCCGGCCTCGAAAGCCAGTTCGGCAAGGCGGATGGCAGAAAGCGACGATTGCTCGGCGGGCTTCAGCACCACGGAATTGCCGGCGGCGATCGAAGGGCCAAGCTTCCAGGCATCGATGATCATCGGATAATTCCACGGCGTGATGCAGCCGACGACGCCGATCGGTACCTTGCGGACCAGCGCCCGCGCACTCGGCCCCGTCGGCGCAATCTCGTCATACATCTTGTCGATCATCTCGGCGTAGTACTGGATGCCATCGGCGCAGAGACGAACGTCGACATTCAGCGACGCCATGATCGGCTTGCCGACATCGATCGTTTCGAGCATCGCCAGCTCTTCCCCATTCACGCGGATCAGTTCCGCCCAGCGCAGCATGATCTTCTTCTTCTCGAGCGGATCCTTCCGGCGCCAGATGCCGCTTTCGAAGGCTGCACGGCCGGCCGCCACCGCAGCGTCGATATCCCCAGCATTGCCGCGCGCGAGTTCTGCGCCCGTCTTGCCATCCATCGGTCGGACGCGGGTGAACGTCTTGCCGGACGTCGAGGCACGATACTCGCCGTTGATGAAGTGGCGGCCCTCCGGCTTGAGCTTGGAAAGAATGTTTTCCCAGTAGTCGCGGGTGAATTCCTTGGTCATCTCAGTTTCCTTTCGCAAGCGCCATCACTGATGCGGCGAATTGATCGATGTCGGCGGCGGAGACATCACGAATGGTCGAGCGCCGCATTGGCTGGTTTTCCGTTGCGCGCATCTCGGCTGCCAGGTCAGCTGCACTGAAAGCCTCGAAGGCCCTGGGCAAAGCCCTGATAATGCCGCAGCGATCCATGAAATCCGAAACGAAGGCCGGCAGTGCGGAGGCATCGGAAAGACCGCAAGCCCTCGCCGCCGCATTGAGATCGGCGGTATTCGCCTCTACCAGCCAGGGAAGGGTCACCTCGAAGCCGAGCGCCGTCGCGAGGCCGTGATGCACAGGCCCGAGGCCGGCAAGTGCGTGGCTGACGTTGTGCGCAATCGCGGTGCCGCAATTGTCGATGGCGATGCCGGCAAAGCAGGAGCCAAGCAGCACATTGCCGCGCGCCTCGATATTCCGGGGCTCCTTGACCGCCGTTTCCAGTGAAGACGCTATCAAACGCAACGCCTCATGCGCGTAAAATTGCCCGCCCTTGTGGGTGTTGCGGTTCGTTGCCGCTTCGAAGGCGTGAATGAAGGCATCGAGCCCGCACCATGCAGTGAGGTTCGCCGGCAGCGTCGTCGTCAGCCCCGGATCGAGGATGACAATATCGGCCTTGGTCTCGGCGCCCCATATCCAGAGCTTCTTGCCCTCTGGCCCAGCGAAGATGTTGGTCGCGGACGTCTCCGAACCAGTGCCCGCCGTCGTCGGCACCATGATCTTCTTCAGGGGGTTCTTCGGAAGCGGATTGGCAGCTAGCGCGTAGTGCATCGGATCCTTGCCGGAGGCGGCTGCGCAGCCAACGATCTTGCCGATGTCGAGCGCCGAGCCGCCACCGATACCTATGACGAGGTCCGCACCCTTCGCCACTGTCAACGCCGCATTGAGATGCGCCAGTTTCGGCTCACCGGCGAAATCCGAGAACGCCCGGGTTTCAATTCCGACCCTTGCCAATTCTGCCTTCACCTTCTCGGCAAGCCCCGATTGCGCCAGGAACCCATCAATGATCAGCGCTGCAACCGAGACGCCGCCAAAGGATTCCGCCGCCGCTGCGAGGCCGGAGAAGCTGCCTTCGCCGAAACGGATGTCGGGAATGGAAGAGATGGAAAATTGCAAGGTGATCACCTGATTGCATGGGAACCGAACGAAGTCGGATATTCATGCATCACAATTTCAGATATTCAAATAAGCGGATTTATCGGGCATATTGATGATCTGAGATCATGGAGAGACGATGCTTGAGAAAATTCCACTGGAGGCCTTTCGCGTTTTCGATGCAGCCTGTCGGCAGATGAATTTTTCACGCGCCGGCCGGGAGCTGAACATTACCCAAGCTGCCGTCAGCCGTCGTATAAAGGGGCTGGAGGATCATCTCGGCGCACCCCTTTTCGCTCGCCGTGGTAGAAACCTGGCGTTGACGCCGGAAGGCGAACGGTTGTTCCAGCGCGTCCGGGCGACGCTCGAATATCTCGAGGAAAGCCTCGAACCTTTCCGAGGCGGAACGTCGCAACTGATCTCGATCGCCGCCAGCGGTTCGATCTCGCATCTTTGGCTTGGTCGGCGACTGAAGGACTTCGGCAAGGAGAGCCCGAACATCTCCGTTCGACTGCTGACGACGGACACGCCATCCGAGTTGGCCTCGGAAACCAACGATCTCGTCATCCTCTACTCGACCGGCGAACATCCGCGCTGGAACCTGACGCTGCTGATGAAGGAGGTCCTGGTCCCGATCGCCTCGCCGGACTATCTGGCTCAACGTGGCCTTACGGGAAACGCCCTTGGCACGGAGGCGATCGCAAGGTTAGACCTCATCGACTACGAGCGTTTCAACGCCCACTGGATATCATTCCGGCAGTGGTTCGGGCGAATCCCCACACCGCTGAAGGGCAACCTTCCCCGGCCGCGACTTTCCTTTTCGACCTACATCATGGCGGTGGAGGCCGCCCTTCGCGGCGAAGGCATCGCACTCGGTAGCCTGGGTCTAATCGAGGACCAGCTCCGCTCCGGCGCGCTGGTGACAGTCGGCAGCGACCGGGTCGAAACCGGCTTCGGTTATTATCTGGGAACGCCCCGCTTTCGCTCGCTGTCTCCGGAAGCAGCACAATTGCACCAGCACCTCCTGGCGAGCGATGAAGTCGAGGCCGGCATTCAATAAAAAAAGCGGCCCGAAAGCCGCCTTTTTCGATTCTCAGAATTTGCGTTTGAGGGCTCAGTCCTGAAGGACCGTTCCGCTCAGGTGCGAGAGCTCCATGATGAAGTGCTCAAGGCGGGATTTGTGCTCATGATGCAGTGCATCTTCGAGTTCCGCTTTCGCGGCATTGATCCTGCGTGTCAGTTCGTCGCGGCTGAGCTCTTCGACCGGAACAGCGGACTCTGCCAGAAGCGTGCAGCCGGTCGGCAGGATGTCGGCGAAGCCGGCGAAGACCACATAGTCCTTCTTTGCGCCGGACGCGGAGCGTACGCTGACCACACCGGGCTTGATCGTCGTCATGGTCGGAGCATGATTGGCCATCACGGTCATCTCGCCCTCGCTTGCCGGAATGACGACCTGCGTCACCATCTCGGACAGAAGCAGGCGCTCGGGAGACACCAGGTCGAATTTGAAATTGTCAGCCATGACCCGTCACTTTTCGATTGTCTTCAGTGAAAGCAACGGCGCGCGAGACGATGTCCCCGCGCCGCTGGATTGGCAGCATCAAACGGCAGCAGCCAGCTTCTTTGCCTTTTCGACCGCTTCTTCGATCGTGCCGACCATGTAGAAGGCGGCTTCCGGAAGATGGTCGTATTCGCCGTTCACGAGGCCCTTGAAGCCCTTGATCGTGTCTTCGAGCGCAACCAGCTTGCCCGGCGAGCCGGTGAACACTTCGGCGACGAAGAACGGCTGCGACAGGAAGCGCTCGATCTTGCGGGCGCGGGCGACCGAGATCTTGTCTTCTTCCGACAGTTCGTCCATCCCGAGGATGGCGATGATGTCCTGGAGCGCCTTGTAGCGCTGCAGCGTCGACTGGACCTTACGAGCAACTTCGTAGTGCTCTTCGCCGACGACCAGCGGGTCGAGCATGCGCGAGGTAGAGTCGAGCGGATCGACAGCCGGGTAGATGCCCTTTTCGGCGATCGAACGCGAAAGGTTCGTCGTCGCGTCAAGGTGGGCAAACGAGGTTGCCGGCGCCGGGTCGGTCAAGTCGTCGGCCGGAACGTAGATGGCCTGGACGGACGTGATCGAGCCCTTGGTCGTCGTGGTGATGCGTTCCTGCATCTGGCCCATGTCGGTCGCGAGCGTCGGCTGATAGCCCACGGCCGAAGGAATACGGCCGAGAAGCGCCGAAAGCTCGGAACCTGCCTGCGTGAAGCGGAAGATGTTGTCCACGAAGAACAGAACGTCCTGGCCTTCGTCGCGGAAGTTTTCAGCAACCGTCAGACCGGTCAGCGCGACGCGGGCACGGGCGCCCGGTGGCTCGTTCATCTGGCCATAGACGAGTGCTGCCTTCGAGCCTTCGCCGCCGCCATGCTTGTTCACGCCGGATTCGATCATTTCGTGGTAGAGGTCGTTGCCCTCGCGGGTACGTTCACCAACGCCTGCAAAGACGGAGTAACCACCGTGCGCCTTGGCGACGTTGTTGATCAATTCCATGATCAGAACTGTCTTGCCGACGCCGGCGCCGCCGAACAGGCCGATCTTGCCGCCCTTAGCGTAAGGCGCGAGCAGGTCGACGACCTTGATGCCGGTGACGAGAATCTGAGCTTCCGTCGACTGCTCGACATAAGAAGGCGCTTCCTGGTGGATCGAGCGACGGACCTTGGTGTTGAGCGGGCCTGCTTCGTCGACCGGCTCGCCGATGACGTTCATGATGCGGCCGAGCGTTTCCATGCCGACCGGAACCGTGATCGGTGAACCGGTGTCGGATACGGCCTGTCCGCGAACGAGACCTTCGGTGGAGTCCATGGCAATCGTACGGACTTCGTTTTCACCGAGGTGCTGTGCAACTTCCAGAACAAGGCGGTTGCCGTTGTTGATCGTTTCCAGCGCGTTCAGGATCTTCGGCAGTTCGCCATCGAAACGGACGTCCACGACTGGGCCGATGATCTGAGTTACCTTGCCGGCCGAGCCGATGACCGTCTTTGCTGCGGGGGTAGCTGCCTTAGCCATATTCTTACCCTCTTTCCCTTACCTCAGAGCGCTTCCGCGCCCGAAATGATTTCAATGAGTTCCTTGGTGATCTGAGCCTGACGCTGGCGGTTATAGCTGAGCGTCAGTTTGTTGATCATTTCACCAGCGTTGCGCGTTGCGTTGTCCATCGCGCTCATCTTTGCGCCCATCTCGCCGGCGACGTTCTCAAGGAGCGCACGGAAGATCTGGACTGACATATTGCGCGGAATCAGATCGGCGAGGATCGATGCCGCATCCGGTTCATATTCATAGACGGCATTCGCATGCTCGGCGTCGACGACAGGAGCAGTCGCGGCGGGCGATGCCGGGATCAGCTGCAAGGCGGTCGGAACCTGCGAGATGACGGATTTGAATTCGGAGTAAAATAGTGTGCAGACGTCGAACTCGCCGGCCTCGAACATCTCGATCAGACGCTTGCCGATCGAGTCGGCATTCTCGAAGCCGACCCGCTTGACGTCGCGCAATTCCTTGCGCTCGACGATCAGCGATGCGAATTCGCGGCGAAGGATATCGTAGCCCTTCTTGCCGACGGTGAAGATCTTCACCGTCTTGCCCTCGGCAAGCAGCCGGCGAGCGTGATCGCGTGCAAAACGGGCAATCTGCGAGTTGAAGCCGCCGCAAAGGCCGCGCTCGGCAGAGCAGACCACCAGAAGATGGACCTTGTCCTGGCCGGTACCGGTCATCAGCAAAGGCGCGTCGTCGGAATCGCTGATGGCGTGCACGATGTTGTCAAGCACCGCGCCCATGCGCTCCGAATAAGGCCGAGCTGCCTCGGCCGCCTCCTGCGCACGCCGAAGCTTCGCCGCTGCGACCATTTTCATCGCTTTGGTGATCTTCTGCGTCGCCTTGACGGAGGCGATCCGGTTTTTCAGATCCTTAAGTGAAGGCATCCGTTATCCGTCCTAAAAGTGAAGCCCTATCAGGCAAAAGACCCGATCACGCAAAAGACTTGGCGAAGCTATCGATGGCAGCCTGAAGCTTGCCCTTGATTTCGTCGCTGATTGCCTTTTGGTCACGGATCGCTTCGAGGATATCCTTGCCTTCCGAGCGGAGGTAGGAAAGCAGGCCCTGCTCGAACTTGCCGATCTGCGGAACTGCGACCTTGTCGAGATAGCCGTTGACGCCGGCAAAGATCACCGCAACCTGTTCTTCCGTCTTCAGCGGCGAGAACTGCGGCTGCTTCAGAAGTTCGGTCAGGCGCGCACCACGGTTCAGCAGGCGCTGCGTCGAGGCATCGAGGTCCGAACCGAACTGGGCAAACGCGGCCATCTCGCGATACTGGGCAAGTTCGCCCTTGATCGAGCCGGCAACCTGCTTCATCGCCTTGACCTGCGCTGCGGAACCAACGCGGGAAACCGATAGGCCGACGTTAACGGCCGGGCGGATACCCTGGTAGAAAAGGTCGGTTTCAAGGAAGATCTGGCCATCGGTGATCGAGATCACGTTGGTCGGAATGAACGCCGAAACGTCGTTGCCCTGTGTTTCGATAACAGGCAGAGCTGTCAGCGAACCGGCACCCTTTTCGTCGCTCATCTTTGCAGCGCGCTCGAGGAGACGCGAGTGAAGATAGAAAACGTCGCCCGGATAGGCTTCGCGGCCCGGCGGGCGGCGCAGCAGCAGGGACATCTGACGATAGGCAACGGCCTGCTTCGACAGGTCGTCATAGCCGATCAGCGCATGCATGCTGTTGTCGCGGAAATATTCGCCCATTGCGCAGCCGGCAAACGGTGCGAGGAACTGCATCGGCGCCGGATCGGAGGCCGTTGCAGCAACAATGATCGAGTACTTGAGCGCGCCGCGTTCTTCGAGAACCTTGACGAACTGGGCGACGGTCGAACGCTTCTGGCCGATAGCGACGTAGACGCAGTACAGCTTCTCGCTGTCCGGTCCGTTGTCGTGGATGGCCTTCTGGTTCAGGATCGTGTCGAGGATGATCGCGGTCTTGCCGGTCTGGCGGTCGCCGATGACAAGCTCGCGCTGGCCGCGGCCGACCGGGATCAGCGCATCGATGGCCTTGAGGCCGGTCGACATCGGCTCATGGACCGACTTGCGCGGGATGATGCCGGGAGCCTTGACGTCGACGCGCGAACGGCGGGTCGCGTTGATCGGGCCCTTGCCGTCGATCGGGTTGCCCAGCGCGTCGACGACGCGGCCGAGAAGCTCTGGACCAACAGGAACGTCAACGATGGCGCCGGTCCGCTTGACGGTGTCGCCTTCCTTGATGTCTCGGTCGGAGCCGAAGATGACCACGCCGACATTGTCGGATTCGAGGTTCAGCGCCATGCCGCGAATTCCGCCCGGGAATTCGACCATTTCGCCGGCCTGGACGTTGTCGAGGCCATAGACGCGGGCAATACCGTCACCGACGGAAAGAACCTGGCCGACTTCGGAGACCTGGGCCTCCTGGCCAAAGTTTTTAATCTGGTCTTTCAGAATTGCGGAAATTTCCGCGGCGCGGATATCCATCAGCCAACCTCTTTCAATGCAAGCTTAAGGGTGGAAAGTTTGGTGCGTAGCGACGTATCAATCTGTCGCGACCCCACTTTCACGATCAAACCACCAAGAATAGTCGGGTCCACCGTTACGGCGACCGTTACTTCTTTGCCAGTGACGCTCTTCAGCGCCACCTTCAATTCGTCTTCCTGCGCCTGCGTCAGCGCATGCGCCGAGGTAACCTCGGCAGTAACTTCGCCACGCTTCTCTGCAGCGATGATCCGGAACGCCCTGATCATGCCCGGCAGGGCGAACAGGCGGCGATGCTGCGCAACGACCTTGAGGAAGTTGCCGAAGAAGCCGCTGATTCCAGCCTTGGCGGAGAGCGCGATGATCGCCTTCAACTGATCTTCCGATGAGAAGACCGGGCTTGCGATGAAGCGCCGCAGATCCTCACTGTCGTCCAGCATGGCCTGGAAGCGGTCGAGATCGACAGTCACCTTGTCGACAGCACCCTCTTCGAGGGCAAGCTCGAACAACGACGATGCGTAGCGCTCTGCAACACCTGATACCGGATGGGATGTGTCTGCCACGGGCACAAATTTCCCTGATTTCATCCAAGAATTCGGCTTCCGGCGAGCGGATGCCCTATATTCTTGAATTCGTTTTGATTTCCCCCAGAAAGCAGCAGGAGCTACCTCCCGCTTCTTCCGAATTTCGGGGTCCGTCTAACATAGGATGTTGAGACTCGCAACACGCGTAACCACCGAATAAGCCTTTCCCATGAATTTCTGATGGCAAAAAGGCAAAAACCCATGTCGCAAGGCAGGTCTGCTAATATGCTCCGGGCACCCGAGATTCAGATGAAGCCGAAAACGTAGAGAAGCGGCAACGCCGCAAGGGCTGCCTGCACAACCAGAAGCATCAGATTGATAAGCACATTTCCCTTGTCCGACATCATCGACAGGATGCGGCCGAAGACAGCGAGCGCGAACGAGGCACCGAGTGCCAGATAGACCATCGGCTGTGCAAGCAGGATAGCCGACAGCCCCATGCCGAGATAGAAACCGCCCATCGTCGAGCGACCTTCCGCATAGGCGCCGGGACGCCCCTCCCGCGTCTGCAGGCCAAGGAGACGAAAGGTGTAACCCGGGGCAAACATCATGAAAAACCCGACAATCGCCGTGAAGACAGCAGCGCAATAAGCAAGCTGCTCACCGAGGTCTGCCGGAAAATAAAACGCCATAGATCGTCCCCAAATCAACCTTGTATTCAAATCGACTTATGGCATGAAGCCCGAATAGAGGAAACGTCGAAACCGGCGATGAATGCCATAAAGGGCGGGGATAAGCCTCTACAGGAAGCTCTGCGGATCGATATCGAGTTGGACATGGATAGAGCCGCGTTCCTTGGGTCCCTGCGCCAGCATCGCCCTCAGAAAACCCTGCATATCCGAGTTTCGGCGGCCGTGAACGAGCAGGCGGAAGCGATGCCTGCCGCGCACCAGCGCCAGCGGCGCCTCAGCCGGACCGAGAACCGCGATGCCCTGCACCTGGGGCGCCGCATTGCGGATACCACGCGCATGGGTCTCGGCATCGCCGCGCGTCTCCGCCGAGACGATGATCGAGGCCAGTCGGCCGAACGGCGGCAGGATCGCCCGCTCCCGCTCGGTGATTTCCCGGTCATAGAACGCGGCCGCATCGCCCGAGACGATCGCCTGCATGACGGGATGCTGCGGCTGGTAGGTCTGCAGTAGCCCGTGGCTCTTCAATCCGGTACGCCCGGCGCGACCGGTCACCTGCGATAGCAGCTGGAATGTTCGCTCTGCCGCCCGCGGATCGCCGTTGGCAAGACCGATGTCCGCGTCGACGATCCCGACCAATGTCATTAGCGGAAAATTATGTCCCTTCGCCACGAGCTGCGTGCCGATGACAATATCGGCCTCGCCCTTGGCAATTGCGTCGAGCTCCAGTCGAAGACGTTTCACGCCGCCTGTTATATCCGAGGAGAGCACGATCGTTCGAGCCTCCGGAAAATGGCGCTCCACCTCTTCGGCAATGCGCTCGACGCCCGGTCCGCAGGCAACAAGATGATCCAGCGTCCCGCACTCCGGGCAGGCCTCGGGGGTGCGTTCTGCATGTCCGCACTGGTGGCATTGCAGCTGCCCGCGAAACCGATGCTCGACGAGCCAGCTCGAACATTGCGGGCACTGGAAGCGATGGCCGCAGACACGGCACAACGTCAGCGGCGCATACCCTCGGCGATTGAGGAACAGCAGCGCCTGCTGGCCGCGCTCGACGGTCTTGCCGACGGCGCGAAGCAACACCGGCGACAGGAAGCCGCCACGTTCCGGCGCATGCCTGCGCATATCGACCAGATGCAGATCAGGCATCGCCGCGTCGCCGAAGCGCGTCGGCAGGTGGATGGTGCTGTAGCGACCGCTCTGGCCGTTGACCTGGCTTTCGACTGATGGCGTCGCAGAAACCAGCACGACGGGAAAATCGCCGATCCTCCCGCGCACGACAGCCATGTCGCGCGCATTGTAAAAGACGCGATCCTCTTGCTTGTAAGCCGGATCATGTTCTTCATCGACGATGATCAGGCCGAGGTCCTCGAATGGCAGAAACAAGGCCGAGCGCGCGCCGGCCACGACCCTGACGTCGCCAGTCACCGCCTGCCGCCAGACTCTTTCGCGTGTCCGCGGCGCAAGGTCGGAATGCCACTCCGCCGGCTTTGCGCCGAAGCGGTCCTGGAAACGCTCGAGGAAACTCGCCGTCAGCGCGATTTCGGGCAGCAGGATCAGCACCTGCCTGCCCTGCTTCAGTGTCTCGGCGATCGCTTCAAAGTAAACTTCGGTCTTGCCGGAGCCGGTAACGCCGTCGATGAGCGAAACGGAGAATTCCGCCTTCCTGATTTCGGCCACGAGGTCTTCCGCTGCCTGCCTCTGCGGACCCTCCAGCCGGGCCGCGGCGAAACCCGGATCGGGCTTGGCAACGATGGGCGGCGGAGCGAGGAAGATCGTCTCGAAAATCCCCTGGCCGATGAGCCCGTCGACGACGCTGGTCGAGACGCCGGCCGCATGGGCAAGCCCATTGCGGGTCCAGGATATCCCGTCCGAGGCAATTTCCAGCACTTTCGCGCGTGCTGGCGTCAGCCTTTCCGGCGAGCCACCGATAAACCGCAGGCCCTCGACCATCGGTTCCGGATCGAACGCCGCCGGCGCCCTCAGCGCCATCCGCGCCACATGCCCCGGCGGCGACAATGTGTAGGTCGAGACCCAGTCGATGAAATTGCGCATCTCTTTTGCAAGAGGCGGGCAATCGAAGACACGCGTTATCGGCCGCAGCTTTTTCGGATCGACCCCACCGTCTTCGTCGCCACCGTCCCAGACGACGCCGATGACCTGGCGTGGACCAAGCGGCACCTGGACCACCGAACCCGGCTCGACGGCCATTCCCTCCGGCACAGCATAGGAATAGGGCCGCGGCGCCGGCATCGGCACCAGAACCGGAACCGTGCGCGCCACCGCAGGCGCCGCAAAAAGCGCGCCAAACAGATCGGAAGAATCGTTGCTCATCGCGGCAGACCATGCCCGCAAAGCGGCAAGAATGAAACCGCAAAGCAAGCTCCGGAAATAGCGCTGTGGACGACCGTAAGCCGGCGATCGGAAGATTGACGCAATTCACCTAGCCCGATTGCGCAACGAGACTGCGTGTTTCGGTATCGGTGCCTGGCTGCTGGAGCGAAACGAACCGGGCGTCGGGATCCGACGCCATGTCATGTACGGTGAGCTTCTCCAGCACCTTGGTCACGTCGCTGAGGTCGCCATCCAGCTCTTCCGGCTGGATCATGTGGCCGATCTGGAACTCGAAACGATCGCCGCGCTTGTTCAAGAGCTCGTGGAAGATCGTCATGTCACGCAGTTCGGTCGACCACTTGGCAAGCCAATAGAACAGCCCCGAATTGCGCGCCGACATATGCACCGGCAGGATCGGCAGATTGTATTTGCGTGCAAGGCCGACGGCCGAGGTTTTCCAGGGACGCTCGTTGAGCTGGCCGTTTGCCCAATAGGCAATGCGGCCTGACGGAAAGAGCACTGTCGCCTTCCCGTCCTTGATCGCGCGGTTCGTCAGCTGGAGCGTCTCGCGGGTTTTCAGTTTGCTCTTGTGTTCCTCGCGCCACTCGACCGGGATGATCATCTCGGCAAAACGCGGGTTCACACGGATGGCGTCGCGATTGGCGAAGAACATCATGTCGGGACGACGCGACTTGAGGAGGTCGAAGACTGCGACGCCGTCTGCAATTCCGGTCGGATGATTGCTGACGAGGATAAAGCCACCGGATGCCGGGATGCGCTCCTCATTGGCAATCCGGATGTCGAGCTGCAGAACATTGCTGAGATATTCGAACGACTGGAAGCCAGGCATGCTGGCGACGTCGTCGGCAAATTCGATCGCCTTGTGATAACGCAGCACGATATGAAGGAACGGCCGCATCAGCGGCCAAAGCGGGTTCTTGACGATCTTCTGTCCGCGTTCGGCAATCAGCGTGTCCACTATATGGCCGGGTTGCCCCTGCGAAACTAGCGCAATGGCTCCTGCAAGCTGTCCGAGAGCTGTCGTGGGTTCGCGGCGCGCCATCAAAATCCTGCTTGGTTGGCTATATTCTATCGCAACGGAATATGATCGAAGCATGACACCGCTTCCGAAACGTTAGCGATTCCATAACCCTCCTTCCCCCAAAGTGGCAGACTGAATTTCAAATTCAAGGGGTTTGCAATGAACCAGCTTTTGATCATTGCCGATCCGGCCCTGATGGCGGAACGGCAGAGCTGGCTCGACGGTTTGGCCGAAGAACGGCGGTTGTCCAGACACACTCTCGACGCCTACGAACGCGATACGCGGCAGTTTTTTGCCTTTCTTACAGGCCATCTGGCCGGCCCGACAACGCTGAAGGACATCCAGGCATTGCGCCCTGCCGACTTCCGCGCCTTTCTCTCCGCCAGGCGCAGGGATGGCGCCGGCGCGCGTTCGCTCGGCCGTAATCTTGCCGGCCTTCGTTCACTTCTTCGCTACCTGGAAAAGAAAGGCCTGGTCAACGCCGCAGGCGCCTCAGCCGTGCGCTCCCCCAAACAGCCGAAATCCCTGCCGAAGCCTCTCTCCGACAGCCAGGCCATCAACGTCGTCAGCAATGAAGCCCAGCTTCACGACGAGCCCTGGATCGCCGCACGGGATGCTGCGGTACTGACCCTGCTCTACGGCTGCGGTCTGCGAATTTCCGAGGCGCTCGACCTCCTCCCCACCGACCTCAGGCCGGGAGCAACGTCCCTCCGCATCACCGGCAAAGGCGAGAAGACCCGCATCGTGCCCCTGCTCCCCATCGTCGTGGAGGCGATCGAGACCTATCGCAAACTCTGCCCTTATCACCTCGATCCGATCAGCCCGCTCTTTCGTGGCGCCCGCGGCGGCAAGCTGCAGGCCGGCATTATCCAGCGTGGAATGCAGAAGTTGCGCAGCGCCTTCAACCTGCCCGACACGGCCACACCGCACGCCCTGCGCCATTCCTTTGCGACGCATCTGCTGGCAGGCGGCGGCGACCTCAGGACGATCCAGGAACTGCTCGGCCACGCCAGCCTGTCGACAACCCAGGTCTATACCGGCGTCGATGCATCCCGGCTGCTAGAGGTATATGATCGGGCGCATCCCCGCGCGTAAGCTTCCGTTAACCCCGTGCGTTAAGGGAATATCCGCAACAGGCGCGTAGAGCATGGGCACTCCTGGCTTTGGAACCTCCACATGATGTCTGCTTTCAGCGAAAGAACTCCGCGCCCGACAATGCCGAAGGCAGGCAATATCCTGCTGTGGCTGGCCGCATCTCTTCCGTTGGCACTTTCCGCAGCTCTCATCGTTACCATCGCGTCGCTGACGCAAGCCCGTGCAGACGACGTAGCGAGTTGCACCGGCAAGAACTTGCTGACCGAGCTACAGCGGAGCGACCCGACCAAATACGCTGCGGTCGCGGCCGAGAGCGACAAGGTCGCGAACGGCAAGAGCATCTTCTGGAAGCTGGAAAAGCCTGGCGTCAAGACTTCCTGGCTGCTCGGCACAATGCACGTCACCGATCCCCGCGTCCTCACCATGCCGAAGGGCGCCCCGGAAGCCGATAAAGCCGCCGATACGATCATCGTCGAATCCGACGAGATTCTCGACGAGAAGAAGGCGGCGACGGCGTTGCTCGCAAAGCCGGAATTGATGATGTTCACCGACGGCTCGACGATCAGCAAATACCTGTCGCCGGAGAACAACGCCAAGCTCGAGGCAGGCCTGAAGGAGCGCGGCATTCCGCTTGCCGCCGTCTCGCGCATGCGCCCCTGGATGATCTCCAGCGTCGTTGCCTTGCCACCCTGCGAGATCGCCCGCAAGGCCAAGGGTGCCCAGTTTCTCGACCAGAGGATCGCCGTCGAGGCCGCAGCAGCAGGGAAGCAGGTGAAGGGTCTCGAAACCCTTGCCGATCAGCTGCAGGCGATGGCCGACCTGCCTGTCGAATTCCATCTGAAGTCATTGATCGAAACGTTGCAGCTCGGCGACAAGATGAGCGACGTCGTCGAGACCATGACCGATCTCTATCTCGCCGGCGATATCGGCGCCACGATGCCGATGCTGAAGATCGTCGCGCCTGATGGCGATGACGCCAACGGCGACTATGCTGCCTTCGAACAGCGCATCATTCTCGACCGCAACAAGGTGATGGCCGAGCATGCAGCCCCGATCCTTGCAAATGGCAACGTCTTCATGGCCGTCGGCGCATTGCACCTGACTGGTGATCAAGGGCTTGTCGAACTGTTCCGCAAGCAGGGCTTCACCGTAACGGCGGTCGACTGACGGCGGCCGAAGGCCGGTTTACGTTCGCGAGCAGGGTCGAGACGATCAGATTGTGAAACGGCGTGATCGCCGCCAGATAGAGCTTGCCGAACAGGATGTTGCGCTTCACGAGCGTCATCGCGCTGACAAGCCTTTGCCCACTATCATCGTGAATATCGATTACGGCCCGGAAATCGAGATGCCGATCGTCAAAGCCAAGCACCACCTGATGTGCGGACTGGCTGACAATGGGAAAAACACCGATCATTTCCATGTCGTCAGGGGAGTGGGAGGCTGAAGACTTGATGCCGAAAGGTGCAACGACCTTATTGCGGATCGTCATCGGCACCCGCACCCGCGGCGGAAAATGCCCAAGCATCAATCGAGCGGCATCTATTGCGGTCAGATCCGGGTCGTTGACGCGTAACTGATAGCAATCCGCCCAATCGGCCTCCGGCAGCGCCGGATGCGGCAAAATTGGGTGAACTTTAATCGGCTTCATAGAATGACGCTGCATGGCAGGACCGTTTCGCTGACTTCTCTGGCACACCCTATCACAAACGTCGGCCGCCCATTTCCGATATCGATGGCTGCGGCGATGTGCATCGGCCGCCGAAAAGCAAGAAGGCCGCACCTTACGGCACGGCCTTCGAACAATGCGATGCGGAGTTGCGATCCTACATATGGATCGGCTTGAAGAACGTAGCCAGTGCAGCTTCCTTGACCGCCTCCGACATTGTCGGGTGGGCGTGGCAGGTACGGCCGAGATCCTCCGACGAACCGCCGAATTCCATCAGCACCGCGATCTCGTGGATCATCTCGCCGGCACCGAAACCGACGATATGACCGCCAAGCACGCGGTCGGTTTCCTTGTCGGCGAGTATCTTCACGAAGCCCTCGGTCGCAAGCATCGCGCGTGCACGGCCATTGGCCATGAACGGGAACTTGCCGACCTTGTAGGCAATACCGGCAGCCTTGAGCTCTTCCTCTGTCTTGCCAACCGAGGCGACTTCGGGCTGCGTATAGACAACGCTTGGAATGACCTCATAGTTTACGTGGCCCGCCTGACCTGCCAGGATTTCGGCCAGTGCAACGCCCTCGTCTTCCGCCTTGTGCGCCAGCATCGGGCCCTTGACGACATCGCCGATCGCATAGATGCCGGCGACATTGGTCTTATAGTGTCCATTGATCTCGACGCGGCCGCGATTGTCGAGCGCGACGCCGGCTTCTTCAAGCCCGAGATTTGCCGTATAGGGCTTGCGTCCGGTAGCAATCAGCACGACGTCGGCGTCCAGAACGGTCTTGTCGCCGCCCTTTGCGGGCTCGAATGTTACCTTGGCGCCTGTGCGGGTCTTTTCGACGCCGGTGACCTTCGCCCCGAGATGAAAATCGACGCCCTGTTTGGCCAGCATGCGCTGGAACTGCTTGGAGACCTCGCCGTCCATGCCGCCGAGGATCGTGTCGAGATATTCGACAACGGTAACCTTGGCGCCGAGACGCGACCAGACGGAACCGAGCTCAAGCCCGATGACGCCGCCGCCGACCACGATCATATTGGCCGGAACCTTGTCGAGCGCGATACCGCCAGTCGACGAGATGATCACCTTTTCATCGATATCGACCGAGACGCCGGGAATGCCCGCAACGTCGGAGCCGGTGGCAATGACGATGTTCTTGGCTTCGATCTCCTGCGTCTCACCCTTGTCGTTGGTAACCGCAACTTTTCCAGCAGAAACGACCTTGCCCGTGCCGATGAAGCTGTCGATCTTGTTCTTCTTGAACAGGAAGGCGACGCCGTCGACGTTCGACTTAACCGTCGCGTCCTTGTGGGCCATCATCTTTGGAAGGTTGAGCTTCGCTTCGGTGACCTCGACGCCAAGCGCGTCCATGCCGTGGCCGGCTTGGTGGAACATTTCGGAGGCATGCAGCAGCGCCTTGGAAGGAATGCAGCCGATGTTCAGGCAGGTGCCGCCGAACGTCGCACGCTTTTCGACGACGGCAACCTTAAGGCCGAGCTGCGCTGCCTTGACGGCGCAAACATAGCCGCCGGGACCTGTTCCGATAATGATTACATCGTAGGACATCGATTAATTCCCTTTTTGAAGATTGTCCGGTTAGTCGGCGGCGCGCGCCAATGCAAGACGAAGGCCAAAGCCAACGAGTGCCGCCCCGGTAATGCGATTGAACCATTTGCCGCCGGCAATGAACCGATCTCGAACCGGCTTGACCGTGAAGAAGATCGAGACGCCGGCAAACCATGCAACAAGTGCGGTCGCCATGCCGATGCCATAGCTGAACTGGATCAGTGCCGGCGTGTCGTGATGGACGAGCGTTGAAAATAGCGACAGGAAGAACAGTACCGGCTTCGGGTTGAGCGCGTTGGTGATGAACCCGGTCGCCAGGCACCGCCAGATCGACACAGGCCGGCGATCATGGTCGCTCACCTCGATCTCGGCCACCTTGAAGCCCGGCTCGCGGAACGACTTGATGCCGAGATAGACGAGGTATGCGACACCTGCCCATTTGATGAGCCCGAAGAGAAGAAGCGACTTCGAGACGATGAGGCCGAGACCAAGGATCGTGTAGCTGATGTGGAACAGCAGCGAGAAGCCCATTCCCAGCCCGGTCATCATGGCGGCACGACGGCCATGCACGATGCTCTGGCGCAGGATGACGGCAAAATCCGCGCCCGGCGCAACGATGAAGATAGAGAATACGGCCATCAGGCCGAGGAATTCGAGAATATACTGCATGACCGCGTCCCTGGCTGGTTATCGCCCGCCGCTCACATTGAGGATTGCACCCGTTATATAGGAAGCCGACGGCGACAGCAGGTAGAGCACGGCTTCAGCTATTTCCTGCGCTGTTCCGGCCCGCTTCAGCGGAACAAGCGGACTCATATCCCGCACACGATCGGGAAGTCCGCCCGAGGCGTGTATCTCCGTATCGACGATCCCTGGACGAACCGCGTTGACGCGCACGTTTTCGGTCGCCACCTCTCGGGCAAGCCCTATCGTGAAACTGTCGATCGCGCCCTTGGATGCGGCGTAGTCGACATATTGCCCAGCCCCGCCGATGATAGCGGCCATCGACGAGATATTGACGATCGCCCCTCCCTTGCCGCCGTGAAGAGTGGACATCCGCCTTACGGCTTCTGCAGCGCAGAGTATGGAGCCGGTGACATTGATGCGGAACATCCGCTCCAGCCGCTCCGGCGACATCTCGTCGATCCGCTGTGGCATGTCGACGATGCCTGCATTGTTGACTAGCCCATCCAGCCGGCCGAATTGCTTGTCGACTGCGGAAAAGATCGATGCGATGCCATCGGTGGTTCCGACATCGCCCTCGGCGACGCAGGCCTCGCCTCCGGCGCCGACAATCGCGGCGACAACGGCGTCCGCCGCCGACCTGTTCGATGCATAGTTGACGACAACGGCCCAGCCCTGTCGCGCCGCGGAAAGGCACACGGCGGCGCCGATCCCACGGCTTCCGCCGGTTACCAGAAGGACGGGTGGCTTGTCGTTCATTTCAACCTCACCACAAAATGCCGATGAACATCAGCACGAGGCCGATGGCGGAGACCGACCATATCCATGACCGGTAGGGACTGAGACCGATCAGATAGGCGGGGAGATAGGCGACGCGCGCCCAGAACCAGAGAAGCCCACCCCAGTAGGTCAACGCATCTGCGCGGCCGGCCATGACGGCAACGACCGTGAGTGCGATAAAGACGGGATAGGTTTCCTGGAAATTGCGTAGCGCCCGCGTTGCCCGCCCCGTCATGAGGCTGGGCTCCGGCTCGCTATCCCTGGCGGAGTTTGCCGCCTGCAGGCCCGTCTGGAAACGAAACGCGGTCGCCTGCGCCATCATATAGACGAAAGCGAGCACAGCACTCCAGAGAAGGTAGGCCAGTTCCTGCGACATTGGGATGTTTCCTCGATGGGAGAAAGGGCCGCGGATCGCGACCCTGTCATACCCTTAGAGATCGAGAACCAGACGTTCCGGATCTTCGAGACTTTCCTTGACGCGGACGAGGAATGTCACTGCTTCCTTGCCGTCGACCATGCGGTGATCATAGGAAAGCGCCAGATACATCATCGGCCGGATGACGACCTGACCGCCGATGGCGACCGGACGCTCCTGGATCTTGTGCATGCCGAGAATGCCCGACTGCGGCGCATTGAGGATCGGCGAGGACATCAGCGAACCGTAGACACCGCCATTGGTGATCGTGAATGTGCCTCCCTGCATGTCTGCCATCGACAGCGTACCATCGCGCGCAGCCTTGGCGAGACGACCAAGATCCTTTTCGATCTCGGCAACCGTCATCTGGTCGGCGTCGCGGATGACTGGAACGACGAGGCCCTTGTCGGTGCCCACAGCCATGCCGACGTGACAATAGTTCTTGTAGATGATGTCGGTGCCGTCGATTTCAGCATTGACGGCCGGCAGTTCCTTCAAGGCATGGGTCACGGCCTTGGTGAAGAAGCCCATGAAGCCGAGCTTGACGCCGTGCTTCTTTTCAAAGATGTCCTTGTACTTCGTACGCAGTGCCATCACTGCCGTCATGTCCACCTCGTTATAGGTGGTGAGCATGGCGGCCGTGTTCTGCGCATCCTTCAGGCGGCGGGCGATCGTCTGGCGCAGACGCGTCATCTTCACCCGTTCTTCGCGCGGCGCATCTTCGATCGGGGTCGGTGCGCGGACAGCAACCTTCGCCGGCTCGGATGCTGCAGGCGCCGAAAGGCCCTTGGCAACGGCGGCAATCACGTCGCCCTTAAGTACCTGGCCGCGCTTGCCGCTACCGTCAACCAGGTCGGCGGAGATATTGTTTTCAGCAAGCATTTTCGAAGCAGCCGGAGCCGGAGGCATCGAGGTAGCCGGGGCAGGCGCCGACACGGCAGGCGCAGCAACGGCAGCGGCGGCAACTGGCGCCGGCGCAGCAGCGGCCACGGGCTCGGCAGCCTTGGCAGGGGCGGCAGCGCCGGTGCCGGCACCGATCTGGCCAAGAAGTGCACCGAGGCCGACGGTCTCGCCGGCCTGGACGACGATCTCTGACAAGACACCCGAGGCAGGCGCCGGAACTTCGATCGTCACCTTGTCGGTCTCGAGCTCCAGCATCGGCTCATCGGCTTTGACGGCGTCGCCGACCTTCTTGAACCAGGTACCAACGGTCGCTTCGCTGACGGACTCGCCGAGGGTTGGAACGCGGATTTCTGTGGCCATTGTTCAAATCCTGAATGTTTTTGATCGTTATGAGTTGGACGGCGCTCCGGCGATGAGCCGGAGTGATCGAAGGCATAGGCGAGACGTCGAAGCGGCATCCAAAGCAGTTGGGTGCAGGTGCGGCGGAACGGCTCTCGGAGAAGAGATATCGATCCGCCACTCCAGATTAGCCGCCAAGCGCATCCTCGAGGAATGCAGCAAGCTGCGCGAGATGCTTGGACATCAGGCCCGTCGCCGGAGAGGCGGCCGCCGGACGACCGGTGTACCGAACGCGCTGGTACTTCGCATCGATATGGGCAAGCACCCACTCCAGGTACGGATCGATGAAGGACCATGCGCCCATGTTCTTGGGCTCTTCCTGGCACCAGACCATCTCTGCATTGCGGAAGCGTGACAGCTCGTTGATCAGGGCCTTGGCCGGGAATGGATAGAGCTGTTCGATGCGCAGCAGGTAGACATCGTCTACCCCTCGCTTCTCGCGCTCCTCCAGCAGATCGTAGTAGACCTTGCCGGCGCAGATGACGACGCGACGGATCTTGGCGTCCTTCTGCAGCTTGATCGGCCCATCCTTGATCACTTCGGCGTCGTCCCAAAGCAGACGATGGAACGAGGATTCCCCGGCCATTTCAGCAAGGCTCGATACCGCACGCTTGTGGCGCAGCAGCGATTTCGGCGTCATCAGCATCAGCGGCTTGCGGAAGTCGCGCTTCAGCTGGCGGCGCAGGATGTGGAAATAGTTCGCCGGCGTCGTAACGTTGGCGACCTGCATGTTGTCTTCGGCGCAAAGCTGCAGCCAGCGTTCGAGGCGGGCGGAGGAGTGCTCGGGACCCTGGCCCTCATAACCGTGCGGCAATAGGCAGACGAGGCCCGACATACGCAGCCACTTGCGCTCGCCCGATGAAATGAACTGGTCGAAAACGACCTGCGCCCCGTTGGCGAAATCGCCGAACTGCGCTTCCCAAAGCGTCAGCGCGTTCGGACGGGCAAGCGAGTAGCCGTATTCGAAACCCAGCACGGCTTCTTCGGAGAGCATCGAGTTGATAACTTCGAATCGACCCTGCGTCGACGACATGTTGGCAAGCGGAATATAGCGCTCTTCTGTTTCCTGGTCGTAAAGTACCGAATGACGCTGCGAGAAAGTGCCGCGTTCGCAATCCTGACCGGACAGACGGATCTTGTGGCCTTCGACACAGAGCGCGCCGAAAGCAAGCGCTTCCGCCATTGCCCAATCGATGCCTTCGCCCGACTGGATCATGTTGGCCCGGTTTTCCATGAAGCGCTGGATGGTCCGGTGCGCATTGAAGCCAGCCGGAACTTCCGAGAGCTTGCGGCCGATATCCTTCAGCGTCTTCATCGGCACGGCGGTCTTGCCGCGCCGCTGCTCGTCGGCATTGTCGGCAGCCCGAAGACCCGACCACTCGCCGTCCAGCCAATCCGCCTTGTTGGGCTTGTAGTGCTGGCCGGCCTCGAATTCCTGCTCGAGATGAGCACGCCAGTCGGCCTTCATCTTTTCGACTTCGCCTTCGGTCAGAACGCCCTCGGCGATCAGGCGGGCAGAATAGAGCTGCAGCACCGTCTTGTGGCTGCGGATGACCTTGTACATCTTCGGCTGTGTGAAGGACGGCTCGTCGCCTTCGTTGTGGCCGTAGCGGCGGTAGCAGAACATGTCCAGCACGACCGGCTTGTGGAACTTCATGCGGAATTCGGTCGCAACCTTGGCCGCATAGACCACGGCCTCCGGATCGTCGCCGTTGACGTGGAAGATCGGTGCCTCGATCATCTTTGCGACGTCGGAGGGATAGGGCGACGAACGTGAGAAGGCCGGATTGGTGGTGAAGCCGATCTGGTTGTTGATGATGACGTGCATCGTGCCGGCAACGCGGTGGCCGCGCAGCCCGGAAAGGCCAAGGATTTCCGCGATGACGCCCTGCCCCGCGAAAGCAGCATCGCCGTGGATCAGCAAAGGCACGATCTTGGAACGCTCGGAAAGCGGGATCGTGTCGCCGTCCCAGACGGTGGCGCTCATGTCCTGCTTGGCGCGGACCTTGCCCATGACGACGGGATCGACGATCTCGAGGTGCGAAGGGTTTGCCGTCAACGACACGTGAATCTTCTGCCCGTCGAACTCGCGGTCGGAGGAGGCACCCAGGTGATACTTGACGTCGCCAGAACCTTCGACCTCGTCAGGTGCATAGGAGCCACCCTTGAATTCGTGGAAGATCGCCCGGTGCGGTTTGCCCATCACCTGCGAAAGGACGTTCAGGCGGCCGCGATGGGCCATGCCGAACACCGCTTCCTTGAGGCCCAGCTGACCGCCACGCTTCAGAATCTGCTCCAGCGCCGGGATCAGCGATTCGCCGCCATCGAGGCCGAAGCGCTTGGTGCCCTTGAACTTGACGTCGAGGAACTGCTCGTAGCCTTCGGCTTCGATCACCTTCTGCAGGATTGCCTTCTTACCTTCGGGGCTGAACGCGACGCCCTTGTCAGGCCCTTCGATGCGTTCCTGGACCCAGCCCTTTTCTTCAGGATTGGACATGTGCATGAATTCGACGCCGAGGGTCGAACAATAGGTCCGCTCGAGGATCTCGATCATCTCGCGCACTGAGGCATATTCAAGCCCCAGCACGTTGTCGATGAAGATCTTGCGATCATAGTCGGCTTCGGTAAAGCCATAGGCTTCCGGCGACAATTCCTTGTAATCCTCGACAGCCGCGGCGATACCGAGCGGATCGAGCTTGGCGTGCAGATGGCCGCGCATGCGATAGGCCCGGATCATCATGATGGCGCGCACCGAATCGCGGGTCGCCTGGATGATGTCGGCGCCTTCGGTCGGCTTGCCCTGAGCTTCAGCCTTCGCCTTTACCTTCGTCTCGATTACTTTCTCGACGATGCCCCAGTTGCCGTCGAGCGCGGATACCAGCTCGCCGTTGGCCGCGATCGGCCAATTCTTCCGCTGCCAGGAGGCACCCTTCGCCGCCCGCTTGACGTCGGCCGGACTGTCCTCGAGCGCCTTGAAGAAAGACCGCCACTCGGCGGAAACCGTGTCCGGGTCGTCCTCGTAGCGCGCGTAGAGCTGCTCGATATAGGCGGCGTTCGCGCCGTCAAGGAACGAGGTGATCTGAAACTGCTCGTTGGCTTCTTGCCTTGCCATGGTGATATGCGAACGCTTCCGTCCGCCTCCCGACTTGTTTTGGTTTGCCGGCGCTTGGTGTCCGGCGGCCGCATTTCATTGCCGCTTTTCCTGCGGCTCGTCTTTCCGGGGCATACCCCGTCTTCCAAGGACAGGGGCGACAAATGCCGTCCCCTGCCCAATCCCTGTATGTCGTTCAGCCCTTCAGGACTTCAACCAGCGTCTTGCCGAGGCGCGCTGGAGACGGCGACACGCGAATGCCGGCCTCTTCCATCGCTGCGATCTTGTCTTCCGCGCCGCCCTTGCCGCCCGAAATCACGGCGCCCGCGTGGCCCATGGTGCGGCCGGGAGGTGCCGTGCGGCCGGCGATGAAGCCGACCATCGGCTTTTTGCGGCCCTTCTTGGCTTCGTCTTTCAGGAACTGTGCCGCTTCTTCTTCAGCGGAACCGCCGATTTCGCCGATCATGATGATCGACTTCGTTTCGTCGTCAGCAAGGAACATCTCGAGGATGTCGATGAATTCGGTGCCCTTGACCGGATCGCCGCCGATGCCAACGGCCGTCGTCTGGCCAAGGCCTTCATTGGTCGTCTGGAACACCGCCTCATAGGTCAGCGTGCCGGAGCGCGACAGGACGCCGACGGAGCCCTTCTTGAAGATCGAACCAGGCATGATGCCGATCTTGCATTCGTTCGGGGTCATGACGCCAGGGCAGTTCGGCCCGATGAGGCGCGACTTCGACTTCTGCAGCCGAGCCTTGACCTTGACCATGTCAGCGACCGGAATTCCCTCGGTAATGCAGACGATCAGCGGTATTTCAGCGTCGATCGCTTCGAGGATCGCAGCAGCGGCGCCGGCTGGCGGAACGTAAATGACCGACGCGTTTGCTCCGGTCGATTCCTTGCCTTCGGCAACCGACTTGAAGATCGGCAGCTTTTCGCCTTCCTTGCCCGTCCAGGTTTCTCCGCCCTTGGTGGGGTGGATGCCGCCGACCATCTTCGTGCCGTGGTAGGCGAGCGCCTGTTCGGTATGGAATGTGCCGGTCTTGCCTGTCAGGCCCTGAACCAGGATCTTGGTGTCTTTGTTGATGAGAATAGACATTGGTCTCAGGCTCCCTTTACCGCCGAAACGATCTTCTGGGCGGCGTCGTCCAGGTCGTCAGCCGAGATGACGTTGAGACCGGATTCATTGATGATCTTCTTGCCGAGTTCGACGTTCGTGCCTTCGAGGCGAACGACGAGCGGCACTTGCAGACCGACTTCCTTGACGGCCGCGATCACGCCTTCGGCAATGACATCGCACTTCATGATGCCGCCGAAGATGTTGACGAGAATGCCTTTCACGGCCGGATCGGCGGTGATGATCTTGAAGGCGGCAGTGACCTTTTCCTTGGTGGCGCCACCGCCGACATCGAGGAAGTTCGCCGGCTCAGCGCCGTAGAGCTTGATGATGTCCATCGTCGCCATGGCAAGGCCGGCGCCGTTGACCATGCAGCCGATGTTGCCGTCGAGGGCGACATAGGCGAGGTCGTACTTCGAAGCGGCGATTTCCTTCTCGTCTTCTTCGCTGGTGTCGCGAAGTGCGACGACGTCTTCATGGCGGAAGAGCGCGTTGCCGTCGAACGACATCTTAGCGTCGAGGACGCGCAGGCGGCCGTTGGTCATGACAATCAGCGGATTGACCTCGAGCAGGCTCATGTCCTTCTCGACGAACGCCTTGTAGAGGATCGGGAAAAGCGAAGCACCGTCGGTGCGGGCAGCGCCTTCAAGCTTCAGCGCGTCCGAAATCTTCGCTATATCGGCAGCAGTGACGCCGGCCGTCGGATCGATGGCGACGCTGATGATCTTTTCAGGCGTGTCGTGGGCGACGGTTTCGATATCCATGCCGCCCTCAGTCGAGACGACGAAGGAAACCTGGCCCACTGCACGATCGACGAGGATCGAAAGATAGAGCTCGCGGTCGATATCAGCGCCGTCTTCGATATAGAGGCGATTGACCTGCTTGCCGGCAGGACCGGTCTGCTTCGTGACCAGCGTGTTGCCGAGCATTTCCTTGACGTTGAACACAACGTCGTCGATCGACTTGGCAAGGCGAACCCCGCCCTTGGCGTCGGGACCAAGTTCCTTGAACTTGCCCTTTCCGCGGCCGCCGGCATGGATCTGGCTCTTGACGACGTAAAGCGGGCCGGGCAGCTGCTTGGCAGCCGCTGCTGCTTCGTCGGCGGTGAAGATGGCAACGCCGTCCGCGACGGGTGCGCCAAAGCTCTTCAGGAGAGCCTTGGCCTGGTATTCATGAATATTCATGGAATTATCCCTGTTGGAACGCGACGATTACTTCAGCGCCGGCGCAATGGTGATGCATGCCTCGCAAAGACCGGCGACGGCAGCGACCGACTTGTCGAACGCTTCCTTCTCCGTCTTGTTCATGTCGATTTCGATGATGCGTTCGATGCCGCCGGCACCGATGACCGTCGGCACGCCGACATACATGTCCTTCACGCCGTACTGGCCGGAAAGGTAGGCAGCGCAGGGCAGAACACGCTTCTTGTCCTTGAGGTAGGATTCGGCCATCTCGATCGCGGAGGCTGCAGGCGCATAGTAGGCAGAGCCGGTCTTCAGGAGGCCGACGATTTCCGCGCCGCCGTCACGGGTGCGCTGGATGATTTCTTCAAGGCGTTCCTTGGTGACCCAACCCATCGTTACGAGGTCGGTCAGCGGAATGCCGCCAACAGTCGAGTAGCGCGCAAGCGGCACCATCGTGTCGCCATGGCCGCCGAGAACGAATGCCGTCACATCCTGAACCGAGACGTTGAATTCCTTGGCGAGGAACAGGCGGAAGCGCGAGCTGTCGAGAACGCCGGCCATGCCGACAACCTTGTTCGTCGGCAGGCCCGAAAATTTCTGCAGAGCCCAGACCATGGCGTCGAGCGGATTGGTGATGCAGATCACGAAAGCGTTGGGAGCATACTTCTTGATGCCCGCGCCGACCTGTTCCATGACCTTGAGGTTGATGCCGAGAAGATCGTCGCGGCTCATGCCCGGCTTGCGGGCGACGCCTGCCGTGACGATGCACACGTCAGCGCCTTCGATCGCAGAATAGTCGCTGGCACCAGTAAGATTGACGTCGAAGCCTTCGACAGGAGAAGACTGGGAAATGTCGAGGCCCTTGCCCTGGGGAATGCCGTCCGCAATGTCGAACAGGACGATGTCGCCGAGTTCCTTCAAGCCGGCGAGATGCGCCAGCGTGCCACCAATCATGCCAGAACCAATGAGTGCGATCTTGTTGCGCGCCATTTCGGTGTTATCCTTTGCGATCAAAATGTCGATCAAATACCGGTTGATACTTTTGAGGGGTCAACCATTGCCGCCAATCGCATAGACTGAAAGCCAAAATTTGGCAATTGATTATTTTTGGACAAGGAATTTCAATCGGTTAGATCGAAAAATTCTTACGTAAACGTAAGATATTCTGTCACTAAATTGTTACTCGGCGGCACGTTTCGCATGAGTCTGAGCAAGGTATTCGGCGCTTCTCATCTCGAACAGGCGCGAGGTCGTGCGGTCGAACTCGAAGCCTTCCGTTCCCCGTCTTTCGACCAGGAGATCCTCCGGCATGGCTGCCGCAGACACGAAAAGCCGGACTGCGTGGTCGTAGAACGTGTCTATCAGAATGATGAACCGCTTGGTTTGGTTCCGCTTGTCAGGACCCATTTGCGGAATATGGTCGATAAAGATCGTATCGAAGCGATCCGCGATCGCCAGGAAGTCCGCGGCGCCAAGCGGAGCCTCGCATAGATCGGCAAAGGAAAACCGTGCCGTACGATCGACCGCCCGCGGTACGTGGATCGAGCGTCCCTTCCGCGGAATTTCCATCGATTGCGCTTTGCGCCCTTGCAGCACCTGCGCCCAGGACGCATCCATCGCCATATCCGTCCGCTCGTTGATCGGCGTCAGATAGACCGGCTGGCTGTTTAGCTTCTCCATCCTGTAGTCGGTGGGCGAGTCCAGCGTCACGACGTCGACGTAGGTCTTCAGCAAATCGACAAAGGGAAGGAAGAGGCCGCGGTTGAGACCGTCCCTGTAAAGATTATCCGGCTCAACGTTGGAGGTCGCGACCAGCACGCAGCCCAGTACGAACAATTGCGAGAACAGCCGCGACAGGATCATGGCGTCGGCGATATCGGTGACCGAGAATTCGTCGAAGCAGAGCAGCTCCGCCTGCTCGTAGAGATCGGCGGCAACCGGCGGGATTGGGTCTGCCTCCTTGGTCTCTCCGTTCTTGAAGCTCAGCCGGTGCGCGGCGATGCGATTGTGCACATCCGCCATGAACTCGTGGAAATGCGCCCGACGCTTGCGCTTGCAGGGAGCCATGTAAAAGAACATGTCCATGAGCATCGTCTTCCCACGCCCGACACTGCCGTGGATGTATAGTCCCTTGGAAACTTCGGAGGGTTTCGCGCGCGCCGCAAACAACCAGCCGAGAGCGCTCGATTTCGTAGCCGGCCGCCGGCGCTTGAGAGCTGCAAGCACGCGGTCGAGGCATTTCGCCACGTCCATCTGCGCCGAATCGATTTGAAGCGAACCGGCCGCTGTCAGCGTCTTCAACTGTTCGCTGACGCTGATGGGGTAGTCAGGCATGGGCTGCATGAGGAGACGTCCGCCTGTGCATCGTGAAACGGCCCGCCGACTGCGCAGCTTTATCGGCTGAGGCTGATCGGCTGACCTGAGGTCGTCGTGCCGGTAAAGCGCGAGTCCGCCGTCTTATAGACCGAGCCGACCTGAGCGCCACTGCGATCCTTGAGCAGAACCTGCTTGCCCGACACTTCCCACGAACCCATTGTCGTCAGCTCGCCGGTGCAGCCTCGAGTGCCGCCACGCGATCCGCTGCCGAGATTGGTAAGGGTTAGGAACATGTCGCAAGTGGCGCCGCCGTTTCCGACCTTCCAGCTGCCGACCATGGACTCCTTGGTAACATCCATGGCGGACGCCGCCATCGCGGTATTCTGCTGCGCGGCCGCTGGGTTCGGCGTGTTCGACGGAGCAGCCGGAAACTGCGAACCGCTGGCAGTCGGATCCGCAAGCTGGCCGGACTGGACGGGTGAAACGGGTGCTGCCTGAAGCGGGGGAGCAGAATAGCCAGAATTCACGTCATTGTATGCCGTGCGCTGGCAGCCGGCAAGCAACAGAACAACGGTCACAGCCGTCGCCGCATATTTCAACCGCATTATTATACTCCTGAAATTTCCAAGCCTGCCCCGAAGTTGGCCCGCAATGACGGCGGAATTATCGTGAAAGCCCTAATTGAATCAAGCGGCAGAGAGGAAGAAATTGTCCCAGACCAGAGCCTTCCAAGCCATCTGGGACAAATTTGGCGCATTTTTGCACAATTCAAGGTGCAGCTGTGAGTTTATGCTGTTGCAAATCGTTCAAGCGAAGTATCGCCGCCCGGCATTCCGACGATGTCAGACCCGCCGCTCCACCATCATCTTCTTGATTTCGGCGATGGCTTTGGCCGGGTTGAGGCCCTTCGGGCAGGTCTGCGCGCAGTTCATGATCGTGTGGCAGCGATAAAGACGGAACGGATCCTCAAGATTGTCGAGCCGCTCGCCCGTCGCCTCATCCCTCGAATCGATCAGCCAGCGATAGGCCTGCAGCAGAACGGCGGGACCGAGATAGCGGTCGCCGTTCCACCAGTAGCTGGGACAGGAGGTCGAGCAGCAGGCGCAGAGAATGCATTCGTAGAGACCGTCGAGCTTCTGACGGTCGTCGTGACTCTGCTTCCATTCCTTGGCGGGCGGTGGCGAAACCGTCTTCAGCCACGGCTCGATCGAGCGATGCTGCGCATAGAAATTGGTCAGATCAGGAACAAGGTCCTTGACGACTGGCAAATGCGGCAACGGATAGATCTTCACCGTCCCCTTGATCTCTTCCAGCCCCTTGGTGCAGGCAAGCGTGTTCGTGCCGTCGATGTTCATGGCGCAGGAACCGCAAATGCCCTCGCGACAGGAACGGCGCAACGTCAGCGTCGGGTCGATCTTGTTCTTGATGTAGAGCAGGCCGTCGAGCACCATCGGCCCGCAATCATCGACATCGATATAGAACGTGTCGATGCTCGGATTCTGGCCGTCGTCCGGGCTCCAGCGATAGACGCGAAATTCGCGGGTGTTCGTAGCACCTTGCGGCTTCGGCCAAACCTTGCCTTCGCGCATCTGAGAGTTCTTGGGGAGAGCGAGTTCAACCATAGTTAGCTGTCACCTTGCTGATGTCTAGAATTGTTTGAATGTCCTTAGATTCTTCCGATAGATCGAAAATCTGCCTGATCATTGAAACTGGGACAAAATCTACAGCTTTTGTAAGCGCCTCTTGAAGCGCAGCATTGCCAAGCAATTCAGTGTACAGGCCCAGCAAATACCTGAAAACCTCGAAGACTAAGGACGCCAAGGCTATTAACATTGCGTACGCGATTGCTTTAAACTGCGACGTGGCGGACCAAGCTCCCGTGAACTCTCCGTTTTTGGTTATTACCTTGATATGCGCCTCGTAGTCCCAATGAACGTGGTCACTCATCCAACCGTAAAGTCTTCCAAAACTGCTAAACTTTGAAGTTGTCGGACCAATGCATTTTGTGGTCGGAGTTCTTTTAATTTTTTCTACGTCATCGAACGAGCGAATTACGCAAATCCACGCTATCTGCTCCAATATCATCCTTGCAATCGCCACGCACTCAAACAGCGCCCCTTTATCCGCTTCAGCAAAAGCTCGATCGAAGCTGTAGGATATACGGACAAGCGTCAGATCGCCTATCCATTCTCCAACGGTCGGAGTCCTTCCCAACAATGGCGGATACATCCTTACCGCGTCCCCAATTTGTTCAATTTGACGAAGGCACACTCTTTTAAACGATCGATCTAGTCGGACATTTCCGCCAGGGTCTTCCTCGTATTTCATGTCTTTAAGATATGTGCGCAAAACATGGTCGATGGACTTGTTTTGTAAATAATACGTGACAGTTGCGGCGCTTATCATTTCCCGCAAACCCGCAGGATAATCGTTGTCAACGCCAACTTCGTATGGAACATTATTTACTGGTGTTTCAAAATCCTTTTGCATGAACAACGGAAACGCAGCCTGTAGTCGCGATAACTTTGGTGTGTCATCTACGGGGCTCGTTGGATTCTCGCTCATTAATAAACGCGTGCCTTCGGCTCGATCTTGTGCGGATCGATGCCTTCGGCGATCAGTTCGGTATGGACGGGACGATAGTCTAGTTTCACCTCACCGGCGTCGTTGACCCAGGAAAGTGTGTGCTTGCGCCAGTTGACGTCGTCACGGCCGCCGAATGGGCCGCCGGTGAAGTCTTCGCGCGCATGCGAGCCGCGGCTCTCCTTGCGCGCCTCGGCGCCGTAGATCGTCGTGATGGCATTGGCCATCAGGTTGTGCAACTCAAGCGTTTCGACGAGGTCTGAGTTCCAGACCATCGAACGGTCTGTGACCTTGACATCGGACAGCTCATGCCAGATGGCCGAGATGCGCTTGCAGCCGGACTCTAGCGATTCCTGCGTACGGAACACAGCCGCGTCGTCCTGCATGGCGTGCTGCATCTTTTCGCGCAAAACGGCGGTCGGCGTCGTGCCGCTCGCGTGGCGCAGGCCATCGAAACGATCCATGATCTTGTCGCAGGCAGCTATGTTCAACGCCGGGATTGCCGACGCCCGGTCGATCACTTCCCCGGCACGGATGGCAGCGGCGCGCCCGAAGACGACAAGGTCGATCAGCGAATTCGAACCTAGACGATTGGCGCCGTGCACGGATGCGCACCCGGCTTCGCCGACGGCCATCAGTCCCGGCAGGATGCGTTCAGGGTTGCTGCTGTCGGCGTTCAGAACCTCGCCCCAGTAGTTCGTCGGAATACCACCCATGTTATAGTGAACGGTTGGCAGCACCGGGATCGGCTCGCGGGTAACGTCCACACCGGCGAAAATCTTGGCGCTCTCGGAAATCCCCGGCAGGCGCTCGTGCAGCACGGCCGGATCGAGGTGGTCGAGATGCAGGAAGATGTGGTCCTTGTTTTTGCCGACGCCGCGCCCCTCGCGAATCTCAAGCGTCATGCAACGTGAAACCACGTCGCGCGAGGCGAGATCCTTGGCCGATGGCGCATAGCGCTCCATGAAACGTTCGCCCTCGGAATTGACGAGATAGCCGCCTTCGCCGCGCGCCCCTTCCGTGATCAGACAGCCGGCGCCATAGATGCCGGTCGGATGGAACTGGACGAACTCCATATCCTGGAGCGGCATGCCGGCGCGAGCGACCATGCCGCCGCCGTCGCCGGTGCAGGTGTGCGCCGATGTCGCCGAGAAATAGGCGCGACCATAGCCGCCGGTCGCAAGCACCACCATCTTCGCCGAGAAGCGATGTATCGTGCCGTCGTCCAGGCACCAGGCAACGACGCCGGTGCACCGACCGTCTTCCGACATGATCAGGTCGAGCGCGAAATATTCAACGAAGAACTCGGCGTTGTGGCGCAGCGCCTGGCCGTAGAGCGTGTGGAGAATGGCATGCCCGGTACGGTCGGCGGCAGCACAGGTCCGCTGTACAGGAGGCCCCTCTCCGTAGTTCTGCATGTGCCCGCCGAACGGCCGCTGGTAGATCTTGCCCTCTTCGTTGCGGGAGAAGGGCACGCCGTAGTGCTCGAGCTCGTAGACGGCTTTCGGCGCTTCCATGGTCAGATACTGCATCGCGTCGACGTCGCCGAGCCAGTCGGAGCCCTTGACGGTATCGTATAGATGCCACTGCCAGCTATCCGGCGTCATGTTTCGCAGCGATGCGGCAATGCCGCCCTGTGCCGCGACGGTGTGGGACCGGGTCGGGAATACCTTGGTGATGCAGGCGGTACGGAAACCCTGCTCCGCCATCCCGAGCGTGGCGCGCAGGCCGGCGCCGCCGGCACCGACGACGATCACGTCATAGGAGTGGTCGACATACTTGTAGGCCTTGCCATTCTGAGCGGGGCCATTCTGAGCGGCTGAGTTCGATGCCATGATGCAATTATCCTACGAACGCGATTTTCAGAATGGCGAAAAGACAGAGCCCAGCCACAATGATCGCGAAGAACGTGTTGAGCATCAGCAAAGCGATCTTGGCCGCTTCGCCGTGGACGTAATCCTCGATGATGACCTGCATGCCGAGCTTCATGTGGATGACGCCGGAAATGACCATCAGGCCGAAGATCACGGCAATGAAGGGGTTCGCCAATGCGTGGACAACCGCCGCGTAGGGTGCGCCGGCATAGATCATCAGGAAAATGACGAAGAATAGGAAGAGCGGCACGTTGGCAACGGCCGTCACGCGCTGGCGCCAGAAATGCTCGGTGCCTTCCTTGGCCGAACCGAGGCCGCGGACACGCCCTAGAGGGGTACGCATATCCATGAGAATTACCCTTCAGAAACGGATGGCAAGGCCGATGGCCCAGACGATGACGGTCAGAACGAGCGAGCCGGCCAGTGTCGCCTTGGCCAGTTTCGTGGAAAAGGATTTTTCGAACCCGTAGCCGAGGTCCCACATGAAGTGGCGAAAACCGCCGAGCATGTGGTGGAGCAGGGCCCAGGTGTAACCCAGCAGGATCAGCCTGCCGATGATGGTACCCATGAACCAGCTGACCCAATCAAAATATGCTTGGCCGGAGGCAGCGGCGATCAGCCACCAGACAACCAGCAAAGTGCCGAAATAGAGTGCGCCGCCGGTGATCCGGTGGACGATCGACATAACCATGGTCGGAATGAGTTTGTAGATTTGCAAATGCGGCGACAAAGGCCGATTTTGTGTGACGTTCGCCATCAGAACCTCGCGGCGTTACGATGCTCTTTGATCTCGGGCACCACCGGGGCAACGCACGGATGCCGAAATCCTGTGTGCGTTGCATCAACGCGACGTTTAATGACGGAAGCGCCCGTCGACAAGCACTATTGCTAACCGCCTTGAATTTAATCGATTCGGGTCGCCCGCCTCGGCCGAAACATCGTCCTGCGTTAACTATTCGATCCGTTTTTCACGGCATCTCGTGGACTTGGGCTTCCCTTTGCGGCAAGCTGCCTTAACCTTTTGTTAACGATTGGCGAGGTCGGAGATATGATGACGCGTCTTCTGAAAAGCAGCTCGGTTTTCTTGGCCGTGGCTCTCGCCGCAAGCATGGCTCTTCCCGCGCTCGGCGGGGACTTTGGCGTCGGTGGCCGCGGGTTCCCGCGCCCCGGCATTCACGGAACCCATTTCGGCAATGGCGGCTTCGGTTTCCAGCGCAATTTCCACGCTCGCGGGCGCAATCAGTTTGCATCGGGCGACCGCTTTCCGTTCCAGGGCCGCGACTTCAGGCATCATAACGGTGATCGCATGTTCGGCGGGCGAAACAACTTCGCCCGAAACGGAAATGGTGGCTTTGGCGGTGGCAACTACTTTCGCTCCAACCGGCCCCAACGTCTCTACACGCTAGGTGGCTACGGCGCGAATGGAGGCAGCAGCGTCAGGGTTATCCTTCGGGACCAGCCTGACTATGGCTTCATCAGCAACTATGCCGGTGCAACAGACGTCTACCGCGCCGACGGCGGAACTTATGCCACCGGCTACAGCTATTCGTCAGGCGGGCAACAGCAGGGATCGATTGCAAGACCACGCGCAAAGATCATCGACGTGGCACGGATGCCCGATGTCTGCTCGAACGAGAACGGCGTCTGCGTCATTCGCCCCTGAGCAGGTACATCAGCCGGCTGCGAATTTCCAAACCGTGGTCTTCTTGACCTCGCTGTCTTCGAGCGCCCGCGTCACGGCAACCTCGTAGGCGGCGCAGGAGACCAGATTTTGCTTGGGCAAATAGGCGCGTCCGGGGTCGCCGACAAGGACCTCGATACCTTGAGCAGCCAGTGCCTTGAACCAGGGGACAAGGCGATCGGCGAAATCGCGATCGTAGAAGACGTCACCGGCAAGAACGATGTCGGCATCGACCGGACGTCCAATGAGATCGTCTCCCGCAAAGGCGACCTGCACCCCGTTTTTGAGCGCATTCAATCGAACAGCAGCCATCGCCCAGGGGTCGATATCTGCCGCCGTCACCTCGGCGGCGCCGGCGAACCTCGCGGCAATCGCAACGATCCCCGAGCCGCTGGCAAAATCCAACACTCTTTTGCCCGAGACCGTCTCCGGATTATCGAGGATATAGCGGGCGAGCCCCTGCCCCCCGGCCCAGGCAAAGGCCCAGAAAGGCGGGGGCAGTCCGATCTCCTGAAGCTCATCCTCCGTCTTCAGCCAGAGATCATGGGCCTCCGTTGCCAGATGCAGACGGATCTCCGGCACATGCGGCGGCGTCATGATCTCGGTATTGGCGCGGATGAAGGTCTCGGGATCGGTCTTCAAGTCATTCTGGAGGGTTGTCGAGCCCGCCCATGCGGCAGACTTCGAGATACTCGTCCTCGGTAACCGGCTGCACCGAGAGCCGCATCGAGGTCACCAGCGCCATCTTCGCGAGCTTCTCGTTCGCCTTGACATCCTTGAGGGTCACCGGTTGTGGCATATCGCGAACGGCGCGAATGTCGACGCAATCCCACTTGGGATCGCCTTTGGCGCTCGAGTCCGGATGTGACAACGCGCAGACCTCGACAATCCCGACGATCTCGAGGCCATCATTCGAATGATAGAAGAACCCCTTGTCCCCGATCTTCATCGCCCGCATATTGTTGCGCGCAAGATAATTGCGCACGCCGGTCCATTCGGTTCCCTTCTCGCCAGCATCCTTCTGCGCCTGCCAGGACCAGGAAGAGGGCTCGGACTTATAGAGCCAATGAGCCATCGATCAGGCCTCCGGATTGTTGAATGCCCAGTTGAAAGCCTTGATCTCGACGCTCTCGAACAGGCCCGCCTTCGCATAGGGATCGCTGTCCGCAAGGGCCTTGGCAGCGTCGATATCGGCGGCATTGATGACAATGAGGCTGCCGCAAGGTTTGCCGTCCGCATCGAGAAAAGGCCCGGCCATTTTCAAAGTTCCCTCGGAATTGAGCTTGTTCAAGTGCTCGATGTGCTCAGGGCGGGTTTCCATGCGGACGTTCAGATGGCCGGGCTTATCCTTGCAAACGAAAGCGAAAAGCATTGTTCAATCTCCTGTTCAAATCGGTAAATGACTTTATTCCGTGGTGATCGGCCGTGTCATCAATTGCTCGATCGCGTCCGGAATATCGAGGGTTCCCCCGATGATCGCGGTGACCGCGTCGGTGATCGGCATGCTGATGCCGAGCCCTTCCGCCAACCGCGATGCCACTGATGCCGCAAGAGCGCCTTCGACCAGCGTCCCATGCAGCGAATCGACGGCCTCGCCGCGACCAAGCGCAATCCCGAAGCGCAGGTTGCGCGACTGATGGCTGGTGGCGGTCAGCACGAGATCTCCGAGACCGGATAGTCCGCGCACCGTCTCAGCCTGCCCACCCTTGGCGCAGACGAACCGGGACATCTCTGCCAGACCGCGGCTAATCAATGCTGCGCGGGCCGAATCACCGATACCGCGACCCTCGACGATACCGCAGGCGATCGCCAGGACGTTCTTAAGTGCGCCGCCGAGCTGCACGCCGATGCGGTCCGAGGACGCATAGAGCCGAAACGTCCGGCCGGAAATCGCCTGCGCCAGCCTTTCGGCGACTGCTATATCGGCCGCTGCAATCGCCATTGCCGTGGGCAGGCCCTTGGCGATATCGGTAGCGAAACCCGGTCCCGACAGGACGGCGATTGCATGGTCCGGCAGCTCCTGCTCGAGCAAATCCGTCAGCAGGCTTCCCGACACGCGATCTATGCCCTTGGCGCAGGTGACGACGATCGCGCCCTCGGCAAGGTAGGGACCGTAATGCCGCGCGGCGTCCGCCTGCGCCTGCGAGGGCATTGCAAAAAGCACGATCTCGGCATTGCGGATTGCCTCCGGCTCGGCGGAAAATACAAGGGCATCCGGCAATGCAATGCCCGGAAGCGCCGCATCGTGAACGCGATCGGCCTTGAGATCGGAGATCAGCGCCGGGTCGCGCCCGACAAGCGTCACGTCGCTCTTTCCGGCCAGCGTGATCACGGCAGCCAGTGCAGTCCCGAAAGCGCCGGCGCCGACGACGGCGATGCGTTCTCTCGTCGCGCTCATGCCTTCGCTCCCCGTCTACCATGACCGATGAGTGCCGTCGCATTTGCATCCAGCGGCCAGCGCGACCTCGGCTGTACATCAAGTTCGTCGGGTTCGACGCCCGTCGCCATGCGCTCCAACCCGGCCCAGGCAATCATCACGGCATTGTCGGTGCACAGGTGGAGTGGCGGCGCAATAAAGCGGAAGCCATTGCTATCGCAGAGCGCCTGCAGCGTGGTGCGCAGTTCGAGATTGGCCGCAACGCCACCGGCAACGACCAGTGCCGGCATCTCGCCGACCTCAGGGAATTCCAGTTTGAAGCGCTGCAGGCCGCGGCCGATCCGATCCTTCAGCGTCCGTGAAATTGCGTGCTGAAAGGAGGCGCAGATGTCTGCGACGTCCTGCTGCGTCAAAGGGGCGATCGCCATCGCCGCCTGCCGCACAGCGGTCTTCAGGCCCGAGAAGGAGAAATCCAGCCGAGCTTCACCAACGAGCGGCCGCGGAAAGGAGAAGCGCTCCGGGTTGCCGTTTTTAGCAGCCCCCTCGACCGCCGGACCGCCGGGATAGGGCAGACCCAAAAGCTTCGCAGTCTTGTCGAAGGCCTCGCCCAGCGCGTCGTCGATGGTCGTGCCCCAGCGCTCATATTCGCCGACGCCACGAACCAGGATGAGCTGGGTGTGCCCCCCGGAGACGAGCAGCATCAGGTAGGGAAACGCCAGCCCGTCCGTCAACCGCGCCGTCAATGCGTGACCTTCGAGATGGTTGATAGCATATAGCGGCTTGCCGGAAGCCCGCGCGATAGCCTTGCCCGTCATCAACCCGACAAGCAGCCCGCCGATGAGACCCGGGCCTGACGTGGCGGCGATGGCATCTACCTCGGCGAGCGACACATTGGCACGTTTCAGCGCCTCCTCGATCAGCGTATCAAGCGCCTCGACATGAGCTCGCGCAGCAATTTCCGGCACGACGCCGCCATAGACGCTATGCTCGTCGAGCTGGCTCAGGACGACGTCGGAGAGTACCGTGGACCGGCCGTCCGCATCGCGCTCGACAACGGCAGCCGCGGTTTCGTCGCAGCTTGTTTCGATGCCGAGAATGCGGAGAAAGGGCGCCATGGAACCTGTACGTCGGATTGCGATGATGTGGAAACCTGTTTACGAGAACTGTCGGTAACAACGGATCAAAGCGGATGCAAACAAAACCTTTCCGGATCGGCACGCGCGGCAGCCCGCTGGCGCTGGCCCAGGCCCACGAGGCTCGTGATCGCCTGATGGCGGCTCATGGCCTGCCGACGGAAATGTTCGAGATTTCCGTCCTCACGACACGCGGCGACCGCATTACCGACCGCTCGCTGGCCGAAATCGGCGGCAAGGGCCTGTTCACAGAGGAGCTGGAGCTGAAATTGCTCGCCGGCGACCTCGATTTCGCCGTCCATTCGGCGAAGGATGTGGCGACTACCCTTCCGGAAGGGCTATGGCTCTCGGCCTATCTCCCGCGCGAGGACATTCGCGATGCTGTTATCGGCCGCACGGCGCCCAAGCTGATCGAGCTGCCGCTTGGCGCGACGGTCGGCTCCTCCTCGCTCCGGCGCCAGGCGCTCATCCGCCGGCTCCGGCCCGACATCAATGTTGTCACGTTCCGCGGGCTCGTTGAAACGCGGCTCCGTAAGTTGAATGAAGGCCAGGTCGATGCGACGCTGTTGGCACTCGCCGGCTTGAAGCGCCTCGGCAAGGTCGAGGTATTGACCGATATCCTTGACCCCGACGAATTTCCGCCCGCACCGGCACAGGGTGCCATCTGCATCGAAAGCCGGATCGGCGATGAGCGCATCACCGAGCTGCTCTCTGCGGTCAACGACAGTCCGACGTTCGACACCGTCTCCTGTGAGCGTGGCTTTCTCGCAGCCCTCGACGGTTCTTGCCGCACACCCATAGCTGGCTATGCGGTTTGCGAGGGCGACCACATCCGCCTTTTCGGCATGATAATAACGCCGGATGGCCAAACCCAGCACACCATCACCATCGAAGGGAACCGGCGCGACGCCGAAGCGCTTGGCACCAACGCCGGCCAGACGATCCGCGAGAGAGCCGGAAGCACATTCTTCGACGACTGGAGATGAGGCCGCGATGCGCGTGATCGTCACCCGCCCGAGACGCCAGGGCGAACGCACCGCAATCAGGTTGGCCGAGCTTGGACACGAAGCGCTGTTGCTGCCGCTGACCTGCCCGGTTCATGATCCGAAAGCAGCGCGCCATGCCCTCGCCCGTTCCGCAGGTGCCATCGCCGCGACCAGTGCCGAGGCGATCCACACGCTCCGGGATATTGGTCCTTTGGACGCCGCCGACCAGCAGCGCCCCTTTTTCGCCGTCGGAAAGGCCACCGCAGCAGAAGCCTCGGAAACAGGTTTCGAGTCGATACATCATGCCGACGGAAGCGGGATGCAACTCGCCGACCTGATATCGGACCATCGAGCCCTGCTTGGCGGCAAACCATTGATTTATCTGGCTGGCTCGCCGCGGACAGAAGGTTTCGAGACACGGCTCGGAGAGCTCGGAATTCCGTTCGAGACCATTGAATGCTATCGAATGCGGAATATTGAGCCCGAAGAAGCGGAACTCCGAGGCCTCCTCATTGATAAGCCTGCCGACGCCGTTCTCCTTTACTCCCGGCATACGGCCGAGCGGTTTTTCAGCCTTCCCCTTATAAAGAGGCACCTCAACATATTGGAAAATACGCGCCTTTTTTGCCTCAGCGAGGCGATCGCGACCGTAGTTCCCGATTTTCTGCGCTCGAACGTCGAAATACCAGGGATGTCGGATGAAGAAAGTCTTCTGACGCTCCTCGCCGCCGCCTAAAGGCCCTATTTTGAACTAGGGTCTTTCCATATTCGGCTTCACTCTCTACCTTCACCGCAGTGCATGAAACGAGGAATGCCATGGTATCGGGAAACCCGCCAAACCATTCGAAGACCACCGAGGAGCCGGTCACGATTGATCTGGAGGCAGACAGAACCGCGCATGCGGCCGAGACCGAGGCGGAGCTAAGCCATCGCGACGGCGAAATCGGATCGTCATCCGCCGATGAAGTGGAAATGCCGTTCGATGCGGAAAACGAGCCCCCGACCGCACATGAAGACACCCACGGCGCCAGTGTTGGCACCGAACCCTCAACGCCCGCAACCGACGAAGAGCCGCGCACCGCCTATACCCACACCGAACCGGCATCGGTGTCGCAAGACCGCCACGGAGCAACATCAGGACTTATCGCCGCCGGCATCTTCGGCGGTCTGATTGCGCTCGTTGGCGCGGGCGCCATCCAATATGCGGGCTTGCTGCCCGGCGGATCGTCTTCGAAAAGCAACTCCGCAGACATTTCTGCGTTGAGCGCCGAAATCGATGGGCTGAAACAGACGGTCGCCAACCTCGCGGCGGCACCACCGCCGGCAAAGCCGGATAGCGCGTTAGAGGCCAGGCTCGCGGCACTGGAAACCGCCGCCAAGAACGGCCCGTCGACAGAGCCCGTGGCCGCTACCAGCTCCGTTGCAAGCGATGCCGCTGCCGACCAGAAGATCGCCGATCTCACAAACGAACTCGCACAGCTGAAAACAGCGATCGCCCAGGCGACACAGGCCCAGGCCTCCACTGGCGCCGACATGAGCAAGAGGTTGGACGACGCCGAGAAGAAGCTCAGCGAGCCTGGCAAGGACACCGCGGTCGCGCGCGCCATAGCGGCGGCCGCGCTCAAGGCCGCCATCGATCGCGGCGGGCCGTTTCGTCCCGAGCTCGACACCTTCGCCGGGGTCTCTCCGGATGATCCCGCCGTGGCAGACCTGCGCAATTTCGCCGATACCGGCGTGCCGTCCCGCGCCGACCTGATCCGGCAGGTGCCGGACGTGGCAACCGCGATCGTTGGCGTCACCCAGCAGCCGGACGAGAACCAGAGCTGGAGCGACCGGCTGATGGCCAGCGCCAAGTCGCTGGTCAAGGTCCGTCCGGTCGGCAACATCGAAGGTGACAGCGTCGACGCCGTTGCGGCCCGCTTCGAGGATAAAGTCAAGAACGGCGATCTTCCCGGCGCAGTGACGGAATGGAACTCGCTGCCGCCAGCTGGAAAGGCTGCGTCGGCGGCGTTCAAACAATCGGTCGAGGCCCGCATCCGGGTCGAGGATCTGGTCGGCGAAGCGCTGTCGAAAGCGATCGCCGGCGCCGGCAAGCAGAGCTGAGGGCGGGTTTAATGGTAGTCAGACTGCTTGTTTTCGTCATTGTCGTTCTGGCACTCGGCTATGGCTTCTCCTGGCTTGCAGACCGGCCGGGCGATATATCCCTGATGTGGGAAGGTGAACTCTACCAGACCAAGCTGATCGTCGCGGCAAGCCTGCTGATCGCGATCGTTGCGATTGTCATGATCTTCTGGTGGTTCGTCCGCCTGATCTGGACCTCGCCCTATTCGGTCACCCGCTATTTCCGCGCCCGCAAGCGAGATCGCGGCTATCAGGCTCTCTCGACCGGTCTCATCGCCGCCGGTGCCGGCAACGCCCTTCTCGCCCGCAAGATGGCGGCGCGCTCGCGCGGCCTGATCCGCGCCGACCAAGAGCCGCTGATCAATCTTCTGGAGGCCCAGGCGGCGCTCATCGAGGGCAAGCATGATGAGGCGCGCACCAAATTCGAGCTGATGGCCAACGACCCTGAGACGCGCGAGCTCGGGCTGCGCGGTCTCTACCTTGAAGCCAAGCGGCTCGGCGCCAACGAGGCGGCTCAGCAATATGCGGAGACGGCAGCCGACAAGGCACCCTATCTGCCCTGGGCGGCGCAGGCGACGCTCGAATATCGTAGCCGAGCCGGCCGCTGGGACGATGCCATCCGGCTACTGGATGAGCAGAAGGCCGCCCGTATCATCGACAAGGACGAAGCCAACCGGCTGCGGGCAGTATTGTTGACCGCGCGGGCCAGTGACAAGCTGGAAGGCGACCCGGCAGGCGCCCGCGACGACGCGCTGAGCGCTCTCAAACTATCCGACGATTTTGTCCCAGCAGCACTGATCGCCGCCAAGGCTCTTTTCCGCGAGGACAAGGGCCGCAAGGCGGCATCCATGCTGGAGCAGGTCTGGAAGACATCGCCTCATCCTGAAATCGGACGGGCCTATGTCCGCGCGCGCAGCGGCGATACCGTCATCGACCGGTTGAAGCGAGCCGAAAGACTGGAGGCGCTTCGCCCGAACAATGTCGAATCGCTGCTGATCGCCGCACAGGCATCTCTCGACGCAGGCGATTTTGCCAAGGCGCGCAGCAAGGCGGAAGCCGCCGCCCGGATGGAGCCCCGAGAAGGCGCCTTCATGCTGCTTGCCGATATCGAGGAAGCCGAAACCGGGGACCAGGGCCGGATGCGCCACTGGATGGCACAGGCGCTGCGGGCTCCCCGCGACCCGGCCTGGATGGCCGATGGTTTCGTTTCCGACAAGTGGCTGCCGGTTTCGCCGATCACCGGCAAGCTTGATGCCTTTGAGTGGAGAACGCCCTTCGGCCAGCTCGAAGGACCGGTCGAGGAAGGGGCTGTCGCGTCCGTCGATGCCGCGCTCCGCACGCTGCCGCCGCTCGCCGACATGCGACCGGCACAGGCTTCCCCGCCTCCCGCGGCTGCACCGCCTCCAGCGAAAATATCAGTCCCGGACGCGGTGCTCGCCGCGCAGAAGCCACTGCGACCTGTTGTCGAGACCCTTGTTACCAAGTCCGAGACCCCGAAGAAGCCGGAGGCCGCCAAACAGCCGGACCCGCACCCCTTCTTCGGCGGCTTGCCGGACGACCCAGGCGTAAGAAATGCCAAGCACGAACCGGAACCCAAGACCCGGCTTCGACTATTCTGAGAACGGTACCGAATGTTTGAACGCTTCCAGGAATTCTTTCAAAATCTGACCACCGACCACCCGAAATCGGGCATTACCCCAGGCGATCCGCGCATTGCGGTCGCGGCCCTCTGCATCCAGGTCATGGAAGCCGACGGCAAGGTGGAAAACAGCGAGAAGAAGAAGCTCCGCAAGCTTCTGAAGGAGAAATACGGACTGGATGGCCGGCAGCTCGACGCGCTGATCGCCGCCGGACAGGAGGCGGAGAGCGAAGCGGTCGACTATTTCCGCTTCACCTCGGATCTGAAGCGCCACCTCGACAACGACCAGCGCCTCGAGCTGATCGGGGTCCTCTGGGACATCGTCTACGCCGACGGCGAGCGCAGCGAGATGGAAGATCACGCGATATGGCGGATCGCCGATCTCCTCGGCGTTTCGGGTCGGGAGCGGATCATGAAGCGACAGGAGGCGGCGGCACGCGCGCCCGGAAAGGTCGTGGAGATAGACGATGCTGATTGAGAGCGAGCATCGCACCACGCGGCGTCCCATCCTGATCGTCCTCCACCAGGAGCGCTCCAGTCCGGGACGTGTCGGCCAGATGCTGCTTGAGAAAGGCTATGATCTCGATATCCGCCGCCCGGTGCTGGGAGATGCGCTGCCATCGACGCTCGCCGATCACGGCGGCGCGGTCATCTTCGGTGGACCGATGAGCGCCAACGATTCAGAACCCTATGTGAAGTCGGAAATCGGCTGGCTGGACGTCCCGTTGAAAGAAGGCCGTCCGTTCCTGGGTATCTGTCTCGGCGCCCAGATGCTGGTACGGCATCTTGGTGGCAAGGTGCAGGCCCGCGAAGACGGACAGGCAGAAATCGGCTGGTATCCCCTGCATCCGACCGAAAAGGGCCGGCTGCTGATGCGCTGGCCGCAGATGGTCTACCATTTCCACCGCGAGGGCTTCGAGCTGCCTCGCGGCGCCGATCTTCTGGCCAGGGGTGACGCCTATCCGAACCAGGCATTTCGCTACGGCTCCAACGCCTGGGGCCTGCAGTTCCACGCCGAGCTTACCCGCGCCATGATGCATCGCTGGGTCGTCCACGGCGCCCACCGCTTCGTCCTTCCGAACGCCCAGCAAGGCCGTGAACATCTCGAAGGCCGAATGATCTTCGACGGCGCACTCAAGACATGGCTCTCGGAATTCCTCGACATCGTCTTCGAGGAACAGAACGCAGTTGCAGCCTGAGCCCTCGAATGTCGCCTAGGCCGGTTGCCGCTCGCCCCCGCGAATGGGCGCATCGAGTGTATCGATCCTGCGGAGCTGCGGAAAGCTTGCTGCCCAGATGATGGCGACGGCAAGCGTCCCGATCCCGCCGATGACGACCGCCGGCACAGCCCCGAAAAGATGCGCCATAGTCCCGGCGCGAAACTCCCCAAGCTCGTTCGACGCGCCGACGAAGACCATATTGACGGCATTGACCCGTCCACGGACGTGATCCGGCGTCCAGAGCGTGATCAGCGTCTCGCGCACGTAGACCGAGATCATGTCCGAAGCGCCCATCAGCGCGAGCGCCAGGACCGATAGCCAAGGCGTCTGCGACAGGCCGAAGATCAATGTACCCACCCCGAAAAGCGCTACGCCGATGAACATGTAGACGCCGGCCTTCTTCCGCAGCGGATATGTCGCCAGAAACAACGCCATCGCGATCGCTCCAAAGCCCGGGGCTGCCCGCAGCAGACCGAGACCCCACGGGCCGAGCGTCAGGATATCGCGCGCAAAGATCGGCATCAGCGCCACCGCGCCGCCGAGCAGGACCGCGAAGAGATCGAGCGAGACCGCGCCAAGCACCACCTTTTCGGACCAGATGAACCTGAAGCCGGCAAGAATCTCGTCCCAGTTCTTTGATTGCGCCGACGTTCGTTGCGGCGGCTTCGGGATGAGGTAGACAAGCACGGTACCGATCGCGAACAGGCCGACGGCGATCAAGTAGGCGACGCTTGGATTGAGGCCGTAAAGAAGGCCGCCCGCCACGGGACCGAGAATAGCTGCCGCATCCCACGTCAGCGAGTTCCAGGCAACCGCGTTCGACAGATCTTCCGGCGGGATGAGATTAGGCGCCAGAGACTGCATCGCCGGCGTCATAAAGGCACGTTCGATGCCGAAGACAGCCAGAATGACAAAGACTGGCAACGGTGAGAAGGTCCCCGTGACCGTGAGCAGCAGAAGCAATATCGAGCAGACCGTGCCGACGAGAATGCAGATGGCAGAAATGACCCGCCTGTTATAGCGGTCGGCAACTGAGCCCGTCAGCAAGATGAGGAGCAGCGACGGCAGAAACTGGACCAGACCAATCAGGCCGAGATAGATGGCGCTGCCGGTGCGATCATACATCTGCCAGCCGACACAGACGCTGATGATCTGGGTTGCGAAGGCCACGAAAAAGCGAGCGAAGAAGAACCTGACGTAGCCGACATGCCGAAACGCGGCAAAGCGGTCTCCTCTGGCTTTCAAGGACATTGGAAGACTTTCCGGTCAAAACGGGCTCTATGCATGGCCCGGATGCCCATTAAACATGAATCAGCGTTACATCAGGCATGGCACTTGCCCGTTAGTTCGCCAATGTCTACATGTCTGTCAATCGCGAAATGGAGACGAACATGCTTGCCGTATTTCAAACCATTGATCTGGCTTTGAATCTTTACACATGGGTGCTGATCGGCAGCGCCATTTTTTCATGGCTCTATGCTTTCAACGTCATCAATTCCAGCAATCAGTTCGTCAATTCGGTAGGCCGCTTCCTGTATAACGTCACCGAACCTGTGCTGAGGCCCATCAGGCGCTTCCTGCCCGATCTCGGCGGTATCGACATCTCGCCGATCGTGCTGCTGTTGATCATCTTCTTCCTGCGCTCGCTGATGTGGAACACGCTCTACCCCCTGGTCGCGTAAACAACCGCTGGTCGCGTGACCGCAGCCTGGCAGGTCTTTGCGGACCACGTGAACCTTTCCGTTCGGCTGACGCCGAATGGCGGACGTGACGCGATAGACGGGTTGGAGACCGGCGCAGACGGTGCTGCGTATCTCAAGGTCCGGGTCAGCGCTGTTCCGGAAAAGGGCAAGGCTAACAAGGCGCTCGTCGCCCTCGTCGCAAAAAGCCTCGGCATCTCCAAATCCTCGGTCAGTCTTTTGGCGGGCGATACGGCTCGTAAAAAAATCCTCCGGATCGATGGCGACCCGGAGGATTTGTGGAAAGCACTCGATGCTATTCTGAAGACCTGATCAGGCCTTTGCGGCCTTTTCAGCCTTGGCACGCTCGATTGCCTCGAGGATGAGCTCACCGGCTTCCTTGGCACCCTTCCAGCCATAGATCTTCACCCATTTGCCGGGCTCGAGATCCTTGTAGTGCTCGAAGAAGTGCTGGATCTGCTTGATGGTGATCTCCGGCAGGTCGGTATATTCCTTGACCTTCTCGTAGCGCAGCGTCAGCTTTGTCGACGGCACCGCGATGATCTTCTCGTCCTTGCCGGAATTGTCTTCCATCATCAAGACGCCGATCGGGCGAACACTGATGACGCAGCCCGGGACCAGCGGACGGGTGCTGGCGATCAGCACGTCGATCGGATCGCCGTCCTCGGAAAGCGTATGCGGCACGAAGCCGTAATTCCCGGGATAGGTCATCGGCGTGTAGAGGAAACGGTCAACGACGAGCGTGCCCGCCTCCTTGTCCATCTCATACTTGATCGGATCGCCGCCAACCGGCACTTCGACGATAACGTTGATGTCTTCCGGCGGATTCTTGCCGATGGAAATTGCGTCGATGCGCATGAGGGTCCCCCAAAAAAGATGAATTCCGGCAGCCAGATAATCGTAATCGTTCGGCAACGCAACAAAGCTTTGGAACGACGTAGGATATTAACCGGCAGCCCCGCGAATTGCCGCACGTAATGATAAGTTAAAGGCAAAATTTGGGTTCCGACGAGTCGTTCCACAAGCTGGAACAAAGAAACATGGAACTGTGTTAATCGCTGCCTAACAGGCCGCACCCTACGCCCAGACGAAGCCAATCTTCTTGATCTGCTTCTGGTCGAAGATTTCGACGCCCTCGCAGAAATCCTGGCCGCCATGGCTGCGGTAGAAGCGGTCGGCATTTTCGTTTTCTTCGAGGCACCACACCACCATGCCCTTGCAGCCGAGCGACTTCAGCAACCGCCGTGCTTCGCCGAAGAGCATCCGGCCAAGGCCGATACCTTGATACTCGGGCCGGAGATAAAGCTCGTAAATCTCGCCTTCCTGAGGCAGGGCGCGCGCCCGATTGAGCCCAAGTGTCGCATAGCCGGCAACAACGCCTGCCACATCAAGCACCAGCAGCGTCGCCGGCCCACTTGTCGCCCGGCGCCACCAGGTTTCGCCGCGCCGCTCGATCATCCTTGCGAGCGCCCGATGCGGAATGATGCCCGTATAAGTGTACTGCCACGAGAGGCGATGCGCCTCCGAGATGGCTGCGGCATCCTGCGGTTCGGCCCGCCTGACATCGATGGATAACGTTTTCATAACGCTTACTCTGGTCCCGCAAGGGCAAATTAACCATCCGCAAAACTAACGGTCAGGAACTTGCCCACAGACTTAACATGTGGACGACAACTGAAAGTTAACGCTTTTTTAACGATTGCCACAAGACCGAAAAATCGAACGCACAAAATAAAAACCCCGGCGCAAGCACCGGGGTTTGATCTCTTGAATGTGGCGGCTTTTTAGGCCGAACGCTTGCCGAAACGCTTGCGATCGTTCGGATCGAGATACGTCTTGCGCAGGCGGATCGACTTCGGCGTCACTTCCATCAACTCGTCGTCCTGGATCCAGGACAGAGCGCGATCGAGCGTCATGCGGATCGGTGGGGTCAGCCTGACGGCTTCGTCCTTGCCCGCAGAACGGATGTTGGTCAGCTGCTTGCCCTTGAGCACATTGACTTCGAGGTCGTTGTCACGGGTATGGATACCAATGATCATGCCCGCGTAGACCTTTTCACCCGGCTCGATGATCATCGGGCCGCGATCTTCCAGGTTGAACATCGCATAAGCGACAGCTTCACCGGACTGGTTGGACAGAAGCACGCCATTGCTGCGGCCGCCGATATCACCACGGTAGGCCTGGTAGCTGTGGAACAGACGGTTCATGACCGCGGTGCCGCGCGTATCCGTCAAAAGTTCCGACTGATAGCCGATCAGGCCGCGTGTCGGCGCATAGAACACCAGGCGAAGACGATTGCCGCCGGATGGGCGAAGCTCGATCATCTCGGCCTTGCGCTCGGACATCTTCTGCACGACGATGCCGGAATGCTCTTCATCGACGTCGATGACGACTTCCTCGATCGGCTCCATGAGCTGACCGTTTTCATCATTGTGCATGACGACGCGCGGACGCGACACGGCAAGCTCGAAGCCTTCGCGACGCATGGTCTCGATCAGGACGGCCAACTGCAATTCGCCGCGGCCGGAAACGTAGAAGCTGTCCTTGCCTTCGGATTCTTCGACCTTCAGCGCCACATTGCCTTCGGCTTCCTTCATCAGGCGGTCGCGAATGACGCGCGACGTGACCTTGTCGCCTTCGGTGCCGGCGAGCGGGCTGTCGTTGACGATGAAGGACATGGTAACCGTCGGAGGGTCGATCGGCTGCGCGTGCAGCGGCTCGGTGACCGAGGTATCGCAGAACGTGTCGGCAACGGTGCCCTTGGACAGACCGGCGATGGCGATGATGTCGCCTGCGAAGGCTTCGTCGATCGGCTGACGCTCGATGCCGCGGAACGCGAGAATCTTCGAGATACGGCCGGTTTCGATCGTCTTGCCGTCCACGCCCATGACCTTGATAGGCTGGTTCGACTTGATCGAGCCGGAGTGGATTCGGCCGGTGATGATACGGCCGAGGAACGGATTGGCTTCGAGAAGCGTACCGATCATGCGGAACGGGCCTTCGCCGACGGTCGGCTCTGGAACATGCTGCAGCACCAGGTCGAGAAGCGGGCCAAGGCCCTGGTCCATCGGGCCTTCAGGCGCGGTGTTCATCCAGCCGGCGCGGCCGGAACCGTAAAGGATCGGGAAATCGAGCTGTTCGTCGGTGGCATCGAGAGCTGCGAAGAGATCGAATACTTCGTTGACGACTTCTTCGTGGCGTGCGTCCGGACGGTCGATCTTGTTGATCGCAACGATCGGGCGGAGGCCGACCTTCAGCGCCTTGCCGACGACGAACTTCGTCTGTGGCATCGGGCCTTCAGCTGCGTCGACGAGAACGATTGCGCCGTCAACCATCGAAAGGATACGCTCGACTTCGCCGCCGAAGTCGGCGTGGCCGGGGGTGTCGACGATGTTGATGCGGACGCCCTTCCAGACGACGGAGGTCGCCTTGGCAAGAATGGTGATGCCGCGTTCTTTTTCGAGCTCGTTGGAATCCATCATGCGCTCGACAGTGCGCTGATTGTCGCGGAAGGAGCCGGACTGCTTCAGAAGCTCGTCGACAAGGGTCGTCTTGCCGTGGTCAACGTGCGCGATGATCGCGATATTTCGCATAGACATATGGGCTACTCGGAGGGTTTTCGGGCAGCTGGTATCGCGGCCCTCATCTTCAGTTGAGGCGCTCTTACCCTGTTTTTCGCATTTGCGAAAGGGGGGATGCGCGAAACCGATCGCATCCTCGCCCTTCCAGATTGACAATGCTTGAATCTACGAGGCTTTACTTAAGCGTCTGCGCCGGACAATTCCTCGAATGTCGAAAGACCCTTCTTCCTCAGCATCGCGTCAGGGCTCGGCAGCTTTCCGCGGAAGGCTTTATAGGCATCCTCCGGATCGATCGAGCCGCCGACGGAATAGATATTGGTCTTCAGCCTGTCAGCCATGTCGGAATTGAACGCGTCGCCCGTCTCCTCGAATGCCGCAAAGGCGTCCGCATCGAGCACCTCCGACCACATGTAGGAATAGTAGCCCGCGGAATAGCCGTCGCCGGCGAAGATGTGCTGGAAATGCGGGGTTGCGTGACGCATGACGATCGCTTTGGGCATGCCGATCTCGGAAAGCACTTCGGCCTGGACTGCCATCGGGTCCTCGACCGCCCCGCGCGTGTGAAACGCCATGTCGACCAAGGCAGACGAGGTAAACTCGACGGTATTGAAACCGGAATTGAAGCTTCTGGCGGAGAGCACCTTGTCGAGCAGCGCCTGCGGCATCGGTTCGCCTGTCTGGTAGTGGACTGCATATTGCTTGAGGATCGCCGGGACCGTCAGCCAGTGCTCGTAGAGCTGCGACGGTAATTCGACGAAATCGCGTGAAACGCCCGTGCCTGCGACGGAGGGATAGGTGACGTTCGACAGCATGCCGTGTAGGGCATGACCGAACTCGTGGAACAGGGTGCGCGCGTCGTCGAGCGACAGCAAGGCCGGCTTGCCCTCCGCCGGCTTTGCGAAATTGCACACATTATAGATGATCGGCAGTTCGCCGACGGTGCCGTTCTTCAGCGTCAGCTTGTGCTGCGACTGGAAGGAACTCATCCATGCACCCGAACGCTTCGAACTGCGGGCAAAATAATCGCCGAGGAAGAGCGCAACGAGCCTGTCGGCGCGGTCGCGGATCTCGAACGTCCGGACATCGGGATGATAGGCCGGTGCGTCCTTGATTTCGACGGCATGGACGCCGAACAGCCGCCCGGCGACGTCGAAACAGGCGGCGATGATCTTTTCGAGCTGCAGATAGGGTTTCAGCTCGGCCTCGGAGAAGTCGAATTTTCGGGTGCGGATCTTCTCCGAGTAATGACGCCAGTCCCAGGGCATGACCTCATGATTACGACCTTCCTCGGCGATCAGCTGCGCAATGTCGGCCTCTTCCTCGCCTGCACGAACGACCGCCTTCGCCCACACCGTTTTCAGCAGATTGTTCACGGCATCGGGGGTCTTGGCCATCGTGTTGTCGAGCTTTAATTCGGCATAGTTGCCGTAGCCGAGCAACTTGGCCTTCTCTAATCGAAGCGCCAGTGTTTCACGGATGGTATCGCGATTGTCGGTCTCGCCGCCATTCTCGCCACGCGCCACCCACGCCTTGAACGCCTGCTCGCGTAAATCCCGGCGCTCGGAGAACGTCAGGAAGGGTTCGATGATCGAGCGCGACAGTGTAACTGCGTACTTGCCTTCCTCACCCAGCTCCCGGGCCGCGGCCGCCATCGCCTCGGTCAGAAACCCGGGAAGCCCGGCAAGATCGTTTGGGTCGGAAAGGACAAGCGCCCAGCCCTTCTCGTCGGCAAGGACGTTCTGCCCGAAGCGAGCGCCGAGGCTGGCGAGGGTCTCGTTGATCTTCGCGAGCCGCTCCTGCTCCGGCTTTTGCAGCTTCGCACCTGATTTGACGAAGCCCTTCCAATGCCGTTCGAGAACGCGCGTCTCTTCGACCGTCAAGCCGAGGCTCTCCCGTTTTTGCCAAAGCGCGTCGATGCGGCCGAACAATGCCGCGTTCATGCCTATCTTCGAATAGTGCCGCGACATCTTCGGAGCAATCTCGCGTTCCAACGCCTGGATCACGTCATTGGTATGCGCGCCGGCCCGGTTCCAGAACAGCGACGAGACGCGTGATAGCTCGTCCCCGATGATCTCCAGCGCGACTATGGTGTTTGCAAACGTCGGCGCATCTGGATTGTCGGCGATAGTATCGATTTCAGCCTCATGAGAGGCCAGGGCGGCCTCGAAGGCCGGCGCGAAATCGGCATCGCTCACCTGATCGAAGCGCGGCAGGCCCTGGTGTCCCGTCCATTCGACAAGCGCTGGATTATAGGAAGAACGTTCAGACATGAAATATCCTCTCGGCAACAGACCAACTAAAGAAGCCGCATATAGGTCCTCGCCAACACGATTGGTATGGCCGTCGCTAATGCGTGAAGAGAAACTGCTGGCTGCCCGGCGACAGTCAAGCCTTGCGCCATCCGAGCAGGCCGGGAGCCGAATGCCATAGGGCCTGGCCGGCAAACCCAAGGAACAGGACGCCTGAACAGCGGACGATCATCCGCTCATGAGACCGATAGAAACGCCGGACCGCACTGGCGCCTATGATGCCGACGAGGATCAGATACGCCGTCAGGAAGCCGATAAAGGATACGCCGAGCAGAAGAGGCAATGCGCTGAACTGAAGGGCACCGGCCGACCCTGCAACCAGCGCCGTGAAAGTCGCGAGTGCGACTGGGTATCCCTTGGGATTGGTCGCACCGAAGATCAGGCCGCGGCGAAACGGACGCTCGACGGTGACCAAGCTCTTGCCGTCCGCCTTCGGCTTTGCGGTAACGGCGCTCCAGCCGATCCAGGCGAGATACAAGCCGCAGAAGAGACCGAGCAGGTCGAAAACATACGTTCCGATCGTTCGTGCGCCAATGATCGCAACCAATGCCAGGCCAGACCAGATGAGATCACCAAATAGATGGCCACCCATGAAAAACGCCCCGGCGCGACGTCCCTGCCCGGCACCGATGCCGAGAAGCGCAAGGAAGGCAGGTCCGGGGATCAAGACGTAAAACAGCGCTGCCAAGAAGGCGCCGCCGAGAAGGGAATATGTCATGCGGGCGTGTCCTGATGGCGATAATGTCAGATTATCCACACATCTGGTTCAGTCAAGGTTGCGTTCGTACAGGAACTTGGTGTTTTAAATGTCTTGGGGAAAACGACTTAGTGGGTGAAAATGACCTGGGGTCTCGAGCGCGGGTGGGGAAATGCCTTTAAACAGTAAGATAGATATGGATTCGCTTGCGTTCCTCGTCACCGATTGCGCCCGCCTGATGCGGGCTGCCTTCGAGCGACGTATCCTGACCGCGGGTCTCGAGCTGACTGCGGGCGAAGCGCGTACGTTGATCCAGGTTGCCGCGATGAATGGCAGCAGACAGCTCGATATCGCCAGCCGTATGGGCCTGGAGCCGATGACGGTCAGCGCGTTTCTCGACAAGTTGCAAGCACGGGGCCTGATCGAACGCCAGCCGGACCCCTGCGATCGCCGCGCCAAGCGTATCATGCTCTCGGATGCGGCCGAGGACATGATCAAGGCCATCAGCATCGAGATCGGCGCCGTTCAGCGCGAGGCAACACAGGGGCTGGATCACGGGGCGCAGGACAACGTCCGCCATGCCTTGAAATGTTTTCGCCAGAACCTGCAGAAATGCGACACGGTGGCCGTCGAACCTGAGATTGGGACGGTCGCCGAGCGCAAGGAGTGCGGGGCCGAGTAGCCCGATCTTCATATTATGGCATTGAAAAGCCCGCCGCCGGTAATCGGCAGCGGGCCTGAAAACTATCAAATGGACTTGGCCTACTTTGTCAGGTTGCGCTTTCCGAGTGTGCGAAGGCGCAGTGCATTCAGCTTGATGAAGCCTGCGGCATCCTTCTGGTCGTAAGCGCCCTGATCGTCCTCGAAGGTAACGAGCGTGTCGGAGTAGAGCGACTTCGGGCTTTCGCGACCGATCACCATGACATTGCCCTTGTAGAGCTTCAGCGTCACTTCGCCTTCGACATGTTCCTGGCTCCTGTCGATCGCCGCCTGCAGCATCTCGCGCTCCGGCGAGAACCAGAAGCCGAAATATATGAGCTCCGCATAGCGGGGCATCAGTTCGTCCTTCAGGTGGGCGGCACCGCGGTCGAGCGTAATCGATTCGATCGTGCGATGCGCCGTCAGGAGGATCGTACCGCCTGGTGTTTCGTAGACGCCACGCGACTTCATTCCGACGAAGCGGTTCTCGACCAGGTCGAGGCGACCGATACCGTTGTCGCGACCGTAGTCGTTGAGTGTCGCCAGCAGCGTCGCCGGGCTCATGCGAACGCCGTTGACGGAGACAGCGTCGCCTCGCTCGAAACCGACCTTGATAATGGTCGCTTTATCGGGGGCCGATTCCGGAGAAATGGTGCGCATGTGCACATATTCCGGGGCCTCCTGCGAGGGATCTTCCAGAACCTTGCCCTCGGAGGAGGAATGAAGAAGATTGGCGTCGACGGAGAAAGGCGCTTCGCCCTTCTTGTCCTTGGCGACGGGGATCTGGTGCTTCTCGGCAAATTCGAGAAGATCGGTCCGCGACTTGAAACTCCAGTCGCGCCATGGCGCGATGATCTTTATATCGGGGTTCAGGGCATAGGCCGAAAGCTCGAAGCGAACCTGGTCGTTGCCCTTGCCGGTTGCACCATGGGCGATCGCATCGGCGCCTGTCTTTTTCGCGATGTCGATCAGGTGCTTGGAAATCAACGGGCGAGCAATCGACGTCCCGAGAAGGTAGACGCCCTCATAAACAGCATTGGCGCGGAACATCGGGAAGACGAAATCACGAACGAATTCCTCGCGCACGTCCTCGATGTAGATCTCCTTGATCCCCATCATCTCGGCCTTCTTGCGGGCCGGCTCGAGCTCTTCGCCCTGTCCGAGGTCCGCGGTGAAGGTGACGACTTCGGCACCGAGCTCCGTCTGCAGCCACTTGAGAATGATCGAGGTGTCGAGGCCGCCGGAATAGGCGAGAACGACTTTCTTCACGTCTTTGTACAATGCCATGATGATGAGGTCCGTTTGAATGCAAGCGGCCACATCAGCCGCAAACCCAGTGTCGCGGCACTTTTAGCGAGATTATCGGAAGGCGCAAGAAAAACTGCAACCGAGGCAAATCTCCGGACCAAACCGGGCCTGACGTACTAAAGCGAGTGTCTGCGATAGTGGTCCTTCAGGAATTCATCGAAATTGAAGGGCTGCGGTTTCACCGATCCCTCACCACCGGCCAGAGCTCCATGGTCCTCGATCTGGTGCCGCAAAAGTCGAAGAGCCGCGTCGATGGCCTCGACGGGCGATCGGAATTTGCCATGGCTGACCTGTTCGTCGATGAATTTGTCCATCTGCTCGTCGATTGTCACAGATATGACCTTTGCCATTGCAGCCTCCCGCCGTTTGACTTGGTTTCATAAACTACCATATCTGGCTGCGTCCGAACATTGTTTGAATGAGGGAGCAGGGGCATGACGAACGTTCAATCGGTATTCGCGAAATCCAATGTCGCAGTGGTGACCGGCGGCGCCTCCGGCATAGGTCTCGCTGCGGCAAAACACTTTGCGCGCCTCGGCATGAGCGTGGTTCTTGCGGACCTCGGCGGCGACAGGCTGGCCATCGCACGCGACCAGGTTATCGAGCTTGCAGGTGGCGCCGACGAGCATGTGATGGCCATCGAAACTGACGTGAGTGACCGAGAATCTCTCGAGGCTCTGGAACGTGCTGTCCTCCAGCGTTTCGGCCGCGTTCACGTGCTGATGAACAATGCTGGCATTGGCCCTGAGACGTCGATCTTTAGCCCCCAGGCAAATTGGGACAACATCCTCGGCGTCAACCTGATGGGCGTAATCAACGGCACGCGCGCATTCGGCCCGAATATGCTGAGCCACGGCGAACCCGGTGTGATCATCAACACCGGCTCAAAGCAAGGCATCACCACGCCGCCGGGCAACCCTGCCTACAATGTTTCCAAGGCCGGCGTGAAAGTATTCACCGAGGCGCTCCAGCATGAACTGCGCAACACCGAGGGCTCGAGGATCACGGCACACCTGCTGATCCCGGGCTTCGTCTTCACGGGCCTGACCAAAGGCGACCGTGCGGAAAAGCCAGCAGCCGCATGGACGTCCGAACAGACTGTCGACTTCATGATGGAAAGCCTCGCCCGTGGCAATTTCTATATTCTCTGCCCCGACAACGACGTTGCCCGGTCGGTGGACGAGCGCCGAATTCTCTGGGCCGCAGGCGACATCGTCGAGAATCGCCCGCCGCTGTCACGTTGGCACGGCGGCTATACAGAAGAGTTCAAGGCTTTTCTCGCAGCAAAGGACTGATTGGCAACGCGGTCAAAGCCGGATAAGAGAGGTTTTCTGCGGTTTTCAGAGTGCGCCATGGATTTCGTTCCCAGCCTGCCGACGCTTCTCGCTTTCAGTGCAGCCAGCCTCTTGCTTGCATTGACGCCCGGGCCGGACATGACCCTGTCGATCAGCCGGGCGCTGGCGCAGGGCAAGCGCGCGGCTCTGTTCGTTGTCGCGGGAACAAGTCTCGGCATCGTGGTTCACACAATGCTCGTCGCCTTCGGCATCTCGGCGCTGATCACCGCCTCGCCAACCGCCTTCCTGATCCTTAAAACAGGTGGCGCTGCCTATCTACTGTGGCTGGCAGTGAAAGCCGTCCGTTTTGGATCGAGCCTGTCGGTCAAGGAAGCTGACGTAGTCAAGGGAACGCCACTCAGCAATATGTCGACCGGGTTCTGGGTCAACCTGCTCAACCCGAAGGTCATCATTTTCTTCATGACCTTCCTGCCGCAGTTCATCACATCAGGCGATCCCGCAGTGACGCAGAAGCTGCTGTTTCTGGGATTCTTCTTCATCCTCATCGGCATGCCAGTCAACATGCTCGTGGTGCTGACGGCCGATTGGCTGGCGAGTTGGCTGCAGAAGAACAAGGGCGTTTTGCGCGGGTTGGACTATAGTTTTGCCGGCGTCTTCTCGATCTTTGCTGCGAAAATCCTGCTCACGCAGGCTCGGTGAGGACTGAGGCGCGGATCAGTCGTCCGCGCCGTGATTGGCGATCATCATTGCCTCGAAAGCCAGTCGGTCCGTCTTGCGCATGCGCTCGGAATCCGACTTGAGCTGCCCGCAGGCGGCCAGGATGTCACGGCCGCGCGGGGTGCGGATCGGCGAGGCATAGCCGGCAGCATTGATGAAGTCGGCGAATTTCTCGATCTGCTCCCAGTCCGAACACTGGTAGTTCGTGCCCGGCCAGGGATTGAACGGGATAAGGTTGATCTTCGCCGGAACGCCTTTCAGAAGCTGGATCAGCCCCTTGGCATCCTCGAGGCTGTCATTGACGTCCTTGAGCATCACATATTCGAACGTGATACGCCGGGCGTTCGAAAGCCCCGGATAGTTCCGGCAGGCGTCGATCAGTTCCTTCAGCGGATACTTCTTGTTGATCGGCACGAGGATGTCGCGAAGATCGTCGCGCACGGCATGCAGCGAGATTGCCAGCATCACGCCGATCTCGTCGCCGGTGCGGAAAATCTCAGGCACGACGCCCGAGGTCGATAGCGTGATCCGGCGGCGGGACAACGACAGCCCGTCGCCATCGGATGCGATCAGCAGCGCCGTCTTGACGCTTTCGAAATTATAAAGCGGCTCGCCCATGCCCATCATCACGACATTGCTGACCTTGCGGCCTTCGGCCGGCATCATGGTAGCCTCGGGCGATAGCCGGTCCGGAAAATCGCCGAGCCGATCGCGTGCCAACAGCAACTGGGAGAGTATCTCCTCAGCCGTCAGATTGCGCACGAGCCGCTGGGTGCCGGTATGACAGAAGGAACAGGTGAGCGTGCAGCCCACCTGGCTGGAAATGCAAAGCGTGCCGCGTCCCTCTTCCGGAATATAGACCGTCTCGATTTCAACGGGCCTCCCGGCGCCGCGCGCCGGAAAACGGAGCAGCCATTTGCGCGTTCCGTCATTGGAGACCTGTTCCTCGACGATTTCTGGCCGGGCGATGGTGAAATGCTGCTTCAGCATCTCGCGCATATCCTTTGCGACATTGGCCATGGCGTCGAAGTCGGAGACACCGCGAACGTAGAGCCAGTTCCACAACTGGCTGACGCGCATCTTGATCTGCTTTTCCGGAACGCCCTTTTCCCGGAGCGCCTGGCCCATTTCCTCGCGTTTCAATCCGATCAGCGATGGCTTTGGCAAGCTCTCGCCGCCACGGGGAGACAGCGGCATCGCAGGCTTTGCAATTGTCATGGCATCTGTGAAGGACATAGGGTCATCCAAATGGTTCATACGGCCGTGCTTCACGGAAAAGCCGCAGGCTCGATAGAGGCACTGAAGAAGAGAATTCGCATGCGGAGAGGGCGACCGTGTCGCAGGCTCATTCGCAGTTTGCGCGGCCTTTAGCATCAATTTCGCCGCGCGTCATCCCTCTTCGAAAACTCAAAGAGGCCGGCCATCCGGCCAGCCCCTTCGTTTTCAGTCTTTCGCTCGCCTGCAGGGCGGGCGCAATTGCTGTTATTTGCAGTTTTCGATCTGTTTCAAAGAAGCGGATATGCCAGCCAGCGAATAGCTGTAGGAGGTGCCGGTGCCCTTCTTCGACGTTGCCGCGACCGTCAGCGAATGGCCGGTCTTCATCGCGGCGACCAGAGCTGGCTCCTGTGCGGCGTTTTCGACCCAGGCGGCCTTGTCCTTGGTGAACATCACAAACGTCTTGTTGTCGATCGTGACGTTGACCTTGGAGTTTTCCTTCAGCGTGTAGCCCATCATGACCTGCGGCTCGTAGGAAATGTTCTGCCCTGGACGCTGGGTAACGATAAAGAAGTTGTCGCCGTGATCTACACCAGTCGTCGGCAGCTTCGTCGTCGGAACCGAGAGGACGTAGCAGACCTTACCGTTTCCGGACTGGTAGGAATATGCTCCCCAGGCATCGAACTGCTTGATGCGCGTCGGAGACGGCGTAGCCGTCTGAGCTGCAGGCGCCGCGGCAGGAGCCTTCGGCTTGGTCTTCGATTGAGCGGATGCGAACCCGGCGCCGGCCAGTACGATTGTAAGAGCGATTGCGAGACGTTTTACGAACATGATTTCCTGCCGGTTTCTTGCGATCCAGAGCCCGATGCGATTTGGTCTCGGACGATGCTTGTTCACGAGCTGCTTTATTTTGACTTAATTCAGGTTACCAAACCGTCAACAGGACGGTTATCGCGGGACGAACTGTTTCATTTCCGACCAATTGCCAATCATTTGGTCTGCTGAAGGCCGAATAGAAAAAATCGGGCGATTCGGATGACGGAGCGCCACCCTGTGGAAACAATTTAAGACATAAAGATTCAGGCAAGAGTTTGACCTTTCAGAAATCGGATGTACCTCATAAAGCTGATGAACCGCGACGGGCACGGCGATGACGGGAGGCTTTTGACTGGCAAATGGATGCTGAGGAAAGACAGCGCTTCGCTGCCCTCGCCAAAGCCGTCGCAGACCGTCGCGACCAGCGGGCTTTTTCCGAGCTGTTTGACTATTTCGCGCCACGGCTGAAATCCTGGCTTCTACGTCAGCGGATGCCTGCTGGCGAGGCAGAGGAGCTGGTGCAGGAAGTGATGGTCGTCCTTTGGCACAAGGCGTCTCTTTATGACCCATCGCGCTCCTCCCTTTCGACATGGATTTTCCGCATCGCACGGAACCGGCGCATCGATGCGCAGCGACGTTTGAGGACACGTGTGCTTGACGACACCGACCCGGCCCTCCAGCCGACCGCCGAGATTGCCGCGGACGCGGTGATGGAAAACGAAGGCAGGGATATCAAGGTCCGCGCGGCCCTGGCCGAACTACCGCAGGAACAGCAGGCACTCCTGCGCGCCGCCTTCTTCCTCGGCCAGTCGCATTCCGAGATCGCGGCGGCGACCGGCCTGCCGCTCGGTACTGTAAAGTCGCGTATTCGGCTGGCCTTTGGAAAGCTTCGAAAATCGTTGCAGTCCGAAAATGAGTGATCACCGCTTACATGTCTGCAGCGATGGGCTCGTCCGCAAGCGCCCTGTCGGCGGCTTCATAGTGCTGCGGTCGAATGTTGCCACTGACCATAGCGAAGGCTGCAGCAAGGACCGCGACGTCGTCGGTGTAGCCGATGACGGCAAAAAAATCGGGAATCATGTCAAACGGCATGATGAAATAGGCGAGCGCCGCCAGCAGAATGCCGCGAACGCGCAATGGCGTCTGCGGATCGAGCGCGCAATAGAAGGCGGCGACCAGATCGCGCGCAAACGGAATGTGCCGGACGGCTTTCCGAAAAGCCGGCCAGAACTTCTTCCGAACCGTCTTCTCCCGGCTGCCCTGCGTGTCGTCGTCGCCCGGCAGCAGGATCTCGCCAAACTTGATGTCATTCATTCCGGTCGTTCCCGTTAAGTCTGGCCCGCGATGCCTGCCTGCGAAAACAGCCATGCCGAACATCTGGAAATATGGAGATTGGCGGCGCCCATTCAACTGGCGCGTCGTGTCGCAGCCTTGTCCATCGCCTTGGCAAGGCGAAAATCCTGTTCGGTCAATCCGCCTGCATCGTGAGTGGAGAGCGTCACGTCAACGCGGGAATAAACGTTGAACCATTCGGGATGATGATCGAATTTCTCCGCCGCCAACGCAGCTTCGGTCATGAAGCTGAACGCCTCGACGAAATTACGGAATTTGAAACTTTTCGATATCGAAATCCCATCCGCACCGAGCTTCCATTCGCTCATGGCCGCGAGGTTTTGGTCGACGACCGCTCTTTCCAATCTTTCGTATTTCATGCGATGGTTCCTTCACTTAAATGACCGAAAGTTGTCATGGACCGCTTCCAGATCCTGTTTGTCTGCGCCGGCAATATCTGCCGCTCGCCTCTGGCTGAAGGCATATTCAGACATATGGTAATAAACGCGGGACGAGCCGCAGAGTTCAACATCGGTTCAGCAGGCACCGGCAGTTGGCATGAGGGTGACGCACCGGACCCGCGTTCCATCTCGATCGCTACCGGCCACGGCATCGACATTTCGAGGCAGCGCGCACGACGCGTGACAACCGAAGACTTCGATCGCTTCGACCTGATCCTCGCAATGGATCATGACAATTTGAGGAACCTGCAGAAAGTTGCGCCTGGCGAAGCGATTGGAAAAATCCACCTCTTCAACAGCTACGCGATGGGAACCGACGAAGACATTCCCGACCCCTACTACGGTGATCGGGAAGACTTCGAGACGGTCTACACCATGCTCTTGACCGGCTGCAGTTCGTTGCTGGCAGCGGCGGGGAAAGTACGGGCCTCGTGAAGAGGGAATATCTCTTCGGTGAGATAAGGCCCGCCGCCAACCGATTCACGCGACGACAGAAGCACGAAGCGTGACGCCGTGAACAGCGACGTCTGGAAGTTACCGCGACCGGAAAGATAATGAACAACATCATCGAGCCGCGATGATTTGAGGCGTGCAAGCGTCACGTGCGGCGTGAACTTGCGAGGATCGGAAGGGAGGCCGATACGCTGGCAGATGCGCTCGATCTCGCCCTGAAGCGCGAACATATCCGGCGTCGGCGTCACCCCTGCCCACACCGAATGCGGTTTCTTCGACCCGAAGGAACCGATCCCGTCCAGCCTTATCTGGAACTCCGGCCGGTCGATGCGATCCAGTCGCTCGACAAGCTCGTCAGCGGTGCGTCCGTCGACGTCACCGATAAAGCGCAGGGTGATGTGGTAATTCTCTACGTCGATCCACCGGGCTCCGGGAAGACCACCGCGCAACAAAGAAAGGCTCATCGCCGCGTTGCGAGGAATTTCGAGGGCGGTAAATAGTCTCGGCATGGCGAGATCCCCGAATCTTTTGCAGATAACCACAGCGAATCATGCAATCAAGTCAGGCGCAAGCCCCTATTTAAGCTTTGCCCCGATCGTTCCGATGAAACTTTCGACCACCGGTTGGAGCCGCTGCACCATCACGTCTACTCCTTGCGGATTAGGGTGCATGCCGTCGTCGAGTTGCAGCTTGGCCTGAGTAGCGACCCCGTCTAGGAAGAAGGGGTAGAGGGTCAGATGGTATTTATCGGCAAGGCGCTTGTAGATCGGATTGAATCTGGCGGCATAGTCGCCACCCATATTCGGTGGCGCCAACATCCCTGCAAGCAAAACCGGAATGTTCCGCGCCTGCAGGCGACCGATGATTGCATCGAGATTCCTCTCGCTGTCCTCGGGTGGAATTCCGCGCAAAGCGTCATTGGCACCGAGCTCGAGGATGACCCCGTCAGTCCCGTCGGGCACCGACCAGTCGACGCGGGAAAGGCCGCCCGAGGTCGTATCGCCGGAGACGCCCGCATCCGCAATGACGACATCGAGGCCGTTGGCCTTCAGCGCGGCTTCCAGCTTTGCTGGAAATCCATCGCCCGGCGGCAGCTGGTATCCGGCCATCAGGCTATCGCCGAGGCCGACGATCTGGATCGTTCTGGCGCTGACGCTTTCGGCCGTGCCGCCGAAGAACAGGCCGGCGATGACGGCTATTTGAAAGGCGACAACTTTAAAACTCATGATCCATTCCCTAGATTGCTCGAAAGGTCGCGTCGCGCCCCGCATTTTCTCAACGATATATAGGGCGGTTTCCATTGGCAAAAACCATCATCGAGCTGAAGAACGCCGATTTGACGCTCGGCAATGCCGCAGCTTCCGTGCATGTCCTGAAGGGCATGAACCTGACGATCCTGGAAGGCGAAGCCGTCGGCATCGTCGGCCCGTCCGGTTCCGGCAAATCGACCCTGCTGATGGTCCTGGCCGGCCTCGAAAAGCTCGACAGCGGCGAGATTATTATCCGCGATACGCCGCTTCATAAGCTTAGCGAAGACAAGGTTGCCGATTTCCGCGGCCGCAACATCGGCATAGTCTTCCAATCCTTCCACCTGATCGCCAACATGACGGCGCTCGAAAACGTCGCCGTCCCGCTCGAGCTGGCGAATGTCAAGGATGCTTTCGACATCGCCCGTCGCGAACTGCAATCCGTCGGCCTCGGAGAAAGACTGAGCCATTATCCCGGCCAGCTTTCCGGCGGTGAACAGCAACGCGTGGCGATCGCCCGGGCGTTGGCACCTTCGCCCACGCTGCTGATTGCCGACGAACCCACCGGCAATCTCGACACCGATACCGGCCGGCAGATTGCCGACCTGCTGTTTGCCAAGCAGGCCGAGCGCGGCACGACGCTGCTTCTCGTCACCCACGATGCCTCGCTCGCATCTCGATGCTCCCGCCAGATTCACGTGCGCTCGGGTGAGATCGAAGCCGACAACGCCGGAATCCGGACCAACAAGGCGGCAATCGCATGACGCTTGGCAGCGCCCGCCTGTCGCTTGCATTCCGTCTCGCCCTTCGCGAACTACGCGGCGGCCTGAAGGGTTTCTATATATTTCTCGCCTGCATCGCCCTTGGCACCGGCGCAATCGCATCAGTGAATTCGGTTTCGCATTCCATCACCGATGCGATCTCGACGCAGGGGCAAACGCTTCTTGCCGGAGACGTCCGCTTCGAGATCAACAATCGCGAGGCGACGTCGGATGAGCTTTCCTATCTGAGGGGTCTTGGTGCCGTCTCCACCTCCACCGGCTTGCGCTCGATGGCTCGCCTGCCCGATGGTTCGGACCAGGCGCTGGTCGAGGTGAAGGCCGTCGATCACGCCTATCCGCTCTACGGAACCTTCGAAGCCGAACCGAACGAGCCGCTTGGCAATCTGCTGGCTGCACGAGACGGAAGCTACGGCGCGGTGGTAGCGCCATTGCTGCTCGAGCGCATGAAGCTTGCGATCGGGAGCCAGCTTCTCCTCGGCAACGTCAAGCTTCGGATTACCGGGACGATCAAGAACGAACCGGATGCGATTTCCGAAGGTTTCGGCTTCGCACCCCGCCTCCTGACCAGCAACGAAGCGCTCGCCGCATCCGGGCTGATCCAGACGGGGAGCCTGGTCGAACACGTCTACAAGATCCGGATGGATGATCCCTCATCTGGCATCAAGGACATCGCCGACCGTTCCAACAAGGCCTTTCCTTCCGCAGGCTGGTCGATCCGCACCAGCGACAAGGCCGCGCCCTCGTTGGCGGACAACATCACCCGCTTCTCGCAATTCCTGACCCTCGTCGGCCTGACGGCGCTGATCGTCGGTGGCGTTGGCGTCGCAAACGCCGTGCGCGCCTTCCTGGATTCCAAACGGACGACGATCGCCACCTTCAAATGCCTTGGCGCTCCGGCTTTCGTCGTCGTGATGATCTACCTGATCCAGATCGCCCTGATCGCGCTGGCGGGCATCGTCGCAGGTCTGGTCCTCGGTGCCATTGCGCCGATCTTCGCGGCGCAATTCATGGCGAGGTTCCTGCCGGTTTCAACCGATCCGACGATCTATCCGGGTGCCCTCTCGCTTGCCGCGCTCTTCGGCCTGCTGACCACGTTCGCCTTCGCAATTCTGCCACTGGGCCACGCCCGCGAGGTGCCTGCGACCGCCCTCTTCCGCGAACAGGGTTTCGAAACCCGGAAGCTGCCGTCCTGGCCCTATATCGTAGCCGCCGGGTTGTTGATGTCAGCACTTGCCGGCCTGGCGATCGCCACCGCCTATGACCGCTTCATCGCCATCGTCTTCGTCGCAGCCATCGCGATTGCCTTCGTCGTATTGCGCGGTGTCGCCGCGCTCGTCTCCTGGCTTGCCAAACGCAGTCCGCGCGTTCGTTCGCCGGCGCTGCGGCTGGCGATCGGCAACATTCACCGTCCGGGATCGCTCACCGCCTCCGTCGTCCTGTCGCTCGGCCTCGGCCTTGCCCTCTTGGTGACGCTGACGCTCATCGACGGCAACATGCGGCGCGAATTGACCGGACACATGGCCGAGCAGGCGCCAAATTTCTTCTTCGTCGATATCCAGGGGTCCGAACTCGACGGGTTCCGCACTGTCGTCAGGCAGCAGGTGCCGGACGGCAAGCTCGTCGAGGTTCCGATGCTGCGCGGCCGGATTGTCGCCTTCAACGGCGAGGATGTGACCAAGCGCAAGGTGCCGCCGGCGGGCCAATGGGTTCTCCGCGGCGACCGCGGCATCACCTATGCCGAGACGCCGCCGGAGAACGCGGCGATCACCGAGGGCAAGTGGTGGGACAAGGAATATATCGGCGAGCCTTTGGTTTCCTTTTCCGACGAGGAGGGCAAGGCGCTGGGCCTGAAGCTCGGGGATAGCGTCACGGTCAACGTGCTTGGCCGCAACATTACCGCCAGGATTGCCAATTTCCGCAAGATCGAATGGCAGTCCCTGTCGATCAACTTCGTGATGATCTTCACCCCGAACACCTTCAAGGGCGCTCCCCACGCCTGGCTCGCGACGCTGACCGACCCGGCGGCAACCTCGCAGCAGGAAGCGTCGATCTTGCGAAGCGTCACCAACGCATACCCGACGATCACCAGCGTCCGCGTCAAGGACGCATTGGATATGCTCAATACTCTGGTGGGCCAACTTGCGACGGCGATCCGGGCGGCAGCCTCGATTGCGCTGATTGCCTCGGTGCTGGTTCTGGCAGGGGCGCTTGCCGCTGGAAACAGGGCGCGCACGCATGATGCCGTGGTGCTGAAGACGCTGGGGGCGACGAGAGCAATGCTGATCCGTGCCTTCAGCTATGAATATCTGATCCTCGGCGTGGCGACGGCCATTTTCGCGCTTCTCGCGGGGTCGGTTGCCGCCTGGTACGTTGTCAGCCGCATCATGCATCTGCCCTCCGCGTTCCTGCCTGACGTCGCGATTTCGACCATCCTTATCGCCCTCGTACTGACGGTCGGCATCGGTTTGATGGGCACATGGCGGATCCTCGGGCAGAAAGCTGCACCGGTATTGCGCGAGCTTTGAGCAACCTGGGATCGTTAACCCAAGCGGGAAATTGGTCTATGTTACACCGATTTAACCCGTTTCAGGATCGCTAGGCACTTGTACGCGACACGCGAAAGCCTCATATTCTTGTCAGGCATGCTGGAGCTTCGCAGCGGCGCCCGGGACGACAAGCGCCCGACACCGTCATAACATCGGAGCTTAAAAGAGGAAAACATGGCTGACTTTCGTAATTTCCCCAATCGGGCAGCGGGCGCACAGTCCGGTGCGATGATAGATGAAGGCCTTCGCGCTTACATGCTGAAGGTCTACAACCTGATGGCGCTGGGTCTGGCGATCACGGGTGTTGCCGCCTATCTCGCTTTCACATTCGCAGTATCCAATGGACAGCTGACCGCATTCGGCCAGGCGATCTACACGAGCCCCCTCCGCTGGGTCGTTATCTTCGCTCCGGTGGCGCTGGTATTCTTCCTGAGCTTCCGCATCAACACCATGAGCGTGTCGGCCGCACAGGCAACGTTCTGGGCCTACGCGGCGCTGGTCGGGCTATCCTTGTCGTCGATCTTCCTGATCTATACCGGGCAGAGCGTCGTTCAGACCTTCTTCGTGACGGCTGCTGCCTTCGGTGGTCTTTCGCTTTACGGCTACACCACCAAGCGTAGCCTGTCGGCGATGGGCTCATTCCTGATCATGGGCGTGTTCGGCATCATCATCGCGTCGATCGTCAACATCTTCCTGCAGTCATCTGCGCTTCAGTTCGCGATCTCGGTAATCGGCGTACTGGCCTTCGCAGGCCTCACCGCCTACGACACGCAGCGCATCAAGGAAATGTACTTCGAAGCCGACGACGTGGCTGTTGCTGGTCGCAAGGCGATCATGGGCGCTTTGACCCTCTACCTCGACTTCATCAACCTGTTCATGTTCCTGTTGCAGCTCATGGGCAGCCGCCAGCGCTAAGCGCTGTGGAATGAGTATCGAAAAGGCGGCTTCGGCCGCCTTTTTTGTTGCCATGAAATCGAATCCGGTGATTGTCTGGAGCCTGTCCCGAGATCACACGAGATGGCTCCCTTTCCATGAATTTTCGCCTTCGCGACGCCACCGTTGCAGACCTGCCCGCTATCACCGCCATATATCGCGAACAGGTTCTGAACGGCACGGCGAGCTATGAAATAGTTCCTCCGACCGAAAGCGAAATGGCCGAGCGGCTGGCCTCCGTCCTTCAGAAGGGCTATCCCTATCTCGCGGTAAGCGAGGAAGGCGGCAAACTCCTGGGCTATGCCTATGCATCTGCCTTTCGCACCCGGCCCGCCTATCGCTGGATGGTCGAGGATTCAATCTACCTGGCACAGGAAGCGCGGGGCCAGGGCATCGGAAAACTGCTTCTCGCCGAGCTTGTCGAACGCTGCACCAGCCCCGGTTTCCGCCAGATGATTGCGGTGATTGGCGGAGCGCAGCCGGCTTCGATCTCGCTGCACAAGCGGGCGGGCTTTTCTGAAACCGGGTTGCTGATCGGGGCGGGCTACAAACACGGCCGCTGGCTTGACACCATGCTGATGCAGAGGGCACTTGGCGACGGCAACCAAAGCCAACCCGACATTTCGAGCTACCCGGGAACGCTGTTCAGCGAATAGATCAGCTTGCTATTTCTCGACAAGCTTCAGGCTCTTGTCGAATATCTTCAGCACCTGCCGCAGGTCATGTCCGCGCTTGAGGATGGTGCCGTGGGTATTGATTACCGAATAGGCGCCCTGTTTGGCGGCGAGCTTCGGGTTCTTCTCGATGCGAAACAGCGGCATTTCGCCGGATCGCTTGAAGACGGAAAACACTGCTTTTTCAATCATATGGTCGATAGCGTAGTCGCGCCATTCGTTCTCGCCGACCATTCGGCCATAAATCCAGAGGATGGCATCGAGCTCGCGGCGATGGAACGTCACCGGAAGCGGATCCTTGCTCTGCTTGTATTCCCTGAGATCGACAACAACGGAGGAATCGCTATCGACATTACGGCTTTCGCCATGTCGCAAATCCGGTTGATCAGTCATCTAGCTCCCAAGGCTCCGCTCGTGACAGGAGAATGACAGTTTGCCTCAGCCGCATCAAATTGCAAGGCCGCCATGCCCGCGAGCGCATTCGCCGCAGAGATATTGACGAGGCAAGGTTTCTTGCCCACGCCCCATTTCAGTCAAAACAGCGCCTCATTTTAGGAAGAATTAATATACACCCTTTGGCGCCAGCGCGCCAAAATGGCCCGGCGTGGCGCATCGGCCTAACCCCAGCCCCGAATGTGTCTTTGCCGGGCCGCCTTCTCAAAAGACATCGATCTACTCGAAATTCTGTTGCGAAAGCGTCGGGATATTCAATTTCCGCTACCGATCGTCAGTACGGCAGCGCCGACGATCGCGGCCGGATCACCAGCCGGCGAAGACGTCTGCAACAGGACGGCCAGTCCCTGCCGATCGGCTTTTTCCATGACATTTGCCGGCAGCACCAGGCTCATTGGCTTGCCATCCCACATGCCGACCGTCTCGACATCGGAAACGCTGTGCATATAGGCGATCTGGCGGCCGGTATTCTCACCCTTCTTGACGGTAACCATCTGCTCGCGGTCGAAATAGGCGATGACAACATTGGCCTTTCCGTCACCGGCGCCGATCTTGATCTCCAGCTCGTCGCCTTTCATTGCCGCGTGTACGGGAACGCTCAGACCTTTGCCTTGGTGATCGAACTGGTCGACTTTGAGGTTGATGGCAGTTAGGTCCGCGCCGTTGAGATGATCGCGGCCGTTGATGATTGCCTGTGGTGTGTAGACATTGCTGCGACCGAACGTCCGGGCGTAGGCATATTGCCGCGCCGTATTGTCCTTGGAACTCATTGTGTCGTCCCAGCCCATGTAGTTCCAATAGTCCACATGATAGGCGAGCGCGACGACGTCGCCCTGGCTGATGAGCTTCGCGAGCGCCGCATCGGCGGGCGGACAGGAAGCACAGCCCTGCGAGGTGAAAAGCTCCACGACGCCCTTCAACTTGGCAAGCTCCTGCGCTTGCACCGAGCCGGCCAAGGCAACGCCAGCCAGAAGGGAAATCAGGAACCGCAAGGACATGCTGTAAAACCTCTGTTCAGACCGTGATAGCCGTGGTCTCCGCCAGACATCAAGCCTGAGAAATCTGAAACAAGAGATAATGGTTCGCAGCCTCGACGCAAAGTCACGAAGGGGTGAGACACAGCGGGAAGCGCCCGGCGCAGTACACATCACCGTGAAATAGAAGACGCCGCCGGGAAGCTTTCCCGGCGGCGTCCGCAATAATGCCGATGTAGATCAGGCGGCGAGGTCGCGCAGAACTGTCTGCAGGATGCCGCCATTGTTGAGATAGATCACCTCATCCAGCGTATCGACCCGGCAGACGAGCGGAACTTCCTTCACCGTACCGTCGCCATAGACGATCTTGGCGATTTTCTTTTCGCGTGGCTTGATATGCGCGAGACCCTCGATCGAAACCGTCTCGTCGCCCTTCAGGCCGAGGCTTGCCCAGGTCGTGCCGTCTTCGAAGACGAAGGGGATGACGCCCATGCCGACCAGGTTCGAACGGTGGATGCGCTCGAAGGATTGGGCGATGACGGCCTTTACGCCGAGCAGGTTCGTGCCCTTTGCAGCCCAGTCGCGCGACGAGCCGTTGCCGTATTCGACGCCGGCGAAGATGACGAGCGGAACGCCCTCGGCCTTGTACTGCATGGCCGCGTCGTAGATCGATTCCTCTTCCTTGGTCGGATAGTGGATCGTGTAGCCACCTTCCTTGCCGTTCGGACCGAGCATGTGGTTGCGAATGCGGATGTTGGCAAAGGTGCCACGCATCATCACTTCGTGATTGCCACGGCGCGTACCGTACTGGTTGAAGTCCGCGACACTGACATGGTGGTCGAGGAGGTATGCGCCGGCTGGCGACGCCGCCTTGATCGAACCGGCCGGAGAGATGTGGTCGGTGGTGATCTTGTCGCCGAAGAGACCGAGGACGCGGGCGCCCTTGATATCGGAAATCCCGGAGCCGCTCTTGCCCATGCCGACGAAGTAGGGTGGGTTCTGCACATAGGTGCTGTCGTCATCCCAGGCATAGGTCTGGCCCGGAGGCACCTGCACTGCCTGCCAGTTCTCGTCGCCCTTGAAGACGTCGGCATACTTCGTCTCGTAGAGCTCGCGCGTCACGTATTTCAGGATGAACGCCTGAATCTCATGCGAGGTCGGCCAGATGTCCTTGAGGAACACCGGGTTGCCGTTCTGATCTTCGCCAAGCGGTTCTGTGGTCAGATCGATCTGCACGGAGCCGGCCAGCGCGTAGGCGACCACCAGTGGCGGCGATGCGAGATAGTTGGCCTGAACATCGGGAGACACGCGCCCTTCGAAATTTCGGTTGCCCGAAAGCACGCCGGCGGCAATCAGACCCTTGTCGTTGATGGTCTTTGAGATCGGCGCCGGCAGCGGACCCGAATTGCCGATGCAGGTGGTGCAGCCGAAACCGACCAGGTTGAATCCGAGGATGTCGAGGTCGGTCTGCAGACCGGACTTCGACAGATACTCGGCTACCACCTGGGACCCCGGTGCCAGCGACGTCTTGACCCAAGGCTTCGACTTCAGGCCCTTGGCGACGGCATTGCGGGCCAATAGGCCGGCAGCGATCAGCACGGAAGGGTTGGAAGTGTTGGTGCAGGAGGTGATCGCCGCAATCGCCACGTCGCCGTGGCCGAGGTCGTAGTCCGTGCCTTCGACTGCGTAGCGGTTCGACAACTGGCCAGGCTTCTTGTAGTCGGCTTCGAGCGCTGCTGCGAAACCGGCAGCAATGCTTTCCAGCGCGACACGGCCTTCCGGACGCTTCGGGCCGGCCATCGACGGCACGACATCGCCGAGATCGAGCTCGAGCGTGTCGGTGAACACCAGATCGGAACCATCGCCTTCGCGCCACATCCCCTGAGCCTTGCAATAGGCTTCGACCAGCGCGATGCGGTCGGTGGTGCGGCCCGACATCGTCAGATAGTTGATGGTTTCGCCATCGACCGGGAAGAAGCCGCAGGTCGCGCCATATTCCGGACCCATGTTGCCGATCGTCGCGCGGTCGGCGAGCGACATGTTGTCGAGGCCGACGCCGAAGAATTCGACGAACTTCGACACGACGCCCTTCTTGCGCAGCATCTGCACGACCATCAGCACCAGATCGGTCGCGGTGACACCTTCGCGGAGCTTGCCGGTCAGCTTGAATCCGACCACTTCCGGCAGAAGCATCGAGACCGGCTGGCCGAGCATGGCCGCTTCCGCTTCGATACCGCCTACGCCCCAACCGAGAACGCCAAGGCCGTTGATCATCGTCGTATGGCTATCCGTGCCGACGCAGGTGTCGGGATAGGCAATCGTGTCGCCATCCTCTTCCTTGGTCCAGACGGTCTGGCCGAGATATTCGAGGTTGACCTGGTGACAGATGCCGGTGCCGGGAGGAACGACGCGGAAATTCTTGAACGCCTGCTGGCCCCACTTCAGGAAGCGGTAGCGCTCGCCGTTGCGCTCATATTCGAGCTCGACATTGCGAGCAAGCGCCGTCGGCGTACCGAATTCGTCGACGATGACGGAGTGGTCGATGACAAGATCAACCGGTACCAGCGGATTGATCTTTTCCGGATCGCCGCCGAGCGACACCATCGCGTCGCGCATGGCCGCAAGATCGACCACGGCCGGAACGCCTGTGAAATCCTGCATCAGCACGCGCGCCGGGCGATAGGCGATTTCGTTTTCAGCCGTGCCCTTGTCGACAAGCCATGCAGCGACGTTCTCGATATCCTTCTTCGTCACCGAGCGACCGTCTTCGTTGCGCAGCAGGTTTTCCAGAACCACCTTCATCGAATAGGGAAGCTTGGATACGCCGGAAAGCCCGTTTGCTTCAGCCGTTGGCAGGCTGTAGTAGACATAGTCCTTCCCGTTCACGCTGAGCGTGGAACGACATTTGAAACTGTCAAGAGATTTAGCCACGAGGGACCCCGTTTCTGATAGCCAACACAGTCGTGCGGACGCCTATGCACTTCATGCACATCAGGATGCGGGTACGGCCATTTCCGCTGTCCGCACGTGGAGTTGAGTGAAACCAACTCCTTGTTCGGCGCAAGGATGAAATTCACGCCGACCGCTGGCGTGGTTGCAGGTCTTATAGATAATTTCGTAGAGACTTGCCATAGCAGGCAAGGCCGAAATCGGACAATTTTTTGTGGCCGGGAACGCAAAACAGGGGAAGCCGCCATCCATGCATCTGAGTGCCGAAAACCTGGCCGCAAGGCGTGGCGAAGATTTGATTTTCGTTAACATTTCCTTTCACTTGACTACCGGAGACGCGCTGGTGCTGACCGGGCGCAACGGCTCGGGGAAATCGACCCTTTTGCGCGTCGTGGCCGGTCTTCTGGCCGCTGAAAAGGGAGACGTCAAATTTGTCGACAATAGCGGCCGATCGGACCGTCGCCCGGGCGAGGCAAGCCACTACCTCGGCCATCGCAATGCGATGAAGAGCGAACTCACGGTTGCAGAGAACCTTGCCTTCTGGAAGGAATTCCTTGGCGACAGTGAAGGCGGCTTGGGGCTCTCAGTCGAGGAGGCGGCTGACGCAGTCGGGCTTGCCGGCATCACCCATCTCCCGTTCGGCTATCTCTCTGCAGGGCAGCAGCGCCGAATAGCTTTCGCCAAACTGCTCGTCGCCTATCGCCCGATCTGGATCCTCGACGAGCCGACCGCTGCGCTGGACGCAGCAGCGGATCGGTTGCTTGCGGAACTGATCTCCGGGCACCAGAAAGATGGCGGCATAGTTCTCGCGGCAACGCACCAGCCGCTTGGGCTTGAGAATGCGACTGAATTGAAGATGACGGGATTTGCAGGGGTTGGGGAAGGCATATGGGGATGACTAGTGTGCCGCAGCCAACCCCCCTCTGTCACTGCGTGACATCTCCCCCACAAGGGGGGAGATCGTTCATTTCCCACGCAAACGACCCAGCATACCGAGAGCTACATATCGAATTTGTAAGTCGCCGCGAGCTCCCGATCTCCCCCCTTGTGGGGGAGATGTCGGCAAAGCCGACAGAGGGGGGTCGTCTCCGCAGGCGCAAAGGCCAGCCGACATGATCGCCCTCTACCTCCGCGATCTCAAACTCTCGGTACGCGCCGGTGGCGGAGCGCTGATCGGCGTCCTGTTCTTCCTGACGGTCGTCGCCGTCATTCCCTTCGGAGTCGGGCCTGACCTGAAACTCCTTGCACGCATCGGCCCCGCGATCGTCTGGATCGGCGCACTGCTGTCGGCACTGCTCGGCCTCGACCGGCTGTTCCAGGCCGAGCGTGACGACGGTTCGCTCGATCTTCTCGTGATGCAGGAAACGCCGCTGGTCCTGACGATCCTGGTCAAATGTGCCGCACACTGGACCGCGACCGGCCTGCCGCTGGTCATCGCCTCGCCCTTGCTTGGCCTCTTCATGAACATGAACGAGACGGCAATCGGGGCAACCATGCTGACCCTCCTCGTCGGCTCGCCCGCGATAACCTTGATCGGGGCGGTCGGCGCCGCTGCGGCCGTGGCCCTGCCCCGCGGCGGATTGCTGGTCTCGATCCTCATATTGCCGCTGACAATCCCGGTCCTGATCTTCGGCGTCAGCGCCACCTATGCCGCTGTCGATGGGCCGCAGCCTTTCATGCCGCCGTTCCTCATCCTGATCGCCATCACTCTGTTCTTTACCGTGCTTGGCCCGGCGGCGGCGGCTCTGGCGCTCCGCAACACAACGGATTGATCGAAGACCAAGGCCCATCAATTGCGACGATCCCGATATCACGCTAAAGAGAGAAAATGAGCGATTTCAGCCCTGCGATCAGCCGATTCTCCGACCTCGCCAACCCCACGCGGTTCCTGGCGCTGGCGTCCCGTATCATTCCCTGGCTCGCAGCAGTTACGGCCCTCCTCTTCGCCATCGGGCTCTACCTCTGTTTTTCCACCGAGAGCGATTACCAGCAGGGCGACACCGTCCGCATCATGTACATCCACGTTCCCTCAGCCTGGCTGTCGATGATGTGCTACACCGTCATGAGCATCTCGGCGATCGGCACGCTGGTCTGGCGCCACCCTCTGGCCGATGTCGCAGCAAAGGCGGCCGCACCTCTGGGCGCCGCTTTCACCCTCGTGGCACTCGTCACCGGCTCGCTCTGGGGCAAGCCGATGTGGGGCACTTACTGGGTCTGGGACGCCCGGCTCACCTCCGTCTTCATCCTCTTCCTGATGTATCTCGGCCTGATCGCGCTCAACCGCGCTATCGAGGATCCCTCCAAGGGCGCCCGGGTAACGGCCGTGCTCATCCTCGTCGGCTTCGTCAACATCCCGATCATCAAGTTCTCGGTCGACTGGTGGAACACGCTGCATCAATCCGAGAGCATCATTCGCCTGGACGGCCCGACAGTTGACCCGGAGTTTCTCTGGCCGCTTTTCACCATGGCGCTTGCCTTCACCCTCCTGTTCTTCACGCTTCACATCATGGCGATCCGCAACGAGATCTGGCGTCGGCGCATTGCTGCCCAGCGCCGGCTCGCCGCCCGAATGGCCAGCCGCGAGGAACCGGCCTGATGTCGCACGCCTTCTACATTTATGCGTCCTACGGCTTTACCGGCGGCATGGTGGCCACGGTCATCGCCTGGACCTGGCTCGACGGCCACTTTCGTCGCAGGGAACTTGCGTCGCTCGAAGCAATCGGCATCCGCCGTCGTTCCGAACGCAAGGCGGAAGGTGACAGCCGATGACCGCTGATACTGACGATAGCCAGACGCCGAAACCGCGCCGTCTCGGACGCTACGCGATGGCGCTGCTGCCCTTGCTGGTCTTCGGCGGCATCGCCGGAACAGCGGCGAAGATGCTCTACGAGCAGGATTTTCACGGAAAGGACGTCGCCGCGATCCCGTCTGCATTGATTGGCACCAAGGCGCCGTCATTGGCATTGCCACCGCTCGAGGGCTCGAAACTGCCGGCGCTGACGGACGCGGCCATCAAGGGCAAGCTCACCCTCGTCAACGTCTTTGCCTCCTGGTGCATCCCCTGTCGCGACGAGCATCCAGTGCTGCGCGAACTCGCCAAGGACGGGCGCCTCAATATCGTCGCCATAAATTACAAGGATCAGCCGGAAAATGCGCTACGCTTCCTCGGCGAGCTCGGCAACCCCTTCCAGGCGATCGGCATCGACCCTAAGGGTGCTGCCGCGATCGACTGGGGCGTCTATGGCATTCCTGAATCCTACCTCGTCGGGCCTGACGGCACGATCCTCTACAAGCGCGTCGGACCGTTCGATGACATCAGCCTGAAGGAAGGGCTCTATCCCGCCATGCAAAAAGCACTGGCAGGAGGATCATCCTCCTAAAGCGCTCTGCCAGGTCTTGACCGCCTCCACCGGCCACACAAGCATCAGCACGTTCAGCGTCAGATTATCACGGATCATCCAGCCGGTGAAAATCTCGAAGAAGATGGCGATGACGACGGTCACGAGAACCGGCGCCCGCGAGGCGAACAGGAAGCCGACGACCATGAAAACCGCGTCCATCGCGGAGTTGAGAATGCTGTCGCCATAATAATCGAGCGAAATCGTCGTCGCCCGATAGCGGTTGATGATGATAGGCGAGTTCTCGAGGATCTCCCAACCGGACTCGATCAGCATTGCCAAAAACAGACGCATCGACAGCGGCTTGCCGCGCATGATCAGGTGCGTCAGCCCGAAGAACAGGAAACCGTGGATGATGTGCGACGGCGTATACCAGTCGGCGATATGCTGGGAGTTGCCGCTCGAATTGACCGCGCCCTCCCACAGCTTGACATAGCCACAGGTGCAGATCGGCGTCCGGCCCATCAGATATTCGGTGATGATCTGGGCAATGAGAACGGCAAGGCATGCGACAAGCCAGAAACTGACGTGACGTTGCCGGCTTTCAGTCTCCTGAAGCGCCGTCACTTCTCGGCTTCCACGGCTGGCGCAACGGTGTGTTTCATGATCAGCGGCATCTGCGACAGCGTGAACAGGATGGTGATCGGCATGGTCCCCCAGACCTTGAAGGCAACCCAGAAATCATCGGAAAAATTCCGCCAGATGACTTCGTTGAGGACGGCCAGGAACAGGAAGAAGATGCCCCAGCGGATCGTCAGCTTGCGCCAGCCCTCTTCGTCCAGCTGGAACGCCGCGTTGAAAACATAGCCGAGCAGAGATTTGCCGAACATCAGCCCGCCGAGCAACGCGACGCCGAACAGCGTGTTGATGATCGTCGGCTTCATCTTGATGAAGGTCTCGTCCTGCAGATAGATCGACAGCGAACCGAACACCAATACGACCAAGCCCGAGATGAACGGCATGATCGGCAGGTGGCCAAGCACGAATTTCGACACGACCAGCGATATGATGGTCGCCGCCATGAACAATGCCGTCGCCACGAACAGCGGACCGCCAAGGCTGGCGAGCACGGGAAATTCCTGCACCAGCCACGGGCCACGCAGGTTGCCGAAGAAGAACACCATCAGCGGCCCGATTTCCAGCGCCAGCTTAAGCATCGGGTGCTGCCGGTCTGCAGCGCTTGGGGTGACATCGCTTTCGCTGGTCATCGTTGTTGGTCCAAACCTTCGATTTCTCTGAATTTCATTCCGCCATTGCTAGGCTTAGGTGGCATATCTATGGCGTATCGGTCGTTTCGTCACCAGCCCGATTTCCCGTCTCATTGGCCGAGACCGGCAATCGCATGGGCAAAATCCTCGGCCTCGAACGGCTCGAGGTCATCGACGCCTTCGCCAACGCCGATGAAGTAGACCGGCAGCTTGTGCTTGGCCGAGATGGCGACGAGGATGCCGCCACGCGCCGTGCCGTCGAGCTTGGTCATGATCAGCCCGTTGACCCCCGCTATGTTGCGGAAAATTTCGACCTGGTTGAGCGCGTTCTGACCGGTCGTTGCATCGAGCGTCTGCAACACGGTGTGCGGCGCCTCTGGATCGAGCTTGCCAAGCACGCGGACGATCTTTTCGAGCTCGGCCATCAATTCCGTCTTGTTCTGCAGCCGGCCGGCCGTGTCGATGATCAGAACATCGCTCTTCGACGCCTTCGCCTGCTGGAAAGCGTCGAATGCAAGACCTGCGGCATCGGCGCCGATCTTCGTGCCGACGAATTCGGATTTCGTCCGGTCCGCCCAGATCTTCAACTGCTCGATGGCCGCCGCGCGAAAAGTGTCGCCGGCCGCGATCGTCACCTTCAATCCCGCGCCCGAGAGCTTGGAAGCCAGCTTGCCGATCGTCGTCGTCTTGCCGGTGCCGTTAACGCCGACGACGAGGATCACATGCGGCTTGTGCGAAAGGTCGAGCTGCAGCGGCTTGGCGACCGGCTTCAGCACCTTGGTGATCTCAGCCGCCATGATCCGGCTGACATCTTCGCCGGTGACGTCCTTGCCGTAGCGCTCGGACGCGAGCGTATCCGTGATCCGCATCGCCGTCTCGACACCGAGGTCGGCCTGGATCAGCAAATCCTCCAGGTCCTGCAGCGTCTGGTCGTCGAGCTTGCGCTTGGTGAACAGCGCCGCGATCTGACCGGTGAGCTGCGAGGACGTGCGCGCCAGTCCGGCGCGAAGTCGCTGGAACCAGTTGAGCTTCAGTTGCGGGACTATCGGCCCGGGCTCCGTCACGGCCGGACCGGTCGCGAAGCCTTTTGGGAGGATGGGCGATGCAGCCGGCTCGGGCGCAAGATCGCCCCCCTCTGTCGGCCGGGCCGACATCTCCCCCACGGGTGGGGAGATCAAATCCGGGGTAGCTTCTGGAGCCAAAGACGCGTCATCCTCCGGGGCGAAGCCTTTGGGGAGGATAGGCGTTGCAGCCGGTTCGGGCGCAAGATCGCCCCCCTCTGTCGGCCGGGCCGACAGCTCCCCCACGGGTGGGGAGATCAAATCCGGGGTAGCTTCTGGAGCCAAGACCGCGTCATCCTCGGACCAATCTCCCCCCTTGTGGGGGAGATGTCCCGAAGGGACAGAGGGGGGTGAGGCGTCATCCTCCGTCTTATCTGCCAAAGCCTCCGCCTCGAGCAGCGACAACGGGATCAGGCCAAGCTCGGTCATCTCGCCGACATCGGGAAGGATCGGCGGCGTCTCATCTTCCTCGCCGTCCGCAACCTGCCCTCCTGCCGTATCCATCTCCTCAGGCAGAACCGGATCGCTAGTTGCGACCGGCAAATGCTCCTCGCGCGAATGCGGCTCGAGTTCGGATTGGACGGCCGCCGGCGTGGGCGCCTCCGGAACCGGCGTCACGACTTCAGGAGCCTGATCGAACCCCGGCTGGTCGTGGCGGAAGGTGAAGACTTTCTTGATGAAACCAAGCGCCATGAAAATTCCGTCAGTCAGGCCGCGTTGGCGGCAATAAGTTGCATGTCGAGATGCTTGCCATTGTGGCTGGTGATGGTCACCGGCACAAGGTCGCGCGGGGCCAAGCCGGGCGCCGCGACAAGCGTGAAGTTTTCCGTATGCGCCAAGCCGTTATTTTCGACAAGCAGCCATTGCGTCGTGCCGACCATGCCGTCGAGATGGGCCTGGTGCAGCCGTTGTCCAGTGGACCTCAGCCTTGCCGCCCGCTCTTTCACCAGCGTCCGGTCCAGCTGAGGCATCCGTGCCGCCGGCGTCCCGGGCCTCGGGCTGTACGGGAACACATGCAGATGCGCGATCCCACACTCCTCGGCCATGCTCACCGCATTCGCAAACATCTCTTCAGTCTCGGTCGGAAAGCCGGCGATCATATCGGCGCCAAGGCTGATTTCCGGCCGCAACCGCCTGATATCCTCGCAAAACCGCAGGGCGTCGCCGCGCGAATGCCGCCGCTTCATCCGCTTCAATATCATGTCATCACCGTGTTGCAGCGACAGATGCAGATGCGGCATGAAGCGCGGCTCGTCGGCAATCAGGTCGAGCAGGTGCCGATCCGCCTCGATGCTGTCGATCGAGGACAGGCGCAGCCGGCTGATATCGGGGATTTGTTTCAGCAGCGTCTTCGCCAACAGCCCGAGCGTAGGCTCGCCCGGCAGATCGGCGCCATAGCTCGTGGCATCGACGCCAGTCAGCACGATCTCCACATAGCCGCCGGCGACCAGCTTGCGCGCCTGCTCGACCACCGCACCCATCGGCACCGAGCGCGAATTGCCCCGGCCGTAGGGGATAATGCAGAAGGTGCAGCGATGGTCGCAGCCGTTCTGGACCTGAATGAAGGCCCGCACGTGCCCGTCGATATGCTTGACCATCTGCGGTGCGGTATGACGGACGCTCATGATGTCGTTGACGCGCAGCTTCTCCTCGGCCGAAACGCCAAAATCCGGAAGCGCGCGATAGGATGCGGCGCGGAGCTTCTCCTCGTTGCCAAGGACCATATCAACCTCGGCCATGTCAGCGAATGTCTGCTTCTCCGTCTGCGCGGCGCAGCCGGTGACGATGATGCGGGCATGCGGGTTTTCCCGGCGCGCGCGACGGATCGCCTGACGCGCCTGCCGAACAGCTTCGCCGGTAACGGCGCAGGTATTGACGAGGATGGCATTGTTGAGCCCGGCCTTTTCCGCCTCGGCTCTCATGACTTCGGATTCGTAGGTGTTTAGCCGGCAGCCGAAGGTAATGACCTCGACGCCGCTCACCGCGCCTGAGCCTCCGGCTCAGCATCGCGCGAAAACGCCCCCGTGGCCGGGTCGACGGTGCCGGACCATTCCCATTCGGCAGGTCCGGTCATGACGACATGGTCGTCGCGTTCGCGCCATTCGACCTGCAGCTTGCCCGGCGGCTTGGCAGTCGCGACCTCGATGGTAACGTCGCGGCCGGTCCGTCCTGTTCGCGCCGCGCTGACGGCAGCGGCGCAAGATGCCGACCCGCAGGCAAGCGTCAGCCCTGCTCCCCGTTCCCAGGTGCGAATACGCAACGAAGAAGGCGAAACCACCTGCACGAGCGAAATATTGGCGCGCTCCGGAAACATCGGATGGTTCTCAAGCAGCGGGCCGAAGCGACCGAGGTCATAGGACATGACGTCCTTGTCGACCCAGAACACCGCATGCGGATTACCCATCGAGACGACGGCTGGCGAATGCAGGATCGGATCGTCGATCGGGCCGATCTGCAGCTCGATACGGCTGGTATCGTGGAATTCTTCGGCAAGCGGGATCTTGTCCCAATCGAACACCGGCTTGCCCATGTCGACCGAAATCGTTCCATCCTCGTGTTCGACGGCATTGAGGATGCCCGCGACGGTCTGGAATGTGAAAACCTTGCGCCCGCTCTCGGCAGCAAGAGCCTGGACGACGCAGCGCGTACCGTTGCCGCAGGCTTGCGCCTTGGAACCGTCGGAGTTCAGGATATCGATAAAGGCATCGGTGCCTTCGACCTTCGGATCGTGGATTGCCATGATCTGGTCGAACTGCGTTGCCGGATCGGCATTGAGCGCAATCGCCGCATCAGGCGTCACCCTGTCCTTGCGGCCGCGCATGTCTATGACCAGGATCTTGTTGCCAAGCCCGTTCATCCGCGCAAATTCGACCGTGTTGCTCATCACCGTATTCCGTTGTTCAAAGGCGTATATGGCGGAAAAGTGCCGGAATTACCAGTGGGCGCGTCGAGCGACGAATATGCGCGCGTGGCCTTTCGAAAGAAGACGGATTCCGGCTCCTGAATTAAAAGAGCATTTTTTGGAGAGCCCACGCAAATGCGGAACCTCTGGAGTAAAATAATATATGGCACCGCATTTGCGTGGCCTTCGGCGTTCTCAGGGGCTTCCGGCCCTTCGAGATATCTGCCTCGTCTCGCTGCACCGAACGATGAAGTTCGGCTTGCATGGTTGACCCAAACCGGGCTTGGAACCCGGGGAAGACTTGATAGATGTCGTCCCCTTCGGAACGCCACCATGGCGAATACCTCCCTGCCGTCCGCCGCACGTTACGGTTTTCGACAGGGCGCCGGCCCCCGCCTGCCCACGAACGTCTCGCGAAACACTCCGGCGACGGAAGCAACACTATTATGGAGGACGATTTCCAGACGGGGAAAATGCGAGCGAGTTTTTTTATTCGCGGGGTGCCGTTTCCCCTTCTCCCCTCGGGGAGAAGGTGCCCAAAGGGCGGATGAGGGGCTTCCGTCCGCCGGACGCCCTACAAATCCACAAACGCGGAATCCACCGCGTCTCCCCGCCGTGCCGCCCCCTCATCGCCTCGCTTTGCTCGGCACTTCTCCCCGAGGGGAGAAGAGGGAGACTGCGGCACGGACAGCGCTGGCCCTCAGCGTAACGACCCTCGAAGGACGAGGGCGGATGTGGGGTCTCGACATGCATTCACCCCCAAATTCCTTCCTTTAGTTCCGCAAAGCCGCCTTCCGCTCAGCGCTCAATCCGCAGGCACATCAAACACTTCGCCCGCCCGCAACGGCCGAAACCGCTCGGGCGCGATCCCATGCTCCCTCAGCGCTTCCGTCAGCTGGCGAAGCGGATCGTCGATCGCTTCGTCCGTCAGCTGAAACGTCCCGAAATGATGGCCGACCACATGGGCAGCCTTGCATAGCTGCATGCCCTTTACCGCTTCATCAGGATTCTGGTGCTGCCCCTTCATGAACCATCGGGGCTCGTAAGCGCCGAAGGGCAGGATTGCCAGGCGGAAGTCGCCGTGCTTGTGGCGCGCCGACCGATAATTGATGCCGTCGTGAAAGCCGGTATCGCCGACATGGTAGATCTTCCCCGCCGGCGTAGAAATCACGAAAGCGGCCCACAGCGCCATCCGCCGGTCGCCCATGCCGCGAGCCGACCAATGGTGGCAGGGTTCGGCGTCGATGGTGACATCCTCGTTGATCACGATGCGGTCGCCCCAGTCCATGGCCACGACATCCGCATCCGGCACGGCGCGGCGAATGATCTTGTCGTTGCCGAGTGGCGTCATGAAGCGCGGGCGATGGGCCTGCTGCAGCCGTTTCAGCGTCGCGACGTCGAGATGATCGTAGTGATTATGGGTCACGAGCACGAGGTCGATCGGCGGCAGGTCTTCGAACACGATACCCGGCGCGACGACGCGTTTCGGCCCGATGAAGGTGAAGGGACTGACGCGCTCGGACCAGACCGGGTCCGTCAATATATTCAGCCCCGCCACCTGGATCAGCATGGACGCATGACCCACCATGGTAACGCGCAGGCCCTCGCCATCAACGCGAACCTCGGGCTTTGCCGGCGGAAAGGGGCTGGCAACAGCCTTTGGCCACTTCGCCCGATCGCTGGCGAATTGCCATTTCAAAAGCGCACGCAACCCGCCCGGCTCTACGCCATCGGGATTGAAGAAATATGAGCCATCGAAATGATCGGAGACCGGGCCTTGATAGTAGGGGTTGCGTTTCCGTGCGGGCGCGGGAGCATCTGCCATGTTGCCTCGTTGGTATTGTTCCGGGAACATGTGGCGCAGCGCCTTCTATTTTTAAAGCGTCAAGCGGGCTGTTTCTCCATTTTGGCCCCCTCGCCTTGACTTTCGAAGCTCTTTCCTGTTAATCGCGCCTCATCTGCGACGAGCTCAAGCCTCCTAGCCACCGACCGGGACCCTGAAAAGGTATAAAACGATCCCGGAGGTCCACACCCGACAGCGCGCTGCGCCCTCGGGTGCTTTTTGGCTTTGCGTCTTGTTTTCGTCAAGGAAAAGACCAACGTTTCGAGCTATCGCAAGACGCGCCCAGAAACGACGAAGGAAGAGCTGATGTTTGAAAACCTCCAGGACCGTCTGAGTTCCATTCTCAATGGACTGACCGGCCGTGGCGCCTTGTCGGAGGCCGATGTGTCCGCAGCGCTGCGCGAGGTTCGCCGCGCGCTGCTCGAAGCCGACGTCGCCCTGGATGTCGTGCGCTCGTTTACGGACCGCGTCCGCGCGAAGGCCGTCGGCGCCGAAGTCCTGAAGTCGATCAAGCCCGGCCAGATGGTCGTCAAGATCGTCCATGACGAGCTGATCGAGATGCTCGGCTCGGAAAGCGTCGGCGTCGACCTGCATGCGGTTGCACCAGTCGTCATCATGATGGTCGGCCTGCAGGGGTCCGGCAAGACCACCACTTCCGCCAAGATTGCCCATCGCCTGACGACTCGCGACCGCAAGAAGGTCCTGATGGCCTCGCTCGACACGCGCCGCCCGGCAGCGCAGGAGCAGCTGAGACAACTCGGTGTACAGGCGAATATCGACGTCCTGCCTGTGATCGCCGGCCAGTCTCCGACCGATATCGCCTCGCGCGCCGTGCAGGCAGCCAAGCTCGGCGGCCACGACGTCGTCATCCTCGACACCGCCGGCCGTACGCATATCGACGAGCCGCTGATGGTCGAGATGGCGGAGATCAAGAAGAAATCCAACCCGCATGAAATTCTGCTGGTTGCCGACAGCCTGACCGGCCAGGACGCCGTCAATCTCGCCCGCAGCTTCGACGAGCGCGTCGGCATCACCGGCCTCGTTTTGACCCGCATGGACGGCGATGGCCGCGGTGGTGCCGCCCTTTCGATGCGCGCCGTCACCGGCAAGCCGATCAAGCTCATCGGCGTCGGCGAAAAGATGGGCGAGCTCGAGGAGTTCCACCCGCGCCGCATCGCCGACCGTATCCTCGGCATGGGCGACATCATTTCGCTGGTCGAGCGCGCTGCGGAAAACATCGACGCCGAAAAGGCGGCCGCCATGGCCGCCAAGATGGCCAAGGGCAAGTTCGACCTGAACGATCTCGCCGACCAGCTGCGCCAGATGCAGAGCATGGGCGGCATGGGCGGCATCATGGGGATGATGCCTGGAATGGGCGGCATGAAGGACAAGATGGCCGCCGCCGGCCTCGACGACAAGCTGTTCGGCCGGCAGATCGCCATCATCCAGTCGATGACCAAGGCCGAGCGTGCCAACCCCGATATGCTGAAGCACTCCCGCAAGAAGCGCATTGCCGCCGGTTCCGGCACCGATGCCGCCGCCATCAACAAGCTTTTGAAGATGCACCGCCAGATGGCGGACATGATGAAGGCGATGGGCGGCAAGGGCAAAGGCGGCATGATGAAGCAGATGATGGGCGGCCTTGCCGGCAAGATGGGTCTCGGCGGCATGGGCGGAATGGGCGGCGGAATGGGCGGCATGCCTGACCTTTCGAGCCTGGATCCTCGCCAGTTGGAAGCCCTGCAGAAGCAGGCAGAGGCTGCCGGTCTCGGCAAACCCGGCAGCATGCCGAACCTTGGTGGCGGCCTGCACGGCCTTGGCAACGTCAAGCTTCCAGGTCTCGGCGGCGGGTTCCCGGGGCTTCCGGGATTGCCGAAGAAGAAGTGAAGAGGATCGCCTGACCCATGATTGATCCAGACGTGAAGACCCAGCTCGCAGGCTACCGCCAGTCGATCGACAACATCGATGCTGCCCTCGTGCACATGCTCGCCGAACGCTTTCGCTGTACGAAAGAGGTCGGCGTGCTGAAAGCCAAATACGACCTGCCGCCGGCCGACCCGGCGCGCGAAGAATACCAGATCGAACGCCTGCGCCATCTGGCAAAGGAAGCCAATCTGGATCCGGATTTCGCCGAGAAGTTCCTGAACTTCGTCATCAAGGAAGTCATCCGCCACCACGAACAGATCGCAGCCGATTTCAAGGCTTGATCCGAAACTGATAACGCCGCTCAGAGAGAGCGGTCCAACGAAAAGTCTGAAGGAGTACAGAAAATGCCATTGAAAATTCGTCTCGCCCGCGGTGGTTCCAAGAAGCGCCCTTACTACCACGTCGTCGTTGCCGACGCCCGCTCGCCCCGCGACGGCCGCTTCCTCGAGAAGCTCGGCTCGTGGAACCCGATGCTGGCCAAGGAAGACGCAAAGCGCGTCGAGCTGAACGCCGAGCGCATCAAGCATTGGATGGACCACGGCGCACAGCCGACCGACCGCGTTCTCCGCTTCCTCGCCGAAGCCGGCGTTGCAACACGCGAAGTCCGCTCCAATCCTGAAAAGGCAAAGCCAGGCAAGAAGGCCCAGGAACGCATCGCCGAGCGCGCCCAGAAGGTTGAAGACGCCGCTGCCGCAGCTGCAAAGGCTGCCGAACCGGCATCCGCAGAATAATCCTGGCCGCTTTGGCCCACAGAACGACAAAGCGGGTGGCATGGCGACATGCCGCCCGCCTTTTTGTTTGCCATAAACTGATGTTCCTCTATGAGAGGGATAATCTCGATCCTCAACCAAAGCAGTGGCTAGGCCATGACAAAGCTTGAAAACCCGGTATTGATGGCAACGATCGGCGGAGCTCAAGGGCTGCGCGGCGAAGTGCGCGCCCGCGCCTACACCTCCGATCCCAGCGCCCTTGGCGACTACGGCAACCTCCAGACCCTCGACGGCCGCACCTTCGAAGTGCTTGAAATCCGCCAGACGAAGAACGTCGTCATCGTCCGCTTTCGTGGCATCAATGACCGCGAGGCGGCGGAAGCGTTGAACGGCCTCGAGCTCTATATCGATCGCGACAACCTCTCCGACGACGAGCTGGATGAAGACGAATTCTTCTATGCGGACCTCGAAGGCCTCGAAGCCGTCGATGATAAAGGGACGGGCTACGGCATCGTCAGCGGCGTCTACGATTTCGGCGCCGGCGATCTGCTGGAGCTGAAAGGCCCCGGAAAACGCCCCGTGCTCATTCCCTTCTCCGAAGCCGCCGTCCTCGAAATCGATCTCGAGAACGGCAGGATCCTGATCGATCCCCGCGCTGCCGGCCTGATCGACGATCCGAAGGACCAGATCGGCAGGCCGCCGAAATCTCCGGGCAAGTCCCCGGGCAAGCCAAAAGATTGATCCGGCCATGAGCTTCCGGGCAACGGTTCTGACGCTTTATCCCGAAATGTTTCCGGGCCACCTCGGAGCATCTCTCGCGGGCAAGGCGATGGAACGCGGACAATGGTCGCTCGACACACTGCAAATCCGCGATTTCGCCACTGATCGGCATCGCACGGTCGACGACACCCCGGCCGGCGGCGGCGCCGGAATGGTGCTGAAGCCTGACGTATTGGCCCGCGCCATCGACCATGCCTGCGAAAACGACCGCCGTCCCCGGCTACTGATGAGCCCGCGCGGTCGGCCATTGACGCAGGCACGCGTTCGCGAACTGGCGACAGGCGAAGGCGTCGTCATCGTCTGCGGTCGCTTTGAAGGCGTCGACCAGCGCGTCATCGATGGCCGCAATCTCGAGGAAGTCTCGATCGGAGACTATATTCTATCAGGCGGAGAACCGGCGGCGCTGACGCTGCTCGACGCGATCGTCCGGATCCTGCCAGGCGTGATGGGCAACGATCTCTCGGGGCTGCACGAGAGCTTCGAAAACGGTCTGCTCGAACATCCGCACTACACCCGTCCGCAGGAATGGGAAGGAAGCGAGATTCCGTCGGTCCTGACCTCCGGCAATCACGGCGCCATTGCCAAGTGGCAAAAACAGGAAGCGCTACGGCTGACCAAAGAGAGGCGTCCGGACCTTTTGGAACAGCTTGAGAAGGAAAAAATGTCCACCAAGGGATGACAAACCCCTGCGTTTGGTGTAACTGCCCACGCGGACATGGGTTATACCCGTCGACCAGCAAACAAAGAATGGCGAATTCGCTCCCGTCCGGAAGGACAAAATCCCGAGGCATTGTCCAAAGGATCATTGGCTGAGCGCTCTGGCTGTTACAGAAAAACTAGAGGTTTAGACCAATGAACATCATCCAGCAGCTTGAGGCCGAACAGGCCGCCAAGATCGAAGCCCAGCGCAAGCTTCCTGAATTCTCCCCGGGCGACACGCTTCGTGTCAACGTGAAGGTCACGGAAGGCACGCGTACCCGCGTACAGGCCTACGAAGGCGTCTGCATCGCCCGCTCCGGCGGCGGCATCCATGAGAACTTCACGGTTCGCAAGATTTCCTACGGTGAAGGCGTCGAGCGCGTATTCCCGATCTATTCGCCGATGATCGAAAGCGTCGACGTCGTTCGCCGCGGTAAGGTCCGTCGCGCCAAGCTCTATTACCTGCGCGACCGTCGCGGCAAGTCTGCTCGTATCGTTGAAGACACGGGCACCCGCGCTCGCAAGCTCAATGACGCCGAGCGCCAGGCATTTGCCGAGGAAAAGGCACGCCTCGAAGCCGAGAAGGTTGCAGCAGCACAGGCACTGGCAGCCGAAAAGGCAGCAGCAGAAGCCGCTGAAGCAGCAGCTGCCAAGGAAGCAGCCGCAGCCAAGGCCGCTGAAGAAGCAGCCGCCGCAGCCGCAGAGCCTGCAGCAGAATAATCTTTCGCTAATCGAATTTCGAAAAGGCGGCCCCCGGGTCGCCTTTTTTATTGTCGGGATTTCTGGGAAAGGCATTCCCGATCTCGCACAAGCTTTGGATTGCCGTTCCTCAATTTATGCACGACGCGATGTCAACCGGCTTGTCATCCCCTTGGCAACTATGACAGTTTCCTCACGCGCTAATATGGGGAGATTTTCATGTCGCTACGTCGTTCGTTCCTTCTGGGCCTGACCGCCCTTGCCCTGATGCCCTTTGCAAGCTTCGCAGCCGGCCTGCCTGATCTGGCGGGTAAGAAGGTCGTGGTCGTCACCGAGAATGCCTATCCGCCGCTGCAGTTCGTCGATCCGAAAACGGGCAAGGCGATCGGCTGGGAATATGACGCGATGAACGAGATCGCCAAGCGGCTGAATTTCAAGGTCGAGTACCAGAACACCAGCTGGGATGCGATGATCCAGGCGGTATCAGATGGGCAATACAACATCGGCATGACCGGCATCACCATCAAGGAAGATCGCAAGCAGAAGGTCGATTTCTCCGACCCCTACATGCGCTCGCAACAGTTCATGCTGGTCCGCGGCGACGAGAAGCGCTTCACGGATGCGAAAACCTTCGGCGCCTTCAAGGATGGACTGGTCGGGGCGCAGGCAGGCACCACGCCGTTCTACACCGCCGTCTACGAAGTGCTCGACGGCAACGAGCAGAACCCGCGCATAAAGCTGTTCGAGACATTCGGCGCGACGGTCCAGGCGCTAAAGACCGGCGACGTCGACACGGTGCTGACCGACGGCACCGCCGGCAAGGGCTATGTCGACGCATCGGGCGGCGCCTTGAAGCTCATCGGCGGCCCGCTCGGCGTCGAGGACTTCGGCTTCATCTTCACCAAGGGCTCGGATCTCGTCGCCCCCGTCAATGCGGCAATCGCGGCGCTGAAGGCCGACGGCACGCTCGACGCACTCAACAAGAAGTGGTTCGTAGACTACAAGATGGGCCAATGAGTTCGCGCCGAGTGCAGATCCGAAGCTTCGCCTGATGGACCCGCAGCCCCCTCCGGCCGGAAACGTCGAGGGCGACTATCCCTGGTGGCTGGTCGCTCTCGCTATCCTGGCGATCGGCATCGCCGCCGTCATCGTCACCAACGACCTTTACGCCCAGGTCTTCCAGACCGTAGCAAACGGCGCCGCGATCACCATATTCGTCACGCTCGTGGCCTTCGTGCTCGCCACCCTGTTCGGCCTCGGCATCGCGCTGCTCGGTCTCTCGGACAGCATCGTGCTGCGCCAGATCTCGCGCTTCTATATCGAGGTGATCCGAGGCATTCCGATCCTCGTTCTCTTGTTCTACGTCGCCTTCGTCGGAGCACCCGCAGTCGTCACGGCATATAATTTCATCACCGCTCCGCTTGTCGCCGCCGGCTGGACAGAACCGCTGATGGTACGCGAAGTCTCTCTCATGTGGCGCGCCATCATCGCTTTGACCATCGGCTACGCTTCCTTCATCGCCGAGATCTTCCGCGCCGGCATTCAGGCCGTCGATCACGGCCAGATCGAAGCCGCAAAGGCGCTCGGCCTCTCGCGCTATCAGCGCTTTCGCCTCGTCGTCTTCCCGCAGGCGATCCGCGTCATCTTCCCGCCGCTCTCCAACGATTTCGTCTCGATGGTCAAGGATTCGTCGCTGGTCTCGGTACTAGGCGTCGCCGATATCACGCAGATGGGAAAGGTCTACGCATCAGGCTCGTTCCGCTTCTTTGAAACCTACTCCATCGTCACCTATATCTACCTGATCCTGACGATCGGTCTGTCGCTTGTGCTGCGGCAGGTGGAAAAGCGGATGCGCAGAACGCCCGGACGGTAGATCTCCGGCGTCTGCGGCTGAATGTCGTCATTGCCGACGGCGTGAAAAATTGATAAGAGCGTCGCTTATGACAAGGATCATGGGGAAAAGCGGACATTACGTCCCGGTTTTCGTGCTGCAGGACCATAAGCGCCTGCCGGCCCGTTTCTTTGCGATGATTTCGGGCGCGCTAAACAGCCGACTTAGCTGACCTCGCCTAGGCGGCGGACCGCTTCCGCCAATTCCTTTTCCATGACACCAATACGGATTTGTAGCCATGAGCGCACCCCGCACCCTTTACGATAAAATCTGGGATGACCACGTCGTCAACACGCAGGACGATGGTACCTGTCTTCTCTACATCGACCGCCACCTCGTTCACGAAGTGACGTCGCCGCAGGCATTCGAAGGCCTGCGCATGACCGGTCGTCATGTTCGCGCGCCGCAGAAGACGCTGGCCGTCGTCGACCACAATGTGCCGACCTCGCCTGATCGTCATCTCGGCATCAAGAACGAGGAAAGCCGCATCCAGGTCGAAGCATTGGCAACCAATGCCGCCGAATTCGGCGTCGAATATTATTCGGCCAGCGACAAGCGCCAGGGCATCGTCCATATCGTCGGCCCCGAGCAGGGCTTCACGCTGCCCGGCATGACCATCGTCTGCGGCGATAGCCACACATCGACCCACGGCGCCTTCGGGGCGCTCGCCCACGGCATCGGCACGTCGGAGGTCGAGCACGTTCTCGCCACCCAGACGCTGATCCAGCAAAAGGCAAAGAACATGCTGGTCCGCGTCGACGGCCAGCTGCCGCCTCACGTGACCGCCAAGGACATCATCCTTGCCATCATCGGCGAGATCGGCACAGCCGGCGGCACCGGCCACGTCATCGAATTTGCCGGCGAGGCAATCCGCGCGCTGTCGATGGAAGGCCGCATGACCATCTGCAACATGACGATCGAGGGCGGCGCCCGCGCCGGCCTGATCGCGCCGGATGAGAAGACCTTCGAATATATCAAGGGCAAGCCTCGCGCGCCGAAGGGCGAGCAGCTGGCGCAGGCGATCGAATACTGGAAGACGCTGCAGACCGACGAAGGCGCCCATTATGACCGCGTCGTCGTCCTCGATGCCGCCGCCTTGCCGCCCATCGTCTCCTGGGGCTCCTCGCCGGAAGACGTGATCTCCGTGCAGGGTATCGTTCCGAACCCGGACGAGATCCAGGACGAGAACAAGCGGACATCGAAGTGGCGTGCGCTAGACTACATGGGCCTGAAGCCGGGCACCAAGATGACCGACATCACGCTCGACCGCGTCTTCATCGGCTCATGCACCAACGGCCGCATCGAGGACCTGCGCGAAGTCGCCAAGGTCGTCGAAGGCAAGACCGTCGCCTCCACGGTCGATGCGATGATCGTACCCGGCTCCGGCCTCGTCAAGGAGCAGGCGGAAGCCGAAGGCCTCGACAAGATCTTCAAGGCTGCGGGTTTTGACTGGCGCGAGCCCGGCTGTTCCATGTGCCTTGCCATGAACGACGACCGCCTGAAGCCCTACGAACGCTGCGCCTCGACCTCGAACCGCAACTTCGAGGGCCGCCAGGGCCATAAGGGCCGCACGCATCTGGTATCGCCCGCCATGGCAGCCGCCGCCGCAATCGCCGGCCACTTCGTGGACATCCGCGACTGGAAGTGATGCAGCGTCCCTGCACCGGCTCGACAAGGCCCACTCGCTACTCGACGTCATCCTCGGCCTTGTGCCGAGGATCTGCCCAGCTCAATGAGATCGCAGATGCTCGGGACAGGCCCGAGCATGACGAGAGAAGCGGGGGCTTTGTCAGCATTTTCAAGGCACGCTCGTCGGGGCGTCATCAAAGCATCTGCCGGAGCTCGCCGAACCAGTGGCCGACAAAATCGCCGAAGAAATAGGGGCCTAGTCCCCAGACGCCAACCCACAAGGCGGCGCCGACCATGTTGGCGATCACGAAGCGAAGCCACGGCATGTCCATCGAGCCGGCGACCAGGCCGTTCAACTGCCGCAGGATGACGAAGAAGCGGGCGGTGACGACGATAATGGCGCCCTTCGCGCGAAAAACCTCCTCCAGCTTGTGCAAACGGTCGGGCGTCAGCTTCACCAGCCAACCATACCGCTCGAGGATCGGACGACCGCCGAAGCGACCGATCAGGTAGCCGGTGAAGTCGCCGAGGACCGCAGCCACCCACACGGCAAGGCAGACGTCGACAATGGCGAGATCCTGCCGCGATGCGAGCAGCGACGCGCTGACCAGGGCGCTTTCGCCCGGCAGTGGCACACCGAGCGATTCGAAATAGATGATGATGAAGAGGGTCAGCAATCCGTATTGATGGAGGTAGGTGCCGATGGCCGACCAGGCGTCATGCAGGAAACTCAAGTGATGGCTTTCATGATTGAGCTGAAGGATCTGGGATGCCGATACCCCACTCTCCGCCCGCATGCCAGCAGAGAGTGGATCGGGCGCTTCCTTAGAACGCCGCCGTCATCGGATCGGGACCGATCCGGCCCTTCGGTGTATCGAGCCTGTCTATTTGGGCCAGGTCGTCGGCATCCAGTTTGAAGTCGAACACCTTGAAGTTCTCCTCGATCCGGCTTGGCGTCACCTACTTCGGAATGACGATCAGGCCGTTGTCGATGTGCCAGCGAATGACGACCTGCGCCGGCGTGCGACCGTGTTTTGCCGCGACCGATCCGATGACGGGGTTGGTCAGAAGCTGACCCTGTCCGAGCGGGCTCCACGATTCGGTCTTGATCCCGAGCTCCTCGTGAACCTCCCGCAAGGCGCGCTGCTGGAAATCAGGATGCAGTTCGACCTGGTTGAGCACAGGCGTAACACCGGTTTCGCCGACAATGCGCCTCAGCTGCTCGGGCCCGAAATTGGAAACGCCGATCGATTTCGCCTTGCCCTCTTCCTTCAGCCGCACGAAAGCCTTCCAGCTGTCGAGATAGCGGTCGCGCTTCGGCGCCGGCCAGTGGATGAGGTAAAGATCGACGTAGTCTGTGCCAAGCCGCTTGAGGCTGGCATCTATCGCTCTCAGCGTCGTGTCGAAGCCCTGCGCATCGTTCCAGAGCTTGGTCGTCAGGAAAATCTCGCTTCGTGTAACGCCGGAGCTGCGAATGCCCTCGCCGACACCGTCCTCGTTGCTGTAGATCGCTGCTGTATCGACATGGCGATAGCCTGCGGCAATTGCCGCACGCACGGTGGGAGCCGCGATATTCTCCGGCGTCCGCCAGACGCCGAGGCCCACCTGCTGGATGGAATTTCCGTCGTTGAAGGTAATTGAAAGTTGATCGGTCACAATATCTCTCCGAATGACTGACGCATCCTTGATCAGGGAAATCGCAAACGGCGCGAATGGCCGAGCAATTCTATATAGGTCCCGGGCGCTGTTATATAAGTGCGAGCGATGCAGCAGGGCCGTCGCTACAGCACCCGGACGGTCATTCCCTTGCGCATGTGCCGAACCAGACGCCGCATATCGGCCAGACTGACGGCGATGCATCCGGCTGTCGGCTCATAGCCGGGCTTGATCAGGTGAAAGAAGATCGCCGATCCACGATTGCGGCGTCGCGACGTGACGTTCCAGTCGAGCACGAGACACACGTCGTAGAGCCCGTCGCCACGCATCATCTCTTCGTGGCTCGGCTTGAACGGCGCTTTCACCAGCCTGTTGTAGTTGGGATTTTCAGGCTGGTCGCACCACAGCATGTCCTTCCGTATCCGCCGCATGGAAAGCGGCGTCGCAAGGGACCGAACATGATCGCCGCGCGTGAACCCGTAAAGCAGCTTCATCGCGGCGATCGGCGTGGCGCCGTCCCCTTCTAGCTTAAGGGCGCGCCGCCCCGATCGACCAATTGCCGCCGGCACCGTCAGCCCGCCAAACTGCACCAGCGCACGGCTGCTTCGTCCCGGAGCCGGCCGTACGACGATCGTCGATGACGTTGGACGACGACCGTGCCTTGCTTTTTCCATCTTTCTCACATGTTTTTGCTTTGCGCGTGATTTCATTTGAAATCATAGCAGTTTCAAGGGGACGACCAAGCCGTCGCCGTCGTCTCGCTTGCCAAAAACGCAATTTGGCGTAGGACTTTACTAGATCGAACCATGAGGACGAGATCCGTATGACCGCACGCACCATTCTATTGGTGGACGATGACAACGACCTCCGCGAGATGCTGGTCGAGCAATTGTCGCTTTATGAAGAGTTCTCGGTCTTGCAGGAAGCCAACGCCGCCAAGGGCGTGGCGGCAGCGCGCGCAACTCCCGTCGACCTGCTGATCATGGATGTCGGGCTGCCCGACATGGATGGACGCGAGGCCGTGAAGCTGCTGCGCAAGGGTGGCTTCAAATCGCCGATTATCATGCTGACCGGTCATGACACCGATTCCGATACCATCCTTGGGCTGGAAGCCGGCGCCAACGACTACGTCACCAAGCCGTTCCGCTTTGCCGTGCTTCTCGCCCGTATCCGCGCGCAGCTGCGCCAGCACGAGCAGAGCGAGGACGCCACCTTCACCGTCGGCCCCTATCTCTTCAAGCCGAGCCAGAAGCTGCTGACGACGGACGACGGCCAGAAGATCCGCCTGACCGAGAAGGAAGCGGCGATCATTCGCTATCTCTACCGCGCCGACCAGAAGGTCGTCACGCGCGACATCCTGCTGGAAGAGGTCTGGGGCTATAATTCCGGCGTCACCACCCACACCCTCGAAACGCATGTTTACCGCCTGCGCCAGAAGATCGAGCGCGATCCGTCGAATGCCGAGATCCTGGTGACGGAAAACGGCGGCTACAAGATCATACCGTAAGGCAGGGACGTCACCATGGCGCTGACCGATGACATCCGCCTGCTCTCGCACCTGCCCCTGTTTCAGGGCATGGGAGACGAGCAGCTGCGCCTGATCGCGTTCGGCGCCGACCGGCGCCACATCGCCGCCGGCCAGACGCTCTTCCGCGAAAAATCACCTGCCGAATGCGCCTATGTCGTCACCGGCGGGAGTTTCGAGCTGACCACGCTCGACCAGAAGGGAAGCTCGCGCGTCGAGGCGGTCGTCCAGCCCGGGACCCTGCTCTCCGAGCTCGCACTCGTGACGCTGGTGGAGCGGAAGTATACGGCGGTGGCGCTCGAGGATTCCGACGTCATCCGCATCACCCGCTCGCTGTTCCACAGGTTGATCGAGGAATATCCCGAGGCTGCGCGGCTGATCGAAAGCCGGGTGCGCGACAATTTCAATACCATGGCAAAGCAGGCCGCAGCCATGCTTTACCGGTTTTCCTGACGATCTTCAGAGATTGAAATGCGCCGTCACCGGCACGTGGTCCGACGGACGCTCCCAGCCGCGCGCCGCCTTGGTAATCTCGATGCGCTGAAGCAGCGGGCCGAGGTCGGATGACGACCAGATGTGATCGAGGCGACGGCCACGATCGGCCGCTTCCCAGTCCTTGGCGCGGTAGCTCCACCAGGTATAGAGCTTTTCGCTGGCAGGCACGTGCTGGCGCATCAGATCGAGCCAGGCGCCCCGCTTCATGACCTCTGTCAGCCCGTCGGTTTCGACGGGCGTATGGCTGACGATCTTCAGAAGCTGCTTGTGCGACCAGACGTCATGCTCGAGCGGCGCGATATTGAGGTCGCCGACAAGGATGGCCGAGGTGTTGGGCTCGCCATTGGCATGCAACCGCTTCATCTCCTCGATGAAATCGAGCTTGTGACCGAATTTCGGATTGATCGCCCGATCAGGCTCGTCGCCGCCGGCCGGAACATAGAAATTATGCAATCGAATGCGCCGGCCGCCGCGTTCGAAGATTGCCGAGATATGACGCGCGTCACCCACGCCGCAGTAGTCCTGGCGATGATCCTCGACGAGCGGGATGCGCGAGGCGATTGCAACGCCGTGATAGCCCTTCTGCCCGTGGATGATGACGTGGTCGTAGCCCATCGCTCGAAGCGGCGACAGCGGGAAGAGGTCGTTGCGAACCTTGGTTTCCTGCAGGCAGATGATGTCAGGCCGATGCTGCATCACGAACTGTTCGATGATCGGCATGCGCAACCGCACCGAATTGATATTCCAGGTCGTGATCGAAAATCCCATGCGGCGCCCCTTCAGCCAGTGTCGGCCATGGATTTAGACCGATGGGATGCGAAAGGGAACCAGCGCGATGCGAAAAATGAAGAGGCGGCATCGTGTCGCCACGATACCGCCTGCAGGCAAATCAGATCACCATTGAAATCAACGCTTGCGGGCGTTGAGGTCGCCGTAGGGGATGCGGAAGACGCTCTCGTCGAAGCTGGTGTTGGACTTCACGTTGTTGATGATGACGGACGTGTCCTTGCCCTGGTTGTCTGTCACGGTCCACTGCCTGAGATCGTAGGTCTTGGTATCGAACATCATCGTGATGGTCGAATCGCCGAAGATGGTGCGGCTGCCGAGCACGATCGTCGTAAGATCAGGTTCGGTCTTGACGCTCCGAACCATGTCTGCGGACAGATCGATCTTGCTGGCGAGCAACAGCGTCAAAGGCGTCTTCGACAGCGGGTAGATGTCCCAGGTCTTCAGCTGCACGTTTCCGACAACGACGTTGTTGCCGTCGGCGATAACCCGCATCGGCGATGGGTCGTCATAGTTGAAGCGCAGCTTGCCGGGACGCTCGATGAAGAACCTGCCGCTGGTCTGGTCGCCGCGCGGCCCGAACTGCACGAATTCGCCCTGCATCGTCTTCGTTGCCGAGAAATGGTCGGCGATCTGCTGCGCCAGGCCCGAAGTATTGGCCGAGGCCTGCGCGAAGGCTTCGAACGGCAACGCGGTCGCGGCGGCTCCGATCGCGCAAACGCCGAGGAAATCGCGCCGCGTCATCGTCCAGCGGCTCGAGAGTTGTGCGGCGGGGCGGACGTCAGTCTTTTTCATTCAATTCTCCTTTGTCCGATCTTCATGGCGCTGAAAACCGGCGTCTTCATGGCGTGTCGTCACGAGGATATATAGGGCGCGCCTCGGCATTGCCGAGGGGCTGTCCGGCAGGCAACGCCGGATTAAGACTGCTACCGGTCGAGAATATCCGATTCCGTCGGCACGAGGATCTCACGCTTGCCGGCGTGGTTTGCCGGGCCGATGATGCCCTCCTGCTCCATGCGCTCGATCAGCGATGCCGCCCTGTTGTAGCCGATGCCGAGCCGCCGCTGGACATAGGAGGTCGACGCCTTGCCGTCACGCAGCACGATCGCCACCGCCTGATCGTAGGGATCATCGGATTCGGAGAGATTGGACGTGCCCGCAGGCCCGCCACCGTCTTCATCGTCATCGTCGTCGGCAGCGGTGATCGCATCGAGATATTGCGGCGAACCCTGGGTCTTCAGATAGGCGACGACGTCCTCCACCTCGCCATCGGACACGAAGGGCCCGTGGACGCGCTGGATGCGCCCGCCGCCGGCCATATAGAGCATGTCGCCCATGCCGAGCAGCTGTTCTCCGCCCTGCTCGCCGAGGATGGTGCGGCTGTCGATCTTCGACGTCACCTGGAAGGAGATGCGGGTCGGGAAGTTGGCCTTGATCGTGCCGGTGATGACGTCGACCGACGGGCGCTGCGTCGCCATGATGACATGGATGCCGGCCGCACGCGCCATCTGCGCCAGGCGCTGCACCGCGCCCTCGATATCCTTGCCGGCGACCATCATCAGGTCGGCCATTTCGTCGATGATGACGACGATATACGGCATCGGCTTCAGGTCGAATTCCTCGGTCTCGTACATCGCCTCGCCGGTCGCGCGGTCGAAGCCGGTCTGGACGGTGCGCGAGATCGCCTCGCCCTTGACGGCTGCCTGCTCGACGCGGGTATTGAAGCCGTCGATATTGCGCACGCCGATCTTCGACATTTTCTTGTAGCGCTCTTCCATCTCCCGGACGGTCCACTTCAGCGCCACAACGGCCTTCTTCGGATCGGTGACAACGGGCGACAGCAGGTGCGGAATACCGTCATAGACGGACAGTTCGAGCATCTTCGGGTCAATCATGATCAGGCGGCACTGCTCGGGTGTCAGCCGGTAGAGCAGCGACAGGATCATGGTGTTGATGGCAACCGACTTACCGGAACCGGTCGTCCCGGCCACCAGCAGATGCGGCATCTTCGCGAGATCGGCGATGACGGGTTCGCCGCCGATCGTCTTGCCGAGCGCCATCGCGAGCTTTGCCTTGGAGCCCTCGAAGTCGCGGCTGGCCACCAGCTCGCGCAGATATACCGTTTCACGAATATTGTTCGGCAGTTCGATACCGATGGCGTTGCGGCCCGGTACCACCGCGACGCGGGCGGCAATCGCGCTCATCGAGCGAGCGATATCATCGGCAAGCCCGATGACCCGCGACGACTTGATACCAGGCGCAGGCTCGAGTTCGTAGAGCGTCACCACGGGACCCGGGCGGACGTGGATGATCTCGCCCTTGACGCCGAAGTCCTCCAGCACGCCTTCAAGCATGCGGGCGTTCTGTTCCAGCGCATCAGCGGAAAGCGTCGAATCGCGAACGATCGCGCGTGGCTCTGCAAGGAGATGCACCGCTGGAAGCTGGAAGCCTTGCGGGCGGATGAAGGATGTCTGCGCCTCGCGTTCGGCGCGAATACCTGGTTTCGGCCGCGCTGCAGGAGGAATGACCCGATGCCCGGCATGTGCACCGGAAGGCTTGGCCGAGGCGGGGCTGATGGCCCAGTCGTCCTCATCCGGCAGGATATCCCTGGGGCGCCTCATTCCCATATCGAAGGGCAGATCGTTGTCGTCCTCATCCTCATCGTCATTGCCGACGCTGATGGGAGGCGCCGAAACGATACGGCGTGAAGCAGGCCCCTCCAGCGACGGTTCCAGCCGCTCGCCGCGCGTGACGGGTGTCTTGGCGCGAACGGGCTCGTTGAGCGTGCCGAACTCGTCGTCGTTGAAATCGTAAGGGGCATCGAAGGCATGATCGCGCCGTTTGCGCGGGCCCATGCCGAACAGGCGGCGCATGCGGGCCTGCGCATTATACCAGACGTGGATGATCGCTCCGAAGGCAAGGAAGCCACCGTCGCCGTCATCCTCGTCGTCGCTGTCGCCGACAGTGCGGGCGCGGCTCGGAGCATCGTCGAAGACGTCCTCATCTTCGTCGAGGATGGTGCGGCCGATAATGCCGGACGCAAACAGCATGAGCCACGCGGTCGGGACAGCGAAGATGCAGCCGAGCACGATCGCGAAAAGACCGCTTGGATAGGCTCCAACGAACAGAGCCGGAAAGCGCAGGATCATATCGCCGATCACGCCGCCGATGCCGTTCGGGATCGGCCAGGTCAGCGGCGCCGGAAAGCAGCCGACGACTGCGGCAGCCGCGATCGCGCCTGCCACCCATGCACCGAGACGGGCGGGAAGACGATCAATTCTACGGCCGGAGACAAGCGCAAGGCCCCATGCGACAACCGGAAGCATGGCGAGCACGCTGGAAAGGCCGAGCGCCTGCATGACGATGTCGGCAAAGGCGGCACCGGTATAGCCGAGGATATTTGTCGGCGAGTTGCCGGTTGCGTAGGAATAGCTCGGGTCCAGCACGTTCCACGTCGCCAGCGCTGCGACTGCCAGCGCCAGTACGAGGAACAAGGCAAATCCGGCAAGACCGGTGATCTGCCTCAATACGAATGTCGAGAGCGTAAAGCGGACGGGACGACCGTCCAGTGCCGCCGAATTGCTTCTGCCCATAGTGCCCAGCCCGTCAGTTGGCAAATACCGGGACGAATCGACCACATGCCGCCCGCCCGATGAATCCGCTCCACCTAATCAGACCAGGGTTAATGCCCTATTAACCATCAGGCCGGGACGGCACCTTCTATTGGTTTATGTTGAGCGCAAGAACTAGGCCGGCAACAAAAAAAGCCCGAACCAGAGGTTCGGGCCAAAAGCGGCTTATATTTCGATAGGCCGCGACGGGACGTTTAGCGGTGGCGAAGACATTGCTCCGCCACCGCAAGCTCTTGAAATCAAGACGCGTGGTAGGCTGCTTCGCCGTGAGAAGCGAGGTCGAGACCTTCGCGTTCGGCTTCGACGGTGACGCGCAGGCCGACGACGACGTCGACGACCTTGTAGAGGATGAGCGAGCCGACGCCGCACCATACGATGGTGGTGACGACAGCCGTCAGCTGAACCATGAACTGGCTGCTCATGGTAACGCCCTCTGCATAGCCGACGCCGCCGAGCGATGCGCTGGCGAAGATGCCGGTTGCAAGCGCACCGAAGATCCCGCCGACGCAGTGAACGCCGAAGACGTCAGCCGTGTCGTCATAGCCGAACTTGTTCTTTACGACCGACACGAAGAAGTAGCAAAGCGGCGAGACGATGAGGCCCATGGCGATTGCGCCCATAGGACCGGCGATACCGGCGGCAGGCGTGATGGCAACGAGGCCGGCAACCATGCCGGAAGCGCCGCCGAGCATGGAGGCCTTGCCGCGGGTGAAGGTTTCAACAACCGACCAGGAGACGATGGCGGCTGCCGTCGCGATGAAGGTGTTGACGGTGGCAAGCATCGCGCCGCCCGAAGCTTCGAGGTTCGAGCCGGCGTTGAAGCCGAACCAGCCGACCCAGAGCATGGAGGCGCCGACCATGGTTAGCGTCATGGAATGCGGAGCCATCATGTCCTTGCCGTAGCCGGTGCGCTTGCCGATCAGGAGAGCGCCGCAGATACCGGCGATGCCAGCATTGATGTGAACGACGGTGCCGCCTGCGAAATCGAGGGCGCCCATTTTGAAGAGGAAGCCGTTCGAATCCCAGACCATGTGGGCGATCGGGAAGTAGACGAAGGTTGCCCACAATGCGCAGAAGAGTACCGATGCGGAGAACTTGATGCGCTCGGCATAGGCGCCGATGATCAGTGCCGGCGTGATGGCGGCGAAGGTCATCTGGAAGAGCATGAAGATGAACTCAGGAATGACGACGCCCTTGGAGAAGGTCGCAGCCGTGGTCGTCGTGTTGACCCCCATCAGGAACATCTTGGCAGTGCCGCCCCAATATGGGCTGGTGCCGCCGCCGAAGGCAAACGAATAGCCGTAGATCACCCAGATCAGCATGACGACCGCACCGATCATCGTGCACTGCATGAGAACGGAAAGCATGTTCTTCGCGCGAACCAGGCCGCCGTAGAACAGGGCGAGGCCTGGAACCAGCATGAACAGCACGAGGATCGTCGAGATGAACATGAAGGCGGTATCGCCCTTGTCGACGACAGGAGCAGCAGCGGCAGCGGCGTCAGTAGCAGCCGGCGCAGCCGTCTGCGCAAATGCGATTGCCGGGGCTAGCAGGGCTGCGGATGCAGCGCCCACCCTGGCAAGCGTGGAAGAAAACTTAGGAAACGACATTGCAAAAAACTCCCTGATCGGCCGTGACTTACAGCGCTTCTGAATCGGTTTCGCCAGTGCGGATGCGCACGGCATGGTCAATCGAATAGACGAAGATCTTGCCGTCGCCGATCTGGCCGGTCTTGGCGGCAGCGGCAATGGCTTCGACTGCCTTGTCGACGATTTCGGTTGCTACTGCGACTTCGATCTTCAGCTTTGGAAGAAAGCTCACCGCGTATTCAGTACCGCGGTAAATTTCGGTATGTCCCTTCTGGCGACCGTAACCCTTCACTTCTGTCACGGTCAGGCCCTGAATGCCGACCGCCGTGAGGGCCTCGCGGACCTCATCGAGCTTGAACGGCTTGATTATGGCCATCACAATTTTCATCTGGTTCCCATCCTTTGTTTACCCTCGGCACGGAGCCGACTCTCCTTGCCCGCTGACATCAAATCAAGCAGCGACCGGACATACACATTCAAAGGGCGTGCCAGATTCGAACTGGTTGATAAGTTATTGAAAAGTAAAGATTATAATTGTCGGTCCTAATAAAGATGCAAATGGCAGGCGAGTAATCGCATAAACAATAGGCAAATTAAAAAAAATGCACACTAGTTAATCATTTGCCTTTTTCCGAATCAGCCCTTCCTGGGCGACGGACGCAATCAGGACACCGGATCGCGTAAAAAGGCTACCGCGGGCTATGCCGCGGGCTCCAAAAGCACTCGGACTATCCTGCGCATAGAGAAGCCAGTCGTCGAGCTTGCAGGGTCGATGAAACCACATCGCGTGGTCGAGGCTGGCGATCTGGAGGCTTTGATCGAACACCGATGTCCCGTGCGCATAGAGGGCTGCATCGAGAAGCGTCATGTCGGAAAGATAGGCGAGTACCGCCGCCTGACAGACGCGATCGTCCGGCACCGGTCCGTTGGCTCGCACCCAGACATTCTGGCGCGGGTCGAGCTTCGTATTCGAGAAATAATGCGTCAGCGAAACCGGCCTGATCTCTATCGCCCGTTCCCGCTCCCAATATTTGCGGATCGGCTCCGGCGCATGCACAAGATATTTCTCCTTGATTTCCTTTTCGCCGAGCAGCGCCTCGGGCACCGGCACATTGGGCATCCCGATCTGATGATCAAAGCCGGGTTCGTCGATCTGGAAAGAGGCCGACATCGCGAAGATCCCCTGGCCATGCTGGATTGCGAGAACCCGCCGCGTGTTGAAGCTCGAGCCATCGCGCAGGCGTTCCACCTGATAGACGATCGGCACGGAGGGATCGCCGGGACGCATGAAATAGGCATGCAGAGAATGCACGAAGCGGTCGCTTTCAACGGTTCGCTGCGCCGCCATCAAGGCCTGGCCGATGACCTGGCCGCCAAACACCCGCTGCCAGCCGGCCTCGGGACTATTGCCGCGAAAGAGATTGACCTCGAGCTGCTCGAGATCGAGCGTCGCGATCAGTTGCTCCATGGCGGTCGGCTTGTCTGTCTCGCGCGTCATTTGGCATACTCCAACGGTAGGAACGGATCGCTTCCTGTTCTATATAGATCAGGAATGGATGACGAGGAACGGGAGCGCGCGATGTTGGACATGCTGGTGGTGGGTGGCGGCTACGTGGGTCTGGCAGCAGCGGTTGCCGTCAAGCAGGCAGCGCCCCATCTCGATGTCATGGTCGTCGAGGCCGCGCCCGAAAACGTCTGGAAGAACGATACCCGCGCTTCCGCCATCATCGCCGCTGCTTCGAAGATGCTGTCTGTTTTCGGCGTCTGGGACGAGATCCTGCCGGAAGCCGAGCCGATCACCCGCATGATCGTGACCGATAGCCGCACGTCCGATCCGGTTCGCCCCGTATTCCTGACCTTCGATGGCGAGGTCGCCGAAGGCCAGCCCTTCGCCCATATGGTGCCGAATGTGACGATGGTCGCGGCTCTGCGCGGCGCCTGCGAACGTCTGGGTATTGAAATTCGCCACGGCCTTTCTGCCGCCGATTTCACCACCGGCGACGCCAGTGTCACCCTTTCGCTTTCGGACGGATCGACGCTGGAAGCGAAATTGCTGGTCGCCTGCGATGGCGTCCGCTCCACGCTCCGCGACATGGCCGGCATCAAGACCGTCAATTGGGAATACGGACAGTCAGGTATCGTTGCCACCGTCGAGCACGAGCGCCCGCACAATGGCTGCGCCGAGGAGCACTTCCTGCCCTCGGGCCCGTTCGCGATCCTGCCGCTGAAGAACAATCGCTCCTCGCTCGTCTGGACGGAACGCACCGCCGATGCGGATCGGCTCGTCGCCTCCGACGATCTGATTTTCGAGGAGGAACTGGAGCGCCGCTTCGGTCACAAGCTTGGGGGCCTGAAGGTCATCGGCGGCAAGCGCGCGTTCCCGCTCAGCCTCACCCTTGCCCGTGCCTTTGTCGCACCGCGGTTCGCGCTTGCCGGCGACGCCGCCCACGGCATCCACCCGATTTCCGGCCAGGGGCTCAATCTCGGCTTCAAGGATGTGGCAGCACTTGCTGAGACGGTCGTGGAAGCCGATCGCCTCGGCCTCGATATCGGCTCCATCCACACACTGGAGCGCTATCAGACCTGGCGTCGTTTCGACACGTTCCGCATGGGCGTCACGACAGACGTGCTCAACCGGCTGTTTTCCAACGATCTCGCGCCGATCAGGATAGCCCGGGATTTTGGTCTCGGCCTCGTCGAGCGAATGCCCAAGCTCAAATCCTACTTCATCGGCCAGGCCGCGGGCACGACGACATCAAGCAATCCGCGGCTCCTCGCCGGCGAAACGATCTAGGGCATTTTCCGGGAAAATGGATGCCGGTTTTGCGATCAAGAGCGGAAAGCACTCAATCCTCGATCCGGCGGGCCTCTGACATCAGCATGATCGGGATGCCGTCTCGGATCGGGTAGGCAAGACGCGCCTTTTCGGAGATGAGCTCGTTCTTCTCGCGATCATAGCTAAGTCGGCCCTTGGTGAGCGGGCAGACCAAAAGGTCCAGAAGCTTTGTGTCCACTTTGCTGACGGTTTCGTCCATGGAGATCCGCCTACTGAAGGACCGAATCGGAATCGCCGAAGCTGCGGGCGAGGACGATCTCGGTAATGGCAATGAACGTTTCCGCTCGGGTCTTCAAATCGGGGGCCTCGAGCAGCGCCTGCTTTTCGGCCGGCTCGAAAGGCGCCATCATTGATAGCGAATTGACCAGAGTCATGTTGCTCGCCCGCTCCACGCTCTCCCAGTCGGCCTCCAGCTTGTTGGCTTCGAGATAGGCCTTGAAGGCGGCAAGCAATGAGGCGCGATCGACGGCGTCCTCTTCGTCGCGTGATTTCAGATCAGCGATGAAGGGCGCGATACGGAAGCTGCGGTAGGGATGATGGCCCCCCACCTCATCGAGCAGACGGAAGCGGCAGATACCCGTGAGCGAAACGATATAACGGCCGTCGCCGGTCTCTGCGAACGACGTGATCCGGCCGAGGCATCCCACCTGCGCCAGATGTGTCGTATCGGACTGTTCGCCTAAGGCAGGCTGCACCATCCCGATCAGCCGGTTGCTCGATATGGCGGCATCGAACATCGCGAGGTACCGCGGCTCGAAGATATTCAGCGGCAATTGACCAGCCGGCAGCAGGAGGGCGCCCGAAAGCGGAAAGACGGCGACGGAATCCGGCAGATCGTTCGGCTTCAGATATCTCGCATTCCCGACTTGCATGAACGCAGTTCCCGCCTTTGTCGCATTGGCTGCGACAACTCTGTCATATTCATCGTCCCTGACGAAAATGTGGTGCCCACTGCCTAAAACGCAAGGTAGCGCGCAAAACTTTACGAGAACAGGATCGAGGACAATTTACGCCGAGCCGTCACCGTGGCCGGATCCTTGAAGCCCCACACATCGAAGAACTGCAGAAGCTGCCGGCGCGCGCCATCGTCGTCGAATGTGCGGTCCCGACGCATGACAGTCAAAAGATGCTCGGCAGCGTCGTCGCGCTTGCCCTGGACATTGAGAATCTTGGCAAGGCTGATGCGGGCTTCGTGATCGTCAGGGTTGATCGCCAGCGCACGCTCCAGCGCTGCCGGATCGCCCAGCTTGCGCGCTTCATCGATCTGGTCAAGCTTTTTCACTACGGCAAGTATGCCGGCATCCTGGGCAAGCGTATCCGGCAGGTCGGCCAGCGCTTCGCGGGCTCGATCGGTCTGCCCGGCGGCGATCATGCATTCGGCCATGCCGGCCAGCGCCTTGGCATTCTCCGGATCGGCCTGCAGCACCGCGCCGAATAGCTCGGCCGCACCATTGATATCGTCGCTCGCAAGTAGCGCGGCCGCCTCTTCGAGGATCGACGCGATCTGCGCCGCGTCGTCGTCCTCGCCGCGGGCGGGACCTGCAAGGCGATCAATGAATTCACGGACCTGGCTTTCGGGAACCGCACCCATGAACCCGTCAGCTGGGCGGCCGTTGACGAAAGCGATAACCGCCGGGATCGACTGGATCCCAAGCTGCCCGGCGATGGAAGGATGGTCGTCGATGTTCATCTTGACCAGCTTGACCCTGCCGCCACCCTCGTTGACGACCTTCTCCAGTACGGGCGTCAGCTGCTTGCACGGACCGCACCACGGCGCCCAGAAATCGACGAGCACCGGCTGATGGCGGGATTCCTCGATAACGTCTCGCGGAAAGGTCGCAGTACTGGTGTCCTTGATGTAGGACGCGCTCTGAGGCGCCGCGCCGAGATTGACCGAGGCCGACATCTGGCCGCCTAGGGAGGCGTTGTATGGATTGTCTGAGCCGCTCATGAATGTCTCCCGCCTGCCCGGCGTTCCGGGCCATTATTGTAGCGTTAAATCGTATCTCAGGCCGTCACTTTCAAGATAAGCGGCGCATGGCCCGTGGCCTCCATGAACCGGACGAGATCGCGGCTGCCGATGGATGTCGTCGCGTCGTTCGACAACGGATGGCAATTGATGACGTCGTGCGCCATCAGATCGGCATCCAGCACGAAGGTCACGTTCTTCTCCGTATCGTTGATGGCGCCGAATGCTGTCACCGAACCGGGGACCACCCCAAGATACTCCATCAGCTTTTCCGGTTTTCCGAACGAGACCTTGCTCGCTGCAGAGATAACAGTGTGAACCGTCTTCAAGTCGACGGCCGCATTCTCCTCGACCGTCAGCAGGAAGAAATTGTCCTTCTTGTCCTTCACGAACAGGTTCTTGGTGTGCCCTCCCGGGATTTCGTCGCGCAGGGATACCGATTCGGCGACCGTGAACACCGGCGCATGGTCCTTGGTATTATGCTTGATCCCGAGTTCGTCGAGGAAACGAAGAAGGTCGTCGCGGGTCTTGGGAGACAGTTCGGTCATTGCATACTCGTGATAGCAGATGGGATAGAACGCTTCGATGACAGCGCCTCTGATACGTCCGGGCCTGGGATTTGGCAATCTTCGAGCGCCAGGACAGCCGGCATTTCAGGACTTTCTTTCGAAAATCCAAGCCGCTCGGAATTTTTTCTTGGGCGCCCTGTTATTTTCCCTGTTGCATTTGAAAAACAGTTAGGCCATATAGCGCCCGTCGCCGCAAGGTGGCCTCCACGGTCCAACAGACTACCCCCGGACCAATGTGGAATGAGCGGGTGTAGCTCAGGGGTAGAGCACAACCTTGCCAAGGTTGGGGTCGAGCGTTCGAATCGCTTCACCCGCTCCAATTTTTCTCAAGACTAGTCGTGAAGACACAGTCGCGACCGTTCAGGCGGGTCAATATCGGCGGATTTCTCGGCCGCAAAGCCTTGGAAATGGCGACTTTGCCCCCGGATTCGGCACACGCCGCTTTATTAAGCAATCATCCATAATCGCGTGTCACCATCAATCATGTTTGATTTGCTGTTGCGGCTTTCGCATGCTGAAGCAAAAATGGGGGCGGTAAATGGATGGATTTGCAATGCTTCAACGCAACAACGACACGGAAACCGATGATGCGCTGGTCGACAGGCTGCAGCGCTCCGCGTTTGACTATTTCCTGCGCTACACCAATCCGGAAAATGGCCTGGTTGCCGACACCTCCATCAAGACGAGCCATTGCAGCATAGCGGCCGTCGGCTTTGCGCTTTCCAGCTACCCGGTCGGCGTCGAGCGCGGCTGGATCGAGCGGGCCGCCGCCGCCGAGATCGTGCTGACCACGCTTAATTTCTTCGCCGAGAGCCGCCAGGGCCAGGAGCGCCACGCTACCGGCCATCGCGGCTTCTACTATCATTTCATCGACATGAAGCGCGGCCATCGCGCCTGGAACAGCGAACTCTCGCTGATCGACAGCGCCCTTCTCATCCTCGGCGTGCTGACGGCAGCGGCATATTTCACTGGCGAGGACGAAACAGAAACAAGCATCCGCGAACTCGCGACGATGCTTTACGAGCGCATGGACTGGCGCTGGGCACTGAACAGAGGGCAGACGCTGACGATGGGCTGGAAACCCGGTGGTGGCTTCCTGCGCTGGCGCTGGCAGGGCTACGACGAGGCGATCCTGCTTTATACGCTGGCTCTGGGATCGCCTACTCATCCGATCCCGGCGTCGAGCTACGACGCATTTGCCTCGACCTACACCTGGATGATGGTCAAGGAAAAGCCCTTCCTCTACGCCGGACCGCTGTTCATCCATCTGTTTTCTCACGCATGGATCGATTTCCGCGGAATTCGCGATCGCTTCATGGCCGAGAAGGAATCGGACTACTTCACCAACACACAAATCGCCATCGGGGTGCAGCGGGACTACACCGAGCGCAACCCCGGCCACTTTGTCGGCTATAACCGCAATATATGGGGTTTGACGGCCTGCGACGGGCCCAACCCTTCCGGCGGCCGGCACAGCCGCAACACTCGTCCCAAGGTTCTGGGCTACGCCGCCCGCGGCGCTCCGTTCGGGCCGGATGACGGCACGATCGCACCCTGGGCGCCGCTGGCCTGCCTGCCATTCGACCGTGAGGCGGCGCTTGAGGGCACAAAGGCCCTTCTCTCCACTTATCCGAACTTGCTGCTCGATGAGCGCTTCCCCGGCGGATTCAATCCGACAGTTGAAGGCAGGGGACCGGAAGGCTGGATCGACGACCGCTCGGTCGGCATCGACCAGGGCATCCTAGTCATGATGATCGAAAACGATCGCACGGGGCTGATATGGAACCTGATGCGGCAGTCACAGATTCTTCGCAAGGGCCTTGAGCGCGCCGGCTTCACCGGCGGCTGGCTTGGAGGAACTGCGTCGGACGCAATCGCATGATCGGGTAGCAGCACCCTCTATAGGGGTGGAACAGTTTTGGCGCCGCGAAGCTATGGCAGCGAACCCCGGCAAAAGATCAAAGGAGCGAGGACCGTGTTAGGCCGCCGCTCCTTTTGCTTTAAACCCGCAAGTCATTCGACGTCGAATTTGACGCCCTGTGCCAGCGGCAGTGTCTTGCCGTAGTTGATGGTATTGGTCGAGCGGCGCATATAGGCCTTCCAGGCGTCCGAGCCCGATTCGCGGCCGCCGCCCGTTTCCTTCTCGCCACCGAAGGCCCCGCCGATTTCCGCACCCGACGGGCCGATATTGATATTCGCGATGCCGCAATCCGAACCGCGGGCCGAAACGAAAGTCTCCGCCTCGCGGATGTCATTGGTGAAGATCGACGACGACAGGCCCTGCGGCACGGCATTGTGCAGCGCCAGCACCACGTCGAAATCGCTGTATTTGATGACGTAAAGGATAGGAGCAAAGGTTTCCTCGACGACGGGCCCGGTCTGCGACGGCATTTCGACCAGCGCCGGACGGACGTAGTAGGCGTCTGCGGAGCCGTCGGTTTCGACGCGATCGCCGCCGGTGACCTTCCCGCCTTCGGCCCTTGCCGCGGAAAGCGCGCTCTGCATCTTGTCAAAGGCCGGCTTGTCGATCAGCGGGCCGACGAGCGTGCCGGCCTCCAGCGGATTGCCGATCATCACCGAGCCGTAGGCCTTCTGAAGGCGCGGCACGAGCTGGTCGTAGACGCTGTCATGCACGAAGAGACGGCGGAGCGACGTGCAGCGCTGGCCGGCCGTACCCATTGCCGAAAACGCCACGCCGCGCAGCGTCAGGTCGAGATCGGCCGAGGGGCAGACGATCGCCGCATTGTTGCCGCCGAGTTCGAGGACGGCACGGGCAAATCGATTGGCCAGCCGCGGGCCGACGGCGCGCCCCATGGCCGTGGAGCCAGTCGCCGAGACCAGCGGAATCTTTGGATGGTCGACAAGCACCTCGCCGACATCGCGGCCGCCGATGAGCAGCGTCGACAGATTGGCAGGCGCCGTGCCACCCTCGGCGATGTAGCGCTTCAGCGCCTTCTCGAACAGCGCCTGGACGGCGAGCGCCGTCAGCGGCGTCTTCTCCGATGGCTTCCACACCGTCGAATTGCCGCAGACCATGGCAAGCGCCGCATTCCACGACCAGACCGCAACAGGGAAATTGAAGGCCGAGATAATGCCGATTGCGCCGAGCGGATGCCAGCTCTCCATCATTCGATGCTCGGAACGCTCTGTCGCAATCGTCAGCCCATAGAGCTGACGCGACAGGCCGACCGCGAAATCGCAGATGTCGATCATTTCCTGGACTTCGCCGAGACCCTCCGATGTGATCTTGCCGACTTCGATCGAGACCAGCCGGCCGAGCGCCGCCTTGCCCGCACGCAGTTCCTCGCCGAGAAGACGGATCAATTCGCCGCGCTTCGGCGCCGGCACGGCTCGCCACTCGAGAAACGCTTCATGCGCACGATCTATCGCCGCCTTGGCCTCAGCGGCCGAATGCTCCTTGAGGCGGCCGATCTCTGCCCCGGTCACCGGCGAGGTGACTGACAACGTGCCACCCTGATAGCGCTCGGCGGCAACGCCGAGTTCCGTCAGGACTTTGCTGGTTTCTTGAGCAAGATCGAAGGTCATGTCGGCTATCCAATATCTGTTGTTCTGGTCGATGAAAACGTCCGCCTCAGAAGCGGGCATCAGTGAAATGGGCGAGCTGGGCGCCGGCTTCGTACCACATTTCCTTGACGGCACGAAAGCTGGCGTCGCGCGGGTCGGTCAGCGGCAACGGCAAATCCTCCTCGGCGACCCGCCCGAGGATGTGTGCGGCCAGTGCCTTTCCGAATACGGTACCGGGTGCAATGCCGCGTCCGTTATAGCCTGAAAATCCGACGACATTCTGCGCAAACCGGTGAAAGCGCGGCAACGCATTGTCGGTCATGCCGATCTGGCCGTACCATTCGCATTCGAACTCGACATCGCCTATCTGCGGGAACAGCCTGCTCAGCGAACGCTTGGCCCAGCCTTTGTGAACGGCACCCCCGGTGTTGCGCAAGGCGCCGACACTGCCGAAGACGAGGCGGCCGGCCCGGTCCATGCGGAAGGACGACAGGATCTCCTTGGTATCCCACACGCCCTCACGACCGGGCAGGATCGAACGACAAAGATTGTCTCCGAGCGGCACGGTCGCAAGATTGAAATAGGGGAGATGCACCTGCTCGCGACGAACCTGCTCCCAGGGACCGGTGCTGTAGGCATCCGTCGAGACGATGATCCAGTCTGCCGAAACGCTGCCCGTAACGGTTTTGACCACCCATCGGCCGCCGTCCCGTTCGGTCGACGTTACCCGGCTACCGGTAAAGAGACTTGCGCCCGCTTTGATCGCGGCCTCGGCCAAGCCGCGTGCATAGGCAAGCGGCTGCAAGGTGCCGGCGCGCATGTCGAGCAGCGATCCCGCATAGGCCGCGCTGCCGACGCGACGTGCGGTCTCGGCTGCGTCCAATACCGCCACGGGAGCACCTCGGCTGCCCCACTGCCGGGCCCGCTCCTCGATTTCCTTCAATCCTTCGGAACCGACGGCGCAATGCAACGTCCCGTTCCTCTCCAGCTCGCAGCCAATGTCATGCTTTTCGATCAGCGCCATGACCAGTTGCGGCGCATTGCCAAGCATATCGAGCAGGCGCTCTCCGTAGACAGGCCCGAGCACGCCAGGCACGTCATCGGGCATCACCCACATACCGGCATTGATCAACCCGACATTCCGCCCCGCCCCGCCAAAACCGATCTCGTTGGCTTCGAGCAGGACGACCCTCGCTCCCTCTTCGGCCAGATGAAGCGCCGAGGAAAGGCCGGTATACCCACCGCCGACCACGACCACATCAGCGGCCAGATCGCCACTCATCGGCATCGTCTTTGGTGGTTGCGGAGCAGTTTTTTCCCATAGTCCATGGGAGCGCGGATTGTTGAGCATCGTTTCTGCTGCCTTGCTCCACAAGGAGCAACAATGAGATCGAGACCGATCGCGCGATTGCGAAGGGGTCATTCCAGGAATGCACAGGATAATAGCTTTACAGCCGCCCTGACAGCCGAAATAACAATATAAACTCACAAGCTCATTCTGATAGGGAATGACCATGCTGCCCGCACGCCGCTTCCTGCCATCGATTTCGTTGCTCGCCGCCTTCGAGGCGACGGCGCGCACAGGCAGCGTTACGGTGGCGGCCAGGGAACTGCATCTGACACAGAGCGCCGTCAGTCGCCAGGTCCGCGCGCTGGAAGAGCAACTCGGCGTCGATCTCTTCATTCGCGAGCGTCAGACCATGCGCCTGACGCTTGCGGGAGACAGCTATGCCCGCGAAATCCGCGAAGCGCTCCGGCGCATCTCCAGCGCATCGCTGAACCTGCGTGCCAACCCGCATGGCGGCACGCTCAATCTCGCCATCCTGCCGACCTTCGGCGCCCGCTGGCTGGTACCGCGACTACCGAAGTTTCTGAGCGACAATCAGGGCGTCACCATCAACCTGGTGACGCGGCTCTCGCCCTTCGATTTCCGGCTCGATTCCATCGACGCGGCAATCCACTTCGGCGCTCCGCATTGGCCGGGCGCAGAGCTGACCTCACTGATGGCAGAACGCACGCTGCCCGCCTGCAGCGCTGCCTTCCGAAATAGCCACCAGCTTGAAGACGCCGCCGATCTTCTCGATGTGCCCCTGCTGCACATCACCACCCGCCCGGATGCCTGGGAAGCCTGGTTCACGGCCAATGGCGTTCCATTTCAGAGCGTCCACGGCATGCTCTTCGACCAGTTCGCGACCGCCGCGCAGGCAGCGATTGCGGGGCTGGGGGTTGCGCTGTTGCCGACCTTCGTCATCCAGGACGAGCTTTCACGCGGTGATCTTGTTGCGGCCGTCGAGCACGAAATCGAGAGTGCCGAGCACTACTATCTCGCCTGCCCGATCGAGCGTGCAGACTATCCGCCGCTGGTCGCATTTCGAAGCTGGATTGTGGAGGAGGCAGCAAGCCAGGTCTGATCATTGCTGACGAATGACTTGCATGAGCGACCGGCTTTCGACCATTATGATAGAAACGGCCGCCTGAAGAGATGGCCGAGCCATTGCCATTCCAGGATAATCCCATGCATCCCATTTTCGTTCAGCTCCAGTGCGCGCCCGGCAAGACCTACGAGGTCGCCGACGCCGTCTACCAGACGGAGCTGGTATCGGAGCTTTATTCCACCAGCGGCGAATACGACCTGATGCTGAAGGTCTACATCCAGGAAGGCCAGGATATCGGCAAGTTCATAAACGACAATATTGCCAACATACCGGGTATCGTCCGCTCCCTGACGACGCTGACTTTCAAGGCCTTCTGAACCCGTTGTTCCACTTGCCGGCACGCGTGATTGGCTTGCCGAGCGGACATCGGCGTTAACCGTGCTGCCCGAAGCCGGACGCCTTGGCGCGCGAAACTAAGGATTTCTTAACCACCTCAGTGATCTCCTGATCCCGATGCAGGCCCGGCCGTACCAGAGCGAGGTCCGGCGCCGCATCGAGACGTGGCTGGCGGCATGAAGGTGGACCGATGAGATTGGCAGAAGCGCCGATATCCGAGACATTCGAGCGAAACGAAACGCGGCCGCTGATCGTCCACGTTGTCCGGCAATTTCTTCCGAACAAAGGCGGCCTCGAAGACGTGGTCGCCAATCTCTGCCATCAGTTGCTAGCGCGCGGCTACCGCATTCGCGTCGTCACCTGCGACAGTCTGTTCTCCGACCCGGAGCGCAAGCTCCCACCGCATGAGATCATCGACGGGCTAGAAATCGTCCGCATCCCCTGGTCCGGCAGCAGCCGCTACCCTCTTGCACCGCAGGTCTTCCAACATCTGGCCGATGCCGATCTCGTCCACGTGCATGCTGTCGATTTCTTCTTCGACGCGCTGGCCTGGGGCAAGTTCCTCCACCACAAGCCGATGGTCGCGACGACCCATGGCGGTTTCTTCCACACGCCGAAATATGCCGTAGTTAAGAAAGTCTGGTTCAACCTGCTGACACGTCTGTCCGCACACGCCTACCGGCAGATCGTTTGCTGCAGTCAATCGGACAGAAGGCTATTTTCGCGGATTGCACGCAAGCGTGCCGTCTTGATCGAGAATGGCGCCGACATTGCCAAGTTCGCCAATTGTGCAGCACTCGAAGCCCGTCGCCGCATCGTTACCATCGGCAGGTTCTCGATCAACAAGCGGCTCGATCGCCTGCTCGACGTCATGCAGGTCCTGGCGGCACGCCACCCAGATTGGCACCTCGACATCATCGGCACTGTGTCGGATCTCGACCAGTCGTCCCTTGAGCGCGAGATTTCGGCAAGGGGTCTTTCACGTCATGTCGCGCTGCATGTCTCGATCGACAATTCTGCCATCCGCAACATCATCGCCCGCGCGTCGCTTTTCGCATCCGCCTCGGAATATGAAGGCTTCGGCCTAGTTGCGATCGAGGCCATGAGCGCCGGCCTGCTGCCGATCCTCAACACGAATGAGGCTTACAAAGCGCTTGCTGAAACGCACCCAACTCTGATGCTCGCCGATTTCTCCGATCCGGAAGCGACCGCACTCGAACTTGCCTCCGCGTTTGCCAGGCTTGAGGCGAGTGGCCCCGACATCCGGGAAGGGATGATCGGCGACGCCGCGGGCTATTCCTGGGACAAGGTTGCCGAGCGCTATGTCGATCTCTACGCCGAAGCCACTACGCCGAAAACGTCGCAACGTCAGCCTTTGCGCCAGCGCGGCCACGTCGCATAGCCTTCCAGGATGCCGGTGAGCCAGGCGCGCTTGTATTGCACGGCCGCCTTGTCGCGACGCGCGGCGGCGACCAGCCAGCTGGCAAGGGGTCTCGCCAGGCGGTAGGCGACGTAAAACGCCGGAAAGCGCTGCTTGCGCATCAGCGCGCCGAAACCGCGGCCGTATTTGCGAGCTCTGTCGATCTGCCGCGGGCCGTATTCACTGGTCACCTGGTCGTGGTGAACGGTGAGCTCCGGAAAATAGCGGAGCGTCATTCCGCCCGCGATCGCCCTCAGTAGGAAATCAGCCTCCTCGCCGCTCTGAAACGGCGAGTCCGAGCCGACGCCCAGATCCTCGTCGAATCCGCCGATTTCGTGCAGCGCCGAGCGGCGCACGAAGATGCTGTTGGAATTGCCGCAGGCGAGGTAGTTCCATCGCGTGATTGTCAGTGGCTCGTCACCAGTCGGGCTGACTGAAGGCTCGCCAGCGGCATCGAGCGTACGGCCAGTGACGATGGCCAGATTCGGATGGGCCGAGAATAGCCTCTCTGTCACTTCGAGCGTGTTCGGCTCATACCAGCAGTCGTCGTCGGGAAAGCAGACATAGGCGCCGGTCGCAACTGCTATGCCATTGTTGCGCGCGCGCGAAATGCCCTTCGCAGAGCGGATATGCCGAATGATGAAAAACGACGAAAAGGCGGTGATCATCCCGACCAGCCGATCATCGGGATTTTGGTCGACGAGAATGACCTCGAAAGTATTGAGGCTTTGCCTCTTCAGCGATGTGAACAGCCGCTCAAGTTGATCGAAGCGATCGATCGTGCAGACGATCAGGCTGAACAATGGCTCGGCTCCAGCGAGGCGAATGCGGCTGCATGCATTGGGTGAGATGCCTTGGAAGCAGGTAAAAACGACAATTCTCTAAAGAGTAGACGGCAAACATTAAGGTATCTGAAATAGAGCGGCGGTATCCACTAGGAAGCGCTGATGCATTGGTCGAGCGCGTCAGGGAAACGATAGTCTTCATGACGAAGAGCATTATGGCGAATTCCGCGTTGAACGCTGCGGCAGGATTGACCCTGCTTGCCGTCGGCTTCGCCTGCTCCATCATTGCCGCCCGTCTACTTGGTCCCCAGGCTAACGGCATTATTGCATTTTCCCTCTGGCTCGTGACCACCGGCGCGCTGGTGGCCGAGCTTGGCACAGGCATAACGCTGCTGCGCCTCCTGCCGCAACTCAAGGTCCAGGGTTATTCGGCCGATGAACGGCGCGGCTTCGCGGCCTATCTCATGCAGCCAACGATCATCTCGACGCTCATTATCCTCGTCGGCTACGTCGCCTACTACTGGCAAGCGGAACGGCTGCATTGGGCGTCCCCCAACGCCCAGGCCATCATCTGGATTACAGCTGGCCTTTTCGTAACGCAGTCGATCGGCGCCTATACCAAGAACTACCTGATCGGCGAACAACAGCTCGCGCCGTTTTTCAGGCTGACGATTGCAAGTGCCGTTCTGCAGCTCGCGACGGTACTTCTTGGTGCGCTGTTCTTTGGCGTGAGCGGCGCGCTCGCCGGCTATGCCTTCGGCGGTCTGCCGATGTTCTTCTATTCTCTTCGGGTCGCCGTCGCGTCGAAAAATTCCTGCGGCGTCAGCTTGAACTACCTCGTTCGTTCGTCGCTGGTCCTGTCGGTCGAGTTCATCAACAGCTCGATTTTTCTCAATCGTATCGAACTTGTCTTTCTGCAAAGATATTGGGGTATCCAGGAGGTCGGCTTTTATGCCGTCGGCTTGTCCATCGCCAATCTCGCCTTGCAGCTTCCGGTACAATTGAGCGGCAGCCTGTTACCCTATTATTCCGAAAAAATGCATCTGCACGCGACCGGCAAGTTGCCGGTCAGCGTCTTCGAGGGCGTCGTTCGCAGCATTTCCTACATCACGCTGCCGATGAGCTTTGGGCTGGCGGCGATCGCGCCGGAACTGGTTGTCACCATCTTCGGTACAGCTTTTGCGCCAAGCGGCGGCATGGTTGCATTTTTGGCGTTGACGGCGGCACCCTATGTGTTCATGCAGATTGCGACGCAATACATGTATTCCATGGATCGCATGAGAGAACGTACCCTGATTGGCATCGTAGCCAGCGCGACCATGCTGGTCGGCTGCTTTGCCGTGGTGCCCTGGTATGGCGGCGAAGGTGCCGCGATCGTGCGCCTGCTGGCCTTCACGATCATGTGCGTGCTGATCGTCCGTCGCATGGAATTCGACGGTTCGATGCGCGGCATGTTCACGGCCCTCCTGAAGGTCGGCGCGGCATCGGTGATGTGCGCAGCGGCGGCCTATGGCTTCGTACAGTTGCTGCCGGGACTTCTTGGCCTGGCAAGCGCTGTCATAGCAGGCGTGCTCGTCTATGTGCTGGCATTGCGGCTCTTCAATGCAGTGCCCGGGGATGACATCGCGGTGATGCAGCAGATCGCCTCGCGCCTGCCGAGAAGGGCTCACCCGATTGCAATTCAAGCGTTGGCGCTGCTTGCGCCTCGCCGCGCCTGAGGAGCGGCTGCAATGGCCTCGCACAATAGCCTGACCGTGCAGACCGCTAGCGGCGAGACGATCGCAGCAGCTATCCCCGTGACATTCGCCGGAACCGTTGGCCTCTTCACCCCGGCCAGGGCACCAAGCGGCCAGGCCGCCGTACTCTTCCTCAGCCCGTGGGGCTTTGAGGAAATGTGCACGCGGAAATTCTGGCGCATACTGGCGGAAGACCTCGCCGACACGGGCATTGCCAGCCTCCGTTTCGACTATGCAGGCACGGGCGACGCACTGGATGTGACGGACACAAGCCGCGGCCTTGCCATTTGGGAGCAGACTGCCATTGCCGCAGCCGCCGAGCTGAAATTGCTTTCCGGATGCGAGCGGCTGATCCTTGTCAGCCAGGGGCTCGGCAGCGCGATTGCCGTCAACGTTGCCGAAAGACTTTCAACCGTCGACGGCATCGGATTTCTGGCCCCTACCCTTTCCGGCCGGCTCTATCTTCGCGAACTGACTGTCTGGTCGAAGATGATCGACGAGGGCATGGGGCTCCCCGATCATCAACGCGAAACTGACGGCGTGTCGATCGGGGGCTTGAGGATGCCGGAGGCGATCGCTGCCGATGTCCGCAAGCTGAACCTGATGGCTGCAACGGCCTCGCCCGCGCCGAATTGCCTCGTGCTGGCGCGACCGGGTCGCCCGGGCGATCTGGAGTTCGCCACGCACCTGAAGACCCTCGGTGCCCGCGTCGAGGAGGTTGCCTACAACGGATACGACGAACTGGTTGCCAATCCGACCATCGCCACCATGCCGATTGCCGATGGCAGGCAGGTTGTGCGCTGGGTCCGGTCGCTCGCCGGCGAAAGGTCCGCAAGTCCCGGGAAGGCGACGCCGGTCGGCCGCAGCGCCGAACCGCTTGTCGGCGACGGTTTCCGTGAAACGCCGCTACGCCTCGGTGAAGGCGACCGGATGTTCGGCATCCTCTGCGAGCCTGTCGGCTTGCGAACCGGAGCAACTGCTATCCTTCTGACGACGGCCTATGACCGGAGCGCCGGCTGGGCGCGAACGTCGGTTGCGATGGCAAGGAGCCTCGCGCGCAATGGCGTACCGTCGCTACGCTTCGATACGGCAAACGTCGCCGACAGCCCGCCCCGCCCCGGCGAGCCGGATCAGGTACTCTATTCGGAGAACCAGCCGGACGACGTCGTCGAGGCCCTCGACCTCGTTGAATCCCGCAAATTGCTGCCGGCCTTTGTCGTCGGTCGCTGCAGTGGCGGATATCTTGCCTTCCAGGGGGCACTTCGCGATGTCCGTTGCGGCGGCGTTATCGCCGTCAATCCCTACGTCTTCCATTGGGATCAAAGCCAATCAATCGACGGTGCTCTGCGCGTCATCCCTCGGTCACTCGAGACCTACGGCCAGAAGCTCCTGCGGCTGCAGACGCTGAGACGGCTCTATGAGGGCAATATCGACGTGAAGAATGCCGCGCGCAACGTCTTGACGTCATTGCTGTGGCGCGCATCCCGCCTCGGCCAACCGCTCCTCGATATCTTCCCGTTTCTCTCCAGGAGACACGCCGCCGTTATCGGTGGATTTCAGGCGCTGGTGAGACGCAAGGTCATCCTGTCGCTGATCTACAGCGCCCATGACATCGGTCTTGAACACTTCTGGCAGCATTTCGGCAAGAACGGCGGCGGACTGAGGAGCCTCCCAGATGTCCGCCTGACAATTATCCCGGACTCCAACCATAATCTGACGACGGCCCAAGCCCGCGAAATCTACCTGAACTCGATCGAAGAGATGGCGCTGCGCATTGGTTCCCCTGGCGACGCCGCGACCCGCAAAGAGACGACCGGCACCGTCAAATCTCAAAAATACGCCGACTACCCAGCGCCTTGATCTGCCCTGAAGGAACGACATCGCTGGTCACTCCATCCCGTGAAAACAGCCTCAATCGACGCGTCGAGCCAGGCGCGAGGTGGAACCAGTCGTCCTCGGCTCGGTAAGCGTCGAATTCGAGGTGAACGGACTGGGCCAGCCGATCGCTCGCTATCTCCACGAACCAATCTCCGTCCTGCTGCGTCAACGACGCCTGCAGGTCCGCCGCATGAAATGCCTTCGCTCGGCCAAGCGGAAAATGGAACGCCTCGGCAATCAGCGCTCCTGTGGCACGCGAATGCAGACGCGCGACCGTCACGTCATGCGACGGTGGGCCGAAGCGGAAGGCGTAAGTGGTGTCGAAGAACGCCCCGAAAAGATCGGTGCAGGCAATCCGTTGTTTTCCCCGCGCTGCAATCGAGAGCTCCCTGCGGCCGCTGACCACAGCCTGCTGGCCATCGCGCAGACAAACGACATCCAGGTCAAGGTCGAGCGGTATGCCCAGCTCATTGATGACATGCACATCAAGGCCGTTCGTCCCCTCGTCCAGCAACAGCACCTGAACCGGACGAAATGCGCGGCGCATCGCGTACCAGGCAGGCTTCGGCTCGCACGTCGAGTCGATCACGCCCCAGCCGGCGCCCGGCATGAGATCCTGCAATGTCCAGACGAGTGCGCCGTTGCAGCCGGATCCCTTGCGGCGCCATTCGGCATATGTCGCTTCGACGACTTCGCCGGTCACGGCGCGCGAAAGATCGAGATAGAACTCCGGATCTTCCCGACGCAGCCGATCCGGCGCGAAGCCATAGAGTTCATTCAGATAGTGATCCCGCACATCCTCGAAATCCCAGGACGCAGCGCGATCCCGCGGCACGCGTGCCTTCCATAGCGGGCTATGGACAGCCGGGACCGCCAGATGCCGCGCCAAGGTTCGGTCCTGCGGAACGTGTGCGAAGGCGAGGCTTTCGGCAGCGAAACGAACTTCCGCGCGACGCGCATCGTCCAGCGGCCGCATGTAGGCGCCGACACCGTAATAATGGGTCACGCCTGCATTCGGCGCAAACGGCATGGCCCCTCCCGAGGGCGAATTGACGACATAGGGGACATCGACGCGAAACTGACTGGCAATGCCTGGAATGATGTCCTCGGTGATCAGACTTGTCCAATAGCGCTCCGGCAGCCCGAACATCGCGGCCTGCTGATACATTTCGCTGCCCCCGCAAACCACTGCAAGAGATGGCGACAGGCGTGTTTCGCCGAGAAATTGCCTGACCTCGGTTTCGACATGCGCCTGGAAGGCCTTGTCAGTTTTCGGGTAGTCGAAGTTGGCAAGCATGAAGTCCTGCCAGACGAGAATTCCCAGTTCGTCGCAAAGGGCAAAGAAGTCGGCCGTCTCGTAAGCCATGGTGCCGCCGATGCGCACCATGTTCATGCCCGCCTCTGCCGCGAGCGCCAGCCACGGCTGGTAGCGTTCGCGCTCGCCGGAAAGCCGAACAATGTCAGCAGTGGTCCAGACCGCCCCACGGCAGAAGATCCGCTCGCCGTTGACGACGAGGGCGAAGTCCTCGCCATCCTCGCCGCGATCGATCGAAATGCTGCGGAAGCCGGTTCGACCGAGGTCGTGAGCTACACCATCGATGACCACCGACACGTCGTACAGGAAGGGGGTCCCATGCGTATGCGGCCACCACGGCTGCACATCGGAAATCTTGAGGACAGCCACGTACTGGCCACCGCCGTTCTTGGCAAATACCTGCTCGAAGGCCCCGCAGCGCAGGACGGCCTCGTTGATTTCGCTCTCCACGAAGAACGAGGCATATAGCCGCCCCTCTCCGGTATCGGCCAGTTCAGGTCGGAGCGTCAGATCGCGAACGACCACCGTTCCCTGGCGCACCAACGAAATCGGTCGCCATGGGCCAACCGCATGGATTTCCGGGCACCAGCCCGGCATGTAGCCAAGCAGCGTCGTGCGGATCATGCGCAATCCCTGCGGCGTGATCATCTGCGGCCGCCAGCGGGCGCGAGGCCCGGGCTCGGCCAGCCTCGGTTCCAGCGCGCGGAAACAAAGCGCCAGTTCGTCGCCGCCGAGGAGCGTCACCTCGATATCGTGGCTCTCGAACATGCTTTCGCTGGACAGGATTTTCTGGCCGTTCAGAAAGACCTCGCAAAGGGTCGCCAGGCCCTTCAGCCGTAGCACCGCGTCGCCTGCCTCCGCATCGAAAAGCCGGCAAAGATACCAGGCGTCGCGAGCGTTCAGCGCATATGGGTTGTCGCGATCGAACAGGCCGGCGTTTTCCAGTGCCTGCGCAACCGTGCCTGGAACAGTCGCTGGAATGAACTGCGTAGCAAAAGGAACATCCGCCGGCAGCGCGCAGGAGCCTGCGTCGGTCAGCACCAAGTTCCATCCTTCGCTGAGCAGGGTCTCCTCAGCGCCGATACTTGCCAAACGTCCCTGCATCGAGATTCCCCGGCTAAGGCATGACCCAGAATGCCGCGATGCGACTTCGGACAGGGTCAGGCCAAATCAAAAACTAGATGCGCTTCTCCAGCAGACCCATCATCGCATCCCATGCATCCGCCGCCGGATCAAGCGCAGTCTGCAGGGCCTCGAATTTCTTCCGCGTCACCGCGCGTGCCAGCTGAAATTGCACCGACTTGGCCGCTTCCGAAATCAGGCGGGCCTTGGCGCTAGCCTCTGCGAATTCGGCAGACAGCCAATCGAGGTGACTTGCCGACAGTTCGAAATTGGCACCGAGCTGCCGAAGCGTATTGAAGGCATACTTATGGAAAAAACCGAACGGCCGCTCCGCAACCGCTTCGACCTGAGACGGAAAGACTGCCGAAAAGGCACGGATCGGATTGGTCTTCGGGCGACGGCCGAAATGATAGTTCAGAAGCCGTCGCGACGTCTGGCGGATGGAGTCCTTGTCGGGCGGGCTATCCGGAAATTTCGCGAACTCCGTATAGGGAAGGAACGGGATATCGTCTTCACGGAGGTGAAGCTGGAAGATCCCGTCGAAATCCTCTCCGCCGAGCTGGAAGAAACCGCCATTGTGGAAGTAGTCGAGTTCACGCTTTTCCACATCGATGCGGTTGATCGCGACGGTCGTCTTGCCGTGTTCGCGCCGATAGGCCACGCCCTGCGTGTCCGGCATGAAATACGAATCCATCTCGACGAGGCAAAGCCTCCCGCGGCTGATCTGCTCGGCGACGTGACGCTCGATCCGGTCGTAGATCGCAAGCTCGGTGCAGCGGATATCGTACAGCGCTTCCAGGTCCTCGAGCGGCGCCTTGAAGAAGGTGAACTGGTCGCCTTCGAAATCCTGGGTCACGGTAAAGCCGAGCATCGCCTCCGGCGGCAGCCGCAGCGTGTTCAGCACCTCGATCCAGAGGTCGACGTAGCAATTTGTTTCAGGCCACATCCGCTCGCTGTCATGCAGCGGGTGTGGCGAATAAGCCGCGGGATCGAGCCCCTTGAACACCGATGGCATTGAGACGATCAGCCCCAAAGCGCCTTGCGCACCTTGGCCGGCCATTCCGCAACGTCGAGACCGTGGTGATGGAACAGCGCCAGAGCGATGCGCTCCAGTCCAAAGCCGACGCAGGCCGTATGTGCGACACTGCCGTCCTCGAGATTGAGGCCCCATTTGATCCCGAAAGAATCCTGGTGGTAGTTGAAGCTCATGCAGGCGGTCGGGTTGGCAGACGAGGTAATCGGGATCAGCAGCTCGAATTTGAGGTTCTGGTCGCGCTGGTTGTTGACCAGCATCTTGCCGGCACGGCCGAAAAAAGGATCGTTAGCAACGTCGATCGTAACGTCGAGGCCTACGGCTTCCATCATCTTGACACCCCGATCCATCCAGCTCTGGCGGAAATCGGTGACGTGCTGCTCGGTACCCATGCAGACATATTCGCGCATGCGGAAGAGCTGCTGGCGCGCCGGATCCTTCGAAGGCTCATGGCGGAAGCAATAGGACTGCAAGTCGAAAAGACCGCCCTTGGCCGGCAGGCGGCCACGCTTGGCAATCGTCGGATAGAGTGGGTAGCAGGCGGCGGGCGTCAGCACGATGTCGGTCGGCTCCTGCCCCTTGGTCCAATCGTCGCCGACTTCCATGCATTGGAGCAGGCTCATGTGGTCGAGTTCGCTGCCGCAGAAGCTGTGCACCGTGCCGGCGAGCTGCGGGAAGCTCTTCATATAGCCGCTCTTTTCGAAGATGGCGCGGTTCATGCCGGGCGGGAAGCGCATTGCCTCCGCGCCATCGCCGCCGCCGAACGCATCGATCAGCCGCTCGAAAGCGGCGATCACGTCTTCAAACTGGCCGCTACGGCCGTAGAGGCCGTCGACACCGGTATCGATCAGAAGGCCGGATTCGAAAAGGCGATCGAGAAACGAGGTCTGCATATCCATGGCGATTACCCCAGTAGACTTGTGTCTTGTTTGTGGACGAGCAGCATGGTCGACGTATTGCCGAGGATGCGGTCGTTCGAGATCATCAATTGGGCGGAATGCGCGTCGCGCAGGTGGCGTCCAAGGCTATAGGGCGTGCCGTTCTTGTAGCCCATGATGCCGCAGATCAGCATGGCGTGGTTGATGATCGGCAAGATCATCTCCGACGACGCGATCTTGACGTTGTTCATTGCGACTGCAAAAGCCATCGACGAGAGCCGGTCGGCATCTGCCTTGGCTTCTTCATAGACCTTCAATCCGGCAACGACATTCGATTTGACCATCTGCAGCAGGCTCGACACTTCCGCCAGCCGCAGCGCGCCTGGCGGCGGCGAGCCCGGCGACTTACGCGCAGCCGCGCGAACGAAGGCTTGCGCCCTTGCGACGGCATCGGTGGCAATCCCGTACCAGACGCCGCTCCAGAGAAGATGCGAGATGGCGAGCATCGATTGCGCCGCGATCTCGGCAAACGGCTTCGGCAGTATCTGGCCAGCAGGCGCCTCGCCCTTGAACAGAAACCCATCCGAGCAGGTGCCGCGCATCCCGAGCGTATTCCACTCGATCGTGCGCTCGAGCGTGTATTGACCCTTGATGAAAACGGTCAGAACCTGATCTGAAGACGCCGCGTCGGCATGGCTGCGCGAGGTAATCAGGATTGCGTCGGCATGCGCGCCATAAGAAATGACCGTCGCATCCTTTTCAAGAAAGCAGCGGTCGCCCTCGATCCGGATGGCGCAGATGCTGTTTCTCATGTTTCCGCCGATGCCGCCTTCGGTCGTAGCCGAGGCTAGCAGCAGTTGGTCCCGGGCGATGCGCCGCATGAAATCGCAGTGCCATTCGCTGCCGTTGCCATGCTCGACCAGGCTCGACAGCTTGATCTGGTGCATGGCGAAGACCATCGCACTGGCAGCACAGGCCTGGCCGAGGATCGAGCAAAGCTCGGCAATCTCGGTGATCGACGCACCCTCGCCGCCCAGCGCTATGGGGATCTGAACCGAAAGAAGCTTTTCCGCGCGTAGAGCATCGACTGCTTCACGAGGGAAACGCGCTTCCGCGTCGACGGCGTCCGCATGCTCGGCCGCAATCGCTGCAACGCGGTTGGCACGGGCCGCAAGGCTGTCCTGCGCTATTGCGACCGCGACGTTCATCAGGCGACCTTCCTGCTATGAAGGATCATATCGAGCGTCTTCTCGATGGCCGCGATGCTGGCAAAGGATTTGCGGTTCAGCAGATTGTCGGGAAATTCGATATCGAAGGCATCCTCGATGCCGAGCATGAGCTGGACCGATGCAAAAGACGAAAGACCGGCCGCATAGAGATCGGCCTCATCGGCGATCTGGTCCACTGCGACAGGAAGGCCCCCGAATTTTCCAAGCAATCCGCGAATAGTCTCGTTCATATCATCACCTCTAGAGCCACCGGCCGGCCGCTTGCACAGCCTTATCCCGAGGTGTGTTTTAGTAGAAAAATCGGAACATTCCGCTAATCGTCTTAGTTAAGGATCGCTAAGCATTTTCTGTCGAAAACTATCATTCTGCGACAGCCGTTACTCGGACGGCGGATATCTGTGTACGCCGCCCTGATAGTCGGAAACCGAATAGCATCCTTCGCCCGCCGCCTGGATGGCGCTTTCGCCGATGACCGCCTTGCCATGACCACCTGGTATGTCGAGGATGTAAGTCGGTTGGCACAACCCTGAGATCCGACCGCGCAATCCGGCAACGATCGCCTGGCCTTCCGATATCGTCAGACGAAAATGGCTGGTGCCGGGCGCCAGGTCTGGATGGTGCAGATAATAGGGCTTGATACGCGTCTCGACGAACCCGCGCATCAATTCAGCCAAAACATCCGGATCGTCGTTCACGCCCTTCAAAAGAACCGATTGGCTGACCATGACAATACCCGCGTCAACAAGCCGCCCGCAGGCGCTCCGCGCCTCCGGCGTCAGCTCGCGCGGGTGGTTGGCATGCAGGGCGACATAAGTCGTCTTGCCACTGGCCTTCAACGCTGCGATCAGCGCCTCATCGATCTTTTGCGGCTCGACAACCGGCACCCGGGTGTGAAACCGCACGATCTTGACATGTTCGATGCCAGCCAGCTCCTCCAGGATTTCCTGCAGCCGCCGCGGCGAAAGCACCAGCGGATCACCGCCGGTGAGTATCACCTCCCAGATCTCGCTGTGGCTCCTGATATAGTCGAATGCGGCCTCGAGCGCATCGGCGTCCAGCGTACCCAGACCTTGCGGCCCAACCATCTCGCGCCGAAAGCAGAAGCGGCAATAGACCGGGCAGATGTGCACCGCCTTCAGCAGCACCCGGTCGGGATAGCGATGCACAATGCCCTCGACCGGACTGTGCGCCTGATCGCCGATCGGATCGGCGCGCTCTTCCGGTGTTGCGACGAGCTCGGCAATGTCGGGGATGAATTGCCGCGCGATTGGATCAAGCGGGTCCGCACGATTGATCAGGCCAGCCATCGCCGGTGTCACCGCGATCGCATAGCGGGCCGCCACCGCTTCGAGAGCCGCCTTGCCGCCGCCGTCCACCAGCCGGGCTTTTTCCAGATCATCGACAGTTCTGATCGTGCGTACGATGTTCATATGCCGAACTCCGCCACCGGTGCCCACAATACCTGCTCGATCCGCGCGGCACCCGTGGCCAGCATTGCCAATCGGTCGAAACCAAGGGCGATGCCGCTTGCTTCGGGCATCACCGAAAGCGCGTCCAGGAAATCCTCGTCGAGCGGGTAGGTCTCGCCATAAATGCGAGCTTTCTCAGCCATCTCGATCTCGAAACGACGACGTTGCTCGTCGGCATTCGTAAGCTCGCCGAAGGCATTCGCGAGTTCGACGCCACAGGCGTAGAGCTCAAAACGCTCGGCAACGCGCGGGTCGCGCGCCGAAGGCCGGGCAAGGGCAGCCTCGGATACGGGATATTCGTCGAGTATGGTCGCGCGTCCGAGGCCCAGATGTGGCTCGACCTTCTCGACAAGAACGCGGCTGAAGAGATCCGCCCAATGATCATCTTCGGCAACGCGCATCCCGACCCGCCGGAGTTCCGACGCCAGATGGTCCCGATCGGTCGCACCATCTGCGCCGAGAGAGGCGAGCAGATCGATCCCGGCATGGCGATCGAACGCCTCGGCGACGCTGATGCGCTCCGGATCCGCAAACGGGTCCATATCGCGACCGCGATACGAGAACATCTTCGTGCCCATCGTCCTTGCAGACAGAGCCAGAATATGGGCGCTGTCGGTCATCAGGCTCTCGTAGCTCTCGCCGGCGCGATACCACTCCAGCATCGTGAATTCCGGATGGTGCAGCGGCCCGCGCTCGCGGTTGCGATAGACATGCGCGAAGCAGGCAATGCGCATCTCGCCGGCCGCCAGCAGCTTCTTGCAGGCAAATTCCGGCGAGGTGTGAAGATAGAACGGATGTACCTGTCCGTCCGTGGTCACCGCCTCGGTGCGAAAGCCATGCAGATGCGCCTCATTGCCCGGCGAAACCTGCAATGTCGCGGTGTCGACCTCGATGAAATCCTCGCGTGCGAAGAAGCCGCGCAACGCCGCCTGGATGGCATTGCGCCCGAGGAGAAACGGCCGTCGGTCCGCATGAACGCTCGGGCTCCACCAGGGAGACACTTTGCTGCTTGCAGGCTTCATTCCAAGCTTTCTTCATCGCCTCAGCCAACACAGGCTGGCTATTTCCACGATTTTAGGTTAGTTGCGCCCCGAAGAAAAACATTGCGTGCGTCTTGCAGGACATATCGGAAGTCCTCTACGCCGCACAAAGCCGCGTTACAAGGAAGTCTTATGGTCAAGGTCATCGCCTCTTCGATCCGCAAGGGCAATGTCATCGATAGCGATGGCAAGCTATACGTCGTTCTCACTGCTGAAAACTTCCATCCGGGCAAGGGTACGCCAGTCACCCAGGTCAACATGCGCCGCATTTCCGATGGTGTTAAGGTTTCGGAGCGCTGGCGCACCACTGAGCAGGTCGAGCGCGCTTACGTCGAGGATACCCCGCACCAGTTTCTCTACGAAGACGGCGAAGGCTTCCATTTCATGAATCCGGCAAACTACGACCAGGTTGCCGTCGATGCCGAAACCATGGGCGACCAGAAGGCCTACCTTCAGGAAGCCATGACCGTGACGCTATCGATGCATGAAGGCATTGCGCTTGCTGTCGAGCTGCCGCGCCACGTGACGCTTGAGATCATGGAGACCGAGCCTGTCGTCAAGGGCCAGACGGCTTCATCGTCCTACAAGCCCGCAATGCTGTCGAACGGCGTTCGCACCATGGTACCGCCGCACGTCAATGCCGGCACGCGCGTCGTCATCATGACCGAAGATAATTCCTACGTCGAACGCGCCAAGGACTGATACCTCGGGCCTCGTGCTTGTTTTGAGCCAAGAAAAACGCCCCGGTGCTTCACAGCCCGGGGCGTTTCCTTTTCCGGCGGAGCCGGATTGGTTTCTGCGACCGACTATCTCCTCCGGGAACGCTCCACGCTGCTGGGAAACGCTACGGAAAAAGCCTTTGGTTTTGACGCTCCTCCGGTAGCCGCAGGCGTCGTTGCCACGGTAGGCGCGGCTGCCGGGCTCACTGCTCCGGCGGGCGTCGTCAGTGCCTGCAGGTGGATAACCCGCGGCGACAGTGCCTGCAGATATGCCTCGGAACGGCCGATATAGATCGTCGTCGTATCCTTGAGCTCGGTCAGAAGACCTGCGAAACGCTCCTGGATATCAGGCTCTAGACCTTCCAGCGTTTCATCCATTATCAGCCAGCGCGGCTTGGCAAGCAGGGCATGCGCAAAGGCGACGGCTTTCTGTTCGTCCGTATCGAGCATGCGATCCCAGCGTGCCCTTGTATCCAGCTTGCCCTTCAGCCGATCGAGGCCAGCCTTTTCGATGGCGGTCTCGACATCGGCATCGGCGTATACATCCTTTTCCTCGGGGAACGTGACCGCTTCGCGCAACGTACCGCCCGGGACATAGGCGGTGTGCGGCATGAACAATATCTGCTCCATCGGCGGCAGGTCGATCTCGCCGAGGCCGCAGCGCCACTGGCCCGCGAGCGCCTGGAACAGCAGCTTGCGATTTACCCCATGATCGCCATTGACCATGATATGTTCACCGGCATTGACGGTAACGGTGCCCTCGCGGATTCGGAAACCGTTTTCGACGATATCGTCTGTCGTCTTAGTCGAGATTTCCAGATCCTTCAGCACCAGCGAGTCCGCTGAGGACGGTTCCATTGCGATGGTGTTAGGCAGGTCGCGGCTGATATCCATGTCCACCAGAGCCTGGCGGAAATCGGTGACACGCATCAGCGTTGCCCGCCACTCGGCGATGGGGCCGAAATTTGCGACGTACCAGCGCAATGCCGTATTCACCTGATTGAAAGCGCCCACCGCCATCATCAGCTGACCGAGGCTGAGACCTCCGGCAAAATAAGCGGGCGCTGCTACGAGGATTGGGATGACCAGCACCATCCAGCCATAGCTGGCAGATACCCAGGTGAGGTTGGTATTGGCGATCGCCAGCTGGCGAATGACGCCGAGAACCGAAGAGATGTCGCCGTTGATGCGCCGGCGCTCGTTTTCCTGGCCGCTGGCAACCGTGATCGCCGGCATATACTCGTTGGCATGCATAAGTGCGAAGCGCAGCTCTGCTTCCTTGGAATAACGATCGGCATTCAGCCGCACCAGCCTTCGCCCGACAAGCTGGCTGAGGATCGATGCCGATGCCGCGTAGATGATTGCTGCCCAGACCATATAGCCGGGGATCGAGAAGCTCGAACCGCGGAAGTGGAAGATGAAACCGCTCGACAATTCCCAGAGAACGCCGATGAAGCTGATGAGCAGGATCGTCGACTGAACCAGTCCGATCGCCAGGCCCGTCGTGCTTTCGGCAAGATTGCGGGCGTCCTCATGCAGCCGCTGATCCGGATTGACGCCGATCAGGCCCGAAGAGCCCAGCTTCAGCGCGCGCTTGCCCTTCAGCCATTGATCCACCAGATCACGGGCAAGGCCTTCGCGCATGTAAAGCGCGGCCATCTGGTTGAACCAGGCCTGGATCACGTTGAGAATCAACAACGTGCCGGCAATGATGCCAAATACGCCGAGCTGATGGAAAAATTCGCCCACGTCGCGACGCGCCAACGAATCGTAGAATGGTGCATTCCACTCGTTGAGCATCACCTGGACATAGGCGGTGATGAATATGATCGCGAAAAGCGCGACGGTCAAAGATATGATCTTGTAGCGAACGGCCGAATTCCAGAAAGCGGAAAGCATCACCCCGAGCCTGCTTAACACGCTCAGTTCATAACCTACACGATCATCCCCCTGTATGCTTGGCTTGCTTTGGCTATCGACGGCCATCAATGCTTCCCTGCAACGTCTTCCCCCAGATAATCATGGCCGACACGCATGTCCACCCATGCGATGGATCTACGCGATCACGTTAAGTTCCCTCCGGTATCGCGCCTTGAACCTGATGCAGCCGCCCAATAGTTTGCACTTCAAACCTTTATGAAGCCTTCCACGTCGTTTCGCGGCTTGCCTCGTCATGCCGACGTCTGGAGCCGCCCGGCCCGGCAAAGCGGGTTCCGTCGATTCGCGGACTGGAAATACCACCATTATATCCGAAAAGAGCGCTTGTGGCACACCCATGGCAGGCCATTGCCGTTCCACAAATGTGCGTAGTTCCGATCGACTTGGTCGTAACCCGCCGCCTAGCTTGCCGGGTAGAGTGATTCGCCGGTTGATTCGTGAGCTGTCCAGCGCTATTTAGGCAATTCGTGGTGATTTGGCCGGCCGGCTTGCAGCCACGTTAAATAAGTCGCTAAAAAGGGCCGCATGCGGACCGGTAGCGATTCTTTTTCGCCGCCGGTTTTTTGTTTTGATTCGAGTGACACCAATGCCCATCAGGATACCCGATACGCTCCCCGCCTTTGAAGCCCTCGTCAACGAGGGCGTTCGGGTGATGACCGAAACGGTGGCCGTCCGCCAGGATATCCGCCCGTTGCAGATCGGCCTCCTCAACCTCATGCCGAACAAGATCAAGACCGAAGTGCAGATGGCGCGCTTGGTTGGCGCATCGCCGCTGCAGGTCGATCTCTCGCTGATCCGCATCGGCGGCCACAAGGCGAAGAATACCTCCGAAGAACATCTGCTGTCCTTCTACCAGACATGGGAGGAGATGAAGCACCGCAAGTTCGACGGCTTTATCATCACCGGCGCCCCGATCGAACTGCTCGAGTACGAGGACGTGACCTACTGGGACGAGATGCAGCAGATCTTCGACTGGACGACGACGAATGTCCACTCGACGCTGAACGTCTGTTGGGGCGCAATGGCCGCGGTGTATCATTTCCATGGCGTGCCGAAGCATACCCTGAAAGAGAAGGCGTTCGGCGTATACCGGCACCAGAATCTCGCACCGTCTTCGGTCTACCTCAACGGCTTTTCCGACGATTTCGCCGTGCCGGTATCGCGCTGGACAGAGGTGCGCCGCCGAGACATCGAAGCGGTGCCAGGGCTCGAGATCCTGATGGAATCGCCCGAGATGGGCATCTGCCTCGTGCACGAAAAAGCGGGCAAGCGGCTCTATATGTTCAATCATGTCGAATATGATTCGACGTCATTGGCGGACGAATATTTTCGCGACGTGAACGCCGGCGTGCCCATCAAGATGCCGCACGACTACTTCCCGCACAATGATACTGCCCTGACGCCGCAGAACCGCTGGCGCAGCCATGCCCATCTATTCTTTGGCAACTGGATCAACGAGATCTACCAGACAACGCCCTACGATCTTGAAAGAATCGGCACGCATAGCCGATAAACTTTACCTTCCCCGGGGCGCTTGAGGAACAATGCGAACCCCTCTGCCGCCGCAAGGGACCGATGTACCAGTTCCAATTTTTGGGGCGGGGCCGTTGCGGATCAGGGCAAATGCGGGCAGGGTCGGGCCACGAATTTCAGCCATGGATGGATGATCGACAATGACGGAAAGTGCTTTGGAACGGGAAGTCTTCGGCAAGACGGCGGCTGGCGAGACCGTTTATCGCGTAAAAATTAGCGGCGGCGGCCTGACGGCTCACATCATAAGTTGGGGAGCGGTCATCCAGGATCTGCGCCTTGAAGGTCATGCGCCGTCGCTTCTGCTTGGCTTTGACGATTTCGATAGCTACCCCAGCCATTCGTCCTATTTCGGCGCCACGCCGGGCCGCTGCGCCAACCGGATCGGCGCCGGCAAATTCACGCTCGACGGCAAGAACTACCAGCTCGAGCTCAATGAAAAGGGCGTGACCCACCTCCACGGCGGCAAGGACAATACCGCGAAACGCAACTGGACGATCGTCGAGCATGCCCCCGATCGTGTCGTGCTGAAGATCGTCGACCCCGACGGCCGCGCTGGCTATCCCGGCAACTGCACCATCCAGGCCACCTACTGGGTCCACGGGAACGGCGAATTTTCGATCACCTACGAGTCCACGACGGATCAGCCGACCCTCGCCAACGTCTGCCAGCACGCCTACTTCAATCTCGACGGTCACGACGATGCGCTCGGCCACGACATCATGATTGCCGCCGACGGCTATCTGCCGACGGATGAGAAACAGGTCCCGACCGGCGAAGTGCGCCCGGTCGATGGCACGCCCTTCGATTTCCGCGAAATGTCGCCGATGAAGCGCATGGATGGCAGCGAGCAGGTCCTCTACGACCACAATTTCTGCCTGTCGCCCGAGCGCACCGCAAAGCGTTCCGCGGTGCTCGCGCGCAGCAACAACTCGGGTGTTTCGCTGGAGGTTCGCACGACGGAGCCGGGCGTCCAGTTTTACACCGGCTTCAAGCTCAACGTCCCTGTCCCCGGCCATGATGGTCAGAAGATCGGACCTTTCGCCGGGTTCTGCCTGGAAACACAAATCTGGCCCGACGCCATCAATCACGAGGGCTTTCCTGATGCCGTCCTCCGCCCCGGCGAAGTCCTTCGGCAGGAAACGGACTACATCTTCACCAAGAACTGAGTTCAGCGATATTTTCGAGGCTGCCGGCCGGATGCTGCAAAGCGTCCGGCCGCTTTCGTTAAAACCATAGTCGCCAATTTGATGTTGCAAATTGGTTCTATATAGGTTCTATTGTGGAGCCATGGATAGAACCATTTTGATCACTGAGCTGAACAGCCGGGGTTTGCGCGACGCAGCCCTGAGCGGACCGTTGTACAAGCGGCTGGCGCAGGCATTGACGGGGTTGATCCAGGAAGGCCTGCTGAAGCCAGGCGCCGCGTTGCCCGCCGAGCGCGACCTTGCCGAAGCCTTGCAGCTTGGCCGCGTCACCGTCCGCACCGCGTATCGCGACCTGATGTCTGCAGGCACGCTCGAGTCTCGCCACGGCAGCGGGACGTTCGTATCGCAGAAGGTCGAGCGTATGGAGCAGTCGTTGTGGCGGCTTTCGTCCTTCTCGGCAGACATGCGCTCGCGCGGCCGATCCCCCGCAGCGCGCATTCTCTCGCGCACGGTCGGCAGACCCGCGCCGGAAGAAACCTTTCTGCTCGGTCTCGGCCTGGACGAGCCCGTATTGCGGCTCGATCGCCTTCGTCTGGCGGATGGACTGCCACTGGCGATCGAGCGCGCCGTCATTCCGATAAAGTTTCTTGGACAAGATGCGGCCGGTGAAGGTTCGCTCTATGATGCGCTGACCGAAAACGGCTTCCGGCCGGTCCACGCCCTGCAGCGCTTGACGGCCGTCACACTGGATCCGTCATCGGCGGCGATCCTTGAAGTGCAGCCCGGAGCGCCGGCGCTGCTGATCGAACGCGTTTCACGCCTGGAAGACCAGCGCGTCGTTGAATACACCCGATCGCATTATCGCGGCGACGCCTATGATTTCGTTGCCGAACTAAAAATTGGAGATGACCTATGAGCGATACCCAATCCCTGATGCTGACGGAAGCCGGCGAAGCGCCGCAGGTTGTCGCGACGCTGCTTGAGAAGGAAAAGCCTGTCTTTGCCGAAATCGCGCGGCTGTTCTCCACAGCCAAGCCATCGGTTATTACGACGGCGGCGCGTGGCTCGTCCGACCATGCGGCAACCTTTTTCAAATATCTTTTCGAAATTTCCTGCGGCATCCCGGTTGCCTCCATCGGCCCTTCGATCGCCTCCGTCTACGATACTCCGTTGCATCTGAAAGGCGGCATCCACTTCACCGTCTCCCAATCTGGTGGCAGCCCTGACATTATCGCGCTGCAGGCGGCGGCCAAGCTCGGCGGCGCGACCACGATCGCTGTCGTCAACGTCACCGATAGCCCGCTCGCCAAGCAGGCCGACATCGTCCTCGACCTCAATGCCGGAGCTGAGAAAAGCGTCGCGGCAACGAAATCCTTCATAGCGGCAGTTGCAGCGCTTTCCGGTGTCACGGCAGCTATTTCAGGCAGCAGCGAACTGAACGCCGGTCTGGCAAGACTGCCGGAAGCACTAGCCGCCACATCAGGCATCGATGCCTCGGCCGCTGAAGACGTCCTCTTCAACGCTACGTCGCTTTACACCGGTGGCCGTGGCCCGGCCTTTGCCATTGCGCTCGAGGCAGCACTCAAGGCCAAGGAAACCGCAGGTCTGCATGCGGAAGCCTTTTCTCTTGCCGAACTGATGCACGGCCCGATGCGGCTGGTCCAGCCGGGATTTCCCATCGTCGCATTTGCGCCTGACGACGCAGCCTTCGCCAACAACGCCCAGGCCCTGGAGCGGCTACAGAAGCTCGGCGCCACTGCCGTTTCCTTCTCGACGACTGCGCTTCCAGGCGTCAACCTGCGCACGCCCTCGACCGGCAACGGCCTGCTCGATCCGCTGGTGTCATCGCTCTGCTACTACAGGCTGATCGAATCCGTAACGCGTCGCAAGGGCTTCGACCCTGATAAGCCGGCTAATCTCCTCAAGGTCACGGAGACGATGTAATGGACTACAAGGTCTTTATCGGCGCCAGGATTTTCGATGGCGACCGCTTCCATGAGGATAACGCGCTGATTATCGGCAATGGTCGGGTTCAGGCGATCACATCCACGAGCAGCTTGCCCGAGGGTGCTGAGATCGTCAGCCTTGCCGGCGGCGTTCTGTCGCCCGGCTTCATCGATGCGCAGGTCAACGGCGGCGGCGGCAGAATGCTCAACGACGACCCCTCGCCAGCCTCAATGTACATCATCGCCGAGGGGCATCGAACCTATGGCACGACCGCGATGCTGCCGACGCTGATTACCGACGTCGGCGCCGCATCGACCGCAGCAATCGAGGCGGCAATCGAGGCAGTCAAGACAAACCGCGGCGTCGTTGGCCTGCATCTGGAGGGACCGCATCTGTCGCCCGCCCGGAAAGGCGCGCATCTACCCGAACTCATGCGGCCGGTCGAGGACAGCGATGTCAAGACATTCATCCGTGCTCGCGAGGCGATCGGCACTTTGCTGGTGACCATGGCTGCCGAACAGGTGACTGATCGCCAGGTTCAGGCTCTCAACGAAGCGGGCGTCATCGTCAGCCTCGGTCACTCCGATTGCACCGCCGATGTCGCCGACATGCGGTTCGACGCCGGCGCCCGCGGCGTCACCCATCTCTTCAACGCCATGAGCCAGCTCGGCCACCGCACGCCTGGCCTCGTCGGCGCCGCGATCGACCACCCCTCCGCCTGGTGCGGCATCATTGCCGACGGCCACCATGTCGACCCGCGAGCACTGCGCGTGGCGCTGCGTGCCAAGCGCGGCGAAGGCAAGTTGTTCTTCGTCACCGACGCCATGTCTCTCGTCGGCTCCGACAAGCAGAGTTTCACGCTGAACGGCCGCACCGTCTATCGCAAGGAAGGCGGCTTTTGCTCCCGGGTCGTGCTTGCAGACGGTACGCTGGCTGGCTCCGACGTCGACATGGCCTCCACCATTCGCTACGGCGTCGGCATGCTCGAACTGTCGCTGGCCGAAGCGCTGCGCATGGCAACTTCTTATCCGGCTCGCTTCCTGCGGCTTGCAGATCGAGGTCACCTGTCGCCTGGCGCCCGCGCCGATCTCGTTCACATCAACGATGCGATCGAGGTAACCGCAACCTGGATGGCCGGCCAGCCTTCCGCCTGAACGACAGAGAAAGAAAGAGGCCGGAATGACCGCGATCACCGACGCTTATTTCGCCAACCTTATCCATCGGCTTGGAGAACTGCGCGAAACCCTCGCCGAACCCATGGCGAAGGCGGCGGCGGTCATCTGCGAGGCCGCGCGCAATGATCACCGCGTCTATATCTTCGGAACGGGCCATTCGCACATGCTGGCCGAAGAGGTGCACTACCGCGCCGGCGGGCTGGCGCTCACCGTTCCCATACTGGTGGGTTCGGCGATGCTGCACGAGGGCGCCGTCATCAGCTCGGTCTACGAGAGGACCGAAGGTCTCGTGCGCCCGGTCCTGGAGCGCTATCGCATGCAGCAGGGCGATGTGCTGATCATCGCCTCCAATTCCGGCGTCAATGCCGCACCGACGGAGGCTGCCGACTACGGTCGGGAGATCGGCGCGACGGTCATCGCCATTACATCCCTTGCCTATTCGACGGCAATCGCCAACGGCCGCCGGAGACTGGCGGATCTCGCGGACATCGTCTTCGACAACGGGCTCCCGCCGGGCGACGCTGTCATTGACCTGCCCGGAAGCGGACTGAAAGTCGGCCCCGTCTCGACCGCCATCGGCGTGACCGTGCTCAACGCAGTTTTTGCCGAAGTTGCGGCAGAACTATCGAAATCCGGCCAAGCCCCGATCTACCTCAGCGCCAATATGCCCGGCGCCAAGGAAATCAACCAGAAACTGGTAACCAAGTACCGGCCACGCAATCCCCATCTGTGATGCGTATTCGAGCGGCCGGGCCTATCGCACCCATCAGCTAGCGGCTTCCTCGGCGACCACGGCTTCCTTCGTGACAGCCGTGACCTTGTGGCGCGAGCGAAGGACCACATAGAACACCGGCGTCAGGAACAGGCCGAATATCGTCACGCCGAGCATACCGGAGAAGACCGCGGTTCCCAGCGATTGACGCAGTTCCGCGCCGGGTCCGGTTGCGATCATCAACGGCACGACGCCGAGGATGAAGGCAAAGGCCGTCATCAGGATCGGACGCAGGCGCAGATGGCTCGCCTCGATCGCCGCCTCGACAGCATTCTTCCCTTCCAGTTGCGCTTGCCGCGCAAACTCGACGATGAGGATCGCGTTCTTCGCCGCAAGGCCGATCAGCACGATCAGGCCGATCTGCGTCAGGATATTGTTGTCCTGCCCTCGTAGATGGACGCCGATGAGAGCTGCAAGCACGGCGAGCGGCACGATCAGGATGATCGCAAGCGGCAGTACCCAGCTTTCATATTGAGCCGCCAGCGCCAGGAAAACAAAGATCACCGACAGCGCGAAGATATAGACCGCCGTGTTGCCTGTGTTCTTTTCCTGATAGGCGAGCTCGGTCCATTCGAACGTCGTACCCGCCGGAAGCAGGTTCTTTGCCAGGCCCTCCATCGTGTCGAGCGCGGTACCGGTCGAGATGCCGGGGCCAGGATTGCCCTGCAGCGGCACTGAGACATACATGTTGTAGCGCTGGACTAGCGTCGGACCGGTCGTATCCCTGATATCGACCAGCGTTCCGAGTGGCACCAGCGCGCCTGTGGCGGAGCGAACCTTCAGCGCGAGAATGTCATCCCGGTCCATTCGATATTGCTGGTCCGCCTGGGCACGCACCTGGTAGACGCGACCGAAAGCGTTGAAGTCGTTGACATAGGATGTGCCGAGATTGATCGACAGCGTCTCGAAGATATTCGGGATCGGCACATTCAGGGCTCGCGCCTTGTCGCGATCGACGGCGAGGAAGAATTGCGGGCTATTGGCCGAGAAGGTGGTGAAGACGCCCGAGAGACCCTTGTTCTGCCCCGCGGCACCCATCATCTGATAGGCAAGCGGCAGGATACGGCGCATATCCGGGTTCTCGCGGTCCATGATCTGCATCTTGAAGCCGCCGGAATTGCCGACGCCGCGGATCGACGGCGGCGGCACGGCGATGATGAAGGCTTCCTGGATGCTCTGCAGGTTGCCATAGAGCTGCCCGATGATCTTGGCCGCCGTTTCCCCGCTCTTCAATCTGTCTTCGAACGAGTCGAAGGGCGTAAAGATAACCCCTGAGTTCGACGCATTGGTGAAGGTCGCGCCGTTGAAGCCGGCAAATGCCACCGCATTCTTGATGCCCGGCGTCTTGCGGATGATTTCTGAGGCGCGCTGGATGACCGCATCGGTACGCGCAAGCGACGCTCCATCAGGCAATTGCACGACGACGATCGCATAGCCCTGGTCCACGGTGGGGATGAAGCCTTGCGGCACGATCTTGCCCATGTACCAGGTGGCCGCAAGCAGGCCGACGAAGACGACGAGCGCGCAACCGAGCGCGAACCACGTGGCGACGACATGCCGGACAATCCACGAATAGCCGCTGCTCATTCGGTCGAAGCCGCGATTGAAGCCGTTGCCGAGGCCACGGCCGAAGCGCGCGAATATGTTGTTGGATATTTTGTGATCATGCGGGCGCAGCACGATGGCCGCAAGCGCCGGCGACAGGGTCAGAGAATTGAGGCACGAGATTGCGGTTGCCACGGAGATCGTTACGGCGAACTGTCGATAGAACTGACCGGAGATACCGGGAATGAAGGCCGTCGGCAGAAACACCGCGATTAGCACAAGCGAGATCGCAAGGACTGCGGTCCCGACTTCGTTCATGGTCGTGTGCGATGCCTCTCTCGGGGTCATGCCCAAAGAGAGATTTCGCTCGACGTTTTCGACGACCACGATCGCGTCGTCGACGACGATACCGATGGCAAGCACCAGTCCGAACAGCGTCAACAGGTTCAGCGAGAAACCGAAGGCGAGCAGAAAGGCGAAGGTGCCGATCAGCGAAACCGGAATGGCGACGATCGGGATGATCGCCGTTCGCCAGGATTGGAGGAAGACCAGGACGACGATGGCGACAAGGATCGCCGCCTCGAAGATCGTCTTGTACACTTCCGTTATCGACTCGGAGATGAACTCCGTCGGATTATAGACGATGCGATATTCGAGCCCCTGCGGGAAATCCTGCGAAAGCGACGTCATCGTCTTCTGGATATCCGCTGCCGCCTGCAGGGCGTTGGTTCCGGGGCGTGAGAAAATGCCGAGCGCGACGGCCGGGCTGCCGTTCAGATAGCTGTTGGTGACATAGTCCTGGGCACCGAGTTCGACGCGAGCCACATCCTGCAACTGCACGAGACGGCCTGTGCTAGTCGCCTTGACGATGACATAGCGAAATTGCCGTGCGTCAGAGAAGCGCCCCTGCGTCGTTACCGTATATTGAAAGGCGTTGGTCCCGGCAGCCGGCGGGCCGCCGATCGAGCCGCCTGACACCTGGACGTTCTGGTCCCGGAGCGACTGCACGATGTCGCCGGCCGTCATGCCATAGGCTGAAAGTTTCTCCGGATCGAGCCAGATGCGCAGCGAATATTGACGTTCGCCGAAGAGCTGCACATCGCCGACCCCATCGAGGCGCACGAGCAGATCTCGAATGCGCGAACGGGCGTAGTTTGAGATGTATAGCTGGTCATAGCGATTGCTTGGCGACAGCAGATGAATGACCATCATCAGGTCGGGCGAGCTCTTGACCGTGGTGATGCCGATGCGTCGAACGTCATCAGGCAGACGGGGCTCGGCAATGGCGACGCGGTTCTGCACCAGCACCTGCGCCTTGTCTAGGTCGGTACCAAGCTTGAAGGTGATGGTGAGCGCCATCGAGCCGTCGGCGCTGGAATAGGAAGACATGTAAAGCATGTCCTCGACGCCGTTGACTTCCTGTTCGATGGGGGTCGCCACGGTATCGGCGATCGTCTGCGAATCCGCACCGGGATAGGACGTGCGCACCACGATCGTCGGAGGCGCAATCTCGGGATATTGCGCCACCGGAAGCTGGAAATAGGCAATGCTGCCGACGATCAACAGCACGATGGAAAGAACCGACGCAAAAATCGGTCGGTCGACGAAGAAATGGGAAAATCTCATTGGCCGGACCCCGCATTCGGGGCTTCGGGCGGCAACGTGCTCATCTGCGGCGCAACCTTGACGCCGGGCCGGATTCGCATCAGGCCGTTGACGACAATGGTCTCGTCACCAGTCATGCCGCCGCGGATGACGCGGTAGCCGTAGAGTTTAGGCCCGAGGCGAACGGGCTTGCCGGTAACGCTGCCATCGCTGGCGACGACATAGACGACGCGCTGGTCCTGGTCGGCAGCGATCGCCTCATCCGGAACGAGGATCGCCTTGTAGCTGTTGGAACCGGCAACTTCGACCCGCCCGAAAAGACCGGGCTGCAGGACGAAATTGGGATTTGGAAAGCGCGCCCGGACCCGCAACGTGCCGGTCTCGTTATCGACGCGGTTTTCGGCAAAATCGAGCTTTCCCTTGAACGACTGCTGCGTTTGATCAGCGATCTTCACTGTCACATCAAGCGCGCCGCCACCCTCCTGCAGGTTGCTTCCACGCTGGCGAGCCTGATCTGCATAGGACAGCAGCCGGCGCTCATCGACGTCGAAATAGAAGTCGATCGGGTCGAGCGAGACGATCGTGGTCAACACCGTCTGGTCCGCCTGGACGAGATTGCCGACCGAGATCAGCCGGCGATCGAGACGACCGCTGAGCGGCGCGGTGATCTTGGTATATTCCATGTCGAGGGTCGCGCGATCGACCGCTGCCTGCGAGCCACGCACATTGGCCTGCGCCGAGATCAGGTCACGGCGGCGGTCGTCGAGGTTGGATGCAGACAAGCTGCCGGTGCTGGCGAGGGCCTGCGTTCGGGCAAATTGCGCGTCGGCATTGGTCAGCGTCGATTTTGCCACTTCCAGAGACGCCGTGGCCTCGTTGAGAGCGTTGATGTAGGGCCGCTGGTCGATGACGAACAGAAGATCGCCCTGCTTGACCATCGCGCCATCCTGGAAATGGACTTCCTGCAGATAGCCACCGATCCGCGAACGCACCGAGACTTCATCCACCGCCTGGAAACGACCAATGAATTCGTCGCTGTCGATCACGTCGCGAACGACCGGTTTCGCGACCGTCACAGGTGCCGGCGGCGGTGCCGTTTGCGCTGATACAGGCGAGCAAAAGAGAAGCGCAACCGAACAGCCGAGAACTGCGGAGCGAAAAAAATCGCGTTTCATGGAAGTCCCCTCAACGAATAGCCTGCCTGGTCCCCAGAGGAGCCAGCGGCATAACAGACGACATGCAGTCCGTATTCGATCCGAGGTACGAAACATATATTGGCAAAAGTCGTGCGGTCCAGCAAAATGACCGCTCGCGGAGGCATTTAAAGTCTTGAATTCTGTCGGCTACTCGTGACCTCGCGAGCAGATACCTCGGTCTTGGCCACGATCATGCCCATTCTGTTAGCGATGTAAATAGGCTTCCCTAATCAATCAATTATCAATGCAATCAACGCTTGCCGAAGGCAGGATCTTCCGCCGGCAACCCGATTGCCGATAGATAACTCTAGGCGGCAAAAACCTGCATGTCCGATGGGACCGCCGCAAGTTGGCCGGTACGCCGGCCAACCGCATATTTAAGCGACTGTTCGACCACTCGGGGCGCTACAGGCTTTCTGACCACGCCGAGTGTCCCGGCGACGCCCTCTGCCACCATTTCCGGATTGGCAGTCATGAAGATTACTGCAATACCGAATTTCTCTGCGAGCATGCGTCCTATCTCCGGGCCTGTCGCCCCATCCGACAGGTTGACGTCTACGAGTGCGATGTCTGCGAACGGGGCGGCGGCCATGGCATGCACCATGTCATTTGCTATGCCGGCAACACTCATCCCGTTACTCTCGACCATGTCTTCGAGGTCGAGCGCAATCAACATTTCATCTTCTACGATCAGCACTTTCTGGTCCATAACATCATTCCTTCAGCCAACGACGCGTTACATTTTGCCGGCGTGACACAATTTCTGTCTTGGTCTTAGATCTGCTATCGGATGTTTTGGTTTCAAACCAATTTGCCCGAATTGCCACACAGCCAGATAATGGCGCGCGGACAGGAATGTTCCGCACCGATACAAATAATTTTTTACTAACTATTTGTTAACTATAGAATTTTTGAAATGGGCAGGAAATTCATCCCTCGAGATTTTCGCGCAGCGTCTCAAGCTCCAACCATTCCTCTTCCATCTTCGCAATGCTCGACCGCAGCTTTTCCATCTCGCCGGCAAGCCTGTTGAATGTTGCCGGGTCCTTGGCGAAGAGATTGGGATCGGCCATCTTCTTTTCGTGCAGCGCAATCTCGGCCTCCGCCTCGGCCATTTCCTTCGGCAGGTTTTCAAGCGCGAATTTCTGCTTGAACGACAGCTTTCCCTTGCTCTTCGGAAGATCGTTGGAGGCAGATGCGGCTGTCTCCGGCGACTTCGCCTTGTCTGCCTTCTCAGCCCGCTTGCGTTCGTCGATTGCGCCCTTGCGCTGCACGAGCATGTCGGAATAGCCGCCGGCATATTCGATCCATCGCCCATCCGGATCGTCCGAATTGGCCGGCGCGATCGTCGACGTCACGGTGCGATCGAGAAAATCGCGATCATGGCTGACAAGGATGACAGTACCGGCGAACCCGGCCACGATTTCCTGGAGCAAATCCAGCGTTTCGATGTCGAGATCATTGGTCGGCTCGTCGAGGATGAGGAGATTGGTCGGTCGCGACAGGATGCGCGCCAGCATCAGACGGGCGCGTTCGCCGCCGGAGAGCTTGCGGATCGGAGTGCGGGCCTGTTCCGGCTGGAAAAGGAAGTCCTTCATATAGCCCGTCACATGCCGCTGCTCTCCATTGACGATCAGGCTCTCGCCGCGACCGTCCGTCAGGTAGTGCGCAAGTGTCTCTTCCGGGTTGAGATCCTCGCGCTTCTGGTCGAGCGTGGCGATCTCCAGATTGGTTCCGAGCTTGACGGTGCCGTCATCCGGCGCGAGTTGACCGGTCAGCATCTTCAGAAGCGTCGTCTTGCCGGCGCCGTTCGGCCCGACCAGGCCGATGCAGTCGCCACGATGAACACGGATCGAGAACGGCGCCACGATCGTCCGGTCGCCATACGCCTTGGTGATCTTTTCCGCCTCGATCACCAGCTTGCCGGATTCCTGGACGTCGGAGATATTCGCCTGCACCGAGCCCTGCGGTCCCTTGTGCCCGCGATAGTCGGCGCGCATGCCCTGCAATTCACCGAGCCGGCGCATATTGCGCTTGCGCCTGGCGGTGACGCCATAACGCAACCAATGCTCCTCGCGTTCGATCGCCTTGCCAAGCTTGTGCTGTTCCAGTTCCTCCGCTTCCAGCACCTGGTCGCGCCATGCCTCGAACGAACCGAATCCCCGGTCGAGGCGGCGCGAGGTACCGCGGTCGAGCCAGACCGTGGCGGTGGAGACTTTTTCAAGAAAGCGACGGTCATGCGAAATGACCACGAGGGCGCTCCGGGTCTTACGCAGCTCGCCTTCCAGCCATTCGATCGTCGGCAGGTCCAGATGGTTGGTCGGCTCGTCGAGCAGAAGGATATCGGGCTCCGGCGCCAGCACGCGGGCAAGTGCGGCACGGCGGGACTCGCCGCCCGACAGCATATTCGGGTCTTCCTCGCCCGTGAGGCCAAGATGTGACAACAGATAGGTGACGCGGTAGTGATCGTCGCCCGGCCCGAGCCCTGCCTCGGCATAGGCCGCGACCGTCTTGTAGTCGCCGAAATCCGGGGCCTGCTCGAGGTACCTGATTGTTGACGAGGGATGACGGAACATCTCGCCCGACTGCGCTTCGACCAGCCCGGCAGCAATCTTCAATAATGTCGACTTGCCAGAGCCGTTGCGGCCGACCAGGCAGATTTTGTCGCCCGGATCGATCTGCAGCGAAGCCCCGGCCAACAGAGGCGCTCCACCGAAGCTTAGAAAAATATCATCGAGTTTAAGAATAGGAGGCGCCAAGGATCAGACTCCGGAAAGGTCATAGGGGCGGGCGAGAATGATCGCCCTGCCGCTTGCAAGCGAAAAGCGCACAGGGCCTTCCGCGACATTGGAAATGGTGCGCGACGAGCCGAACGGCAAATGGAAATCGGCAAGCGGATAGCGCGCATCGTGAATGAACAGGCCCTTGAGCTCGCTGAAACCGGGCACCGAGAACAGGCTTCCCTTGGGCAAATCCAGCTCGATCGCCCCGGGGAGAAGCGGCACGCCCTCCTCGTAACCGGAGGTCAGCAGAACATCGAAGCCTTGTTCGGCGAGGCTCACCCCGTACAGCAACAGCGCCAACGCATGATCGGAACGCTCGCCACCGAGCGCGCCGGCAAGAATAAGCCTCTTGGCACCACGACGTATCGCTTCAAGCACCGCGATTTCGCCGTCGGTTGCCGCCTTGGCAGCCGGATAAGGCTGCTTCGGCACATCAGGAAACGCATCGCGCAGATCCGGCGGCGTCGAATCGAAATCGCCTACCCACAACTCCGGAATAATGCCAAGCGCCGCTGCGTGCCGCATGCCACCATCCGCAGCAATGAAACGGCTGTCCTTGACAGACGCCTTTAGGCGTTCCGTGAGGTGGAGCTCGCCGCCGAGCAGGATGGTGAAGGTGGACTGGTTCATGCGCCAAGCCCATAGCGCAAACACGGGCCTATAGGGAAGGGCGGCACTCCGCCGAAATAGCAAAGGCTGGGCTTAAGCGTCCGTTTCCTTGTAACGAGCCTGAAAAGCCTGCTCGAAACCGCCGACGAACTGATCGAACAACCGCGAGAATGCAGCGATATCCTCAGCCGGCCAATCTGCGACGATGCCCTCGATCACCGACAGCTTCTGAGCCTGGATCTCCGAGACCAGCCTTTGCCCGAGCGCGGTCAGAACGACGACGATGCGCCTGGCATCGGCCTGGGAGGCCTTGCGACGCAATACCCCGCGACTGACCATTTCCGCGACGATCCGGCTCGCCCTGGATGGATCGATCCGCATGATATCGGCGATGGCGCCCACCGTGACTTCGCCCGTAACCTCTGCCCGCCTGACGGCATCGAGTACGTCGAGATGCGACAACTCGAGCCCCGGAGCAACGTTCTGAATTGCCAGCCGCCCGATCATGCGGCGTCCGGTCATCAATCGCATGCGTGTCATGACCCGGCCGATCAGGAGGATGTTCTCCATTTCGTCGGTCGTTGCATCTTCAATTTCGCGTGTGATCGAGGCTGATGTCATCATTCCAACATATCAGAAAAATCCGCGTTTTAAAATATGCGGCGATCATTCACGTGTCATTGACATTTATATGCCAATAGCACATATACTATGCGGTTCCAGATAGGTCTCCTTCTCCATGGACATGCAAACTGCGCCTGTGCCGCTCGTCACGGATCCTCGTCGGCGGCTTATTCTATTTCTTTTCCTGCTGACCGCGATGTTCATGGCGACGCTCGACAACCAGATCGTGTCGACGGCGCTGCCGACGATCGTCGGCGAATTCGGGCATCTCGAGCGTTTCGGCTGGATCGGCTCGGCCTATCTGCTGTCCTTGAGTGCGGTGATGCCGGTTTATGGCAAGCTTGGCGACCTCTTCGGGCGCAAATATGTGATGATCACGGCGATCACGATCTTTACCGTCGGTTCGGCAGTCTGCGGGCTCTCGGTATCCATGAACACGCTGATCGCCTCCCGCGTCCTTCAAGGCTTTGGCGGCGGCGGCATCCTGGTTTCGATCTTTTCCATCAATGCCGATCTGTTCGAACCCCGCGAGCGCGCACGCTACCAGAGCTATTCCAGTCTGGTGCTGATGGCGTCGGGCGCTATCGGCCCGGTTCTGGGCGGCACGATGAGCGACCTGTTCGGCTGGCGCTCGATCTTCCTCGTCAACGTGCCGATCGGCTTCATCGTCCTTGCCGGATTGATCACCATGCTGCCCTACCGCAAGCCGGCGCGTAAGCCAAAGATCGACTACGCGGGCGCCATTCTGCTTGCCTTGACGACGACAAGCATCGTTCTGGCTGCGGACGGCACCGAACTTTTCGGATCGCTGCTGTCTCCTGCAAGCCTCGGCATTATTGCGTTCGGCGTTGTCTGCGCTGTCTCCTGGGTCTTCGTCGAGCGCCGCGCGCCGGAACCGATCGTGCCCATGACCTTGTTCCGCAATCCGACCTTCGGCCTCCTGCTGATCTGCTCGGTAACGAGCGGGGCCATCGCAATCGGCATGGTCAACTATTTTGCCCTGTTCCTTCAAACGACGACCGGCCTTTCGCCATCCATGGCCGGACTGCTCTTCATTCTCCTGACCGGCGGCATCGTCTGCGGCTCGCTGTCTGCCGGGCGGCTGATCTCGGCAACGGGACGCTACAAGCCTTTCGCAGTCGGCAGCGCCGCCTGCAGTCTGATCGCCTTTGCCACGCTGTCACAGGTCCATGCGGGCACGCCGGTTGCCTTTATTGGCTGTCTTATGCTGCTCCACGGTATCGGTATCGGCCTCGCGCAGCAGGTGCCGATCATCGGCGTACAGAACGCGGCGGCAAGCCGTGACGTCGGCGCTGCAACCGGTGCCGTGACCTTGTCGCGAATGGGCGGCGCGTCGATTGCCATCTCCATCTATGGAGCCATCGTCGCCGCCAAGCTGTCGCATGTCGGCCTCTCCATTCCCGGCGTCAGCAACATCGAGCAACTGACGCCGAAGATGATGGCCTCGCTGCCGGAGGTGACGCGCGAAGCGGTTGCCAACGCCTATGCCGGCGCCTTCAGCCCATTGTTCATGACCGCCGCCGCCACCTGCCTTATCGGCTTGACGACCGCAGCCATGCTGAAGAACGTGCAGCTGCCCGGAACTGCCAAGAAGTTGGACCCGACGACAGCAGCTCACGCCGCAGAATAACGTGCCGATCATGCGACCGGCGGCTGCATCGCGGCCTCTTGCCACCGGCCTGCCACCACGCTAAATCTTCAAACGCTCTAACGGGGTGCCTTGGGTCAGATGACGCAAGGCTGAGAGGCTTTCGACGGCCAACCCGCGGAACCTGATCCGGCTAACACCGGCGGAGGGATTAGACGCGTGACATGTCAAAGCGCCCTTTTCCCATTCAACACGAACCATGGAGGAGAGGCGACATGCCCACCCGATCGCTGACGACATTGATGGCAGGCCTGGCGCTCGCCGCAGTCGCTGCATTCTCGAGCCCCGGCCAGGCCGAGGCAGCCGACAAGACACTGACGATCTATACCTATGAAAGCTTCACGGCAGACTGGGGTCCAGGCGCCAAGGTGAAGGCTGCCTTCGAAAAGACCTGCGGCTGCACCGTCAACTACGTCAGCGTCACCGACGGCGTCGCGCTGCTCTCGCGGCTCAAACTGGAGGGCGCCACCACCAAGGCCGACCTCGTTCTCGGCCTCGACACCAATCTCGTCGACGAGGCAAAGGACACCGGCCTGTTCGACACCCACGGCATCGACACCAGCGGCCTTAAGGTGCCTGGCGAATTCAAGGACGACGTCTTCGTCCCCTATGACTATGGCCATTTCGCAGTGGTTTACGACACGCAGGCAATCAAGAACCCGCCGACGAGCATGCTTGAACTGGTCGAAGGCGATCCATCGCAGAAGATCGTCATTGAGGACCCCCGCACCTCGACCCCCGGTCTCGGCCTGCTGCTCTGGGTGAAATCGGTTTACGGCGACAAGGCCGGCGATGCCTGGACCAAACTCAAGGGCCGTATCCTGACGGTGACCCCCGGCTGGTCGGAAGCCTACGATCTTTTCACCAAGGGCGAGGCGCCGATGGTGCTCTCCTATACCACCTCTCCCGCCTATCACATGATCGAGGACAAGACCGAGCGCTACCAGGCAGCGGCCTTTTCCGAAGGACACTACATCCAGATCGAGGTTGCCGGCCTGATCAAAGCCTCCCCGAACAAGGATTTGGCACGCCAGTTCCTCAAGTTCATGATCTCCCCCGCTTTCCAGGACACCATTCCGACCAACAACTGGATGATGCCGGTCTCCGCGACCTCGCAGCCCCTGCCGGATGCCTTCGGCAAGCTGGTCGTGCCGTCGAAGACCTTCCTGATGAGCCCTTCCGTCGTCGCAAAGAACCGCAAGGCCTGGATCGACGAATGGTTGAAGGCCACCGGCACGAACTGACGTGCCGGCGATGCTGACCGTGCCAGAGCGAAGAAGCGCATTGGCCGGCGGGGCAATGAGCCTTGCCGGCATGGCGCTTTTCATCGGCCTGCCGGTCGTAGCGCTGCTCGCAGCCGGGATAGAAGCACCGGACAGCCCTTCGTTGCTCGACCCCTATATCCTTCGCGTCCTGCGTTTCACTTTGCTGCAGGCCATTCTTTCAACCGTTCTATCCGTGCTTCTCGCCATACCGATCGCTCGGGCGCTTGCTCGCCAGCGGCATTTCTTCGGCCGTATCTGGATCATCCGGCTGATGGCGGTCCCCATGGGCCTGCCGGTGCTGATAGGGGCAATCGGCCTGCTCGGCATATGGGGCCGGCACGGCGTCCTGAACCAGGCGCTGGTCGCAATCGGCCTTTCTCAGCCCATAAGCATCTATGGTCTGGCAGGTATCCTCATCGCCCACGTGTTCTTCAACCTGCCGCTCGCCTGCCGACTGATGCTGGCGGGACTGGAACGCGTGCCGGCAGAATATTGGCTGGTGGCGACAGGGCTCGGCATGCGGCCCGCTTCGGTCTTCCGCTTTATCGAGTGGCCGGTGCTGCGTGCGATCATCCCCGGCATTGCCGGATTGATCTTCATGCTCTGCGCCACAAGTTTTACGCTTGTTCTCACGCTTGGAGGTGGCCCGGCGGCGACGACGCTCGAAGTGGCGATTTACCAGGCCCTGCGCTTCGACTTCGATCCCGGCCGCGCCGTTGCGCTGTCGCTGATGCAGATCGCGGTTACAGCGATCGTTCTTGCCGCGATGTCTTTGTTTCCGGCTCCCCGAGATCATGGAGTAACGGCCGGCAGGCCCATACGGCGCACCGACGGAGAGCAGTGGGCTGCACGTTTGACCGATGCCGCATTGCTGTTTGCTGTGGCACTATTCGTCGGACTGCCGCTTGCCTCCATCGTCGTGGCCGGACTGAAAGCCGATATCGCCAAGCTCATCGGCCAACCTGTTTTCGTCCAGGCAGCGCTCACCAGCCTTGCTATCGCGCTCGCAGCCGGAGCGCTATCCGTGCTTGCATCGCTGGCGATCATCCGGGCGCGATATGCCGTAGCAGCAGAGCGCCGACGTGCAATGGCGCTTTCGATCCTCGCCGCTACGCTTGGGGCTTCCTCCTCGCTTGTCCTGCTGGTTCCGCCCATCGTTCTCGCCACCGGCTGGTTCCTTGCACTCCGCACATTCACCGATCCGACACGTTTCGCCGCATTGCTGGTCGTTCTGATCAACGCGCTCATGGCGCTGCCCTTCGTCATCCGTGTCGTCGACCCCGCATACGCTATTCATCGCCAGCGCACTGCGCGCCTGGCGTCGAGCCTCGGGCTTGGAGGACTTGCGCGCTTGCGCCTGGTGGACTGGCCCGGTCTGCGCAGGCCGCTGCTGATGGCGATGTCCTTCGCCATGGCGCTGTCGCTCGGCGATCTCGGGGCCGTCGCACTTTTCGGATCCGACAGCTTGGTGACCCTGCCCTGGCTGCTCTATAGCCGCCTCGGAAGCTATCGGACCAATGACGCCGACGGTCTCGCCTTGATCCTTGGCGCTCTTTGCCTTCTGTTGACGATTGGCGGGACGTTAGGTCAGGGAAATAGCCGGAGAGAAGGCGAATTGCATGGCTGACGCACGGGGGATTGTGATGGCCGACGTGCGGCTAACGCTTGGAACGCATGATTTCCGCTTCGACTGCGATCTCCCGGCAGGCCGGATCATCGCGATAACCGGCCCATCCGGAGCGGGAAAATCCACGTTCCTGAACCTGGTAGCGGGTTTCGACGCCCCGGACAGCGGCACGATTTCGATCGACGGTCACGATGTGACTGCGCTTCATCCGGCTGTGCGCCCAGTTTCTCTTGTCTTCCAGGACAACAACCTCTTTGCGCATCTTGACCTTTTCACCAATGTCGGGCTGGGCATCAGTCCCTCGCTCAAGCTCGCGGCAGACGACCGCCAGCGGATATCCGAGGCCCTGGCGAATGTCGGGCTTGCCGGCTTCGAAAGGCGCCTGCCGGGGACACTCTCCGGCGGCGAGCGTCAGCGTGCAGCCTTCGCGCGTGCACTAGTACGCGATCGGCCGTTGCTTTTGCTCGACGAGCCCTTCGCGGCTCTGGACCCGAGCCTGCGCGCCGGGATGTCCGACCTCCTGAAGCTGCTTCATCTAAAGACCGGGAACACCGTTCTCATCGTGTCGCATGATCCAAAGGAGGTGAGGCGATTGGCCGACTACGCAGTTTTCCTTGAGGCCGGTGAGGTGAGGCTGGCAGCACCTATCGAAGCCTATCTGGAGCATCGGGGCATCCCCGCTTTGCAGGTGTTTTTGCAACATTGAATTTGCCGCACCGACAAAACACAACTTTCGCCATAATTTCATTGTTGCGAGGACATGAGAATGTCTGACGTCATGCTTGCTAAAATACAACGCCGCCACAATTAAGCAGAGTCTCGCTATGCAACCAATGCCGAAATCAGCTAGAGCAAAAGGCCTATACCATCCGGATCAGCGGCGCGGCGACCGGAATGGACCTAACCTTCGACAAGATGCGATGATGATCGGCTCCAACCGGCGTCTCGCCGACATGTATACGAGATGAGTGGAACACAGGCTCTGACGCAGACGAAACGCAAGCGACGCGAAGCAACAGGCTCCGGCTGGGCGTGGAAACACGGCGTCACTGCCCATATGCGGCGTTGCGCGCTCGTTTTCCTGGCGGCGGCAGCGTTGAACGGCTGTCAGTCGCTCGTGGACCAGTCGTACCAGCCGAACGTTTCGCCTTCCGCCAACCCGCAGATCGTCTCCGAGGTCCAGAAGAACGATCCACGCGCGCAGATGGGCGCCCGCGAACACCCACGCATCGTCGCAAGCTATGGCGGCGAATATAAGGACGCCAAGACCGAGCGCCTGGTAGCGCGCATTGCGGGTGCGCTGACGAGCGTCTCCGAGAACCCCCAACAATCCTATCGCATCACCATATTGAACTCGCCGGCAATCAACGCCTTTGCCCTGCCCGGTGGCTATCTCTACGTCACCCGCGGCCTTTTGGCGCTGGCCGACGACGCGTCGGAAGTCGCAGCCGTGCTGTCGCACGAGATGGCGCACGTCACCGCCAATCATGGTGTCGAGCGCCAGAAACGCGAAGAGGCCGAGGTCATCGCCAGCCGCGTCGTCGCCGAAGTCCTGTCCAGCGATATCGCCGGCAAGCAGGCCTTGGCACGCGGCAAGCTGCGCCTGGCTGCCTTCTCCCGCCAGCAGGAATTGCAAGCGGACGAGATCGGCATTCGAACTCTCGGCCAGGCAGGATACGACCCATATGCGGCCGCTCGCTTCCTGGACTCGATGGAAGCCTATAGCCGCTTCATGTCGGCAAACTCCGACGCAGACCAAAGCCTCGACTTCCTTTCGAGCCATCCGAGCACCCCGCAGCGCATTGACCTTGCGCGCGACCATGCCCGTGAATTCGGCGAAGACGGCAAGGTCGGGGACAAGGGCCGTGACTACTACCTCGACGGCATCGATGGCCTGCTATACGGCGACAGCCCCGAAGAGGGCTATGTTCGTGGCCAGACCTTCCTCCACGGCGGCCTCGGCATTCGCTTCGACGTCCCGCCGGATTTCCGTATCGACAACAAGGTCGAGGCGGTTCTTGCCACCGGTCCGGGCGACATCGCCATTCGCTTCGACGGAGTTGCCGACAGCCAGAACCAGACCCTGACAAACTATATTTCCAGTGGCTGGGTGACCGGCCTCGACACGTCGACCATCAAGCCGATGACCATCAACGGCATGGAAGCCGCAACCGCGCATGCCTCCGCCGATCGCTGGGACTTCGACGTGACCGTCATCCGCGACAAGTCGCAGATCTTCCGCTTCCTGACGGCAGTGCCAAAGGGAAGTGCTGCGCTGGAGCAGACCGCGGATATCCTGCGCGCTAGCTTCCGTCACATCACGCCCGCGGAAGCCGCCTCCTTGAAGCCTTTGCGTGTCCGTGTCTTGACGGTGAAGCCGGGCGATACGATCACGACGCTCGCCTCGCGCATGATGGGAACCGACCGAAAGCTTGACCTTTTCAAGCTGATCAACGCGCTTCAGACCGGCGCATCGATCGCCCCTGGCGACCGGGTAAAGATTATCGCCGAATAAAAAAAGGCCCAGCGAGGGCCGGGCCTGAAGTCATCGTGCTGATTTAGTAGAGACCTCGCCCTCTAGGGGGTTAGGCATATGTAGCCATTCGGGGATCGGCGCTGACCAGCGCGCTCCTGAGTTTTTCGATCGCGCGGCTTTCGATCTGGCGAACACGCTCCTTGGAAATACCGAGATGCGCACCGAGTTCCTCAAGCGTCGCGCCGTCTTCCGCCAGTCGGCGGGCGCTGATGATCTTCATCTCTCGCTCGTTGAGATGCGTCAAGGCGGAGGCGAGCCAGGTCCGGCGCCTTTCTCCATCAATCATGTTCGACACCTGCTCGTCTGGCAACGGCTCGTTGCTGACGAGGAAATCCATGCGTTCGGCGCTCTCCGAGTCACCGGAGATCGAGGGAGCCTGTAGCGACGCGTCATTGCCGGACAGGCGCGCATCCATCACCTGCACGTCGTTAAGGCTGACGCCAAGCGCCGCCGCGATTTCCTGGTGGATCGATTGCACGGTCAACTGTGTGTCGCCCTTGGCAAGCTTTGCCCGTAGCCGGCGAAGATTGAAAAAGAGCGCCTTCTGAGCTGAACTCGTACCGCCGCGCACGATCGACCAGTTGCGAAGAATGAAGTCCTGGATCGAAGCGCGAATCCACCAGCTGGCATAGGTGGAGAAACGCACTTCGCGCTCAGGCTCGAAGCGAGCCGCAGCTTCCAGAAGGCCAACATATCCCTCTTGCACCAGATCGCTCATCGGCAGTCCGAAATTGCGAAACTTGCCTGCCATGGAAATGACAAGACGCATATGCGCCGTCGCGATCTTGTTGCGAGCCCCGCGATCATCGTGATCCTTCCAGCGGATGGCAAGATCGTGCTCCTCAGCGCGCTCCAGGTAAGGGGCAGCCATTGCGATCTTGATCATGCGCCGATCTGCAGACATGCTTTTCATATCATTCTCCCTAACTCGGCTTCGCGCCGCAACTTAGAAAAAGGAAACTCGCTTCCGCGCAGCGATGCGCAGATCAAATGAACTTGGTTTCGATGCAGGGATCTTCAGCGAGGACCCCCGAAATCAATCAGAATTTCATTGGGGCCAGAATTTCATGGGGGGCTTGTCAGAACGATGCGGTGAACTACCTACCTTCGAAGAGATGCGAAGGCTCGATGAAAAGCGCATGATCCGGTCCTCTCGAATATTTCGGGACGCAACAGACATGCGAACGTACGCGGTCTGCCACAGATACATGCGCTAAACGCCACAAGGCGAAATAAGTTCCAAAGAAAAACCCGGCGCGAGCGCCGGGTTTTTGATCATGCCGAAACTGCTGCCTTAAGCGGCTTCGTCCTGTGAATCCTCTTCGTCGACAACCTTGCCACGCTTCGGACCCTTGTTCAGATTGGTTTCGACGACGCGGACCGCTTCCGTCTCCGACATTTTGTTGACGGCGGCAATCTCGCGGGCCATGCGATCGAGCGCAGCTTCATAGAGTTGACGCTCGGAATAGGACTGCTCCGGCTGGTTTTCTGCGCGATAGAGATCGCGAACCACCTCGGCAATGGAAATCAGATCGCCAGAATTGATCTTGGCATCATATTCCTGAGCGCGTCGCGACCACATGGTACGCTTGACACGAGCCTTGCCCTGGACGACCTTCAAGGCACGTTCCACGAAGTCCGTTTCGGAAAGTTTGCGCATGCCGATGCTCATAGCCTTGGCTACCGGCACCTTCAGACGCATCTTGTCCTTTTCGAAATCGATCACAAAAAGCTCAAGCTTCATGCCCGCGACTTCTTGCTCTTCGATCGCGGTAATCGTACCAACACCATGGGCCGGATACACGATCGATTCGCCTGTCTTGAAGCCATGGCGCACTGAAGGTTTCTTCTGCTGGGTCGTCATTCTTATCAAAAACTCCCTGTTACGCACCCGGCTAACGCCGAGGCCGGGTCAGTCAGGCCCGGATGAGACGATATGACCGTCGGGGTGACTTCATCCTGGTCCAGCCAGACGCACACAAAAAGAAATCCGATCATCGCGGTCCATGACCCGACAACTCAAAACATTGATATGTCGAGGAAACCGCTTGCGGATTGTCTGTTTGCTTTCGTGGTGGTTTGAGGCATGCGATATGCCACAATGGATCAGTATGAGGAAGCTATCACAAAAATCTGAGGAAATCAATAATTTGCTTCATCCGCTTCAACAGGCGTAACAGGGCCGCCTCAAGAAACGCTGACGATGATACGTTTAAGCTCTGGCTTCCAACACCGCGCGGGCGGGGCGAGCGCGAGGCTGACGCTTTCGAACGTCAGTCGCCGGCGCCAGGTTCAGCAGAAAAATACTTCTCGAACTTGCCTTCTTCGCCGTCGAGCGCCTTGGCATCAGGCAAGGGATCACGCTTCACGGTGATATTCGGCCAGATGGAGGCGTATTCGGCGTTGATCTTCAACCATTTGTCCAGACCCGGCTCGGTATCGGGCTTGATCGCCTCAGCAGGACATTCCGGCTCGCAGACCCCACAATCGATGCATTCGTCGGGATGGATGACGAGAAAATTTTCGCCTTCATAGAAGCAATCTACGGGGCAAACTTCTACGCAGTCGGTGTATTTGCAGCGCACGCAATTGTCAGTCACGACATAAGTCATGAAACACTCCAGGATTTTCGGTTCTCCGGGGCGGGCAACCTGGAACGTCGCGCCTTTCCCTCGGGAGCCGGCGCGGACATGAGAATGCGAGAAAATGCATACATGCCGACCGGCGGTTTGCCAGCAGGTTGAACGTCAGGTATCGGCTTTATCGCCGGATTTCAAGGATAAACCATCCGGAATTCCGCCGCGCGGCAACAGAGTTTTCTAATCGTCGTCCGACATCAACCGATCGATCGCCCGACGCTCCCGTTTGGTGGGACGTCCGGCACCAGGAGTACGTAGCGCCTGCTCCAGGGCGGTGAGACGTTTTGTCTCAGCTGCGGCAGGTGTCAGATCGTCATAGAGCAACCTTGCCTCTTCGAACGGACCGCGCCTGCTACCCGGTTGTTTCACGACGAGGACAATATCCCGTCGCTCCAGCTTCAGCTCTATCCGATCGCCAGGCTTGACGCCGTAGCTTGGCTGAACAACCCGCTCGCCGTTGATCCGCACATGTCCCTGCTGGACATGAACCTGTGCCAGGGAACGGGATTTTGCCATCCGGGCGAAAAACAACCATTTGTCGATGCGCTGACGCGGACCGGGGCATGGCTGTCTCTCTTCCGTCATGGCTTATTTCTTCATTTGCTCCTTGAGAGCAGCGAGTTTGGCGAAGGGCGAATCCGGATCGATCGGCTTTTCCTTGCGCGGCGGCTTGGCTTCGAAACGCAGCGGCTGCGATGCCCCGGGACCCCGGTTGTTGTTCCGATCGTTGCGATCCTTGCGATCGCCGCGATCCTGCCGGTCGTTGTTGCGATCGCCGCGGTTGCCCTGCTGTGGCGGACGGCCACCACCGCCCTCCTTGCCGCGCTTCCCGCGATTATCACGAGCCTCGCGGTTGCCCTCCGTAGCCGGAACAGCTGCCTGTTCGCCCTCGTTCCGACGGTTGTTGCCCTGCTGCTGACCCTGCGCCTGACCGGAGCCTTGATGACCACGACGATCACCATGGTTGCGGGGCTGGCGTTGATTGTCGTTGCGGCCGCCAAGGCGCCAAAGCAAGACCGGCTTTGGTTCAACTGGCTCAGACGCGACGACTTCTACGCCCGGCAATTCTGAAGCGCCTTCTATCGACGGCTCAGCGGCAACAGGGGCCTCCTCGGAAACGGCGGGAACATCGATGACGGCAGGAGCTGCGTCCGGCTTGGCGCTGGCCGTTTCCTGCGTCGGTTCTTCCACGGTATGGTCAGCATCGTCATGGTCTGTCTTTTCAGCAGCCTCATGCGCAGGTTCGGCAGAAGCGGCCGGCGCTGATGACACCTCGTGCGAAGCGAGATAGGCGGCGGCTTCCTCTGGCTTTACTGCATCGGCGCGATAGCCAAGACCCTTGAGGATCTCTTCCATATCATCCAGCGTTGCTCCGAGAATGGACAGCATCGCGGTCGTGGTCGTGAACCGGCGGCCGTCATAGGCTCCGTCGGGACGACCGGCCTGGCCCGGCTTCCATTGCAGCAGCGGACGGATGATATCCGCCAGGCGCTCGAGGATATCGATGCGCACTGCGCGCTTGCCGAGGAAACGGAAGCCGGCAAGCTTGTAGAACATGCGTTCATAGGTCGGGTCGGTGACAACCGAAGTGCGGCCGGCGGCAAGAACCGGGATGAGGTCGCCATAGCCCGGCTTGTCGAGGCCGTCATTCCGCAACGCCCAGAGCAAGGTGATCAGTTCCGCTGGCGCCGGTTTCAGGAGTGCCGGCACAAAGATATGATAGGCGCCGAAACGGATGCCGTAGCGGCGCATCGATGCGCGCGCATCCTGATCCAGCGACTTTACTTCTTCCGTCACATCGCGGCGGAACAGAACGCCCAGGCCTTCAACCAGCTGGAACGCAAGCCCCTTGGCAAGGCCCTGCAGATCTTCGGCGCGCGACAGGTCGTCGAGCGGCTTCAGCACCGTGCTGATGTGATGGTTGACGAAGCGCTCGATGCGCGCGGCAACATGATCGCGCGCATTGCTCGTCAACTGCTCGTCGGCAAGCAGGATGACCCTCGGGCGCATGACGTGATCGCTGCCGACGAGCCGCGCTACGGGATCACCGAGCCAGCGCACCATGCCATCGGCACTGACGGCCAGATCGCTATTGCCGGCCGCGTGCATGCGTGCAGCCCGCGCCTCGAACTCGAGCGCGAGCGCCTTCAGCGAAGCTGTATGGACAGCCTTTGCATCAGGTCCCTCGGTCCCCCCAATGGGCGTGAACCGGAAACCGGTCAACTGTCCCACATGATGTCCTTCGACGAAGACATCCCCATTCACACTGATTTCAGCTTCCAGCATTGCATTCTCTCTCAGGCGCTTCATGAGCACAGATGTCCTGCGATCAACAAAGCGGTTCGTCAACCGTTCATGTAACGCATCGGACAATCGATCTTCGATTTCCCGCGTCTTTTCTTGCCAGTGTGTCGGATCGGCAAGCCAACCGGGCCGGTTCGACACATAGGTCCATGTCCTTATCTGCGCGATTCGTGCCGAAAGCGTGTCGATCTCGCCATCCGTTCGGTCGGCACGATGCACCTGCTCGGCAAGAAAGTCTTCTTTGACAGTGCCATAGCGAACCAGATCGGAAAAGAGGGTCGCGATAAGATCGGCGTGCTGCGCCGGCGTGATGCGCCGATAGTCGGGCAGCGCGCAGGCTTCCCACAATTTCTCGACACGCTCGGACCCGATCGCAAGATCGATGATCTCGGGATAGCGCGACAGCTGCTCCAGCGCTTGCTGATCGACGGCCGGCAACGCCCTCGTCAACCCGGACACCTTGGGCGCAGCGTCCATGCTCGACCGCAAAGCGGCGATCGAGGAAAAATCGATCTGTTTCGTCCGCCACTGGAGGACTTTGACATTGTCGAATTCGTGGCCCTCGATCCGGCGCACCAGATCGGCGTCGAACGGGTCGACCTGGCCGGTCACGCCGAACGTGCCGTCCCGCAAATGGCGGCCGGCGCGGCCAGCGATCTGGCCGAGTTCGCCGGGATTGAGATTGCGGAACTGGTAGCCGTCGAACTTGCGATCCTGGGCGAAAGCAACATGATCGACGTCGAGGTTCAAACCCATGCCGATTGCGTCGGTGGCCACCAGATATTCGACATCGCCGGCCTGATAGAGCGCCACCTGCGCGTTGCGTGTCCGAGGGCTGAGCGCCCCGAGCACGACCGCGGCGCCTCCACGCTGCCGGCGGATAAGCTCGGCAATCGCATAGACCTCGTCTGCCGAGAAGGCGACGACGACGGAACGCTGCGGCAACCGGGTGATCTTCTTTTGACCGGCATAAGCCAGATGAGAAAGCCGCGGCCGCTCGACAACGGTTATTCCGGGTAGCAGGTGCTCCAGGATAGGCCTCATTGTGCCCGCACCAAGCAACAGCGTTTCGTCCCTGCCACGCAGATGCAGAATGCGGTCGGTGAAGATGTGGCCCCGCTCAAGATCGCCGGCCAGCTGCACCTCGTCGATCGCAACGAACGATGCCCGCGTCTCGCGCGGCATCGCTTCGACGGTGCAGACGGAATAGCGGGCGTTCGGCGGTGAGATCTTCTCCTCGCCAGTTACCAGCGCCACGTTCTGCACTCCGACCTTCTCGACGACGCGGGTATAGACTTCGCGCGCCAAAAGGCGCAGCGGCAATCCGATTACGCCGTTGCCATGCGCCACCATGCGCTCGATGGCATAATGCGTCTTGCCGGTATTGGTCGGTCCAAGCACTGCGGTCACGCCGCGTCCGCTGAGGATCATAGGCTGCGAAGTCAGGGTCATATATCCATGTAAGGACGAGGTGCGGTCGCGTTCCCGTCAACGCGCTCCTCTGTGAAGTGAGGAACAGATGACGATCATATGCGACAAAGGCAAGGCCCGAACCAAAAAAGGACGGTTAAAAACACTGCAATTGGGCCGAAATCACAACCCATGGGATACACTCGACCTACAGCCGGTGCGAGTCCTGACCATCGGAGAACACGTTGGGAACGAATCAGCGACGAATCGCTGACTCCGGTGAATTCTTGTTTTGTTCACCGCTATATGTAGATTTAGAATCAAATGATTATACCAGATACTGAATCCAGCAAATGCGCCACGAAATGCCGGAGGCGAATCGAGAAAATTGCCCAGAATGCCCAGATGTTGATCGTTGGCAGACATTAACTATTTGTAAAAGCATCTAAATTTGGAGCGATGCCGCCATGGCCGTCTCTCACGCGATAGTGGGCGAGGATTCCGTTAGAATCGCGATGGTTTCGCCCGAATATCTGCTTCGACCTACCGGAAACACCATATATAGTGAGATTCGCGCGCCAACATACAGGACTCTGAATGGTTGCACGACAGAATCGCATTGAATCGTGGATTGCTAGCCGAGCCCAAAAAGCGGTCCAGGCACGATCGGGCAGCATTCCTCCTCAAGTTGCATTTGCGATTTTCCCGGTTCCCCTCATTCTCTGACTGCCGCGAAGTCGATGCGCAAACGCAGGCGTCGCTGGAAAACGCCCGCTTGATCCCCGGTAAACCGCGGATAGGTTGCAGACCACCCGCAGCTATTGTGGCTCTAGCGTTTTTTAACCTTAAGTACATTTTGCAACGGGACAGCCCCTCCGCTCAATGCAGGCCATGGGTGTAAAAAAAGCGATTCGGTTCGATGACACGCAGGAAGCAAAGCCGCCTTTGAAAGCCATGGAACAAATTCGCGTGAAAGAAGTTTCTAATGTCAGCGAATATCGCTGGTGGGAAGCTGGAGGAAATGGACGATGCTTGGCACAATATTGCTTGTCATTCTTATTTTACTGCTGATTGGCGCGCTGCCGAATTGGGGATATAGCAGTGGTTGGGGCTACGGCCCGTCGGGAGGCCTGGGACTTGTTGTCGTAATTATCCTCGTCCTGGTGTTATTAGGGCGGATTTGACACGCAATAAATACTAGATCAGTTATGTAATCCAAGATCCACGGAGCAGTGACATGAAGAAACTTGTAATCGCAATCGCTCTTATCGGCACACTCGCATCCTGCACGCCTGAAGAGCAGGGAACGGCTATTGGCGCAGGTAGCGGCGCGATCATCGGTGGCGCAGTAACTCACAGCTGGGGCGGAGCAGCAGTCGGCGCCGTAGCCGGCGGTCTTGTCGGCAATCTTATCGGCCGCTCGCAGCGTCAAGGCTACTGCGTATATCGCGATCGCTACGGCCGCCGCTATGAGGCTCGTTGCAACTAAATAGCTGCAGACGCTTGAAACGGACGCTTCGGCGTCCGTTTTGACATCTGCGACTTTGCATTGCCGTTGGCTAGAGCCGATCGTCAACGCACCGTTGACGATCGGTCATCAAAGACGAACCTTCTGCTTGCCACCATGGAGACCGATATGTCTCCTACACGAGCAATCACGCCCGCGCCGGTTCGATAGAATCGGAATAAGTTTTGTCGAAAGGACCGGCATATGGCCGAGACAGTCACAAATATCGCAGCGGTCGCTCTCCTCGCCGCGGCGCTCATATCAGCAGCCCTGGCAACCATCGCTGAAAAACAGCGCAGCATGGCTCTTCGCCCAGTTCCGGTAAAAGTGCGCACTGGACGACCCAACCGAGACTGACCGATCGGTCGGCTAGACGACGAATTGACCGCCGTTGGCGGTGATAGTCGACCCCGTAATGAACCCGGCATCGTCTGCCGCGAGGAACACCACGCAACGCGCGATCTCTTCAGGATCTCCAATCCGGCCGATTGGAATCTGCGGGAGAACGCGTTCCTTCATCACCTTCTCAGGCACGGCCAGCACCATTTCCGTTGCAATATAGCCCGGGCATATTGCGTTGACGGTGATGTTTTTCGAAGCTCCTTCCTGCGCAAGCGCCTTGGTGAAGCCGAGATCGCCGGCCTTGGCGGCCGAGTAATTCACCTGCCCCATCTGGCCCTTCTGTCCATTGATCGAGGAGATGTTGATGACGCGGCCGAAGCTGCGGTCACGCATCCCCGACCACACGTGATGGGTCATGTTGAAGAGCCCGCTGAGGTTGGTGTTGACCACCTCATGCCATTGCTGCGGCGTCATCTTGTGGAACATTGCATCCCGCGTGATACCGGCATTGTTGACAAGGATTTCCACCGGCCCAAGCTCGGCTTCGACCTTGGCAATGCCCGCTCCGCAGGCATCGTAGTCGGTGACGTCCCAGCGATAGACCGCAATTCCGGTCACGCCGTGAAAGGCTTGAGCCTTCTCGTCATTTCCGGCATAGGTCGCCGCGACCTTGTACCCGGCATTTCTGAGTGCCATCGCGATCGCCGCGCCGATACCACGGGTGCCACCGGTGACGAGGGCTACTCTGCTCATGTTCCGCTCCCCTTATTTTTTGGCCCCGCTACGAACTCGGCGCAGCGCGCACTGTATTGAAACATGGATTGCACGCTATTCAAAGCGCCTCGAAACACATGGCAACCCCCATGCCGCCGCCGATGCACAGCGTGGCAAGCCCTTTCTTTGCGCCACGGCGCTTCATTTCGAACAGCAGCGTATTGAGCACTCGGGCGCCGGACGCGCCGATCGGATGACCGATCGCGATGGCGCCGCCGTTGACGTTGACGATCGAAGGATCCAACCCCAATTCCCTGGTGACGGCACAAGACTGAGCCGCGAACGCTTCGTTTGCCTCGACGAGATCGAGATCGCTAACCGACCAGCCAGCTTTTTCAAGCGCCTTCCGGGATGCCGGGATTGGCCCGGTTCCCATGATTTGCGGATCGACGCCGGCTGTTGCCCAGGAAACGATCCGAGCAAGCGGCTGGATGCCGCGACGAGAGGCCTCTGCCTCGGTCATCAGGACCGTTGCCGCAGCACCGTCATTGAGACCGGAAGCATTACCTGCGGTGACCGTGCCGTCCTTGTCGAACGCTGGACGAAGTTTCGCCATTCCCTCAAGCGTCGCGCCGTGACGGATATATTCATCCGTGTCGACGGTGATATCTCCCTTGCGGCCCTTGACGAGGAACGGGACGATCTCGTCCTTGAAGCGTCCGGCTGTCTGTGCAGCTTCCGCCTTGTTCTGCGAACTGACGGCAAACTGATCCTGATCCTCGCGCGAAAGCTGCCACTGACGCGCAATATTCTCCGCCGTAATGCCCATGTGATAGCCATAGAAGGCGTCCGTCAGCCCGTCCTTGATCATGGTGTCGACCATCTTCATGTCGCCCATCTTGGTGCCGGAACGCAGATTGGCCGCATGCGGCGCCATCGACATCGATTCCTGCCCGCCGGCAACGATGATCCTGGCGTCTCCCATGGCGATCTGCTGCATGCCGAGCGCAACGGCACGAAGCCCCGAACCGCAAAGCTGGTTGACGCTCCAGCCTGTCGCTTCCTTCGGCACACCCGCCTTCATCGCAGCCTGCCGTGCAGGGTTTTGTCCTTCGGCAGCCTGAAGCACCTGTCCAAGGATCACTTCGTCGACCTCGTTTGGATCGACGCCGGCGCGCTCCAGCGCACCCTTGATCGCCGCGGCGCCGAGTTCATGTGCCGGAATCGACCCGAAGGCCCCGTTGAAAGAGCCGACAGCGGTGCGGGCTGCACTTGCGACGACGATGGATGGATTGCTCATGGAAGCCTCCTCGATTGCTGACCATTGGCGCCGAAACTGACAAAGCTTGAAGCTCAAGTCAAACGACAAGAATTTCAACTGCAAGGATTTCATTCCGCTGCACTAACAAACGAAAAACGCAATCCTTAGAAAGGGCTTGCCGCATTGCACAAAGCGATTGTCACCGGCCTTCCTTTGCGTCTACACTTGTCAATGGAGGAGTATCCATACAATCAGACGGGGTTAGGAGACTGATAATGGCAAAAAACGAGGGCCAGATCGTAATAAAGAAATATGCCAACCGCCGGCTCTACAATACGGGCACCAGCACATACGTCACGCTGGACGACCTGGCGGAAATGGTGAAGAAGGGGGAGGAGTTCAATGTTCAGGATGCCAAAAGCGGCGACGACATAACGCATTCTGTTTTAACGCAAATCATATTCGAACAGGAATCGAAGACCGGCAATACGCTGCTGCCGATTTCATTCCTGCGGCAGCTGATCGGATATTACGGCGACCAGATGCAGATGGTGGTGCCGAGCTTTCTCGAACATTCGATGAAAGCTTTTACCGAGCAGCAGGTCCAGATGCGCGAACAGATCAATCGCGCCTTCGGTGAGACGCCGCTTACCAAGAACCTGGCACTGCCGATCCAGATGGTGGAGGAGCAGGTGCGCCGCAACACCGACATGTTTCAGCAGGCGATGCAGATGTTTTCGCCATTCATGAAACCGCCGGTGGTGAAGGAGAGCCGAAAGGCCGAAGCCAAGGATATCGATGAACTGAAAGAGCAATTGCGCGCATTGCAGAGCAAGCTCGACAGCCTCTGATCGGGCCGATTTTGGCAGCAAGTTGTATTTTGACCGCGGCGCGAGCTGCGGTCATTTCTCTTTTATAGACCGATCGAGACATCCCGCCCGGCAGTGCGGATCGAAACGGCGAACCCACCGATGACGTCGATAAAGGCGGTGGTCATCAGGATGAAGAAAATCTGCGTCGCCGCATCCCGCACAAGCAGGAATTCCACCAGAAAAGCGATGAAGACCAACATCGACAGCATGTGATTGCCAAGCGAGCCGACATTGCGCGTCGCCTTCAAAATCTCGAAGAACAGCAGCACGAGGGCGATGACGATGAAAAGGTCGCCGAGCGCCATGCTCCACATCGCGCCTGATAGCATGGACAAAACAATGACGTCATTGTTGAGCGCCACGATCCCACCGCTGCCCATCAATCCCAGCATAGCGAGGTTATAGAGCACGAACGGGATGATCATTAACGGAAAGGCGGCAATCATGGTCGGCAGGACTCCCTTCAGGGATCGAGACATTAGCCGCAAGTCATAGACCAAGTTATCGCAAGTTGGAATGCATGCGATCTAGTGCCAACAATCTGGAAAAACAAAAAGGCCGGCGCGAAGCCAGCCTCAATGCTTAATTCTCGACAGGCGCTAAAGAATTACGCGCTTTCCTTCGGCGTCAGAACCTGGCGGCCGCGATACATACCGGTCTTCAGATCGATATGGTGCGGACGGCGCAGTTCGCCGGAGTTCTTGTCTTCGACGTAGGTCGATGCCTTCAGAGCGTCAGCCGAGCGGCGCATGCCACGCTTGGAGGGGCTCGTTTTTCTTTTAGGTACAGCCATTCTCGTTACTCCACTTGACGCAAGAAGCATGATGTCGGACGGCTAGGCGACCGAAACCGGACATGCATCCACGCATTGATTTCGCAAATTTTGCGCTGCTATACATGGCTCTTCGCAGTTTGACCAGTCCCTCGGCACATTTTTTGCCGAGCGATTGCACCCCTAGGCTTCGTCCTCGGGAACGACCCAGCTTTCTTCGAGGGCGGCCGTCTGCCATTTCCTCCACGCGGGGTGCGCCTTCATTGCAGCCATATAGCTCAGCGTATCGGCAGCCGTCACCAGCTCATATGTCTCGAGACGATTGACGACCGGGGCAAACATTGCGTCGGCCGCCGAGAACGCGCCGAAGAGGAAAGGACCGCCGGAATGCTCGCGCATGTCGCGCCAGATCGTTTCGGTGCGCACCACATCGGCCATGACGCCATCCGGTAGCGCGATCCGCCTCTTCGGCCGGCGAAGGTTCATCGGGCATGCATTGCGCAGTGCCCGGAAGCCCGACAGCATCTCCATTGAGATTGAACGTGCCTGCGCCCGTTGAGCCCGATCGCGCGGCCAGAGGCCCGCCTCCGGAAACAACTCGGCGACATATTCGATGATGGCAAGCGATTCCCAGACCCTGATATTGCCATGGTGCAAGACCGGCACCCGCCCTGTCGGCGATATTGACTGGAAGCGCGGATTGCCCGACGGAAAGTCAAACGGAATGAGCACTTCCTCGAAATCTATCCCGCAACCCTCCATCGCCAACCATGGCCGGAACGACCACGAGGAATAGTTCTTGTTACCGATATAGAGGGTTAGTTTGTCCATCGTCCTATCCTGTCAGGGCTTGAAATCGAATACCAGCAGCTCTTCGAAATGGTTCATGTCGTCGAACGAGCAGAACGCCGGCGGTTGAAGCTCGAGGATTGGGCTGCGCTCCCGAATATCGGCTGCAACCTCGTCCAGCATCTGTTGCCAGCGCGGCAGCGCTTCATCTTCCAGCCGTTCGATCACATAGTCAAAGGTGATGTGAAAAGCATATTCATCGTGGTCGGGGTGGCGGTAGCCGAGAAGGTCAGCAAAAGCGTCGCGCCACGAGCGCATTATGCGCCGGTCCGCTCCCGTGGCACCCTCCACCATCAGCCCCGTTGGCCTTGCATGCGTCACGGCAACCTTGAACGGGTCCTGCGATGGAAACGCACTTAGACGCTCCAGCATGACGTCGGTCATCTCGTCGATCGAGGTGTCGTATGGAAGACCAGCGGGCCAGAAGAGCGGTTTGCGCCGATATTCGATGATGCCCTGGAACAGCGTCATATGCAGGCTGGAAATCGGTGTGAATGTAAGTCTCGCGGCTTCCGGCATTGCCAGAAACCTCGCTCGCGCGTCGATCAGGACTTCCTGTGTCCGCGAACCCTCGACCACGTGGCAGATGATCGTATTGCCCGGCTCGTATTGAAATTCACCCGACACGTCGTAACGCGTGCCGAGATGCGGCGGCGGTTCCGGGTGGCGGCTTTTGGAATATTTCAGCAGATCGGGCGAGAGGGAGGCGACGCTCATAGGGCATATCCGGTCGTTGATTGGAAGGAGATCTGCCAATTACGTCATCCGCAAGAATGCCAGATGACAGCCCGACGATCGAACGACAAGTTATGATGTCAGTCATAAAGACATTTGATGTACTCGCCGGAACCCTGTGCCCGCCTCTGGATCAGCGAGGCAAGCTGCCGCAGCCCGCGACCCGGCTTGCTGGCGACCCGATCGATCGGATTGGGAAGCGACACGGCGAGAAGGGCCGCCTGCCGCGCCGAGAGCTTCGATGCCGGAATTTTGAAATGATAGCGGGAGGCGGCCTCGATCCCATAAATTCCAGGGCCCCATTCGGCAATGTTGAGATAGTTTTCCATCATTCGCCGCTTGGACCATGCGAAGGAGGCGGTGACAGCAAGCGGCAGCTCAAGCGCCTTGCGAACAAAGGAACGGCCGTTCCAGAGGAACAGGTTCTTTGCCGTCTGCATCGGGATGGTGCTCCCGCCCCGCGTCGACTGGCCGCGCAGGGCATCGGTGGCCAGCATCCTCATCTCGCCCCAGTCGACGCCGCCGTGGAAGCAGAATTGGCCATCTTCCGACGTCATGACCGATTGCACTAGAACCGGCGCGATGTCATCCAGCGACACCCAGCGGCGGTCGTAGCCCCGCAGCATAACGACGTCACGCATCATCAACGTCGAAACGGGATGGACGAAGGGAAGCACGTAGAGGACGATAAGGAGATAGGGCAGAAGAAGAAATGCTATGAGGACGATCAATACCCGCTGCCACATCGGACGGCCGTTCAGCAACGCCAATCGACTGCGTCGCCGTGGCATTTCGGCCTCCTCCGCCTCGCTGTCGGTCGATATGTCCAATTCCCGCAAGCCTGTCGCTGTCCCACGCTCGTTGTCATACTGCGTGTATTAGCCAATGACCAGAGCAGCGGCGGAATCTGGCTCGCCCCTGTTGACAATCCCGTTGCCAGCGGCAAGCGCTCGTGCGAAACAGCGGCATGGATAGCCGAACCGCTCAATTCGAACATCGTCTTAGGGATAATGCCATAAAGGTCGAGGCCATGCTCGCCCTGCTGCTGGCCGACACCTGCCTTGGTGGTGAACGGGCGCGCCCTGCGTCGCTTCTGGCAGCGATGCGCCACGGCGTCCTCAACGGCGGCAAGCGGCTGCGGCCATTTCTGGTCATCGAAAGTGCTGCACTCCTCGGCGGTGACGCAGACGCAGCGTTGCGGATAGGAGCCGCACTCGAATGCGTCCATTGCTACTCGCTCGTCCACGACGACCTGCCTGCCATGGATGACGATGACCTGCGCCGCGGCAAGCCGACCGTTCATATCGCATACGATGAAGCCACCGCCATCCTGGCCGGCGATAGCCTCCTCACCTATGCCTTCGATATCATAGCAGCGCCGGAAACAGCGCTACCTCCCGCGCAAAAGATAGAACTCGTGCTGGCGCTCGCGCGCGCCTCCGGCATCGGTGGAATGGCCGGCGGCCAGGCGCTCGATCTTGCCGCCGAGAAAGACACCCCGGACGAACAGGGCATCATGACCCTGCAAGCGATGAAAACCGGCGCATTGATCCGATTTGGCTGCGAGGCCGGCGCCATTATAGCCGGGGCGGACAATGAGATCCGCGCACGCCTGTCCGCATTCGGCGAAAAGATAGGTCTCGCATTCCAGCTGGCCGACGACCTCCTAGACCTGACCGCTGACGCTGCCACGATGGGCAAGGCCACCGGTAAGGACGCTGCCCGCGGCAAGGGCACGCTTGTCTCGCTCCACGGCCAGAAATGGGTCGAAGCCGCCCTGGCCCGGCAGGTGCAGGAAGCAACCGAGCTTCTCGCGCCATTTGGCGAGAAAGCCTCCGCGCTGATTGCAGCAGCCCGCTTCGTCGCCAGCCGCAAAAACTGATCGACGCCCGATCGGCCGGTCAGGCTGTGGCGGAGGATATATCTTTCAGAGCGACTATTAGCGGCTCATTCAGCCGCGACGCTCTTCTGGCCGAAGCGTTTTTCGATATAGTCGGCAACGAGGGCTTCGAAATCGGACGCAATGTTCGGACCGCGAAGCGTCATCGCCTTCTGGCCATCGATGAAAACCGGCGCGGCCGGGCTTTCTCCGGTGCCGGGAAGCGAGATGCCGATGTCGGCGTGCTTGCTTTCGCCGGGGCCGTTGACGATGCAGCCCATGACGGCGACGTTCAGTGCCTCGACGCCGGGATACTTCTCACGCCATACCGGCATGTTCTTGCGAAGATCGTTCTGGATGTTCTGCGCCAGTTCCTGGAAGACGGTGGACGTGGTCCGCCCGCAGCCGGGACAGGCGGCAACGACCGGCACGAATTGTCGAAAGCCCATGACCTGCAGGATTTCCTGCGCCACCTGCACTTCACGGGTCCTGTCGCCGTTCGGCTCCGGTGTAAGCGAGACGCGGATGGTGTCGCCGATACCGTGTTGCAGCACATAGCCCATCGCTGCCGAAGAGGCGACGATACCCTTGGTGCCCATGCCGGCTTCGGTGAGCCCGAGGTGCAGCGCATGGTCGGAGCGGTCTGCGATCATCGAATAGACGGCAATGAGGTCCTGCACCTGGCTGACCTTGGCCGAGAGGATGATGCGGTTGCGCGCCAGGCCGATCTCCTCCGCAAGATTTGCGGAAATTAACGCCGACTGCACGATCGCCTCGCGGGTGACCTGGCGGGCCGAAAGCGGAAAACCTTCCGCCTGGTTCTTGTCCATCAAGGCGGTCAAGAGATCCTGGTCGAGCGAGCCCCAGTTGACGCCGATGCGCACCGGCTTGTCATAGCGGATCGCCATCTCGACGATCTCGGCAAACTGCTTGTCCTTCTTGTCCTTGAAACCGACGTTGCCCGGATTGATCCGGTATTTTGCCAGCGCTTCGGCGCAGGCCGGATGATCGGCCAGCAGCTTATGGCCGATGTAGTGAAAGTCGCCAACAAGCGGCACATCCAGGCCGAGCCGCAACAGGCGCTCGCGGATTTTCGGCACTGCAGCCGCGCTCTCGTCGCGGTCGACGGTGATCCGCACCAATTCGGACCCGGCCTTGAACAACGCGGCCACCTGGGCCACCGTCGCGTCGATATCGGCGGTGTCGGTATTGGTCATGGATTGCACGACCACGGGCGCGCCACCGCCGACGATCACGCCGCCGACATCGACGGCGACGGAGGAACGGCGCGGCTTCGGATCAAAATCACTGGCTGACAACATGAAAAGCTCTTCGCTAGCCTCGGAAATGGATGCCCTTCAGGTGGATCACGACGCTTGTCTTGTCAACCGTTCCGGGCATCACTTTTGCTTGGCGATGAACAGTCTCAATGCGCGATCCCGCCAAAGCCGTCGGCAAAGCGCGCGAGGCTCGATAGAGCGAGGACAATCAAAAGAAGGACCGGAAGCATCATGAAGACGGCCGCAAACCCGATATGCTCGGCCGCGAAACCGATGGCAGACGGCGCGACCAACATGCCGGAATAGCCCATGGTCGTCACAACAGAGATGCCGATGCCCGGCTGCAGGCCCGGGATATTGCCAGCTGCGGAAAAAGCGATCGGCACCATATTGGAAATGCCGATACCACAAAGCGCGAAGCCGAGAATGGCGATCGCGGCGTCCGACGACAAGCTTGCCATGAGCATACCGGCGATGGCGAAAATCGTGGATACCCGGAGCGTCTTCACCGCACCCAGCCGATCGCGGATCAGATCCCCGCCGAAACGCATGACCGCCATGGTGAGCGAGAATGCCGCAAAGCCGAAGCCCGACAGGGTGACGCTGGCACCGAGTTCCTGACGAAGATAAAGAGCGCCCCAGTCGAGTACCGCTCCCTCCGGCACCATGCAGAACAGCGCCATTATGCCAAGCAACCACGGCAGCGGAATGAGCGGCAGACGCGCCTTCGGCTTTTTTTCGTCCGGATGCGGCTGATCGCTGAATATCATCGGCCACGCAACCGCAAGGAAGACGACGGATAGAACGGTCGCCACCTCCGCATGCCCAAGCACGCCCATGTGCGAGATCAGGAAGCCGCCGAGTGCGGAGCCAATGAGCCCGCCGAGGCTCCAGAAAGCATGACACGAGGACATGATCGCGCGGCGCATGGATTTCTCCACCGCAACCGCATTGGCGTTCATCGCCACATCCATGGCGCCGACGAAACCGCCGAACAGAAACAGGGCGACGGCGCCGGTCAAGACATCGGGCGCGACCGTCAGGGCAATCAGGATGGGCAAGAGCAGGACGCCCGTCACCTTGACGACGATCTTCGAGCCGCGCCCCGCGATCTGCGCGCCAGCGAGCGGCATCATGACCAGCGAGCCGATACCAAAGCAGAGGATCATCAACCCAAGCTCGAACTTGCTTAGCTGAAGACGCTCGGCAAACTCCGGAATTTTCGGCGCCCAGCAACCGACCGTGAACCCGTTCATCAAAAAGAGCAGCGAAACGGCCGCGCGCGACTTCGTGAAAAATCCACTCTTTTCAGACTGAACAATGCGGGCTGGCTTCATTTCGTCCATAAATCTGTCCTCTCAAGGCCGCCGCACCATATTTAAATCGATTGAATTTGCAAGAAGGTCCAATGCCGCGCTCGGTCACGTTTCGTCTCGGGGTGTTAAAAATAAGGCGCCGCGCAACAGCAATGCACTGAATTCCGAATTTAGGGACCAACCGTCAACCGCAGCTATTGACGAAGAAAACATCGGCTCTTATCGCTTGAACCTTCAATGAATCGGCGCGACCTGCGTCTCCGTGGTGCTCCCCCGTGAAAAACCAAGTCGGCTACGGCATTCTGCTCACCAGTTTCGCCTATATGCTTTTCACCGTCCATGACGCAACGATCAAGTTGCTCGTGGTGACAATTCCCGTATGGCAGATCCTGTTCTTCCGCAGCGTGACCATTCTCGCCGGCTGCTTCCTGTTCGAAGGGCCGTCGCTCGCAAGAAAGGTCGCTCGCTCGCCGATCATAAAGCCGATGATCGTGCGGAGCATCCTGCTGCTTGTCGCCTGGATCTCCTATTATTCTGCAGCCAGATACCTCCAGCTTGCCGAAGTAACGACCCTCTACTACGCCGCGCCGATCGTCGGTACGATACTCGCGACCATCGTCCTGAAGGAAAAGGTCACGTTCGCCCGCTGGATGGCTGTAGGTGTCGGTTTCTGCGGAGTCATTATTGCCTCCAATCCAATCGGCCTGACGATCTCGTGGCCGGTTTACCTCGCATTGCAGGCGGCGGTGCTCTGGGCAACCGGCATGGTACTCTTGCGCAAGACCGCGCTGCACGAAAAGAGCCTGATCCAGATGGCGGTTTCGAACGTGATGTTCGTCCTGATGACTGGGACAATGACGTTTCTTCATTGGAAGACGCCTGGTGTTCACGAGCTGATCCTGCTTTGCGCCACCGGCATCATCGCCGGTATTGCGCAATTTACCCTGTTTGAAGGCATGCGACAGGCACCGGTTTCAGTGCTGGCGCCATTCGAATACACCTCGCTGGTCTGGGCGTTTGTCCTCGGCTACCTCGTCTGGGGCGACATCCCCAGGCAAAATGTTTTCCTTGGCGCCATTCTCATTCTCAGTGCCGGCGCCATCATCATCGTCAGCGAGCGCATCCGGCGCCGCGTACCAGTTTAAGCGAGTCTGCGACCGTCCCAAACATTCAGTTACCGAAAAAACATGCTCGCACTGCAGCTTTGAGAATAATATTCGCATTTGCCCATTTGTTTTGCAGTTTTCGACGCTTCGCGGCATCCGTTTTTCTGCGATGTATTTGCCATCGATCCATCGACCTCTGAAGAAACGGAACATGACAATGAATTGGTTGAAGACCTTCGCCGCCGTAGCACTCGTTCAGGCCGCTATTTCCCTGCCCGCCCATGCCGGCGAAAACCTGCAGGCCGTCAAGTCCGCCGGCGTCCTGAAGATCGGCACGGAAGGTACCTACGCACCATTCACGTTCCATGACGACAGCGGCAAGCTCGTCGGCTTCGACGTCGAGATCGCCGAAGCGATCGCCCAGAGGCTCGGCGTCAAGCCGCAGTTCCTCGAAGGCAAGTGGGACGGCCTGATCGCCGGTCTCGACAGCAAGCGCTACGACACCGTCATCAACGAGGTCGGCATCACCGACGCACGCAAGCAGAAGTATGATTTCTCCGAGCCCTATATCGCCTCCAAGGCCGTTCTCATCGTTCGTGATGACGACGCTAGCATCAAGGATTTCGCTGATCTGAAGGGCAAGAAGTCGGCACAGTCGCTGACCAGCAATTTTGGCAAGCTCGCTGAAAAATCCGGCGCCGAGCTGGTCGGTACCGACGGCTTCGACCAATCGATCCAGCTCGTGCTGACAAAGCGCGCAGACGCAACGATCAACGACAGCCTCTCCTTCCTCGACTTCAAGAAGCACAAGCCGGACGCGCCTGTGAAGATTGTCGCGCAGCAGTCGAATGCCGATTATTCGGCAGCCATCATCCGCAAGGACGAGCCGGAATTGCTCGCGGCTCTCAACAAGGCTCTCGCCGAAATCAAGAAGGACGGCACCTACGAGAAGATTTCGCAGAAGTACTTTGGCCAGGACGTCTCGAAGTAATCGCCACCAATAAGCGATTTTGCCTTGCTTCTCTCTAGCGTGTAATGACCAATGACTTGTGTTGAATGCGTCCGGGTTGCCCTGGGCGCATTCTCTTATCGAAAGGGACCTCCGTGCCGCATTGGCTCACTCTGATGGCGGATTCGTTCTGGCCCCTTGTCTGGGCGGGCTTGATCTTCACGATCCCGCTGACCCTTTTGTCCTTCGTCCTCGGCCTGACGCTGGGATTGATTACGGCCATTGCACGCCTCTTCGGTCCGGAGCCGGTCTCGGCCATTGCCCGCTTCTACGTCTGGGTCATCCGAGGGACGCCGCTGCTGGTGCAGCTCTTCGTTATCTTCTACGGCCTGCCCAGCATCGGGATCCTGCTAGATGCCTTTCCAGCAGCCCTGATCGGCTTCACGCTGAATATCGGCGCCTACACCTCGGAGATCATACGTGCCGTCATCTCCTCCGTGCCGAAGGGTCAGTGGGAAGCGGCCTATTCGATCGGTATGAGCTGGCGCCAGGCGATGCAGCGGACCATCCTTCCGCAGGCCGCCCGCGTCGCCGTGCCTCCGCTGTCGAACACCTTCATTTCGTTGGTTAAGGACACGTCGCTGGCAGCCGCGATCACCGTGCCGGAGCTTTTCCAGGCGGCGCAGCGCATCGTCGCTACGACCTATGAACCGCTGATCCTCTATATCGAGGCGGCCTTGCTCTATCTGGCCCTGAGTTCGGTGCTCTCTACATTGCAGGTGCGCCTTGAACGTCGCTTTGCCCGCTATGGCGGCATGCTGGAGACGCGCGCATGATCGAACTGTCGAACATCGAGAAGCGCTTCGGCGACGCGGTTATCCTGAAGGACATCACTCTCCGGATTCCAGAGGGCAATGTCACAGCTCTCGTCGGCCCTTCCGGCGGCGGCAAGAGCACGTTACTGCGCTGTATCAACCTGCTAGAAATCCCGACATCGGGGACGATACGTATCGGCGAGGCCGAACAGAGCTTCAAACCCGGCCAGAAGACCGGGTGGCAGGCGATCCAGAAGATACGCCGCCAGACCGGCATGGTTTTTCAGAATTTCCAGCTCTTCCCGCACCAGACAGCCATCGAGAACGTCATGGAGGGCCTGGTGACGGTCCTTCGGTGGCCGACAGACAGGGCGCGACAGCATGCAATGGAACTGCTGACCAAGGTCGGCATGGCGCACAAGGCGGATGCCTGGCCATCGACATTGTCAGGCGGCCAGCAACAGCGTGTCGCCATCGCCCGGGCGTTGGCCCCCTCCCCGCGCGTGCTGCTTTGCGACGAGCCGACTTCGGCGCTTGATCCGGAGCTCGCAGCTGAAGTCGTCGACGTGCTCGCCCGGCTTGCCAACGAAGGTACGACCATGGTCATGGCGACGCATGACTTGAGGCTCGCCTCAAAGATAGCCAACGATGTTGTGTTTCTCGAAGCAGGCAGCGTCGTCGAGACAGGGTCCGCGCGCAGCATCTTCGGAGCGCCGACACAGGAGCGCACCAAACGCTTCATCTCGACACTCAACGCCGGCCACAGCTACGACATATGAAAAAGGCGGCCAATCCGGCCGCCCTTTCAATCATTGCAGTAAATATTTCCCGATTAGGCGCTATAGACGACCAGCAGGTCCTTCGCGTCGATCTGGTCACCGGCAAGCACCAGCACTTCGGAGATCGTGCCATCCTTCTCCGCGTGCAGCGCCGTCTCCATCTTCATCGCCTCGATCGACACCAGCACATCGCCAGCTTTGATGACCTGTCCCGCCGAGACGAACACGCGCGAAATCACGCCCGGCATCGGCGCCCCGACCTGGGCAGCGTTGCCGGTCTCAGCCTTGCGGCGAACAGCACCGCCCGCGGCGCCATGGGCACGATCCGGCACCTTGATGCGCCGCGGCTGGCCGTTGAGCTCGAAGAACACGGTGACCATGCCCTTGTCGTCCGTTGCGGTCATTGCCTGGTTGACGACGACAAGCGTCTTGCCCTTCTCGATTTCGGCGAAAAGTTCGCCGCCTTCGGGCAGTCCATAGAAATAAGCCAGCGTCGGCAGTGCCGAAACCGGACCGTAGGTATCGGCCGCAAAGGCGAAGTCGGTAAAGACCTTCGGATACATCAGGTATGAGGCGAACTCGAAATCGTCGACCTTGCGCTCGAGCTTCGTTTCTATCTCAAGGCGCTCGGCATCGAGGTCGGCCTCGGCCAGCAGCGAGCCCGGACGCACGGTATAGGGCTTTTCGCCTTTCAGAGCCTTCTTCTGCAGCGCTTTCGGCCATCCGCTTGGCGGTTGCCCCAAATCGCCCTTGAGCATCGAGACGACCGATTCCGGAAAGGAGACTTCCCTTTCCGGGCTGACGACATCGGCGACGGTCAGGTCCTGGCTTACCATCATCAGCGCCATGTCGCCGACCACCTTGGAGGACGGTGTCACCTTGACGATATCGCCGAACATCTGGTTGGCGTCGGCGTAGGCCTGCGCCACTTCATGCCAGCGGCTTTCGAGCCCTAGCGAGCGAGCCTGTTCCTTGAGGTTGGTAAACTGGCCGCCCGGCATTTCGTGCAGGTAGACCTCCGAAGCCGGCCCCTTGAGGTCGCTCTCGAAGGCCGTGTACTGGTGACGAACCGCCTCCCAATAGAAGGAGATGCGGCGGATCCATTCCGGGTCGAGACCCGGATCGCGCTCGGTGCGGCTCAGCGCTTCGACGATCGAACCGAGGCAGGGCTGCGAGGTGTTGCCCGACAGCGCATCCATCGCCGCATCGACGGCATCGACACCGGCATCGACCGCAGCCAGCACCGTGGCTGCCGCAATGCCTGAGGTGTCATGCGTATGGAAATGGATCGGCAGGCTCGTCGCCTCGCGCAGGGCCTTGAACAGGATCTTCGCCGCGGCAGGCTTAAGCAGCCCCGCCATATCCTTCAGCGCGATGATGTGCGCTCCGGCTTTTTCCAATTCGACGGCAAGATCCGTGTAGTATTTGAGATCGTATTTGGGCCGAGCAGAATTGAGGATGTCGCCGGTGTAGCAGATCGCTGCCTCGCAGAGCTTGTTCTCCTCGATCACCGCATCCATCGACACCCGCATGTTCTCGACCCAGTTCAGGCAGTCGAAGACGCGGAAAAGATCGATGCCGCCCTTTGCCGCCTGGCGAACGAAATACTTGACGACATTATCAGGGTAATTGGTGTAGCCGACGCCGTTGGCACCGCGCAGCAACATCTGCAACAGCAGGTTCGGCGCACCTTCGCGGATCTGAGACAGGCGCTCCCAGGGGTCTTCGGTGAGGAAACGCATGGAGACGTCGAACGTCGCGCCACCCCAGCATTCGAGCGAAAGCAGCTGCGGTAGCGCCCGGGCATAGGTGCCGGCAACCTGCGCGATGTCATATGTCCGCATGCGGGTGGCAAGCAGCGACTGATGGCCGTCGCGCATTGTCGTGTCCGTGACCAGCACGCGTTTCTCGTTGCGCATCCATTCGCCGAATTTCTTCGGCCCGAGCTTGTCCAGGCGCTGCTTGGTACCGTCGGGGATCTTGCTGTCTATGTAGGGCAGGACAGGCTCGGCGATTTTCGACGACGGCGCCGGTCGCCCGCGCGCCTCGGGATGGCCGTTGACGGTCACGTCGGCAAGATAGGTCAGGAGCTTGGTGGCACGATCCTGTCGCTTCACCTGCTGGAAGAGCTCCGGCGTCGTGTCGATGAAGCGCGTCGTATAGGTGTTGTCGAGGAATTTCGGATGCGTGATGATTGCTTCGAGGAATGTAAGGTTGGTCGCGACGCCACGAATGCGGAATTCGCGCAGCGCGCGGTCCATTCGGCTGATTACTTCTTCCGGCGTCGGCGCCCAGGCGGTGACCTTGACCAGCAGCGGATCGTAGAAGCGCGTGATGATCGCGCCGGAATAGGCTGTCCCGCCATCGAGCCGAATACCGAAACCGGCAGCTGAGCGATAAGCGGTGATGCGGCCGTAGTCCGGAATGAAATTATGCTCCGGATCTTCCGTGGTGATACGGCACTGCAGGGCATGACCGTTGAGGCGGATATCCTTTTGCTCTGGAACACCTGAGCCGGGCGTGCCGATCGCATGGCCGTCAAGGATATGGATCTGCGCCTTGACGATGTCGATGCCGGTCACGACTTCCGTCACCGTGTGCTCGACCTGGATGCGCGGATTGACTTCGATGAAGTAGAATTTGCCGGTGTCGGCATCCATCAGATATTCGACCGTGCCGGCGCCGATGTAGTCGGTGGCGCCGGCGATCTTCAGCGAATAGGCAGCAAGCTCCTGTCGCTGGGCGTCGCTGAGATAGGGCGCCGGCGCGCGTTCTACGACCTTCTGGTTGCGCCGCTGGATCGAGCAATCGCGCTCGAACAAATGAACGACGTTGCCATGCGTATCGCCGAGAATCTGGCTTTCGACATGGCGGGCCCGCTCGACAAGCTTTTCGAGGTAGACCTCATCCTTACCGAAGGCTGCCATCGCCTCTCGCTTGGCTTCCGTGACTTCCTTGGCCAGATCCTTGGGATCGCGGATGGCACGCATGCCGCGACCGCCGCCGCCCCAGGAAGCCTTGAGCATGACCGGATAGCCGATCTCTTCGGCCATCTTGGCAACGACTGCCATATCGTCAGGAAGGGGATCTGTTGCCGGAACGACCGGAACGCCGACCGAGATCGCCAGGTTGCGGGCGGCCACCTTGTTGCCGAGCTGGCGCATCGTATCGCCCTTCGGGCCGATGAAGATGATGCCGGCCTCCTTGCAGGCATCGACGAATTCGGGGCTCTCAGAGAGCAATCCGTATCCCGGATGGATGGCATCAGCGCCGGAGAGCTTGGCGACGCGAATGACTTCATCGATCGATAGATAGCTTTCGATCGGCCCGAGATCACGGGCGAGATGCGGCCCGCGTCCGACCTGGTAGCTTTCGTCGGCTTTGAAGCGATGCAGCGCGAGTTTGTCTTCCTCAGCCCAGATGGCAACCGTTTTTATTCCGAGCTCATTGGCCGCGCGGAAGACGCGAATGGCAATTTCAGAACGGTTGGCTACCAGAATTTTGGAAATGGGCAAGGCGATCTCCTCAGCACGCGGAATGCGGGCATGCTGCACCCGCGAAGAAAATTCTTAACGTCTTGTCACAAGAAGTTCAATTTCCTCGGGCGTCTCCCGCGGAAAAATGTTGCACTCAGGAAATAAGGCCATATCGAAAGGCAAGTGCCACGATATGCTGTCTGTTCTTGGCCCTCAGCTTGTCCTGGATGCCGTTCATGTACCAATCCACGGTATGGTTCGAGATCGAAAGCAATTTGCTGATTTCCATCGAGGTCAGGCCATCCGCGAGATAATTCAATATCTCCATCTCGCGTCTCGTCATCCGTGTATCGGCGGCGGCCCCTTGCTCAAGAGCGTCGGCATCGCCTTTGAGCTCGAGAATTCGCCAGAAGGTTTTCTTCGCGATGGCCTCGAAAAGCGACATCTCCGACGGTGACAGATCGACCACGTCTCCACCAAGCGTCATATTGCCGAGCAATCCGTTCCGACCGTGGATCGGAAAGATATAGCCATCCAGCAGGCCGTGATTGCGGCCGTCCACCATCATCTGTTCCATGCGCCTGCGATGGGGATCCGCCCGGAAGGCTGTTACGGTATCCCGCCAGCGAAACGGCCGTTGCGCTCGGGAAAGATAGCGGATGGTGGGGTCGATGAGCACATATTTCTTGGCGATATAGACATGTGGCCATTTTTCAGGCCAACGCCCGGCAAGCACCAGGCTCATCGGATCGGAGTTCGGCTTCGGCTGCTTCAGAAGGCCGTAGAAGTCGAATTTATAAGAACGAAGCACACGCTCCAACTCGGCAACGACGTTCTCGCTTGTCCTGCACTCCTCGATGACGACAAGCAATTGTATTAACGAATGAATATTCACATATACCCCCTGGCAATCAATAATCTAGAAACAGTGCCGCAATATACCGTCCGTAACCATCGTCCGTTCCTCCTGATACGCAACGAAAAATCCACAACTGCCATGCCGCAAGCATGACGATTGCGACGAAAGCGAACAACCAGTTTCTGCGAAATTTCGCAGTCGACTTCAAACTATATTTCGGTCGAAATCGCTGCATTAGAACGGGCCGCACCATCGACAATCTGATTGTAGGCGCAGAGCTCGCGACTCCCAACCCTCTTGAGGGATGTTTCCGGATAATTCTGCAGGAAAAACAGCGTACAGATTCCGTTAATCGCCGGTTCAGGTAGCGAATTGTAGCATCGCAACATTCCGTATTTTGCAGATGCACATGAGGTATCGACGTGTCGCTATTCAAAGTTTACGCAAGAGCCTTGCAGTATCTCGCCGCATATAAGCTCCGCGTGTCTCTGGTCGTCTTCGCTAACGTCGTCCTGGCGGTGATAACGATTGCCGAACCCATTCTGTTCGGCCGCATCATAGACGCGATTTCGTCGAAAGAAACCGTTCGCCCCATCCTGATCATGTGGGCAGCCTTTGCCGTCTTCAACACCATCGCTTTTGTGGTCGTGGCTCGTGAAGCGGACCGGTTGGCACACGGCCGCCGGGCAACGCTTCTGACGGAGGCTTTCGGTCGCATCATTTCCATGCCGCTGTCCTGGCATAGCCAGCGCGGCACCTCCAATGCGCTTCACACCCTGCTGCGCGCTTGCGAAACCCTTTTCGGCCTTTGGCTCGAATGCATGCGCAACCATCTGTCGACCGTCGTCGCTCTTGCCCTTTTGATCCCGACCGCGATGTCGATGGATATGCGGCTGTCCGGCGTCCTCGTCGTGCTCGGCATTCTCTATTGGCTGATTGGCCGTGTCGTCATGAGCCGCACCAAGGACGGCCAGGCTTCGGTTGAAGACCACTATCACAACGTATTCTCGCATGTCAGCGATTCCATCAGCAACGTCTCGGTCCTGCATAGCTACAACCGGATCGAGGCGGAGACACGCGCGCTGAAGTCGTTTGCAGACCGCCTGCTCGCTGCACAGTATCCTGTGCTCGACTGGTGGGCCCTTGCCAGCGCCCTGAACCGCATGGCGTCGACTATCGCAATGATGATCATCCTGATCATCGGCACCATGCTTGTCCAAGACGGCAGCCTGCGCGTCGGCGATGTCATTGCCTTCATCGGCTTTGCCAACCTTCTGATTGGCCGCCTGGACCAGATGCGAAATTTCGCAACCCAGATTTTCGAAGCCCGCGCCAAGCTGGTTGAGTTCTACGCGCTTGAAGACTCGGTCCGCGACCGTGAAGAGCCTGCTGGTCTCGCCGAGATCAAGGACGTCAAGGGTGAGATCGAGTTCCGCAACGTCTCCTTCGGCTTTGGCGAAACGTCGCAGGGCCTCCATGACGTCAACTTTTCGGTCAAGGCCGGCCAGACGGTTGCGATCGTCGGCCCGACCGGTGCCGGTAAGACCACGATGGTGAACCTGCTGCAGCGCGTCTTCGATCCTCTGCAGGGCCAGATCCTTGTGGACGGAACCGACATCACCAAGGTGACCCGCAAGTCGCTGCGTCGCAACATCGCGACCGTCTTCCAGGATGCCGGCCTGCTGAACCGCTCGATCAGCGAAAACATCCGTCTCGGCCGCGAAGGCGCCACGGAAGAGGAAGTGATGGAGGCAGCAACGGCGGCTGCAGCTGCTGACTTTATCGAGACGCGCGACGAGGGCTATGACACCCGCGTCGGCGAGCGTGGCAACAAGCTCTCCGGTGGTGAGCGCCAGCGCATCGCGATCGCGCGCGCCATCTTGAAGGACGCACCGATCCTGGTGCTTGACGAGGCGACGAGTGCTCTCGACGTTGAAACCGAAAACCGCGTCAAGGCGGCGATCGACAACTTGCGCCAGAACCGCACGACCTTCATCATCGCCCATCGCCTGTCGACGGTCCGCGAAGCCGATGTCGTACTGTTTCTCGAGGACGGTCGCGTGATCGAGAACGGCGGCTTCAACGAGCTTAGCCAGAGCAACGGCCGCTTCGCTGCCCTGTTGCGCGCCAGCGGCATCCTGACGGACGAAGAAGTCCGCAAGGCACATGCCACGTCCGAAGCGGCCTGATCGCCGGACTTTCACCACCGACCCAACGCAAAAAGCCGGAAGAGCATCGCTCTCCCGGCTTTTGTCGTCTTTATGGACTTCGAGCTGAACGTCCTAGGCAAGATATCGCTAGTTTACGGATGCCAGTGTACTGTCAGTCGCCGAGTTCGGGGGCTCCCGCCACACCGGCAGCCAACCAACGGGCGACGTCACCTTTGCCGAGCCCGCCATGGCGGCGCCAGAAGAGTGGACGCCGCCCTTCCCTAAGGGGACGGCTCCCCCAGCATCCGCGGGGTGACCCGCTTGAGCAACGGCGAGATTGAAAGCTTTAGAGAAAGCCGCCTCAAAAGTGATGCGGCTTTTTCGGGAGGTTCTTGAACCTATCAGGATCAGGCGTCGCTGCCGTCGGTCGGATTGAGGGTAATGTCGCTGGCGACGCGGCAGTCTGGGTTCCCCTGCGTCTTGTCGACGGACCACTCGGGGGTCCATGGTCTATGTCCGCCTTGCGATAGCGATGTAGGACTTCAGTTTTGAGGTGGCAACGTCTCGGGCACCAATCCAAAGCAGTTGCTTGACGGCGTGGCCGGCAAGCTATCCACGCTCCCTGTTGAAGCTCCGGACATCCCTTATCGCGACCGGCACTGCCAGTGGCTTTGCCTGGCCGACGGCCTTGACGCCGTCGCGGACAAGCAGACGTTTGCGTTCCAGATGTGATGCGTAGGCAAGCTGAATGAGAATGCCGAGGACGACATAAAGTGGGCCGACAACATGGTCGTTGTTGGTGATATAGAGGATCACCTGCCCGACCATCGCCAGGATGGTGCCTGCGGCAAAAACATTCAGCGAATGCCGCCCGAGGATCGTCAATGGATGGTCGGACGACCTCCGCAGCCAGTGGGATATTGCCGGGATGTTGACGACGAGATAGGCGAGCGCCAGAACGTGCAACAGACGCGGCAGCGATAGGAAGGTCTTGTCGAAGCCAACGAGCACCAACGGAAGCCCCGAGGCGGCGAGCATATTTCCGATAGTCCAGAGTTTGAACACGACCCAGACGAACGACAGGAGGATATAGGCCACCGACAGCGCGAGAAGAGCCGGATGGCGGGGCAGCGAGCCGCCGCGCCGCACATGCATCATGCAGACGATGCCGATGACGAAGAGAAACTGCCAAGACAGAGGATTGAGGAACCAATATCCGTCGAGCAGCATGTTGTGTGGAGCAATCTGGTAGGCGCCGGCTAGAAACCAGATGCTGCCAGATACCAATAGCAGCAACAGCGGGCTATAGGCTTCGAGCAGGAGGATGAACGGGACGAGCAGCAGGAGTGCGCCGTACATTGGCAGGATGTTATTGTAGCCGATCTGATGGCCGAGAAGCAGCAGGGCAGGAATGCCTTCCTTGAGGTTCGTCAGCACCGGCAGGATGTTGATCTCGCAGAGCAGCCCCGGTCTGGCGAACAGCCATGCGCCGCAAATGAACAGCGCCAGCGTCATGAACGTCGTGATCATATGGGCCATGTAGAGAGTGAAGGCCCGCCTTGCCGCCTTGAGTGATGACGCCAGGCGATTTCCGGGGGTAAAGCGGCCGCCATAGGCAAGACCGATCGAAACGCCCGAAATCAGCACGAAGGCCTCGGCGGAATCAGAGAAGCCGAAATTCTTGGTGGTCAGGTTTTCGAAGATCTGGCCGGGAACATGATTGATGAAAATCGCCAGCAGCGCCAGCGCCCGTAGCACATCCAGCCGCGTGTCGCGCCATTCGGCTGTTCGGGAGAAACCATTCTGGCCGGTTGATATCGTACTGGTCTTCGGATTGGGGGCCATCGATCCTCTCCTGTTCCGGCTGTCAAACGCGACTGTGGCCAAAGGGTTCCCCCTCTGGCCACAGCGATCGAAGCGAATACAGTGCAAAGGAAAGTTGCTACTGTCCGATCGGATACCCTTCTTCTGGATGGGCGACCGCCTTGCCGTTGATCGTGACAGCGTAACCCACGGCATCGGACGGTTTTGAGACCGAAATGCGGTATTTTCCGCTCGGGAGATCAAGATCTGCCGCAAAGCCGTCCCACTTCGAAGGGAGCGCCGGCTTCACGTAAAGGTGACCATCCTTGACGCGGATTCCGAGGATACCTTCGATAGCGACGCGGTAAAGCCAGCCCGCCGAACCGGTATACCAGGTCCACCCTCCCCGGCCGGCCAGTTGACCCTCGCCGTAGATGTCGGCGGCGATCACATATGGCTCAACCCGGTAGACATCGCTCGACGCGCGATCGAGCGCGTGGTTGATGGGATTGAGCAAATCGAAGCAGCGCCATGCATCGTCGCCTCGTCCCATTTCGGCAAGCGCCAGGACGACCCAGGTGGCCGCATGAGTATACTGACCACCATTTTCCCGCACGCCGGGAGGATAGGCCTTGATGTAGCCAGGGTCCTTGGCCGACTTGGCAAAGGGCGGCGTGAACAGGCGGATAATGCCGGCATCGTCGTCGACCAGCCGTTCGAGAACCGCATTCATCGCCTTCTCGGAATGAGCCGCGTCGCCCTCGCCCGAGATGACACTCCAGGACTGCGCGATGGAATCGATCTGGCATTCGAAGTTCTCATTCGAGCCCAGCGGGCTGCCGTCGTCGAAATACCCTCGACGGTAATAGCCGCCGTCCCAGCCGGCCGTTTCCAGGGCCTTCTTGAGCTTCGGAATATGCTTTGTCCACCGATCGACGCGGTCCTGATCGCCCCGCGCCTGGGCATAGGGAATGAAGGCTGTCAGCGTGCTGACCAGGAACCAGCCGAGCCATGTGCTCTCGCCACGCCCCTGAATGCCCACGCGGTTCATGCCGTCATTCCAGTCACCGCCGAGGATCAGCGGCAGGCCGTTGCCTCCCTCGCGCTTGATCGCAAGATCGAGAGCCAAGGCAGCATGCTCATAGAGCGTCACCTTGTCCGCAGAGACCGTGGGCTGATAGAAGGCGTCGTGCTGACCAGGCATCAGCGCCACGCCCTCGACGAAGGCGAGCTGCTCGTCGAGCAGTGCCTTGTCGCCCGTTACGCTGCAATATTGATCGATGGCATAGGCAAGCCAGACCACATCGTCGGAGATGTGCGTACGAACGCCGGCGCCATTGCCCGGCAGCCACCAATGCTGCACATCGCCCTCGTGGAACTGACGGGATGCCGCATTGAGTATCTGCTTTCGCGCAAGCTCGGGCGCATGCATCAGGAAGGCCAAGGTGTCCTGCAACTGATCGCGGAAACCAAACGCACCGCTTGCCTGATAGAAGGCGGTACGTGCCATGATACGGCATCCGAGGCTCTGATAGGGAAGCCAGGCGTTGATCATGTTGTTCATCGCCTTGTCAGGCGTCGATATCTGCAGCCGGCCCGTAAACCCCTCCCAGAAGGAGCGGTTGGCTCCGAGCAGATCATCGAAACCGGACTTGCGGACGTCTGAGACCAGCGCGCTCGCTTCCTCAGTCGTATCCGTATCGCCCATGTAGAAGCAGATATCCCGCTCAGCACCTGCCTCGATCGTCAGATCGAAGGCGAGTGCCGCGCAGGGGTCGCCAACCAAATCGAGCGAGCCGGAAAGCGCCGACCCCGAAACCACGGCCTGCGGCGCCTGGATCGTGCCGAAACGACCGATGAATTCACGGCGGTTTGCCGAGAAGCTCGTCGGCGTCTCGCTTGCGCCCATGAAGGCGATCCTACCCGAATAGTCGATGCTGTACGGATTGGTGGCAAACAGCGATCCAGTTGCCTCATCGTGCGATGAGAGGATGAAGGGCACCGTCTTCTGCGGATTGCCGCCAAGCAGCCATTCGGCATAATTGTAGAGCCTCAGGCGGCGCTTTCCGGTTCCATTGTTACGGATGCGCACGCGCGTCATCTTGACCGGACGCTCGCGATCCACAGTCTGCGTGACTTCGAGCGAAATATCGTCCTGCACGCTCGAAAATACCGAATAGCCGAGGCCGTGGCGGGCCTCGAACCGAACTGCCGAACGCCGCGAAAGCGCTGCATAGGGTGTCATCACGGCGCCGCTGTCGAGATCAGCGACATAGATCGCTTCGCCCGGCCGGTTGATGACCATGTCATTGGACCACGATGTCAACTGGTAGTCGCGCGAGTTGCGGCTCCAGGTGAAGGCGGCGCCTTCAGCGGAAACGTGGAACCCGAAGCGTTCATTGGAAATGACGTTGATCCACGGGTGCGGCGTCGACTGCCCACCCGACAGGCGCACGACATATTCGCGGCCATCGGAAGCAAAGCCGCCGTAGCCGTTCCAGAAGTCGAGATCGCCGGCGTCTTCGACGACAGCGGCCGAGAATGCAGGCTCCAATGGCTGCAGCGGAACGACGCGACGGGTCGCCTCCACCTGCTCGCCACTATGCGCCGATGCGAAAAGTGCCGGCGCACGGGTGATCTGGTCTACGATCTTGCCGTTGCGGGCATGGAAGACGACGCGCGATGCGGCAAGCAGCGCCTGGTACGTCGAGGGCTCCATAAGATCCTTGCGCACGGCAAAGATATGCTGGCGAAGCCCGTCGGACTGGCCGAGACGCCGCATGTTCTCGCACATCGCTTCGAGCGAATGCTGCATGTCCTGCGCATAGGACGCGGCGCGCTCGTTGAGGATCACCAGATCGGCCGTGATACCGCGCGAGCGAAGATATTCCTGTGCGCTCAGCGCTTCCTTGGCGATCTCGAGATCGATATCGTCGTTGATGCGCAGCGTCAGGATCGGGAAATCGCCCGAGATCGCCAACGGCCAGAGCGCCGATTGCGACTGCGAACCCGATATGACGGTGGCCGAGTCTGCCCGCATGTGCATATCGGGATAAACCAGATAACGGGCCATTTGCTGGAAGACGGCTGCCTGCTGCGAGGTCACGCCGACATGGCGCATCTGCACCTGTGTGCGCGTCCAGGCGTGCACCAGTTCATGGGCAAAAGCGTCCGGATGCCGGTAGCGATCGACAGCCTTGTCGACTTCGTCACGGCTCGGCGCTGCGATCGTCCAGAAGATGACACTGACCTTCTTGCCGGCCGGGACGCGCACGACGCGCCGCAGCGACAGGCAGGCATCGAGCGTAAAGCCGTCGGTGCCGGAAAGCGTCGCACCCGGATCGAAGGCGGCCGCTTCCGCAAGACTGCGACCGCGACCGATGAACTTACGGCGGTCGGTCTCGAATTCGGTCGGACGCTCGGTACCGGCGTTGTCGACGATCAGATGGGCGATCGCCATATCAGGCTCGTTGGGATCGCGCTTGTTGCGCGCCACGCGGATGACGTCGCCGCGACGGCCGATTTCCGTATGCACGAACATGCGGGCGAAAACCGGATGGGCGGCATCGACGTCGTCGCTGGCAATCACCGGCTCCAGATAGGAGGTCACCTCGATGTAGCGGTCCTCGGTACCCATGTTAAGGAGCGTCACGCGTCGACCTTCGGCGTCGTTCTCGGTGGCGACGATGCATTCCACTTCGCTTGTGAGAGCGCCGACGGTCTTGACGTATTCCGCCTTCTCGTCACTGAAGGTGACCTTGGTCTTTTCGCCTTCGATGCTGCGAGGTTCGGCAGTCGCCGACCACCACTGGCCGGATGCGGTATCGCGCAGGAAGATGAAGGTACCCCAGCGATCTTCGGTCGGATCGGCTTTCCAGCGTGAGACGGACAGCCCGTTCCAGCGCGAATAGCCAGCGCCGGTTGCCGTTAGCATCACCGAATAATGGCCGTTCGACAGGAACACCAACTCGCGATCCTGGATCGCCGGATCGGCAATCTTGCGCACTTCCGCACGCAGCAAGTCTTCCTGGATGTTGGCGGGCGCGTCCGTTTCGTGCTTTGCCGCCATGACGGGGATGTCGCGCGGTGCCTTTTCCTGCAGCAGCAACTCGGCCGCTTCGATCACCGGATCGGAGTGGAACAGCTCGCGCAGGCGGCCATTGAAAGCCACGTTGGCGACGGCCGCGATCGACATGCCGTGATGGTGGGCATAGTAATTGTAGACGACGGCGTATTTCTTGCCCTCAGGCACGCGGGTAGGCGTGAAGTCGACGGCATCATGGAAACCATAAATGCCGAGAGCACCGACCTTGCGCAAGCGATTGAGGTTTTCGAGCGCAGCTTCAGGGTCGTACATGCTGGCAAGCAGCGAAGCGTAGGGCGCGATGACGGCGTTCTGGCCGAGGCCACGCTTCAACCCCAATGAAGGCACGCCGAAGTTGGTGTACTGGTAGTTCATCTGATGGTCGCGGGCGTTGAACGCGGCTTCCGAGATGCCCCACGGAACACCCAGACGGCGGGCGTAGTTCATCTGCTCGATGACGATCAGATTGTTGGTCTGGTTGAGAATACCACCCTGGCGCTCCTGCATGACGAGCGGCGGCATCAGATATTCGAACATGGAGCCGGACCAGGAAACCAGCGCGCCGCGCGAACCGACCGGCACGACCTGGCGGCCGAGGCGATACCAGTGTTCAGTCGGCAGGTCGCCCTTGGCGATGGCAAACAGACTGGTGAGGCGCGCTTCCGATGCGAGAAGATCGTAGCAGGCCGCATCGAGCTCGCCGCTTTCGACGCGATAGCCGATCGACAGCAGACGCCGCTCGGGACGGAACAGGAAGGCGAAATCCATCGAGAATGCGATATCGCGCGACCGGTCGCGCAGGACGGTCAATCGCTGACGCAACGCATCGACATTGGAAAGGTCGAAGACGCTATCGGCGATATGGCCTTCGCAGACCTTGACCAGCGACTCTGCCCAGCGCGTGACTTCGCCGCTCTGCGGAGACTTGACCTCATGATCGAGGTTGGCAGCCAGCTTCTGGATGTCACGAGCGAGGACCGAGAGGTTGATGACGCGGATCGAGGCGAACTCATGCTCACGCTTGACTGAGGCAAGAGCATTCTGAAAACCGACGATGCGCTCCTCAAGACGCCGGCGCAGCGGCCGCACGGTCTTGCGATCGTCGGGAAGGTCGGCGAGGATTTCCTCGAGAACACCCGACACGTCGCCGACACCATCGAGATTGCCCTGCATGTGCGCGGATGGAGCTTCAGCCCAGATGCGGCAGGCGGAAGACACGGCGATCAGATGGCCCGCGAGATTGCCGCTATCGACCGCGGAAACGTAGCGCGGCCCAAGCGTCTTCAGCGTATCAGTATGATACCAGTTCAACAGGTGGCCGCGGAACTTCTCCATCTTGTCGACGGTCGCGATCGTCTGCTCAAGCCGCTCGATCGTCTCCTCGAAAGAAAGCCAACCGAAATGGCGGGCGGAGACGACGGACAGAAGGTAAACACCGATATTCGTCGGCGAGGTGCGCGGTGCGACGACCGGGTGCGGCGTCTGCTGCACATTGTCAGGCGGCAGGTAGTTCTGCTGTTCGACGACGAACGCTTCGAAATAGCGCCATGTCCGCCGCGCGATTTTCCGAAGCTCGGCTGAGACATGTTCGGGGACATCGAGCCGGTCTTCAGTTTCGGCCGACTGGCTGACGTACCAGGCGACGGCCGGCGACAACACCCAGAGGATGGCGAAGGGAATGCCGACCAGGAACGCGCTGTTGCCGGAAAGTGCGGCCAGGCCCAGCGAGAGAAGAGCCAGCACCGGCGCGTGCCACATGACGCGATAATGCCCGAGGATCGTGGTCTGCGCGACAGCCTGAGCACTGGCCGCGGTCCGCCACTGCAGCATCAGCTTGCGGCTGACAAGCGTGCGATAGAGCGAGCGACCGATGGCATCCGCCATCATGCAGGCGGTATCTGCGATAAAGACGATACGAAGTGCGACCTGCGCGTTCGCCTCGCGGATATCGGTCCATACCGTATACAGGTGAGCGCGGGCGACGATGTCGCTGGTGCGCGGCACGAGGCCATTGATCAGGCCGAGCGTCGGGGCGACGAACAGGCAGAAGATCAATACGATCTGCCAGATGAGCGCAGCAAACGGGCTCATGAAATACCAGCCCAGAACCGACGCGAAGAACCACGCGATCGGCGTCAGCGAGCGTCGCAGGTTGTCGAACATCTTCCAGCGGCCAAGGCCTGTAACCCCGCGCGAGGGATTGAAGATATAAGGCAACAGCTGCCAGTCGCCACGCGCCCAGCGATGCTGGCGCGATACTTCGACCTCGTAGCGGATCGGGAAATCCTCGACCAATTCAAGATCGGTGACGAGCGCGCAGCGGGCCATCGATCCTTCGAGAAGGTCGTGGCTTAGAACGGAGTTCTCCTCGATCCTGCCCTTGAGCGCATTCTCGAATGCGTCGATATGATAGAGCCCCTTGCCCGTAAACGTGCCTTCGCCGGCAAGATCCTGGTAAACATCGGAGACCGTAAACACGTAAGGGTCGAGGCCGCGGTTGATCGAGAACACGCGCTGGAAGACCGAGGCATCCTTGCCCGTGGTCAGCGACGGCGTGACACGCGGCTGCAGCACGCCATAGCCGCTGACGACACGCTTTGTCTGCGGATCGACCACCGGCCTGTTGATCGGGTGATAGAGCTTGCCGACCAGCTTCGTGACGGTATCGCGCATCAGGCGCGTGTCGCTGTCGAGCGTCATGACATATTGCACGTCCTTCGGCACCACGTTGGCGCCTGCAATGAACGTGGTATCGCGGTCGCCGCGCAAAAGCATGTTCAGCTCATGCAGCTTGCCACGCTTGCGCTCCCAACCCATCCACACATCTTCCGATGGATTGTAGAGCCGGCGGCGATGAAGCAGGTAAAACCGCGTCTTGCCGTCATAGGCATAGCGCGTCGAAAGATTGGCGATCTCACGGCGTGCATAGTCGAGCACCTCGAGATCGGCTTCGGTTTCCTCGACCTTGTTATCGGGCCAATCGCTCAGCAGAGCAAAATAGATTTCGCCGCGCGGATTGGCGAGGTAGTGGACCTCCAGATTGCGCACTAGCTCATCGACGCTGTCGCGATTGGAGATTAGGCATGGGACGACGAGCAGCGTTCGTGCATCCTCGGGGATGCCTTCCTTGAACTCGTAGCCGACAAGCCGCGCCGGCGTCACGAAGAAGGTGATAAGCGTATTGAACAGACCTGTGGCACCCTCCGACGCCGGCAAGGAGAACATCAGCAGAAGCACGATCGTCTCGAGCGCACCCATGCCGGCATCGACCATAAAACTGCCAACGACCGCCATGGCGATGACGGTGAGCAGGATGACCGGCGCGGCAATGGCAAACCAGTTGAGCTTGCGAATTTCGCGCACAACCTGCAAAACCAGCGAGGGGCGATAATTAATCGCCTTTTCCAGTCTCGGCCGCAGCGGGCCGACGAGATAGCTGCCGACATTCGGCTCATGGGGCTGCGGTTCGCCCGATGCCTTGGCCGCCTCCGTCATGTCGATCGCGGCCTGCGCGATCTCCATTTCGGTCCTGTCTGAGCGGCGGGCAAGCTTTTCGATCTGCTTGCGATAGCTGTTGCGCGAACCCGGATCGAGTTCGACGTAGTCCGTCTTCTCGCCGAGAAGCTTGTCGACCTTGCTGACCTCTTCGACCCAGACCGACCATTCGGTGTCATCGATCTCCCGAAGGCTGCGGATGATGTTGCCCATCGTCACGTTGCCGGACGAAAGACGGCTGTGTTCGGCCATCATCGCGCTCTCGGCGTCCATGCCCGCCTGTTCGAGCGATTGCTCCATCCATGTGATGGCAACGCTCGATGTCTGGGATCCGTCACGCAGGCGGTAGAGGAACTGCGTCGCGAACGTGTTGTCCGCGGCCAGCAACTCCAGCGTCTTCAGATATTCGGCGCATTTGTCCGGATCGTTCAGGCGGATCAGCTCGTCGGCGGCCGCATTCGCCTTGCGACGCATCTGGCGGCTACGCTCGACGCGGCTGGATATCCGGCGAAGATTATCGACAAGGACGTATCGCACGAGCGAGGGCAATGCCCATAGCTCGCCGATCTTCAGCGTTTCCTTTTCCTGGAAACCCGCAACCAGCGCCATCAGGCCCTTGTAGGATACGGTGCTGTGCGTATGGGCGACATAAAGCCAGGCCAGCGCCAGAGTGCGCGGCATGACCATGCCCTCCATGTGCATGGTCGGTAGCTGGCGATAGAAGCGCTTGGGGAAATCGCGCCGAACCTCCTGAATTGCTTCCTCGACAATGTAGTGGTTGTCGAGAAGCCATTCGGCAGCGGGCGTGATGGACTCGCCGGCTTCGACGTCGGCGGCGGCCGAGCGATAGACGCGCAGAATTTCCTTCTCGTTGTCGCGATGACGTCCGAAAAATTCAAACGGCGAGAACGCAGTCAGCTTCTGGCTGCCATCCCGAGCAAAGGCTTCGCCACATTCGCGCAATTGGTCGTTGGTAAAATATGTAGCGCGGATCGAATCGTTATGATCGATCTGCTTGGTTTCAGAATCGCGGGGCGGGACAGTGGAGTGATTATGAGGCGTCATGGGTGCGGGTTCTGGATCCAAACAGAGTTACGGACATTTTCGCCTTAACCTGTTTGCGCAGCAGAACACAACCGTTCACATGACTTGCAACTTGTCTGCTCTGAGGCAGGCAGGAAGCTGGTGAATTGGAGGCGCCGATCGCAACACAAACCGCTTCAGGCTGAGATTTTCGAGGTGGCTTCGTCGACATAGTGGTGTTGAAACCAGTATCGGCTCGGCTACCGCGAAACTTGGACGCGCTCGATAGAACTGACGTGAGCGCGCCGACGGTAAATCAAAGTCGTTCGATCAAATTCATGATGCATTCTCCATTGTGCTGCTCGGTTGAAGAAAGCAGCGAAAGGCGGCACGTCGACCTGATATCCGCACGAACATGAACTTAAACTGAATTGTTTCGCCTAAAGATATAGCAAAAGGCGATCCAGTCTCAAACGCCGGTTCTGTCCGGATAGGAAATAATCGAGAGGAAGCGGATAGGCAGGTTCACCAGCACTTCCGGCCCATGCGGCGCGTCGGCGTCGAAAAACAAGCTGTCCCCCGGCAACATCGTGTAGAGCTTGTCGGCATGCCGATATTTCACTTCGCCTTCAAGCATATAGATGAGTTCGAGGCCGTCGTGCTGAAAAGTTGGAAACACGTCGGAATCGGCCGTCAGGGTGATTAGATAGGGTTCGACCTGCAGGCCGCTCGAACTGTTTCCGATATGGCCCAGGAGATTGTACTGATGGCCGGCGCGAGTGCCGCGCCGTTCGATCTCCAATCCCTCACCGGCCTTGACGAAAACGGCGTTCCGGACTTCCTCGAACCGCCGGAAAAAGGCTGTCACCGGAACCCCCAGCGCCCGCGCCAACGACTGGAGTGTCGTCAACGACGGCGAAGTGTTGCCATTCTCTATCTTGGAAAGCATGCCAAGCGAAATGCCTGTCGCAGATGCAAGATCGGCGCCGGTGATGCCGAGTTTCTTGCGGAAAGCACGCACCTCGTGACCGATCGCGATCTCGAGATTGTTCTCTTTGGGATCGCGCAAGGCATGTGGATCCTGATTGAGGATAGCCTTTGCTGCGCTGCTGATCGATGCCGCCGTCTGTCCGTCACTGGTCCGCGCGGCCGCCGTCTTGGTCATTCATTTGGTCCCATGCATTTTTCCAACGTCACAGCTTACTTTGTTCATCACGGGCATTCTATCGGGCGATCAAAATTTTTCTCGACAGGAAAGATTTTCGTCGATGGGCAAAAAGAAAGTCCGCCGGCTCCGTGCCGGCGGACTTCTCCAACGATCGGTATCTCATCAAACACGTCGCATGACGCGCATGAGCAGCGAAACCACGAACAGCACTAGGAACACGAAGAAAAGAACCTGAGCGATCGAGGCAGAAGCGCCTGCAATGCCGCCAAAGCCGAGTACGCCGGCAATGATAGCGACAACCAGGAAGACGAGTGCATAGTAAAGCATTGCGATCTCCTTGTTTCATTTCTAACAAGGAAACGAAAATACTGCCTTATTGTTCCGATTGTTAAAAAAGATTGGCGATTTCAATGGCAAAGAGTTTGCAAAATCGCACGCCACCAGGGCGCAGAAAGACCAAATTGTAGATTTACCCGCAGTCAGCGCTGCTGGCCTCACCGATCAAGATGACTCAGCCAGGAAGGCCACAGACAAGAGCGACCACAAACAGAAATGCGGCGGCGATAAGAGCGACGTTCAGGCCCGTCTGGAGCTTGCGGCGTCTGGAAGCGCTCTGTGCGGCGAGAAGCCGCTTGCTGTTCACGGAACCGTCGAAATGGTTCACGTGAGTATTGGATATACCCAAATTTGCCATGTGCTGCCTCCGATTGACTTGTTATTGTTGATACGCACGGGGACTAGCCCAGCGCGACTTTCATACATTCTCTATCAAGTAGGTAGACATAAAATTTCGTCCAGAGGCGCTGTCGAGAAAAATTAACCTCTGGGAATTGTCTGCAGAGAAAATCAGCAGAGAATGCGACGCGCCCAAATCAAAGTGCGCTCTACGGCGCCTTCGCGCTGATCTACAGCCTCGATGAGGCCAATTTGGCGCCGGCTCTTTTCTTCGGGCAAAGTCGCTCCCAACGTGTCTTCTTCCTTCGCCTGCTTCGGCGGATGAAGATATCCCATGGTCATGCCACCCATGAAAAACATGCTTTGCCTCCGGCTGGGCGATCACGAAAGCTAACCGCCGTTAACAAGATCATGACAGAAATGCGGCGGCTGTCAATAATCTAGTTGATTGGTCGTCTTTAAACGATTTCTTAACTATTGGGCGAGGCATACCCTTAAGAAAACAACGGCTTACGCGCGAACAAAGCCCTTGCTGGCGATCATCAGGTTGCGCGTGTACTCTTCCGTGACATTTCCGGCGGCAAGATTCTTCGAGGTCAGCCGCTCGACGACCGCCCCGTTTTGCATGACGGCAAGCCGCTCGCACATGTGGGTGACCACGCCGAGATCGTGACTGACCATGACGAAAGTCAAATTGCGATCGCGTCGCACCTGCTCGAGCAGATTGAGGACTTCTGCCTGTACCGAAGCGTCTAGCGCAGATGTCGGCTCGTCGAGAAGCAGGACGGAAGGTTCCACGATCAATGCACGCGCGATTGCCACGCGCTGGCGCTGCCCACCGGAAAGCTGGTGCGGGTAACGAAAGCGGAATCCGGACCCAAGCCCGACCTCGTCGAGTGCGCGGCTGATACGCTTTTCGCCGTCTGCGATGCCGTGGATTGACAGCGGTTCCAGCAGCAGCCGATCGATAGTCTGGCGCGGATGCAGGGAGCCATAGGGATCCTGGAATACCATCTGGACTTCACGATAGAAGGCCTTGCTACGCTTCGAGCCCTCGAGCACCTTTCCTTCGACACGGATGCTGCCGCCGCTGATCGGTGCCAATCCGGCAACCGCGCGCAACAACGTCGACTTTCCAGATCCAGACTCGCCGACAAGCCCGAAGGACTCTCCCTTGTCGACATCGATGCTCACCGCGTCCAGTGCGTAATATCTATCGTAGATGACGCTGAGATCGTCGATATTGAGTGCTGCGTTCATAAGGCCCACTCCGGCTTGCGGTCGAGCACCGGCAATGGATGACGATCCTCGCCGATCGACGGCATGCAATTGAGCAGGCCACGGGTATAGGGATGCTGCGCGTTTCGAAGTTCCGATGCCGGCAGCTCCTCGACGACCTTGCCGGCATACATGACGATCACCCGGTCGCAGAAGGACGACACGAGCCGCAGGTCGTGCGAGACGAAGATCAGCCCCATGCCGCGTTCCGAGACCAGCTTGTCCATGATCCTGAGGACATCAAGCTGGACCGTGACGTCGAGTGCAGATGTCGGCTCGTCGGCAATCAGCAGCTCAGGTCCGGCGATCAGCATCATCGCGATCATCACGCGCTGCCCCATGCCACCGGAGACCTCGTGCGGATGCAGGTCGAACACCCGTTTCGGGTCGCGGATCTGCACTGCCTCGAGCATGGCGAGCACGCGTTCCCGTGTCTCCGCCTTGCCGACCCTCTCATGTGTCCGCAGGGTTTCAGCCACCTGTCGGCCAATGGTCATGACCGGATCAAGCGAATATTTCGGGTCCTGCAGCACCATGGCGATGCGCTTGCCGCGCAACGAGCGCCGCTGTTTGGGCGAAATGGCGAGCAGGTCCAGCCCGTTGAAGTTCAGCGTGTCGGCGGTGACGACGCCATGCGATTGGGTCAGGCCCATGATTGCCCGGCCGGTCTGCGATTTGCCGGATCCACTTTCGCCGACAATGCCGAGACGTTCGCGGCCGAGGGTGAAAGACACCCCACGAACGGCCTCGATGACACCGGTGCGCGTCGGATAACTGACCCTGAGGTTGTCGACGGTCAGCATCGTTGTCATTGACCGCTCTCCTGTGGATCGAGCGCATCGCGCAATCCGTCGCCGAGCAGGTTGAAACCGAGGCTGACGACCAGGATGGCGATGCCGGGCATGGCGGCAACCCACCATTGGTCGAGGATGAAACGGCGGCCGGAGGCAATCATCGCTCCCCATTCCGGTAGGGGCGGTTGAGCGCCAAGACCAAGGAAGCCCAGACCGGCAGCAGTTAGTATGATGCCGGCCATGTCGAGCGTCACGCGAACGATCAGCGAGGAGATGCAGAGCGGCATGACATGCCGAAAGATGATGCGGATCGGCGAAGCACCCATCAACCGAACCGCCGAAATATAATCCGAGCGACGCACCGTCATCGTTTCAGCCCGGGCAATACGGGCATATGGCGGCCAGGAGGTGATGGCAATCGCGATAATGGCGTTCTGGATCCCCGGGCCTAGCGCCGCGACGAAGGCGAGCGCCAGCACGAGCTTCGGAAAAGCGAGGAAGATATCGGTGATGCGCATCAAAATGGCATCGAGCCAGCCGCCGACATAGCCCGAGACCGTGCCGACGATAAGCCCGATGGGCGCCGAGATGATCGCCACCAGCACAACGACGAGCAGCGTCAGGCGGGAGCCGTGGATGACGCGCGAAAAGATATCCCGGCCCTGGTCGTCGCTGCCAAGCAGGAAGCCCTGGGTGCCCGGAGGCAACAGTCGCGCATTGCCAAGATCGCCTATTGTCGGCGACTTTGTCGCAATCACGTCGGCGAAGGCCGCGATGAAAAGCAAGGCGAGAATGATGAACAACCCGACAAGCGCCAGCCGGTTTGCCGAAAACTGCCGCCATGTCACGTAGGCGCGGCCGAGACGAGCCTGCGTCCTCGATTCCGGGCGGTCGGAGAGCAGCCATGCACGCCGGCTGAAGGGCGGCGCCGATGTCGTTTGACCCGTCATTTGCGTCGCGTCCTTGGGTCGAGTGTCCGGTAAAGCAGGTCTGACAGAAGATTGATGGCGATAAAGACCGTCCCGATGACGATCGTGCCGCCGAGCACAGCGTTCATATCGGCATTCTGTAGCGAGTTGGTGATGTAGAACCCGATGCCGGGCCAGGAGAAGACCGTCTCCGTCAGCACCGACCCCTCGAGCAGGCCGGCATAGGACAGCGCGATCACCGTGACCAAAGGCACCGCGGCGTTGCGCAGCGCGTGTCCCCAGATCACCCGCGTTTCCGAAAGCCCCTTGGCGCGCGCGGCGACGACATATTCCTGGCCGAGCTCGTTCAGCATGAAGCTGCGCGTCATCCGGCTGATATAGGCAAGCGAGAAATAACCGAGCAGGCAGGCGGGCAGGATGATGTGCCGGAAGGCGTCGTAGAACACGTCCCACTGACCCTGCCATGCGCTGTCGAGCAGATAGAACCCGGTAATTGGCTCGAAGGTGTATTCAAAGGCAATGTCGAGGCGACCGGGGAAAGCAACCCACTTCAGGCGAGCATAGAAGATGACCAGCGAAATAAGCGCCAGCCAGAAGATCGGCACGGAATAGCCGATGAGGCCCACCACCCGGACGACTTGGTCGATTATGCTTCCGCGCTTGACTGCAGCCAGCACGCCAAGCGGAACGCCGATGACGGAACCGATGACGGTGCCGAATGTCGCGAGTTCCATCGTCGCCGGAAAGGCGCGGCGAATATCGGTCATGACAGGGTTGGTGGTCAGTACCGACGTGCCGAAATCACCCGAGAGGGCACTTCTCAAATAGATATAGAATTGCTGGTAGAGCGGCAGGTCGAGGCCAAGCTCGCGCCGCACCCGCTCGACCACGTGCGCCGGCGCCCGGTCGCCGAGAATGGCCAGCACCGGATCGATCGGCACAACGCGGCCGATGAAGAAGGTAACGGCAAGAAGCCCCAGATAGGTCGTGACAGCCACGACCAGAAATCGCAGGATTGCGGTCGCAATGGGGAGTGCGCGGCCCTTGGCGGGCCGCATCTCCATTTTTCGTTCGACGGTGCTCAAGGAACCGATCCGTCCCAATTATTCTTTCGAAATCGGCGAGACGAAGTTGGTGTCGAAGCTCGGTCCGAGTTTGAAATCCTTGAGATCCTTGCGATAACCGGCCACTTCGATCTGCTGGAAGATCAGCACGAATGGGCTGTTATGCAGGAATTTCTTCTGGACGTCCTGATACATGGCAGCGCGCTTGTCCGCATCCGCCTCGAAGAGAGCCGCACGCGTCTCCTTGTCCAGATCAGGTGTCAGGAACGTGTTGCGCCAGGCAAGCGTCTTGGTCTTGCCCTCGTCGGAATTGTCGGGGTTGGTGGTGAAGGTTTCCGCGTTGGAGTTCGGATCCCAATAATCCATGCCCCAGTTGCCGATATAGATATCGTGATTGCGGGCGCGATACTTGGTCAGCGTCTGCTTGCCGTCTCCCGGAATGATCTCAAGCTTGATCCCCGCCTGGCCGAGTGTCTGCTGGATCGACTGCGCGATGCCGGTCACGGGCTCGATGTTGCGCGTGTCCATGGTGACCGAGAAGCCATCCTTGAGGCCGGCCTTGGCCAGCAGTTCCTTGGCCTTGGCGACGTCGAGCGTGAATGGATTTTCTTCAAGCGCGCCGAGCACGCCCTTCGGCTCGAAGGTCTGGCGGATTTCGCCGATGCCCTTGATCAGCGTCTTGCCGATGGCGTCGTAGTCGACCAGGTATTTGAAGGCTTCCTGAACTTCAGGCTTGGCCAGATTGGCGTTCTTCGTATTCAAGCTGATGTAATAGACCGTTCCCTTCGGCGCGCTGGTCGACGCGAGCTCCGGGTTCTTGAGGACCGCGTCCAGGTCGCCGGGCTCGAGGTTGCGGGCGATGTCGATATCACCGTTCTCGAGCGCCAGGCGCTGGGCAGAGCTTTCCTTCATGTAGCGATAGATGATGCGCGCGAGCTTCGGCTTTTCGCCGTAGTAGTTGTCGTTGCGCTCCAGCACGACGGCTTCGTTGGCACGCCATTCGCGCAGCTTGTAGGCGCCGGAGCCAGCATAGCCGGTCTTCAGCCACTCATTGCCGAAATCATTGTCGTATTTGTAGTCAGCCGATGGCGTCACCGCCTTGACGTGATCCAGCACCAGCTTCTTGTCGACGACATTGGCAACTGTCGACGTCAGGCAGTTCAGCACGAATGACGGCGCATAGGGCTTGTCGACAGTGAAGGTGAACGTGCTCGGATCGGTCGCCTTGGCTTTTTCAGTGACGTTGTCGCCCGTGAGGCCAAACTGCGTAAGGATAAAAGCCGGACTCTTGTCGAGCTTGACGGCGCGCTCGAACGACCACGCAACATCCTCTGCCGTGATCGGGTTGCCCGACGCAAACTTGAGGCCGGATTTAAGCTTGAAGGTGTAGGTCAGGTGATCGTCGGATACCGTCCAGCTCTCAGCCAGATCACCTTTGACCTTTGTGGTGTCGGCAACATCGAGGCGGATCAGCAGGCTGTAGGTATTGCCGGTGATCTCGGCTGTCGAAAGCTCGTAGGCTTCGCCGGGATCCATCGTGATGATGTCGTCGATCGCAAAGCCTTCAACCAACGTATCCTTCGGCGTCGCGGCAAAAGATGCGCTAGGCGCTGAGGCCATCAGAAGCGTGAGAGCGGCGCCGGCTGCGAGAAGGCGGACATTGCGGTTGATTTTACTCATCATCATGATTTCATTCCCCTGTTTTTTGAATTTTTTACTTCGAAAGCCGGATTTAAGCGCCTATCTCCCCCCAGGCGGATGCGAGAACTCGAAGCCAATTTTCGCGGCAAAATTTTGCCAATTCGGCCTCACCATAGCCAACGTTCCGCAGGGCAGCAATCAGCCTCTGGTTGCCCGCAGCATCGCCGATTTCTTCCGGAATGGTTGCCCCGTCGAAGTCGGATCCCAGCGCCACGCAATCGATCCCTATCCGCTTCACGAGATAGTCGATGTGGCGCAGCATGTCGGAGATCGGCGTATCTGCATCGGAACGTCCGTCGTCGCGCAACATGGCCGTAGCATAGTTCAGCCCGACGAGACCGCGGCTTTCGCGGATCGCATCGAGTTGCTTGTCCGTCAGGTTGCGGGCGACGGGTGTCAGCGCATGGGCGTTGGAATGACTGGCGACCAAAGGCTGGTTCGTGATCCTGGCCACGTCCCAGAACCCCTTTTCAGTAATATGCGCTAGGTCGACCAGGATGCCGAGCTCATTACAGCGCTTGATCAGCGCGAAGCCCGCGTCGGTCAAGCCAGGGCCGGTGTCCGGCGACATCGGGTAGGCGAAGGGAACGCCATGGCCGAAGATGTTGTTGCGGCTCCAGACGGGGCCGAGCGAGCGAAGACCTACTGCATGAAAAGTTTCAAGCGCCGCGAGGTCGGCATCGAGCGCTTCGCAGCCCTCCATGTGCATGACCGCGGCGAAGACGCCCTTCTCCATGCAGTCGCGAATATCGGCGGTCGTTCGGCAAAGCTTCCATACGCCGGCGCGGTCGAGGCGCAGCGCGATGGCTGCCATTTCATTGGCAACGTCAAGCGATGGCGCGCGCTCGAGCGGCGCGGCAAGTGGCGTCACATAGTGGCCGGTGCGATCCGGCTCGGCGAATACGAGATCGCCCGAGGGAATGTAGATGGCGCAAAGCCCACCGGCGAGCCCGCCCGCCTTGGCGCGTGGCGCATCGATATGGCCGGTGGATATGCCGTCCCGAAATTCGGCTACTGGATCAATGCCATCTCGCGCATGGCTCCAAAGACGGAGGAGAACATCGTTATGACCATCGAAAACGAATTGCATTTTTCATCCTGGGCAGGCTCGACCGAGCAAATCGGAAGCCACAGCATAAAAAGGCTGCGCGGATTCGCCATCCCTAAAATAAAAAAATTTGCATACGAATGAAATTGCTTGGGGCAGACGAAAAAAGCGGGGCAAGCCCCGCTTCAGATGACTGGATCATACGCTGGCTCGGATCAGTGCTTGGCACGTTTCTTCTGCCGATAGACGTCGATCACGACCGCCGCGACGATGATCACACCCTTGACGATCTCCTGGTAGTAGGCGTCGACGCGCAAGAAGGTGAAGCCCGAGGTCATCACGCCGAGAATGATCGTCCCGATGACGGTTCCGGTAATGCGTCCGACGCCGCCTGTCAGAGACGTGCCGCCGATCACGGTCGCAGCGATCGCGTCCAGCTCGTACATCACGCCCATGCCGGCCTGTGCCGTTTGAGCACGGGCGGCGGTGACCACCCCCGCGAGGCCGGCAAGCAACCCGGCGATCGCGTAGACCTTGATCAGGTGTGACTCCACATTGATGCCGGACACGCGCGCCGCCTGGACGTTCGCTCCGATGGCATAGGTGAACTTGCCATAGCGGGTGTAGCGCAGCGCAACGTGAAAAATGAAGGCGACAACCAGGAAGACGACGACCGGCCAGATCCCCATGCCGATAAAGGTGAACTGGTCAGTCAGGCCGGAAACGGGCTGGCCTTTTGTATACCACTTGGCGACGCCGCGGGCCGACACCATCATGCCGAGCGTTGCAATGAAGGGCGGTATCTTGGTGCGCGCGATAAGCTCGCCGTTGATGAACCCGGCCGCAAGCCCGATCAGGAGCCCGACGCCGATCGGAATGACGAAAGGCAGATCCGTCAGCGCCGGATAGAGCGATCGCGGCCAGGTCGATGACTGGGCGAAGCTTGCCGCAATCATTGCCGTCATGCCGACCACGGAACCGGACGACAGATCGATACCACCAGTGATGATCACCTGCGTCACACCGACGGCGATGATGCCGATGACGGACACCTGCAGGATCATGATCGTCAAGCGTTGCGTGTTCATCAGGAAGCTCTGCCCGATGAATATCCAGCCGAGCGCTTCGTAGACCAGCGCGATGCCGATCAGGACCAGGAAAATACTGAGTTCCGGTGGAATACGGCGACGCTTTGTCCGGATCGCCATCGGCGCGGTCACTTCCACGGCTTTCGTTGCCATCTCTCAATCCTCCCTTTCGTGACTGCCGGCGCGGATCATCACTGCGCTGCCAGTTCCATCACTTTGATCTGCGTTGCCTCGGCGCGGTCGAGGAAGCCTGTGACCCGCCCCTCGTGCATCACCATGATACGATCGCTCATCCCAAGCACCTCAGGCATTTCTGACGAGATCATGATCACGGCGACACCGGTGCGCGCCATCTCCACCACCAGGCGATGGATTTCCGCCTTGGCCCCGACGTCGATGCCGCGGGTTGGCTCGTCGAGGATCAATATCCTCGGGTGGGTCAACATCCAGCGCCCGATCAGTACCTTCTGCTGGTTGCCACCCGACAGGTTCTCGACCCGCTCGTCGAGGTTAGGCGTCTTGACGCGCAATCTGTGCGCCATGTCCTCGCACACGGCTTCAATCGCCTTCTCCTGCACGAAGCCGGCCTTGACAAACTTGTCCTGCAGCACGGCGACCTGCATGTTTTCAAACACGTTCAGGATCAACAGGCACCCGGTTTCCTTGCGGTCTTCGGTCAGGAAGGCCATATGGTTTTGAATGGCCACGGTCGGTGAGTTGACATCGACTTTCTTGCCATAGAGTTCAACCGAGCCGGAGCTTGCAGGCGTAACCCCGAAAAGCGCCTCGGCGACATTGGAGCGGCCCGAGCCGACGAGGCCGGCAACGCCGAGAATTTCGCCAGCCCTGACGTCGAACGAGACGTCCGAGAACACGCCCTTCAGACAGAGGTCCTTGACCGACAGGATGACGTCGCCGATCGGCACCTCCTCCTTCGGAAACATCTGGGTGATTTCGCGGCCGACCATCATGCGGATGATGTCATCGCGGGTAACATCCGTGGACGCGTGGGTTCCGATATACTTGCCATCGCGGAACACCGAAAACTCGTCGGCGATCTCGAAGAGCTCGTTCATCTTGTGGGTGATGTAGACGATGCCGATGCCCTCGGAGCGCAGCGCGCGAATAATCTCGAACAGATGCGCGACTTCGCGTTCCGTCAGCGCCGAGGTCGGCTCATCCATGATCAGGACGTCGGAATCATAGGAAACCGCCTTGGCAATCTCCACCATCTGCCGATTGGCGACGGAGAGATGCCGAACCTCGATCTCCGGATCGATCGATATATTGAGCCGGCGAAACAGCTCTTCCGTCTTGTCGCGCATCACCCGATGATCGACGAACCCGAAGCGGGTAAGCGGCTCCCGACGAATCCAGATATTCTCGGCGACGGTCATGAACGGCATCAGGTTAAGTTCCTGATGGATCATCGCGATGCCGTTTTCGAGAGCATCGAGCGGCGATTTCAAGCGGATTTCAACGCCCTTCAGGCGGATGTCCCCCTGATCAGGGAAATAGATGCCCGCGAGAATCTTCATCAGCGTCGATTTACCTGCGCCATTCTCCCCCATCAGCGCATGCACGGTCCCGCGCTTCAGCCTGAAGGATACGTCGTCGAGCGCGACCACCCCTGGAAATTCCTTGCGGATGCCCTCGACACTGAGAAGATATTTGGCGTTAGGAATTGCGCCGCTGGCGCGCACGGCGGCCATTGTAGACGGGCTGACAGCCATCTCGTTCCCTCCCGGGACGTCATCGAAAGGTATGGGATGCGGGCTCTGACGCCCGCATCCTCGACTTCGAAATCGTCAGTTCTTCTTAACGAAATCCTTGACGTTCGCAGGCGTCACGAGCTGGAAGGGGATATAGACCTTCTTGTCGAGTTTTTCGCCCTTGGCAAGCTTGAGTGCTGCATCCACGGCACCCTTGCCTTGGCCTGCCGCATCCTGGAACACGGTGACCTTGAGGTCGCCGGCCTGCATCGAGGCAAGAGCATCCTGGGTGGCATCGACGCCGCCGACGACGATCTTGCTCAGGTCCTTGCCGGCTGCCTTCAATGCCTGAATTGCGCCGATGGCCATTTCGTCATTGTTGGAAATAACCGCGTCGAACTCGATACCGGCCGAAAGCCAGTTGGCCATCAGGTCCGACCCTTTCGTACGGTCCCAGTTTGCGGTCTGTTCCTGGACGATCTCGATGCCCTTGCAGGCGTCGGTGGCGATGACGTCATGGACGTCCTTGGTGCGCTGGCGAGCGGCCTGGTTCGACAGTTCGCCCATCATGACGACAGCCTTGCCCTTGCCGTTCAGCAGTTTGCAGATTGCCTGGGTTTCCAGCGTGCCGGATTCCTGCTCGTTGGACGCGACAAACGCCTGGTTTGCCGGAAGTGTGTCGACGTTCACGGGTTCGCGGTTGACGTAGACCAGCGGAATCTTCGCGTCGGCGGCAAGTTTCGACATCGCTGCGGTCGCGTCAGTATCGACCGGGTTGACGATGATTGCGGTAACACCAGATGCGATGAAGTTCTGGATCTGGCTCTGCTGTTTGGCAACGTCGTCCTGGGCATCCTCGACCTGGAGCGAAACGCCGTTGAGCGTCTTCGAATAGTCGATCATGCCGTTGCGCAGAACGGTCAGGAAGTTGTCGTCGAACTTCGCCATCGATACGCCGATGGTCTCGGCGTGCGCCGCGGTCGAAAGCAAGAGCGCCATTGCTGCGCCCAGGATAAGCTTCTTCATGTTTCTCTCCTCCACAAACGGTGTCCGGCTACACCCTCCTCACGCCGGGGCCCTCGGCCTAGACCGCAGGGTCGTCATCCTGAGGTGCCGTCACTCCCAATGACGGAACCCAAAACGGAACAAACAAACCGTATAATTTGCCTTACGGAATATTCATTCCATTTTATATTAGCAACGTCAACCCCGTTTTGCGGTCAAGGCGCCTCTACAGCGACCAGCTTGACCATCAAAGATCGGGTTTTTTCAGTCAACCGGTGCAAAACGGTCGGCGCGCTCCTACATCTGCGACGCCCTCGTACCCGCATTGGTCGGGACGATGCCAATTTAAAATGGAGCTAGTCAAATGTCGCTTTCGATGTACCGCTTAACTGTCCCGGTGTTCCAGCGCGGCCTCGGCACTATGAAGACTTACCTCGACAAGGCAGAGGCCTTCGCAAATGAAAAACGCGTCGATGCCACTACGTTGGTAAGTGCTCGCCTTGCTCCTGACATGGCGCCTCTTTCCGGCCAGTATCAGCGCGTCACCGATACCGCAAAGCTCGCCGTTGCGCGTCTGACCGGGATCGATGCGCCGCGGTTCGAGGATAATGAAACGACCATCGCCCAGTTGCGCGAGCGGCTTGCCAAAACGGAAGCCTATCTCGCGACCATTACTCCGGAAGCCATGGACGGGAGCGGTAGTCGTGAAGTGACCATCTCTCCCGGCGGCAACAAGATAGTTATGCGCGGGGACGAATATGTCGCCACCTTTGCGCTACCAAATTTCTACTTCCATATCGCAACGGCGCACGCGATCCTGCGCAACCAGGGCCTGCCGGTCGGCAAGATGGACTATCTAGGCTCTTTTAGCTGATATTCACTCGCGGGTCGGAGTGTCACCGGCCCGCGTTCCGTCAGCTCTGTATAGGCAAGCGTCTGGTCGAGATGCCGGGCCCGCAACGATAGCAGCCTCTCCGCATAGGCAAGCCGAATGGACGTATAGCGCGGCTCGTCTGCGAGGTTGATCAGCTCTGCAGGGTCGCTCTTGATATCGAAGAGCAGCGGTGGCAGTCCGGTGAAATGCACATATTTGAAGTGCTGGTCCCTGATCACAGCCAGATTGCATTCATTCGACCCAAGACCGAAATACCGCTCAGCCTGTCGTTCCCCGATATCCCGAAAATCGAACTCCCAGAACACCGCCTCGCGCCAGCGCCTTGGCTTGCGGCCCTGAAGAAACGGCGAAAGGGGCTCACCGTCGAGATGATTGCCGGGTTGAATGCCGAGCCGATCGCATAGTGTCGGAAAGATATCGGCGGCGCTGGTGAAGTGGTCGACCGTCGCTCCGCGGGAAGCACCAGCTTTGGGATCGCGGATGACCAGTGGGATGTGATAGCTGCCGTCGAAGAAGCCGCCCTTGCCGAGCGTCCAGTGATCACCTGCCATCTCTGCATGATCCGAGGTGAAAACGATCAGCGTATTCTCCCAGGCACCACTGTCCTTGATTGCCTGCCAGATACGCCCAAGCTGCGCATCCACCTCGGCGATCATGCCGTAATAGATGGCGCGGATTGCTGCCAGATCGTTGGCGGACCAGTCGGCAAGCGGCCCGGTGGCACCATAGATGAAGCCGCCCTTGCCCGTTCGAGGCATCGCATATTCGAGATACGGATGCGCCGCCTGTTCCCTTTCGCTCGTCTCTGCACGAGCGAAGGCAGGACCGTTATCGGCCGCAAACATCGTATTGTAAGGCGCAGGCACCGAAAAAGGTGGGTGCGGCCGCAGAAATGAAACATGCGCGAACCACGGCGCATCTTGCTCGCCGAGCCAGCGGATGAACTCACCCGCCATAAATGCCGTCTGCGTCTCGTCCTTGGAATAGGATGGTGAAGCGTTGGAAATCTGGCCGGGCTTTGCGCCGACAGGAATATGGATACTCCGACTGGTCGCTTCGACATGGCCACGCGACCGTAGCCAGGACAGCCATTGCTTTTCATGTTCTGGCAGTGCCTGGCGGGCGCTGAAACCCGGAAGCAGCCCCTCATAGGTCGTCAGGTGCGGATCGCCCGCATCCATTGTACGCGGATCCGGCGACGTATCGGTATATCCGAACAGTGTCGGGTCGTAGCCCGCGCGCCGAGCGGCAAGCGCCAGATTGTCGAAGCGTGCGTCCAGCGGCGACCCGTTGCGACAAACGCGATGGTTCATCTGATAGAGCCCGGTGTAGAGCGTCGCCCGCGCCGGTGAGCAAGGCGCCGCACCCGCATAATGCCGCCGGAATAGCACGCCCTCGCGAGCCAGCGCGTCGACATTCGGCGTCCTGAGGCAGGGATGGCCGACTGCAGACAGGCAGTCGCCCCGCCATTGGTCGGCGGTGATCAGCAGGACATTGGGTCGGTCAGCGGCACCGTTAGTGATTGTTGGATTTCGCATGCCATTTCCACGCGGATTCGATAATGCGCGACAGGTCGTATTGCGGCACCCAGCCAAGCACTGCCTTGGCCTTGTCATTGTTGGCAACCAGTGTGGTGGAATCGCCCTCTCGTCGTCCGGCATATTCCACCGGGAACGGCCGCTCGGTGACATCTTCGATCGCCGAAAGCAGTTCCTTGACAGTCGTGCCGGTACCGGTGCCGAGATTGAGTGCGACCGACGTGCCGCCGTTGAGCAGGTACTCTACCGCCCGCACATGCGCATCGGCAAGGTCAAGCACATGAATATAGTCGCGCACGCAGGTGCCGTCGCGCGTGTCGTAGTCGGTTCCGAAAACCTTGAACCCCTGCCTTCGACCGAGCACCGCCTCGATCGCAAGCGGGATCGCATGCGTTTCCGGAGTGTGCCATTCGCCAATCCGGCCGTCGAAATCGGCGCCGGCCGCATTGAAATAGCGCAGGATCACCGACCGGAAGTCCTTGTACTGGTCATAGTCGCCAAGCGCCTGTTCGACGATATATTTCGTGCGCCCGTATGGATTGATCGGCACCTGGCGATGGGTCTCGTCCAGCGGCAGCGTTTGCGGCAACCCGTAGGTTGCGCAGGTCGAGGAAAAGACAAAGGCGTTGATCCCGGCTGCCTGTGCCGCAGACAGCAGCGTCAGCGTGCCAATCACATTATTGTCGTAGAACGCTACCGGATCCTTGACCGATTCTCCAACTTCTATCAGCGCCGCGAAATGAAGGATCGCCGCCGGCTTGTACTTGGCCAGCACCTCGTCGAGACGGGCGCGGTCACGGATGTCACCTTCCTCGGCCGGACCCCATTTGACGAATTCACGGTGGCCATTGGAGAAGTTGTCAAAGACAACCGGCTTGAAGCCCTTGTTGGCGAGATCGAGACACGTGTGTGAACCGATATAACCAGCGCCGCCTACCACAAGAACCGTTTCGCCTGCCATAGATCATTCCTTCTCGATCAACCGTCATGTTTTTCGGTTCCAGACTTAGACGAGTTGTGAGCCGAGAAAAAGGTGAAACACTCGCAAAATAGGATGATCGCCCGAATGGGCGAAGCCTGTCGACCAGCCAATGATGCGTAGCGACAAGGGTCTAGGCGAAAGCGAGCGCCGTTGCGGCGCCTCAATTTTCCACAGGATCCTAGACGTTTAGCACACGTTCGAGATCGGCAATTTCCTCAGAGATTTCGCCGATCCGCTGCCTCAGATCCGCATCCGTGCCGTCGTCGACTTCCTCGTCACCAAAGCAATAACGTGCATCGTGGAGCTCGAGTTTGGCCTCCAGCTCGGCACGTTTGGCATAGAGGCGATCAAGATATCTGTTGCGCATCGGCTGCTCTCGACATGAACTGCTGCACATATAGATGGTGCTGCTGCCCTGGAAATTCGATAGGCGCCCGTACAAAGGCCAATTCCATAGCTAAATGCATCCGGCCTGCATGAAGTTCCGCACTTTGATTTCCGCAAGCAAATTCCATGTTAAATGAGTAACATTCTGCGAAGATCGCGACTATTCCACTGAAATCCTTTTCAGGAACTTCACAAAATTGTCTCAAAGCAAATTATAAGCTATGAGATGGGCGGATCTATTCACAAAAAGAGATTGATAACTTCCAATATGGCAAGCATTCGCAAATTTATCTTTCATGATCTTCGCACTATTGATGGCTATATCGACCCTCCCGACGCACTTGTTTTCCTTTCGATTTTGGAAAGTCAGCGGCAGCGCGATCTCAAAGGAGGCATTGCTGAAATCGGCGTGTTCTTCGGGCGGTCATATTTTCTGATAAAAAAGATCGCGGCGCCCGAGGAAAAGGTGCTGGCGATCGATCTCTTCGATCTTGGCAACCAGTCGGACGGAGTTCCCACGCAATATCAGCAATTTATCGACAACGGCACGCGGCTGGGGCTGACGGTGGACGAGGACCTCGTCATCGTCGGTGATAGCACCAAGCTGGCTGCCAACGATATCGTCGACAAGGTGGGCGAACTCAGGTTTTTCAGCATCGATGGCGGTCACATGCTCTCGCATGTAACGGCGGACAGTCATTTGGCGGAAGGTTCCCTGGCGAAGCACGGCGTCATCGCCTTCGACGACACGTTCAATCCGGCTTGGCCTGAAGTCACAGTAGGCGTCGCCGACTTCCTGCGCGAAAGCCAGCAATACTCCGCATTCTGCATGACCAAGTATAAGACCTATGTCTGCCGGAACGAATTTCATGCCGACTACTTGGCCGCAATCGCCGACGCACCTCATCTTCAGGCATTCGACCACGTGGAGACCGAGTTTCTCGGCGCAAAAGTCGTCCGCCTGCACGATCCACTCCCCCGCCGCATCCTGCACGAGATCGTCAATCGCTTGGGCCTCAGCGCATTTTCCGAGCGCGTCTATCGCTAACGGCCGATTGAAATGAGGGATTAAATGGCGGAGAGGGTGGGATTTGAACCCACGGTGCCCTTCCAGGCACGCCGCATTTCGAGTGCGGTACATTCAACCACTCTGCCACCTCTCCGCGGAACCGGTTGACGCCGTAAGGGCGCGGCCGTTCTCTTAGCGATAGAAAGCTGGGCTGGCAAGGGCGAATATTCAAGCTTTTCATCCTTTTGTCTTGACAGATTTTGGGCGCTCTTGTATCCCGCCTTCGCAATAGGCGTGGAGAATCTTCGCGTCTGGCAGCTGAGCGCTTGCGCTAAGCTTCACCGGTGGTCAGACTTCTAGGCGTTAAGCCATTGAAATCCCCGCTAAACTTCGACTGATAAAAAGACGGCCGCCTGCGTTGCGGGAGAGCCGGAACGAACATGAAAGGATAAAAAATGTTCGCAGTCATCAAGACCGGCGGTAAGCAGTACCGTGTGGCAGCAAACGACGTGCTGACCATCGAGAAGCTGGAAGCCATTGCCGGCGACACTGTTGAATTCACTGAAGTTCTCGTTATCGGCGAAGGCGCCGATGCAGCGATCGGAGCTCCCTTCGTCACGGGTGCTTCCGTCAAGGCCGAAGTGGTCGAGCACAACCGCGCTCGGAAGGTTATCGCCTTCAAGAAGCGCCGTCGTCAGAACTCGAAGCGTTCGCGCGGTCATCGCCAGCATCACACGGTTGTCCGCATCACGGACATCGTGGCTGCAAAGTAAGTAACGGGATCAAGGGTTAAAGGAGAACTCCAATGGCACACAAAAAAGCTGGCGGTTCGTCGCGTAACGGTCGCGATTCAGAATCCAAGCGCCTTGGCGTGAAGAAGTTCGGCGGCGAAGCCGTCATTTCTGGCAACATCATCGTGCGTCAGCGCGGTACGCAGTGGCATCCGGGTTCCAACGTTGGCCTCGGCAAGGACCACACCATTTTTGCGCTTACCGCGGGCAATGTGAACTACCGTACGAAGGCAAACGGCCGAGTATACGTGTCCGTAATGCCGAAAGCGGAAGCAGCGGAATAAGCCGGTAGCGCTCAAAAACAGCCGGCGTCTCATCGACCCGGCTGATCGTATCAGGTTCAGTCTAGAAAACAGGGGAGATGGGGCACCATCTCCCCTTTTTCTTTATTCTCAACGGAGGACTGAACCATGCAAGGCGAATTATTAAGGGAAGACCAATCGAGGTCTCCCGAAGAGCGGCTGAGGCCGGACAGGTTGAGGACCGATTGCCCCGTCTTATTATCGGAAAGGCTCGTTTTGCGCGCGCCTCACGAAGAAGACATAGACGCCCTTGCCCATCTCGCCAACAACGCCAACGTCGCCACAATGGTATCGCGGATGCCGCACCCGTACACGGCCAAGGACGCCGCCGACTTCGTGCGCCGCACGAACATCGGCGAGATTGGCAAGTGCGTCTATGCGATCACCAAATCGGAAAACGGCGCCTTCATCGGTTGCTGCGGCGTAGAGCCGGGACATGATCCTGCAACGGTCGAGATTGGCTATTGGCTGGGCGAACCCTATTGGAACCAGGGTTATATGACCGAAGCCACCCATGCCCTGATCGACATGGTGTTCCGGACTCGCGAATGCGTCGAGCAGATCGACGCCCGTTGCCGGGTGACGAATGTCGGCTCCCGGCGGGTGATCCATAAGTGCGGCTTTCAGTTCCAGGGATCCGGCCTTGCCGCATCGCTGGCGCTTGGCGGTACCGTGCCGGTCGAATGGTTCCGGCTGGACCGCAAGACCTGGATGTCGCTGCGAAGCTGGGGGGCACTGAGATGAACGCCGCTCTTCTGCACCGCCGCCAGGACCCAAGGCCGGCGCCGGGCCCAACCCCGGTCATTCAGACCGATCGCCTGACGTTGCGGTCACACCGGCTGGGCGATGCCGATGCGATCGTGGAATCCCTGTCGGATTTCGCGGTTACCCGGATGATGGCCCGCGTGCCGGCACCCTACGACCGGCAGGACGCGCTCGACTGGCTCGTCCCGCGCGCGTCGGGCATCGACCGAAACTGGACGCTGGCGATCACCGAAAAGGACGACGTCCACATAGGTGTCGTCGCGATCGAGCTTCGGCATGGCCGCTGGAACCTCTCCTACTGGCTGAACCGCTACTACTGGCGGCGCGGCTTCATGGGCGAGGCAGTGTCGGCAACTCTCGAGCGCTTCGGTAGGCGCATGCCGGAAACCTCGGTGCACTCCGGCGTCTTCGTCGACAATCCGGCGTCGTTGAAGCTGCAGGAAAGGCTCGGCTTCCGCATCACGGGTTGCACGGAGGTCTACAGCTTCGCCAGGAACACCATGGTCCCGCATGTCGAGACCGTCCTGTCGCCGGGCGAGCGACCTGCTTCGAAGGTCGCCTGAACAACAAGCAGCCATCGCCGCCGCAAGCGGCGATGGCTCGACCTGCTAGCCCAGCTCCATCCAGACCGGAAAATGGTCAGACCCTTCTGCGTCGATATCGACGCGCGCAGACTTTAGCCGGCTTTGGAGGCCGCAACTGATGAGGCAGTAATCAAGATGCATGCGCCGGTTATGATCGCCGGGGTTCATCCAGCTGTAGCAGCCAGGCTTGTACCAGCCGGCAAGATCGAGCGCGTCTGCGGGCAGGTCGAAGCGCGGAACCCGACCGTAGAAACGGTCCTTTATGCCGACGCAAGCGCTGTATTCCGGCGACTCCGGTACCATGTTGAAGTCACCCATCACGACGTAGTCTTCCGGCAAGGGCGGATCCGTCAATCCGACCTCGGCCCCGCCGGTCAGCGATCCGCCTTCGCGCACGAAGCCGTTGAGAGATGCCTTCAGATAGTTGATCTGGGAGATGCGCTCGTCCGGCGACACATGATCGAGATGCAGGGAATATATCCTGAAGGCACCTCTTGGCGTGTCGATCACCGCCTCGGTGGCTCCGCGCTGCATATTGAGCTTGGACAGTGTACGGCTGCGCGGCAGAAGCAGCATACGCGTCGAAAGGATTGGCCAGCGCGAGAGCACCATATTACCGAACTGGAAGCGTCGGCTGACCTGCCGGCCATCCCGGACGATGATGTCACCGTGAATATCGCAGGCAGGCCCGTAGACGCCAAAATGGTCCGGAAGCAGCGCCTCGATCGCGGCGACCATATCGACATGGCCGTTGCGGGGCGATCCACGGGTCACCTCCTGCAGCGCGATGATATCGGCGCCGGCGATGCTCGCGACGATACGCTCGAGATCATATCTACCGTCGAGACCGAACCCGTACTGTATGTTATAGCTCACGAACTTCACGATAATCTTTGACCTCCGGCTGAACCGCCTATATCGAAGGCAGCATGACGGGTTCAATCAGATACCGAATAGCGGACATAAAATGAAATTTCTAGATGAAGCGAAGGTCTATATCCGATCGGGTGATGGCGGCGGCGGCAGTGTTTCGTTTCGCCGTGAGAAGTTCATCGAGTTCGGCGGCCCTGACGGTGGTGACGGCGGACGCGGCGGCGATGTCTGGGCCGAAGCGGTTAACGGACTGAACACGCTCATCGATTTTCGTTTCCAGCAGCATTTCAAGGCCCAGATCGGCACGCATGGCATGGGGCGCAACCGCACTGGCGCCAATGGCAGCGACGTGACATTGAAGGTTCCGGTCGGCACGCAGATCTTCGAGGAAGACAGCGAGACGATGATCTGCGACCTGACGCAGGAAGGCCAACGCTTTCGTCTCGCCGCCGGCGGCAATGGTGGCTTCGGCAACGCCCACTTCAAATCCGCGACCAATCAGGCCCCCGATTGGGCAAATCCTGGCCTTGATGGTGAGGAGAAGACGATCTGGCTGCGCCTGAAGCTAATCGCGGATGCCGGCCTCGTCGGCCTTCCCAACGCCGGAAAGTCGACATTCCTCGCAGCCGTGACCCGGGCTCGCCCGAAGATTGCCAACTATCCTTTTACGACCCTCCATCCCAACCTCGGCGTCGCTACCGTCGATGGCCGCGAATTCGTTTTGGCCGACATTCCAGGTCTGATCGAGGGCGCGCATGAAGGTGTCGGCATCGGCGATCGTTTCCTTGGGCACGTCGAGCGCACGCGCGTGTTGTTGCACTTGGTCTCCGCGCAGGAGGAAAAGGTCGGGAAAGCATACAAGACGGTCAAACACGAGCTCGAAGCCTATGGCAACGATCTGACCGACAAGCCGGAAATCGTTGCGCTGTCACAGGTCGACGTTCTCGATGACGCGGAACTGAAAAAGAAGACCAAGGAACTTGCTCGCGCATGCGGCAAGACCCCGTTCCAGATTTCTGCCGTCACTGGCAAGGGCATGACCGACCTGCTGCGCGCGCTGCGCGACATCATAGTTGTTGGCCAACCCGAGGAGAGCCCGCTCAAGGCGCTGAAAATCCGCCACCGCGATATTGCGGGGTTGGACGAAGACGGCGAAGCTGGAGACGAGGAGCTTGAGGGATGACAGCGCGCAAGCCGCTCGACCGCTATCGCCGCATCGTCATCAAGATCGGCTCGGCGCTTCTGGTCGATCGCAAGGCCGGCCTCAAGAAGAGCTGGCTTGACGGCATGTGCGCGGATATCGCCGCTTTGAAGGCGAAGGGTGTCGACATCCTCGTGGTGTCCTCGGGTGCGATCGCGCTTGGCCGCTCGGTGCTGGATCTGCCTGCCGGTGGGCTGAAGCTCGAGGAAAGTCAGGCGGCGGCGGCAGTCGGCCAGATCTCGCTGGCTCGCGCCTGGTCGGAGAGCCTGTCTCATGACGCTATTGTCGCCGGCCAGATCCTGCTGACGCTGGGCGACACCGAAGAGCGACGCCGCTATCTGAATGCCCGCGCCACCATAAGCCAGCTTTTGAAGATCGGTGCCGTACCGATCATCAATGAGAATGATACGGTCGCGACCAGCGAAATCCGCTACGGCGACAACGACCGTCTTGCAGCCCGCGTGGCGACCATGACGGGGGCCGATCTTCTGATCCTGCTTTCCGATATCGACGGTCTCTACACCGCACCACCGCATCTCGATCCCGACGCCCGGTTCCTGGAGACGATCGCCGAGATCACACCCGAAATCGAAGCCATGGCAGGCGGTGCCGCGTCCGAGCTGTCGCGCGGCGGCATGCGCACCAAGATCGACGCCGGCAAGATTGCCACCGGCGCCGGCTGCGCCATGATCATTGCCTCCGGTAAGACCGATCGGCCACTGAACGCCATCGAAAGCGGCGCACGCTCGTCCTGGTTCGCGCCATCCGGCACACCGGTAACGGCACGAAAAACCTGGATCGCAGGACAATTGCAGCCGGCCGGCGAACTTCACGTTGACGACGGTGCTGTCACGGCGCTCGGTGCCGGCAAAAGTCTCTTGCCGGCGGGCGTGCGTTCGGTCACCGGCAATTTCGGCCGGGGCGACACCGTTGCCGTCATAGGTCCGCTCGGTCGCGAGATCGCCCGTGGACTTGCCGGCTACGATGCCGACGAGGCGCGGCAAATCACCGGTCGCAAATCGGCGGAGATCGAGGCCATTCTCGGCTACGCCGGTCGCGCCGCCATGGTCCACCGCGACGACCTGGTGATGACTGCAAATACAAAGACACGGATTGAGAAGCAGAGGAAGGATGAAGCCCATGCTTGACGCTGTCGCCAGAAGCCCCGACATCGATGCGCTGATGAATGACATCGGCCGCAAAGCCCGGGCTGCCTCGCGACCGTTGTCCTTCGCGTCCACTGAACAGAAGAACCAAGCGCTTGAGGCCATGGCCGACGCCATCATCGCCAATATGAAGGTCATCCTGGCGGAGAACGTCAAGGACCTGAAGGCGGTCGAAGGCACCGATATGCTTCTCTCCTCGATCGATCGGCTGACGCTGAACGAGAAGCGCGTCACTGAAATGGCTGAGGGCATCCGCACTATTGCTGCGCTGAAGGACCCGGTCGGCGAAGTCATTGCGGCGTGGGATCGTCCGAACGGGCTGAAGATCGAGCGCGTCCGCACGCCGCTCGGCGTCATCGGCGTCATATTCGAAAGCAGGCCAAACGTGACGGCAGATGCCGGCGCCCTTTGCCTGAAGGCTGGAAACGCGGTCATCCTTCGCTGCGGTGCCGATTCCAGACGGTCGTCGCAGGCAATCCACGCATGTCTCGTCGAGGGATTGAAAGCTGCCGGCCTTCCTGAATACGCGATCCAACTCGTGCCAGTGAGCGACCGAGCTGCCGTTGGCGCAATGTTGCGCGGATTGGACGGAGCGATCGACGTCATCGTGCCGCGTGGCGGAAAGAGCCTCGTCGCTCGCGTCCAGGACGAAGCGCGTGTACCGGTTTTTGCCCATCTCGAAGGCCTGTGCCATGTCTACGTCGACGCATCTGCCGACCTCGAGATGTCAAAGCGGATCATCGTCAACGCCAAAATGCGCCGCACTGGCGTCTGCGGCGCGGCTGAGACGCTTCTTGTCGACAGAGCGGCCGTGCCGACGCACTTGAAGCCGCTTCTCGCAGCACTTTCCGAGGCTGGATGCGAAATCCGTGCGTCGTCCGACGTCCTAGCCCTTGAGCCGACACTCAACGCAGCGACCGAAGAAGACTGGACGACGGAATATCTCGACGCGATCATTTCCGTCGCGATCGTCGACGATATTTCCGGTGCCATCGGTCATATCGGCAGATATTCGTCCAACCATACCGAGGCAGTCATTGCCGAAAATCCCGATGTCGTCGAGCGCTTCTTTAACGAGATCGACTCGGCGATCCTGCTGCACAACGCCTCTACGCAGTTTGCTGACGGAGGCGAGTTCGGCATGGGAGCGGAGATCGGCATCGCGACCGGCAAGATGCACGCACGCGGACCGGTCGGCGTCGAACAATTGACCTCCTTCAAATACCGCGTGCGTGGCAATGGACAGATACGGCCCTGATGTGACGGCGGAAAAGATCCACCCTCGCTACCTTCGCATGCCGCATGCCGAGCGCGGCATGGTCGTGGGTCTATTTGGCGGCTCCTTCAACCCGCCGCACCAAGGCCATGCTCTCGTCGCCGAAATTGCCATTCGTCGCCTCGGGCTGGACCAGCTCTGGTGGATGGTGACACCTGGCAATCCGTTGAAAAGTCGCAATCATCTGGCGCCGCTCGCCGAGCGCATTGCGCTTAGCGAAGCGATTGCACCCGACCCACGCATTAAAGTGACTGCGTTCGAGCAAGCACTCGGCATGAACTATACGGCCGATACGCTCGCGCGCATCAAGGCCGTCAATCGACAGGTACATTTCATCTGGATCATGGGTGCCGACAGCCTGAACACGTTTCACAAATGGCAGAAATGGCAGACGATCGCCCACACTTTTCCGATTGCCGTCATCGACCGGCCCGGTTCGACGCTATCCTATCTCTCGGCGAAAATGGCAAAGAGCTTCCACTATGCTCGCGTCGACGAGGACGACGCCCGCGTGCTTTGGAAGAAGCGGGCACCTGCCTGGACCTTCATTCACGGGCCACGTTCTGCGCTGAGCTCTACACAGCTCCGCGCGGGGCAATAGCATCGATCCGCGACGACAGAATTTTCTGGAAAAGTGCCCAAATGAAAAACCCGACGGGGGAGGATCCGTCGGGTCTTCAAACCTGATCGACAACTGGGAGGAGGAGTGTTGTCAATCCAAACCGAAAGGCGTTGGGAGGAGGAGGACGCCATTTCGATAATTATGTTTTACCAGAGTTCGCCGACAAATACATTGCTGTTATCGCAACGCAGCTATGCATTTCTATCATAGCATGGGTGAGTTTGTGCCCAAAAAATACCCTTTATGGATTACGAAATAGCGACGGCTGTCGTTCAGCTAGCTCTCCACTAATCGTCCGGCGCCGAAGGTCGCTACTTGCAGCCTTTTACTGAAATCTAACCAACTCAGCGGCGCTGTCCCGCCTAGAGCCATGCACTAGCCGAATGCAAACTCTGAGAGATTCGATCTCTTTTGCGAGATCTCACGAAATCCGACTTGAGCGATATATTTTCTGAAATACAACGTAGCCAAAGGCGCCGGCTCGCGATACTTCTTTCAACAGCTCAAGATTCCTTTGGAGAGATACATGGCCATCCGCCGCCGCCCGTTTATCAAGCTGACCGTCGCCGCTTTTTCTGCCGCATGGATCGGTATCCTTGCTAATCCAGTACCGGCTGATGCCGCCGACAAGGTGACAGTCTTCGCAGCCGCCAGCATGAAAAACGCGCTCGACAATGTTGACGCCGCCTGGACGAAGCAGACCGGCAAGGAAGTGACAGTTTCCTATGCGGCAAGCTCAGCACTCGCCAAGCAGCTCGAAAGCGGCGCGCCGGCTGATGTCTTCATTTCCGCCGACACCGACTGGATGGACTACGTTGCCAAAAAGAGCCTGATCAAAACTGACACACGCGTCAATCTTCTCGGCAACCAGATCGTCCTCGTCGCTGCCAAAGACAAGGCGAAGCCTGTCGATATCAAGGAAGGCCTGGATCTGGCGAGCTTGCTCGGCGATGGCCGCCTCGCCATGGGCCAGGTCGATTCCGTGCCCGCCGGCAAATACGGCAAGGCAGCACTTCAGAAGCTCGGAATCTGGTCCGCGGTGGAAGGCAAAGTCGCCGGCGCTGAAAGCGTTCGCGCGGCGTTGGCTCTGGTGTCGCGCGGCGAGGCGCCCTATGGCATCGTCTATCAGACGGACGCAGCCTCCGACCCAGGCGTTGCAATAGTCGGCACCTTCCCTGCAAACAGCCACCCGCCGATCATCTACCCGGTCGCAATCACGGCCGATAGCAAGAATCCGGATACGGCCGCCTATTTCGACTTCCTGAAATCCGCTAAGGCTGTTCCATTCTTCGAGCATGAAGGTTTCACCACCATCAAGTGAGCGGCAGCAACAAAACCCTGCTTCGGGAATACTCCGGGCTCGCCCGACGGATAGGCGAGCCTTTGATGTCTTGATGAGGCTGCATTTTGGACGCATTGGGCTTGAGCAATGACGAATGGACGGCAATCCTTCTAAGCCTGCGCGTCTCGACGGTCGCTACTTTGGTCAGCCTTCCCTTCGGTGTTGCCGCGGCGCTGTTGCTTGCTCGTGGCAGGTTCTGGGGGAAGTCGCTGCTCAACGGCGTCATTCATATGCCGCTGATCCTGCCACCTGTTGTCACCGGGTTTATTCTCCTGATCCTTTTTGGTCGGAAAGGCCCGATCGGCGCTTTTCTCGATGCGCATTTCGGTATTGTCTTCTCCTTCCGCTGGACCGGAGCGGCCCTCGCATGCGGCATCATGGGCTTCCCTCTGATGGTCCGTAGCATCCGGCTTTCAATCGAGGCTGTCGACCGCAAGCTGGAAGAGGCGGCCGGAACCCTCGGCGCCGGCCCGGGCTGGATTTTCCTGACGGTGACCTTGCCTCTGATACTGCCGGGCGTGATCGCCGGCATGATCCTCTCTTTTGCCAAGGCGATGGGTGAGTTCGGCGCGACAATCACCTTCGTTTCCAACATTCCAGGCGAGACGCAGACCCTGTCGTCGGCGATCTACACCTTCACCCAGGTGCCCGGCGGCGATGCGGGCGCTTTGCGGCTGACCGTCGTTGCGATCGCCATCTCGATGGCGGCGCTGCTCGCTTCCGAATTCCTTGCCCACTTTGTCGGACGAAAGCTGGAGTTCGAATGACGCTTTCCGTCGACATCCACCACAAGCTCGGCATGTTTTCGCTTGACGCAGCCTTTACTGCGGATGGCGGTGTCACAGCTCTCTTCGGTCGCTCCGGTTCTGGAAAAACGTCGATTATTCGCATCATCGCCGGGCTGACACGCCCCGATCGAGGCCGCGTCGTCTTCGACGGTACAGTCCTTGCCGATATCGCGAAAGGCATCTTGGTCCCCGGACATCGCCGGCGCTTCGGTTATGTGTTTCAGGACGCAAGGCTGTTCCCACACATGACCGTGAGTCAGAACCTCGACTACGGCCACTGGTTCGCGCCCAAGCCGGAGCGCAGCAAGAATCGGGACCCTATCGTCGAGATGCTCGACATCGGCAATCTGTTGCATCGTAGGCCGGGCGCACTCTCCGGCGGCGAGAAACAGCGCGTCGCTATCGGCCGCGCGCTGCTGTCGGCGCCGCGGATGCTGCTGATGGACGAGCCGCTGGCATCGCTGGACGAGGCCCGGAAGGCGGAAATTCTGCCCTATCTCGAGCGGCTGCGCGACGAAACCAAAATTCCCATAATCTATGTCAGCCATTCCATTGCCGAAGTGGCCCGGCTTGCAAGCCGGGTCGTCGTGATGCGCGATGGCAAGATTGAAGCGACCGGGCTTGCGATTGAAGTGCTAAGCCAGCCATCTGGTACGCAAACCTTCGACCGACGCGAAGCCGGCGTGCTGCTCGAAGGCAAGGTGGAGAGCGCCTCCGAACTCCATCGACTATCGGTCGTGGCTCTGAAAGCCGCAAGGATGAGCGTTCCCGGGATAACGCATGCGATCGGCAAGAAGGTGCGCGTCCATATTCCCGCACGCGACGTGATGTTGGCGACGATCGAGCCCGCGGGGCTGAGCGCGCTCAACATCCTTCAAGGCCACATCAGCTGGATCGGAGATGCGACCGACGGCATGATGGAGGTGCAGATCGACTGCGGCGGCGACGCGATCCTGTCCCGCATCACCCAGCTCTCCTGCGAAAGGCTGGCACTCGAGGTCGGAAAGTCTGTTTATGCAATCATCAAGACCGTGGCTTTGGAGCCTTGATAGCGGCAAGATCAAGGATCGTTCGGCTTGTCGATGGGGCGACGGTTAGCATCGAGCCATTCAAGATCGGCGGCAAGCGCCTGATGCATTGATTTTTCCATGGCCCGGAAACGCGCAAGCAGCTGCTCCCCAAATTCCGTCAGAGCCGCACCGCCGCCCTTCTGGCCGCCGCGCTGGGATTCGACCGACGGCAGCAGAAACATGCGGTTCAGATCTGCAACAAGCAGCCACGCGCGGCGATAGGACATGTCCATCGCGCGGCCGGCTGCGGAAATCGATCCTGTCTCTCTGATGTGCTCAAGAAGCTCAATCTTGCCATGCCCAAGCCTATCCTGATCAGGGAAGCTTATTCGGAGAACGAGTTTGAGGTGATCTCTCGGCATTTTGCTCATGACGAACGCATTTTGACACAGCCTGTCTATACGCGCCCTTCCGCTGGCTGTATACGGCGTGCTCACTGCCCCGAAGGCGTTACGAAGCAAGCCTTTTGCAACGAGATTGAGCAATTGCTCATATACTTTTGGCAAGAGCCACGAAATCGAAAATAAACACACCTCCATAAGATAATATGACCATGCGCGCGTCTTGAAACCTTTATGGTTTGATGACTATCTTTACTGTGTGATTTGGACGTCGTCCGGATCATTACGTGCATGTTCTGTTATTCCAGGAAAGGGAAAGCACTGACAACAGTACACGCCAAGGGAAGAGCGCATGTCGTTATCCCGAAGAGCCCGGAACGTGGCGCCGATGCCGCCGCCCGAGCCCTGCAAGCCGTCCTCGCGAGCCTCGAGGACTCCAAAGCTGAGAATATCGTCACCATCGACATTGCTGGAAAGTCTGCGCTGGGGGACCACATGGTCGTTGTCTCCGGGCGGTCGAACCGGCACGTCCTGGCGATCGCTGATCACCTGACGTCCGATATCAAGGGCGAAGGGCTAGGCAACCCACGCGTCGAAGGTCTCGAAGGCGGTGATTGGGTTCTGATCGACACCGGTGACATAATCGTACACGTGTTCCGTCCCGAAATCCGCGAGTTCTACAACATCGAAAAGATGTGGGCCGCGCCGGATCTCGAAGAGGGCACGCTGCACTGACACCTGGGAGCAATCCCGGCTGGCACGCGGCGCAAGTGAGCAGATTTGAATGGCCGGAGGGCAACTTCCCGGCAGTTGATAAATTTGCGTCGCCTTGGGGCGCTACGCTCGGGGGCGGAAATGCGGATTGGCATCTTTGCGGTGGGACGGTTGAAAACCGGCCCTGAGAAAGAGCTTGCGGCTCGCTATCTCGACAGGTTCGCCAAAGCCGGCCCAGCGATCGGCATGGAACTCGCGCGCGTCAACGAGGTCGCGGAAAGCCGCGCCTCAAATGGCGAGACACGCAAGCGCGAAGAAGCGGCCTTGCTGTTGAAGACAATTGCAGAAGGCAGCGTCCTCCTTCTTCTCGACGAGCGAGGCAAAGCGATGGACAGCGAAGCCTTCGCCACCGTCCTCGGCAATTTCCGTGATCAGGGAAAGCGTGATCTGACCATCGCCATCGGGGGCGCCGATGGACTCGACCCGTCTCTTTATGACAAGGCAGATGCCACGATCTGCCTTGGCAAGATGACCTGGCCGCATCAGCTTGTCCGCATCCTCATTGCAGAGCAACTCTATCGCGCCGTCACCATCCTATCCGGCCATCCCTACCATCGCGTATGATCTTAACCAATCACTCACATACGAGTGTTTTGATTCCTCCGGTGATTGGCGTCATGCTCTTGGCCAATCTCCGCAAATCAGCTTATGGGTTTGGACGAGATATCCATCCTCGAACCCGCGCGATCAAACGGACTTATCCGAACCGGAATGACACAAACCACGATCACGCTTTCACGTCTTCTGCTGCCGTCCTTGGGAGTATGCGTTGGCGCGGGCTTGTTCATGGTCGCGTTGGCCGATCTGAAAAATACCGAGGCGCAAGCCCAAGATAGCAGTAGCGACCCCATCCTTGCAGAGCCGGCATCGCCAACACAATCGCCCGTCACAGGCCCAAGTGCCACCCAACCTGCCCCCGACCCGGCTGCAGACCTGACACAGAAACGTGACCAGACCCGTGCGGAGCTCGATGCGCTGTCGAAGACGATTAGTCTCTCTTCGGATAAGATCAAGCAGCTCCAGGACAGCGTTGCGGCGCTCGACAAAGGCAATGCCAGCCTGCGTCAGGCGCTGATCGACTCGGCTACCCGACGCAAGGCGATGGACCGACGGATTGAAGCTAGCGAAAGGACCCTGACGGACCTCAGAATCAAGGAGGACGGCATCCGCAGGTCGCTACATGAACGCCGAGGACTATTTGCCGAGGTACTTGCCGCCCTGGAGCGGATAGGCCGCAATCCACCGCCGGCGTTGCTGGTCACTCCCGACGATGCGCTTGCCTCCGTGCGCAGCGCCATCCTTCTCGGTGCCGTCGTTCCGGGAATGCGCAAGGCGACGGACAAGCTTGTTGCCGACCTCACCGATCTTTCCAAGCTGGAGGCATCAGCGGCAGCCGAGAAGGCCGATCTGACAGCCACCATGACCAGCAGTCTGGAGGAGGAGCGCCGCATGGACCTGCTGATTGTCGAGAACGACAAAAATAGCAGGCAGAGCATCGCGCAGGTACAGGCCGAACGCAAACGCTCCGAGGAACTGGCTGGTCAAGCCACCAGCCTGGAGGGCTTGGTCGCTTCTCTCGAGGGTCAGATCGGCTCGGTGCGCGACGCAGCGACGGCAGCTCGCGAAGACCAGGAACGTCGCCAACTGATGACCGACGAGCAGCGCGCTCAAGCGAAGGCCCTGGCTGACAGCGGGGTGCCCGATAAAAACCGCATTGCCCCCGCATATCCGTTTTCGGACTTGAAACAGAAGCTCGAGCTGCCCGTGGCGGGTGATATCCTCCGTCAGTTCGGTGACGACGATGGTACCGGACACACCGCGTCGGGTCTGACGATTGCCACTGGTCCCGATGCGCTCGTGACCGCCCCGGCCGACGGATTGGTCGTTTTTGCCGGTGCCTTCCGCAGCTACGGCCGAATGATCATCCTCGACACAGGCGACGGTTACCATATGGTTCTCGCCGGAATGGACGCAATCAAGACGCGCCAGGGCAAATTTATCTTTGCCGGCGAGCCTTTGGCGGCGATGGGTGAAAAAAGAGTGGCAAGTGCAACTGCATTGGCGCTGGAAACGAACCGGCCAACGCTTTACATTGAATTTCGAAAAGATGGAAAGCCGGTCGATTCCCGACCCTGGTGGACCCTGAAGGATACTGGAAAGGCACGCAATGATTCGTAGGGCTTCTCTTGTTCTCGTTGGCGCATTAATGGGTGCGACTGCGATGAGCGTCATCTACTCGGCAGGGGCACCGGCGGAAGCAGCCAACGGTTCCACCTACAAGGAATTGTCGATCTTCGGCGATGTCTTCGAACGTGTGCGCGCCCAGTACGTGACTCCGCCCCAGGAAGACAAGCTTGTCGAGGCTGCCATCAACGGCATGCTTGCTTCGCTCGATCCACATTCGAGCTACATGAACGCGAAAGACGCCGAAGACATGCGCACCCAGACCAAGGGTGAATTCGGTGGTCTCGGCATCGAAGTGACGATGGACAACGACCTCGTAAAGGTCGGCTCGACCATCGAAAATACACCTGCCGCTAAGGCCGGCGTCCAGGCTGGCGACTATATCACCGCCATAGACGGCGTATCCGTAAAGGGTCTCAAGCTCGAGGATGCTGTCGAGAAGATGCGTGGCGCGATCAAGACGCCGATCAAGCTGACATTGACCCGCAAGGGTGTCGACAAGCCAATCGATCTGACGATCATCCGCGATGTCATCCCCGTCGCCGCTGTCAAGTCCCGCATCGAGAACGATGTCGGCTACATCCGCATCCTGCAATTCACCGAAAAGACCACGCCGGATCTCGAAGCTGCGATCCAGAAGATCAAGCAGCAGGTTCCGGCCGACAAGCTCAAGGGCTATGTCATCGACCTGCGCCTGAACCCCGGCGGTCTGCTCGATCAGGCAATCAACGTTGCCGACGACTTCCTGGAACGTGGCGAGGTCGTTTCGACCCGCGGCCGCAATCCGGATGAAACACGTCGCTACAATGCCGGCCCGGGCGACCTGACCGACGGAAAGCCGATGATCGTTCTCATCAACGGCGGTTCGGCTTCGGCGTCTGAAATCGTCGCCGGCGCCCTGCAGGATCTGCGACGCGCCACCATTGTCGGCACCCGTTCGTTCGGCAAGGGTTCCGTTCAGACGATCATTCCGCTCGGCGAAAACGGAGCTCTCCGCCTGACGACAGCGCTCTATTACACGCCATCGGGCCGCTCGATTCAGGGCACGGGTATCGCTCCTGACATCAAGGTCGACGAACCGCTGCCGGATGACCTCAAGGGCAAGCTCGTGACAGAAGGCGAATCCACCCTTCGTGGCCACATCAAGGGCCAGAACGAGACGGACGACGGATCCGGATCCGAAGCCTACGTCCCACCGGAAGCCAAGGACGACGTCCAGCTCAACTATGCGCTCGATCTGCTGCGCGGCGTCAAGACCGACCCTTCTTTCCCGCCAAACCCTGAAAAGGCGGTCGTCGCCAAGTAACAACCACGGCGCCGGGCTGGAGACAGACCCGGCGCTTCTCTGTTCGGATGAACGGTTTCCGGTTTGGGGCGGACGAGGAAATTGGGAACGGATTTGCATGCACCGCTGGGGCGGGATCGCCCTAATGGCCCAAAGCGGGGGCCTTTGCCTTTGGGCCGCATTGTCGCGGGCCTTTGCCTGATCGGCATCGCAGGGTTTTCGCTTTTTTCGGCGCTGATCAAGGATAATCTGCAGAAGACCGCACCAATCGAAATCACCAAAAATGCGCCACAACCGCAGCCTTCCGTCGACAAGCCTGTAGAAAGCGATGCAGACAAGTCGGGAATGCCGCAGGCCGATCCACAATCCGGCGCCAATGTCCAGCGGACCGTCACAGGCGATGGCTCAGTGGTTACCACCTTCAGCCCGCGCCCACGCGACGGCAATGGCCCAGTGCTGATCGGCGCGAGCCAGGTCGGACAGGACCCGCGCATGGCGGCCACGCCGAACGACAGCCTGCTGGAGGATTCGCCCTACGGTCGCCTGCCGATCACCGGGCCGGGCGGACTGCGGCCGATGGATCAATATGCGCGGCCATGGTCGGGTGCACATGGCACCCGCATCGCGATCGTCGTCAGTGGCCTTGGCCTCAGCCAGACCGGGACCCAGCGCGCCATCGAAAAACTGCCTGAAGAAGTGACGCTGGCCTTTGCCGCCAGCGGCAACAGCCTGCAGCGCTGGATGCAGGAAGCCCGCCGCGGCGGCCACGAGATTCTGATACAGGTACCCTTCGAGCCCTTCGACTATCCCGGCAACAACCCCGGGCCGGATACGCTTTTGACCTCGCAATCTGCCGCGAAGAACGTCGAGGACTTGCATAAGGCCATGGGCGAAATCACCAACTACACCGGGGTTATGAACTACCTCGGTGGTCGTTTCCTATCGAATCCGACAGCGCTTGAACCGGTCCTACGGGATGTGGGTAAGCGTGGACTTCTGTTCCTCGATGATGGATCTTCGGCGCAATCGAAGTCCGGCACGATCGCCAAGGCGCTCGCCGTGCCGCATGCCTTTGCCGACTTGCAGCTCGACGGCGAACTGCAGACCGACGCCATCATCAAGAAGCTCGATGAGCTCGAACGGGTCGCCCGCCGTAACGGCTCGGCGATCGGCATCGCCTCCGCCTTCGATGAAAGCGTGGACGCCATCAGCAAGTGGAGCGAAGACGCTGCAATGCGCGGCATCGAAATTGTCGCCGTCTCGGCTTTGGCCGACGACCCCAAGCATCCCTGATGCACCGGCAGTACCCCGACACAAGAGGAAGATGATGAGCAAGAGTCAATCACCCGTGAAAGCCGAGGACCTGCCTTACCGTCCTTGCGTCGGCGTCATGATCCTCAATCGCGAAGGTCTGGTCTGGGCCGGCCGCCGTATTCCGGACGGCAATTCCGAATATGACGGTTCGTCGCAGCTCTGGCAGATGCCGCAAGGCGGCATCGACAAAGGCGAGGATCCCCTTGATGCTGCCTATCGTGAACTTTACGAGGAGACTGGGATGAAAACCGTTTCCTTGCTTGCCGAGGCTAAGGAATGGATCAATTACGATCTGCCACCACAGCTGATCGGCATCGGTCTCAAAGGCAAGTTTCGCGGCCAGACGCAGCGCTGGTTTGCCTTCCGCTTTGAAGGCGACGAGAGCGAGATTGCCATCAACCCGCCTCCGGGAGGTCACCTTGCGGAATTCGACGCTTGGGAATGGAAACCGATGGCTGAATTGCCGGGCCTGATCGTTCCGTTCAAACGTGCCGTCTACGCGCAGGTCATCGCTGAATTCCAGCACTTGGCCGAGCTTCGCGCGATGGACGATTGATCAGAGGGTGGGGAAGGGCACGCCACCGTTTTCGGCCGCGTGCCCGATTTTATTATTCTGCAGAGTCGGCTGAGTCGGCGTTTAGCTGGCCGTACTTCGTCTCGCCGATCTTCCCAAGGAGATCGAGCTGGGTTTCAAGGAAGTCGATATGGCCTTCCTCGTCGGCCAGCAATTCCTCGAACAGCTTCATGGAGACATAGTCGCCTTCGTCATGACAGATTTCACGTGATTTCTTGTAGGCGCTCCGCGCATCATATTCACCGGCAAGGTCGGCTTCTAGAACTTCCTTGACGTTCTGACCGATGCGAAGCGGCGCGAGTGTCTGCAGGTTGGGATGGCCTTCGAGGAAGATAATGCGCGCGACCAGTCGATCGGCATGGTGCATTTCCTCTATCGATTCGGCCCGTTCCTTCTTCGCGAGCTTGGTGTATCCCCAATCTTCAAGAAGGCGATAATGGACCCAGTACTGGTTGACCGCGCCGAGTTCGAGGAACAATGCCTCGTTAAGCCGCTCTATTACTTTTTTGTCGCCTTTCAATGTCCGCTCTCCTGTTTTCTTCATGAAATTCTTTGAGACGGGACATGAAATCAAATATTTCGGCTTCCGTCGAGTGGCGACGGGCGTGATAATCCTCGGTTGTTTGTATTATCAGGTCTACAACGCTGGGAAAGCAGCCGCAGCAGCGGCCGCGTTTGGACATGGCGTGATAGACTTTGGAGGGCACGATGAGCTGCCAACAGTCTTCATCGAGGAGCTCGGTAATGACCTCCCGGATTTCCATATCGGTGATGTAGTTACAACTGCAGACCAGCATGTCTCATTCAGTCCATCAAACATGACATTTGCTATCCTCTTTATCTGATAAAGAAGATGTTCCTTGTCAAGAAAGATTCTCGATCCTCGCCATTGATTTGGCCCGGACAGCGTCAAATCGACGTGAGACAAGTGTCTATCGCTCAATGGAAATTCCGCCCCCTCGGCATAACGCTGGCGGTTTCTGCTACTTCGCTGCGGCCATCGGTCGCTGCCGCCTTGATAATCGCCCTTTCTCGGACCTGCCGCTCGATCTGCAGGACGAGTTTCTTCTCTCGGTGATCCGCAGTTGGGTGCATCGCCTCATCCGCCCGCTGGTTGCCGGCGAAGCGCCGCGCCTCGCGCTGGAGTATGCCAAGGGCTGATGTCAGGTCCTCGATATGGTCGGCGACGACGTGGATGACGCCACTCTGGCTTTGCAGACGACCCCTGACCTTGACCAGCCGCGCACCCATGACCACGGAACGGTATTTATCGAAAACCTTCTCCCAGACGATCGCATTCGCCACACCCGTTTCATCTTCCAACGTCATGAAGATCACCCCTTTTGCCGAGCCAGGGCGCTGACGCACCAGGACGAGGCCCGCAACGGTGACCATCCGACCGTTCGGCACTGTCAGCAGATCGACGTTCCGCACGATGTCCATCTGAGAGAATTCAGTCCGCAGGAACGAAACCGGATGAGCTTTCAGGGATAACGACAGGTAACGGTAGTCCTCGACTACCTGCTCGCCCGGCAGCATGGTCGGCAGAACAACCTCGGGCTCAACCTGGAGATCCGCGCGGTCGGCCAGATCGAACAGAGGCAGCTTTTCCGCGGCACTTTTCGCATCGAGCGCCCGCACAGCCCATAGTGCCTCGCGCCGCCCCAAGCCGATCGTACAAAACGCATCGGCATCAGCCAGACGTTCGATGTCGCTTTTCGCAAGACCCGATCGCAGCCAGAGATCGCGGACGGAGACATAGCGATCACCGCGATTAGCGATCAGTCTGTCCTTTATGTCGTTCTCCGACAATCCCTTGACCTGCCGGAAACCAAGACGCACCGCTCTCTTCGTCTTGATCACATCTCTCATCGAGATATGACGCCGGTCGATCGCCCCCCTGTCGAACTCGACTTCTTCGAGGGTCGAATCCCATTCCGACAAATTGATATCCACCGGCCGTACTTCGACACCATGCTCGCGCGCATCACGAACAAGCTGCGCCGGCGCATAGAAGCCCATCGGCTGCGAATTCAGCATCGCCGCACAGAAGACATCGGGATAATAGGCCTTCATCCAGGAGGAGGCATAGACCAGCAACGCAAATGAAGCGGCATGGCTTTCCGGAAAACCATATTCCCCGAACCCTTCGATCTGACTGAAACAGCGTTCGGCGAATTCGCGCGTATATTTGTTCCCTATCATCCCGTTGATCATGTCATCTCTAAATTCATTCACTTTTCCCGATCGCTTGAATGTCGCCATGGATCGGCGCAATCTGTCCGCCTTTGCCGGAGGAAAGCCTGCCGCAGTGATGGCGATCTGCATCGCCTGCTCCTGAAACAGGGGAACGCCTAGGGTCCGTTTCAGGACTTTTTCGAGAGTTGGGCTAGGATAATCGACCTTCCTGCGGGCTTGAACATCTTCCCGGCGCTTGAGATAGGGGTGCACCATTTTGCCCTGGATCGGGCCCGGCCGAACAATCGCCACTTCGATGACCAGATCATAGAATTCGCGCGGCCGGAGGCGCGGCAGCATACTCATCTGCGCCCTGCTCTCTATTTGGAACACGCCGATCGTATCGGCCCGGCAGATCATGTCGTAGACCCGATCTCCTTCGGCGCCGACTATATTGCCCAAGTCGGCAAGGGTGACCTTCTTCTCATAATGCAGCGCGAGAAGGCTGAAGGCCTTGGCAAGACAGGTGAGCATTCCGAGCGCAAGGATATCGATCTTCAGAATGCCGACCGTGTCGAGATCGTCCTTGTCCCATTCGACCATATAGCGATCCTTCATTGCCGTATTCATGATCGGCATCACCTCATCCAGCCGGTCTCTGGTGATGACGAAACCGCCGACATGCTGGGTCAAATGCCGGGGGAAACCCATCAGTTCAGATGCATAGGAAAGTACCCGCTGGGTGGTCCGATCGGAAAGATCGAGCCCCGCAGCTTTCGCTTCCCGCTCCGAAAGATCATCCGCCGACCAGCCCCAAATCGTGCTGGCAAGTGCCGACTGAACGTCCTCCGACATGCCGAAGGCCTTGGCTACCTCTCGGCCGGCGGAGCGCGCACGGTAACTGGTAACCGCTGCCGTCAGTCCGGCATGCTCCTTTCCGTATTTGCTGTGGATGAACTGAATGACTTCTTCCCGTCGGGAGTGCTCGAAATCGACGTCGATGTCAGGTGGCTCATTGCGTTCTGTTGAGATAAACCGCTCGAAAAGGAGAGTCGTTATCATAGGGTCGACTTCGGTGATCCCGAGGCAATAGCAGACCGTCGAATTTGCGGCCGATCCCCGACCCTGGCAAAGGATTTTAAGCTCGTGACGGGCATGCCAGACGATGTTGCGAACAGTCAGAAAGTAATGCTCGTATTCCATCTTTCTGATTAGATCGAGTTCATAATCAATCTGCTCGGCGACCTTGGGTGGAATACCGCGGGGATAACGACCGGCCGCTCCTTCCCGAACCAAGCGCTCCAACGTTTCCGCAGGCGCTTCGCCTGGTACGCTTTCGTCAGGATAATTATGGCTCAACTCCTTCACGGAAAACGACAGCTGTCCGAAAAACTCCACCGTATTGGCAATGGCCTGAGGATAAGCACCAAACAACCTTGCCATTTCCCGCCCACTCTTAAGATAACGCTCGGAGTTGGGCGCAAGACGGAAACCAGCCTCCGCTACGGTCGTATGCTCGCGAATAGTGGCGACGACATCGGATAGCGGCCGTCGTGCCGGCGTGTGATAGAGCGGCTGATTGGTGGCTATCAATGACACGCCGCTGCGTGCGGCGATCATGGATAGCGTTGCGAAGACGAAGGTCTCGCGGCCGTCATAGGATGGCGACAGTGCCATATGGAATTTTCGCCGGAAACGTCTCCGAAGACGACCGAGGCACGCTTCCAGCTTCTGCCGATACTCGGCATCATCGATCAGCGACGGGGCCGGAACGAGGGCGAGCATCATCTCGTCTCCCCATTTCGCGAGATCCTCTTCATTGAGGATGCAGGAACCTTTCCTTGCACGCAGATTTCCAGCGCTCAGCAAGCGGCAAAGATGCGCCCAGCCCGTCCGGTTCTGCGGAAAAGCCAGAATATCGGGCGTGCCGTCTGAAAAGACAAGGCGAGCACCGGGCCGAACCGGCACGGGCTTCAGAAGCTTTTCTTCCTTCTCGCCCCTTTCCCTTCGTTCCAGATTTTCTTGGCTTTTCTTTTCATAGTCCTCAAGGATCGCCTGTTCCTGGGAATAAGCCCTGACAACCCCCGCAACCGAATTGCGGTCGGCAATCCCGAGACCTGAAAGCCCGAGCCGCGTTGCCTGCATCACCATCTCCTCGGGGCTGGATGCCCCCTCAAGAAAGGAGAAGTTCGTCCTGGCTCCAATCTCAAAAAAGACGGGCTCGAAAAAGACGGGTGCGGTACTCATGCGAAGACCCCGTGCATCAGCCAGCGCGGAGCGGCACCCTGGCCGTAGAGACCTTCACGAAACATCCAGAAGCGATGGCCGGTTTGAACTTCGAGGCGGAAGTAATCGCGCGGAGGGGCTGCCTCGCCGTCGATCCACCATTCTGCCGCCAGCCTTTCCGGTCCTTCGGCCCGCAGGACTTCATGCATCATGCGGCGCCAGCGGAACCGCAAGGGCGGTCCATCCGGCACTTCGGCGGCGAAGGTTTCGACAAATTCGGGCATGCGGAAAAGCCGCAGGGGTCGCTCAACCCTGGCAAAGCCTGCATGTGGCGTCCCAGGGAACCGGTACTGACCGGGGAGGGCATTCGCCGCAGGGATGAAGATGGAAGCACGCTCCGGCACATGGCTCTCATGCAACTCGAACGCCTGCAGACATTCCCGGCCAAGCCTGGCGGCAACCTGGTCGACAAAGGTAGCAAGCGATTGGTCGGATTGGTTAGTTCCGGCAAAATCGCCCTGTGCCGCATCGAAGTTCTCATACCGCAGCACATTCAGCCGAACGATTTCATACCCGAAGCCGGCATCGAGATCGTCATGAACTGCCTTGATGCGCTCGGAAAACAACGCAGCAATCCGCTTAGGCTCGCGAAGCGGTTTGGAAGCACCGGCAGCGATGCGAAATACCCGACCATCGACCCGGAAAAGCAACAATTCGAAAACTCGACCGCCGACACCTCGTGCTTCCAGTCCCGGTTTCAGCGCCTCGCCAAGCTGACCTGCCAACAGCATGATATCCTCCTCGGCCTGCGCCGGTTCGGAAAGAACCCGTTCAGCTGACAGGCTAGCAACCGGTCGGCGCGGCGAAATCGGCTCTTCATCAAGCCCCAGCGCCTGATCGAGACGCAGGAGAAGCTGCGGTCCGAACCGCCTTGCAAGCGGCGCGCGGGCAGCCGAAAGGATATCCCCGACCTGCTTCAGACCGAGCTTTTGCAGCCCAGCGACAGTTTCTTCGCCAAGCCGTAGCGAAGCGACCGGTAGCGGCGCGAGTATCTCTTCCATTTCATCCGGTTCGATGACCCCGCTGCTGCCGAACCGGGCGACCGCCCAGGATAGGCCAGGCGAAGAGGAGATGGCGCCGCGAACCTCGAGACCGAGGTGAAACAGCCGGAATAGAATATCCTTGAGGAGCGCCCGCTCGCCGCCGAAGAGATGGGCACAGCCTGTGATGTCGAGAAAAATTCCATTCTTTCCATCGAGCGCCACAAGCGGGGTGTACCGATCGCACCAGTCCGCCATCGCTTCCAGCAGCCTGCGATCAGCCGCAGGATCCTCCTCGACAACATCGAGAGCGGGGCATATGGCACGCGCTTCGGCGACCCCCTGATCAAGCTTCAGCCCGATCTCTTCTGCAATTTCTTCAAGGGCCGTCAGCCGCATGGCATTTTTCAGCCGGCCGGCACAGACAAGTGGCGCCGCCTCAGGACGCCCGGTCGAGCGCCACGACAGACCCCATCGCTTGCGGGCGATCCGATCGGTTGGCAACCGGGGGAAGGTGAGGGCGAGGATTCGCTGATTTCCGTTCGATAAGGGCAGGGCGCTGTTGGTCGAGGATAGATGAAAACCGGCGGTCATGAGGATTCCACTCCAGAACAAGGGAAAGAGGAGCCGGGTTGCGGCTCTTTTCCAGGGTGAGGCGAAAGGACGGGTTGCCGATGCTGCCGCCAAGCATCGATCCATCCGGCAGAAACCGCGCTGCAGCCGGCGCGGGTTCGACAGACAGGCGAAAGAGCGCGCTGCTCGCCTCCTCCTCTCCTCCATGTCGCAACAGAAACAGCGGCCGCCCCGCCGCCTTGGCCCTCAAGCTGAGCCGCCGACTTTCCGTCAGCCCGAAACGTGCCGGATTGCCGCGCACCTCCAGAATGACGACCGCAAAGACCCCACTTGCCAATGCCGCCTCAGCCAGCCACAACGCCTCCTCAAGTTTTCGGGGGGCTGCATGCAGGAAACCCTGCGGCTCCAGACCGAAATCCCTGAGGCCGATCGCATAGGGCAGACCCGCTTCCATCGTCGCCACCGTATCGCCGATCCAAAGCACTATGGTGCGACCAGCCGGTACATTCTTATCCCCCTCTCGGAGCCGCGAGGCGAGAGCAAGAGCAAACCCCGTAGCGGCACCAGCATCGCGAAGCGACAGCGAACGGATCTCAGTCAGCGCATCTCGCGGAACACCGCCTTCGAGCGCCTCATCAAGTGTCGCAATGCCGGTCTCGAAAGGCCGTCCCTGCTTCGGGCCGGCCTTCGACCTCCCTCCATCAGCCGCCATCGCCTCATGCGCCGCCGCAGCCAGAGCTGGCACCGGCTTACCTTCCAGTCTGGCAATAGTTTCACGCAGGGCAAAAAGCGTCTCCCGCGCCACGGCTGTTTCGGCCACGACGTTAACTCCTGATAGAGTATGTTCCTGTTATGTTCTTATAGATTCCAGAGCCCTAATGAAGAGTCAACAGTCAATATCTGTGAATTTATTCCTCTCCTTGATTCCGCTCTCGAAAACTTGCCCCAAAGGCTCTATATGGGCGGAAAGGAAGGGGAGTATAATGGCCCGCATTGACCAGAGCGAGGATTGGCGGGACCGCCATGCGCCGACGATCAGTTCATTCGAATCCCTGGCAACGGAGGCCTACGGCCACCTGCCGGAGGAATTTCGCGCGCTGACCGGCAATCTGATCATCGAGATCGAAGATTTTCCGGATGACGAGGTTTTCGAGGACATGGCCCTTGAGACCCCCTTCGACCTGCTCGGTCTATTCGAGGGTCGCGGCATTTCCGAGCGATTCACCGTCGAAACCGGCGAAATGCCGAACCGAATCCGTCTCTATCGCCGGCCGATCATCGACTACTGGGCGGAAAACGAGGAAACGCTCGGCGATATCATCACCCATGTCCTCATCCATGAGATCGGCCACCATTTTGGTCTCAGCGACGACGACATGGAGCGCATCGAGGAAAGCGCTGAAGAAGCAACGGCCCGGTAGGAAAAACCGTTCTACTGCTCCGATAGCTTCATGTCAGGATCGTAATCCTTGCCTTCGACATCCTTGACCACCGCCTGGCCGCATTGCATTTCGCCGGTTGCTGCATTGAAGGCATAGGTTGGCGACCCATAGAGCGACCAGCCCTTGTTGAGATTGGCGGAAATCTTGTGACAGAAGGAGGCGTCGTCCGGGCCGGACAGGAAGCGGTAGAGTTTCATCAGGTCGTCTTTCGTTCTGCGATCAGGCGGGCTTTATGAACCAGTCCCTGTGCCTGGACAAGATGCAGCCTCTCGACCATCCGCCCGTTGAGGTCGACAACGTTGAGCCCGGCTGCCGCAGGATCGGCAAAGGCAGCGATGATCGCCTCCGCCTCGGCGACATCGATGTCGTTTAACCCGAAACAGCGATTGGCGACCTCGATCTGGTCAGGATGGATCAACATCTTGCCATCGAAACCCATGGCATGTCCGTCGAGGCACTCATTCTCAAGACCGTTCATATCCTTGAAATCGTTGAAGACGCTATCGATCGCGTCCAGTCCGTAGGCGCGCACCGCCAGCACCACCTGCATCAGCCACGGAACGAGATAGGTTCGTCCCGGTTGCGGCAGCACACCCGTTTCCTTGCGAAGGTCGTTGAGCCCGACGACGAAACAATCAAGCCTGGAGCCCGCCGTGCGACCAGCCTCCGCAATCGCCGCAGCGTTGAGGATGCCGCGCGGCGTTTCTATCATCGCCCAGATGCGCAAGGCTTCCGGCGCGTCGGCATCTGCCAGCCTGTCGCTGATGGCCATGATGTCCTGCGGCTCGTTGACCTTGGGCAACAGAACCGCTTCCGGTTCGAGCGCCAGGACAAGATCCAGGTCGGCATTGCCGAAGCTCGAGGACAAGGCATTGATCCGGATGATCCGTTCCTTGGACACAAGCGAAGGCCCGGAAAAGAACTCTTTCAGATTATCCCGCGCTTCCGCTTTCCTCTCGACCGCGACGGAATCTTCCAGATCGAAGATCACGGCATCGCAATCGAGTTCGTGGGTTTTTTGCAATGCGCGGCGATTGACGGCGGGCACGCTGAGCACCGAGCGGCGAAGGCGCATGGAACGGGTTGGGGCGGATCTGCTCATCGGAACAGTTCTGCCAATCTTTCGGACATCGGGCAAGACAACAAAAAGCCATGCTCCTCTTGCAGATGGAAAGATCTAGGACCACATTGGCCTGCAGAGAAAGGTCTCGATCATGCAGAACGTACGTTCCTTGTTTCTCGCCCTTACCGGCATCACCATCTTTGCTGCGCTAGCGCTGCTTACTGTTTCGTTGACGCTTGCTATCGGCGGCATTCTGACCGTTTGCCTCGTCGGCCGCGCTTTGTCGATGCGCCTGAAGCCGGCTCCGATACGCGCAAAGGCAAATCGCCAGCGCGAGATGCACATCTGGAACGACGGCCGCGGCACCATCATCGACCTCTAATGTCTTGATCAGGCGGCATTCTTGCTGCCTTTTCAAGCCCATATTTTGCGCGATCGCCAGAACGACGCGCTGATGTCCTACTACCGTGCAATCCAAGATTCTCCTTCATTTTTGGCCGGATTTGCTCTATTGGCAGGACAATTCGTTTGATTGAGCGAAATCGAAGGCAGGATTCCATGGATAAGTTCGTGAAGTTAACCGGCGTTGCAGCGCCTCTTCCGGTCGTCAATGTCGACACAGACATGATCATCCCGAAGGATTATCTGAAAACCATCAAGCGCACCGGCCTCGGAACCGGCTTGTTCGCTGAGGCCCGCTATAACGAAGACGGCACGCCGAACCAGGATTTCATCCTGAACAAGCCTGCATATCAGCACGCCAAGATCCTTGTCGCAGGCGATAATTTCGGCTGTGGCTCGTCGCGAGAACATGCCCCTTGGGCGCTGCTCGATTTCGGCATCCGCTGCGTCATCTCCACCAGCTTTGCAGACATTTTCTACAATAACTGCTTCAAGAACGGCATCCTGCCGATCAAGGTTTCTCCCGAAGACCTCGACAAGCTGATGGACGATGCCTCGCGCGGCTCCAACGCAATTCTGACCATCGATCTCGAGAACATGGAGATTACTGGCCCCGATGGCGGCTCGATCACCTTCGATCTCGACGCCTTCAAGCGGCATTGCCTGCTGAACGGCCTCGATGATATCGGCCTGACGCTGGAAAAGGCGGCCGCGATCGATAGTTTCGAGAAATCAAACGCGGTATCACATCCCTGGGCCTGATAAGGCTCACGATCTTTAAAGTTTCGAGCCGGGCCAATGAGCCCGGCTTTTCTTTTGCCCCAATTTCAAGTCCGCTCTGAAGCTGAGCTCACTGTAATATGCCCGACAAGAATGGGGATCATACAGCGCCGACGGATAATTCCCCTCCGTAGCGCACAATTCCCAACCGGAGCATTTTCATGACCTCCCTCCCGATTCTCGGCGCCGCCATGACGCTCGACGACCTCGAAATCCATCGCACCTGGCTGTTCGACAAACAGCGGGACCTGGAACTGCAGAGCTTCGTCGATGCAGAAGTTCTGAACGGCGATTGGAAACCGCTTGCCGAGCGCACGCGGAGACTTCTCGATGGCCACCGTGGACGCGTCGGCATTCACGGCCCGTTCTGGGGTTTCGTCATCGCCTCGCAGGACCCGGACGTTCGCGACGTCGTCAAGAAGCGGCTTTCCCAGGCCCTCGACGTCTGCACCGAGATTGGGGCGACGCAGATGGTGATCCACAGCCCCTACACGACCTGGTCCTATAACAACCTCGACAACAACAAAGGTGAGCGCGAAAAGATCGTCGACTACACGCACCGGACACTCGGAGACGCCGTAAAACGCGCCGAAGATATCGGCCTGACCATGGTTATTGAAAACATTGAGGACATCGACCCACACATTCGCGTCGCGCTGGCCGACAGCTTCAATTCCCCTGCAGTTGCCGTTTCGATCGATACCGGCCATGCCCATTATGCCCACGGATCGACGGGTGCTCCACCGGTCGATTATTATGTCCACGCCGCAGGCAACCGCCTCCAGCATGTTCACCTCCAGGATGCCGACGGCTATGCCGACAGGCATTGGAGCCTCGGTGAAGGCACGATCCGCTGGCATTCGGTTTTCTCGGCCCTTTCCAAGCTTGACAGCAAGCCGCGGCTGATCATCGAGATCAAGGACAAATCGAAAATCCCGGCATCTGCCGCTTTCATCGCCTCGCTTGGCATTGCCGAGTAATTTTAGCTTTAGAAAGCCAGACCGGCGGCCATGTAGATCGCCGGTCGGAGAGAAATTGAGCCAGCGGTAACCTCCAGCCGTACCGTTTTGGCCGGAACCTCGCTTGAAATGACCGCCGGGCGGGTCTAAGAACCCGCAGCTTGTTTCTATTGCAGAGGCTTTTCCATGACAGTGCGCAATCTCTTCCTCCTGCCAGGCGATGGTATCGGCCCCGAAGCCATGGGCGAAGTCCGCAAGATCATCGCCTATATGAACACGGCGAAGAATGCCGGCTTCGTCACGGATGAAGGTCTCGTCGGCGGCTCTGCCTACGATGCGCACGGCGCTTCGATTTCCGAGGCGGATATGGCAAAGGCAATGGCAGCGGACGCCGTCCTCTTCGGCGCTGTCGGCGGCCCCAAATGGGATGCAGTTCCCTATGATGTCCGTCCGGAAGCAGGCCTTCTGCGCCTGCGCAAGGACATGCAGCTTTTCGCCAATCTTCGTCCGGCCATCTGCTACCCCGCGCTTTCCGCAGCCTCCTCGCTGAAGCCGGAGTTGGTCGAGGGTCTTGACATCCTCATCGTCCGCGAACTGACCGGCGGCGTCTATTTCGGCGAACCGAAGGAGATCATCGATCTCGGTAACGGCCAGAAGCGTGGCATCGATACGCAGGTCTACGATACCTATGAGATCGAACGCATCGCTGGTGTTGCCTTCGAACTGGCCCGCACCCGTGGCAATCGCGTCTGCTCCATGGAGAAGCGCAATGTCATGAAGTCGGGCGTGCTCTGGAACCAGGTGGTCACCGAGACGCACAAGGCGAAATATTCCGACGTGCAGCTCGAGCATATGCTGGCCGATGCCGGCGGCATGCAGCTGGTTCGACAGCCGAAGCAGTTCGACGTCATCGTTACGGACAATCTCTTCGGCGATATGCTCTCCGATGTCGCTGCCATGCTGACGGGTTCGCTCGGCATGCTGCCATCGGCTTCGCTCGGCGCTCCCGATGCCAAGACCGGCAAGCGCAAGGCACTCTATGAGCCGGTTCATGGCTCGGCTCCCGACATTGCCGGCAGGGGCATTGCCAATCCGATCGCCATGATCGCCTCCTTTGCCATGTGTATGCGCTACTCCTTCAACATGGTTGAGGAAGCCGACGCGCTGGAAAAGGCGATCGCAAACGTTCTCGACAGCGGTATCCGCACCTCCGATATCATGTCGGAAGGCAGCAGGGCCGTCGGTACTAGCGAAATGGGCGATGCGATCCTTGCGGCGTTCAAGACGCTTTCTGCCTGATATTTCACGTGAAACACGCGCCGTCGTTCTTTCAAAGGAAGGAGCGGCGGCTTTTTGTTGAACTCGGCACCCAGATGCCTATCTCCTGCTGATGAACGACGATAGCATCAGGCCGGCAGCGCCACCCATTGTTGGACGTCAAAGCCTCTGGGGCCGCCTGTCGCGCCGTTATGCCGCCCGGCGAAGCCTCCACGTTCGGATACCCTGGGTCGGCTACGCGTTTACCTCGATCAACATCGTCGCTATCGCCTTTTTTGTGTTCGATGCACCTTTGGGAGCGGCGGCGAAGGGCCTGCCCGCGCGGCTGGTCCGGTTTGCCGGTGAGGTCACCGACGTCGGTAGGCTTGTCTCAATCCTAGTTGCGGTCTGCGCAGTCCTGATCGTCGGTCTACTGCTCACCCGACGGCTCTCCAAACTCCAACGTCGATTTCGCGTCGCTTATTTTATACGCGCGACTGTCTACGTTGCCATTTCGGTGATTTCGGCCAGCATTGCCGTCCACATCCTGAAATATGCGATCGGCCGAGCTAGGCCGCCACTCTTTGATGCGGTTGGAATCTTCCACTTGGAACCCTTCAACGGAGACTTCCTGTATCAGAGCTTCCCGTCGGCGCATGCCACCCATATTGGCGCGTTTTTTGCCGCACTTGCCCTGCTATTTCCTCGCTTCCGGCTCGTCTTCGCAGGCCTCGGCCTTTGGCTCGGTGTCACGCGCATTATCGTCGGCGTCCATTATCCGAGCGACGTCGCAGCCGGGTTGGCGCTTGGCGTATGGTTCGCCTTTGCCACCGCCTTCATTTTTTCGCGTTTCGGCCTGCTGTTTTCCTTGGCGCACAACGGCACACCGACGCCCCGGAGGACTCTCGCAAATTCGTAACAAAATTGTAGCAGGAGGCTGGTAACGCTAACTAGCCGGCATAGTCGATAAGCCGGCTTCTTGGGGCGGGATCATCATGCGGGCAATTCTCACGTCTCTCGACAAGCGCTGGCGACGGAGCGAAACCGGGTTTGCGCCGCTACGCTGGCAGACATGCCTGTTCATCACCGCCAACATCGTGCTCCTATCGGCCCTGCTATTGGATTCACCGGTCGGGGCAGGCATGAGGCATATCTCCCCACCCGTCCATTTTTTCGGCAGAATGCTGACCGATTTCGGCGACTCCGGCTGGATCATCGTCGTCAGCGCGTTCCTGTTCATCGAGGGGTGGGCCGGAAGCCGATTGTTGAAATCCGCCCGTTGCCGCTGCCAGGCGGTGATAGTCAGCCGGATCGGCGGCTATTTCCTCGTCTCGATAGCGCTATCCGGCCTGATCGCCAATCTCCTGAAACGCATCATCGGCCGTGCGAGGCCCGTTCATTTCGACGACTGGGGTATCCTTGGCTTTTCGCCTTTTTCCAGCCATGCCGCCTTTCAGAGCTTTCCTTCCGGGCACGCAACAACCATCGGCGCCTTCTTCGCAGCACTCATGTTCCTCTTCCCGCGCTATCGCATCATCTTTGCGGTCTGCGCTATCTGGCTTGCGGCGACCCGCGTGATGATCGGGGCACATTATCCGAGCGACGTAGTCGCCGGCCTTGCCCTCGGCGCCTGGTTTTCCTTCATGATTGCCATCGTCTATTCACGTTACGGACTGCTTTTCAGGACAGATGAGAGCGGCTGGCCCGCACCGCGACTACCGATCCTGCGCAAATGAAAACCGGCGCCACTGGGCGCCGGCTCTTCTTGTCGGAGTATCAAAGCTTCTCAGCTCATCGTATTTATATCGCGATCCTTGGTCTCCGGCAGGAAGATCAGACCGATTACCAGCGTGATGCCGGCAAAGATGATCGGATACCAGAGGCCGTAGTAGATATCTCCCTTTGCAGCACTTAATGCGAAGGCCATGGCCGGGAGCAGGCCGCCGAACCAACCGTTGCCGATATGATAGGGAAGCGACATGCCACTGTAGCGGATGCGGGTCGGGAACAGTTCGACCAGCAGTGCGGCAATCGGCCCATATACCATCGTCACGTAGAGAACGAGGATCGTCAGGATGGCGATTGTTCCAATCCAATTCACAGCAGCCGGGTCGGCGACCATCGCAAAGGCTCCGCCCTTGGCAATCGAATAGACCGGCATTTCAGTCAACCCATTCGTCTCGTCCTTGGTGATCAGTTTGTCGGCGACGAGCTTGTCGACCGGGACCGTTGCCTTCTCCCCCGCCCGCACTGCCTCGGCGTTGAGGCTAAGCTCCGGATTGGCGGCGATGAACGCATCCAGTTTGGCGTCCAGCACTTTGGCGACGCCGCGCACCAGCGGATATCCGCCATCATGCAGGGCGACGTTGATGCCCTTTTCGAAGGCGCTGTTCAGTGATTTCGCCTTGTCGCCGGCGGCAACCACGTCGTAGCTCGGCACTGTCTCATTGCCGATCTTGACCGTTGCCGGCGTGCCGGCCGCAGCTGGCACAATGTCATAGGGCACCGAATTCTTGGTCAGGAACGCGGTGGCTACGTCGCAAGAGCTGGTAAATTTGGACGTTCCAGTCGGGTTGAACTGGAACCTGCAGTCGGCCGGATCGGCGGTGACCGTAGCGCGAACCGTCGCCTGTGCCTGTGCAAGCGCCGGATTGGCGGTCCAGGTCATTGCCTTGAACAGCGGGAAGTAGGTGACCATGGCCAATAATAGACCGGCCATGATGATCGGCTTGCGGCCGATCTTGTCCGATAGCCACCCGAAGACGACGAAGAAGCCGGTCCCGATGAGAAGCGCGACCGCGACCATGATATTCGCCGCTTGGAACTCGACCTTGAGCACGTTCTGCAGGAAGAACAGCGAATAGAACTGGCCGCAATACCAGACGACGGCCTGGCCCATGGTGGCACCGAAAAGCGCGATCAGTGCAATCTTGGCATTCTTCCACTGGCCGAAGGCCTCGGTAAGCGGTGCTTTCGACCCCTTGCCCTCGGCCTTCATCCGCTGGAAAGCCGGCGACTCGTTCATTCGCAGACGAATCCAGACGGACACGCCAAGCAGCACAAACGAAACAAGGAACGGTACACGCCAGCCCCAGACGGAAAATGCGTCCTTCCCAAGCATGGCCTGAACGATGAGGATCACCACCAATGACAGAAACAGGCCAAGGGTAGCAGTGGTCTGTATCCACGACGTGAAATAGCCGCGGCGGCCCTGAGGCGCATGCTCCGCCACGTAGGTCGCGGCACCACCGTATTCGCCGCCGAGCGCCAGGCCTTGAAGCAGACGCAGTGTGATCAGGATGATCGGTGCCATGATGCCGATAGTTGCTGCACCCGGTAGCAGGCCCACCAGGAAGGTCGACAGACCCATGATCGTGATGGTGATCAGGAAAGTGTATTTTCGTCCGACGAGATCGCCGAGCCGACCAAACACCAATGCGCCGAACGGCCGGACGAGAAAGCCTGCAGCAAAGGCAAGTAGTGCGAAGATATTACGGGTGGTCTCAGGATATTGGGTAAAGAATGTCGCTCCGATATATGTCACGAGCGAGCCGTAGAGATAGAAATCGTACCATTCAAAAACGGTACCCAGCGAGGAGGCGAAGATGACCTTCTTCTCCTCAGAAGTCATGGGGCTTGCCTTCGGCCCACCGACGGTTGCGACATTTGCCATTTGATCTGTCCTCCAACAGAATTGAACAAGCGCACCAGACCCAACTCTCCTCCGGTCCGACGCACCTGATACGAGTGTGACAGAAATGCACAGCCCGACGAGGTATGCTTTGGGATTATGACTTTAGTCTAACGAGCTTTTCGAGCTTTGGCTCTCGAGCACGCCCATTTCGATACGCGCCTTGCACGAGAAAAGGATTGTCAAAGCAGCGGACGGTTGCCAATCAACCCGCACCTTCATATATCTCGGGAAGCGGCTCCCGCGGCCCATTGCCGGCAAAAGATCGTTCAAAATGCAAGCTCCCGAACCGGGAACTACCCAAATTCGACCCTGTTTCAAACGTGACGCAAAATATGGCGACTACCGAACAATTGAAATTGAGTGAACGGCAGATGGGCTTGATCGCCCGTGCTCTCGCCGAACCGCGCCGTTTGCAAATGCTGAAGGAAATCGGCGCTTTCACGTCTCCAATGCCATGCGGCATGCTCTCACAGTCTCATCCCGTAAGTGCTGCGACAATCTCCCATCATATGAAGGAACTGGAGAACGCCGGCCTCGTGGAAATCGTGCGCGAAGGCAAGTTTGCCAACCTCATCCTCAAACGCGATGTTCTCTGCGCCTACATGAGCGAACTCTCCAAGATCTGACATTTATCCCGGCTCCATGGTCGCACCTCTTGTGTCAATTAGATGATTACCTAAATATCGAAGTGATGATCCACTGCGGAAACATGTTTCGGGTGGAGCAGAAGCAATATTTCGATATTTGACTAACTGTCTAACCATCATCCGATAGGGGATAAACATGAGCAAGCTTTCAGGAAAAGTCGCCATCGTGACCGGCGCATCGAAGGGCATTGGAGCCGGTATCGCAAAGGCGTTCGCCGAGGAAGGCGCCTCGGTCGTCGTCAATTATGCTTCCAGCCGCGAAGGCGCCGACAACGTTGTTTGCAAGATCGTTGCCGAGGGTGGCAAGGCCATCGCCGTACAAGGTGACGTTTCTAAATCCGAAGACGTGAAGCGGTTGTTTGCCGAAGCGAAATCCGCCTACGGGCAGGTCGATGTCCTCGTCAACAATGCGGGCGTCTACCAGTTTGCGACGATCGAAGAATTCAGCGAGGCGGAATTCCATCGTGAATTCAATACCAACGTCCTAGGCGTATTCTTGGCTACCCAGGAAGCTGTAAAGCAGTTCGGCTCCGAGGGCGGCAGCATCATCAACATTTCGTCGACAGCGACCACGCTCGATCTGCCGACGGCATCGCTCTACACGTCCACCAAAGCGGCCGTTGAAGCGATCAGCCGTACATTGGCCAAGGAGTTAGGCCCCCGAAATATCCGCGTCAACACGATCTCGCCTGGTGGCGTCGAAACGGAGGGCGTGCATGCCGCCGGCATAATCGGCACCGATTTCGAAAAGCAGATGGTCGCACAAACCCCGCTAGGCCGACTTGGCCAGCCCGGCGATATCGCGCCGGTCGCCGTGTTTCTTGCCTCCTCGGATTCCGCCTGGGTAACGGGCGAAACGCTCGGCGTCTCCGGCGGCATGCGATAATATCCTGGAAGACCAAGAAGGCTGCTTCCCTCATTTTACAGAGGGGAGCGGCAGCTTACGTCGAGCACAAAGCCTTGACTCTTTCCCAAAACATTTTAATAGCTGCCACCGAAAAGGAAGACGTCGAATGGTTCGTTTCGAACGAATTGCTCTGTGCGACTACCTGGCATCAATTGCCGGGCCGCATTCCCGTTTTCCGGTTTCTTCCAAAACCAAGGCCAAAACGACGACGAAAACCGTCTGACGTCTCTGGCCTGCCGCTCTCTCCCCGGCCCGGCTGGGGACAGGAACCCGCCATTGGCGCGGTTCCCCCTCACCGGACAAGAGGAGAGATGAGAAAGAGAGCTTGAGAAATGGGTTTCAAAGTAGCAGTTGCGGGAGCCACCGGTAATGTCGGCCGGGAAATGCTCAACATCCTGTCCGAACGCGGATTTCCCGCTGACGAGGTCGTGGCGCTTGCCTCCGCCCGTTCGCAGGGAACCGAGGTGTCGTTTGGCGATCGGACGCTGAAGGTTTCAAATCTGGAGAATTACAATTTCTCCGATACCGACATCTGCCTGATGTCGGCTGGCGGCGAGATTTCCAAGAAATGGTCGCCGAAGATCGGCCAGCAGGGCTGCGTGGTCATCGATAATTCATCGGCCTGGCGCTACGACCAGGATGTGCCGTTGATCGTCCCCGAGGTAAATCCGGATGCGATTACGCAATTTACCCGCCGCAATATCATTGCCAACCCGAATTGCTCGACCGCCCAGTTGGTCGTCGCGCTGAAGCCGCTGCATGATTTCGCCAAGATCAAGCGCGTTGTCGTTTCCACCTACCAGTCGGTTTCCGGCGCCGGCAAGGACGGCATGGACGAGTTGTTCAACCAGACCCGCGCCGTCTTCGTTGCCGACCCGCTTGAGAACAAGAAGTTTCCGAAGCGCATCGCCTTCAACGTTATTCCGCACATCGACGTCTTCATGGAAGACGGCTACACCAAGGAAGAATGGAAGGTTCTGGCCGAGACGAAGAAGATTCTCGACCCGAAGATCAAGGTGACCTGCACGGCTGTCCGCGTACCTGTTTTCATCGGCCATTCGGAATCGGTCAACATCGAGTTCGAAAATGAGATTAGCGCCGATCAGGCCCGCGACATCCTGCGCGAGGCGCCGGGCTGCATCGTCATCGACAAGCACGAGAACGGCGGCTACATGACGCCATATGAATCGGCCGGCGAAGACGCGACGTTCATCTCTCGCATCCGCGAAGATGCCACCGTCGAAAACGGCCTCAACATCTGGGTCGTCTCGGATAATCTCCGCAAGGGTGCCGCTCTCAACGCAATCCAGATTGCTGAACTGCTGATCAACCGCGGACTGATCAAGCCACGCAAGCAGGCCGCATGACCATCTGGAAATACGGTTTATAAACTATTACCCGCTAGAAGCCCCGCTGTTCGATCTCGAATGGCGGGGTTCTTACGACCGCTGTTGCCTACACGTTTCACCTGAAGCGTTTAATGCATGATCGTAGCAACCTGATGATGACAGAATCGTCCCGTGCTGGCATGGTCCGCTCGGATGACGTAAACTTGGGGATATAAATGCGCATGACAAAGTCTGGATGGGCGGCTCTCGCGGGTGCGCTACTGATGACGATGCCGGTTGCGGCAAACGCTGCCCAGTGCGGCAACGGTCCAGCCGGCTTCCCGGCCTGGGTGGAGCAATTCAAACAGGAAGCCGAGGGCCGCGGCGTCAGCCGCGCAGTTCTCGACCGGGCTTTCGCCGATGTGCATTACAATCAGCCAACCATTCGCGCCGACCGCGGCCAGAAGAGTTTCAAGCTCTCCTTCGATGAATTCATGCGCAAGCGCGGCGGCCAGACAGTCATTTCCCGCGGCAAGGGAATGAAACAGGCAAATGCTGCGCTCTTCGCCAACATTGAGCGCAAATATGGCGTTCCCGCCGGCCCGCTCATCGCGATCTGGGGCATGGAAACCGGCTTCGGCAGCTATATGGGCCAGGAGCACACTCTGTCGGCGGTCTCAACGCTCGCCTACGACTGCCGCCGCACCGAATATTTCACCGATCAGCTCTACGCAGCGCTCCAGCTTGTCGGCGAAGGCTATCTCAGCACTTCGGCACATGGCGCCGCCCATGGCGAAATCGGCCAGACGCAGTTCCTGCCGCGCAACGTCGTAAACTTCGGCGCCGATGGCGATGGCAACGGTCGCATCGACCTCGTCGGCTCCCGCGCGGACGCATTGGCCTCTACGGCAAACTTCCTTCGCGGCCATGGATGGAGACCGGGCGAGGGCTATCAGCCCGGACAGCCGAACTTTGCAGCTATCGCCGGATGGAACGCAGCGGTCGTTTATCAGCAAGCGATCGCCTACATCGGCCAGCAGATCGACGGCAAGTAAGCCGCATATTGCCTTGCGAAAGGGCTCCGTGCGATGCGCGGAGCCAAAGCCGCACGCTCGACCGAAAGTTCAGACTTCCGGTCGCGTGAAATCGCCGGTTTTTGCGTCCATGACCCACAATTCGCCGGTCGAGATATCGAACCAGGCGCCGTGCAGCGCCAGATTCCCACTTTCCTCCAGCATCTGAATATCAGGAAAGCTGCGCAGGTTGTTCAACGAATTGCGGATCGATATGCGCTCGAGCGCGGTCTGGCGCTCAGCCGGCGTCATAACGTCGTTGTTCTGGATCTGCTCGGTAGCCGGCTTCAGCAGACCCATCCACTTGCCAATGAAATCACCGTCGGAGAGCGGCGCGGAAGTCGTGTCGAGGGCGGCGCGTATGCCCCCGCAGCGCCCGTGACCCATTACAACGATATCGCGAACCTTGAGCACCTTTACGCCGAATTCCAGGGCGGCGGACGTCGCATGAAACTGCCCGTCCGGCTCATGCGGTGGAACCATGTTGGCCACATTGCGGATAACGAAAAGTTCGCCCGGGCCGGCGTCAAAGATCGTCTCAGGTGCGGAGCGTGAGTCCGAACAGGCGATCACCAGCGTCGTCGGGCTCTGGCCTTCCTCCGCCAGGCTGCGATAGCGCTCGCGCTCGTCGACGTAGCGCCCGCTCATGAAGTTGCGATAGCCGTTCAGAAGGGATGATGGAAAACTTTGCATTCTTTTGAATTACAACGCGTGTGAGCCAAGATCAACTGCTGCACTGCGAAATGGAGGTGGAACCGCGAACGCTATTTCTGTCGGCGTTGAGACGGGTGCATGAGGCGGCGCATCTGCACCATCGCCATGGGAGTCGAGAGGCTCGACGCGTCGGCTGCAAGTGTCAGTTCGTCACTGCCGCGTTTAACCGCCCGCGCTAGCACCTCATAGACACTTGCGGTCGCTAGTTGCAACGCACGCTCTTCGTCGAGGCCGGAAAGCAGCCGTGACAAGAACAGTGCCGACAGCAGATCACCAAGGCCGTTTGGCGCATTGTCGATCGATCGATGTTCCGCCAGCAACGCATTGCGGCCGCTGAGGTAAAGATTGCCCGTGCCGCCCGTCATCATCGGCACGGCTGACGTGACCAGCATACGCGAAGGCCCCAATGCAAGTGCTGCCTCCATGACAGCATTGTTGTCATCAAGCGGTGCCCCGGAAAGCCATGCAAGCTCGTACCGGTTGGGCGTCGCGAGCGAAGCCAGCGGAATGAGATTGTCGCGGATGGCCTCCGCGGTCGGCTCGGGCACGTAGAGCCCGCCCAGATCGCCGATAACGGGATCGCAGGCATAGAAGAGATCCGGATTCTTTTCGCGAAGCGCGGCAACCAGCCGGGCGACGGAGCGCACCTGCGCGGCGTTGCCGAAATAACCTGACAGCACCGCCTTCACTTCGGGAAGCCAGGGAGCGGCAATGAGATCGTCGATCGCGTGATCAAAATCGGCCTCGTCGAAGGTCAGCCGCGTCGATTTTCCATGGCCAGGGTGCCAGGGCAGGACCACCGTCGGCAATGCCCAGACCGGATGGCCTAGCGTCTCCAGCGCAAAGACGGCGGCACGATTGCCGACCGATCCCCTGACGACATGACTGGAGATGACGATCACGGCGCCCGCTGCATTTTCCGACATGATGCTTGCCTTCACGATTTCGATTGCGCTGTTGATGATATTTTTGCAGGCCCACTGTCAACCGTCCTTCACACAGCCATGAAAACGTACGCGATGCGACAGCTTGTCGCCGATTATACCAAATTTGCGCGTGATCGAAGAAAACAGGACGTCTGCGAGCTCGATTTCGCAAAAAGTGACGCTCCGACGACCGAAAACCGCAAGGCCGACGTCGTTTTTGCAGATGTTTTCAATCGGCATTCTGATAGTTTGGGCCAAATCAGGGGGAGATTTCGATGGCAACCAAAACGTATCCGAAGCGGGAAAAACAGATCGACGCGGCACGCAAGATCGCGACGGCAACCGGCGATGCTTATCTCGATCCGGAAATCCTGTTTGGCCGCGCCAGTAATGATGACATGGATCGCTACACGCCGGAAATGCTGGCGCTTACAGCCGTCCATACGGCGAAGGAATTGGCAGGCTGGACCGGCAATGCGCCTCGGATCAGCATCGAGCAAATCGACGACGTGGAGCCCGCCGGCGTCGCCGTCTCGGTGTTGTCGATCACCGATCGCAACATGCCCTTCCTCTACGAATCCGTCATGGGCGAAGTGACGAGCACCTATCGCGACGTCTATATGGCGGTCCATCCGATCTTGATTATCGAAGAGGGAAAGACGCCCCAGCTTTATTCGTCGGATACACCGAGTGATGCTGCACACCGGATCAGCCACATCCAGCTCCATCTGGCGACGCTAACCCCGGCTCAGGCCAGCGACCTCGTGAAGCGCGTCGCCACCGTACTCGAGCAGACCCATCTGACTATTTCCGATTGGAAACCGATGCTCGGCAGGCTCGACACAGTGATCGAGGAGCTGTCTACCTATGACGCCGGCCGCCGCAAATCTGACCGCGACGAGGCGCTCGCTTTCCTTTCCTGGCTGCGCGACGGCAACTTCACCTTCCTCGGCATGCGTGACTACGTCTATTCTGGCCGAGGCGCAGAGGCCAAGGTCGAGCGCGACCGCGGCACTGGGCTCGGCATCCTCTCAAATCCCGACGTGCGCGTTCTGCGCCAGGGCAAGGATGCGGTTACCACCACTCCCGAAATTCTCGCTTTCCTGGAAGGCCCCGATTTCCTGATCGTTACCAAAGCCAATGTGAAGTCGATCGTCCACCGCCGTGCCTATATGGACTATGTCGGCGTCAAGCGTTTTGACGCTCAAGGCAATGTCACCGGCGAGTTGCGCATCGTCGGCCTATTTACCTCTACTGCCTATACGGCCGCCGCCGCGGAAATACCGCTGCTGCGCTCGAAGCTGCAGAAGGTCACCGACCATTTTGGCTTCGACCCGACCAGCCACTCAGGGCGGATGCTGCAGAACACGCTGGAATCCTATCCTCGCGATGATCTGTTCCAGATCGACACCACACTTCTGGCGAGCTTCTGCGAACAGATCAACGACCTAGCCGACCGGCCTCGCGTGCGCGTGTTGCCGCGAATCGACCATTTCGACCGCTTCGTCTCGGTCATCGTCTATGTACCGCGGGAGGAATATGATTCCATCGTGCGCGAGAAAATCGGGACCTATCTGAAGACCGTCTACGACGGCCGGGTCTCGGCCTATTATCCGGCTTTCCCCGAAGGCGGCGTCGCCCGCGTCCATTTCATTATCGGCCGATCAAGCGGCAAGACACCAAGAATCCCGCAAGGCAAGCTTGAAGACGCGATCCGCACCATCACTGCGCGCTGGTACGACCGATTCCAGATGCTCGCAGGCCCGAAGGCGCCGCAGATCGCTGTGAGCTACGCCTTCCAGGAGGCCTTCACATCGGACGAGGCGGTCGCCGACCTGCCAGCGATGATCGCTTGCGCCGGCAGCGAGTTGATCCGCATCGCATTCTACGTCAGGAAGACGGAGGAGGGCGATATTCTTTCGCTGAAGATATTCCACCGTGAGGGCAACCTTGCGCTTTCACGCCGCGTGCCGTTGCTTGAAAACCTCGGCTTCAACGTCCTCAGCGAGCGCACCTTCGACATCAGCGTCACGTCCAAGGACGGCAAGACCGGCCTCGTCGTTCTCCACGACATGGAATTGGAAGCAAGAAGCGGCGTGACACTCGATCTTCGTCGTCACGGAGCAGCGCTCGAGGAAGCGTTTCTGGCGGCGTTTGGCGGCACCATCGACAATGACAGCTTCAACCGGCTGATAATCTCCGCCGACCTTTCCGGTCGCGAGGCCAACGTGCTTCGCGCCTATGCCCGCTATCTCAGGCAGGCCGGCATCGCATATTCGCAGGACTATATCGCAGCGACGCTCGATAAATATCCCACCATCTCCACCGCGATCGTGCGCATGTTCCAGGCCTCCATGGATCCCAGACTTGCCGAAAAACTGCGGTTGAAAAAACTGGCCGATCTTCATCAAACGATTGAGACCGAACTTGCAAGCGTCCCGAGCCTCGATGACGACCGCATTTTGCGTCGCTACGTCAATGCCATCGACGCGACCTTGCGCAGCAACTATTTCCAGAAGAATCCCGATGGCTCGCCCAAGGCCATGCTTGCCATAAAGCTTGACCCAAAACTTCTGAACGGTCTCCCGGAGCCACGACCTTTCCGCGAAATCTTCGTTTACGGCGTCGAAGTCGAGGGCGTACACCTGCGCTTCGGCAAGGTGGCGCGCGGCGGGCTGCGCTGGTCGGATCGAGCCGAAGACTACCGCACTGAAGTTCTGGGCCTGGTGAAGGCTCAGCAGGTCAAGAATGCTGTCATTGTCCCGGTCGGCGCCAAGGGCGGCTTCTATCCGAAGAAGCTTCCGCTTAATGGCAGCCGCGACGAGATATTCAACGCCGGCCGCGAAGCGTACAAGACCTACATCCGCACATTGCTGTCGATCACCGACAACATTTCCGGAGCTGAAATCATCCCGCCGCCGGACACGGTCCGTCTCGATGGCGACGATCCTTACTTCGTCGTAGCCGCAGACAAGGGCACCGCGACCTTCTCCGACACCGCCAACGACCTCGCGCAGGAAGCAGGTTTTTGGCTTGACGACGCTTTCGCCTCGGGCGGCTCGGCCGGCTACGACCACAAGAAAATGGGCATCACGGCCCGCGGCGCCTGGGAAACGGTGAAGCGCCATTTCCGTGAGTTTGATATAGACATCCAGACGACGCCTTTCTCGGTCGTTGGCGTCGGAGACATGTCAGGCGACGTCTTCGGCAACGGGATGCTGCTGTCGCCGAAGATCCGGCTGCTCGCTGCCTTCGACCACCGCGACATCTTCATCGATCCCGATCCGGACATGAAAAAGACGCTTGCCGAGCGAAAGCGCCTGTTCGATCTTCCGCGCTCGAGCTGGCAGGATTTCGACAAGAACGTCCTGTCCAAGGGCGCGATGATCATATCGCGCGCAGCAAAATCCGTAACGCTGACCCCGGAAGCGGCGGCGGCGATCGGCATGGACAAATCGGTCGCGACACCCTTCGAGATCATGACCGCGATCCTGAAAAGTCCGGTCGACTTGCTCTGGTTCGGCGGCATCGGCACCTATGTCAAGGCGGCCGCGGAAACCGACGCCGACGTCGGCGACCGAGCCAACGATCCGATCCGTATCGGCGCAGACGAGGTTCGCGCCAGGGTGATCGGTGAAGGAGCCAATCTCGGCGTCACCCAAAAAGGTCGCATCGCTTATGGCCTCAAGGGTGGCCGCTGCAACTCCGACGCCATCGACAATTCCGCCGGCGTCAATACGTCGGACGTCGAGGTCAACATCAAGATCGCGTTGGCGGCAGCCATGCACGACGGGCGCCTTACGCGTGCCAAGCGCAATCAGCTCCTGTCTTCGATGACCGATGAGGTGGCCAGCCTCGTTCTGCGCAATAATTACCTTCAATCGTTGGCAATCTCGCTGACGGAACGCAGGGGAACTGCCAATGGGCTGGAATTAAGCCGGTTCATGAGCGTCCTCGAGGCTGCTAGGCAACTCAGCCGCAAGGTCGAAACATTGCCGGACGACCAGACCTTTGCCGAGCGGTATGCCAACGGCCGGCCGCTAACGCGCGCCGAGATCGGCGTGCTGCTCTCCTATGCCAAGATCGTCCTGTTCGACGCCATCATTTCGAGCGACCTGCCGGATGATGCCTATTTCGCAAAGACCCTCACAGACTATTTTCCCGTCAAGATGCAGCGCTCTCACGCCGTCGATATCAGCGGTCATCGGTTGCGCCGCGAGATCATTGCGACGGCCCTCGCCAATGAAGCGATCAACCGTGGCGGGCCAGGTTTTGTGGTCAGCATGATCGACGCAACCGCAGCCTCTGCGGCGGAGGTGGTCAAAGCAGCGGTTCTCGCCCGCGATGGCTTTGATCTCGACCGGCTTTGGGCAGAAACCGACGCCCTCGACGGCCGGATCGGCGGACAGATGCAGAACCGCGTCTATGCGGAGATCGGACATATCTACACGGTGCTCACGCGACTATTGCTCAAGACTGCAATGGCGAAGGGCGGTATCGAAGAAACAATTAGCCGACTTCAAGTTGCTTTGAAGAAGCTTCGACCGGTATTCACGGCGCACATCCCCCCGGAATTTTCGGCCGACATAGCCGCACGGCAGGCCGATTACCAGGCAGCCGGCCTTCCCGAAAATCTTAGTGCGGAGATCGCATCCCTATCGACGCTGGTACTGGTGCCTGAGATTATGCAGATCGCCGAACGGACCGGTGATACACTCACCCGCGCCGCCGAGAGCTATTTCGCGGTGTCGCATACTTTCCGCGTCGGCCGACTGCTCGCTTCGGGCAGCCGCATCGTCACGGGTGATCACTACGAAAGCTTGGCGCTGGCACGTAGTCTCGACCAGATTGCCGGTGCACGGCGCGACATCGTTATCGCCGCGCTAAGCGATCATCCCAAGGACAAGCAACCGATACTCGCCTGGCACGCGGAGGACCGAATCCGCATCAACCGAATCGCTGAAGAATTGTCAGGCCTCAGTGAAGGCGGCGACCCGAACCTTGCCCGCATCACCGTCGCGGCCGGCCTGCTGACTGACCTTGCGCATGACCGGGCGAGGTGAGTGGGTTCGAATAATTTCGCCAAAAGATGATCCCGAAAAGTGCGAAGCGGTTTTCGGACAGGATCATGCCAAATCAAATAGATAGAACGCGGCGGCGACTCGAGAATGTGTCGCCCTGCTTCGGCGAGTGTCGACATTAGGAGTATAGGGCTTGGAGATTGTGCGTATCGGCGGCGGCCCTCCGGCAAAGGTGCCGGCGCGTGGCATCTGGGGATGGATGCTGTTCGACTGGGCGGCTCAGCCGTTTTTCACTGTCGTCACAACCTTCATTTTCGGGCCCTATTTTGTCTCCCGGCTAACCAGCGATCCGGTCGGCGCGCAGGCCATGTGGAGTAATATGGCGACGATCTCCTCGATCATTATCGCCGTCCTTTCGCCCGTCCTCGGCTCCATCGCTGACCAGTCCGGTGCCCGCAAGCCGTGGATCGGCTTCTTTGCGGTGATCAAGATCGCCAGCCTGTTCTGCCTGTGGATGGCTGCTCCCGGTTCACCGGTGATTTATCCTGTCATCTTCATGATCCTCGCATCGATCTCCGCCGAATTCTCCATCGTCTTCAATGATTCGATGATGCCGCGACTGGTCAGCAAGGACGATGTCGGACGCCTGTCCAACACCGCCTGGGGTCTCGGATATCTCGGCGGCATGGTCGTTCTCATCACCGTCGTCGTATTGCTGGCGGGAAGCCCCGAGACCGGCAAGACGATCCTCGGACTGACGCCACTCTTCGGCCTCGACGCGACCTTGGGTCAAGATGCCCGGATCACAGGACCTATATCGGCGGTCTGGTACGCCATCTTCATCCTGCCGATGTTCTTCTTCACGCCGGACGCCAAGCGAGGACTACCGTTAGGGCCGGCGGTGCGCTCGGGCCTCAGGGAGCTGAAAACGACGCTTTCCGACCTCAAGCATCGCCGTGGCATTGCCCTCTTCCTGATAGCCCGGATGATCTACCAGGACGGCGTCAACGGGGTCCTGATCCTCGGCGGCACATTCGCAGCCGGTATGTTCGGCTGGGCGACCATCGAGATCGGCATCTATGGGATTATTCTCAACGTCGTCGCCATCTTCGGCTGCCTGATCGCCGGACTTCTCGACAAGCGGCTGGGCTCCAAGGTCACCGTTCTCATCAGCCTGACGATGCTGCTCGTGGCCACCATCGGCATCGTCTCCACCGGACCCGGCTTTACCCTTTTCGGCCTCATAAATCTATCGACGGAAAGCTCGGGCGGTCTCTTCGGCACAGCGGCGGAGAAGGCCTACATTCTCTACGGACTGCTGATCGGCCTCGCGTTCGGACCGGTACAGGCGTCTTCCCGTTCTTATCTCGCTCGCAGCGTTAGCCTGGCCGAGGCGGGACGATATTTTGGCATCTATGCACTCTCTGGCCGCGCCACAAGTTTCCTGGCGACCCTGTTTTTTTCGATCGTGACCTATTGGAGCGGATCGGCACGCTACGGCATGGCGACGCTGGTCATCTTCCTCGCCGGCGGGCTACTGATCCTTCTGCGGACACCCTATCCCGCGGACGACCCCAGAACGCGATAGAATATCCCGGTCAAACTCACGCCTTACCGGGATATCCAAAAACAAAACTGGCATATTCAGTGACGGAAATGGCGGACGCCCGTGAAGACCATGGCGACATCGTGCTCGTTGGCAGCGGCGATCACTTCCTCGTCGCGCATCGACCCGCCTGGTTGGATAACCGCGGTGGCGCCGGCGGCGATCGCTGACAACAAACCATCCGCAAACGGCAGGAACGCTTCCGAGGCAACCGCAGAACCCCGGGTCAAAGGCTCGGCGAGCCCCATTGCCTTGGCCGCATCTTCTGCCTTGATCGCTGCAATACGTGCCGAATCGACGCGACTCATCTGGCCGGCACCAATGCCCACCGTCTGGCCGTTCTTGGCGTAAACAACTGCATTCGACTTCACGTGCTTGGCGACGCGGAAGGCGAACTTCATGTCGATCAACTCCTGCGCCGTCGGAGCGCGCTTCGTCACCACCTTCAGCTCGAGATCGTCAACCATCGCATTGTCACGGCTCTGGACAAGCAAGCCGCCGGACACCGTCTTCGCCGTCAGGCCGGGCGTACGCGGATCGGGCAGGGCACCAACGGACAACAGGCGCAAATTCGGCTTGCGGGCAATGATCGCCCTCGCCTCGTCGCTGACCGCGGGCGCAATGATGACCTCGGTGAAGAGCTTGACGATCTCTTCGGCCGTTTCCGCATCAAGCAGGCTATTGAGTGCAATGATGCCGCCGAACGCGGACACGCTGTCGCAGGCGAGCGCCCGCTTGTAAGCCTCGACAAGGCTTGACCCGGTGGCAACGCCGCAGGGATTGGCATGCTTGATGATCGCACAGGCCGGACCGTTTGCCGGCGAGAATTCTGCCACCAGCTCGTAAGCGGCGTCCGTGTCGTTGATGTTATTGTAGGAGAGCTGCTTGCCCTGGAGAAGCGTTGCAGTCGACACGCCGGGACGGTTGTCCCCGGTCACGTAGAACGCTGCAGTCTGATGTGGGTTCTCGCCATAGCGCATCTCTTCGCGAAGAACGCCGCCGATTACCCGATGACGTGGCGTAACAATCTCGAGTGCTTCGGCAAACCAGTTGGAGATCATTGCATCATAGGCGGCGGTGCGGGCAAAGGCCTTTGCCGCCATCAGCTGGCGAAATGCGTAGGCGGTCTGACCTTCATCGGCTGAAAGCTGGTCGAGCAGGGCGGGATAGTCGGCGGGATCGGTAAGGATCGTGACATAAGCATGGTTCTTGGCCGATGCACGGATCATAGCCGGACCACCGATGTCTATGTTCTCGACCGTCGTCGGGTAGTCGCCGCCGGCGGCGCGGACATCTTCGAAGGGATAGAGATTGACAACCACGAGATCGATTCCCTCGATGCCGTGCTCTTTCATTGCCGCCTGGTGCTCGGTGTCGTCGCGGATGGCAAGCAAGCCACCATGGACCCGTGGATGGAGCGTCTTCACGCGTCCGTCCATGATCTCGGGGAACCCGGTGATGTCGGAGACGTCAGTGACGGCGATACCGGCAGCTGCGATCGACTTGTGGGTGCCGCCGGTTGAGAGCAGCCGCACACCTTCTTTGCTCAGTGCCTTCGCGAGCTCGACAATGCCCGACTTGTCGGAGACAGACAGCAGCGCAGTCCGGATTTTCACCTTATCGGGGGCTGGGATCTTCTTGGAAACGACGGCCATGAACTTTCTCCGATTTAGGGCGCGGGAGACATCCGGCGAGGGACGCCATAAGGCTATGGCGCCGCGTTAGCACAGCTTTACCGGAGAGAAAACACTTGGCCACTCAACGGCGGGATAAAAACCACCGGATCTCCGGCTTTTCCGAAAGCGAGAACACCACTTCGATCTGCTCGGAAGACCGGACCCCGGACGCATCCGCGAAAAAGACATCCTCGGCCAACAGAACTTCGTTGCCCGGAGACGAGAACACCCAGGTTTCCCCATCAGGCGCCTTCAGGGTGACTGAGTCTGCATCGGACTGCTTCATCGAAATCGAGGGGTGAATGTGGAAACGTGCCGAAGCGCGATTGTCTCCCGCCTGCATGTTTTTACCCTCCGGCGGATGAAGCCGGTCGCGGCCGGTCAGGATCGTACCGGCCGCATTCAGCGTCAACTCCCGCTCATGATGGACACCAAACGCCTGGAGGTAGCCGTCATGCGATGCCTTGACGCAGTCCCGCCCGTCGTCGGTCTCCATCCGCTGGACATCGACGTTGCGTATCCCGCTGACCACCACCGGACCAAGCAGGTCGGAGCGCGAGAAGGACATCGACGAGGTATCATTGAGCGTCACCGTAGAATGTGCGGCCGTGGCGCGCGCCATCTGGACATAACGGTTGCCCGCAAATTTCGGTGACCCGGCATTGATGACGATGCGGTGCTTTCCAGACGACATCTCGAAAGAGAGGCAGCCGGCATGCGCCGTGCGCGAGAGGTCGTTCGAGACGGGAAGGCCGGTATCGACGATTATCAGCGTCTGCGCGGCCGACAGCCGCTGATAGCGCCCCTGCGGCAGTGCCTTGAAGGGCTGCCCGGCCGTTTCGTCGTAGCGCAGGACGGACATGAGCTCATTGGCAAGGGTTGAGGTCGCGCCATTGAAGAGTGCCAGATCGCCGTCCTGATGACGAAAGAAACGTAAAGCCGGATACATCCGGTCAATGCCGGCAATCAGCCGTTTCGGTACGTCGTGGCCGAGATTGACGTAGGTCTGTCGAAGCGGCAGCAGATCGAGAAGCAGTTCCAGTGCGGCGCGCGGGTTGCGGGAAATATGCGACCCATCCGGCTGAATCTGCCGGTCGATCTCTTTGTCGAGCGCATGGCCCGCACGCCTTATGGTCGATGCTCGCGCCGGCATCGCCACGGACGCCATGGCAAGTGCGATGCGGACGCGAAACCGGACCTCCCCGTCGGGCGCCGTCGCAGCTACATGCCTGAGATAGCGCACCTGGTGGGTGAGGGATCTCATGAAGCGGCGGTAGAAACCGCTATCTGTCCCCTGTAATACAACAGGAGAATGCGACAGCCAGGCGATGATCCTCTGGGCAACAATGTCAGCCTCCCAGGCAATCCCTGAAGTGCGGCGGCCGTGAACGCCGATCCACTCGTTGACGATGGCACGCGCCTGGCCGCAGGCCTGATCTGTCTTGTCGGCGCGCATATGCCGTAGCCAGCCGAAACTATGCAGTCGCGTCGCAAACATCTGCGACGGCAATTCGAGGGAAAACGGCGATCCGCCGTTGGTCTCGAGCACGCGTCCGGCAAGCGGAATGCGGCCGTTGATGATTTCCGCGGCAACAAAGGGATCGATGCTGCGCAAATCCGTCGGCGCCACGATCAATCGTTCCGGCACCCGCGCGGTGTGGCGGGTCAGACGCAAGCGCGCCAACGCTGTGCGGCGTAACATCCGCCGCCATGCTTCCCGCACGTATAAACTCACAAAGCGCCTGCCAATTCTGCGTATTTGATCATGCTTATTGTCTGCCCCCATCGTTAAGGGGACGTTAGCAAATGGTCAATTCGACCCAGGATGATCCATTTTGATCAGGTCTAGGAGTATTGTGTAACTAACTATAGCGATCATATTCGGCGGAGCACGACCGCAAAAAACCCGTCGAGGCCGGAGGCAAAGCCTTGCGAGAGCGGCAGCATGGACGGCGTCGTCCTGAATTCGCCAAGCGGTGAAATAGCAGTCTCAAGTCCCGGCCAGTCCTCTGCGCTGATTGGCACGCGCTCAACCGCCGCATTATTTGCCAGCACACGCGCGACAAGCAGCTCGCCCTCCGAGGGATCGAGCGAGCAATTGGAAAACACGACAATGCCGCCGGGCTTGACCAGCGTCAGCGCATGGGCAAGCAGCCGTTCTTGAAGAGCCGCGAGCTTGGCAATATCCTCCGGCCCCTTGGTCCACAGCACATCAGGATGGCGCCGGGTCGTGCCCGTCGAGGAGCAAGGGGCGTCGAGCAATGCCGCGTCGAAAAGTTCGGCCGGTTCGAATTTAGCCATATCCGCGACAACGGTTTCCGCCTCGATCCCAAGACGCGCCAGATTAGACGACAACCGTTTCAAACGGCTGGCGGATTGATCCAGTGCTGTGACCGCACCGCCAGCAAGAATAAGCTGCGCGGTCTTGCCGCCGGGTGCAGCGCAAAGATCGACGACCCGCTTGCCGGTAAGTGAGCCGAATAGTTTGGCGGGAATACTGGCAGCTGCGTCCTGCACCCACCATTGGCCTTCCGAGAAACCGGGAAGCGAAGGTATCGAACCGTCGAAGGCGGCGAGCCGGACACTCCCGGTCGGCAGGACCACACCATTCAAGCGCTTTGCCCAGCCTGCAGGGTCGGATTTGACAGTGACATCGATCGCGGCCGGTTCAAGCTGCGTTTCCGAGATAGCCAGTGCCGCCTCTCGTCCGTACGCTGCCTCCAACCGTTTTAGAAACCAGAGCGGCATGGCGGGCACGCTGGAGGTACTATCAAGGATCGCCTGCTTCTCCCGCCCGATGCGGCGAAGCACAGCATTGACCAGCTTGGCAAAGCGGCGATTGCGCGGATCCTGATTGGCCTGCTCAACTGCAAGATCGACCGCGGAGTGATCGGGCACATCGAGGTAAAGCATCTGAGCCGCCGCAACGACCAACACGTGATACAACGCCCGCGCACCTTCGGGCAGCGGCGAATCAAGCATGGATGCAATCGCCGCATCAATACGCGGCAAATGACGAAGCGCCGAATTCAGGATCGCGCGCACCAGCGCCCGGTCATTGTCTTCGAGAACTCGGTAGGCCGGATTGCCGTTTTCCGCATCCAGCATACCGTCAAGCGGGGTCTTGCGATCGACAACGGCTGCCAGAATTTTTGATGCTGCCGCGCGTGCGCCCAAGCCTGGCTTTGCCGGAGCCGAAAGGGTCGGCCGACCTTGCTTTGGCCTGCCACTTGTGTGATTGCCGCCTCTGGCGGAAGGTTTGCTTGTATCGTCTGAATTCAAGACCAGGGTCCTTTGGGCGGCTGTGAACCACCGCGGCCCCACCCCGTATTGGGAACGGATCGCGATTTCCGCACCGGATTAGCAGCCCGGGCCGGTTCCGTCGAGCCGAGGCCCGAAATTGATCCGTTGTCGTTGCCGCCGCGCCTCGCCATTTCGTGTAGCGCGGCGATGCGATTGTCCGTGTCCGGATGAGTGGAAAAGAGATTATCCATTCGTTCGCCCGACAAGGGATTGATGATGAACATATGCGCGGTCGCTGGATTGCGCTCAGCCTCATAATTTGGCACCTCGGCCGCGCTGCGAGCAATCTTGCTAAGCGCCGAGGCGAGCCAAAGCGGATTACCTGAGATTTCGGCGCCACGCCGGTCGGCCGAATACTCCCGCGTCCGACTGATCGCCATCTGTACCAGCATCGCCGCCAGCGGTGCCACGATCATGGCGGCGAGAACACCTAAGAAGCCCAATGGATTGTTGCTGTCCCGCCGCCCGCCGAAGAAGAAGGCAAAGTTGCCGAGCATCGAGATCGCTCCAGCAAGGGTCGCAGTGATCGTCATCGTCAGGGTATCGCGGTTCTGCACATGTGCCAGCTCATGCGCCATGACGCCTGCGACCTCTTCCGGCGTCAGGGCATTAAGCAATCCTGTCGAAGCGGCAACGGCGGCATTGGCAGGATTGCGACCTGTGGCAAAGGCATTCGGCTGCGAGCTCTCGTAGAGATAGACACGCGGCATCGGCAGCCCGGCATTGGCGGCGAGATTACGGATGATGCCATAGAATTCCGGTGCACTGCGCTCATCCACCTCTTGCGCATTGTAAGTGGACAGTACCATCCGGTCGGAATTCCAATAGGAATAGAAATTCATCACGAGCGCCGCAACGAACGCGATTGTCATCCCGGACCGGCCGCCGATGAGATAGCCGACCCCCATGAAGAGTGCCGTCATGAAGGCGAGCAACATGGCAGTGCGTACAAGGTTCATAGGTGTCTCCCGGCAAATCATCTGTCCGATCTTTTATTCGCCCTCGGACGCACTATAATCTGGCTATTCGCCCGCCTATTTCAAGTTTTGGGGCCGGAGTGCGCTATGCAGACAGCTGACAATGACAATCTCGGGATACTCGAAGCCCAAGCCGAAGCGGAAGCCCCGCGCAAACCGCTCTCATCCGCCGCCAAACGCGCTCTGGCGGAAGCCGAAGAGCGACGCCGGGCACGGGCCCAATCCGAATTGCCGCCTGAAATCGGTGGCCGCGGCGGCGCCGAACCCTCCCGCTTCGGCGACTGGGAAATCAACGGTCGGGCAATCGACTTCTGAAGTAATATCCACCGTCCAGGCCGCTGCCATTTCACGGCATTGTTCGTTGGAATAAAAACGCCGTCTCAACGATCGAGACGGCGGAATTTGGTTTGCTCGTTAGCAACTACGATCAGATCGACTCTGCCTTGTTCTGGCGGTTGGCAATCAGATCTTCGACCACGCCAGGATCGGCCAGCGTCGAGGTGTCGCCGAGCGAGCCGTAGTCATCCTCAGCGATTTTGCGCAGGATGCGACGCATGATCTTGCCCGACCGGGTCTTTGGCAGCCCCGGTGAAAACTGGATCTTGTCCGGAGACGCGATTGGGCCGATTTCGGTTCGCACGTGCTTTATCAAATCCTGACGCAGCGCATCGTTGCCTTCATGGCCCGACATCAGCGTGACGTAGCAGTAGATGCCTTGGCCCTTGATTCCGTGGGGATAACCGACCACGGCTGCTTCCGAAACGAGATGGTGCGAAACGAGCGCCGACTCGACTTCCGCCGTCCCAAGCCGATGGCCGGAGACGTTGAGCACGTCGTCGACGCGACCTGTAATCCAGTAATAGCCGTCCGCATCGCGTCTGCAGCCGTCACCGGTAAAATATTTCCCCTTGTAGGTCGAAAAATAGGTCTGGATGAAGCGCTCATGATCGCCGTAGACCGTGCGCATCTGCCCCGGCCAGCTATCGGCGATGCAGAGATTGCCATCGGCAGCGCCTTCCAGCACCTTGCCGTCGCCGTCGACCAGTTCCGGCTTGACGCCAAAGAAGGGTTTCGTGGCCGAACCCGGTTTCAGATCGGTAGCCCCCGGCAAGGGCGTGATCATGTGGCCTCCGGTTTCCGTTTGCCACCAGGTATCGACGACCGGGCAGCGGCCGTCGCCGACAACGTTATAGTACCATTCCCAGGCTTCCGGATTGATCGGCTCGCCGACGGTACCCAACAACCTGAGGCTCGAGCGCGATGAGCGCTTCACGAACTCGTCCCCGGCCCCCATCAGCGAGCGGATCGCCGTCGGAGCCGTGTAGAAGATATTGACCTTGTGCTTGTCTATCACCTCCCAGAAACGGCCCTGGTCGGGAAAGCTCGGCACGCCTTCGAACATCAGCGACGTCGCACCGTTGGCGAGTGGCCCGTAGACGATGTAGGAATGGCCTGTCACCCAGCCGACGTCGGCGGTGCACCAGTAGATATCGCCATCATGGTAGTCAAAGGTGTATTCGTGCGTCATGGCGGCGTAGACGAGATAACCCCCGGTCGTGTGCAGAACGCCCTTGGGCTTGCCGGTCGAACCTGAGGTATAGAGGATGAAAAGCGGGTCTTCCGCCTTCATCTTCACGGGCGGGCAGTCCGCCTTTACCGTGGCAATTTCCTGGTGATGCCAGAGGTCGCGGCCTGGTGCCCAGCCGGTCTTTCCTCCGGTGCGGCGAACGACCAGAACCTTCTGAACGATGACAAGCTGTTTGGCAGCAATGTGGATCGCGGTATCGGTATTGTCCTTCAGCGGCACCGGCTTGCCGCCACGCAGACCCTCGTCGCAGGTGATGACGAACGTCGACTGGCAGTCGACGATGCGTCCCGCCAGCGCATCAGGCGAGAAGCCGCCGAAGACGACCGAATGAACCGCGCCGATCCTCGCGCAGGCGAGCATGGCATAGGCTGCCTCGGGTATCATCGGCATGTAGATGGTGACCCGATCACCCTTTTTAACGCCGTGCTTCTTCAGCACGTTCGCCATGCGGCAGACATGCTCGTAGAGCTCGTTATAGGTGATCTTCTTGTCGATATAGGGATTGTCGCCTTCCCAAATGAAAGCGACCTGATCGCCCCGCGTCTTCAGGTGCCGGTCAATGCAATTGTAAGCGACGTTTGTCAGCCCGTCTTCGAACCACTTGATCGAAACTCTGCCCTTAAAGGACGTATTCTTGACCTTGGTATAGGGCTTGAACCAGTCGATGCGCTTGCCCTGCTTGCCCCAGAACTTATCGGGATCGTCGATGCTTTGCTTGTACCACTTCTCATATTTCTCTTTGTCGATCAGCGCGCGGGCCTTCGTCGACTTCTGAACCGGATAAATTTTTTCCGACATGAAATTTCCTCCTCAAAATGTCCGCCGCGTCATCGTCTTTCCCAGGAAAGATGAGCGGTCTTTCGGCAATCAATAGCAGCTTAAGTTACGGCGGCAATTAGACAAAGGTCATTTGATCGGCAAAGAATTGCAATTCTGCAGCACTGAGGTTATATAGGGCGCAAATTCCCGGAAATTGGTGGTGTTACCCACGGACCGCGACCCCGGCGCGGACGGACAGAAGGACTATATCCATGGCTCAACAACTGCTTATGCCGAAGGCTACGGCCATCTGGCTTGTCGACAATACCGCATTGTCGTTCGAACAGATCGCGCAGTTTTGCAAGCTGCACCCGCTTGAGGTCAAGGCGATTGCCGATGGCGAAGCCGCTCAGGGTATCAAAGGTCTCGACCCAATCTCTACCGGTCAGCTTTCCCGCGACGAAATCGCCCGCGCTGAAGCAAACCCAAACCACAAACTGAAGATCTCCGAGCCGAAAGTACGGGTTCCCGAATCAAAGCGTCGCGGACCGAGATATACGCCGGTATCGAAGCGCCAGGATCGCCCGAACGCTATTCTATGGCTGGTTCGCAACCATCCGGAGCTGAAGGATGCGCAGATTTCCCGCCTGGTCGGCACGACTAAGTCGACCATCGAGCAGATCCGCGACCGCACCCATTGGAACTCGACAAACCTGGCCCCCATGGATCCGGTGACGCTCGGTCTCTGCAGCCAGATCGATCTCGACATGGAAGTCGAGAAGGCAGCAAAGGGCCGGCCACTGCCGACGGTTGCCGAACTCGGCGCAACGTTGCAGCCGGCGCAGGAGACCGAAAAGCTCGGCTTCACCTACCAGCGCGAAGAAAAGGAAAAGGAAATCGACGCCGATGCAGTCTTTGCAAAGCTCAAGTCGCTGAAGTCCACCACCAAAGACGAAGACGACGACCAATATTGAGCCGAAGCCGATCGCCTGATTTTCAAACCCCGGTTCTTCCGGGGTTTTTTATTGCGTGTGTCGAGGGGAGGGCCAATTCTCCGGAAGAGGATTAGCGAGCACCGAAAATCGCCGAACCGACGCGAACGCTGGTGGCGCCAAACGCAACAGCGATCTCATAGTCGCTCGACATGCCCATCGACAGCTTCTCGACATCGCATTCGGTCGCAAGCTTGGCAAGAAGGGCAAAATGCGGCCCCGGATTTTCTTCAGCGGGGGGAATGCACATCAGCCCCTCGATCGCGAGCCCCAGTTCGTTGCGGCATAGCGCCACGAAACGGATGGTATCATCTGGCGCGATACCCGCCTTCTGTGGCTCCAGCCCGGTATTTACCTGGATGTAAAGCCGCAACGTTTTGCCCTGTCGCTTCATTTCCTCGGCCAGCGCTCGCGCAATCTTTTCTCGGTCGACGGTTTCGATGACGTCGAAGAGAGCGACTGCCTCGGCCGCCTTGTTCGATTGCAAGGGTCCAATCAAATGCAACTCGATATCAGGTGTCTCAGCCTGCAGCTCCGGCCATTTTCCCTGACTTTCCTGAACACGGTTTTCGCCAAAGATGCGTTGCCCGGCGGCGATCGCGGGACGAATGGCCTGGGCATCGAAGGTCTTTGAAACAGCCACGAGCTCGACCGATCCGGCCGGTCGGCCTGCCTGACGTTCCGCTTTCGCGATGTGCTGACGCACTTCATCTAGCCGCTCTTGAAGTTCCATGTCCGCACCTCGACATATCTGCCAGAATTTCCTCCAATCGCAGTAGCCAGCCGCAAGGCGATTGCCAAGAGCCGGTAGCACGAATTCCCTCGCCCGAGGCCCGAGATAACGCGATTGCGGCCCCGCTAAACTTGACGCTTGGTTGGTTTCATGATGAAGGTCACGGCCAACTCCCCATGATCCCCGGAATACAGGTCAAATGGCTATCGAACGTTATAACCCACGCGATGCCGAGCCTCGCTGGCAACAGAAATGGAATGACGAAAAGGTTTTCGTCACTGACAATGACGACCCGCGCGAGAAATATTACGTCCTAGAAATGTTTCCTTATCCGTCGGGCCGGATTCATATGGGCCATGTTCGCAACTATGCGATGGGCGACGTCGTTGCCCGCTACAAGCGCGCACGGGGCTACAACGTTCTCCATCCGATGGGCTGGGACGCCTTTGGCATGCCCGCGGAAAATGCCGCGCGTGACAACAAGGTGCATCCCAAAGAGTGGACCTATCAAAACATCGCGTCGATGAAAGCCCAGTTGAAGGCGATGGGATTGTCGCTGGACTGGAGCCGCGAATTCGCGACCTGCGACGTCGAATATTATCACCGGCAGCAAATGCTTTTCATCGACATGATGGAAAAGGAGCTGGTTTACCGCAAAAAATCAAAGGTCAATTGGGACCCTGTCGACAATACTGTTCTGGCCAACGAACAGGTGATCGACGGGCGCGGCTGGCGCTCCGGCGCGCTGGTCGAGCAGCGCGAACTGACGCAATGGTTCTTCAAGATCACCGACTTCAGTCAGGATTTGCTCGACGCGCTCGACACGCTTGACCACTGGCCGGAAAAAGTACGGCTGATGCAAAAGAACTGGATAGGCCGTTCTGAAGGCCTTTCGATCCGCTGGGAAATCATGCCGGGCACGGCTCAGAGTGATGAGAGAGAAGTCGCGGTCTATACGACGCGCCCGGACACCCTGTTCGGAGCGTCTTTTCTCGCGATTGCGGCCGACCACCCGCTGGCGAAGGAAGCCGCTGCAAGGGATCCGGCGGTCGAGGCATTTTGTGAAGAATGCCGCCGCGCCGGTACATCGGTAGCCGCGCTGGAAACGGCGGAAAAGAAAGGCATGGATACGGGCATCCGGGTCAGGCATCCGCTCGACGCCTCCTGGGAGCTGCCTGTCTACATCGCCAACTTCGTGCTGATGGAATATGGCACCGGAGCCATCTTCGGCTGCCCGTCCGGCGATCAGCGCGACCTTGATTTCGCTCGCAAATACGATCTGCCGGTCGTCCCGGTTGTCATGCCCAAGGATGGCGACGCAGCAAGTTTCGTGATCGGTGACATCGCCTATGACGGTGACGGCGTGATGATCAACTCGCAGTTCCTTGATGGCATGACGCCCGCTGAGGCTTTCGACGCCGTTGCGGCAAGACTCGCTGCGATGACGTTGGGCAATGCGCCACAAGGCGAACGGAAAGTAAATTTCCGCCTGCGCGACTGGGGCATTTCACGCCAGCGCTATTGGGGTTGCCCCATCCCGGTCATTCATTGCGATGACTGCGGCGTTCTGCCTGTGCCGAAGAAGGACCTGCCGGTAAAACTGCCGGACGATGTCACCTTCGATCAGCCCGGCAATCCGCTCGACCGACATCCGACCTGGCGATATGTGGCCTGTCCGCATTGTGGCAAGGACGCACGGCGCGAGACCGACACAATGGATACCTTCGTTGATTCGAGCTGGTACTTCACCCGCTTTACCGCGCCTTGGGAGAATGAGCCGACCAACAAAGCTGCCGCAAACCACTGGCTTCCTGTCGATCAATATATTGGTGGCATCGAGCACGCCATTTTGCACCTGCTCTATTCCCGCTTCTTCACCCGCGCCATGCAGGAAACCGGCCACGTCGATGTGAAGGAGCCGTTCAAGGGCCTGTTTACTCAGGGCATGGTCGTGCATGAGACATACAGCCGCGGCAAGGGTGCAGCCCGCGAATGGATTCCCCCTGTCGATATCCGGATAGAAGAAGCAGAGGGTCGGCGGCGTGCCATATTGCTGTCTACCGGGGAAGAGATCTCCATCGGCTCGATTGAAAAGATGTCGAAGTCGAAGAAGAACGTGGTGGATCCCGATGATATCATTGCCTCCTATGGGGCGGACACAGCCCGCTTTTTTGTACTGTCCGATTCTCCGCCGGATCGCGACGTTATCTGGTCGGAAGCAGGCGTCGAAGGTGCCCATCGTTTCACACAGCGCGTATGGCGCTTGGTCTCCGAAGCATGCGATGTCCTTAAATCAGCCAAAGGGACTCCGGCTAAGGAAGGTGAGGCGCTTGCTATCTCACAGATTGCCCATCGAACGTTGAAGGCGGTCCAGGCTGACTACGACAAGCTTGCCTTCAACAAGGCTGTGGCACGCATTTATGAGTTCGTGAATGCGCTTGCAGTTCCTCTGGCGAAGGTTGCTGGCGGTGGCGCCGATGTGGCCTATCGCGAGGCAGTTCGCGATGCGGTGGAGATCCTGATTGCGATCGTTGCACCGATCACGCCGCATCTAGCTGAAGAATGCTCGGCCACTCTTGGCAATGCCCATCTGATCGCCATGTCGGCATGGCCGGTCGCTGATGACGAATTGGTGGTGGAAAATGACATCTTGCTTCCGATACAGATCAACGGCAAGAAGCGCGCCGAATTGACAATCTCACGCGATGCGGATCAAAGTGCCGTCAAGGAAGCCGTGCTCGCCCTGGATGCTGTCAGAAGCGCGTTGAATGGTCAGGCGCCGAAGAAGATCATTGTCGTTCCACAGAGGATCGTAAACATTGTCGTCTGATTTCATTTCAAACCTCGCTCGCACCGCGGGCGTCGTAGCCCTCGTTGCCGTCCCGTTAGCGTTGTCGTCATGTCAGGTTCGCCCGCTTTACGCAGAAAGCACCGGCGTGACAGCGAAGCTATCATCCGTCTCCTTTTCGCCGGCATCTACACGTGTCGGCCAGGAAGTTCGAAATCAGCTCATTTTCGTCGCGGGACGCGGTGCTGGTGAGCCGGCCAAACCGGAATATAACGTGACGCTGACGGCCACCGCCAGTACTGCTGGCGTTCTGTATCTCGCCTCTTCCGATACTTCGCAGGCCGGTCGTACGGTTGTGACTGCGTCGTTCGTCCTCAAGAACGCCAGCGATGGCAAGGTCCTGAAAGCGGGCAGTCGATCAGCTGTTGCTCTTGTAGACTTTCCGACACAGGAATTCGCCAAGCAGCGCGCTATCCGCGACTCTGAGGATCGTGCAGCGCGTGAAGTGGCACAGCTTGTGGGCGCCGATATCTCCGCTGCCCTTAGCCGCTAAGGGCGGGGACGAGGCATGACGGAAATCAAATCTCACGAATTCGAGGGATTTCTGTCGAACGCTGCGAAGCGGTATAGGATCTTCATCATCTACGGTCCAGATCGCGGCCTCGTGTCGGAGCGGGCGACACTCATTGCTGCCGAGACGACGGTGTCATTGGATGACCCATTTGCCTTGATCAAACTCGATATCGGAGACCTCCATAACGACGCCGGACGCTTGATCGATGAAACAAATGCGATGGGTTTATTCGGGGGGCAGCGCCTCGTCTGGATCCGTGGCGCCGCAAACGAGAAAGCGCTTATCGACTCGTTGCAGGTGATTGCCGGAAACCCGCCGGACAGTGCATTTCTCATCGTCGAGGCGGGCGACCTCAAGAAGGGATCCGCACTTCGCAAGATTGCGGAGGGCAATCGAACGGTCGTCGGAATTCCTTGCTACGCTGACGATGTCAGGGCGCTTAATAGTCTGATCGATCATGAGCTGGCAAATGAAAGCCTGCGCATCACGCCGGCCGCGCGCCACATGCTGCTCGAACTTCTAGGTGGCGACCGGATCGCCTCGCGGAATGAAGTCAGGAAGCTCGCACTCTATTGCAGCGGCCTCGGCACGATCGACGAAGACCATGTGGGCGACATTATCGGTGATGCGAGCGCAGTCTCCGCCGATGACGCAGTCGACGCAATATTGAAGGGCGACACAGAGTCCTTCCTTCACGCGACGCAAAAAATCACCTCGTCGAAGACGTCGATCTTTCTCGTCCTGCAGGGTTGCCTGCGGCAATTTCAGCTTCTGGATATCATGCGCGCAGAGATGGATGAGAAGCGTCTCGCAGCAACTCAAGTCATGCAGACACATGGGCGGCACCTGCATTTCAAGCGAAAACCGATTATTGAAAAGGCGTTACAGACCTGGACCGCGCCAGCCATCTCGCGCGAAATGAATAGGCTGCAAGCCGCCATTTTTCAGAGTCGTCAACGCCAAAGCATCGAAGACAGCATTGCGCTGCAGACATTGCTATCCACAACGCTGCAAGCCGCGCGAAAGAATTGACCCAAAGCAAATGGCGCCTAGCGGCGCTCCAGCAGTCTGCAGATCTCCTCCAGCTGCTCAAGACTCTTGTACGCGATGCGAATTTGACCGCCACTTCCCTTGTGATTGATGATCACATCGAGGCCGAGAGCATCTGACAGCGTTCGCTCGAGCGCAACGGTGTCGGAATCCTTGGCGTCACGAATACTCGTTGCAGGACGAGGATCGCTTTGAGCCTTGATATCGTTCTGCGCCAGACGTTCGGCATCGCGCACCGACATACCCTTGGAAACGATCGTACGGGCGAGCGACGCAGGGTCCGATGTGGACACCAGCGCACGGGCGTGTCCAGCGGAGAGACTGCCACCGGCAAGCAGATCGCGAACGGAATCCGGCAACTTAAGCAGGCGGAGAGAATTCGCGACATGGCTGCGGCTCTTGCCAATAATCTCACCAAGATCATTTTGTGTGTAGCCGTGCTCAGCAATCAGCTGCTCGTAGCCCTGAGCTTCCTCAAGCGCATTCAGATCTGCGCGTTGAACGTTTTCAACGATGGCAATTTCAAGCGCGGTCTTATCGTCCACATCGCGGACGATAACGGGAATTTCGATCAGACCCGCGAGTTGGGCAGCGCGCCAACGTCTTTCGCCGGCTATGATTTCATATCGGCCGGCGGAAACCGTCCGCGCCACGACAGGTTGAACAATGCCATGCTGGCGGATCGACGCCGCCAGATCGTGAAGCTCGGCCTCATCGAAATAACGTCTAGGATTCTTAGGATTTCGGCTGACAAACTCGATCGGAACCATTCGATCAGGATTAACCGTCGGCCGCCCGGCTTCCACAGGATCAGGCTGATCCATCTCGCCAATGAGAGCGGCAAGACCCCGCCCTAGACGTCGCTTTGAAAGATCATCGTTCATTGCACATCACTCACTCTTTCACACGACGAATGGTCAGGCAGCAGCTTTAGCTTTCCGCTGCCGCTCTCTTTGAATAACTTCCGACGCCAATTGCAGATAGGCTTGGCTTCCAGCACACTTCAAATCGTAAAGAATTGCCGGCTTCCCATACGAAGGTGCCTCCGACACGCGCACATTGCGAGGAATCAATGTATGGTAGACCTTTTCCCCGAGATGCGTCCGGACATCGCTAACCACCTGCTGCGCAAGATTATTCCGCGCATCAAACATGGTTAACACAATGCCCTGAATATCGAGCGACGGATTAACGGTCCGTCGAACCTGCTCGACTGTTTCCAAAAGCTGGCTGAGGCCTTCCAAGGCAAAAAACTCGCACTGCAACGGCACCAGAACGGAGTGCGCCGCGGCCATCGCGTTCATCGTAAGCAGGTTGAAAGAAGGCGGGCAATCGACGAGAATATAGGAAAACGCCTGGGCATCCGCTGCCTGAAGCGCCCTCCGCAGCCTAAAAACACGGTCGCTTTGCTGCGAAATCTCCATCTCGACCCCAAGCAGGTCCATTGTCGAAGGAACGATATAAAGGTTGGGAACCGCCGTTTCCACGACTGTCTCTCCGATTCCATGGGTCCCAACCATGACATCATAGGACGATAACTTGCGATTGCGGCGTTCGATCCCGAGGCCGGTGCTAGCGTTACCCTGCGGATCAAGATCAATTATGAGAACGCGCTCACCGATGGCGGCCAGCGCAGTTGCCAAATTGATCGCCGTGGTCGTCTTGCCGACCCCACCCTTTTGATTTGCAACAGTGATAATCCGGTTTCGTTCGCCTACCATGCCCGCACACCACCCGACTATGTTAGATTTTTCGTCGCGGCCTGGTTATTTCAAGAATAACCGAGTCCGGATCGACAACACTGACGTGTTTTAACAGATCAAATTCCCAACGACCACGGGCTTTATCCACTTCGCGCTGGTAATCCCGCCCTTTGTGCAGCAAAAGCCTTATATTCTGGTTGCTGGACGCCCACGGTGCAGCGTGGTCAAGCAGAGAATCCAGCTCCGCTAGGGCGCGCGCCGAAATTGCGTCACAACTAGGGATCAATCGAGCTGCCGCATCAATTCGAAGGGCACGCACGGTCCCCCGGGCATCACATTCCTGCAAACAGACACGCAAGAATGCAGCCTTTTTCAGATTGCTTTCAATGAGATCAACGTGCCCATCCCCGTATTCCGCGAGCAAGATCGCAGTTACAACGCCCGGAAAGCCCCCACCGCTGCCAAGATCAACCCAATGGAGAGGCCGCGGCGATAGCTGAAATATCTGAGCACTATCAGCGATATGACGATCCCAGAGGTCCTGAAGTGTCGAGGGCGCCACCAGGTTTATGGATCGCGACCACTTCTGAAAGAGGGCGGCAAAGTGCTCCAATCTCCCTTGTGTTTCACGTGAAACACGTACGCCGTTCAATCGCATCACAGGACTCTCACACCTTGCAAATGGTTCAGGTCAGGCAGATTTTCGAAGAGCCGCCGCCTCAGACTTCCGCAGATGTGCGATAAGCAATGAGAGCGCCGCGGGCGTCATCCCATCAAGCTTGGCAGCCTGCGCAATATTGTTCGGACGGCCGCGGCTTAACTTGAGCTTCAGCTCATTGGAAAGGCCGGGCAAATCTGAAAAATCGAATTCCGGTGGAATAACCTTGTCTTCTTCCCGTTTCGTCTGCGCAATGTCGGATGATTGGCGATCCATATAGACTGCATATGCCGCCTCGATCTCAAGTGCCTCGACCGAGCGCTTATCAATATTGGCCAATTCTGGCCACAACTTCGAAAGAGACGGTATCGAGTGTTCCGAATAGGACAAAAGTTCATAGGCAGTCCGCCGCTGCCCATCCTGGTTCAAGTGAATGCCAGCCCGCTCTGCCTCGCGCGGCGTAACCCTGAGGTCACGCAATACCGCACGTGCAGCGTCCATATTTGAAATATGACCCGCGAAACGGCCGGCGCGCATTTCACCAACGCATCCAATCGCGAGGCCGACCGGAGTCAATCGAAGGTCTGCATTGTCCGCCCGCAGTGATAAGCGGTATTCCGCCCTCGAGGTAAACATTCGATAAGGCTCGGTAACGCCGCGAGACGTCAGATCGTCGATCATGACACCAATGTACGACTCGGCACGGCTAAAATGAATAGCGCTCTCCCCGGCAGCATATTTCGCAGCGTTAAGACCGGCGACCAACCCCTGCGCCGCCGCCTCTTCGTAGCCGGTCGTTCCATTTATCTGGCCCGCGAGAAACAATCCCTGCATCTTCCGCATCTCCAGGGAACTTGTGAGCTCACGCGGGTCTACGTGATCATATTCGATCGCATACCCGGGTTGAAGAATATGAGCTCGTTCCAGGCCCGGAATGGTTCGAATGAAGGCATCTTGAACCTTCGCAGGAAGCGACGTAGAGATACCGTTGGGATATACCGTGTCGTCTTCCAAACCCTCCGGCTCCAGAAATATCTGATGGCCATCCCGCTCGCCAAATTTGACAATCTTGTCCTCAATCGACGGACAATATCGCGGTCCGACGCCCTCGATCTGACCGGAATACATAGCCGACTGCTGCAGATTCTCTGAAATGATCTTATGCGTCGCGGGCGTCGTTCTTGTGATGCCACATTCAATCTGACGATTCGCAATGCGGTCCGTCATGAACGAAAAGGGGATGGGTTCCTCGTCAGCACCCTGGCGCCCCACAGAATTCCAATCAATCGTTCGACCATCAAGACGGGCGGGAGTCCCCGTCTTCAAACGTCCGAGAGCGAGGCCAAGTCTCGACAACGTAGCTGACAGCCCCGCTGAAGGTGGCTCGCCAACGCGGCCCGCCGGAGTCTTTTCATTTCCAATATGTATCAAGCCACGGAGAAAAGTGCCTGTCGTCAGCACAACTGAGGCGCATCGAAAGATCCGCCCGTCCTTCAAGATCACCGCCGCGACGGCATGCTCGACGATATCGAGATCAAAGACATCACCTTCGATAATATCCAGATTCGCAATACCGGCCAATTCGGACTGCATCGCCGATCGATAAAGCTTCCGGTCGGCCTGCGTCCGGGGGCCTCGAACCGCTGGCCCCTTTTTTCGGTTGAGCATGCGAAATTGAATACCTGCCGCGTCCGCAACACGCCCCATCACGCCGTCCAATGCGTCGATCTCGCGAACAAGGTGGCCCTTCCCCAATCCGCCAATCGCCGGGTTGCAGGACATCATTCCAATCGTCTCGCGCTGATGCGTAATAAGGGCCACCGAAGCGCCGAGGCGTGTAGCGGCGCTTGCAGCCTCGCAACCAGCGTGCCCACCACCAACAACAACAACGTTATATTTTTTATTGAACATTCGGGCGCCCGCCTTTTGTTCTGTTTGCCATACTGGATTATAGAGTCAAGAAGGTTTCACGTGAAACACTCGATGAGACTCGCATGCCGCGCATCCGGTGTTTCACGTGAATCATTTTCCAATACAAAACTCGGAGAAAATGACGTCCAGTAGATCTTCAACGTCAACATGTCCCGTAATGCGACCCAGACTCTGCGCCGCCAACCGCAAGAACTCCGCTCTAACGTCAAGCCCGCCATCTTGCTCACAAATAGCGGATTTCAACATCCGGGACGCCTCCGTGATCAGCTGCCGATGCCGAAGCCTACTTGGCAGCGCCATGGAATGACCGGGGTTCAAATTAGACAATTCCTGAGCGAGGCAGGCGCGCAATTCTGCCAACCCCGCGCCGGTTTTTGATGACAGCCGCAAGTCATACTCAGCCGGTCCGTCGACAGAAAGATCGAGCTTCGTTCCGACACGGATCACCCGGCCGCTGAAACCATCGAAATTTTCCTGCGCGCATTCGCCGTTCTCCGCCAGCGACAGCACAATGTCCGCCTCTCCAATCGTCTTCAATGCGCGGCGAATACCCTCGCTTTCAACGATCTCATCGGTCTCCCGCAGCCCCGCCGTGTCGAAGAGCTTCACCGCGAAACCGTCAATATCCAGATCGACCTGGAGAACATCGCGCGTCGTCCCCGCGACGCTTGTTACTATAGCCACATCCCGCTGAGCCAGGGCATTGAGCAGGCTTGATTTTCCACTGTTGGGCGCGCCGGCGATCACCACCTTGAGCCCATCTCTGACGATCTCCCCGAAGGCCGCACCAGCGAGGTGGGACTCCAGCTCATCGTGGACGGCTGCCATATCGGCCCAGACGCGGTCGGAGACCGATCCCGGGACATCATCTTCATCGGCAAAATCGAGTTCAGCCTCTATCAAGGCACGCGCGCGAGTAATCCGATCCGCCCACGCTTTATACAGGCGCGATAGACCGCCCGAGCTGTGCTCAACGGCCAGCCGACGCTGCATCTCCGTCTCCGCCGCAATCAAGTCGGCCAAGCCCTCAATCTCGACCAGGTCCAGTTTGCCGTTTTCAAGCGCCCGACGTGAGAACTCACCATGTTCAGCCAACCGACAACCTTCGAAGGTCGACAGCTCCTTCAGTAGAGCCGAGACCAAGGCCTTTCCGCCGTGAATGTGGAGCTCAACGCAATCTTCCCCGGTAAACGAAGCAGGCCCACGGAAGGTCAGCACCAAACCTCGATCTAGCACCAAACCGTTACGAGTCCGAATCGTTCTAAGCGAGGAATGCTGCGGTGGCGGCAATTCTCCAACGAGAGCGGCCGCGGCAAGGAAAGTCAGCGAGCCACTCAACCGTATTACAGCGACGCCTGAGGGCAATCCACCGCTGGAGAGAGCAAAGATCGTGTCACTATCCGTGTTCATTGCCTCAACGCCTCAAATCAATCCGCATCCGAATCGATAATTCGAGCAGATCACCCAACGAAATCGGGCCGCTTATCGCGACCCGAGGAACCTGACATGAATCCGGCTAAGTAAACTAGGTATTCATCGAGTCGAAGAAGTCAGGATTATTCTTCGTCTGCTTGAGCTTGTCGATGAGAAATTCGATCGCGTCCGTCGTGCCCATGGGCGCAAGGATACGGCGCAGAACAAAGATCTTCTGAAGGTCCTGGCGCGGTACCAGAAGCTCTTCCTTACGCGTGCCAGACTTGAGGATATCCATCGCCGGGAAGATTCGCTTGTCCGCAACCTTCCGGTCGAGGACAATTTCCGAGTTACCAGTACCCTTGAACTCTTCGAAAATGACTTCGTCCATACGACTACCGGTGTCGATCAGCGCCGTTGCAATGATCGTCAGCGAACCACCTTCTTCAATGTTACGCGCGGCGCCGAAAAAGCGCTTCGGGCGCTGCAAAGCGTTAGCATCCACACCACCAGTGAGAACCTTGCCTGAGGAGGGAACGACTGTGTTATAGGCGCGACCAAGGCGCGTGATGGAATCGAGCAGGATGACAACGTCACGCCCATGCTCAACGAGCCGCTTGGCCTTCTCGATAACCATCTCAGCCACCTGAACGTGCCGCACGGCAGGCTCGTCGAACGTGGATGACACAACCTCGCCACGCACGGAGCGCTGCATGTCGGTGACCTCTTCCGGTCGCTCATCAATCAGCAGGACAATCAGATAGCACTCGGGATGGTTCGCAGTGATCGAGTGCGCAATGTTTTGCAACAGCACGGTCTTGCCGGTGCGCGGCGGCGCCACGATCAGTCCACGTTGCCCCTTGCCGAGAGGCGCAACCAGGTCAATCACTCGGGGCGACAAATCCTTCGTCGTCGGGACGTCCAACTCCATTCGGAAGCGGTCGTTCGGATAGAGGGGCGTCAGATTGTCAAAGTGAACTTTATGACGGATCTTTTCCGGATCATCGAAATTGATCGTGTTGACCTTCAGCAAGGCGAAATAACGCTCACCCTCCTTCGGACCACGGATAGGACCTTCAACGGTATCACCCGTCTTGAGAGAGAAGCGCCGAATCTGAGAGGGTGAAATATAGATATCGTCTGGCCCGGGCAGGTAGTTGGCATTGGCAGAACGCAAGAAACCAAAACCATCCTGAAGAACTTCGACCACGCCTTCGCCGATAATTTCAACGTCCTGGCTGGCAAGCACCTTCAGTATGGCAAACATCAACTCCTGTTTGCGCATAGTGCTCGCGTTTTCAACCTCTAGCGATTCGGCAAACGCCAGTAAATCGGTCGGAGGTTTGCTCTTAAGTTCTTGAAGCTTCATTTCAGCCATGAAGGGACCATTACTCTGTTTTTAAAGGGGAAAGGCGATGTTTGTCGAATTCGGTACCGCGACGAGAACTCGCGGGCGACTGAATGGATACATGCCACGAAGATGAGATTGGCCGGAAAATAGCGATTCACGTGAAACCCCGCAAGGGGGGTGCTTAAAATGAAGCGAATTTAACCTCAGGCCTATTCCCAGCGTTGTCTAGCTGAAAGGCTTGACAACGGCAAGGACTACGATCGCGATCATCAAAACGGTCGGCGCCTCGTTCATGTAGCGCCAGTAGCGGGCTGACCTACGATTATCGTCGCGCGCAAAGGCCTTAACCGACCTGCTGAAGAAGATGTGGACTACGGTCAGCAGCACCACGAGAGCGATCTTGGCATGCAGCCATGTCCCCTGGAAACCATAGACCGACCACGCAAGGTAGAGTCCGAATATCCAGGTCAGCATCATCGCTGGATTCATGATCACCTTCAGCAGCCGCTGCTCCATCATCTTGAAGGTCTCCGACTGTACAGAACCTGGTGCCGCGTCCGTGTGGTATATGAACAGCCGCGGCATGTACAGCAACCCAGCCATCCACGAAATCACTGCGATGATATGCAGTGCCTTGACCCACAGGTAGAGGTCGGCGGGGTTCCAAATCAAAAGCCCGATGGCCACCGCGACAAAGATACCGATGGCGAGATATGCCCGCCGGCGCGCATAATTGGCCGGTTTCAGATCCGTCTGCTCCTCCATCAGTCAGCCCTTCCAGCTACGGACATGCTCAACGAGGGTCGTCACATGTTGAGGGTCCGCCTGCGGCGTAATGCCGTGACCAAGATTGAATATCAGCGGTCCCTGGCCAAGATGCTCGAGGATATCATCCACGCCCTCCTTTAGAGCCCTGCCGCCAGCCACCACCCGCATGGGATCCAGGTTACCCTGAATCGGCCCCTCCTTCTGCAGTTCGACGGCAAATGGCAGGGGTACCGACCAATCCAGCCCGATCGCATCAGCTCCAGTCTTTTGGCGATAGTCCTTGAGCATAAATCCAGCTCCCTTGGCAAAAGCGATAATTCGAGCCTGCGGCCGCCGTGCTTTTACCGAGGCGATCATCTTCGCGACCGGCTTCACCGCAAAAGCCTCGAACTCACGGGCTCCAAGCACACCCGCCCAGGAATCGAAAATCTGGACGGCGTCGGCTCCAGCATCAATTTGAGCAACCAGATAATCGGCCGAAATCTCCGCGAGCAGCATCAGCAGATGTTCGAAAGCCTCCGGATATCGGTACGCGAATAACCGAGCCGGCGCCTGGTCCGGTGTTCCGTGACCGGCAATCATGTAAGTCGCCACAGTCCAAGGCGCCCCACAGAACCCGAGCAACGTAGTTTCGAAAGGCAACTCGACCCGAAGGCGCCTCAAAGTCTCAAACACTGGTTCCAGATGAGCGAGAACATGATCTGCCCTCAACGCCCTTATTCCAGTCTCGTCGATCGGATCCATTTCCGGGCCGCTACCTTCGTTGAAGCGCACGTTTCGTTTCAACGCATCAGGAATGACAAGAATGTCCGAAAACAGAATGGCAGCGTCAAAAGCAAAACGTCTTATCGGCTGTAGCGTCACTTCAACCGCATAGTCGGGCGAATAGCAGAGATCGAGGAAGCTTCCAGCCTTCGCTCGCGTTTGCCTATATTCGGGTAAATAGCGTCCAGCCTGCCGCATGAGCCAGATGGGAGGAGGGCTGAGCGTTTCACCGCCCAATACCCTCATAATCGTCCGGCTCTCATCACTCAATGGCCAAGTCCCCATATAAAAACAAAGATATTCTTAAGGTTTCTATTTCTAAGAGTCGGTGACTATCAAGGATTAAAAGCTGTCCACACCCGACGCCTTTTGACGCGCATGGGGAAATAGCGCTGGAGAAATAGAGAGACATCGTCGGCAAAACGTGAGAAATTCGGATTCCGCTTTATCAAACAAGGACATGAAGTCTCCGACTGCGGATGTCAGCCTGTGGATGAACTGGGGACAGCGGCAAGAGATCAGGACTTATCCACATCACCCACAGGGTTCATATGGAGTACTGCGAAAAATCGCGAATGTGGAAAACTCGGCAGTTTTCCCGGCGCCTCAGCCATGGCCGCGCGAATCTTTTTGGCTCTCCCCATTTATCAACAGATGACGGAATATAGCGTGGAGAACCGCACAAACTTCTTTCATCTTCACCTGATTTCTGACTCGACCGGCGAGACTCTCATTTCCGCCGGTCGAGCGGTATCGGCGCAATTCCATAGCAGTCAGCCGATCGAGCATGTCTATCCATTGATCCGCAATCGGCGCCAGCTTTTGCCGGTGCTTGAGGCGATCGATACCAGTCCCGGTATCGTCCTTTATACAATCGTCGACCGAGAGCTTGCCGATCTGATCGACGGTCGCTGCCGGGAAATGAGCGTGCCGTGCGTCAACGTGCTCGAACCGGTCATGAACGTCTTCCAAACTCATCTCGGTGCCACCTCCCGTCGTCGTGTTGGCGCCCAGCACGTGATGAACGCGGAATACTTCGCGCGCATCGAAGCGCTCAATTTCACGATGGATCATGACGACGGCCAGATGCCGGATGATTACAATGACGCGGATGTCGTAATTATAGGCATCAGCAGGACATCGAAGACGCCCACCAGCATCTATCTTGCCAATCGAGGCATCAAGACGGCCAATATCCCGATCGTTCACGGAATGGTTTTGCCGGAAAGCCTTATCCAGGCAACGAAGCCTTTGATCGTCGGGCTTGTCGCCACAACCGACCGTATATCGCAGGTGCGCGAAAATCGTATTCTGGGCGCGACTGCCGGCTTTGATCGCGGTGGTTATACGGATCGTGCCACGATTTCCGAGGAGCTAAAATATGCCCGTTCAATCTGTGCCCGACATAATTGGCCGATCATCGATGTCACCCGCCGCTCCATTGAGGAAACGGCAGCGGCCATTGTTGCCCTCCGGCCGAAGCTGCGCTAAGCGCGATTTCCTCCCTGCCTTTTCGAGGTCTCTTTGCTCATGACGCCGCGCCTTATCCTTGCCTCAACGAGCCCCTTCCGCAGGATGCTGATGGAGAACGCTGGGCTGCATTTCGAAGCCGTTGCCGCGGCAATCGACGAACGCGCTATTGAGGCGCCGCTGGAGCGGGAGGGCGCCGCGCCGGATGCGGTGGCGCTGATCTTGGCGAGAGCAAAGGCACAGGAGGTCAGTGCTCGTTTTCCTGATGCGTTCGTAATCGGCTCGGACCAAACAATGTCGCTCGGCGAACTGGTGTTTCACAAGCCGAAAGATATTGGCGATGCGGAGAACCACCTGCAGATTTTGGCGGGCAAGACGCATCGCTTGAACAGTGCGATCGCTATTGCGAGAGCCGGAAACATACTCTGGGAGCATGTTTCCCATGCAGAACTGACAATGCGCGATTTGACGCCGGACTTCATTCGCCGCCATATTGCAAGGGTCGGTGATCGGGCAATGGCGAGCGTCGGCGCCTACCAACTCGAGGGCGAGGGCATCCAGCTTTTCTCCCACATCGAAGGGGACTACTTTACGATATTGGGGCTGCCGATGTTGCCTCTGTTGCAGCAATTGCGTGAGTTGGGCTTGGTCGATGGATGATTCACGTGAAACATTAACCCTAAATGCCTTCGTCACCGGCTATCCGATCAAGCACTCGCGTTCACCTCTGATCCACGGATATTGGTTGGCACGCCTCGGAATTTCCGGCACCTACCAATCGCACGAGGTGCGCCCGGAGGATTTCGCCGCCTTCATCGGTGCGTTAAAGAATGGTACTTCGTCCTTCGTCGGCGGCAATGTCACGCTTCCGCACAAGGAAATTGCCTTCAGATTGGCTGACAGGCCAGATGAATTGTCGGCGGAACTCGGCGCGTCGAACACGCTCTGGCTAAAGGACGGCCTATTGTACGCCACCAACACCGATGGCCGTGGTTTCACCGCCAACCTCGATGCGCGCCATCCGGGGTGGGATCACGGCGACAAGGCGGTCGTTCTGGGAGCAGGCGGGGCCAGCCGGGCGATAATCCAAGCCATCCGCGACCGAGGCTTCAAGGAAATCCACGTCGTCAATCGAACGATCGACCGCGCGCGGGAACTGGCGGATCGCTTCGGCAAAAAGGTTCATGCCCATCCGATGGCTGCGCTGGAAGAGGTGATGGGCGGTGCCGGTCTCTTCGTCAACACGACATCGCTCGGCATGGAAGGTGGGAGCTCGCCTCAGATTGATTTTCGTCCGCTGTCCGCTGACGCAGTCGTGACCGACATCGTTTACGTACCCTTGAGAACGCCGCTGCTGGAACAAGCTGAAGCTCAAGGCTTTGCCACAGTCGACGGTCTTGGGATGCTGTTGCACCAGGCGGTACCTGGTTTTGAGACATGGTTCGGCAAACGTCCCGTCGTTGACGAGGCACTTCGCGCGCTCGTGATCGCTGATATGGAACAGCACGGATGATCCGCCTTGGATTAACAGGATCGATCGGCATGGGCAAATCCACGACGGCGAAGCTCTTCGCCGACGCGGGAATTCCAGTCCACGATGCCGACGCTGTCGTGCATGATCTCTATCGCGGCGAAGCCGCCCGGCTGATAGAAATGGCTTTTCCGGGTACGACCCGAAACGGCGCCGTCGATCGTCAGGTTCTCGGAGAGCAGCTCGCGCAGGAGCCAGGCGGCTTCAAGCGACTGGAAGCGATCGTCCATCCCTTGGTACGCGCCCGCGAGCAACGGTTTCTAAAGGAGCAGCAAGCGGCAGGCGCTGACCTCGTGATCCTGGACATCCCACTGCTCTTCGAATCAGGAGGCGCTGAACGGATCGACAAAGTCGTCGTCGTGAGCAGTGATCCACAGATTCAACACCAGCGAGTCCTTGCCCGGCCTGCTATGACGGAGGAGAAATTCAGACTGATTCTCTCGCGCCAGATGCCAGACGCTGAAAAGCGGGCGAGAGCAGATTACGTGGTCGATACCGGCAACGGCATCGAGGCCGCTCGCAAGCAAGTCAACGACATCATCGCGGATTTGCGACGGACAAAGGACGGGGGACGCTAGATGCGCGAGATCATCTTCGATACGGAAACGACGGGGCTCGACAACCGAACCGACAGGATTATCGAGATCGGCGGCATAGAACTCTTCAACCACTTCCCGACCGGACGGACCTTCCACCGATACGTCAATCCCGGCGAGCAAAAGGTTCATCCCGATGCCCTCGCAGTTCACGGGATTACCGACGAATTCCTAAGAGACAAGCCGTCCTTTGCCGAGGTCGCCACCGACATCATCGAATTCTTTGGCGATGCCAAATGGATTGCTCACAATGCCACCTTCGATATGGGCTTCATGAACGCGGAATTGGCGCGGCTCGGCATGCCCTCTATCCTGCCGGAAATGTTTGTGGACACCTTGTCGATGGCTCGACGCAAACATCCGATGGGTCCGAATTCTCTGGATGCGCTTTGTCGTCGATATGGCATCGATAATGCCCATCGCACCAAGCATGGCGCGCTGCTCGATTCGGAGCTGCTGGCGGAAGTCTACATCGAGATGATCGGCGGCCGCCAGACGGCACTGGGCCTCAGCGTCGGCACGTCGTCGGGCGCCGCCAATCACGAAACGGATATCGAAGAAACAGCTGTGGTGATCTTGTCCCGCTCCAGGCCCTTGCCGAACCGCGTGAGTGAGGAGGAACGGCAAGGCCATGCGGCTCTTGTTGCCAGGCTGGGGAACAAGGGCATCTGGTCGAGATACAGCCAACCAAACTGAAAGCCATAAAAAATGCCCGGGCGAGGCCCGGGCATTTTATCGTCCAATCGATGAGATCAGAGAATCTAGTTCGGAACGACGTTGACCTGTGCCCGTGTCTGCTCTTCAGCAACGCGTTGGGTGAACATTGTCGCGAAATCGATCGGGTCGATGATCAGTGGCGGAAAGCCACCATTGCGCGTCACGTCGGCGATGATCTGGCGGGCAAACGGAAACAATAGCCGCGGGCATTCGATGAAGAGCAGCGGCAGCATGTGCTCCTGCGGGAAATCGGTCACGCGGAAAACGCCGCCGTAAACCAGTTCCGTATGGAAGACGACCTTGTCGCCATCCTTGGCTTCGGCGTTCAATGTCAGCACGACGTCGAAATCCGTATCCGACAGCGGGTTTGCGTTGACATTGACGTTGATGTTGATCTCAGGCGGCTTGTCTCGCGACTGCAAAGAGCGCGGAGCGCCTGGATTTTCAAAGGACAGATCCTTCGTGTACTGGGCAAGTACGGAAAGGCTCGGGTTGGTCGAGCCGTTGATGTTGTCGTCGGCCATGGGCTGTTCCTCGCGGCTTCAATGGGTGTCGCCATCTAACATTTCAAAACCGGCCTTACAACCCTGCCGCCGTACCGGCTATAGCCCTAATCCTTGAGGCGCTTTCTATCGGACCAAGGAGAGTTGCGATCGGGCTCTCGGCGAAAATCGTCGTCGTCGAGATCGACAACTGGCCCATGTTCACGTGGCTTTGACGGAGATTGCGGATCACGGCGGCTGCGATTGAAGGCAGGGGAAGAACCGAGGATGACGATGCGCCGGCTTAGGAATTTCCAGGCAAGGTCGCGCACGCCCGGAATGAAAAGCAGCAGCCCGAGAATGTCCGACAGAAAGCCCGGCAGCAGCAGCAGAAAGGCGGCAACGACAATCATGGCGCCATGCACAAGCTCGCGCCCGGGGATGCCGCCGTTCTGACTTTCTTTAGATATGCGCCGGAGGATGCCGATGCCCTGGATGCGGAGCAGCAAGGCACCCAGCACTGCACTGAGAACGACCAGACCGAGGGTCGCCCAAAGCCCGATCGCCTTGCCGACAATCACGAAACCAGCAATCTCTGCAAGCGGCATCAGAAAGATGATGGCGGGAATGAGCGAGAGGCGCATGATGTCCTGTCCTTCGAGTGGTTGGTTTTGCAGCGTTAATCGATTGCGCGCAACAAAGATACCGGTCGGCTATTTGAATGATGGGTCGATGCGGACTATATGGGTACTGAAACTTAGAATGTTAACAGTGGTGCCGGTACGATATGGGTTCGAACGACTTTGTGACGCTCTTTTTCCTTGTGGCGGCGGTGCTGATCTTTCTTCAGCTTCGTAGCGTCCTTGGGCGCCGTACCGGAAACGAGAAGCCGCCGCGCGATCTCTATACACCGCGCGATGCTGCAGCACCGGTCGATGCCCCCGACGCCGGCAAGGTTGTCACCTTGCCACGCCGTGACGTTATCGAGGATGAAAACCGGTTTGCCGCAATCGATGCATTCACCAAGCCGGGAACGCCGCTGAATGATTCGTTGCGCGAACTGAACAAGTCCGATCCGTCTTTTGAGCCAAAGCAGTTCGTCAACGGTGCCCGTATGGCCTACGAGATGATTGTCATGGCTTTTGCGGATGGCGATCGAAAGGCCCTCAAGGGTCTGCTCTCGCGAGAAGTTTATGATGGTTTCGATGCGGCGATTTCGGAGCGTGAGGCCAAGGGCGAGAAGGTTAAGTCGAGCTTCGTCGGTATCGACAAGGCCGACATCATGCATGCGGAGATGAAGGACAGCGAAGCGCTGGTCACCCTTCGCATTGTCAGCCAGATGATTTCCGCGACGTATGACAAGGCCGATAAACTGGTGGATGGCGATGCCGAGCAGGTATCGGAGGTCAGCGATCTCTGGACCTTCTCCCGCGATACCCGCTCGCGCGACCCCAATTGGAAACTCGTGGCGACCGAATCCGAGCAATGAGCGGGCTAGCGCAGGATTTCAGACTGGAGCCGGCAACCTTCCAGGAATTGAAGGGCTGGGAGGATGACGATCCTTCCGGCCTTTTTGATGCCATGCGGGCTTGCCATCGGCATATTACAGAAACCAAACCCTACCGGCCGGGCTCCGTTGGCCTCACGTCGGACGACCTGCTGCCCCTGCTCCGAGATGCAATGACCACCGAACCGAGGGATGCAGCCGAGGCGCGGGCATTCTTCGAACAACGATGCCGACCCTTCTTCATCAGGCGCGTCGAAGGCAGAACCGGATTTGTCACGGCTTTCTTCGAGCCGGAAATAGAGGTCTCGGCAACACCGGATGCGAGCTATCGCTATCCCTTTTACCGCCGGCCAGCGGATCTTGTCGATCTTGATGACCGCAATCGGCCGGCCGATCTGCATTCGTCCTACATGTTTGGCAGACTGAAGGATGGCGTCATTTCCGCTTATCCTAATCGGGGCGAGATCGCGCGCGGCTATCTCGAGGGCCGTTGCTTGGAGATAGCCTGGGCAAAATCCAAGGTCGACGTTTTCTTCGTGCACGTTCAGGGTGCTGCGCGCCTGCGCTATCCGGATGGGTCGCTCGGCCGCATCACCTATGCCGCTAAGGCCGGTCATCCATTTTCGGCGGTAGGGAGGCTGCTTATCGATCGCGGCGAGATAGAGCAGGCGAAGATCTCGATGCAGACTATTCGGGACTGGCTTTATGCTCATCCAGAACAGGTCGACGAGGTTCTCGCCCACAACCGCTCCTATATCTTCTTCCGCGAGGCTGCCGTGGATGACGTCGACGCGGGTCCCATCGCTGCAGCGAAAGTGCCGCTGGTGGCTGGTCGCTCGCTCGCCGTGGACAGGCTGATCCACACCTTCGGGTTTCCATTTTTTATCCGCTCGGAGACCCTGACTCATCTTGACGGGGGTAAACCGTTTCAACGGTTGATGCTGGCGCTCGATACCGGTTCGGCCATCGTCGGCCCGGCCCGGGGCGATATTTTCACAGGCTCCGGATACGAGGCCGGTGAACGAGCCGGTACGGTCAAGAATGATGCCGACTTCTACGTCCTCGTTCCGAAGGCGGCCGCCGCGAGGCTGATGTGATGGCAAAGGATCGCAAACTCAGCACCGAGGACCGTATTCTCTGGAGCAAGGTCGCAAAAAGCACACGGCCGTTGCCGGAACGGCTGAGCCAGATGAACGCATTTGATGCATTTCTGGCCGAGGAGCAGGCAGCGGAAGATGCGGGCGTTGGACAGCCAAACGGCAAGCCACCGGTGCCGGAAAGCCAGCCGGTGCCTTCCGCCAGCCAGAGGCAGCAGCCTTCCCACAAGCATCATCCACTCGAGCGGCCGACGAAACGCAAGATTGCAAAGGGTCGCCTTCCGCTTGAGGCACGCATCGATCTGCATGGGCTTTTCCAGAGCGAAGCGCACGGCATGCTGCTGGACTTTCTGTTGCGCGCCCATCAGCGCGGCATGCGCCACGTGCTGGTTATCACCGGCAAAGGCAGCTCGATGGGTAGTGAAGGGGCGCTGAAGCGCGCGGTCCCCTTCTGGTTTTCCAAACCGGAGTTCCGCTACCTGATTTCATCCTATGAGGATGCCGCCCAGCAGCATGGCGGCGAAGGCGCACTTTACATCCGCCTGGCGCGGCGCCCGGGGGACAGGGAATGACACCCTTCGGTGAAGCGGTGAGGAAGCTCCGGCAACGCAAGGGCGTCTCGCAAAAACAGATGGCCGCGGCGCTCAATGTCACGCCAGCCTATCTCTCGGCATTGGAGCATGGAAGGCGAGGCGTGCCGACCTTTGACCTGCTGCAGCGGATCGCTGGATATTTCAACATTATCTGGGACGAGGCAGAAGAGCTCTTCATGCTGGCAAGGGACTCCGATCCGCGGGTGGTGATCGATACGTCGGGCATGGCGCCGGAATATACCGCACTCGCCAATCGGCTCGCGGCCCAGATTAGGCACCTGGATATGGGGACCGTTGCCGAACTCACGGTTCTGCTGGAAAATACGCGAAAAAGGGGCTGAAAAGCGCCTCAATCCCCTGTTTTATGGACGCTTCAGGGGCCATATATTTGGAAGTTCGGGGAAAAGTCACCTATAGTCCGGAGAGGAAAACCGATGATTCGCCAGGATCATTGCGCTCTCTGTGAAAACACTGGAAAGACCTCAAAGACATGACTGATACGCCCGCGACTGAAAACGCCGCAAGCGCCGAATATGGCGCCGATTCCATCAAGGTTCTGAAGGGCCTCGATGCCGTCCGCAAGCGTCCGGGCATGTATATCGGCGACACAGATGATGGCTCGGGCCTCCACCACATGGTCTACGAAGTCGTCGATAACGCAATCGACGAGGCGCTCGGTGGCCATGCCGATCTGGTGACGGTGACGCTCAATCCAGATGGATCGGTAACCGTGACGGACAACGGCCGCGGCATCCCGACCGACATTCACACCGGCGAAGGTATTTCGGCAGCCGAGGTCATCATGACCCAGCTCCACGCAGGCGGTAAGTTCGACCAGAACTCCTATAAGGTCTCGGGCGGCCTTCATGGCGTCGGTGTGTCGGTCGTCAACGCATTGTCTGTCTGGCTCAAGCTCAAGATTAAGCGTCAGGGCAAGATCCACGAGATCAGCTTCACGCACGGCGTCGCCGATGCCCCGCTGAAGACGCTTGGCGACAGCGGCGGCGAGACAGGCACGGAGGTTACCTTCCAACCGAGCACCGATACCTTCACGATGATCGATTTCGATTTCGCCACGCTGGAGCATCGCCTGCGAGAGCTGGCCTTTTTGAATTCGGGGGTGCGTATCCTGCTGACCGATAGGCGTCATTCCGACGTCAAGCAGGAAGAGATGCTCTACAACGGCGGCCTTGAGGCCTTCGTGGTCTATCTCGATCGCGCCAAGAAGCCGCTGGTCGACAAGCCCGTTTCGATCCGCGGCGAAAAAGATGGCATAACGGTCGAAGTCGCCATGTGGTGGAACGACAGCTACCACGAGAACGTCCTTTGCTTCACCAACAACATCCCGCAACGTGATGGCGGCACACATATGGCCGGCTTCCGTGGCGCGCTGACCCGTCAGATCACCTCGTACGGCGAGTCGTCTGGGATAACCAAGCGCGAAAAAGTCACGCTGACCGGCGACGACTGCCGTGAAGGCCTGACGGCGGTTTTGTCGGTCAAGGTTCCTGACCCGAAGTTCTCCTCGCAGACCAAGGATAAGCTGGTCTCCTCGGAAGTGCGTCCAGTTGTGGAAAGCCTCGTCAACGAGGCGCTGGGCTCATGGCTCGAGGAACATCCCGCGGACGCGAAGATCCTCGTCGGCAAGGTGGTCGAAGCTGCGGCTGCTCGCGAGGCTGCGCGCAAGGCACGTGAACTGACGCGCCGCAAGGGCGCTCTCGATATAGCCTCGCTTCCGGGCAAGCTCGCGGATTGCTCTGAGCGCGATCCCGCCAAGTCGGAAGTCTTCCTCGTCGAAGGCGATTCCGCCGGCGGTTCGGCCAAGCAGGGCCGATCACGCGAAAACCAGGCGATCCTCCCTCTGCGTGGCAAGATCCTCAATGTGGAGCGCGCTCGTTTCGACAAGATGCTGTCAAGCCAGGAAATCGGCACGCTGATCACGGCACTTGGCACTGGCATCGGCAAGGACGAATTCAACGCCGACAAGCTGCGCTACCACAAGATCATCATCATGACGGACGCCGATGTCGACGGCGCCCACATCAGGACCCTTCTGCTGACCTTCTTCTTCCGGCAGATGCCCGCCCTGATCGAGCGCGGCCATATCTACATCGCCCAGCCACCGCTCTACAAAGTCTCGCGCGGCAAATCGATCCAGTATCTGAAGGACGAGAAGGCCCTCGAAGAATACCTCATTGCAATGGGCCTCGATGACGCCAGCCTCAGGCTGGGCAGCGGCGAGGTGCGAGCCGGGCAAGACCTGCGCGCCGTCATAACGGATGCCTTGCGCCTTCGCGCACTGCTCGAAAACCTTCACTCACGCTATAACCGTGCCGTCGTCGAGCAGGCGGCCATCGCCGGTGCACTCAACGCCGATCTGGTCAGCGATGGTGCGCGGGCCCAGGTGGTCGCGACAGAAGTTGCCCGGCGGCTCGATATCATCGCCGAGGAAACCGAACGCGGCTGGGCCGGCACAATTACCAGCGAAGGCGGCCTGCGCCTCGAGCGCATGGTTCGTGGCGTCAAGGAAGTGGTAACGCTTGATATGGGATTGATCGGATCGTCCGATGCGCGTCATCTCGATCAGCTTTCGCCACGCCTGAAGGAGATTTACGACGTGCCGCCGACATTGGTTCGTCGCGATGGCGAGAGCGAAATTTCGGGAGCGCGCGCACTTCTCGAAGCTGTGTTTGCCACCGGGCGCAAGGGCCTGTCGATGCAGCGCTACAAGGGTCTCGGTGAGATGAATGCCGAGCAGCTCTGGGAAACGACGCTCGATCCGAATGTCCGTTCGCTGCTTCAGGTGCGGGTGAACGACGCGGTCGATGCCGATGGTCTCTTTGCTCGCCTTATGGGCGATGAGGTTGAGCCGCGGCGTGAGTTCATTCAGGAAAACGCGCTGAACGTCGCCAACCTCGACATTTAGTCGCCAGTCGTTCTAAACGAGAAGGCCCGCACGGCAATTGTCATGCGGGCCTTTTCTTTGTCTGCGGCTTACCTGGCGATGAAGGTGCCGTTGAAGGCAACCTCCGACAGTGGCTTGCGATGGCTTGGGATTTCGCGTTCGCGCAGGCTGTCCGGCAGCTGGTTTTTGTCGCCAATCTTGCCGATCGCAACAGCCGCTTCGAGGCGAAAGCCATCTGGAATGCCAAGGACTTCGGTTGCCTTGTCGAAATGCACGCCGGTCATGCCGTGGGCCTCGTAGCCCGACAAGTGGGCCTGTAGGGCAAGAAAACCCCAGGCCGTACCCGCGTCGAAGGAGTGACTGTAGATTGCCTTTTGCTCAGTCGACCCAAGTACACCGGAATGTGTGCGGGAAATCACGAACAGTAGAGCGGCGGCCGACTTTACCCAGCCCTGATTGAAATCAATCAGAAGGCTGAGAAATTTGTCCCAATGTTCCGAACCTCGAAGCGCATAGACAAACCGCCATGGCTGGTGATTGAAGGAAGAGGGTGCCCAATGCGCTGCTTCCAGCATCTTCAGCAGATCGGCTTCCGGCATCGTCTCGTTTGTAAATGCGCGCGGCGACCAACGATCGAGAAAGAGGGCGTCGATCGGATGTTGCGATTCGCGACTGTTGCTTGCGGTCATGAAATATCTTTCTGCTGAATGAGCTCGGAGGCCGAGCGTGCGATCGTCGTCATTGGGAAGGACGGCAGGGTTTACAACGCACCCTCGTTGTCAGTCCAGACCACATCGAGCTCCTCGCGGAAGGCGAATCGCTTGAGATGTTCGGCAACGACATTCTGCATCCGCTCCCGATTTGCGGCGTCGGCGACATACAACGTCATCTGAAGCGTCGTCTCGTCGGCCTTGAACTCGACGTTGGAGTCGGGGCTGAACGGAACCTTGCCAGTTTTATCGTCGAATTCGACTGCGAACTTGTGGCTCCAATGCTTGCAAAGCTGCTGCATGTAGCGACTGGCGTGGTCTGTCTTCACGACGGAAACCGATACTGGCATAAAATCTCCATAAGATGAGTATTCAAAGAGAGTTTTATCGGACCGCCGAATTGGATGGCAATAGGAAGGACCTAGCCCCATGAGAAATCCGTTCAACAAAGCGTGATTTCTAACGTGCATGAAAGCGCGGCCATTTTGCGGTTGGCACGAGGCGCTGCTCCAAGATGCCCGCCTAGTCTCGACCGTCTCCGGAAACGTGTTTAAGGTTGCACTGAGGAACGAAACGCGAGCGAGCCGTCGGACGCAGTACGGGATATATCCAACGATGTTGAGGATATCCGCAGTTATGGATCAGCGGGCCTGTTTCCCACTGAAATCGATTGATGACACAGGTGAATGTTTCGTTCATATATGGCGGAACGAATTTTAGAACAGCAAGGAAGGAAGACCCATGAAACTGATGCGCGTAGGCGAGCCGGGCAAGGAAAAGCCGGCGCTTCTGGACAATGACGGCAAGATTCGCGATCTTTCCGCGCATGTCGCAGATATCGGCGGCGAGGCAATTGGTCCTGTGGGTCTGGCAAGGATTGCTGGGCTCGATCCGAAGAGCTTGCCTGAATTGACCGGAGGCCGCATCGGCGCGTGCGTTGCCGGCACCGGCAAGTTTATCTGCATTGGATTGAATTTTTCAGACCACGCAGCAGAGACCGGCGCAACCGTTCCGCCCGAGCCGATCATCTTCATGAAGGCGAGCTCGGCCATCGTCGGACCGAACGACACGGTCCGCATTCCACGTGGTTCCGAGAAGACGGACTGGGAAGTCGAACTCGGAGTTGTCATCGGTAAAACGGCTAAATATGTTAGCGAAGCCAACGCACTGGACTACGTCGCGGGCTATTGCGTATCTCACGATGTTTCCGAGCGTGCCTTTCAGACAGAGCGCTCCGGGCAATGGACCAAGGGCAAGTCATGCGACACCTTCGGCCCGATCGGCCCCTGGCTGGTGACGACCGACGAAGTGGCCGATCCACAAAACCTCGGCATGTGGCTGAAGGTCAACGGCAAAACCATGCAAAATGGCTCGACCAAGACGATGGTCTATGGCGTCGCCTACTTGGTGTCCTATCTCAGCCAGTTCATGTCGCTGCACCCGGGTGACGTCATCTCGACCGGCACGCCTCCCGGGGTCGGAATGGGCATGAAGCCGCCGCAGTACCTGCGAGCAGGCGATATCGTCGAATTGGGAATAGAGGGTCTTGGCGATCAGAAGCAGACTTTTGCTGCCGATCTCTGATCTGTTACATGACGCGATGCACGCGTTTTGAAGCACTGTCTTTGACGCCGGGGAGCAAATCTCCGGCATCTTTGTTGAAGGGCAATGCAAATTTATGTTGCCATGCAGCAAAAGCTGCTAGGTTCGCAAATGGACTCAAAAATAAGGTCGCGCCATCTGAGCGGCGATCACCGGTCGTTTGAAAGGTAATACTTGCGATGTTTTACCAGCTTTACGAACTCAACCATGCTGCGATGGCGCCCATTCGAGCCGCCGCCGACATGATGCGACAGGCATATGCCAATCCGCTCAATCCGCTGGCAGACACTGTTTTCGGCCGCACCATGACCGCAGGCCTTGAAGTCTTCGAGAGAACGACACGCCGTTACGGCAAGCCGGAGTTCGGCCTGAAGGAGACGGTGGTCGATGGCAAGCCGACGTTGGTTCGCGAGGCGATCATCTGGAAGAAGCCGTTCTGCAATCTCATTCATTTCGAACGCGACCTGCCCGCCGCCCGGAACAGGGATCCGCGAATCCTAGTCGTGGCGCCAATGTCGGGCCACTATGCGACGCTGCTGCGCGGAACGGTGGAAGCGCTGCTTCCGGGCGCCGATGTCTGTATCACCGACTGGATCGACGCCCGCATGGTGCCAGTCACCGATGGCACCTTCGATCTCGACGATTATATCGACTACATCATCGAGATGTTGCATCACCTCGGGCCTGATACGCATGTTGTGGCAGTCTGTCAGCCCTCGGTGCCAGTGCTCGCCGCCGCTGCCGTCATGGAAGAGGCCGGAGATCCACTTTCGCCCGCATCGATGACGCTTATGGGCGGGCCGATCGATACGCGTATCAATCCGACTGCCGTCAATCAACTCGCCAAGGATAAGCCGCTCGAATGGTTTGCCGAAAACGTCGTCATGAACGTCCCCTGGCCGCAGCCGGGCTTCCTGCGACCGGTATATCCCGGCTTCCTGCAATTGTCCGGCTTCATGTCGATGAACCTTGACAGGCATGTGAATGCGCAGAAGGAATTCTTCATGCATCTCGTGAAGAACGATGGCGAGCCCGAGAAGCACCGTGAGTTCTACGATGAATACTTGGCCGTGATGGATCTCACGGCCGAATTTTATCTGCAGACGGTCGACCAGGTCTTCAAGAAGCATTCTTTGCCGAAGGGCGAGCTGATGCACCGTGAGCGTCGCGTCGATCCGTCGGCAATCCGCAACGTCGCGCTCCTCACTGTGGAAGGCGAAAACGACGATATCTCCGGCGTCGGCCAGACACAGGCTGCACAGACGATATGCACGAACATCCCCGATAATATGCGCATGCATTACCTGCAGCCGGATGTCGGCCACTACGGCGTTTTCAACGGCTCTCGGTTCCGCCGAGAGATTGCGCCGCGGATTCTCGCTTTTGCCGGAGAACATGCGCGCAGCCGCAAGCCGGTGGTCAAGCGGGTCATCAAGGGCGGAAAGTCTGCTTAAGGGGTTCAATCGGCCAAAATATTCTAAATTATCGGGCTGTATTCAATCAGTTGTACGATTTTCCATAATATTGCATTGAAGGCCGGCGTCGCGGTAACCACATCGATTCCAGCGATCTGGCATTCGGCCAGACGCTGCAATCGAGGTAACTCACGATGAACCAGTCAGCATTGCTTCGCCCGGATTGGACTCCGGCTACTATTGCCCTGATGGTACTCGGCTTCGTGGTCTTCTGGCCCCTGGGTCTGGCCATGCTAGCCTATATTCTCTTCGGTGATCGCCTGAGAGGTTTCAAACGGGACATCAACGAGGCCACTGACGGCATGTTCGCCAGCTGCCGCCGCGGCCCACGCGGCCGTCACCGCCCGCATTTCACAACTGACAACGTGGTCTTTGAGGACTGGCGCAAGGCTGAGCTCGACAGGCTGGAACAGGAGCGCCGCAAGCTCGACGAGATGCGCGCCGAATTCGACAGCTACGTCCGCGAGCTGCGTCGCGCTAAGGACCAGGACGAGTTCGATCGTTTCATGCGTGAACGCAACAGCGTCAAACGCGATGACAACGGCCCGGCTCCGGAATTCCAGACCCCATAACGGGCGCCTCTCGAAAATGGACCGGCATCGCGAGATGCCGGTTTTTCTTTGCCGGATTTCCAACCGAATCATATAAAACGGTGCCATGTTTCCGCTTCTTTCCAAAGCACGCCGAGCCGTTCGGAAACCATCTGCGCCCGAGACACGAACGCTCGATGTCGCCGGCCGACCAATGCCATTGACGATCCGACAGCACGATCGGGCGACGCGGATCACGCTTCGCATCGAGCCCGGCGGACGGGCGCTGAAGATGACCATTCCGCAAGGACTTGCTGCGCGCGAGGTCAATGCCTTCCTTGATCGCCACCAGGGCTGGCTGCTGACCAAACTCGCAAAATTCTCCTCCGACACCAAGCTGCAGGGTGGAAGCGAAATCCTACTGCGCGGCGTCCTTCACAGGATCGAGCATACGGGCAGTCTGCGCGGCCTGACCGAAGCGGTCGAGATCGGCGAGCGACCGGTTCTTCGTGTCAGCGGCATGCCGGAACATGCAGGTCGGCGCATCTCGACTTTCCTGAAGAAGGAAGCGCGCTCCGATCTGGAACGGCTGGTCGCGGTGCATGCCGGCAGAATAGGCGCCAAGGTTTCCTCGGTAAGCATGAAGGATACGCGCAGCCGTTGGGGTTCCTGCTCATCGGAGGGGAATCTGAGTTTTTCCTGGCGCATCGTCATGGCGCCGCCGATGGTCATTGACTATCTCGCCGCCCACGAGGTTGCGCATTTGAGAGAAATGAACCACGGGCCGCGCTTCTGGGCGCTGTGCAAGAAGCTCTGCCCTCAGATGGAAGAGGCGAAGGCCTGGCTGAAGCGGCATGGCACTCAACTCCACGCGATCGACTTCGGTTAAGTCCCTTGTAAAGGCGTTTCAAATCTCCTCGCTCTTGCGAAGGGGCTCGACTCTTTTCCGTTTTCGTGTCACTTCGCTGCCATGAAACCCGATATCAAGATTTGTGGATTGAAGACGCCCGAAGCTGTCGATCGCGCCCTTGAGCGTGGCGCGACGCATATCGGTTTCATCTTCTTTGAAAAGAGCCCGCGCTACATCGAGCCTGACCTTGCCGGCAAATTGGCAGACCGCGCTCGCGGCAAGGCGATGATAGTGGCCGTCGTCGTCAACCCGGACAATGATGACCTCGATGAGATCATGACGCTGGTCAAGCCCGACATGCTCCAGCTCCACGGCGACGAAAGCCCGGAGCGCGTTTTGACCATAAAGACGCTCTATAATGTGTTGGTCATGAAGGCCATGCCGGTGCGCGATAGGGATGACCTGAGACGGGTTGAGTCGTATATCGGTATCGTGGATCGGTTTCTTTTCGATGCGAAGCCGCCTGTCGGTTCCGATTTGCCGGGCGGAAATGGCCTGTCGTTCGATTGGAGCGTTCTCGGTTGGCTTGACGGCCGGGTCGATTACATGCTTTCCGGTGGATTGAACAAGGACAATGTCGGCTTTGCCCTCGCATCCACAAAAGCGACCGGCGTCGACATATCGTCCGGTGTGGAAAGTGCGCCAGGGGTCAAGGACTTGACCAAGATCGACGCCTTTTTCGACGCTTTTGCCGACGCTACCATGCCGGCACACGCATCAGGGAGTTAAGAGTGAACGAGACGCCAAAACCCAATTCCTTCCGATCCGGTCCCGACGAAGACGGACGCTTCGGCATTTACGGCGGCCGTTTCGTCGCCGAAACGCTGATGCCGCTCATCCTCGAGCTGCAGGCGGAATGGGAAAAAGCCAAGGAAGATCCGGCGTTCAAGGCGGAGCTCGAATATCTCGGCGCGCACTATATCGGTCGCCCGAGCCCGCTCTACTTTGCCGAACGGCTGACCGCTGAACTCGGCGGTGCCAAAATCTATTTCAAGCGTGAAGAACTGAACCATACCGGTTCGCATAAGATCAACAATTGCATCGGCCAGATCCTGCTTGCCAAACGCATGGGCAAGACCCGGATCATCGCCGAGACCGGCGCGGGCCAGCACGGTGTCGCATCTGCGACCGTCGCGGCGCGCTTCGGCCTTCCCTGTGTCGTCTATATGGGCGCGACCGATGTCGAGCGCCAGGCGCCGAACGTCTTCCGCATGAAGCTTCTCGGTGCGGAAGTGGTCCCGGTGACGGCAGGCAGCGGCACACTGAAAGACGCAATGAACGAGGCATTGCGCGACTGGGTCACCAATGTCGACGACACCTATTATCTGATTGGCACGGCCGCCGGTCCGCATCCCTATCCTGAGATGGTTCGCGATTTCCAGTCAGTGATCGGAACCGAGGCGAAGCAGCAGATGCTGCAGGCCGAGGGGCGCTTGCCGGATCTGGTCGTCGCCGCGGTCGGCGGCGGTTCGAATGCGATCGGCATCTTCCACCCGTTCCTCGACGACGCAGGCGTCAGGATTCTCGGCGTCGAAGCGGGCGGCAAGGGCCTGCAGGGCGACGAGCATTGCGCCTCCATTACTGCCGGCTCGCCAGGCGTTCTGCACGGTAACCGAACCTACCTGCTGCAAGATGGCGATGGGCAGATCAAGGAAGGCCATTCGATTTCCGCTGGTCTCGACTATCCAGGCATCGGGCCCGAACACTCTTGGCTGAACGATATCGGCCGTGTCGAATACGTGCCGATCATGGACCACGAGGCGTTGGAGGCATTCCAGATGCTGACGCGTCTCGAAGGGATCATCCCGGCCCTGGAACCCAGCCACGCGCTCGCTGAGGTCATCAAGCGTGCGCCGAAGATGGGCAAGGACGAGATCATCCTCATGAACCTCTCCGGCCGCGGCGACAAGGATATCTTCACTGTCGGCAAGATTCTGGGAATGGGGCTCTAAGATCATGACCGCACGCATGGACAAACGCTTTGCCGATCTGAAGGCGGAAGGCCGCCCGGCGCTCGTCACCTATTTCATGGGCGGCGACCCGGATTACGATACCTCGCTTGGTATCATGAAGGCGCTACCTGAAGCAGGCGCCGACATTATCGAACTCGGCATGCCCTTCTCAGACCCGATGGCCGACGGTCCCGCCATTCAGCTGGCAGGTCAGCGCGCTTTGAAGGGCGGACAGACGCTGAAGAAGACACTTAAGCTTGCAGCCGACTTCCGCCAGACGGATCGCGATACGCCGATCGTCATGATGGGCTATTACAATCCGATCTACATCTACGGCGTCGAGACCTTCCTTGACGATGCGATTGCTGCTGGGATCGACGGTCTGATCGTGGTCGACCTGCCCCCGGAAATGGATGATGAACTCTGCATTCCGGCAATCCGCAAGGGCATCAATTTCATTCGCCTGGCAACGCCGACGACCGACGACAAGCGCCTGCCGACGGTTTTGAAGAACACATCTGGTTTCGTCTACTACGTCTCGATGAACGGCATCACCGGTTCCGCGCTGCCGGATCCGTCGCTGGTCTCGGGCGCCGTCAAGCGCATCAAGAGCCACACGGACCTGCCGGTCTGCGTCGGCTTCGGCGTCAAGACCGCCGATCATGCCAGGGTTATCGGCGGCTCCGCCGACGGGGTCGTCGTCGGAACGGCGATCGTCACCCAGGTCGCGACCAGCCTGACCAAGGACGGAAAGGCGACTGCCGACACCGTTCAGGCCGTCGCGACTTTAGTTCGCGGTCTTTCCACCGGAACCCGTTCTGCGCGCCTTGTTGCCGCCGAATAGTGTCGCCACATTAGAGCGCGGCGCGTCCGCAGGGACGCGCAAAGATCGCTCTAACACTTTGAATTGTGCAATCGCTTTGGTCAATTCAGTCATTCAGGAGCATTCGATTTGAACTGGATCACGAATTACGTCCGCCCGCGGATCAACTCCATGCTGGGCCGCCGCGAAGTTGCGGAAAATCTCTGGATCAAGTGCCCGGAAACGGGCGAGATGGTCTTTCACAAGGATCTGGAAGACAATAAATGGGTCATTCCCGCCTCCGGCTTCCATATGAAGATGCCCGCCAAGGCCCGTCTGCTCGATCTTTTCGACAACGGCGAATTCGAGGCGCTACCGCAGCCGAAGGTCGCGCAGGATCCGCTGAAGTTCCGTGATTCCAAGAAATATGCCGATCGCCTGCGAGACAGCCGCATCAAGACGGAGCAGGAAGATACGATCCTTGCCGGCGTTGGAAAGCTGCGCGGACTGAAGATCGTCGCCGTCGTCCACGAGTTCAACTTCATGGGTGGCTCACTAGGCATCGCTGCGGGCGAGGCTATCGTAAAGGCCTTCGAGCGCGCCATCGCAGAGAAGTGCCCGCTTGTGATGTTCCCGGCTTCGGGCGGCGCGCGCATGCAGGAAGGTATCCTTTCGCTGATGCAGCTGCCGCGCACGACGGTCGTGGTCGATATGCTGAAGGAAGCCGGACAACCTTATATCGTCGTGCTGACGAACCCGACGACGGGCGGCGTCACGGCCTCCTACGCAATGCTCGGCGATATCCACCTGGCCGAGCCAGGCGCAGAAATCTGCTTTGCCGGCAAGCGCGTCATCGAACAGACGATCCGCGAGAAGTTGCCGGAAGGCTTCCAGACCTCGGAGTATCTGCTGGAGCACGGTATGGTCGACATGGTGATCAAGCGCCATGACATTCCGGATACGTTGGCACGTCTTCTGAAAATCTTGACGAAGAAGCCGGCGGAAGTCTCGTTAAGAGAGAGCAAGGAACTTGTGCTTCCAATGGCGGTCGGTGCCTGAGCGACGATAGGCGGCCGAAAGGCGGAGGTGCGGGATGATACCGATACCGATGGACCAATCCGCAATGAGCGAAGCCGAACAGGAAATCGAAAAGCTCTTAGGGTTGCACCCCAAGGGCTTCGATCTGTCGCTCGATAGAATTACCCGCCTACTCGACGTTCTCGGCAATCCACATACGAAGCTTCCGCCGATCGTTCACGTTGCCGGAACGAACGGCAAAGGCTCCGTCACAGCCTTTTGCAGTGCGCTGCTGGAAGCGGGTGGCCTTAGCGTTCACGTCCATACGTCGCCGCATCTGGTCAACTGGCACGAGCGGTACCGCATGGGCGTCAAGGGCGGGCGGGGACAACTCGTCGACGACGCCGTCTTTGCAGATGCGCTGCGGCGGGTTGCCGATGCCAATGCCGGCCAGAAGATCACGGTCTTTGAAATCCTCACTGCGGTGACCTTCATTCTGTTTTCAGAGCATCCGGCCGATGCCGCCATCCTCGAGGTTGGCCTTGGCGGTCGGTTCGATGCCACCAACGTCATTTCCAACCCGGCTGTTTCGGTCATCATGCCGATCTCGCTCGATCACCAGCCCTACCTTGGTGATCGCGTCGAGCTGATCGCCGCTGAAAAGGCCGGTATCATGAAACCCGGCTTGCCGGTTGTTATCGGCCATCAGGAATATGACGCAGCGCTGGATGTGCTGACGGCGACGGCTGAGCGGCTGCGTTGTCCGACGGCGGTCTACGGCCAGGATTATTCGGCACATGAAGAATATGGCAGGCTGATCTACCAGGACGAATTCGGGCTCGCCGATCTGCCGTTGCCGCGGCTGCCGGGCCGGCACCAGCACGCCAATGCGGCCGCCGCCATCCGCGCATTGAAGGCTGCAGGTTTCATCGTGACTGAGGCCATGATGGAAAAGGCCATGCTCTCGGTCGACTGGCCGGGCCGGCTACAGCGGCTGAGTGAGGGCAAGCTGATGGCGCATGCGCCGGCAGGTGCCGAAATCTGGGTCGATGGTGGACACAATCCCGGCGCTGGCGAAGTGATCGCCGAGGCGATGGCGGGTTTCGAGGAGCGCCAGTCGCGCCCATTGTTCCTGATCATCGGTATGATCAACACCAAGGACCCCGTCGGTTATTTCAAGGCCTTTGCCGGTCTTGCGGAAAAGGTCTTCTGCGTGCCTATCCGCCACAGCGATGCGATGATCGATCCGGTTATTCTTGCCAATGCCGCCTATGATGCCGGTCTGGTTGCTGAACCCATGTCGACGGTCGGCGAAGCTCTCGATGCAATCCGCCAGGCGCTGTCGACGGACGCCACGGCGCCACGTATTTTGATTGGCGGCTCACTTTATCTGGTCGGCGATGTTCTCTCGGACAACGGTACGCCGCCAAAATGAAAAAAGCCCGGTCGAAACCGGGCTCTTGGCAATGATCTGATCCAACAAGTTAGGCGGCGTTCGAAATCCAGCTCGAGAGAGCCGATTTCGGTGCAGCGCCAACCTTGATGTCGGCAACTTCGCCGGCCTTGAAGATCGCCAGCGTCGGGATCGAGCGGACGCCGAACTTTGCTGCGAGTTCAGGATTTTCGTCGATATTCAACTTTGCGACCTTGACCTTGCCGGCCATTTCGACGGCGATCTCTTCAAGGCTTGGAGCGATCATCTTGCACGGACCGCACCATTCAGCCCAGAAATCGACAACGACGGGTTCTGCAGAGTCCAGAACTTCAGACTGGAAGTTGGATACATCGACTTTCACGGTAGCCATAGGCTGATTGCTCCTTACGGGATTTGCTGTTGAACCACATGTGATGGCGCAGCGTCGGAATTTCAATGTCCGGTATTTCACTTTGTCTTGAGTTCGGCAAGCGCCGATGCAATCGCACCGTCCGTGAGGGTGTGGATCGACGCATTCTCCGTATAGACCAGCACGCAGTCTATCCGCTTGCCTGGGTAAAGCGGAGCCAGGATTTCCCGATAGATCGCCAGCTGCGCGCGATGAGCGAAAGGGATGTCATCGGCGGTCGTCGGCGGCACGCGATTGGTCTTGTAGTCGAGGACCACCACGTGGCTTTCGAGCACTGCAAGACGATCGATCCGGCCCGAGACGGCAAATGTCCGTTGATCGACAGCCAGCGTACCCATGATCGAGACTTCCGCCCGTGCATGGGCGCTGAAAACATCCTGCATTTCGGGGTGTGACATCAACCTCAGGACGGCGTCGACAAGCCTGTCCCGATCAACCTGCGGCCAGAACTTCGCGGCGCGCGCGATATAGCGCCGGGCGGCGTCGACCCGGTCCGAAGATGGGATGTCGGGAAGCATCTGCAGCATCCGATGGATGAGGCGCCCTTTTTCCAGCGATCGATCCGACCGCCCTTTGTCGGCAAACAGCGGCGAGGCAACAAGTAGATCGTCGGCCTCGTCATCGATGATGGTTCCTGCACCGGATGGGCTCAACGGTCGGGGTAGATGACGTTGTGGCGGCAACGGGCGCGCCAGTTCTGCCGGCAGGGCCTTCCGCTCGGCGCGGTGCTCAGTCTTCTCGGCCGATTGGAAAGTACGATCAAGCCGCGCAACGCGCCACTTCAGCCCCTGCCACTCGTCATCGGGACCGGTAAAGCTCGCCGGCGCGCAGCGACCGCCGTCCTGACCGATCGCCGACGAGATCATCATGTGCCAGGTATCCGGATTCTGTCGAACACCACGATAACCACAGACGATCAGTCGGTCGGCCGCGCGGGTCATCCCGACGTAGAGCAAACGGCGATATTCCTCCTCCGCTTGTCCCTGGATGCGGGTCGCATCGGCCTGCGTCAGCGAATTGGCAAGCGCGCTGACAGGAATCCACACTGGCACAGAGACGTCGCCATCCCGGCTTTCCAGAAGACGGAGCTTCGGCAGATGTGTGTGGGTGAAGGATTTCGAGCCACCGTCGACAAGGAAGACAATCGGCGCTTCGAGTCCCTTCGAGGCGTGAACGGTCATGATCCGCACCTCGTTGCGTCCCTTGTCCTGCTCGCGTTTGACAACGGGGGCTTCCAGCTCCAGCGTCGAAACGAAGGATTGCAATCCGGGCAGGCCCGAGGTCTCGTGATCAAGCGCGAAAGTGAGGAATTCGTCGAGAATATCGCTCACTTCGGTGCCGAGACGAGCCAGGAACTGCCGTCGACCACCTTGGCTGCCCAGCACGCGCGCATAAAAATCATGGACGGAATAGGACTTCGATAATGCCATGAACATCTTCATGCGTTCAACGGCATCGGCAAATCGCTCATGGCCGTCGGCGGCGAATTTCTGAAGCTGTTTCCAGCAGCTTTCATTCTCGTCGCGCAGCGCGGCAATTGTGAATACGTCATCTTCCGTCAGGTCGAACAGCGGGCTCTTCAAAACCGCCATCAATGAAAGGTCGTCGCCTGGCAAAAGCAGAAAGCGGCCGAGCGCCAGGAGATCCTGGATAGCGATATGGCTCGTGAGGACCAGCCGATCGGCGCCGGCAACCGGAATATTGTCCCGCCTCTTCAAGGCTCGTGTGAGGGCATTGACGAAGGCATCACGCTTGCGGACAAGGACAAGGATATCACCCGCCTCGATCATCCGCTCCTTGCCCTTCTCGATAATTGTCTCGTGCCCGACAAGGCCGTCGATCGTGTGGGCAATACGGCGTGCGAGGATAGCAGCAGGTGCGCTTTCGGGCGTCGCGTCGAAGGGCGCCGTCCAATCCTCTTCCCGCGGCACCGCTTCCGGCATGATCATATCCCAAAGATCGACGGCGCCAGGATGACCGATCCGGCTGGATCGATGCACGACTGCTTCGCCTGTCGCGCTCAAGCCGCGGGCATTGGCAGGAACTGTAAACACATGATCGACGACAGAGAGTACGTCCTCGGTCGAGCGAAAGGAGAGCGGCAGCCGCACCGGGGAGAAAGCCTGGCCCCCGGCCATGACACGCTGGCGCGTCCGGTCGCTTTCCTCTGAAAATCGCTCCGGTCGCGCGCCTTGAAAGGAATAGATCGACTGTTTTTCATCGCCGACGGCAAAGAGCGTCCGCAGCGTCGGCCTGGCACTTTCGCCGGAAAAGAAATCCTCGGCCAAGGACTGGATGACGCTCCATTGGATCGGGCTGGTGTCCTGTGCCTCATCGACGAGAATGTGGTCGATGCCCTGATCCAGCTTGTAGTGAATCCACGGGCCGACACCGCTCCTCGTCAGCAAATCGGCGGTACGGGTTATCAGGTCTTCGAAGTCGAGCTGGCTACGCTGTTTCTTCAGGTCTTCGTAGTCGTGGTTAAGGCGGTCGGCGAGGGTAAGTGCCGCCCGTGTTGCCCGATACATCCGCATCAGCTTCAGGCGGTCGCGGCACGAAACGACATGCGCCCGCGCGGCCGCAACAGCCTCGGCAAGCTGAGGCGCCTCGGCAAGCATTGCCTTGACGAAGAACTGTCCGTCGCCCTTCGGCTCGCCCTTGGAGGTCAGCAATACCTTTTCCAGGATTTCGGCACGTTCAGTCGAATTGCGCTCCCGTGCGGCAAGCCGCAGCCTGTAGGCAATCTCTTGCGCTTTGGAGCCGCCCTTGAGATCGGCAAGTGAGAGATAGAGATCCAGCGCTGAACCGGAAAGGCCAGGCAAGGGCCAGTATTGCTCGGCGATGCCTTGCTCGGTGTCATTTGCCGACAGGCCGAGGCGGGACCGAAGCAATGTATCGACACCGCCTTGCTGTTCTGCGGCGAGCGTAAAGCGGCGGATGGCATTGCGGTTGGCAACGATCTCTCTCAACAGCCCTTCAAGACCGGATTCGTCGCCGAGATCAAGCACGTAGGCAAAGGCCTCGGCAAGGCCCGCATCCTCTTCCGGTGTCGTTGTCGTCAGTAGCGAGCGGCGGGCATCTGCGAGCAGTGTCGACGCAGCGCGATCGTCCAGCACGGAAAAATGGCCGGCGACATTTGCTTCCAGCGGAAATTGGTGCAGCAGCGCCTCGCAGAAGGCGTGGATGGTCTGGATCTTCAGGCCGCCCGGCGTCTCCAACGCCTTGGCGAAGAGCCGTCGCGCCTCGGCCATCTTGAAGATGTCGGGCACCTCGCCCTCGATCTGCGTGATCCTCGCCCTCAATTCGTCGTCGAATAGCGTCGCCCATTCGGCCAGCCGCTCGAATACGCGGTTTGACATTTCCGATGCCGCTGCCTTGGTATAGGTGAGGCAGAGAATAGCCGAAGGCCGAGCGCCGGCAAGCAGCAGCCGGATGACGCGCTGCGTAAGCACATGTGTTTTTCCTGAGCCGGCATTGGCCGAAACCCAGGCCGATCGGACAGGATCGGAGGCGAGCGACTGCTGGATCGTCGTCCAGCCGATCCACGTGCCGGGATCGTCTCCGTTTGGAAGATCTGCCAGGTCACTCATCGGCTGCTGCCTCTTCCGCTTCGGCAGTCGACCATTCGGCTACTCGGGCAAGGTGATCGTAGTCGCCGCCGAATTCGAATTGTTGCGCCGGAACAAGCCGGGACGAGAAGCCCTTTTCGCCCGATTGCAACAGCAACACGAACTTCACCAGCTGGTCGATCGACTCCTCTGCAAGGTCCACGGCCGATTTCGGCTGCGTCCTCGCGCTTGCGCTGGACAATTCATTGTTGACCTGGTCGACCTTGAAGCGATCGCCTGGCCTGAGACGGACGTAAAGCAGATTGTCCGGGATCAGTGGCCCGGTGTCGCGAAAGGCACCGGCCTGTAGGGCGTAGGCTTCCAGCGCCAGTTGTGGGTCGAGCAGGGTGCGGGCTTGCGCGGGCGATGGGTTGAAGCCGGTTTTGTAATCGATGATGTCGGCAGCATTGCCGCCCTTCAGATCGATCCTGTCAGCGACGCCGGTCAGCTTCACGCCTGCAGGTTCGATCTCGATTCCTCCACGGACCTCCGTGAAAGTCTTGCGGATTTGCGGACGACGCTCGGCCTCCCAGCTGAGAAATGCGCGCGCCACCTCGCGGAAACGTGGCCGCCAGACGCTGTCGATATGCGGCGGCAGTAGCGCGGCGTCAAAAAGCTCACATAGAATCCGCTCCATCGCCAACAAAGCGTCCGGCGTGCCGGCGAGGTGACCCTCGCGGATGAAGCGATCGACAATCTTGTGATAGAGCGTTCCCCGTTCGGCCGCGCCCGGATCCCGATTGAACGGATCGACGGGGTCGAGCCGCAGGATGCGTCTTGCATAGATCGCGTAGGGGTCGCGCCGCAAGCGGCCGACCTCGCTGAAGGAATAGCTTTTCGGTTGCAGCGACGCCGGCGGCGTCGGCGCCGGCCTTTGCGCCGGCCTTTGATCCGCGCCCTCGTCGATCAGCGCTGCCCAGTCACGGAAATGATCGCCGCGCGCCTTCAGCTGGGCCGCAAACTCCTTGCCTCCCAATGCCACCAAGCGCTGCAGCCAGCGCGACGCCACCGTCGGCGTCGAACCCTGGCGCATGGCGCGCGTATAAATCAGCTCTCGCGTACCATTCGCCATCTCGAAATCATGTGCCAGCTGGCCGATACGCCGCTCCGGCGGCTCAAGGCCGATCTCGGTTTTCATCGTCCTCGAAATGAACGGATTGTTAGCGATCTGGCCCGGCCACGATCCTTCGTTCAGCGAGCCGAGAATGAGGGTGTCAACGCTCTGTAGCCGCGCTTCCAGCGTACCGAATATGAAGATGCGCGGATGGCTCATGGCACGTGGCTTCACGGCCTGGCCAGCTGAAAGCGCAGTCACGATATCGATCCACTGCGGCCCGTCAGCTTCCATCTGGCCATCAGCATCCATGACCTCACGCAGCACACTGGCGAGCGAATCGCCAGCCTCGCCCGACCAGAGGGCCGCCAGGTCTCCACGTTCATCCGCAGCTACCGCTTCCAGCGCACGGCCCGTGCGCTCTGCCCATTCGGACAGCGTGAAACTGGTCGTCAGACCTCTATCTCCAGGCCCGCGCCGCACCATAGCCGAGGAGAGCGATTCTACGGCCTCGGTGAGGCGGCGTGTCAGCCTCCGCGCGTGATCGACTGCCTCGGCAGGTAGGCTCTTGCGCCACCGCGGTGTATGCCGGTCAGCCGATTGACTGGCGAGTTGCTGATCGAGCAATGGCTCAAGAGCACCAATGTCGACCTCCGCCACACCGCCGCGCAATGCCAGCAGCTCAAGCGCTTCGGCGCATTGCTCCAGGGTGCCGCGATCAAGCCCAAAGCGGGCAAGCGGATGTTTCAGCAGCGCCACGATGGCAACGGGATCGCCGGGACGAAGCGTCGCTTCGAGAAGCAGCTGCAACAAACCACCCTGAGGTGTCGCGGACAGCGGAGTGCCGGCAGAATCGTCCGCTGTTATGTCGAAGCGGGCGAGTTCTGCGGTTACCCGGCGCGCAAGATTCCGGTCCGGCGTGATGAGGGCCGCCTGGCTTTCGCCGTTCTGCCCAGGCTTTTCCAGCGCAAGTCGAAGCGCGATGGCGATTGCCGTCGCCTCCTCGCGCTCGTTCGCAGCTTCGATCAGCGAAACTCCGGCAAATGCCTCGATCATCGCATCAGATGGCAGCGTCTTTTGCCATTCGCCCCAGCCGCTGGTCGCCTTCGCCGGCGCCAGCGCCCTTGAGAGAACCTCTGCACGCCGTTGCATATCAGGCGCCGCCTGCTGGACGGTCTCGACTTCACAGCGCTCCGCCTGCAGCCGTCTCAACAGTTGCGCCAAGCCATATTGCGGATGGCTGCGGGTCGCGGGATCAACACGCTGGCCATCGCCGAGTACCGGCGCCACGAGCGTCCAGTCTTCGTCCGGCATCGAGAGGTCGAGACCGGGGAGGACGATCACGCCTTGCGGCAGGGCGGCAACGGCGGCAATGAGATCGGCGGTCGCCGGCACCGAACCGGTCGAGCCGGCAATGATGATCGGTCCGGCGTGCTGCATCGTCGCAAGCCGTTGGGCTTCGGCGCGGAGAATGGCGTTGCGATGTCGCGCGGGAGAGGATTTGCCGAGTTCCTCCAGGCGAAGAGGCCAAAAGCTGCTGGCGATCTGCAAAAATTCCGCAGTCAGCTGCCACCACAGTGCATGATCCTGGGCGTCCAGACGGCCAAGTTCCGCCCAGTCGCGGTCCTCGGTCTCGATCGAGTCGATCAGCTCGGCCAGATTGCGTGCCAACCAGATCGCATCGGCGGGGCTTGCGGGCGCGACCAGCGGCGAATCGGAATGGATATCGCGGACGATCTGCGGGAGGCGGTTGCGCCAGGCAAGAATTAGCCGTGCGAGCTCAAGCAGGCGGGCCGTGTTTGATAGCGGCTGGGCGAGATCCACTGTTGCCGGCACGTCCTCGTCGAAATAGCCACTGTCATCGTCTGTCTCTCCAAGTGGCCGGATCACCGGCAGGATGGCGGAACTGCCACCGAGCAGATCGACGAACTCTGAGCGCAAGACACGCGCCGCGCGCCGCGTTGGCAGGAAGATCGTGACTTTGGCAAGCGACAAGGGGTCGCCAGGGTCGTGGCGGAAATGCTCTGTCAGCCGGCCGTCGCACAGCGCCGTGGCAAGCGTTTTCAGGAAGGGAAGGCCCGCCGGGATCGTCAGGATGCGCTGGCGGTGACCCCCGGTCATGTCGACGCGACCTCGCTGATGCGCCGGATCGTCTCTTCTGCCTCGCCGATAGCCTCCAGCGTCCCGACTGTCAGCCAATGACCCTGGAGGACCAAGCCATAAAGCCGGCCACGAGCGATTGCCTTGTCGAAATAGATATTGAGATTGAAAGCGTCGGAGGGTGCGTCGTCGAACAGCGAAGGGCTCATGGCTATGGCGCCCGCGTAAACCACCGGATCGACCATGCCGTCGCCATAGCGCGTGAGTCTTCCATCCTGTGCCAGGCTGAAATCCCGTTTGCCGTTGTGGCCTGTCGTATGTTGGAGTTCGACGCAGAGAAGCGCCATGTCCATTCGTTCCGGATCGAAGAACTCACCGAGCCGTTCCAGATTCGTCGGCACGCCATCCCGCTCGCCGATCCAGAAGAGGTCGGCATTCATGACCAAGACCGCATCGCGATCGAGAAGCATCAGACCCTTCGCCAATCCCCCGCCCGAATTCATCAAGTGCTCGCGCTCGTCGGAGATGATGATTTCCATCCGTCGGTAGGAGCCGAGATGGTCGAGCATCTGATCGGCGAGATAGTGGACGTTGACAACTGCTCGTTCGACCCCGGCATCTGCCAGCGCATCGAGTGCATAGTCGATCATCGGCTTACCGGCGATCTTCACCAGCGGCTTTGGAATGTTATCGGTGATCGGGCGCATGCGGGTTCCAAGCCCCGCAGCCAACACCATGGCCTGTTTGATGGTCATCTGATCCGGAACTTATGATTCGCTGGCCGCTATTCCAGCCCTTGCGCACCAATCGCGCAAGGGGGCAAGCGCCTCATGTTCGAATGCGACCTGAAGATAGGTCAGCGTTCGAGGCATATGCTTGAGATAACCAGGCTTGCCGTCACGTTGCTTCAGACGTACCCACAGGCCCGCGAGCTTGCAATTACGCTGCGCCGACATGATCGCCCAGCTCTTCAGGAATTGGGCTTCGTCGAAACCGCCCTGTGCATGGCGCAACGATAGATAGTCGGCCATCAGTTGGTCGAACAGGTCGCGATGGATGGTGACGCGCGCATCCTGGACAAGTGCGGCCAGATCGTAAGCGGTTGGACCAATCATCGCATCCTGGAAATCGATGAGGCCGACGCGGCGGATACCGGTCTCGTGCGGCCGCCAGATGATGTTCGGCGAATGGAGGTCGCGCAGCAACAGATTCTGTTCCGAATCCTGTAGCTGGTCGATCAGGTCGTCCCAAATAGCGAGGTATTCGTCTCTCTGCGCTTCCGTCGCCGTTGCCCCGCTTTTCCACGGGAGATGCCAGTCCAGCAGCAGCCGTGCTTCCATCTTCATCGCGGGTCGGTCGAAATCGGGGATGTGATGGATGTGCTTTTGCGTAACCTGAATATCGCGCGGGATCGAGAGGGAGTGCAGGTGGGCCAAACAGGCGACACTCTCGCGATAGCGCTCGGGGATCGGCAGTCCGTCCGCATCGAGCACGCCCTCAGTGCCAAGATCCTCGATCAGAAGAATGCCAGCCTGATAGTCGACGTGATAGACCGCAGGTGCGGCGAAACCGTCGTCGCGAAGGACATTTGCAATCGCCACGAAAGGATAGGCGTCTTCGGCGAGGTGCGCGACCTTTGGGTACGGTTTGCCATCAAGCACCGCTGGCCCTTCCGGTTGCCGTGGCCAATCCATCAGGATGACACGCTGTGCCTCTCCTCTGGGATAGATCGATTCATAGGCGCGAAGCGAGGCGTCGCCGGTTAGGAATCGGCGTTCTGCGCCGCGATATCCATGCTCGTCCAGGAAGGAGCGGATCTTCAGTGCTCGGCGAATTCGCGCCGCCTGCGGCGCGGGCGCCCTGATCGTTACCCGACGTCCATCACCTTCATTGTCGAGCCGCAAGTCGATGCGCTCTTTTGGAAGCTCGCCCCCGGCCATCTCTGGCCATTCTATCAGGCAAATGCCAGAATCGAGCACTTCGTCGAGCCCCAACTCCGCGAGCTCGCTGGAATCGCTTAGTCGATAGAGATCGAAATGCGACACCGGAATGCGCAGATCATAGGACTGGACAATCGTGAATGTCGGACTTGGGACGTCCAGCCCGCCGTCATCCGCCATAGCACGAAGAAAGGCGCGGGCAAGCGAGGACTTTCCGGCACCGAGGTCGCCGCTCAGCGCCAGGCAATCGCCGATCTTCAGCGCCAGCGCCAAGTCCTCGCCAAGACGGTTCGTCGCTGCCTCGTCTTCAAGAAAAAGCGAAATTTCCTTGTCCGCGGCGGTCATTCTGCGGCGACGGAGCTGGGCAGGTTGGCGGTGGGGATGCGGCAAGTGACGACGGTGCCCTTGCCGGGCTGGCTATCGATCGAGACCTGGCCGTTGTGCAGGCTAACGAAGCTTTCAACGATCGATAGCCCAAGGCCCGCCCCGCTGCGTTTACCGCCCTTGCCGCTCGAGGCGAAGCGCTTGAAAACGGCCCTTACCATGTCTTCGGGAATGCCGGGACCGTGGTCCGACACCGAGAACACAAAATCGGTGTCGTCGCGATGGCATGTCAACGAAATGACCGAGCCTTCTGGCGCAAAATTCGCCGCGTTATTCAGAAGTTTCAGTACGATCTGCTTCAACCGCTGCTGGTCCGCAACCACGGTGCCAAGGTGTGCCGGCGCGACGATCTCGAGCGTCACTCCGCTCTCCTGCAGCCGGTCCGCGATCTGGATCGAAACGTCGTCGAGGAGACCGTCCAACGAGATGTCTGAATAATTCAGCCGCATGATGCCGGCGTCAACCGTCGCCAGATCGAGGATGTCGTTGACCAGCGTCAAGAGTACCGACGAGGAGGTGGCGATGTGATCGATATATTCGGCCTGCCGGTCGGTCAGTGGGCCAATGCCCGGCGTCTTCAGCAGATCGGAAAAGCCGATGATATTGGTGAGCGGCGAGCGTAGCTCGTAGGACACGTGCTGGACGAAATCATTCTTCAGCTCGTCGGCCTTGCGAAGGGCTTCGTTCTTCTCAGTCAAAGCCCGCTCGGCGCGCACGCTATCCGTCATATTGACGAATGTCAGCATGGTCTGCGCGTTCGGCAGGGGAGTGACCGCGTAGTCCAATACCAGGCCGGAAAGGAGTTCCAGCGTGCCCTGCGATGACGGACGCTCGTCTTCGAAGCTGGTGATCTGCTCGGCAAAGCGCTTCCAGCCGTCCGGCCGATCATAGGAGAGTGCGCAGGCATCTGCCAGCATTCGTATGTGAGTACCAGGCTTCGCTTCCGTCTCGGTGATCCCCCAAAGCGCTCGGAATGCAGGATTGGACAGACGTATACGGCCATCCGCCCCGAACACCGCGACGCCCTCGGAGAGATGGTCGATGGTCTCGCCCTGTACCTTCACCAGAGTGTTGTAGCGCGTTTCGAGATCGACCTGCTCGGTCAGGTTCTCGAACACCCACGTGGCTCCGCCTTGTGGGTGGGCGGTCGCAAATACCCGCAGGGTCTGGCCGTTCGGCAGGTGCCAGAGGTCGGATTGCGTATCGAGTGCGCGGTAGACGGAGAGCGCACTGTCCTTCCAGGATTTCCAGTTTAGCGGTTCCGGCAATTTTTTCGCGGCGCGTAGCCTTTCGAGAAGCTCGCTATTATCAGGCTTGGACTCGAGGAATGCGATATCGAGTTCCCAAAGGCCAACGAAGGCTTGGTTATAGAACTGCAGCTTTCGATCTCCGTCGAAGATCGCCACCGGAGTTCCCAGATGGTCGAGAGTTTCGGCGTGGCTCTTCAGCGTCCGCGCGAGCTCTGCGCGAACCGCCTCGGTCTCGGAGATGTCAGTGGCGATCCCGGACGATCCACTCGGCACCTTGACTTCGACGACGTCGAAGAATGTCCGATTGCCGCGCACGACAGTCGAAATCTTGTCGTGGAACGGCGATTCCGCCGTGGCCGACGAGCGGATGCGCTCACGAGCGACGGTCGTCAGAAACTCACGACCCTCGCGGATCGCTTCTTCCGGCGAGATCGCCTCGACGGCTTCACTGTAGGCCTGGTTGACCCAGGTCAGCTTGCCCAGAGAATCGCGCTGCCAGACCGGCAGATCTATGGCATCGAGGAGGCTTTGGAACGCGGATATGGAAATCATCAGCCGGTCGCGCTCGATCTTGATCTCGGCCAACTCGGCTCGCAGATTGTTAAGCGCAATGAAGCGGACGAACGCGCGACCACCGGAAATACGGCCCTGCGCTTCGAGTATTTCTTCGCGGTTGGTTTCGACCACCATGTCGAACGCCTGGCCGTTGCCGCGCAATTTGTCGATCGCCTTTTCGAGATCGCCTGCCGACCACGATTTCAGCCAGCGCCCGAAGGCGAGGAACTCATGGTCCTGCGGCGCGCCGGTTTCCGCGGGAAGCTGGCCGAGCAATTCGGGCCGCGTATTCGGTCCATCCCAGATGACGATTCGGCGGTTCTTGTCGGCGATCAATGCCTGGTACTGAGAAATGCGCTGGTTCGCATCGGAAAGTGCCGTGCGGATTTCGTGACTTTCAGTCTCGAGATTGCCTCTTTGACGCACGAGCCAGATGGTTGAAAGAAGTGCTGCGGATATGACGCCGAAGATGACTGAGAAGGTTACCATCTCCGAAGATGTGAAGAGGCGCACTGCTGCTGGCACTTTTGCTTCGGTCTGGGCAAAAACGGGATGTGCGAAACCGGCAATCGCCGTCCCGGAGGCGAACAACCGCAGCAGGCGGCCGAATGGCCCCACCGCACCGAAATGAACTCGACGGTGTTCCCGCAGGCAAAGCGTTCCAGCGCCTTGCTGATACACGACGGCGGCGCACAATGGCGCGTCCGCCTGCTCAGGCAGGCTTTCGTTCATTTCCGACATTCCCGGTCTGTCTCCGTCCTATAATGTGCCGCATCTCGACAAGACATCCCATTTCCGTGCGTTCCGAAGATTGGTTCGTCACGAATCAAGTGCCAAAAGAATACCGCCTAAGGGAATCTGCGGAAAGGGATTAGCCCAAAAAATAAGCCGCGGCATTTGTCAATGCCGCGGCCACAACATGTTGTGGATATTGATGTTCTGATCAGTATCTGTAGTGGTCGGACTTGAATGGACCCTGCGACGTCACGCCGATATAGGCAGCCTGTTCGTCAGAAAGCTCAGTGAGCTTTACGCCGAGCTTGGCAAGATGCAGCCGAGCCACCTTCTCGTCGAGATGCTTGGGCAGCACGTAGACCTGGTTGGAATAGGCCTCAGGCTTGCTGAATAGCTCGATCTGGGCGAGCACCTGATTGGTGAAGGAAGCCGACATTACGAAGGAGGGGTGACCGGTAGCATTGCCGAGGTTCAGCAGGCGACCTTCCGAGAGCAATATAATGCGGTTGCCCTTGGCGAACTCGACCATGTCAACCTGAGGCTTGATGTTGGTCCACTTCAGGTTCCGCAGCGAAGCGACCTGGATCTCGTTGTCGAAGTGGCCGATATTGCCGACGATCGCCATGTCCTTCATCTCACGCATGTGCTCGATGCGGATGACGTCCTTGTTGCCGGTCGTGGTGATGAAGATGTCGGCAGACGAAATGACGTCTTCGAGCGTCACGACTTCATAGCCGTCCATGGCCGCCTGCAGTGCGCAGATCGGGTCGACTTCCGTCACCTTGACGCGAGCGCCGGCGCCGCTGAGCGATGCCGACGAGCCCTTGCCGACGTCGCCGTAGCCGCAGACGACAGCGACCTTGCCAGCCATCATCACGTCAGTAGCGCGGCGAATGCCGTCGACCAGCGATTCCTTGCAGCCGTACTTGTTGTCGAACTTCGACTTGGTAACCGAATCGTTGACGTTGATCGCAGCGAAGGGAAGCAGTCCCTTCTGGCTGAGCTGGTAGAGGCGGTTGACACCGGTCGTGGTTTCTTCCGTCACGCCCTTGATGGCGTCGCGCTGCTTGGTGAACCAGCCTCGCGATGCGGCAAGACGCTTCTTGATCTGCGCGAAGAGAATTTCCTCTTCTTCGGAATGCGGGCTCGACAATACGTCTTCGCCAGCCTCGGCCCGAGCACCGAGCAAGATGTACATCGTGGCATCGCCACCGTCATCGAGGATCATGTTGGAAAGGCCGCCGTCAGCCCACTGGAAGATCTTGTCGGTGTAGATCCAGTAGTCGTAGAGCGACTCGCCCTTGATCGCGAATACCGGAACGCCCGAAGCCGCGATCGCGGCAGCGGCGTGATCCTGCGTCGAGAAAATATTGCAGGACGCCCAGCGGACTTCGGCCCCAAGGGCGACCAGCGTCTCGATCAGGACGGCGGTCTGGATCGTCATGTGCAGCGAGCCAGTAATGCGGGCGCCCTTCAGCGGCTTTGTCTCGCCGAATTCTTCGCGGCAAGCCATCAGGCCGGGCATTTCGGTTTCGGCGATCGCGATTTCCTTGCGGCCATAGTCGGCAAGGCCGATATCGGCGACGACGTAGTCCTTTTCAGTGCTCATGAGGAGGTCTCCAACCTGGATGAGGCACCCGGACCGCCGGCAGGTTGCGGCGACGGAATGCACGGGAATTGCCCGCGCTTGGCGCAGGCGGATAGTGCCCGTTTAGCAGGCTTCATCGCGGAAAGCAATGAGGATATAAAGAAGTCTTTATGTCTTTATATGGTCGCCAGATCGATCAAATCTCTTCACCGAACTTGTCGGCAATGAGTTGGTCCAGCGCCTCCAGCGCCTCTGCCGCCTGATTTCCACTGGCGGTGACCACGACGCTGCAGCCGGGACTGGCCGCCAGCATCATCAGGCCCATGATCGAATTGCCGCCCACCGTCGTCCCATCCTTCGAGACAGTGATTGCGGCGTCGAAAGCCTCGACGGTCTGGACGAATTTTGCGGAAGCGCGAGCATGAAGGCCACGCTTGTTGATGATCAGAAGTTCACGGGAGTGCGATGTCATGGGCGCGATAGCGGTCTCGTCATTTGCCGCTCAAGACGCGGCTGGCCACGTTGATATATTTTCGCCCGGCTTCGGATGCCTCGACCAGAGCCTTCTCCATGTTGTTTTCGCCGCGCACGCCGGCAAGCTTGATCAACATCGGCAGATTGACGCCGGCGATCACCTCCGTGTGGCCGCTGTTCATGACGGAAATCGCGAGATTGGAAGGAGTACCGCCGAACATGTCGGTGAGAATGATAACGCCGTTTCCATCGTCAGCCCCGGAAACTGCTCCAATAATGTCCTGTCGCCGCTGGTCCATGTCGTCTTCGGGACCGATCGAGACAGTCTCTATGAATTTCTGCGGACCAACGACATGCTCGACTGCATGCCGAAACTCTTCAGCCAGCTTGCCATGAGTGACAAGCACAAGTCCGATCATGATATTACTGCTCCCACATCGCATAAGCAAACAGGTGGCCCATATCGCAACGCAGCAATCGCGTCCACCGGTGGGGGGACATCTTGGCCATGAAAAGTCGAAGTGCAAGCCAAAAATGCATAAATGGGGTGTCTGCGGGGAAGCTCAAGGGATATCACTGAGGCCCGATCGGTATTTTTGCCATGATTATGGCAAGCGGATTGGGAGCCGTCGCCAGGAGCCGGATGACAGGCAAGGAGACATTCTCAATAACCTCTATTCGTTCGCCTTCAGGAGGCAGCCGTTCCGCTGTCGCTGGATCGACGGGAAGGATGGCGAAGTGCATGAGCGCGGGCGAAACATGAGGAATTCGGATGATCCCGGTGCCGCGAATTTCGATCAGCCCGGCTATGGAAGGCGGGCATTCCGCTGACACATCATTGTCGCGTTGCGAAATGAGCACCCGGTCGTCGGCTACCAGTGCTGCAAACAATCCAAGCGGCTTGGCTGCGGCAAGGCATAAAAACGCCAGCGAAGACTTGCCCGCTCCCGACGGTCCGAGAAAAAGCAGGCCCGTGTCGGCGACAACGATCGCTGTTCCGTGGATGTTGTCCGGGTGCTTTATCATGGGTGTGCTTCGGCCGGCAGCGACAGGATGAAGCGTGCGCCGAGCGGAGCCGCGTTCTCCGCGTCGATAATGTTCTCAGCCCGGAGCGAGCCGCCATGGGCTTCCGCGATCTGCCGGCTGATCGACAGGCCGAGCCCTGAATTCTGCCCGAAGCCCTCCGCCTCCGGCCGGTCGGTGTAAAAGCGTTCGAAGATGCGATCGATATCCTCCGCCTGGATACCTGGGCCGTTATCCTCGATGTAGATGACGCAGCGCGTCCGTGTGCGCACCAGTCGTACGACGATCTTGCCGCCGTCGACCGGCACGAAGGACCGGGCGTTTTCAATCAGGTTGGTGACGATCTGGCTGATGCGCAGATCATGACCGTTGATCAGGAATTTGGTCTTTGTGCCTGGCTTGCGCTCGACGACGTACTCGATCTCGACGGCCTTTTTGGTATGGCGGACCTGCCGCGACAGATCGACGAGATCGCGCAATAGAACCTCCATGTCGATCGGTTCAGCGTCGCTGCGGGCAAGCTCGGCGTCAAGTCGCGATGCATCGGAAATATCGCTGATCAGACGATCGAGGCGACGTACATCGTGCTGGATCACGTCCATCAGCCGCTTCTTGGAATCCTCGTTGCGGGCAAGCGGCAATGTCTCAACCGCGCTGCGAAGGGATGTCAGCGGGTTCTTGAGCTCATGGCTGACATCGGCGGCGAAGCTCTCGATCGCGTCGATGCGATCATACAGCGCGGTCGTCATCTCGCGAAGCGCGATGGAAAGATTGCCGATTTCATCCTGGCGTGCAGAAAAATCGGGGATTTCCTCGCGTTCCTTCGATCCGCGACGCACCCTGATTGCGGCCGCCGAGAGGCGGCGCAACGGGTTGGCGATGGTGGATGACAACAGCAGCGACAGCACGACGTTCACAAGTGTTGCGACGCCGAAGACCCGCATGATCGCGAGTCTTTCCGCATGAACGATCTTGTCGATGTCGCCGGCCTGCGTCGAGAGCAGCAGCACGCCGAGCACCGCGCGCGAGCGCTGGATCGGCACGGCGACGGAAACGATGAGTTCGCCCTTTTCGGTGCTGCGGACGACTGCGCCGCGAACGCCGGTCAGCGCGTTCATCACCTCCGGATAGATCGAGCCGTCGCCGCCAGGAGCTTCCTTGTAGACCGGCAGGTTGCTCGGCTGCAGCATCTTGTTGAGCAAGCCGCTGAACCAGTCGGACCAGTTCTGGACCTCGTCGTCGACCGGAGGCAGGTCGAACCGCAGCACCTGCCCGCGGGAATAGAGATGGCGGCTGTCGAGCAGCAGATTGGCGTCGGCATCGAAGATGCGCGCGCGGGTGCGCGTCGGCGAGATCAGGCGCCGAAGAACCGGGGCAACCTTTTCCGGATCAATCGGAAACTCTAAATCCTCGTCGTTCGGAACCGGCGTGATACTTTGCCCGGCCTGCAGCTCAAGAAGCTTCTGCGGGTCGATGGTAATCGAATTGGTGTCGACGGAGGCCGAAGCCGAGACGGCGCCGGCAATGATCTCGCCCTGCGTCAAGAGACTTTCGACGCGGGCGTCGATCAGCCCTTCGCGGAACTGGTTGAGGTAGAGAATGCCGCCTACGAGCACGACAAGTGCGGTCAGGTTGAAGAATAGAATGCGCCGCGTCAGGCTCGAAAAGACAGCATTTCCGAAGATACGCCGGATGATGGTGAACGGATGCGTCCAGCGCCGACCGGCAATGCGGGCGCCGCTGGGGCTATCCGTGTCGTCGATGTCTCTGTGCTGCACAAGCTGTGCCAAGCTTCGGCCCTTTCGAAGGACAGGACCGGAACCCCATCCACAAGCCCTTATTCCATAGTTTCGCTGTCGGCGACCGACCGTCAGGCCGCTTCGCGGAAGCGATACCCCACTCCGTAGAGCGTTTCAATCATATCAAAATCGGTGTCGACCATCTTGAATTTCTTGCGCAGCCTTTTGATGTGGCTGTCGATCGTGCGGTCGTCCACATAAACCTGCTCGTCGTAAGCGGCATCCATGAGCGCGTCGCGGCTTTTCACCACGCCGGGCCGTTGGGCCAGCGAATGCAGAATGAGGAACTCGGTGACCGTCAGCGTTACCGGCTCGCCTTTCCAGGTGCAGGTATGTCGCTCCTGGTCCATGGCGAGCTGTCCGCGCTCCAGCGACCGGGCCTGCAGCACCGCACCGGTCTTCGGGGCGCCACTGCCACCGGCAGACGCCGCGGCTTCGCGACTGGAGGCGCGTCGAAGCACGGCCTTGACGCGTTCCACCAGCAGGCGTTGCGAGAAAGGCTTGGTGATGAAGTCGTCAGCGCCCATCTTCAGGCCGAAAAGCTCGTCGATCTCTTCATCCTTGGATGTCAGGAAGATCACGGGAATGTCCGACTTCTGGCGAAGGCGGCGCAGTAGCTCCATCCCATCCATGCGCGGCATCTTGATGTCGAAGATCGCCAGCTGCGGCGGACGGGCCAGAAGGCCGTCGAGCGCAGATGCGCCGTCGGTGTAGGTCTCGACCTTGTATCCCTCAGCTTCCAGCGCAATCGAGACCGAAGTCAGGATATTGCGGTCGTCATCAACGAGCGCGATTGTCAGCATGGTATTCATCTCCGTCATCGATGCGCATCTCCCGGGATTGGATTCCAAGCCAGGTGGCTTGCCAGTTCGGTTGGCGGTAACCAGGCGCGCTTATGCGGGATAAAGGTGGAACAAATTGTGGCAAAGATAAAGGGGTAGGATTGACGATGCCCGAGACAGGCAATTAATGGTTGTGCCGTCAAGTCGCCACACTTTTTGAATTTCAAACGATTTAAAAATACCGACATAAATTTAAATCGATTAAATATCTGATATCATTATATTATTTCGCAATTTCGCTCTTGTGCTTTGAAAAAAACGTCTCTACCGTTCGATTACTTTCCCACGGCAACAGCCTCAGCAAAGGAAGAGAAACGATGCAGGTGTTCGGAGTGCACAACCCGGCGATAGGGCTGGAGACAATCGGATTGGGCAATGCGGGAAGCATTTGCTACAACCTTTCCGAGGCCAAGCTTTATGAGGAGGCGATTCGCCGGGGCGAAGCTGACGTGACCGCACACGGCGCCCTTCGCGCGATCACCGGGCAGCACACCGGTCGCTCGCCAAAGGATAAATTCGTCGTCAGAGACGAGACCACCGAAGACCAGATCTGGTGGGACAACAACAAGCCGATGTCGCCGGAACACTTCGCGCTGCTGCACAGGGACATGTTAGCACATGCCGAAGGGCTGTCGCTTTTCGTCCAGGACCTCGTCGGCGGTGCCGACGTCGATTATAGCTTGCCGTCACGCGTCATTACCGAGTTTGCCTGGCACTCGCTCTTCATCCGCAATCTCCTGATCCGCCCCGACCGTTCGGCGCTGGAACACTTTGTGCCGAAGTTGACGATCATCGATCTGCCGAGCTTCCGCGCCGATCCGGAGCGTCATGGTTGCCGGACCGAGACTGTTGTCGCCTGTGATTTCGCCAACGGCCTGGTGCTGATCGGTGGGACCTCCTATGCCGGCGAAATGAAGAAATCGGTATTTACGGTGCTGAACTATCTGCTGCCGGAAAAACACGTCATGCCGATGCATTGCTCGGCCAATGTCGGCCCGGATGGCGACGCCGCGGTCTTCTTCGGCCTTTCCGGCACCGGCAAGACAACGCTCTCCGCCGACCCGAGCCGGACCTTGATCGGCGACGACGAGCACGGCTGGGGCGAGAACGGTATCTTCAATTTCGAAGGCGGCTGCTATGCCAAGACCATCCGCCTGTCGGCCGAAGCAGAACCGGAAATCCATGCGGCGACGCGCCGCTTCGGAACCGTGCTGGAAAACGTCATCCTCGACGAGCAAGGTATTCCGGATCTCGACGATGGCTCACTGACAGAAAATACTCGCGCCGCCTATCCGTTGCATTTCATTCCAAACGCATCTGAGAGCGGTATGACCGGGCACCCTGAGACGATCATCATGCTGACGGCCGACGCCTTCGGGGTCATGCCGCCGATCGCTCGGTTGACGCCTGATCAGGCCATGTATCACTTTCTTTCCGGCTATACCGCCAAGGTCGCCGGCACGGAGAAGGGCGTGACAGAGCCGGAGGCAACCTTCTCGACGTGCTTCGGAGCACCCTTCATGCCGCGGCACCCTTCGGAGTACGGGAACCTGCTGAAGGAACTGATCGGTCGCCACGGCGTAAAATGCTGGCTCGTTAACACCGGCTGGACCGGCGGCGCCTACGGAACGGGTCGGCGCATGCCGATCAAGGCGACCCGGGCGCTGCTTTCCGCCGCCTTGAAAGGTCGTCTCGACGATGCGGAGTTCCGCACCGATGCCAACTTCGGCTTTGCGGTACCCGTTGCCGTCGAGGGCGTCGAAAGTGGAATCCTGGATCCGCGGTCGACCTGGCCGGATGGCGAGGCCTATGATGCGCAGGCAGCCAAGCTCGTGCACATGTTCGTCGCCAATTTTGCCAAGTTCGAAGATCATGTCGACGGCAATGTGCGAGATGCGGCGCCGGGCATATCGATCGCGGCCGAATAGCTCAAGCCACTGATGATTCACGTGAAACCCGGCGGTAGTTCCGCCGGGTTCTGTTTTTGAGCACTATTGTGAAACTCCTCGGATCAGGTTCGACCAAGGACGATTTTGCAACATTCAGCGCGAAAAAGGGACCTTTGCGCTTGCTGGCCTATGCCCGGCGCTACCGCCTGTTTTCAAGTGTCCGACAATGTGGGATAGACGGACGCGGAGATCACAATGGCCAGCGACGCACTCTATATCAACGACCGGATCACTATTGCCGGATGGGAATTGACGGAACAATTCGTACTGGCGGGGGGACCCGGCGGCCAGAACGTCAACAAGGTGTCCACTGCGGTCCAGCTGTTCTTCAATCTCCAAAATTCGCCCTCGATGAATGATCGCGTCAAGGCAAATGCCATGAAGCTTGCCGGTCGGCGCCTCTCGAAGGAGGGCGTCTTGATGATCGAGGCGAGCCGTTTCCGCAGCCAGGATCGCAACCGCGAGGACGCGCGCGACCGACTAAAGGAGATGATCCTCAAGGCCGCCGAACCCCCACCACCGCCACGCCGCAAGACCAAGCCGACCAAGGGTTCGATCGAACGGCGCCTGAAGGAAAAATCCGGTCGAGCCGAGGTCAAGAAACTTCGCGGCAGGGCATCCGGCGGCGAGTAGACAGCTCCCCTCCGCCGTATCGCGCACTATCTCCTGCAGGACCTGTCGCCGGAAAGAGGCTGATGCTGCTACCCAACGGAATCCGACATCTACCGGAATATCTGGACCGTCCTCGCCAAGAGGCGCTCGTCGAGACCATCCGCGCAATCGTTGCTGAAGCGCCCCTCTTTGTGCCCGCGATGCCCGGGACAGGCAAGCCGATGTCCGTACGAATGACCAATTGCGGGTCACTCGGCTGGGTGACGGACAAGGAACGCGGCTATCGCTACCAGGAAATTCACCCTGTGACGGGGAGACCCTGGCCGGCAATTCCCGACGAGTTGCTTGCTCTTTGGCAAGATATAGCCGGCTATGAAAAACCGCCCGAAGCCTGCCTGGTCAATTTCTATTCGGACGATGCCAAAATGGGGCTACACCAGGATCGGGACGAGAAGGATCTCGGCGCCCCTGTGCTGTCGATATCCCTCGGAAATGCCTGCCTTTTCCGCGTTGGCGGCACCACTCGAACGGATCGCACGCTATCCTTCAAACTCTCGAGCGGCGATATCGTCGTGCTCGGAGGCGCGGGAAGGCTATGCTTTCATGGCGTCGATCGCATATATCCGGCTACATCCACCCTGCTGAAGAACGGTGGCCGAATCAATCTGACGCTGCGACGGGTCAATCCCTAATGCTCTTTTAGAGTTTACGCAGAGCCACTTGCTCGATCAGGTGATCGCGGCCCTTCTGCAGGATGAGATCGGCGCGTGGGCGTGTCGGCAGGATGTTCTGCCGCAGATTCTTGAGATTGATGTTCTTCCAGAGACCTTCGGCCGTGAGCAGCGCCTCTTTTTCGGTAATAGAGGCGTAGCGGTGGAAGAACGAGTTGGGGTCCCGGAAGGCCGTTTCGCGCAGGTTCATGAAACGATGGACATACCAGTTGCGTATCAAGGTCTCGTCGGCATCGATGTAGATCGAGAAATCGAAGAAATCCGAGACCATCGGCACGATCTTGCCATCGGCAGGCAGATGCCGCGATTGCAGCACGTTGATCCCCTCGAAAATCAAAATGTCGGGACGATCGACGATCTGATACTCGTTCGGCAAGACGTCATAGACAAGGTGCGAATAGCATGGCGCCTTGACGTTGGGCTGCCCGGCCTTGATGGCGGATAGGAAGCGCAGCAGCGCAGCGGTGTCATAGCTGTCGGGGAAACCTTTGCGCTGCATCAGATTTCGCCGCTGCAGCTCCACATTAGGGTGCAGAAAACCGTCGGTCGTGATCAGATCGACCTTGGGGCTCGAAGGCCAACGGCGCAAAAGCTCCTTCAGAATACGCGCCGTGGTCGATTTTCCCACGGCAACCGATCCGGCGATCCCGATGACAAAAGGCGTCTTCGCGACATTGGAAAGGCTCAGGAACCGGTTACGCTGCTCGAAAAGGATCTGCGACGATTCCACGTGCGAGGACAGCAGGCGCGACAGGGAGAGATAGATGCGCCTGACCTCGTCGAGGTCGATCGGGTCGCCCATCGAGCGCAACCGCGTCACCTCATCCGCCGTTAGTGTCAAAGGCGTATCGGCACGAAAATGCGACCACTCCTCTGATGAGAAGAAATGGTAGGGCGAGTAGGCGTTTGCCTGGAAATGATCGAGCGGTTCGGGCGCTGGGCTTGTCTGGGTCGCTATGGTCATGAACTCTGCCGACTGGCCTTCTCTTTGAGACCGGATTGAACCGTACGCTTCTCAAGTTCAGCCATGACATCGTCCAGCTGAATGTCGGCGATCTTCAACACGACCATAAGGTGATAAAGCAAATCCGCGGCCTCGCAGGTGAGGTTGTCGCGGTCGTTCGTCACGGCCGCAATGACGGTCTCGATAGCTTCCTCGCCAAGCTTCTTGGCTGCCTTCGCCTGGCCGCCTGCAAAGAGCTTGGCGGTCCAGGATATCTCCGGCGCAGCTTTGGAGCGTTCATCGACAATCTTCTCGAGATCGGAAAGGGAAAAACCGCTCATGCTGTCTCTTTCATCGGCTTAATCCAGGCGCATGGCGATGCCATGCTCAGACATATAGTGCTTTGCTTCGCCAATCGAATAGGTACCAAAGTGGAAAATCGACGCTGCCAGCACCGCGCTCGCATGCCCTTGCTTGACACCGGCAACGAGGTCGTCGAGATCGCCGACACCACCGGATGCAATCACGGGTACACGCACGGCATCAGCAATCGCTCGTGTCAATTCCAGATCGTAGCCGACTTTAGTGCCGTCGCGGTCCATCGAGGTGACCAATAATTCGCCGGCCCCGCGCTCGACCATTTCCAACGCGAACTCAATTGCATCGATCCCGGTCGGCTTGCGGCCGCCATGCGTAAAGATTTCCCAACGGTCGCCTTCGCCGGCGCCAGATACTTTCTTCGCATCTATCGAGACGACGATGCACTGGTTGCCGAACTTGTCGGCGGCCTCGGTGACAAAATCGGGTGTGGCGACAGCCGCAGAGTTGATCGAGACCTTGTCGGCACCGCAAAGCAGGAGCTTGCGGATATCGCCGATGGTGCGGACGCCGCCTCCAACCGTGACCGGCATGAAACACTGTTCGGCGGTCCGGGACACAACGTCGAAGATCGTGTCGCGATTGTCTGATGAAGCAGTGATGTCAAGGAAGCAAAGCTCGTCGGCTCCCGCAGCATCATAAGCCTTGGCGGCCTCCACGGGATCGCCGGCGTCGACGAGATCAAGGAAGTTCACACCTTTGACGACGCGTCCGTCCTTGACGTCGAGGCAGGGAATGATGCGGGCCTTGAGTGTCATAGCGCTGCCTCCTTGCTGCGAGCGGCCCTGATCAAGGCCAGCGCTTCAGTTGGATCTATTCGTCCATCATAGAGTGCCCGGCCGGAAATCGCACCCTCCAGCTTGCGCGCATCCGGTTCGAGCATGCGCCTCACGTCGTCAAGCGAGGCAAGGCCGCCCGAGGCAATCACAGGGATCGAGACCGCTTCGGCAAGTTCCAGCGTCGAGGCCCAGTTTATTCCGGCGAGGATGCCGTCGCGGTCGATATCCGTATAGATGATCGCGGCGACGCCTGCGCCCTCGAACTTGCGTGCCAATTCGATGACGCCGAGCTCGGAGGCTTCTGCCCACCCCTCCACGGCAACCTTGCCCCCCTTGGCATCGATGCCGACGGCAACGCGACCGGGGAACTTGCGGCAGGCTTCGATCACAAGCGCTGGATCGCGGACCGCGATGGTGCCGAGAATGACGCGGGACAGCCCGCGTTCCAGCCAGTTTTCGATGTGATCGAGCGTGCGGATGCCGCCACCGAGCTGCACCGGGTTTTTCGTGGCTTTCAAGATTCCGTCGACTGCATCGCCATTGACACTTGTGCCAGCGAAGGCGCCGTTGAGATCGACGACATGCAGCCACTCGAACCCCTCATCCTCGAAGGATCTCGCCTGCGCGGCAGGGTCGGGATTGTAGACGGTCGCCTGCGTCATGTCGCCAAGCTTCAGACGCACGCACTGGCCGTCTTTGAGGTCGATTGCAGGGAAAAGGATCATGATATTCCGGTCCGTTCAATACGCGAGGCCGTCAGGGCTTCCAGCGCAGGAAATTGGCGATCAGGGCGAGGCCGAGCTTCTGGCTTTTCTCGGGATGAAACTGCGAGCCGGCCATGTTGTCCCGCCCAACGAAAGCGGTCATCGCGCCGCCGTAGTTCGTCGTGGCAATGACATCCTCCGGCTGCTGCGCGGCGAGATGATAGGAATGCACAAAATAGGCGTGCAATCCCTCGCCGCCGGTGGGAATGCCGTCGAAGAGCGGGTGCGGACGGTGCAGGTCCAAGGTGTTCCAGCCGATCTGGGGGATTTTCAACTCAGGATCGTCGGGCGTCATTTCAACAACGTCGCCCTTGATCCAGCCAAGACCTCGTGTTGTCGTCTTCTCGAGCCCGCGCGATGACATCAGCTGCATGCCGACGCAAATACCGAGGAAGGGGCGCGCCTTTCGCTCGACGACGTCAACCAGCGCCTCCGTCATGCTGGCAACGGCATCAAGCCCCCGCCGACAGTCGGCATAGGCACCGACGCCCGGAAGGACGATCCGGTCTGCAGTCGCAACGCGATCCGCCTTGTCGGTCAACTCGATCTCGGCGTCGATGCCGGCCTCGCGGGCGGCGCGCTCGAATGCTTTCGTGGCGGATCGGAGGTTTCCCGAGCCGTAGTCGATGATTGCGACGCGCATTACTCAGCGCCCTCCGTCGTAGCCGATGAGGCCCAGCGCCGCACCGCCGGGGCCGCCATTGCTGCTGGTCGGAATATCCCAGCGCACAGGAGGAATATTCCGGGGGGTTTCATCAGGAATTTTGGCAAAATAGATCTCCTCGGCCTCCGCCAGCCTTCTGGCAGAGACCAGGCCATTTTCCTTCCAGCCCGTCTTGACGAGTTTCTGGGCGACAAGCCTGCGTCCTTCGAGCGCCGCAAGGACGCTGACCCCGAGGAGCACGGCAAATCCTGCGGGCCATAGGGCAGGCACGCGAAAAAGCGCGATGCCCGCCCCTTGCAGCAGAAACGCGACGACGGCGTAAATCCACATCCGCTGCCAAAGCAACCAGAGGCCGGGAATGAAAAACGCGAGAAACGAGAACCCGTCGCGGATGAAGCGCGTGTCCTCATGGTCTTTGCCCGGTCCGCTTGCGGAGGTCAGTACAAGATAGGTTGCCATTGTCTCGCTATGCTCTTGATCCGGCTCAGGCGAGCGTTCCCTTGGTAGAGGGTATGCGGCCTGCCTGCCTTGGGTCGATCTCGGTTGCCACGCGCAGGGCGCGAGCAACGGCTTTGAAGCATGTCTCGGCAATATGGTGATTGTTCGCGCCATAATGGTTGAGGATGTGCAACGTGATTCCAGCATTCTGTGCGAGCGCCTGGAAGAACTCGCGTACCAGTTCGGTATCGAAGCTCCCGATCTTGGGGGAGCTGAACGCGACGTTCCAGACCAGGAAGGGCCGGCCGGAGAGATCGACTGCGGCCTTCGTCATCGTCTCGTCCATGGCAAGGTCGATCGAGGCATAGCGTGCGATGCCGCGACGGTCGCCGAGCGCCTTGGCGATCGCCTGGCCGATGGCGATGCCGGTGTCTTCGACAGCGTGGTGATCGTCGACGTGCAGATCACCCTTGGTCTCGATCTCCATGTCGATCAGGGAGTGACGCGAGAGCTGGTCGAGCATATGGTCGAAGAAGCCGACTCCTGTCGAGATGGTCGACTTGCCGGTGCCGTCGAGATCGACGGAAACCGATACGGAGGTCTCGTTCGTCTTGCGGGAAACGCTTGCCGTGCGGCTCGCTGCGGTCTCTGCCATGGCCTGCTCCATCGGAATAATGGCCGTTCCATATCAGGCACATGTGGAAATATCCAGAAGTTCCATGAAGCTGGTGGTTGTTTGGCATTCCCACAGTCACGAATCGGAAACGCCCGCTGTCACAAATGGAAACGAAGGACATTTGCAATCCTCGAAAGCCCACTTACATAGGTCTCAACAGGGCCGATGCGCGGTCCGTCGAAACGACCCGACAACCGGGCAAACAGGTGTTTCATGACAACGATCATAACAGTACGAAAGGGTGGCCAGGTGGTGATGGCCGGCGACGGCCAGGTCAGTCTCGGCCAGACCGTGATGAAGGGCAATGCCCGCAAGGTTCGCCGCATCGGCAACGGCGACGTCATCGCGGGCTTTGCCGGCGCGACGGCTGATGCCTTCACGCTGCTTGACCGTCTTGAGAAAAAACTCGAGCAATATCCGGGTCAGTTGATGCGTGCAGCGGTCGAGCTCGCCAAGGACTGGCGCACCGACAAATACCTTCGCAACCTCGAAGCGATGATGCTCGTTGCCGATAAGTCCATTACGCTAGCGCTCACCGGCAACGGCGACGTGTTGGAACCGGAGCACGGCGCAACCGCGATCGGCTCCGGCGGCAACTATGCGCTCGCTGCAGCCCTGGCATTGATGGACAGCGATAAGTCGGCTGACGAGATCGCGCGCCGCGCCTTGGATATCGCCGCTGACATCTGCGTCTACACAAACCACAACGTCGTGGTCGAAACGCTCGACGCCCAAGCCTGACGTTCTTTGTCCGATCGTTTCTAGTCCTGACGGGAAAGCAATAAGATGACCACTTTTTCACCCCGCGAGATCGTGTCCGAACTCGACCGCTACATCATCGGCCAGCATGACGCCAAGCGCGCCGTCGCAATCGCGCTACGCAACCGCTGGCGCCGCCAGCAGCTCGAACCCGATCTGCGCGACGAAGTCATGCCGAAGAACATCCTGATGATCGGCCCGACCGGTGTCGGCAAGACGGAAATCTCGCGTCGCCTGGCCAAGCTCGCTGGAGCGCCTTTCATCAAGGTCGAAGCCACCAAGTTCACCGAAGTCGGCTATGTCGGTCGCGACGTCGAGCAGATCATCCGCGATCTGGTCGAAGTCGGTATTGGTCTGGTGCGCGAGAAGAAGCGCACCGAAGTCCAGGCCAAGGCGCATATGAGCGCCGAGGAACGCGTTCTCGACGCCCTGGTGGGTTCCACGTCTTCGCCGGCGACACGCGAGAACTTCCGCAAGAAGCTGCGCGACGGAGAACTCGACGACAAGGAAATCGACATCGAAGTCGCAGACAGCGGCTCGGGTCAGCCTGGCTTTGAGATTCCCGGCATGCCCGGCGCCAACATCGGGGTGCTCAACCTGTCGGAAATGTTCGGCAAGGCCATGGGCAACCGCACAAAGAAAGTGCGCACGACGGTCAAGGCTTCCTACGCCGACCTGATCCGCGATGAATCCGACAAGCTGATCGACAATGAGGTTATCCAGCGCGAAGCCATCCGCTCGGCTGAGAACGACGGCATCGTCTTCCTTGATGAGATCGACAAGATCGCTGCCCGAGACGGTGGCGTCGGTGCCGGCGTTTCGCGCGAAGGCGTCCAGCGCGATTTGCTGCCGTTGGTCGAAGGCACGACGGTCGCGACGAAGTATGGGCCGGTCAAGACGGACCACATTCTCTTCATCGCATCGGGCGCATTTCACGTTTCGAAGCCATCGGACCTGCTTCCGGAACTTCAGGGTCGCCTGCCGATCCGCGTCGAGCTGAAGCCGCTGACCAAGGCTGATCTTCGCCGCATCCTGACCGAAACCGAGGCTAGCCTCATCCGCCAGTACAAGGCGCTGATGGAGACCGAGGGCCTGACGCTTGATTTCACAGACGACGCCCTTGACGCCCTGGCCGACGTCGCCGTCCATCTCAACTCGTCCGTCGAGAACATCGGCGCTCGCCGGCTTCAGACTGTGATGGAACGCGTGCTGGATGAGATTTCCTACAATGCACCTGATCGCGGCGGCTCCTCGGTGACGATCGACGCCGACTATGTCAGGGAACATGTGGGCGACTTGGCCAGCAACACCGATCTTTCGCGCTATATTCTCTAGCGCGATCCTGCGGTATTTCGCAGGGTCGAACGTTAAAGCTCGACAGCGGGCCTTTTACTTTTTAGTGAAGGCCCGTTTCCTTGCATGGAAAAGCGTCGCACCGGCATCATTCGGCCAAGTTTATGCGCCACGCACCCTGATCGAAACATACGATGAACTTTCGACGGGGCAGCCGATCATGCGACGCATACTGATCTCCCTTCTTTTGGCGGCGCTAAGCCTGTCCTGGATTCCGGCTCGGGCAGCAGGTGTACTCACCGTGCCGCCCGGGAATCGCAACGCCGAGCAGCCTGACATTCCCGGCGCTTCCGTTCGCCGCACCAAGGGGACGAACTCCACCTTCGAGCGCAAGTACCAGAAGGTTCGCGAACTGCTGGCGACCGATACAAAGCTGATGTCGAAGATCAAGACGGTTTCCCGTGCCTATGGCATCCAGCCGATCCATGTGATCGGCGCGATCGTCGGCGAGCACACATACAATGTCGATGCCTATGACGGATTGCAGTCCTATTACGTCAAGGCGGCATCCTATGCCGGAGAGAGCTTTCGCTTCGCCTATGGTGGCGAAGACGTCGACGATTTCGTGGCGCGACCGCAATTCGCACGGTGCAGCGGCAAGAGCGAATCCTACAGCCTCTGGACATGCCGCGAGGATGTCTGGGAAAGCGACTTCCGCGGCAAGACCGTCGATGGCAAGTCCTATCCGAACAACAGGTTCAGCGCGGTCTTCTTCCAGCCATTCTACGCCGGACAGACATTCGGGCTCGGCCAGGTCAATCCGCTGACAGCGTTGATGCTATCGGACGAGGTCAGCAGGATTTCCGGCATTCCGAAGCTCAATGAGAAGAAAGCCGCCGACGTCTACCACGCCATCATGGATCCTGACCTGTCGCTCGCCTTCGTCGCCGCTTCGATCCGCACATCGATCGACGACTATCGCTCGATCGCCGGAATGGATATCTCCGGTAATCCAGGAGTAACCGCGACGCTTTACAATTTGGGCAACACGCGTCAGCGTGCCGCTGCCCTCGCTGCGAGGAACAAGGGCGCCGGCCAGACCGTCTGGCCGGAAGAGAATTATTACGGCTGGCTGATCAACGACAAGCTCGACGACCTCAAGTCCCTGCTCTAAGCTCGACGCCTGGAGGGAAGAGGTAATTCTTCGAAAGGTGATCTCATGGATATGAGCCCCGAACCCTTCATGCCGCCCGCTCCGATCCCGAGAAACGTCCCGCCGTCGCGGCTGGAAATCATCCGTACGATCCTGCGCAATCCGCTCGAGCTTTGGGGCGAGCCCTCGTATACATTGCCGTGGATCCAGACCCGTTTCTTTCGGGAGAGCACGCTGATCGTCAACGATCCCGGTCTGATCAAGCATGTGCTGGTCGATAACGCAGCCAATTATCGTATGTCCGATATCCGTCAGCTCGTGCTACGGCCAATCCTGCGCGATGGCTTGCTGACGGCGGAGGGACCCGTATGGAAGCGTTCGCGCAAGGCGCTGGCTCCGGTTTTCACCCCACGCCACGCCCGCGGTTTCGCCGGCCAGATGCTGTCGCAGTCTGAACAATATGCGGTGAAGTACGAGAATGTTGGGTCAGAAGGCGTCGTCTTCGATATTTCGACCGACATGACCGAGCTCACCTTCGCGATCCTCGCCGAAACGCTTTTTTCCGGCGAGATCGTCACGGCCAGCGGCCATTTCGCCGACGACGTAAACCAGCTGCTGCACCGCATGGGCCGCGTCGATCCGATGGACCTCATGCGCGCGCCCTCCTGGGTGCCCCGCGTGACGCGTATCGGCGGCCAGAAGGTGTTGGACAAATTCCGCGGTATCGTCCGCGACACGATGAATTTGCGTCTCGACAAAATGAAGAAGGATCGCGCCGCGGCTCCTGACGATTTCCTGACGCTACTTCTTGAGCAGGCAGGACCCGAAGGCCTGACGATGGAGGAGATAGAGGACAATATCCTGACCTTCATCGGCGCGGGCCACGAGACAACAGCCAGGGCGCTGGCATGGTGCCTTTACTGCGTTGCCAACGTCCCCCGTGTCCGCGTGGAAATGGAAGAGGAAATAGACCGTGTGCTCGCCACCGGCGCCGAGCCGGTCGAATGGCTCGATTTGATGCCCCACGTCCGCGCCGCCTTTGAGGAGACGATGCGGCTTTACCCGCCGGCGCCGTCGATCAACCGCGCCGCCATCGCGGTTGATCGGTGGACCAGCCCGTCGGGCGAGAATGTCGATATTCCAGCAGGTGTCACAGTTCTCATCATGCCATGGACCCTGCACCGACATGCGCTCTACTGGGAAAAGCCGCGCGCCTTTATGCCCGAGCGCTTCCTCCCGGAAAATCGCGCAAGGATCAACCGGTTTCAGTTTCTGCCGTTCGGTGCAGGTCCCCGGGTCTGCATCGGTGCGACGTTCGCCCTGCAGGAGGCGGTCATCGCGCTCGCGGTGCTGATGCATCGCTTCCGCTTCGATGTGACCGCGAATACCAATCCGTGGCCGGTCCAGAAGCTGACGACGCAGCCGCAAGGCGGCTTGCCGATGCTTGTCTCGTCACGCCGCTAGATCGTAGGGGCGAGGCGGGAATCTGCCACTCTTTGGCTAGCCATGCTGAAGCAAAGGGTGCAATAACTGCGGCAACTTCCGCTTCAGGGACTTGATCAGCGCGTGACTTCCCATTTCCTGCTCGGCATCGACACCGGTGGAACTTACACTGATGCCGTCCTTTTCCACGAAACCCATGGCGTCGTCGCCAAGGCCAAGTCGCTGACCACGCGGCACGATCTGGCGATCGGCATCGCCGGTGCGGTCGATGCGGTCATATTAGAGGCAGGTGTAGAGGTTTCGGCGATTAGTCTGGTGTCTCTGTCGACGACGTTGGCAACAAATGCCTTGGTCGAAGGGCAGGGCGGACGCGCCGGCCTCGTCATGATCGGCTTCGGTCCCGACGATCTCAAGCGCAGCGGGCTTGCCGATGCGCTCGGATCTGACCCGGTCATCTACCTCAATGGCGGTCACGACGTTCATGGAAATGAAAATCCACTCGATCTCGCCGCCCTGGATGAAGTGCTGCCAGAACTGGCGAGAGGTGTTTCATCATTCGCAGTCGCCGGCTATTTTGCTGTGCGGAATCCGGCTCATGAAATCCGTGTTCGCGATCGAATTCGCGAGATCTCGCATCTTCCGGTTACGTGTAGTCACGAGCTTTCCTCCAAGCTAGGCGGCCCTCGCCGGGCCTTGACGACCCTGTTGAACGCCCGCCTGGTCTCGATGATCGACAGGTTGGTCGGCGCCTGCGAAAATTTCCTCGTAGCGCGCGGGATCTCGGCGCCGATGATGGTTGTGCGCGGCGACGGCGCTTTGATCTCCGCTTCGGAGGCAAAGCTCCGCCCCATCGAAACCATTCTGTCCGGCCCAGCGGCGAGCCTCGTCGGCGCCCACTACCTGACTGGTCTCGACGCCGCCGTCGTCTCGGATATCGGCGGCACGACCACCGACGTCGCGGTCATGGAAGCCGGCCGGCCGCGGCTGGATGCAGAGGGCGCCGTCGTTGGTGGCTTTCGCACAATGGTCGAAGCCGTCGCGATGCGCACCTACGGCCTCGGCGGCGATTCGGAAGTGCGGGTCAACGAACGCGGTCTGGTCGCGACTTTCGAGCTCGGCCCGCGCCGCCTTCTGCCGTTGAGCCTCGCGGCTCAAGCGCACTCCGACGCGATCCTGACTGTTCTGCAGCGGCAGGTGCGCAGTCCGCATCTCGGGCGCAACGACGGGCGCTTCGCGATCCGAACAGGCGTGCCCGATTATCTGGCAAGTGGCTTGCTGCCGCAGGAGCAGGCGTTGTTCGAGAAGATCGGTACGGCTCCGGTCGCGCTCGACCAGCTCCTTACATCAACACCGCAGAAAGCAACGCTCGACCGGCTCGTCGCTCGCGGCCTTGTGCATCTCTGCGGCCTGACACCCTCCGACGCCATGCATGCTCTCGGCCGACAAAACCAGTGGAATGCGGAAGCGGCGCGATTGGGCCTCGTTCTTGCTTGCCGAATCAAGGATGGCTCCGCTCGTCCTGTTGCGACGACGGTCGAGGAACTGGCGGAGAAGATCGTCGACAGGCTGACCCGGCAGTCGGCGGAAGTCATCCTGTCCGCCTGCCTGGCGGAAGATGGGCTCGGCGATTTGGACCCGGCTAAGTCTAAGGCGATCGATCGGGCGCTGCAGCGCCCGCCGGGCATTGTCCGTTTTGCCGTTTCGCTCGACCGACCGCTGGTCGGGCTCGGCGCTTCCGCGCCTGTCTATTATCCAGCAATTGCGCAGATGCTTGGAAGCGAAAGCGTTGTGCCGCCCGATGCGGATGTGGCAAATGCCGTCGGGGCCGTCGTCGGTCAGGTTCGCACGAGCGCCACCGTCTTCATCACGACGCCGGAGGAAGGCGTCTTCATCCTAAATGGTGCCGGAGAGACGCTTCGGTTTATCGACGAAGCCAAGGGTTTCGAGGCTGCACGCGCCCGAGCCAGATCGGTCGCCCTTGATCAGGCCCGTTTGAACGGCGCTGCAGATCCGGTCGTTTCGATGGTGGAACAGGTCGACGCCGCCGATATCGAAGGCACGCGCAAGCTGGTGGAGGCACGGTTCATCGCGACCGCCAGCGGACGACCTCGGATCGCTACCGATTGATCGGCCGGCATATTGGATAAATCTTTTGTACCGCTGACAAATTGACTATGGGCAACCGCGCTCGCAAATTGGCTGCATTAGCTAGAACTGCACGACGGCATCAGGAGTAGGCGACATGAACCGCATTGATAGAAACGGGCTTGCGATCGAAGCGGTGCTCCACGATTTTCTGGTGGACGAAGCGCTTCCGGGCTCTGGCGTTGATCCGGATGCCTTTTTTGCCGGTTTTTCCGCGATCGTCCACGATCTGGCGCCGAAGAACCGTGCATTGCTGGCCAAGCGCGACAATCTGCAGGCATCGCTCGACAACTGGTATCGCAGCAACGGCGCTCCAAGCGATATGGGCGCCTATGAAACGTTCCTACGCGAGATCGGTTATCTCATTCCCGAAGGCTCCGATTTTTCTGTCTCGACGTCGAACGTGGATGACGAGATTGCGCTGATCGCCGGCCCTCAGCTGGTCGTTCCCGTCATAAACGCGCGATATGCCCTCAACGCCGCCAATGCGCGCTGGGGATCGCTCTACGACGCACTCTACGGTACCGATGCGATTGCGGAAACGGACGGCGCCGAGAAGGGCAGGGGCTACAATCCGATCCGGGGCGAAAAGGTCATCGCCTGGGTCCGCGATTTTCTCGACGCGGCAGTGCCGCTTGCTGATGCCAGCTGGAAGGATGTCGCAGGCTTCACAATAAAGGATGGAGCGCTGGCGCTGTCCACAACCGATGGCGAACATATTTCGTTAGCCGATGCCGGGCACTTTGCCGGCTATCTCGGCGGCGCCTCGGCGCCGACGCATGTACTTCTGAAGAACAATGGCGTCCATATCGAGATCGCCATCGACGCTACGACCGCGATCGGCAAATCCGATCCGGCCAATATCTCAGACGTCCGCCTCGAATCGGCGATCACAGCCATCATGGACTGCGAGGATTCGATCGCGGCCGTCGACGCCGAGGACAAGACAGCCGTCTATCGCAATTGGCTCGGCCTCATGAAGGGCGATTTGACCGAAGAGGTCGAGAAAGGTGGCAAGAGCTTCACCCGACGGCTCAATCCGGACGTCGAGTACACGGCACCGAATGGATCGAGCTTCGAGCTCCGCTGCCGCTCGCTGATGCTGATACGGAACGTCGGCCACCTGATGACCAATCCGGCCATCCTGGACCACGACGGCAACGAAGTGCCGGAAGGGATCATGGATGCGATGATCACGGGCTTGATTGCACTCTATGACGTGGGGCCAAACGGCAGGCACAAGAATTCGCGCAAGGGCTCGATGTATGTCGTCAAGCCGAAGATGCACGGTCCGGAAGAAGTTGCCTTCGCGGTCGAAATCTTCTCGCGGGTCGAAGACGTGCTCGGGATGGCGCGCAACACCATCAAAATGGGCATCATGGACGAGGAACGTCGCACAACGATCAACCTCAAGGAATGCATCCGTGCCGCCCGCGAGCGCGTCGTGTTCATCAACACCGGCTTCCTCGACCGTACTGGGGACGAGATCCATACGTCGATGGAGGCCGGCCCGATGATCCGCAAGGGCGACATGAAGCAAGCAGCCTGGATCGCCGCCTACGAGAACTGGAATGTCGATATCGGGCTTGAATGCGGTCTCTCCGGCCACGCGCAGATCGGCAAGGGCATGTGGGCGATGCCGGATCTGATGGCGGCGATGCTGGAGCAGAAGATCGCCCATCCGAAGGCCGGCGCCAACACCGCTTGGGTGCCGTCGCCGACAGCCGCGACGCTGCACGCCACGCACTACCACCGCGTCAATGTCGCACGCATCCAGCAGAGCCTGAAGGATCGCGCCCGGGCCAAGCTTTCCGACATCCTGTCCGTGCCGGTTGCCGTTCGCCCGAACTGGACGCCGGAGGAAATCCAGCGTGAACTCGACAACAATGCGCAAGGTATCCTCGGCTACGTCGTGCGCTGGGTCGACCAGGGCGTCGGCTGCTCGAAGGTGCCTGATATCAACAATGTCGGCCTGATGGAGGATCGTGCCACGCTGCGCATCTCCGCGCAGCACATGGCCAACTGGCTGCACCACAAGGTGGTGACCGAAGCACAGATCGTTGAGACCATGAAGCGGATGGCCGCAGTCGTCGATCAGCAGAATGCATCCGATCCCGAATATACGGCCATGGCTGCCAATTTCGACGGGTCGATCGCATTTCAGGCTGCATTAGACCTGGTCTTGAAGGGCCGCGAACAGCCGAACGGCTACACCGAGCCTGTCCTGCATCGTCGGCGGATCGAGCTCAAGGCGAGACAAACCTCGTAGTCGAGATCTCTCGCCTAAAACGAAGACAAAGAAAAAGGCCGCCGGATGATCTATCCCGCGGCCTTTTGAATGTCTGGCTTTCCGAAATTACTGGATGACGACGACCTTGGTCGTGTGGCCCGGCAGAACGCGCTTGTAGAGGTCGATAACGTCCTGGTTGATCATGCGGATGCAGCCGGAGGAAGCCGCAGTGCCGATCGACGCCCATTCCGGCGTGCCATGCAGGCGGAAGAGCGTATCCTGGCCCTTGTCGTTGTAGAGGTACATTGCGCGCGCACCGAGCGGGTTTTCGAGGCCCGGGTTCATTCCGTCGTCGACATACTTGGCGACTTCCGGCTTGCGCTCGGCCATTTCCTTTGGCGGGTGCCAGGTCGGCCATTCCTGCTTCCAGGCAACATAGGCGTTCCCCGACCATGCAAAGCCCTGCTTGCCGACGCCGATGCCGTAGCGGATCGCCTGATTGTCGGCGAGAACGTAGTAGAGATGACGTTCGCGCGTGTTGACGATGATCGTCCCGGGCGCCTCTGTCGTCTGATAGGTGACGATCTGGCGGCGGAACTCAGGCTTGACCTTCTGGATCGGAATTGCCGGGAGGGAGAAGCCGGCGTCGGGCGTAACGCCATAGTCGCCATCGAACGTCTTGAGCGTTTCGACAGAAGAACTTGCGGAGCTGATCGGAGCTGCTGAGGCGGTCGCTATATTGCCGGCCGCGGCAAATGTCGCGACAAGGCCGAATACGGTCATTGCATTGCGGAGGCGCATGGATGTCTCTCGGGTTATGAGTCGGGGAAGAGGGATTGCATCAACCATCTTTGACTACGGGTTATTTTCGATATACTGCGCCTTTGCAAGCGACTGCAGCGCAACAAAGATCATGTCAGGCGCAAATTAGAACCGCATGGTTTTTTTGCAACAATTCTTGCGCGGCCTAAGTGGTGATCATGACCATTTTGAATGTTTATAATAACAATCCGTTAATAGATGGCCGCCAGTCGGACCGGGCCATGCTTGTGCGCAAAGGCATGCAATTATTGCTTCACGAGATGCGCCATGCCGTGCTGCCGGAATTGCCTCTGGCTTCCGGACGTCGGGCGGATCTCATTTCGCTGTCTGAAAAGGGTGAGGTCTGGATCGTCGAGATCAAATCCTCGATCGAAGACTTTCGCGTCGATCGCAAATGGCCGGACTATCGCCAGCACTGCGACCGCCTGTTCTTCGCTACACACAAGGATGTTCCGCTCGATATCTTCCCGGAGGACTGCGGCCTGTTTCTGTCCGACGGATACGGCGCTCATATGGTCAGGGAAGCGCCGGAACATCGCCTGCCGCCTTCGACGCGAAAATCAGTCACGCTGAATTTTTCCCGCGCGGCGGCGCAGCGACTACTCATGGCCGAGTGGGCGACGGGCAAGCCGTTTCCGATGGAATAGCTCGATCTACTTAGGCGCGCGCTTCGCAAGAATGCGCTGCAGCGTCCGACGATGCATGTTGAGGCGCCTTGCCGTTTCCGACACGTTTCGCTCGCACATTTCATAGACGCGCTGAATATGCTCCCAACGGACACGATCCGCCGACATCGGGTTTTCCGGCACATCGGCCTTTTCGCCCGGCCGCTGCGTCAGCGCCAGATAGACATCGTCCGCATCGGCAGGTTTTGCGAGATAATCTAGCGCGCCCAGCTTAACAGCTGTTACGGCTGTCGCTATGTTGCCATATCCCGTGAGCACGATAACGCGCGTGTCGTCGCGTCGCTGGCGAATGGCGGCGACAACGTCGAGCCCGTTCCCGTCACCGAGCCTCAGATCCACGACGGCATATTTCGGCGGATGAGCTTTCGATTTGGCGACGCCCTCCGCGACGGACTCGGCCGTCTCGACCTGAAATCCCCGCGTTTCCATTGCGCGCGCCAGGCGACGCAGAAACGGCCCATCGTCATCAACGATCAACAGGCTTGCGTCAGGCCCGATGTGGTCGTCAATACCTCCGGCTGCGACAAGCGGTTCGGCTCGCACATCTTCATTTACGTCTGTCATTCCCACACAATCCCGGCGGCATGGCCGCCCTAACAATTTCAGCGTTTCCTGATTGTCGTTTTAGGCGCGTAAATTCAATTTGTCGAATTGCTGTCGATCAACATTCGCGGCCAACGGATCTCAATACGTGCTCCCGGCGCTTCCGGATCTCGGTTGCCGAAAATCAAAATCGCGCCCGAGCGCTCCAGCAACGTCTTGGCAATGAACAGCCCGAGCCCGAGCCCGCCGGCGGTGTCGTCGCGCTGCCTGCTGGTGACATATGGCTCCCCGATCCGTGCCAGGATTTCGGGCGCGTAGCCGATGCCGTCGTCCTCGATGAGGATTGTAAGCGTTGCCGCATCGAACTCCAGGGTCACCGTCACCTTCTTGCGCGCATAGTCCACCGCGTTCTCGATCAGATTGCCGAGCCCATACATAATTCCGGCATTGCGATTGAGGACCGGCTCACCAGTTCGCGGGTTCTTCTCGATCAGCTCCAGATTGATACCGAACTCGCGATGCGGCGCGATGATCTCCTCCATCATCGAAGATAATGTCAGGTGCCGCATATGGGCTTCGTTCTCCGACGAAAGCGTGGTCAGCCGGCGCAATATGTCGCGGCAACGTTCGCTCTGACTGCGCAGCAGCGCGACGTCCTCGCGGTAGCGCTCGTCATGGCCGAGTTCCCGTTCCATCTCCTTGGCCACGACGCTGATCGTTGCGAGCGGCGTACCGAGCTCATGGGCGGCGGCGGCAGCAAGTCCGTCGAGCTGCGAAAGGTGCTTCTCGCGTTGGAGCACAAGCTCCGTTGCTGCCAGTGCGTCGGCCAGCTGGCTTGCCTCCATGGAAACGCGATAGGCGTAGAAGGCCGCAAACGCCATGGTCGAGGCGATCGCGCACCAGACGCCGAGCTGCATGACGCTATGCACGTTGATCTCGAGACCGCCGTACCAGGGAAGACGAAACGGCGAGAACGCCAATGCGGTGATGCAAATCATCGCCGACGTGATCAATGCCATGCTGTAGCGGATCGGTTGCGAGGCAAAGGAAATGATGACCGGAACGCAGACCAGCACCGAGAACGGATTGGCAAGACCGCCAGTAATGAAAAGAAGACCGGAGAGCTGCAGCAGGTCGAGCCCGAGCAGCGCAAAGGCTGCCGGCGGCTCCAGCCTGTGCGTCGCCGGGTAGCGCAAGGTCAGGAAAAAGTTGATCCAGGCAAGACAGGCGATCAGCACGCAGGCGGCCAGCAGCGGCAGCGGAAACTTGAGCCAGAAGGCGACGATCATCACCGTAGCCGTCTGGCCGCCGACCGCAAGCCAGCGCAAGCGAACCAGCGTCTGCAAGCGCAGCCGTCTGCTCGTATGATAGTCGTCCGGGAGCTTTGCGTCCGTGTCTGCCATCAGACCCAATCCTTTGAAACCCGACGGCGGCTCATGTACCACGCGGCTTCACCCTTGTCGTCGGCGTTGCCACCGCAGGATCTTCCGGCCAGGGATGCCGCGGGTATCGCCCACGCATGTCGGCGCGTACGTCTCTCCACGAACCCGCCCAGAACCCGGGCAGATCGCGGGTCGTCTGGATCGGGCGGTGAGCCGGAGAGGTCAGCTCCAGCACCAGCGGCAACCGCCCGCCGCCGATGGCGGGATGCTGCTTCAGCCCGAACAACTCCTGGACCCGGATTGTCAGCAGCGGTTCGCCGCCGTCATACTGTATGGCGTGACGCTGGCCTGTCGGCGCCTCGAAATGTGTCGGCGCCAGCCGGCCAAGCTCCCGCTGCAGTTCATGCGGCACCAGCGACATCAGCCCGTTCGAAAGCCCGCTGGACGATATATCGGAGAGGCCGCGCGCCTCCGCCTGAAACGGAACAAACCACTCATCAAGCCGTGTCAGCAATGCCTCGTCGCTCATGTCGGGCCAGGGATCTCCGAGTGTGCGATAGAGGAAACCGATCCGATCGCGCAATTGCGCGGCCTCCTTGGAAAACGGCAACACCTCAAGCCCGAGATCTCGCACGCCTTCGGCCAGCGCCTTGGCCACGCGCACGCCCGATGGCCGCGGTAGCGGCGTCTCGTCGAAGATGATGGCCCCAAGGCGCGTCACGCGGCGGGCGCGCACCTGACGGCTCGCCTTGTCGAACACGCACTGGTCCTCGCTTCCGATCTCTCCGGGTAGGTGAGCCTCGACATCCGCGCGCGAAATCTCGGCTGCCGCCAGAATGCGCGCCTGCGCTGCCCGTCCTGTAAGGTCGGCGATGACAAGCATCGAGCAGCCGGCCAGCCGCTCTGTTTCCGGCAGCTCCGCGCCGCGGCCGTTTGCCATGACGAAGCGACCGCGTCCGCCACGTTGCAGCGCGATCCGGTCCGGAAAGGCATGGAGCAGCAATTGGCCGGCGAGGACGGGCTCCTGTGATGGGGTCCCGGCGCTGGCCGTCGCGGCAAGCCGCCCGGCCAGCTTGCGCGCCGCCTCAGACCGCTCTCCCCTCTCGGTTTTGAACCGCCGCAACCGCTCCTCAAGATCGACACTCGGTCCGCCGAGCCCCTGTTCTGTCAGCAGCACGGCAAGCAGCGCGGCCTCGCGCGCATGGCCGAGATCTGACACCGAAATCACCATTGCCGCCAGGCGCGGCGGCAATGCCAGTTCCCGCATCAATCGGCCGCGGGCTGTCAGGCTGTTCTCCAGGTCAAGTGCCCCGAGCTGCCTTAGCAGCGTTCGTGCCTCGTTGAGCGTCGTTGCCGGTGGCTGGTCAACGAAATCAAGGGTCGCAGGGTCCTGCACCCCCCAATGCGCAAGATCCAGCGCCAGGCCGGAGAGATCTGTCGACAGGATCTGCGGCGGAGTGAACGCAGGGAGCGCCGCCATTTGGCCCTGATGCCATAGCCTAACCGCGATGCCCGGCTCCGTGCGCCCCGCCCGGCCCGCCCGTTGGTCCGCAGACGCCCGCGAAACGCGCACCGTTTCGAGCCGTGTAATACCGGTCGAGGCTTCGAACACCGGCAGCCTCTGCATGCCGCTGTCAATGACGATCCGGACGCCATCGATGGTGATCGAGGTCTCGGCGATCGAGGTGGCAAGCACGATCTTGCGCGTACCCTTGGGCGCGGGCCGGATAGCCGCGTCCTGTTCGCCCTGGCTGAGATTGCCATAGAGCGGCGCGATCACGGTCTCAGGTCCGAAGCGGCCCTGCAGCCGTTCTGCCGTGCGGGTGATCTCGGCTTGCCCGGGCAGAAATGCAAGGATTGAACCCAGCTCGGCGCCGTGAGCCTCCAGGATCGCCCGGGTCACCGAATCCTCGACCCGTTCGCCGCCCGGGCGATCCTTGTAGCGAATATCGATCGGGAAGCTTCGGCCCATGCTTTTGATCACGGGCGGGTTGTCGAGCAAGGTTGCGACGCGTTCGATATCGAGTGTTGCCGACATGACGAGAATGCGAAGATCCTCGCGTAGCGCAGACTGTACGTCCAGAGCCAGTGCCAATCCGAAATCCGCATCCAGCGAACGCTCATGGAATTCGTCGAAAATGACGGTGGAAACGCCTGCCAGTTCCGGGTCCTCGAGGATCATGCGCGCAAAGACGCCTTCGGTCACCACCTCGACCCGGGTCTTGCCTGAAACGCGGTTGTCCAGCCGCATCCGGTAGCCGACGGTTCCGCCCACCTGTTCGCCAAGCAACGAGGCCATACGCGCCGCAGCCGCCCGTGCTGCCAGTCTCCTCGGCTCGAGCACGATGATCTTGCCATCGCCGCGCCAGGTCTCGCCAAGCAAATGCAGCGGCACGAGCGTCGTCTTGCCGGCGCCGGGCGGCGCCGACAGTACCGCGCGCCGGTGGTCGCGCAGGGCCGCAGCAATATCGGCAAGGACATGAGAGACCGGTAGATTGGGAAGTGGAGGGATCATCGCCTTGCGTCTGCTCTGCCAGTCATATGTTCATAGGCAAGGATCGCACCGGCCAGATCCTCGAGAGCCGCACCGACCGATTTGAACAGCGTGATGTCGCGATCGCTGCGACGCCCCTGCTTGGTTTCGCCTACCAGCTCCGAAAGCTCTGCACGAATGGCCTCGGCCGCAAGCACGCCACTCTTCAGCGGCTGGACGATATCACCAGCCTCGCTCATCGCGCCTGCGCGAGTGTCGACAAAAACCTCCGAGCGTCGAATCGCGGTGTCATCCGTTTCGCGCATCTCAGGCTTGAACCCGCCGACCAGATCGAGATGGGCGCCGGGCTTCAGCCATTCGCCCCGGATCAGCGGCTCGCTCGACAGTGTCGCGCAGGAGATGACGTCGGCGCTTCGGGCCGCCGTCTCGATGTCAGTGACTGCTTCTGCCTCGAAACCGAGTTCGCGCGCCTCCGCTGCCGTCGCTTCGGCATTCGCCGCGTTGCGGCCCCAGATCCGGATCCGCTTCAGCGGCCGCACCTCTGCATGCGCTTGTATAAGATTGAGCGAAAGCCGCCCGGTGCCGCAGACGAGCAGCTCTTCCGCATCGGCGCGCGCCAGATATCGCGCCGCAAGCGCCGATGTCGCGGCTGTCCGCCGTGCGGTCAGTTCACCGCCGTCGAGGATGGCCAGCATTTCGCCGGTCTTTCCCGATGACAATAGATAGGTGCCGAAGATAGCCGGAAGCGAGCGCGTGGTATTGTCGGGAAAAAGCGACAGAACTTTGACGCCGGAATAGGCGCCGGGAACCCAGGCAGGCATCAACAGCAATGTCGCGGCGCTTTCTCCCGGCACCTCCATATGATGGTGATGTCGGATCGGCATGACGCAGGTACTCTTGAACATCTCAGCGATCGCTTCGATCAAATCGGGCCAGGCCAGGGCTTCGCGCGTCTGCATCTCGTCAAGCACCAGCATGGATCACCCCTTCGCCTCTAATATCCGACCGTTGTCAGTCCTCTCATTACGTGCCGGGCTGCAAGCTGGCAATTCCAGTGAGGGAGGCGTAGAATACGGAAAAGGAAATATTCGGACCGGAATGTCTGCCCTGGGCAACAAAATCAGCGCCGCGGCAGCAAACTGAATTCCGAAATGCCGCGTCTTCAGGTCGATTTTTGCGGCAGCAGATTAAATCTCTAAGATTTACCAACAAAAACAGTCTGTTACAAAATTGTCAAAAAACTTGTGATTGGGTGTGTTGACTAGTTCTGTGGGTAGGGTCTATAAGCCCGATCACTGACGAGGGCGGCGGCGCTGCTGGCGACGAACTGCTTCGTTCTAGGGTTTCTTGAGAAACTGATGGACGGGACTGGGGTGATTTGCTGGAAGGCGGTTGTCTCGT
>NZ_PCDP01000022.1 GCF_003240585.1 Arminella tubonensis
TCAGGGCGATCCTCGCACCCGACAGCGCCGGGCGCTGCAGGATGTCGCCGATGATGTTCTTCATGAACACCGTCGAGCCGGCGCCGATGAAGGTGATCTTGGGGTTGGCTGTCATCAATGTCTCCGCACGTAAATGTCAGGCTACCTCGAACGCGGCCTTCACCAGCCGGGCCGTGTAGGGGGTTTGGGGGTGGGAAAGGACGTCCTCGACAGGACCCTCTTCGATGATCTGGCCGTTCTGCATGACCATGACGCGATGGCAGAGGGCACGAACGACCTTGAGGTCGTGCGAGATGAACAGATAGCTGAGACCGCGTTCGTCCTGCAGCTTGCGCAGCAAGTCGATGATCTGCGCCTGGACCGAGAGATCGAGCGCCGAAGTGGGCTCGTCCAGCAGGATGAATTCGGGCTCCAGTGCGATGGCGCGGGCAATCGCGATGCGCTGGCGCTGGCCGCCGGAAAATTCGTGCGGAAAGCGTGAGAGGATATTGGCTGGCATCCCGGCGCTGACGAGCGCGTCCTTCACCCGTCCCAACCGCTCCGACTTGTCGGCGCCGATGCCGTTGACGATCAACCCCTCCTCGATGATCTGCCCCACCGGCATGCGGGGATTGAGCGATGAGAATGGATCCTGGAAGACGATCTGCATGCGCGAGCGCAGCGGGCGCATCTCATTGCGTGACCGGTCGTGGATCGCCTGGCGGTCGAAATAGATCTCGCCGCTTTCCGAATTGATCAAGCGCAGCAGCGCCTGGCCGAACGTCGTTTTGCCGGAGCCGGATTCGCCGACGATGCCCAGTGTCTCATGCCTTTTCAGCTCGATATCGAGGCTGTCGACGGCAACGAGCGCCCGCATTTCCGGCTTGAAGAAGGTCCCGTGGCGCAGCATGAAGGACACCCGCACTGCCTTGCCTTCGAGGATAGTATCGCAGCCCTCCGGCAAGGGCTTGGCATGGCCTTTGGGCTCAGACGCAAGCAGATGCCGGGTGTAGGCGTGCTGTGGGTTGGCGAAAAGTGCCTCGGTCGTATTGTGCTCGCGCATCTCGCCATGCTGCATGACATACACATAGTCGGAGAACTGCTTGACGACCGTCAGGTCGTGCGTGATCAGGATCACGGCCATGCCGAGCTGCTGCTGGAGATTGCGGATCAGGTTGAGGATCTGAGCCTGGACGGTGACGTCGAGTGCCGTCGTCGGCTCGTCGGCAATCAGCACGTCGGGATCGTTGGCGAGCGCCATGGCGATCATCACGCGCTGGCGCTGGCCGCCGGACAGCTGATGCGGATACTGGTTCAGACGTGCGGCAGGATCGGGGATCTGCACCTGCTTCAGAAGCTCCAGCGCCCGGTTCTGCGCGTCGCGGCGGCTCATACGCCGATGCACGCGGATCGCCTCAACGATCTGGCTGCCGATGGTGTAGATCGGGTTCAGGGAGCTCATCGGCTCCTGGAAGATCATCGAGATGCGGTCGCCGCGCAGCTTGCGCCGCTCCCTCTCGGAGAATTTCAGAACGTTACGGCCGTCATAGTCGACGGTGGATTGTGGCGCCACGACTGCCCGCTTGGTCAGCAGTCCCATCACGGTCCTTGCCGTCACGGATTTTCCGGAGCCGGATTCGCCAACGATGGCGATCGTCTCGCCGCGATAGAGCTGGAAAGAGATATCCTTGACGGCTTCGACCATGCCGTCCTCGACCTTGAAGGTGACGGCGACATTGCGGGCGTCGATGACAGGCGACGTCGTGCGCCCTTCGCTATCATGTCGAACGGCGGGGGCAAACGGGTTGACGAGTGCAAGAGCCACGTTGCGTCCTCCTTCTCAATAGGGGTCGACAGCATCGCGCAGACCGTCGCCGAGCGCATTGAACGCAAAGACGGTGATCAGCACGAAGGCGACGGGCGAAAGGATCCAGGGATAGGAGCCGATGACGGAATAGGTCGAGGTGTCCTGCAGCATCAGGCCCCAGGAGATCAGCGGCGGCTTGACGGCGAATCCAAGGAAACCGAGGAAGGATTCGAGCAGCACGACACTCGGAATTGCCAGTGTCACGGAAACGATGACGTGGCTCATCACGTTTGGAAAGATGTGTTGCAGGATGATGCGGCGGTCGGTGGCACCGACGGCCATCGCAGCGCGAACATAGTCGATCCGCGCCAGCGCGAGCGTCTTGCCGCGCACCTCGCGCGACATCTGCGCCCAGCCGAGCGCCGACATGACGATGATCACAAAGGCCAGAAAGACATTGGTTGGCGCGGTCACCGGGATGAGCGAAGTCAAGGCCAGATAGAGCGGCAATTGCGGGAAGGCGAGCACGAGGTCGACGAAGCGCTGCAGCCAGGCATCGAACGTGCCGCCGAAGTAGCCCGACACCATGCCGACCGTCGTCCCGACCACCGTGACAATGAACACGACGGTCAGCGCGATCATCAGCGAGACGCGCGAACCGTAGACGGCGCGCGAAAGAATGTCGCGGCCGAACTTGTCAGTACCCAGAAAATGTACCGGCTGGCCGTCGGTCGTCCCGAAGAGATGCCGGTCCCCCGGGATCAGGCCGAACAGATCATAGGACGCGCCCTTGACGAAGAAACCGAGAAGCCGGGGATTGTTGTAGTCCGGTCCGACGATCGGCTGAAACGTCACCGGATCGAGCTCCTCGGTTTCGGCAAGCGCATAGACGCGCGGCTGGAGCGAGAAATTGCCGTCCTTGTCGTGAAAGCTCATCACCTGCGGTGGCGCAAAGCCGCTGTCGGTCGCCTTCGGGTCAAGCGGTGCAACGAATTCCGCGAAAACGGACATGAGCAGCAGGAGAACCACAAGAAGGAGGCCGCTCATGCCGGTCCACGAGCGTTTCAGGCGTCGCCAGACAAGTGCGGGATAGCTCTCATTGCCGCCCGTAGGCTTCAGCTTTTCTTCAGTCGGGGGTGTGGAGTCCGAGAAAGCCAGCATCAGAACGCTCCTCCGTGTTGGCGGACCCGCGGGTCGAGCAAGGCGAGGAGCATATCGGCGATGATGTTTCCGACGATCAACGTGGCGGACAGGACCATCATGAAGGTCGCCGTCACATAGACGTCGCCGACGGCCATGGAACCGACGATGGCGGGGCCGACGGTCGGAAGCGCAAAGACGATCGCCGTCTCGATCTCCCCGGTCAGCATGTAGGGAAGCACGACGCCCTGGTACATGACCAGCGGATGTAGCGCGTTCGGCACGGCGTGACGCATGACAACAGCCGCCCCGCTCAGGCCCTTGGCGCGGGCCGTTTCGACATATTGCGCGTTCAGCGTATCCAGCAGGTTGCCGCGCATGATGCGCATGTTGTAGGCAAGCCCGCCGAAGGTGGCGATTGCGACCACCGGCCAGACGTGTCGGATGAGATCGCCGAGCTTTGCGAAGGACCAGGGTGCGCCACCATATTGCGGCGAATAGAAACTGCCGATTTCCGCGACGTTGAGCTGGAAGACAAGCAGATAGACGATGATCAGCGCCATCAGGAAGCGCGGCACCGTCATGCCGAGGAAAGCGACGCCCGACAGCACCGTGTCGATCCAGCTATATTGTCGCGTCGCCGCCAATATGCCGAAACTGATGCCCAGTATCGACGCGAAGATATGGCAGACAAGCGCGAGGATCAGGGTTCGCGGCAGCCGCTCACCGACAACGTCGGCCACCGGCTTGTTGTAGAACATGCTGTAGCCGAAATCGCCATGGGTGACGATGCCGCCGATCCAGTTGAGATATTGAATTGGTATCGGCTTATCGAGACCGTGTTCCTTGCGATAGGCCTGTGCCTGGGCATCGGCCTGCGCGAAGGACGCGCCGCCCTGGTTCATGGCCTGCGAGCGGATATAGTCAGCGTAGTCACCCGGCGGCGCCTGAATGATCGTGAAGGTCACCAGGCTCAGGATGAAGAGCACCGGAATTGCCGAGGCGATACGGACGAGCAGAAATCGCAACATGGGACGGTTATTTCTCTTGTTGCCGCCATCGGTTCGGGCTCTGTCGGAGCGTTAAGCGACGGCTGTGTTCATCGGGGCCCGGCCGCACCCGCGTGCGACCGGAGACTTCATTTCCCCTGGGAGGCTAGTTGATCGGGCCGCTATCGCCGGGCTTGCCGGGCAGCTGCTGCGGAAACAGCTCATACTTGCCCTGCTTGTCGGCCGCGACGAAGACACGCTCGCGAATGATCGCATCCTCGGCCCAGTTGAACATGAAGATCGGCGTTCCCTGCGGAATATTCGAGAAACGCTTGTTGATGATCAGCGCGCCTGGATATTCGGTCAGCCCGACGGTGTTGACGTTCTCCGTATAGACCTTCTGGTACTGCTTCATCAGCTTGGTACGCTCGTCATTGTCCTGCGTGGTCATGAACTTGTCGACGATATCGACCAGCTGCTGTTCGAAGGGCATCAGATCGAGCTGACCATTTTCCGGCGCCCGGTGATGCCAGCTTGTGCGCGGGCCAACCGGTGCTAGCTGTTCGGTGTTCTGCACCACGGAAGAGAGCTCCGTGTGATTGCGCATCACCATCCAGTCGAAGCGGCCCGCATAGTTTGCAGCGTCACGCTGGGTGCCGGTCAGCGAGTTGAGGATAACCCGGATCCCGAGCTTCTCCATTTGCGCAATAACACCTTCGGCAAGGCTCTTGTCGGTGCCGTAGTCGTTATTGACGAGAAGCACGATCTCGACGTCCTTGCCGCCGGCAGTGCCGGTCGGGAAGTTGACGATGCCGTCGCCATCGGTGTCCTTCAAGCCCGCTTTCGCCAGTTCAGCCTTGGCGCCGGCAAGATCGAAGGGATAGTAGACGGTCGACTGGCGGTCGTAGAAGCCGGTGCCCGAGGAGAGGCCGCCCGGATAGATGGCCGTGAACGGCCCCTTGACCAGCGATTCGCCGGTCGCCTTGCGATCGAGTGCCATCGTCACGGCCTTGCGGAAGTCGAGGTTACGGTTCAGCTCGCGAACAGCCTGTTCGCGTGCATCGGGATTTCCCCAGCCGTTCGCCGAGAAGTTCATATGCAGATTATAGCCGATCAGACGCGGCCCGAAGGCGAGACGGGACGGCGCATCCGGCTGCGCGGCGCGCTTCAGCGAAGCCACGAAGTTTTCCGGCTGTTCCAGGTTGGAGATGTCGCCTGAGCCGGCAACGGCCTGAACGTCCCGGTCTGCCCATGTCGAAAGCTTGTAGTGGAGTTCGTTGAGGTAGGGCAGCTGGTTGCCCTTCTCGTCGACCTTCCAGTAATAGGGGTTGCGGCGCATCACGATGATGTCGTCAGGCCGATATTCGACCGGCACCCAGGCACCCATGACCGGCATGTTCATATATTCCGGCGGAAAGGCGTTCTTGAACTGGTCGTAGGTGTTCTTGGAATATTTCGGATGCTGCGGCTTCAGGATATGCGAAGGGCCGGGGCAGAACGTGCCGTAGGCCATGGCGAACAGATATTGCCGCGGAAATGCGTCCTTGAAGGTCCATTCGACAGTGTAGTCATCGATCTTCTTCAGCGTCGTTCCGACACCGAAGGTCTCCGGCGTTGCGCCGTTGAGCGGTGATACGTTGGGGTCGACGACTTCGTCGTCCCAGTAGAACATTACGTCGTCAGCGTTGAAGGCGACGCCGTCGGACCACTTGGCCCCTTCGATCAGGTGCATGGTGAGCTTGTGGCCATCCGGCGACCATTCCCAGCTCCTGGCAAGGTTCGGCAGCGGTTCGGTGTCTTTTGCCTCGACCTGGAATAGCGGTGCAGTCCGCGTCAGGCATTCCGAAAGGCCGATGTCGATGCCGCCCCAACCCTGGGTCTGGCCGGCGCCGTAGTTCCAACCTTCCGGCCGTCCGCCGATGACGTGGCGCATTGTGTCGCCATAGACACCGATGCCGTCGGGCATGTTGCCAGTCTTATAGACCAGCGGCTCCTTGGGCAGGCGCTCCTTGAGCGGCGGCAACTTGCCGGTCTTGACGAACTTGTCGTTGACCCAGTCGGGCTCGTGATATTCCGCAAGCGCCTTGAACTCCAGGATGGAGTCGCGGGCGACATATTTGATCTTGCCTTCGGCCGGGAAGGCTGGCGCCACCGGCGCCACGGTCGGCTCGGCGGCGTGCGCATTCATCGCAAGAACGGACGCAGCAAGCGCCAGCCCCGCAACAATGCTGATGGGTCGGAAATGGGTCATCGTCTCTCCCTCTTGTCGCGAGCGTCCATTGAGGACTGCTCGGCTCCTCCACACATGAAACGAACCGGCCGAACGGCGTCTCTCCTCCAAAGATCCGCCGCCGCCATTTCGTCCCTGATCTATCAGCCCGCTTGCTTCAGCGCGGCCTTCTCAACCCTTAGTTCCTCGATCGAACGGACGTTGCGGGTTGCCGCGCCCTTCCAGTCTCGCGTCTGCACCTTGGACTTCGACAGCCGCTCCTTGGCGCCGTCGATCGCATGCGCATATTGGGGAAGCCAGCGGGCCTGGGCGACGACCATCTCGTCAACCATCTGCCAGACCTCTTCCGGGGTGGAAACTGCGCCGACGAGCGGATCATGCAGTACAGCCAGCTTCAGGAGGTCGATGTCGCCGGTGACCGCTGCGTGCACCGACATGCGCTGGACGTTGATCGATGCGATGCAGGTTGCAGCGCAGGCTTCGGGCAGGGTGATGCCGGCTACCATGTTGATGCCGAACCGATCGACGAAGCCGGGCGATTCTATGATCGCGTCGGCGGGCAGATTGGTGATGACGCCGTTGTTCTTGACGTTGAAGTGACCCCGATAGACACGGTTCGTCTCCAGCGCCTCGAGAATATGGCTTGCATGCTCGTTCGAGCGACGTGCCGGTTCGATGGGAGCGGCGGCCGAGTCGAGGATCTGCTGGAATTCAGTCTCGAACCAGTTGCGGGTTTCGGTTGAATGCCGGAGATAGCCGCCGGTCTCGCCATGGATCCAGTCGGACATGTCGATCCATTTTTTGATCTCGTCCGGCCGCTTGCGATACCAGGGCAGGTATTCGGACAGGTGGCCGTTGCTTTCAGTCGAATAGACGCCGAAGCGCTTCAACACATCGATGCGCAGCTTCTCCTGTTGGGAATAGACCGGGTGAGCCTCAAAGGCTGAAATCAGCTCGTCCTTGCCGATCTTACGGCCATTGAGGCGCAAATCGACAAACCATGTCTGGTGGTTTATGCCCGAGCAGACATAGTCAAGCTCCTGCTTCGACTTGGCGCCCAGGACTTCGGCGATCTGTTCGGCGCCGTGCTGTACGCCGTGGCAAAGGCCGACCGTGTTGACCTTGCCGTATTCGATCGCGGCCCAAGTGTTCATCGCCATCGGGTTTGCATAGTTCAGGAACGTGGCGCCGCTCTCGGCGACCTCGCGGATGTCCTTGCAGAAATCGAGAATGACGGGAATGTTGCGCTGGCCGTAGAGGATGCCGCCGGCACAGATCGTATCGCCGACACACTGGTCGATGCCGTATTTCAGCGGAATGCGGATATCGTCGGCATAGGCCTCGAGCCCACCGACGCGCACGCAGCTGATGACATATCTGGCGCCTTCGATCGCTTTGCGGCGATCAGTTGTCGCCGTCACGCGGGTCGGGAGATCGTTCGACGAGACGATCCGGTCAAGGATCGCCTTGATCATTTTGAGGTTATGTTCGCTGAGATCGGTCAGCGCGAATTCGACATCCTTGAACTCCGGAACGCAGAGGATGTCCGTGAATAATTTCTTCGTGAAGCCGACGCTGCCCGCGCCTATGATAGCGATTTTGAAACTCATGACCCTCACCTCTATTCGAACGAACAACAAGGGGGAATATTGGCCGAAGGTATGTTCCTCCAAGCCGCAAAAACGCAGTAAAACTACGCTTTCTCCTCCTTCTGCCTCTCCTCGTCGGCAGTTGCTCGCTGTCTGTGAGACGCGATTATGCCTATAACGGCTCGAGCGACCAGAGAATTATTGTGCTTTCAAGGGTAATTTTGTGCTGCGCGATTGGTCGTCAGCGGGCAAACCGCACGGACGGTTTCTCTGCCACGCGGAGCCTCTTGCTGCTCCCGAATGCAGGCATCACTCAGCTGTTCAACAGCAACGCGCCGGCCGTCGGCTCGGCCTTGCCGACAGTCCCGGAGCTGGTTTCGAAATCGAAGAGCTTCTGGGTCACGAGGGCGGCAGCGCCTCTCGCCCAGGAATTATCCTCCCAGTCGGGCAGAAGCGGGGGAGGGGCACGAAAGGTGTGCTTGAGCAATGACGCCCGTAAGGGGCCGAACAGGGTTTCGCCAAAAGAGACCGCTTCTCCGCCGACAACAATGACTTGCGGATCGGTGATGTTGACAAGATTGGCGAGCGATTTGCCGATGCCGCTGCCTGCTTGCCCCAACAGGGCAACGATGGCCGGCTCCTGGTTCTCCAATGCATCCAGCATCGCTGCCAGACCCGACGTGTCGTCTCGCCCGGTTTCCTTCCTCCATGTTTTCAGCAAGGACGGTTCGGAATAGTAGGCCATGAGGCAGCCGCGCTTGCCGCATTCGCAAAGCCGCCCGTCCTCCTCGAGAAGCGTGTGGCCGAATTTGCCTGCCGCGCCATTGGCACCGCGATAAAGTTTGCCGTCGATGATCAGCGCGCAGCTGATACCGACGCCGATGGCCAGCACGGCCATGTTGCGATGCTGGCGGCCGAGCCCGAATAGCTGTTGGGCAACGGCGTATGCGTTGGTATCGTCTTCAAGCCAGACCGGCACTTTCACCTTTTCGGCAAGCATGCGGGCAAGCGGGACATTGTCCCAATTGAAACGGTGGCTCCGCACGCAGGCCGCTTGGTCATTGTCGATGACACCCGGCACTGAAACACCGATGCCCGCCAGACGCGCACTCGGACGATTAGCGGATTGCAACAGGTCAGGCACCGAAGCGGCCAGTGTCTCGACGACATGTGCCGGGTCGCGACTGGAGAAGGTGAGGCGGATCGAGGCCAGCGGGTCAGTCGCCAGATCCGTCACCACGCATTCCGCGGCCCCGACCATCAGCTTGAAGCCGATGGCCAATCCGTTGGCATAATTGATGTCGACGGGGATCGGCCGGCGGCCCGAAAGGCCTGCGACCGCCTTTCCCTCGCATACATGGCCCTCCTCGATAAGGTCACCGATGACGAAGGTCACGGCCGCGGGGCTGAGGCCGGTCGTCGTTGCGATTTCGGCACGGCTCTTCGGTCCCTCCTGTCGCAGAAGATTGAGAATGAGCCGCCGGTTCATCGCGCGGGACGTGCTTTGGTCGCCTTTGAGCTTCACGGTTTTCATTTCTTAATTTTGTAAATTAATTATTGCGTCTGTTTTAAACTTATGCATAACTTCACTGGCCGATCAATATCCGGCTCGTGCGGAAGCACGAAGAAGTCAGCAAATACGTACACGAGGTCTCCCCAACCGATAGCGCCGCCAATGCGTCAGCAGTGGCGCGCCCGGCTATGCGAAATCGCGCGTTCGGAAATGGTTGGACATGCTGGAGGGCGTCCCAGCCGATCTGTGCTGGCGAGGATGGAAGAGGGCATCAAAAGGGAGGAGTTCACATGACTTTCGATTTGCTTGGAAAGACGGGCAATTTGCTCGGGAAGGAAACGGGCCGGCGCAACTTTCTGAAAGGTGCAGGTGCGGTTTCCGCTATCGCCATGACCGGCCTGCCGATGCCCGCCATCGCGCAGGCGCAGGATATCACGATCATTTCCGATGAGAACAATGCTGAGGCGCTGACGATCTTAGGCAAGATCGCCGATGACTTCGGCAAGCAGGCTGGCTGCAAGGTGACCGTTAACAATATGGATCACGAGGCCCATAAGACGGCGATCCGCAACTATCTGGTCGCCGGCGCGCCCGACATCTGCTTCTGGTTTTCCGGGAACCGAATGCGTGCATTCGTGAAGCGCGGTCTGTTCGACGACATCTCCGATCTATTCGAGAAGGAAAAATACAAGGACGTACTCGGTGCGACTGCGGGTTCTGTTACCGTCGACGGCAAGCAATATGGACTGCCGACGGGAGGAACGCTCTGGGGCATGTTCTATCGCAAGGACGTCTTTGCCCAACTCGGAGCAACTATGCCGGGCACATGGGATGACTTCCTGGCATTCGGCGCCAAATGCAAGAGCGCCAATCTAACGCCTATCGCGATGGGTACCAAGGAGCTCTGGCCGGCTGCCGGCTGGTTCGATCAGATGAACCTTCGCATCAACGGCCTCGACAAGCACATGGCCTTGATGAACGGCGAGATGAGCTATCTCGATCCGAGCCTCAAGCCGGTCTTCGACCAGTGGGAAATGCTGATCAAGCAGGAGTTCTTCACGGCGAACAACACGTCCTTCGGCTGGCAGGAAGCGGGCGCTCTATTGTCGCAGAAGAAGGCTGGCATGATGAATCTGGGTGCCTTCGTTCGAGCAACCTTCCCGAAGGACCAGCTCGATCAGCTTGCCTTCGCACCGTTCCCGACTATCGATCCGAAGGTCGGCCGTTTCGAAGAGTTTTCGCTGAATTCGGTGCATATTCCGAAAAATGCCAAGAACAAGCAAGGCGCCCGCGAATTCTTGGCCTATTTCTATAAGCCGGAAAACTTGGGCGCTTATTTGGAGCCAGCCGGCAACGTTCCACCGCGCAACGACCTGCCGCCAAGCAAGGATCCGCTCGTCAACGCCGCCGTCGATGTTTTGAAGACGATCCAGGGCACGTCGCAATACTACGACCGCGACAGCGATCCGGACATGGCGCAGGCAGGCCTCGTCGGCTTTCAGGAATTCATGGCAAAGCCCGAGCGGCGCGATGACATCCTGAAGCGGCTCGAGGCGACCCGCAAGCGCATCTACAAAATCTGATTTCCTCCCAGCGACCGAGCGGCGGAACGGGCGTTCCGCCGCTCCAACCCGAACGAGGATACAATGACAAAGCTATGGCAGCGCCATCGCTGGTGGATGACTCCGACCCTGCTTATTCTTCCTGCCGCAATACTCTTCTCTGTCGTGATCCTGTGGTCTGCCGTCGAGAGTCTCTGGATCAGCCTGCACGACTGGGACGGCTTCAGCCCGATGACGTGGGTCGGCTTCGGCAACTATGAAGAACTTATCGGCGATCCGCAGTTTTATGTCTCGCTGAAGAATAATCTGATCTGGCTGATCATGTTCATGGCGGCGCCGCCCATTGGGCTCGCGATCGCGCTTCTGGTCAATCAGAAGATCCGCGGCATGCGGCTGATGAAATCGCTTTTCTTCATTCCGCTTGTGCTGGCATCGGTCGCCGTTGGCGTGGTCTTCACCTGGGTCTACACGCCACAACTGGGATTGCTCGCACTCATCTTCGGTTTCTTCGGCGCCACGGCTCCGGCAGTCCTTTCCGATGAGCACCTCGTGACTTTTGCGATCGTCATTGCCGCGCTCTGGCCGCAGATCGCCTTCTGCATGGTGCTCTATCTGGCCGGGCTCAATAATCTCAGCGAGGAGTTGATCGGTGCCGGCCGCGTCGACGGCGCTAGGGGCTGGAATATGCTGCGCCACATCGTGTTGCCGCAGATGACGCAAGTCACCTTCATCGCCATCGCGGTTACGGTCGTTGGGGCACTTCGGTCCTTCGACATGGTGTCGGTCATGACGCAGGGCGGGCCGTTCGGGTCGTCTGAAGTGCTTGCCTACCAGATGTTCGAGCAGTCGATATTTTCATACCGTTTCGGTTACGGCGCGGCAATCGCGTCGGTGCTGTTCGTCATCATGGCCGTATTCATCACCTGGTACCTCACGCGCATCATTCGTATCGAAGAAAGGGGCGCCTGATGTATCCCCGCGCAATCCCCGAAACGGCTATCTGGCAGCGGCGCTTCTACGTCATTGTCGTTCTGGTGATCCTGATCCTCTGGCTGTGCCCCCTCTTTGCCGTCATCCTCACCTCGTTCCGCTCGACGCAGGACGTGATGGGCGGCAATCTCTGGGGATGGCCAACGCAGTTCGGCCTGATCGACAATTATACAGCCGTCTTCACCCAGACGCCGATGGCGCGCTATTTCCTGAATAGCCTGATCATCACCATCCCGGCGGTGATCGGCGTACTGGTCCTCAGCACGCTCGCCGGCTTCGTGCTGGCACGGTATCGCTTTCGCGGCAACATGCTGGTCTTCGCGCTGTTCGTGGGCGGCAATTTCCTGCCCTATCAGATCATGATGATACCGGTGCGTGACCTGATGGTGCGGATCGGCCTTTACGACACGACCGCGGCCCTGGTCATCTTCCATATTGCCTTCCAAACCGGCTTTGCGACGCTGTTCATGCGTAATTTCATCGCCGCCTTGCCGGACGAGCTGTTTCAGGCGGCACGCGCCGAGGGCGCCTCGCCCTTCCAGACGCTGGTGCATGTGGTCATTCCGCTGGTTCGACCCGCATTGGCAGCCCTTGCCATCCTGATCTTCACTTTCGTCTGGAACGACTATTTCTGGGCCGTGGTGCTCACCGTCAGCGACACGGTCAAGCCGGTGACGGCCGGGCTTGCCAATCTGCGCGGTGAATGGGTGTCCGCCTGGAACCTGATCTCGGCCGGCACGATCGTCGTCGCCGTGCCGCCTGTCATCATGTTCTTCCTGATGCAGAAGCATTTCATCGCCGGCCTCACCATGGGGGCCGTGAAGGGATGACGCACTCGATGGTTCCTTTCGCACCGGCCCCACTTTCCGTACTTGAGAGAGCAGTTGCATGACCAGTCTCGAACTTAGACATGTGAACAAGAATTACGGCGCCTATCACGCGCTGCGCGGCATTGATCTGGCAGTGGCGCAGGGCGAGTTCATCGTCATGGTCGGCCCTTCCGGTTGCGGCAAGTCTACGCTGCTGAAGTCGATTGCCGGCCTGGAATCTATCTCCTCCGGCGAGATTCTCATCAACGGCCGTGACGTCAGCACGGCGGAACCGGGCGACCGCGGCATCGCCATGGTGTTCCAGTCCTATGCGCTCTATCCGCACATGACCGTCGCCGAGAACATGGGTTTCGGCCTGCGGATGGCGAAGCGCCCGAAAGCCGAGATCGACGCTGCCGTTGCCCGTGCGGCAAAGATCCTCAGGATCACCGACCAGCTTGACAAGAGGCCGAAACAACTCTCGGGCGGCCAGCGCCAGCGCGTCGCGATCGGCCGTGCGATCACGCGCTCGCCTGATGTGTTCCTTTTCGACGAGCCGCTGTCGAACCTCGATGCAGCGCTTCGCACGCAAATGCGGGTCGAATTGAGCGGGCTGCACGCCGAACTCGGCGCCACCATGGTTTACGTGACGCATGACCAGGTCGAGGCAATGACGATGGCAAGCCGCATCGTCGTCCTCAATCGCGGCGTTATCGAGCAGGTCGGTTCGCCACTGGAGCTATACCGCAATCCGGACAACCTCTTCGTCGCCGGTTTCCTCGGCGCGCCACGAATGAATTTCTTCCTGGTTACCGTCGATGAGGTCTCGGACAGGATGGTCACGGTTTCCGCACCTGGCCTTGCACCGGTCGCGGTCGAACTCGTGACGGGCGCAACGGTCCAAAAGGGCGCAGCACTTACCCTCGGCATCCGGCCGGAAAACATCGCCGTCATCGATGCGGCGTCGGGGGGAGGGACCGTCTGCGGAAACGTCCGTCTTGTCGAGCATCTCGGTCGTGAGACGATTCTCTATGTCGATGCCGGGCCGCTGCAGTGCGTCAGCTCTGAAAGCGGCACCGGCAATATCACCGTCCAGATCGGCCACGTCGCCGGCGTCGCGGCCGACACCACGGTCAGCCTGCGCGTCGATCCGCGTGAGATCTACCTGTTTTCCCAGGACGACGAGCGGACGATCACGGTCCGCAAGCCGATCCTCGACCAATGACCGCAGTTCAGGAGCCTGATACCTTGTCAGCCAACAGCAGCACAAAAGACCTTTCAGCCTGGCGTACCATCGATACCGACCGCTTTCTCGTCGGCGTCCCGCATTATCCCGAGCATGTCGATGAAAGTTACTGGGAACGCGACGCCAAGCGCATGGCGCAAGCAGGCTTTAACGTTGCGCGTCTCGGCGAATTCGCCTGGCACATCTTCGAGCCGAGGCAGGGGACCTTCGACTTCGATCTCTTTGATCGCGCCATCGCCATGCTTGGCCGCCACGGGATCAGCACGATCATGTGCACGCCGACGGCGACGCCGCCGCGATGGCTGACGCAGGCGCATCCGGAGATATTGCGGGTCGACGGCCATGGCCGGACCATGAGCCACGGCTCGCGCCAGCATGCCGATACCAGCAGCCCCGTCTTCCGTGAACATAGCAAGCGGATTACCAGGGCGATGGCCGAGCACTATCGCGACAACCCCCATGTGATCGGCTGGCAGACGGACAATGAGCTCAATACCAGCATGCCGGAATCCTTTTCGCCATCGGCGCTCAAGGAATTCCAAGCCTATCTCGCCGATCGCTACGGGTCGATCGACAAGCTCAATTTCGCCTGGGGCGGAGACTTCTGGGCGACGGCCTATGACGATTTCGGCCAGGTCGTCCTTCCGCTGGAATTCGCACCGACCTTCCCCAGTCCCGGGCATGTCCAGGACTATCATCGGTTCCTCGCCTTCTCGACGGCGCGGTTCCAGCATGATCAGGTGGAGATACTGCGGGCGACAAATGCCGGCTGGTTCGTATTTCACAATCTCGGCGGCCTGCGCGACATCGATTTTCGCGGTCAGTTTTCGACCGATCTCGATTTCGTTGGCTACGACATCTATCCGATGCTGTATGACGAATTCCAGCGCATCGGCAACCACGCCATGGTCCAGGCGCTTCATCTCGACATCTGCCGCGGTTTCTCGGGCAACTACATCGTGCCGGAGCAGCAATCCGGTTTCGGCAGTCAGCCCGGCTTCTGCACGCTGACACCCGAACCCGGGGAGATGCGTCGCATGGCGATGTCGTCGGTTGCGCGCGGGGCGGACGGACTGATGTTCTTCCGCTGGCGGCCGGCCCATTTTGGCGCGGAAATCTACTGGATGGGCATCATTGACCATGACGACGTGCCGCGGCATCGTTATGACGAAGCCAAGCGCTTTGCAACGGAGATGACAGCGCTCAAGGACAAGATCCTCGGTACCCATGTCCGCATGGATGTCGGCATCGCCGGGGCTGATTTCGACAATCAGGAAGCTCACAAGACCTATTCGATCGGCCTGCCCAGCCCGCAGGACGACGCGGTGCTCCTGCATCAATATTGCTATGATCGCGGCATCGCCTGCGGCTTCATTCATCCGGAAGACGATCTCTCGCGGCTGAAGCTGCTTTACGTTCCGCACTGGGTGATGTGGAAGGACGACTGGACCGAACGGCTGGAGGCCTTCGCGCGCAACGGCGGCACCGTCATCATCGGCGCCCGCACCGGTACGAGAGATGAAAACAACCATGTCATTCGGGACACGGCGCCCGGGTCCTCGCTGTCGCGACTGACGGGCATACGCGTCGAAGATTTCGGCCGGTTGGCCGCGCCCGGTGCAAATGGGCTCTTCGAGGTCATGTCGCGATCGGGTGGATTGGTGATGCCGCCAGATCGGCCGGCCGAATCCCATCGCCGTGTTCGCCGCTTCACGATCGGCAACCGCGAACTCGAGGCCGGGCATTATTACGAGAACCTGGCGGTGGAGGACGATGTCGAGATCATTGCGACCTGGTCAAACCGCTATGCCGAGGGCGTGCCCATGGCGACATCGCGCAGTGTCGGCAAGGGCCGAGTGCTTTATGTTGGCAGCTACCTGACGCCCGACCTGACCGCAGCGCTTGCCGATCGCACCTTCGTCGAAGCCGGGATCAAACCGCTGCTGCCGGATCTGCCCGACGGCATCGAAGTGACCATGCGCCAGAATAACGACCGGCGACTGCTGTTCATTCAGAACTGCCTCGATGCGCCGGCATTTCTTGCGATGGTTCCCCAAGGCCACAACCTGCTTGACGGCGGCAAGGCGGTCTCGGGCGCACTATCGATCGAGGCCTATGGCTGCGCGATCATCGAATTGATTTGAAACCGAAATATCGGGCGCCAACCCCACCCCAACTGCGATGCGCCCATGCCGAGAGGACATTTAGATGACCAACAATGATAAGATACGCTGGGGAATTCTCGGGCCAGGCCGGATTGCAATGGATTTCTTTGCAGGCGTTGCCCAGTCCGATACAGGGCGCGTCGAGGCGATCGGTACGCGCAATCCCGGCAGGCCGGGTCTCGCGGAGAGCTTTCCGGGAGCGCGCATCATTCATGGCTACGACGCCCTGCTGGCCGATCCGGCGATTGATGCGGTCTATATTTCAACGCCGCATCCAAGCCATGCCGAGTGGGCGATCAAGGCGGCTGAGCACGGCAAGCATGTGCTCTGCGAAAAGCCGATGGGTCTTTCAGCGGCCGAAGCCGAAGCCATGCAGGAGGTCTCCCGCCAGGCAGGGACCTTCCTCGGCGAGGCCTATATGTACCGCCTGCATCCCCTGACGCTGAAGCTGATCGAGCTTTTGAAAGCGAAGACCATCGGGGACGTGCGGTTGGTCAAATCGAGTTTCGGCTTTGCCAAGACGCCGTTCGAGCCCGAGCATCGGCTGTTTTCCAACAAGCTTGCCGGCGGCGCCATCCTCGATGTCGGCGGCTACCCGGTATCGATGGCACGGTTGATCGCCGGCGTTGGCGAGGAGAGTGGCGTCCTCGATCCGGACAAGGTCTTTGCGGTCGGCCATCTGGGCGAGACCGGCGTCGACGAATGGAGCTCGGCAGTTCTCAATTTCCCGAATGGCGTCATTGCAGAGGTGTCGTGTTCGGTCTCGTTGGCGCAGGACAACGTGCTGCGGATATTCGGGACCAACGGGCGGATCGAGATCGACCAGTTCTGGTTTGCGGCCGGCAAGCCGGGCGGCACGGCAATCATCCGCGTTTTCGCCGCAGATGGTTCGCAACGGGATGTTCCGGTCGATGAGCCACGACATGTCTACAGTTTCGAGGTCGATGCGGCAGGCGCCGCGATCCGGGCGGGCCGCAATGAATTTGCCTATCCGGGCATGACGCGGGCCGACACGTTCGGTAATCTGAGGGTCATGGACAAATGGCGCGCCGCGATTGGGCTTGAATATGCAATCGAGACGCCAGCTATCCGCAGGCAGACCTTGCGTGGCGAGGTCCTTGGCCGCAAGAGCAGCCACGTCGCGCGCGGCCGGATCGCCGATCTGCCAAAGGAGGTCTCGCTTGCCGCTCTTGGCCTGATGGAGTTCTCCACCTTTTCCGGCGCTGCGATCGTGCTGGACGCCTTCTTCGAAGCGGGCGGCAACCTCGTCGATTCCGCCTTCCATTACGGCGGCGGCCTGCAGGACAGGCTGATCGGCGAGTGGATGCAGAGCCGCGGCGTGCGCGACCAAACCGTGGTCATCGAAAAGGGCGCCCATACGCCGCTCTGCTACCCCGATGTCATTGCCAAGCAACTGGCAGTCAGCCTTGATCGGCTGAAGAGCGACCATGTCGATATCTATTTCATGCACCGCGATAATCCCGACATTCCGGTCGGGGAATTCGTCGATGCCATGGATGCAGAGGTGAAGGCAGGCCGCATCCGAGGGCCGATCGGCGGCTCAAACTGGACCCGGGAGCGGATGGACGAGGCGATCGCCTATGCGGAGAGGACTGGCAAGACGAAGCCGAGTGTGCTGTCGAACAACTTTTCGCTCGCCGAAATGGTCCAGCCCGTTTGGGCTGGCTGCATCGCATCGTCGGATGCCGAATGGAAATCCTGGCTCGGTGATCGCAAGGTCACCAATTTTGCATGGTCGAGCCAGGCGCGCGGCTTCTTCACAGACCGCGCCGGACGTGGCAAGTTCAGCGATCCGGAACTGGCGCGTGCCTGGTATTCCGACCTGAACTTCGAGCGCAGGGACCGAGCAGAGGAGCTTGGGCGACGGTTTGGCAAGTCTCCGATTCAGGTCGCTCTTGCCTATGTGCTGAACCAGCCATGGCCGGTTGTGCCGCTGATCGGACCTCGTTCTCTTGGAGAGCTGAACAACAGCCTTGAGGCATTCGAGATCAAGCTTTCTCCGAATGATGTGACCTGGCTCGAAAGCGGTAAGGTCGGGCTGTAGCCCACTCGAACCGGCCGCTCAGGCAAGCATTGCCTGTTCGCGGAGGATGTCGCCATTGCTCTGCCTTTGCCCGGCGAATTCAATGAATTCCCGGGCGGGCATGGGCCTTGCGAATGCGTAGCCTTGGAAAAAATGACAGCCGAGATCGCCAAGGATATTTGCGTGTTCGAATGTCTCGACGCCTTCCGCAACGATGCCGATATTCTGTGATCGCCCGATTTCAATAATCGACGCCACGAGCCTGCGCTGCGAATGAGACGTCGTGATAGGAGCAATCAGCTTCCGGTCGATCTTAAGCCGCTTCGGTGCAAGCTCGAGCAGGCTGATGATCGAGGCGTGTCCCGTTCCGAAGTCATCGATCTCGATGTCGATGCCCATGGCCTTGATATCCTTGATCGCTTCTTGGAGCGCGGAATCATGGCCGTCGAACGAAATGGACTCCAGCAATTCGAACGAAAGGCCGCCTTTGCGGAAGGGGGTGTTTCGGAGCTTGGTCAATAGTGTCGGATCTTTGAGGCGTTGAGCCGAGATATTGACGGAGACCTGCGGCACTATGAGATCAAGGGCCGCCCATCGGGTTGCCTGGAAGAGGGCCTTTTCGAGGATGCAGGCGTCGATGTCGGCAACGCGATTGATCGTTTCCGCAACGCTCAGAAACCGATCCGGCGTCAAGATACCTCGTTGAGGATGATCCCACCGCGCCAGCGCCTCGACGCCGGATATCCGCAAGGTAGTGGCGTCGAACTGCGGCTGAAAATATGGAATAATTTCATCGCGTTGCAGCGCCAATATGAGATCATCGGCCGTTTGTTTTGTCTGTAGTGTCGCGGCGCGGAGTTCGTCCGAGAATATCTCGGTACGTCCGCGTCCGCGTTTTTTCGCCTCATAGAGCGATATATCCGCATTGACGAGCAGTTGGTGAAGGTCGTCTCCGGCATTGCTCTGCCAGGCGACGCCTGCGCTTCCCCCTATTCTGCATTCTCGACCATTGATGAGAATAGGTGCCGCCAGAGCGGCCACCACATCTGTCGCGAGCGCAATGGCGCGTTGCTCCGGATCCCGCCCCCCAGTGACGATGACGAACTCGTCGCCTCCGATGCGAGCGGCAAATTCCTCCGGGCCAAGGACTGTTTGAAGCTTTGCCGTGCTAAGGCGCAAAACTTCGTCGCCCGCAGCGTGGCCGAGCGTATCGTTGACCTCCTTGAAGCGATCGAGGTCGACATGGATAAAGGCGAGACGATCAGTCCCGCTATCGGCGTTTTGACTGGCAATCATCTGATCGACGTAGCGCCTGTTCGGCAGCCCGGTGAGCGAGTCGTGCAGCGATTGATGTTCGAGCGTGCGCTTGGTCTTCTCAAGTTCGTCTTCGCGCCGCTGCAGCTGCACAATCGTCTTTTGGCGCGCTCGCATCAGGAAGCCGGCCCAGATCAAAGGGGAGATGATACACAGCGAGACAACCGCCACGCCGATTCGAAACAACACCACGTGAGCATGCTGAGCCCAGCCGCCCTTGGGCACTGCCGCGAGTTCCCAGGTGTTATAGCCCAGATTGAGCGAAAGCCGGACCGGATCGCTGTCGAACGTGTCGAGCTTTCCGAAGAACACGTCCTTTGATGCTTTTGGGTTGCTCTTCAGGCTGATGGCAACATCCAGATCCGCCGCCATCAACCCGCTATCCTCATAGAGCCGGGCGAGATCGATCACGCCCGAAATAATTCCCCAGAATGTTTGCGCCTTGTCGACCGATATGTAGACCGGACAGCGTGCAATCAGGCCCGAGCCCCCCTGGACGAGATCGACCGGCCCGGCCAGCACGATGTTATGGCTATTGCGCGCCATCAGCGCGCCGTCGCGTTGTTGTTCATTTTTGCGGTAATCGAGCCCGATTGCCTTTTCGTTCGGCGATCCGGGGTACACGTAGCGGACCACCAGATCCGGGGCTCCGGCGACGTTGCGAAGTTGAGACGTGGCGCGGAAGAGCTGGCCTGCGAACTGCGAGAATCGTTCCTGCGACATCTGCGGCTCAGTCGCAATCGCCGCGACCAGGCCCTGCAGGAGATTTACGTTGCCGTTGATGTTCGTTTCCAGTCGCGCCGACAACGTAGCCAGTTGCTCGGATGCACTTGTCCGTTGCGAAATACGAACCTGCTTTGCTCTTTCGTGATCAGCGAAAACAACCAGCGTGGCGATCGTGAAGAGCGCAAGAATAGCGGGAAGAAACACGCCAAACCGGTTGGCGTTCGGTCGCTTTGATCGATGATCTGGAGTTGAAGTTGACGCCATTGAAAAGCTAGAACCATTTGGGATAGCAAGCAGTTTTCGACAATTGTTTTAATATTGTCTGATTGCCGGAGCAGATTCTTTGCCGGCTTCGATTTGGAACAGAGAAATGTGGACCTGCGCCAATATCGAATATAAACAAGATTGCAGCTAACTGATTGAAATATATTAGTAAATTTAAAGATAAATGATCGGACCCTGCGAAAGAGCTGGAAAGCTCAAGCCGGGAGATCTGAACGTGAAGGCCCCACGTCTTTCGTCCAGATTCCCGGCTTGTGGCAGTTTGCAAACCGGGCAACCGCCCGATCGGCGCTCTTACTACAGATTGATGAGTTCCTTCGACGTGCTGTCGTCGTAGTTAGAAGAATAAAGACTTGCGAAATCGGAGAGCTGCATCGGCGGCGGTGCAGGCGGTGTTTGCGATTTCATTGCGGTCGCGAACTGGGCTTCGGTTAATGATCCTGCACCGGCCGTATCCAGGCTCTTGAACAGTATTGTCGCCTGGTCTTCGCTGACGTCGGACGGACGTGCGGCGATGAACTCTGCCTCGCTGACGCCGCCGTCGCCGTCTTTATCCATCGACGAGAATGTCTTGGATAGATCGTCGTCGCTTGGTTTCGCTCCGGGCGGTGGCGGCGGGTTGTGTGATTGCATCGCCTCGGCAAGCTGCGCTTCCGTCAAGGAGCCGGTGTTGTCGCTGTCGAAGCTTGAAAACAGAGACGACGCCTGGTCTTCACTGACATTGGACGGACGGGCTGCAACAAATTCCTGCTTGCTGATGCTGCCATCGCCATTCGTATCGATCGCGCTGATCATGTCGGCCTGCGACGTCGGCTGATCGGAGGGTGACTGGTTGCTGTCGCCGCTGCTATCGCTGCTGCCGGACTGGTTGTTCAGCATCATCGCCATCATCTGCGAGAAAAGTTTTTCCGCCGCAGCGATGATGCTCTGTTCGTCGGTGGTGGACGTGTCCGACGAAGATGAGCTGGAACTGGAACTTGTTTTTGTCGATGTTCCGGAAGACAGTAGCAGATCGGAATCATCTATCGATGCGACGCTGGTCGTCGATTTGTACTTGTACTGACCACTGGAAAGGACCGAAGAGATGCTTGTCAAGGGGGCCTCCTGATACAAGCGTTGAAGAGGACTCGGGTTCTTACACTTTACGCGTGACATGTTTGCGCTGCCGTTTGAATAGGTGAGCGGCAGCGGTTGCATCGGCTGCCCGCTTTGACTTCCGGTCTTGATCACCTGGATCGCCCGACACCGGCTTCCTTATGCATCGCAGAGGCGGCCGCCTTCATGTTGGCAAGGATCGGCTATGGCGATCTTATGCGGAGGAAGGATGAAAGGGAGTGGAAGATAACGGCGGCAAACGAACGGCCTTCATGGCCGGAATGGGAGCAAGCGGAGAGACTCCAGCTGCTTGCTCCTAAACATCCTTAAATTCGACGTTTAATCTTGTGCGGAGCTTTTGCATTCAGCTTTGCTGTCGTGACGCTATTTGCCGATCATCTTGACCTTCGACCTTGCGAACGAAGCGTTGCTCGGTCACTTCCTTGCCCCATTGACGGCCGGGCTGCTCTTCCGCGAGGACGAAACCTGAGGCCTCATAGAGTCGCCGCGCCGCGTCCAGTCCCTTGAACGTCCAGAGCTGGATTTCTTCAAAACCGTTCCGGTCGCAAAACGCCACGGCTTGGTTCAGCAGCCGCGTGCCGGTCCCGCTTGCGCGCCGTCCGTCTTCGACGATGAACCAGCGCAGATGGGCGATACCGGTTCCAAGGTCTTCGCCGTCGATCGCGATCGTGCCGATAATATTTCCTGCCTCCAGGGCGGCCCATATTTCGTTGTGCGGTCGATCCAGTCGCCCGACAAATTCGGCCAAACCGGCAGCAACCTTGCTTTCGAAGAAATGTCCGAAGCTCGCCGTCCGGGCGTAGTAGCGAGCGTGCATCTCCACGGAACGTCCGATCACGCCGGGACGATAGCCCCTTTCTATCGAGATCGCGGAAGACGCGTCGGGCTCTCCGCCGGTGCGCCGGGCCTCCAGCGCCCGCGAATAGGCTTCCAACCCTTCCAGCGCCCTGCCTTGCCTCTCCGGCGTCAGCTTTTCCAGCGCGCCGGAAACCTGGTTCCGCGCAAAGATGTCGATTGCCGCCAATGCGCTCCAGCCTTTTGGCGTCAGTGAGAGTGGCTTTGCACGCCCATCCTGATCGCTCGCACCTTCAGAAAGATCGCCGGACGCTATGAGTTTGCGCGTCATTCGGCTGACGCTTGATTTCTCCAGATTGAGAACGTTGCAGAGTTCCGCTGCCGTCAGCGTCCCGCGCCTGCCGATCTCGATCAGGGCATGGACCGCCGACGGTGGAAGGTTCGTCCCGGCAAGGGTCGAGTTCATGAAACCGAGTTCACGCACAAGTCGGCGCGAAGCGTCACGCAGGGGTGCGATGATGGTATCCGGCGCACTGTCCGTCATGGAGATAATGCCCATATAGTTGTACGATGCAACTTCATAGCTTTATGATCGCCTTTTGGAAATAGTCAGGGCAGTTCCAAGGTCATGAATTCCCCCGCCCGTCGCCGGTTTCGCATCAGAACTCTTCCCAGCTCTCCTGAGCGGTTGCTGCGGCACTTTCGGTCTTGCCTGCAAAAGCCTTGGCAACCGTGCGCCCGAGCGCGCGGGCAGGAGATGCGACCGGATGCGAGCGGACAGTTGCGGCTGAGGGTCTGGCAGTATTGGCCCGCTGCCCATTGCCGAGACTGAACTGATCGAGGAGCTCATTGAGGGCGCTTGCCTCAGCGGCCAGTGCGTGGCTCGCAGCGGTCTGCTCCTCGACCATCGCGGCATTGCGCTGGTTGCCCTGATCCATGTTGTTGACGGCGACGTTGATCCTATCAGGCCGATCGATTGCTCGCGGGTTGCGGTCACGATGGCGCCGACGTGGCGATTGACCTCCTGCACATTTGTGCGCCGCAACGAAGCCTTCGCCGCCTGGCGGCAAGAGCAATCCGGCTTCGCCATTCATGTGGGGCATTCTGGCGAAGCCGGTACTTTGGGGTGACCGATGCCTATTCGAGATAAGCGGTCGGCCGAGTGCAAATCTACACCAGAGCTTGCCGCAAACGTTTCCGAACATTGCCGAAAAAAGGTATTTGAAAGGAATTTCTTATCCCGATATTTCCGGGAACCGGACCACCTCCGCAACATCGGATTTGTGCGCTTTGTCGTCAAAAGTTATAATGTTATGATTTCTTTGAATTTTATCGTTAGAAAACGCGATGAATCCGGCCGCATTTCCGGATAATGTCGCCGACGTCTTAGCATGGACTTTGAACGGTCAAGCAAAAGGGAATTTACTTACGCTTAATCCAGCCGCGGCCACAGTTGTACATCCGAACAATACAGCAATGGGCAACGGCAAAATGGTTACAGCGATATCCTCCTCTACCACCTCATCCTTGTTTGGCACATCGTCCACCACGTCGTCGAGTTCGTCGACCACAGACGACGCCACGAAAATACAGGCTCAAATCGCGGCGAAGAAGGCGGAACTCGCCAACACGAAAGACCCGGACGAAGCCGCCACGCTTCAAAAGGATCTGACCACGCTTGAGGCCCAGCTGGCCAAGCTGCAGAAATCCTCCAGCAGCCAGTCGAGCGCAACCGGACAAGCCACGAAGGCAAATACGGCCTCTGGTTCCAGCCCGTCGACGAGCGCTGGGCAATCGCCGCTGTCTGGGGAAAGCGACCGCATCGGCACGACAAACTTTGACGAGAGTACAGATTTCGGAGATCGGACCGCCTACGTCTGATAATCGACGGTGAAACGGGAGGCTGTTCGATCTTGGCATGGATCGTCGCTTAGCCTGGCGCCGCGGCGTGGTCGCGGCTCTTGAAGACGACCACCTGCTCCAGCCCCCCGGGCTGTCGGTTTCTGACCGTGATCTCCCCTTCGAACCGGGAGATGATTTCCTTGGCGATGGCCATTCCAAGACCCGCGCCTGCAAACGACTTTTGTCGCGCGATGTCGATCCTAAAGAAGGGCTCGAAGACCTGGTCGAGCCGCTCGTCCGGAATGCCTGGCCCGGTGTCGTCGATCGTGACGACAGCCCAATCGTCAAGGTGGCTGACGGCAACGACGGCTGATTCTCCGTGCGTCGCAGCGTTGATCATCAGGTTGCGCAACGCCCGCGTGATCGCGAGGGGTCCGGCAAAGATAGTTGCCGACTGCAGCTCGCCGCTGCTGATATTCATGCCGATAGCGGTCAGCTCCGCGACGATGTGCCTAACGATCAGATCGAGCCTGATGTCTTGCAGACTGTCCCGGCTGACTTCCTCGCGAACCAGGCCGATGGCGCTGTCGGCAATCTGGTCGAGTTCCTCGAGGTCGGAAAGCCATTTCCTCCGGTCTTCATCGTCGGTGATGAACTCGGCACGCAACCGCATTCGCGTCATCGGTGTGCGCAGATCATGACCGGCCGCAGCAACCAGACGCATGCGGCTTTCCGTTGCCGCTTTCACCCTTGCCGACAGCCTGTTCAACGCCTGGGCCGTGACCCGAATTTCACCTGGACCGGTCTCCGGTACGTGCGGGATGGTCCCGTCAGGCGCGATATCCGCCAGCGCCCGTTCAAGCAGTCGGAGCGGCTTGGTGATCTTCGATGCGGCGAATACGGAAACCACCGTACTGCCGATGACGATGAGGGTGAGCCAGCCAGCCAGGATTTTCCAACCCCCGGGCGGCGGACCGAAATCCGGCATCGGCACCAGCATCCAGCGGCCGTCGGCAAGCCTGAGAGATACGGTCGCGCTGGTCGTCATCGAATGCCGGGTCGCGACCACGTCGCGCGGCTCGCCGGTCCGACGTAGCGCCTGCGTCAGGAAGTCGGACAGCCTTTCATCCCGGGCGCCAGGCGCGGGCGCACCAGACACCACCACGCCCGCCGCCAAGGCGACAGCCCTGTCACCTTCGGCGAGCTTCGCAAGGATGCGCAGCTGGCGTGCCATCGGCTCCATGGTCGTGCCGGGACGCGGCCCGCGCATGACCAGGCTTGCCGCGAACGACGAGGTGATCACGACAAGGACTATGGCCGTGACCAACAGAAGCGCCAGCCGGGCTCCGAGCGATCTCACGGATCGCCCCTGATGGTCACCACCGGCACGACGAGCTGATATCCGCCGTTGCGGATCGTCCTGAAAACGGGTGCCGTCGCGGTCTCACCCAGCTTGCGTCGCAAACGGCTCATCAGGACGTCGATCGAACGATCGGCCGGATCACGGTCGCGCCCCTGGGTGACGTCCAGCAGCTGGTCGCGGGATAGCAGCCGTCCGGACCGTTCGAGGAAGGCCTTGAGCAGATCGAATTCGGCTCCCGTCAGCGAGATGAGCTCACCATTGTCCTTTGTCAGGCGCCGAAGCTGCGGATCGAGGGTCATGCCGGCAAAAGCGTAACTGCGCTGCTCCGGCTCGGGAGCCGGATCGTCGTTGATCCGGCGCAGCACCGCTTTGATGCGTGCGGCGAGCTCCCGCGGATTGAACGGCTTGCCGAGATAGTCGTCAGCGCCGATCTCCAGCCCCAGTATACGATCGATATCCTCTTTGAGTGCGGTGAGGAGAATGACGGGTACACGAGGGCGGCGGCTTCTGAGGTCCCGGCAAAGGTCGAGACCCGACCCGTCGGGTAGCATTACGTCCAATACCAGCAGATCCGGCGCGCGCCGGCTCAGCACCTCGTTGCAGCTACGCAAATCGCCCGCGGTCGAGACGCGAAAACCCTGCTCCTCCAGATATCGGCTTAGAAGCGCGCGAATTTCATTGTCGTCGTCGACGATCAGGATGTCGGGGGCTGCGTGCACAGACATGAGTTCGGGTCCATTTGCGGACAGTCTTATACAAACCCGAAGCCATGAGAAGGTCTTCGGACTTCCAGCTGTTGAGAAAATCCCGTGGGAAACATTGGTTTACAAAATTTGCCGGAATGGAAATGTTGAGCAACAAAGGGAAGGTGACCGGTTCGCTGGGGCAAGCCATGACGGCGTCGAGCCGGCCGATATGCGACGCTTGGAACCCGCCGCCTTGCCGCCTTTTCAGGCAGACAAAGCGGCGGACGGCTGGTCGCTTGGGAGGCGATTGGTCAAAGAGGCGGCGAGGCAGTCAGGGCATAGCGGGCAAGCCTGAATATATTTTCAGCTTCGACCCTTCTTGTTCATGAAGCTCAGACTTAACACGGCGAATATAAGCGCCCCCGTGCCGACCTGCTGCCAGTAGAAGTTCAGCCCGGTTAAAAGTAGCCCGTTTGCAACGATGCTGAGGAGCAGGACGCCGAGCACGGTCCCCAGGACGTTCGGGCGCCCAAGCGGGCTGAGCGTCGTGCCGATGAAGGTGGCACCGATGGCGTTGAGCAGGAAGGCGTTGCCGGACGAGGGGATGTACACGGTGACCGTTGCCGTCAGGATGAGCCCGGCTGCTGCGGCGACGATGCCGGCGATCACGAATGTGATGGCGACATGGGCGCGGATGGCTATGCCGGAATATCTGACGACGCTCGGCTGGATACCCACCGACAGCACGACGCGTCCAAAGCGGCTGCGGGCGAAAACGATCGCCGCAACGACGATAATGCCGATGGCGACGATCAGCGGCACAGGGAACCCGCCGATGGTGCCATGGCCAAGGAAGCGGAATGCCGCAGGCACGCCGTTGGGCGGCAGATAGACGGGATTTCCGCCGTCGGTCAGCATCTGCTGTATGCTCCGGCCGATGAACAGCGTTCCGAGCGTGGCCAGAAAAGGCGAGATGCCGATCCCCGAAATCAGCAGCGCGTTGAATGCTCCGACCAGCCCTCCGGCGGCAAGTCCTGCCAGCGCTGCGATTGCCACAGGCTGCCCTGCAAGCACGAGTGAGACGAAGGCAAAACTCGCAAAATCCACAGCTGTCCCGACCGAAAGATCGATGCCGCCCGAAGAGACCGCGAAGGTCATCGCAACCGAAACGATCGCCAGCAACGTGAAATTGTTGACAAGGATGCTTTGCAGATTGGCGACACTGAGGAACGTCGGAGCGGCAGCGGCGAAAACGACGAAGACGCCAACGAGCGCCAGTATCAGCCCGTAGCGTCCCAAATGGTCAAGGAGCCGGTGGGGAAGGCTGGCAACGGCTGGCGTGGAGGTCGAAACGGACATGGATCAGCTCTCCTGTCGGCGCAGCAGGGTGGTGGCGGAAACGACGACGAGGATCAGGGCGCCTTGAATACCGCTCACCAGCGTGCTTGAAATGTTGAGGAGCTGGAAGCCATTGACCAGGAAGCCGACGAGAAGCACCGACAATAATGTGCCGGTGATGGTCGGCACCAGTCGGCGGGAAAAGACGGAACCGAGCAACGCGGTCACGACAACCGGCAGCAGCATCTCGCCGGACCCGGTCGTGCTGCCGCTGAGATAGGAAACCGAAAGCACTCCGGCGATGCCGCCACAAAGGCCGGCGGCGACAAACGCGCCAGCGACGAGCCGGTTGACCGGAAGGCCGGCGGCGTGGGCTGCATCGGGAAATTCGCCGACCGCATAGAGACGCAGCCCGAGTGGCGTATATTGGACAACTGCTGCAACGATCGCTGTGAAGCCGATGAGGATGTAGGCCAGAACCGGGATGCCAAAATTATCGGTCGAGGAAAGCACCGAGAGAAACGGGGTCGACGCCGGCAGCACGGTATTCTGCGTCAGCACCAGTTCCAGACCGGCGACGACGTTCATCACGGCGAGCGTCGCGAGCAACGGTACGATGCCTGCGACCACGACGGCCAGTGCGTTGACGACGCCGATCAGCGCACCCGTCGCAACTGCCGCGGTGATCGCGAGAGGGTCGCCGTAGCCGAGCTGAATGAGAGTGGCGTAGACGGCAGCGCTGAGACCCATGTTCGCTGCGAGCGACAGATCGATGCCGCCGGTGACGACGTTAGAGCCGCCGGCAATCAGGACGACGGTAAGGCCGATTGCCAGCACGCCCGATATAGCCGACTGGCCGAGCACATTGCCGATGTTGCCGATGCTGAGGAAATAGGGTGCGGTCAGCGAGAAGATCAGCAGGATGGCAGCAAAAGCGATAACGGATCCGCCCCTCAACGCCGCCGCCGCGAAATTCCTGCCGAACTGACGTTTGCCGGTCTCCGGCGCTTCGAAATCGACTGCAGCGAAATGAACATCAGCCGACATTGCGAAGCGCCTCCGCAGAGCCTGTCGATTGAGCCAGCACTTCGTCCGGCGTGGTTAGGGAGGACTGGAATTCACGAACGACGCGGCCGCGGAAGAAAACAAGAATGCGATCGGTGACGCCGACCAGCTCCGGCAAGTCGGACGACAACACGATCACGCCTGCGCCGCGCGCGGCAAGATCGCCGATGAGGGTATAGATCTCAACCTTGGAACCGATGTCGACGCCGACTGTGGGCTCGTCGAGGAGGTAGATTTCGGAGTGGCGGCTGAGCCATTTGGCGATCGCCACTTTCTGTTGATTGCCGCCGGAGAGTGTGCGGACCAACGCCTCGCGTCCCGCCGTCTTCACCTCAAGGCGACGGATCAGAGCGTCCGCCTCGCTGCGCTCACGGTTCCGGTTCAGGAACCCGAAACGCGTGAAGCTGCGCAGGGACGACAATGTGATGTTCTCGCCGACGCTCAGATCGAGCGCTACGCCGTGGCGACGCCTGTCTTCTGGAACTAGAGCGATATGCCGATCGGTCGCCTGAGACGGAGTGACGGAGCGCGTCGCAACGCCGGCGACTTCAATGCTGCCCGAGGTTGCTGTTTCCAGTCCGAACAGGGTGCGGATCAGTTCCTTTGCGCCGGAGCCGAGAAGGCCGGTGATCCCAAGCACTTCACCCCGTCGAAGGGTCATGGAAACGTCGCGGTATTTGCCCACAGACGTCAGGCCATCCAGCTTTAGGATGTCCTCTCCGAGCACGACATCTCGCTTCGGGAACATGTCTTCGATATCGCGCTCGATCATCAGCTTGGCGATGGCTGAAGCCGTCGTCTCGCGGATCGGCAGCGATGCGACGCTCTGGCCGTTGCGCAGCACGGTGACGTGGTCGCAGAGCTCTTCGATCTCGTTCAAATAGTGCGAAATATAGATCACCGTAATGCCCTCGTCGCGCAGACGACGGATCAGCCGGAACAGAATATCCGCTTCCCGGCGGACGAGCGCCGCCGTCGGCTCATCGAACACCAGCACTTTCGGCTGGTTGAGAAGGGCACGCGTGATCTGCACGATCTGCTTTTCGGCAGTGGACAGCTCGCTGATGAGCGCGCCGTTCGGCAATCTTATCGCGAAGTAGTCGTTTAGGATTTCCGACGCCCGGCGCTGCATGGCGCGCCGATCGAGAAAGGGAGTGCCGGCAATTCGAATCTCACGGCCGAGGAAAAGCGCTTCGCCGACGGTAAAGGTCGGCACCAGCAGGCGGTCCTGGTGGATGAAGTGGATGCCAAGCTCCTCGGCAAGGTGCGGCGTCAGTCTGTCGAAGGTGCGTCCGTCGATCTCGATGCGGCCGCCATCTGGATGATGCAGTCCGGCAAGCAGCTTGATCAACGTCGATTTCCCGGCCCCGTTCTGGCCGACAAGGCCGTGCACGGACCCACGCCGGACAAAAAGGGAGGCACCGGCCAGGGCCTGGGCGCCACCGAAATGCTTGGAGATTTCCTCCAGCCGAATGATATCGCCGCCATCTTCCGCAGCGCGGGACGTTGCTGTCATTTGAAGCCTCCGGTTCGGAAATCTGCAAAAGCGGCTCGGACAACGATGCCCGAACCGCTTGAGGGGAGGATCAGCCGATGCCGAGCTTCTTGGTCACTTCGCCGACATTTGCCTTGTTGGCAATCAGCGCCGGCACATAGGTCTCGCGCGGCAAGGTCTGGCCCGCCAGAAGCTTTGCGACGTTCTGAATTGCTGTCCGGCCAATTTCTGCCGGCTGCTGCGCGACATCGGCGCCAGCAGGCGAATTCGGGTCGGCGACGAGCTGAAGCACTTCGGGGCTGCCGTCGACGCCATAGGTGCGGATTTCGGTGCGGCCGGCGGCAGCGAGCGCCTGCGTGGCGCCAAGCTGTGGGATGTCCCAGGCCGACCAGATCGCCTTGATCGAACCCTTTTCCGGATATTTGTTCAACAGCGCCGTGATCTGTGTGAAGGCATCCTGCACCGTATTCGGGATGACGTCGCGCAGTTCCGGCTGGAGGATCTTCACCTTCGGGAAATATTTGACGACGTTGACCAGTTGGTCGTAGCGGATCGCGCAGGGCGTGACGCCGTAGAAGCCGTTGAACACGACGATGTTGCCTTCGCCGCCGATATCGGAGACGAGCTGCAAGGCGAGGTCCTTGCCGATGCCCCAGTTGTCGGAAGTCGTGTTGTTCAGCGAATTCGTCGAGCCGACGTCGACGGTCAGCACCGGAATGCCCGCGTCACGCGCCTTCTTCAGCCAGGGGTCGATGACGCTGAGCGTTCCGAGGATCTGGACGATCGCGTCCGGCTTCTGTGCGATTAGCGTTTGAAGCTGAGAGACGAGCTTGCCGTCGTTGCGACCCGCGTCAACCGCGATCGGCTCTCCGCCGAGGCGCTTTACTTCGGCGATCTGGGCGTTATAGGCCTGCAGGTCGAAGAAATGGTCAGTGCCCGTCGCACTAATGGCGATACGCTTGCCTTTCAGAGACAGCTCCGCGTCGGCGGCAGCGGCCGGGCTGCGCCCAACGAGGGCCGCGCCAGCAACCGCAACGCTTGCCGCTGCCGACAACTTCAACAGATCCCGGCGTCCGATACCGCTTTTCGAATTTTCGTAGTCCATGTCCCGCTCTCCATAAATAATATCTATAGAATAAGTATATTAACGAGCGTGCCGAGGAACGGATTTCTAAAAATGCTCCTGAGTTGGGAAAAGTCGAACGGCTTGCAAATGTACCAACAACATCGCTTCTACAGGCATTCGCGGGCTATCGGGTCGTCGCTCCGAAAACGTCTATGTCCTCAATGAGCCTCTGGGCCAGGCGTAGTGCGCTACCGCATGCGATCGCCATCTGCGGCAGAAGCAACCATTCGAGTGTCCATGCGGCGCCGGAGCGCTCCTGTTCATGCACCATCGATTGGTGGATGCCCGACACCTGCACGGCGTTGAAGCGGGCGAGCGAAACCAGTACTTCCGCCGCGACCGGGTTGCGCTTATGCGGCATGGCGGACGAGCGGCCGCCGCCTGCCAGTTTCAGTTCATCTCCGGCCTGTGCCAGCAGGGCAATGTCCAGGCCCATCTTGCCGAGGCTGCTGGTGATCAGTGAAAAAAGCCCTGCGATGTCCGCGATCTTGCCGCGTTGGCTTTGCCATTGCAGTTTGTCCGAAAGACCAAGCTCCTGAGATAATGTTGACCGGACGGCTTCCGCCTTCATTCCGAGCTTGTCGAGGGTCCCCGCCGCGCCGCCGAACTGGACTGGATAGATCTCGCGCGCCAGCCGACCGCCGTATTCGATCAACGGGTCGCGCCAGGAGCGCAATCTGTCCGAGACGGCAATGGGGATGGCTGCCTGCATCCTCGTGCGGCCCATCATCCGATTGGTTCCGAATTGCCGATCGAGCGTGTGCAGCGCTGTCACGATTGCGGATAGTCTGGCGGCAAACAGCAAATTTACTCCCTTCAGCCGGAGCATCAGGCTGGTGTCGATCACATCCTGGCTGGTGGCGCCAAAATGGACGTGCTGCGCGGCTTGGCCGCCGACTGCCGCACGAAGTTGTAAGACAAGGTCGGGCACGACGACCCCGTCCGTCGCGGTTGCCGATTTAAGCGACACGATCTCCGGTTCGAAAGAGGCACAAACGTTTGCGATCCGCTCGGCGTCGTCACCGGCAATAATCCCGTGCTTGGCTTCGGCCTTTGCCAGAGCTGCCTCGAACCTGAGCATGGCACGGATATCCGCCTCGGCTGAAAAATACCGGGCGGTCTCCTCGTCCCCGAGTAGGCCGGAGAGAAACGGATGATCGAAAGCGGAAATGCTCATGTCGTTTTCAGATGTCCAAAAACACCGTTTCCTTCTCGCCTTGCAGGTGGATGTCGAAGGTGTAGACCGGTGCCACGCCCGACGCGATCAGGGTTGCGACGCGATGGCGGTGCTCGATACGCGCAAGCAGCGGATCTTCCGCATTGGCCGCGGTTTCGTCGGGAAAATACATTCGCGTATTCAGGCCGAGGTTGATGCCGCGCGCCACGATCCAGAAAGTGATGTGCGGCGCCATCCTGCGTCCATCCTTGTAGGGGACGCGGCCCGGCTTGACGGTTTCGAACAGGAAGGTTCCGTCATCGCCGTTTGTCGGGCAGCGGCCCCAGCCGGTCAAGTTTGGATCGGCCGTGCCACGCATCTCCGAAGGGCTGTTGTAGAGGCCGGCGCTGTCGGCTTGCCAGATTTCGACGAGGGCGTCTTTGATCGGCGATCCGGCGCCGTCGATAACACGGCCGGTGACGGTGATCCGCGTTCCCAGCGTCTTGTCGTTGATCATCGAGGCTCCGAGATCGGACCCGTAGACGCCGGTAATGCCGCAGAAATTCGGGGTGAGGCCAATGTGAACGTAGGGGCCGGCTGTCTGTGACGCCGTTTCCTTGAGGTAGCCAAGTTCCTGCACCATCAGTTGCCCTCCAGCCGGTTCTCGAACATGGTCGAGCGGCGTCCGCGCAGGATGATATCGAATTTATAGGCCCGCGCGTCCATCGGGATGGTGTTGCCCCAATCGAGTGGAGCAATCAGTTGCTCGATTGCCCTGCGGTCGGGGATAGTGCCGACGATCGGACATTTCCAGATCATCGGGTCACCTTCGAAATACATCTGCGTGATCAGTCGCTGGGCAAAGCCGTGACCGAAGATCGAGAAGTGGATATGGGCAGGGCGCCAATCGTTGACGCCATTCGGCCAGGGATAGGCGCCAGGACGAACGGTGCGGAACGAGTATTGGCCGTCTTCGTCGGTAATGGCGCGGCCGCAGCCGCCGAAATTCGGATCGAGCGCAGCGATATAGGTTTCCTTCTTGTGGCGATAGCGACCGCCTGCATTGGCCTGCCAGAATTCGACCAAGGCGTCGGGGATAGGGCGGGCGCGTTCGTCGAGAACACGACCGTGGACAATGATGCGCTCGCCGATGGCGCTCTCACCCGGCTTTGCGAAATTGTGGATCAGGTCGTTGTCGAACTCGCCGAGGATGGAATGGCCGAAGACGGGACCGGTAATCTCGGAGATCGTGCCATCCAGCGACAGCAGCGCCTTTTGCGGAGAGCGAAGAACAGAAGTCTTGTAGCCCGGGGTGAAGGCGGGCGCATGCCAGTTCCGGTCGCGGGGGAAGAATGCGCCCGTTTCGGGCCTCTTGTTCGGTATGTCAGACATGTAGTGCCTCGGGTCAGGCCGCGCTTTCAGCGTCCATCTGTTCATAGGTTTTTTTGGCGATCTTGATGGCGTGGTTCGCCGCCGGCACGCCAGCGTATATCGCCACATGCAGCAGCGCCTCGCAGATGTCGTCGCGCGTCGCGCCCGTATTGGCTGTTGCCCGGACATGCATGGCCACTTCCTCGTCCTGTCCGAGGGCTGCAAGAAGGGCGATGGTCACGATCGAACGCTCGCGTTTGGTAAGACCCGGACGGGACCAGACCGTGCCCCACGCCCCCTCTGTTATCAGCTCCTGGAACGGTCTGTCGAAATCGGAGGCTGCCGCCTCAGCCCGGTCGACGTGATCGTCGCCAAGGACCGCGCGCCGCGTGGCCATACCTTGATGATAGCGCGCAGATGGCGCAGACGTTTCACGCATCAGCTTCTCCATGCACGACCAAAGCGACAAATGGCTCCGCGGTCACCGGCTCGCCGATGACCTGATGCCGAACCGTCACGCTATCGATGCGAGCGAATTGCACTGGAATTCTCCTCCTTGCCCAGATTGTATGTTTATTCTGGTTTGGTAAAATGATATTTCTTCGGTTTTCCATAACCAACGAGTTATGAAAAGCGTGATTGATAACAGGGTGAAATTTCGTCATCTGCAGACCTTTGTCGAGGTCGCCCGGCAGAAGAGCGTGATGAAGGCGGCTGAGGTTTTGCATGTCAGCCAGCCCGCGGTCACCAAGACCATTCGCGAATTGGAGACCGTCCTCGGAGTCGCCGTCTTCGAGCGCGACGGTCGCGGTATCAAGATCACGCGATATGGCGAGATATTCCAACGTCATGCCGGCGCGGCGCTGACGGCGTTGCGCCAGGGACTGGATTCGGTGACGCAGGAACGCTTCGGCGACGGGGCGCCGATCCGGATCGGTGCGCTGCCGACGGTGTCGACCAGGGTCATGCCGCACGCCATCGCCTTGTTCCTGAAGGAAGAGACAGGTAGCCGGATCAAGATCGTCACGGGCGAGAACGCGGTGCTTCTGGAACAGCTACGCGTCGGCGATCTCGACCTCGTTGTCGGCCGTCTTGCCGCGCCGGACAAGATGACGGGCTTTTCTTTCGAGCATTTATATTCCGAGCCGGTGCTCTTCGTGGTTCGCGGCGGCCACCCGCTGCTTCGGGCAAGGCAAGACGTGTTTTCGGCGCTGGGTGCGTATCCGATCCTCCTGCCGACGCGCGCCTCGATCATTCGTCCCGTTGTCGACCAGTTCCTGATCGTCAACGGCGTTGCCAATCTGCCGAACCAGATCGAGACGGTGTCCGACGCCTTCGGGCGGGCCTTCGTTCGATCAAGCGATGCCATCTGGATCATTTCTGCCGGCGTCGTCGCCAATGACGTCGAGGACGGCAATCTGAGCGTGCTTCCTATCGATACCGGCGCGACGAAGGGACCGGTGGGTCTGACAATGCGGTCTGATTCCATGCCCTCCCTGCAACAGTCTCTCTTCATGCAGACCATCCGACGTGCTGCTGCCGAAATCGCCAGGGACGCTTAGGTGTCAATGCAGGATCGGCCTGAGCGCCTTTTGCGTTTCAAGCAAAAGCGACAGGTATCGCTCCGCCATTTCGACTGCAGCGACATGAGCCGCGGGCGCGCCGATATTGATGGCTGCAACTGTCTGGCCGCGGCTATTTTCGACGGGAACGGCAATGGAGCAGAGGCCAATCTCCAACTCTTGGTCGATGATGGCATAGCCCGCCGCGCGGACGATGCGGAATTCTGCCATCAGGGCGTCCGGATCGGTCTTGGTATTTGGCGTATTGGCTTTCAGATCGGTCCTGGAAAGCACGGCACGGGCTTCGCTTTCGGGCAGGGCGGCAAGCAGGACGCGCCCCATGGAAGCGCAGAAGGCGGGAAGACGGCTTCCCGGCGTAAGATTGATCGACATGACGCGGCGCTGCGACGCGCGGGCGATATAGACGATCTCCGTACCGTCGAGCACAGAGGCCGACGCACTTTGCCCGGCTCTTTCCGATAGCTGGTCGAGATGCGGCTGGATGAGAGCCGGCAAGGGTGTTGCCGATAGGTAGGCATGGCCGAGCCGGAGGATTTTCGGCGTCAGGGTAAAGAACTTGCCGTCATAGTCGGCAAAGCCGAGATCCGCCAATGTCAGCAGCGAGCGGCGAACTGTCGCCCGGTCGAGGCCGGTAAGCTTCGAGGCATCGGTGATCGAAAGCCGTGGCCGCGTTTCACCAAAGGCTTCGATGACCCTCAGTCCCTTGGCAAAGCCACTGACGAAATCGGTTTCGCGCATCTCGAATTCCTATTGGGGGTCATTTTGTGCGTTATATGAACAAAAGTCAAATAACGCACAAAATATTTGACGTTCTTTTTCGAAAGGCGCTTATTCGCCGCCAGTCGAAAGCGGAATTGCGGGAGGCCCCATGGCGAAGATCGTAACGCTCCACGAAGCTGTCGCGGAGAATGTGAGGGATGGCGATACCGTCGCCATGGAGGGCTTTACCCACCTCATTCCCTACGCTGCCGGACACGAGGTGATCCGCCAGGGCAAGAAGGACCTCTACCTGATCCGCATGACCCCGGACATTCTGTACGACCAGTTGATCGGCGTTGGTGCCGCTCGCGGAATGAAATTTTCCTGGGGCGGTAATCCGGGCGTCGGTTCCCTGCACAGGTTTCGCGATGCGGTCGAAAACCAGTGGCCCCGCCCGTTGGAGATCGAGGAGCACAGCCACGCGGCGATGGCAAATGCCTATGAGGCGGGGGCAGCAAACCTGCCGTTTGCCGTCTTGCGCGGCTATATCGGGGCGGACCTCACCAAGGTCAATCCGAACATCAGGTCCATCACGTGTCCTTTCACCGGCGAAGTGTTGGCCGCGGTTCCGGCCATCCGCCCGGATGTGTCGATCATCCACGCGTTGCGTGCCGACCGGAAAGGCAATGTGCTGATCGAAGGCATCGTCGGGGTGCAGAAGGAAGCAGTGCTTGCGGCCAAGCGTTCGATCGTCACCGTCGAGGAGATCGTCGACGAATTGAACCCGCCATCGCCGAACTCCGTCGTGCTGCCCTCCTGGGCGGTAACCGCGGTGGCCGAGGTGCCGGGCGGGGCATTCCCATCCTACGCGCAGGGTTACTATCCTCGCTCGAATGCATTCTACATTGCCTGGGACGAGATCGCCCGGGATCGGGATAGCTTTCAGGTATGGATCGAGGAGAACGTGATGAAGGCGAGCCCAGGAGATTTCGCCAGGCATGCCAGGAAGAAGGCTGCGTGAGATGACGGATTTTACACCGACTGAAATGATGACAATCGCTGCGTCGCGTGCGCTCACCAATGAAGACGTCTGCTTTGTCGGCATCGGCGCGCCGTCGGCCGCCTGCAACGTCGCCCGACTGACCCATGCGCCTGACATCACGCTGATCTACGAAAGCGGTACCGTCGGCACCAAGCCGGATGTGCTGCCGCTGTCGATCGGCGACGGCGAGCTTTGCGATACGGCGCTGTTCACCGTCTCGGTGCCGGAGATGTTTCGCTACTGGCTGCAGGGTGGGCGTATCACCACCGGCTTCCTGGGTGGCGCGCAGATCGACCGGTTTGCGAACCTCAATACGACAGTCGTCGGTCCCTATGATCATCCAAAGGTCCGCCTGCCGGGCGGCGGCGGGGCGCCGGAGATTGCCAGCAGTTGTGGTCAGATCTTTATTACCATGGCGCTGTCGAAGCGCGGCTTCGTCGAGAAATTGAACTTCATCACATCGATGGGTCATGGTGAGGGTGGCAACCACCGCGAGCGCCTTGGCATGAAAACCAAAGGGCCGACGCGGGTCATCACGGATCTCTGCATCATGGAGCCGGATCCGCTAACAAAGGAGCTGACTGTCGTGTCGATCCACCGGGGCGTGACGCGCGAGGAGATCATTGAAAATTGTGGTTGGGCGATCAAATTTGCCAATCGGGTGATCGAGACGCCGGTGCCGACGGAAAGTGAATTGACGACGCTGCGCGATATAAACGCGCGCACCAGGAAGGCTCATCAGGGCGACAAGGAGGCCACCCAATGACCGAAGCCTTTATCTGCGACTATATCCGCACGCCGATCGGCCGTTTTGGCGGGTCGCTGTCTTCGGTGCGGCCGGATGATCTGGCCGCCGTTGCGCTGAAGGCGCTGATGGCGCGCAACGGGTCGGTTGACTGGGCGGCGGTCGACGACGTGATCTTCGGCTGTGCCAACCAGGCCGGTGAGGACAATCGCAACGTGGCGCGCATGGCGCTGCTTCTGGCCGGCCTGCCGCTGTCGGTGTCGGGCACCACCATCAACCGGCTGTGCGGCTCCGGCATGGATGCGGTCATCACTGCGGCCCGGGCGA
>NZ_PCDP01000056.1 GCF_003240585.1 Arminella tubonensis
GTTTGCTGAGCGATTGCCACGTCCGTGCCCGACGGCTGAGCGTGGTATGATCGGGGAAGGGAGTGCCAACCCCATCAATTGCAGTATCGATTTCAGAAAGCCTTCGGCCTGCCGCAACCGCAGGCCGAACACCATGCCCAGGGACAAGGCTGTCTCGATCGCAAGATCAGAATAGCGAGGCTGGCCACCACGGGTCTTGCGTCTTGGAGCTGACCACATCGCAAGCGCCTCCGGTGTCAGCCACAAGGTCAAGCCTCCACGTCGCCGAAGCCCCGCCTCATATTCCGACCAGTTCGTCACCTTGAACTTCATCTTGCCGATGTGATGACGGCGGGCGGCATTGCGTTTGAAAGGCATGACTGCGACAGACCGGCTATTGAGATCCCCGCTCGAATAAATCACGACAACTGAATGATCCGTGCACCAAAGCCGATTTCATTCTGTCTGAACACCGCGATGAGGCTGCGGGCAGTGCCTGCCTTCTTCGCCCGCACGATCGAGAACAATGGCTGGCCTGAAAAGGTCGTCATCAACAAGAGCGGTGCGAACCTGGCAGGATTGAACATCAACCGGCTGCTGCTGTTGCAGGGATGGTTCTGGCTGATCGAAACCCTGCAGATCAAATATCTCAACAACATGGTTGAGCAAGATCACAGGTTTATCAAGAAGCTGACCCGTCCGATGAAAGGCTTCAAATCCTTTCAGTCTGCGTCAGCAACACCGGATGGCATCGAAGGGGCCCACATGATCCGCAAGAGGCAATTCTCAACCAGTGGCCAATCGGCATTTCAGCAATTCGCTGCACTCGCTGCATAAGTGTGTCTAGCAATAGCCGGTTCTGCGGCCTTTCCAAAAGTTTGCGACAGAACCGGTTCAAGTGCCCTGAAATTTCCCAGCACGCGGCCCGGCCAGGATCACTTCCCACTTGCGTTGGTCTTGAAAATTCTGGCGGGCCAGGAAGGTGTAGCCGGTATCATCCCACGAACGGATGCTGTCGGTGAGATTGTCGAGCACGTAGTCTCCGCCATTCAAGCGCGCCATCAGCACAGCGTGATTGTTGCCGTTTCGGTCCAGCACTACGGCCACAGCAAGCCGGTCGGCGCGGAATCCGTTGGCAATAAGGGTCTTCTTCTTGAGGAGCGCATAGTGTTTGCAGTCGCCACGTCCGTTGATCGGGAGCGACCAATAGTCAATCCGGCCGACCGCCGACATGCCGCCGGTTGGAATCAAAGCCGCATTGACTTGAGCATTTGCGGCCCTCAATACCGAAAGTGCCTCCGCGTCACCCATTGCGCGCCCAGCCAGGGGTGAGCCGCACAACCACGAATATCGATGACAGGCCGACGCGAAACCGGGCGGAGCCCCCACCGACCGGCTTGGGCCAAGGACGGAGCCAGCATTAGCCGGCGTACACGATCCAACCACGGCGACGATGGCGCATGCCAGCAACGAAAGAAAGCGCATAGAGCCCCCGCTCGCGTTCACAATGAATCGCTTGATGCGACTCGCGACGACCAGTTTGAGCATGGACTAGTTACAAAGCGATTACTGGGATTTGAGCTAGGCTCAGGGCCTTCCCCCCAAGAATTGTCGACATCCCCGAAGGCGCCGTCCAGCACGGCGTTCCGATGTAGCGCAGCGGCGATTCCACCTTGCCATCGCCCGCCTCGAACGAGACCTGGGCAGCCTGGCAAATTGACAGCATTGCGTAAATTGGCCCGTTAATTGCGTGCTAGGGATGGCTGCAATAGTCCGCGAAGCTCCTGCAACTTTTCATTGACGAGCCAGCCATAGTAATTCTCCTCCGGCAGTTTCTTGCCGCCGGCGCGATCGGCCGCCTGTCTGAGGGCGAGCGCCCGCCGGCGTGGTTGGCCGACATTGTAGAGTGTTGCGGTGAGGCCCGGATTGTTGGAAATCTCGAAGCCCTGGTCGCGGTAAGCCTTGATCGCGTCCGCGACAATCGCGGCGATATATATGACGCAGCGATTGGGATCCATGATGTCGCGGTAGATGGCCTGCGGATTGTCCGGCGATAGCTTGGCCAATCCGCTTGTGGCATGCACCATGTCGGTAACCTCCAGCGCGGTCAGCGGGCTGATCTGTCCGAGGCCGAATGTCTGGCCAGCGTAAAAGGGCTGGAAGAAGGCGCGCTGGAACGTCAGGTTGTCGAATTGCACGCCGTCGACGATCTTGCCGCGGAAATTCACATCCCATACTTCGTCGCGGCATTCCCAAAGTTCGGCGCTGCCCAGACCGGGGTCACAAGGGGCGAATTCGGGGCGCTTGACGAAGGATTGAAGCTTTGCGCCTTTGTAGCTGAAGGCGAAGTCGGCCTGCGAATAGGCGAGCGCCTTCACGTAGTACATTTTTATGTTGTCGACGATGGTGACGTTATAGGTATGCTCGCCCACCAGGGAGCCAACGATGTGAATGGGATCGATCTGGTAGGTCTTCGCCGCTTCCTTGATCCGCGAAATCAGCTCCGGGTCCTTTCGCAGGACGGCCATGATTTTCGCATATTTGTCGTCGTAGGTGGTATCGAATGCCTTGGCGCGAATGGCCGAGGCGGCGGGGATTGGCGGCTGTTCCCGGTTTCGATTGCCCGGAGGCACGTCGGTGACCTCGCGCGCATAACTGATCGTGCCGAGGCAAAGAAGCAGGGCAAGGCCAGCGGCCGAAATTTTTGCTGGAGAAAACATTCTCGCTTCATCTCGCTCTGATTTAAAGGCGAATGCGATATCCGTGCGTTCCAACTGAACACCTATATCGTCGGACGAGATCGCGTACACGTCTTCGACAGTGAAATTGGGAGAAAATATGGCGAAAGAGCACCTCCAGAGGGAAACACAAACAGATCGATGGATTGGGAGGGTCGAATGCGGATGGGGTCACAGAGTAGCCTTGGTTGACCTTACGGTGCCGGCGCGATGAACCACGTTCTTTTGGCCTCTGGCATCCTCCTTGTCGCTGCGCCCGGTGCAGCAGCCCCCACCGTTGCGGACGTGCCGGCAATTGCCCGCGACGCGGTTGCACGCCGATTGGAAGAGCCGCCAGGCAATTTTCGCATTGCAGCGATCAAGCCGAGCAGCCGGACGCCCGGCTATGTAGTCTGCGGCACGATCGATCGGCGGTCGACATCAGGCGGCACCGGGACCCCCGAGCGCTTTTTCGTGATCGTACCCGGTGATTTCGCGATTCTTGACCGTGACGGCAAAGACCTACTTGAAAACTACTGGTCTTTGAATCACTGCTGACGGGCCGCCCGCACCCTGTTGATCATAGCAAGCTCTTGGGGGGACTTGCCCGGTTCAAGCCGCTGCCAAGTGTTGGGATCACCTTGCGATTGTCTTTTGATGAAGGTGTAGCCGGTGGCGTTCCAGAGTTTTACATCGTCGACCATGTTATCAAGGATGAGGTCTCCCCGGTCGGTGCGGACCGTTAGAACCAGATGACCTTCATTCTCGTGATCAAGAACCACGGTCAAAAGCAGCGCTGAGGCGGGCCAGCCAGCTTCGACAAGCAGTTTCTTCTTCAGGAGAACATAGTCGTTGCAATTCCCCTTGCCGTCGTCTGGGTAGGTCCACCAGTTGATGATGCCGAGCTTGTAGATGCCATAGTGATCGTTGTCGGCGACACCGTAGATAGTGTGGTTGGCGAGCATGTCGATCTTGTGCAAATCGCTCCACCGTTCATCCGTCATAGTAACGATTAAGGGGCTCAGCCCTGTCATCGCGCATTCCTTTGGCTGCGCGATGCAGAAATCCACCCAGCCGACGGGGACCGAGGTGTTTTCCATTGTCTGCGCGAAGGGGCGTCGTCGCCAATCCGATGTATTGGAAGATGGCATCGCCGTGCCGGCGGTGTAACAAAGCAGCATCGCGATCCAGGACAGACCGATGATATAAAGCAGTCGCATGCAGATCTCCTTCGCTGGCCCCAGAAAACCCCAGGAGCCGCAAAAAGAGGCGCAAAAATTTCATTCGAATTTTATGCAAACAGGCGTTTCTTGCCGCCGATGCAGCCGCGTACTTACTGTTCGGTTAAGTGTAGCAAATCCACGATGCGCCGGTGGCAAGGTCGGACAGGAAGAGGAAAAGCCAGCCTCGCAGCGAAACGGATGACGGCTCCTGCCAGTTCCCGGTACAGCATCAGGCCAGCCGCCATCAGGAGGACGGTCGTCCGGAAGAAAGTTGCGAACTCGGAATTGACATTGTCGTCGCCCACCTTTGCGACCGTCAGGGCTGCAAACCCCTGAGAAAAAGCGCCCAAAGCGGTCATCTGGTAGGTAGGTTCCTCATCTTCAGCTCACTTGGCCGTTGAAGCGGATCAACAAAACTCCACCGAGTAGCCCGGCTATTGAGGCAACAAGAGAAATCTGCATAACCGGCCGAAATCCTCCATCGTCCGCGCTCCTCGACCGATACCTGCTCCGAAGAAGACGACGATATAGGGTCTGCCCCGTCTCCTCAGGTGGCGGCTTCAGAGCCTCTTCCGTCGCGATTTCGTGGCTCGGCGCAGGAAGTTCGCTTGCGTGCCGCGGGAATTTCAAGCCAGCCAAAATGGGTCTGATGGACTTACGGCGTTCATGATGCCGGCGGCCTTGGCCGCATGACGGTAGAGCGGTGCGCACCCGCTCAACCCGTTTACCTTGCGCGGCGCCTTGTCGCGCGGCTTCATGTGAATGCGGCCCGGCGGCGCACCGAGAACGCCCGCGAGCGCGCGTCCGAGTGCCGCGCGCATAAAGAACTGAGGCGTGAATCTCTACCGCTTGACCCCTCAACTCGGCAGTTTCAATCGAACCCAGATCCTCACCAGATCAGCCACGGATTTCGCATTCATCTTGCGCATGACCTGGCTTCGGCGAACCTTGACGGTAATTTCGCTGACACCGAGATCGCCGGCGATCTGTTTGTTGAGAAGCCCCTGAACGACAAGTTCCATGACAACCCGCTCGCCAGGAGTGAGTGTATGCCAAAGCTCTCGCAGGTCCGTGGATATGCTTTCCTCCTTCCGCTGCAAACGATCTTGCTCGATGCCGTGCTGGATCGCGTCGAGCAGGTCCTGGTCACGAAAGGGCTTGGTCAGAAACTCAATAGCGCCGTTCTTCATGGCCCTGACCGACATAGCGATATCGCCGTGGCCCGTGATGAAGATGACGGGCAGGCGAACACCCAGTGTCTTCATCTGTTGCTGAAACTCCAGGCCACTTTGTCCTGGCATCCGTACGTCGAGCACAAGGCATCCGGGCGCGTCGGCGACAGGCGTGCTCAAGAACTCCTGTATCGATCCGTAGGACCGGACAGTCAGCCCCACGGATGCAAGCAGGTCCTCCAACGCGACGCGCACAGATCTGTCATCGTCGATCACGTAAACGATCGGCTCATTTGCATCGATGCTCTGCCCAGCGGTTGTCATGTCTCATTTTCCTCGGCGGCCGGCAGGCTGAATTGGACGATGGTGCCCATGCGGGGCGCGGATGTCACCGAGATGCGGCCTCCGTGCGCTTCGATGATCGAGCGGCTGATGGTCAAGCCGATCCCCATGCCGCTTTCCTTGGTGGTCCAGAACGCTTCGAACAGATGATCAATCGTCGTCTGCTTCATTCCACTGCCAGAATCGGCAACGGCAAACACGACCCTACCTTCGTCATCGCGAGACGATGATACTGCCAACTCCCTCTTGAAACTGGGAACGCCAGTCATCGCTTCGATGGCATTGAGCAGCAGATTGCTGATCACCTGCTGGATCTGGATCTTGTCGGCCATCACCGATGGTAGATCCTCTGCAAGGTTCATTTGCAGAGAAACGCTGTTGCGCTCGATCTCATGCTCAGCCATCCCGACCGCTTCGGCGGCCGCCTCGTTGAGATCGAAGCGTTCTTGGTGCGGAGGCTCGCTCTTTGCCAGGCGACGCACGCGCACGATGACGTCGCTCGCGCGTTTCGCGTCGCTGACGATCCGTTCGGCCGCCAGTCGCGCTCTTTCGAGGTTGGGAGGAGCATGATCGAGCCAGCGGCGGCAGGCGTCCGCGCTGGTTGCCATCCCCGCCAAAGGCTGATTGACCTCATGGGCGATCGAGGCGGTTAGTTCGCCAAGCCGGGTCAGGCGTGCCATGCGCGCAAACTGCTCCTGCGCGTCGTAAACAGCCGCCTGCGCGGCCACGGTTTTCAGGGCAAGGTAAGTGGTGATGCCGATGGCGCAGGTGCTGATGCCGCAGTTGAAGAGCCCCGCTTCAAAGGATCCGCGCCGCGTCAGAAACAGGCTTAGCACCGTGAGGCCGATGCAAATGGATGCAAGAACGACGACGCCGCGCGTCGACAGGAATCCGATCGCGATGAGAATGACCGCGATGTAAAAGACCGCAAAGGCGATCTCGAAGTTCGTGACCGTATCGGCCACAAAAATGCAGATCAGCAAAGACGCGATAAAGGCGGCCCTCAGCTTCGGCCTATTTTGCTCTTTGGAAAACATAGCGTGTTTCATCGTCTCGCGGCCATGACTGTTGCTTCACCCGATGTGTCCTGCTCGACGGTCCGACAGATCGAGCATCTCCGCAAGCCTGCTCGTCGGTATCGAGGGCCGGGACAGGTCGCCGGCTTCTTCCCATTCAGCTAAACGAGATGTGTTCGATCGAACAGCCGTAACCCACCCATCATCCCATCAAATATACCAAGGTATATTGTCTGTATGCCTAAGCGTTCTCCGCCTTACCCCATTCAACGTGGCGCAAGGCGTGCAGCTATTCTATAGCTTTCTTGTGTCCAGCTGGACGCCTAAAGCAACCTCGCGCGGACAATCAAAGGAAGTTTGAACCGATGGCCAACGGCACGTAGTCCGCGGACCTGCACGATGAATCGCCCATGCGATTTTTCGAGTGAAGCGCCGCTCATCTCCTCAAACTTATCCCGACACAGTCGTCATCCGGCCGTCTGATTACGCGGCCGGCCGCTTCGCTCGCACATTTGCCGCACACCTGAGCCAGGCGTCCTTCACAACCCTCCAATGGCATGTTCGTCACTCCGTTCAACGCCTTGGGACGCGAAACATGGGCCCTCTCATGACACATCAGAAATTCGCTCCGCTTGCCATCCGACGTTCCGTATTGCCGACCCACTGGGATCTGATGGCGCTGCTGCTTGTCGTTGGCGCCATCGTCCTTGTCGCCTACGGCGCGCGCGTGACGACGGCTCCGCTCTCGGCGCTTGATGTCGCGCCACTGTCGCTTGATCCAGCCAACCTGCCGATCTATGCCCTGCGCACCATCCTGCGCATGCTGTTGGCGATCGTGTTCTCGCTGGTCTTCACCTTCGTCTATGCCGCAGTTGCCGCAAAGAGCAGGCGGGCAGAGATGGTGCTGATCCCGACGCTCGACATTTTGCAGTCAGTGCCTATCCTTGGCTTCCTGACCTTCACCGTCACCTTCTTCCTCAATCTCTTCCCGGGCAGCGTCCTCGGTGCCGAACTCGCCTCGGTCTTTGCGATCTTCACCAGCCAGGCCTGGAATATGACCTTCAGCATGTATCAGTCGATGCGCAACCAACCCAAGGATCTGGAGGAGGCGACACAAAGCTTTCATCTAAGTGGATGGCAACGCTTCTGGCGGCTCGACGTGCCTTTCGCCATGCCCGGTCTGGTCTGGAACACCATGATGTCGATGTCAGGCGGCTGGTTCTTCGTCGTCGCGTCTGAGGCTATCACCGTCGGCAACACAACGGTCACCCTGCCGGGGATCGGCTCCTATGTCGCGCTCGCCATCAAGCAACAAAACATCATGGCGGTTTTCTATGCCGTCGTCGCCATGCTGGGCGTCATCATCCTCTATGACCAGCTCCTGTTCCGGCCTCTGGTCGCCTGGGCTGACAAGTTCCGTTTCGAAACCACCACCTCGGGCGTCGCGCCGACGTCGTGGATGCTTGATCTGTTCCGCCAGGCTCGCGTCACACGCCTGCTGACTGCTCCTTTGCAATGGATTGCGAGGCAGGTCTGGAATCTGCGGCTGCCCAAACTACCCAAAAATGGTTCAACGGCGAATAGCGTCGCGATCTCCCGTGTGACTGATTGGATCGGGATTGCCGTCATTGTCATGGCGGCGGCCTGGGCGGCCTATATCAGCATAGACTATCTCCGGGCCAATCTCGGATGGTCGGATGTCGCGACGGCAACGCTCTATGGCTTTGTCACCTTGCTGCGCGTCATCGTCCTGATGGCGATAGCGACCGTGGTCTGGGTGCCGATCGGGGTATGGATCGGTCTGCGTCCAAAGCTTGCCGAAAAGGTGCAGCCGCTGGCGCAATTCCTGGCAGCATTTCCAGCCAACATCGCCTTTCCCGTCTTCGTGGTGGCGATCGTCCATTTCAGCCTCAATGCCAATATCTGGCTGAGCCCGCTGATGATCCTCGGCACGCAATGGTACATCCTGTTCAACGTGATCGCTGGCGCGAGCGCCTTTCCGAGCGACCTCAAGGAAGCGGCGCGCAGCTTCCACATTAAGGGGTGGCGCTGGTGGTTCAAAGTGATCCTGCCCGGCATCTTTCCTTACTACATCACCGGCGCAATCACCGCTTCGGGCGGCTCGTGGAACGCCAGCATCGTCGCCGAGGTTGCTAGCTGGGGCGACACCCAGCTCACGACGCCCGGACTTGGCTCCTATATCGCCAATGCGACGACCAACGGTGACTTCCCGCGTGTCGTGCTCGGCATTGTCGTCATGTGCACGTTTGTCACGCTTTTCAACCGCCTGGTCTGGCGGCCGCTCTACGCCTTCGGCGAACGCCGGCTCCGACTGGGCTAACGTCGATGTCATTCGACCAGAGGACAATTCCCATGCTTGATCAAATCGCCAAAACTCCGCTCATTGACATCAGCCAGGTCTGCCGTTCCTTCCCCAAGGCGAGCGGCAACGACGTTGTCGTCCTCGAGAATGTCGACCTGACCATCAAGGAAGGCGAGATCGTCGGCCTGCTCGGCCGCTCCGGCTCCGGCAAGTCGACGCTGCTGCGCATCATCGCAGGACTGCTGTCGCCTTCCTCTGGCGACGCCAAATGCCGCGGCTCGGAGATCGTCGGGCCACCAGTCGGCGTCTCCATGGTCTTCCAGTCCTTCGCACTCTTTCCGTGGCTGACCGTGCTGCAGAATGTGGAACTCGGCCTGGAGGCCAAGGGTGTAGACCGCGCAGAGCGGCGCTCGCTGGCACTTGCGGCCATCGACCTGATCGGTCTCGACGGCTTCGAGAATGCCTATCCGAAGGAGTTGTCCGGCGGCATGCGCCAGCGTGTCGGCTTCGCCCGCGCGCTCGTGGTCCATCCCGATCTGCTTCTGATGGACGAACCTTTCTCGGCACTCGACGTGTTGACTGCGGAGACGTTGCGCACGGACATGATCGACCTGTGGATCGAGGGACGACTGCCGATCAAGTCCGTCCTGATGGTTACCCATAATATCGAGGAGGCGGTGCTGATGTGCGACCGCGTCCTGGTCTTCTCCTCCAACCCCGGCCGCGTGGCGCGCGAGCTGAAGGTCGACCTGCCACATCCCCGCAATCGCCTCGATCCGATGTTCCGCCAGCTCGTCGACAGCATCTATGCGCTGATGACGCGGCGCGCCGAGCCGCGTTCGCCCGCGATGGAAGGGATCCCCGGCACCGGCATGGGCATGGTGCTGGAGCCGGTATCGACCAACATCCTCTCGGGCTTGATCGAGGCACTGGCGGGCGCACCGTACCATGGCCGTGCCGACCTTCCGGTTCTTGCGGGCACGCTGCAATTGGAGGCCGATGAACTCTTTCACCTCGGCGAAGCGCTCCAGCTCTTGCGATTTGCCCAGCTCAGCGAGGGCGATCTTGTGCTCACCGATGCAGGCCAGCGGTTTGCAAACCTCGAAACTGACGCCCGCAAGAAGCTCTTTGCCGAGCATCTGGTCACCTACGTGCCGCTAATGGGCTTGATCAGACGGGTCCTTGACGAGCGGCCCACCCATACCGCTCCGGCTGCACGCTTCCGCAACGAGCTGGAAGACTACATGACCGAGTCCCGTGCGGACGAAACGCTGAGGACGATCGTATCGTGGGCGCGCTACGCGGAGCTGTTTGCCTATGACGAGCGCACTGAAATGTTCAGCCTGGAAAATCCGGAGTGAATGCAACAGCTCATGCGATCTACTCTTTACGGCAAGAACCCCATGATATGTTGGCTGCCGCCACATTGATCTTGTCGGTCGCCAATCGCACAACATCAAACGAAGGGTCAAAGCGATGAGTTTGCGAGGCCAGCTTTCAGTCTCAAGACCATCGCCAGAAACAATTTGGATTATTGTGACTGGCAGCCTTTGGCTCCTGGTGGCATCGGCCACACTGGTGGAGAGTTACGCGTATCGGTATGCCGGCGCGGTGCTGGTTCTCATCGCCTTTTATCGCTATGCGAAAGCTACAACGCGTCCGACCATGGACTGGCGCGGCTGGCTGTGCATTGGATGGGGCGTCTATGCCTTGGGCCGCTTTTCAGCCGAGGCTATCCTGTTGCCCGGTCATCCGGTCGGCGATCGCGAGATACTATTCGGCATCCCTCTCGTCTTCCCGCTGATGGCGTTCATTTTCTTTCAATGCTGGCAGGATATGGAGCGGATTGCAGCGGTCTATTTCGGAATTGCGTTCCTCACCATCGCGGCGACCACTCACTACCAGCTCATTTTTGCGGGAGAAACCGTCCGCCCGCTCATTCAACATAACCAGATTCACGGCGCGGTTTGCTGCGGTATCATCTTGATTGGCGCAGCCTTCTGGATGCTTCACTATCTGACGATCCCGAATGCAAGCAAAATGCTCAAATTGTTTTCGACCCTGATAACGCCGCCGCTGATCGTTCTTTGCCTCATCGGCATCTACGGGGCGAAATCCAAGGGCGTGTGGCTGGCTCTCGGGCTTTCTTCACCCGCGATCGCCGTCATCATCTTGCGCTATTTGAGGCTTCGAACGGGCGTGCTGATCATAGCCGGCGTCGCGCTCACCCTCGCCGCCGGCGTTTACGCCGTCCGCGGCAACCTTGATCGGACGGCGGGCCAAACTATCGCTTCGACGGTGTCCATGCTGCAGGACATCAACAGGGGAAAGACGCTCGACGCAGCGGTGTCCGAGACCATCGACGCCCGGGCCACACCCTTGTCGATGGACGAGCGATTGCAACTCTGGTCCAACGCCTGGGAGGTGTTTTCGGCTGCGCCGATATTCGGTTGGGGGAACGAGTGGATCGTTCGTTGGCGCAATGCGCACTACACGGGCGTCACCTACACGCTGACGCACAATGGCTACCTGGAAATTTTGGTGCGATATGGTTTGGCCGGCGCTGCCGTTTTTTCAATCATGCTTTTCGCCTTCTGCCGTTCCATCTATCAGGCAGCGTCTGCCACTATTGTTCCCCGTGCGGTGATGCACGCCTATTTTCTTATCCTGCTTTTCTTCGCGTTCACTCTTCTCAGCAATTCAAACAACCGGCTTGCCATCGGCGAAAGCATCGCGATCGTTAGTTCCGCATTCGCTTTGGCATGTGAATTGAAGAGACTTCGGCATTCCTCATAGCGGGTCGGAAGCTGAGCTACCATGTTACACATCGCCAATGGGAGCGGCAGTCACCAGCGTGGCCAGCTAGCCGACAATCTTCAGTCCGATCCAGTTTTTGGCAACTGCATCAGTCACAGATCACTATTGGCCTGTACCCACTTTGATAGAATTAGGTCCACCATGTCGAAAGTTCGCGGCCGACTCCTGGATGGCGCGCGGGGCGGTGGTGGTCTGATGGAAAACCAAGGATGCTGAGGCATGGCTGATATCTGTACGCAGGGCGTAGACACGGGTTTTGTTGCCTTAGGATATGGCAGAACTGCGATACTTGGAATTGTACAGGGACTGACCGAGCTGCTGCCGATCTCTTCCACGGCCCACATGCGCCTCGTCCCGGCCCTGCTCGGTTGGCAGGATCCTGGTTCCGCATTTTCCGCCGCAATGCAACTTGCTGCCTTGGCGGCCATAGTCTCCTATTTTTGGAGCGACGTTCGTATCGTGACTTTTGGCTCGATCGACGCCATCCGAAAAAGGGATTGGTCATCACCGGCGATGCGGCTTGCGATTGGTATCGTGATTGCAACTGTTCCGATTGTGATTGCGGGCTCGCTGCTGTCCTCATCATTGAACACGTGCGGCACCTCTCTTCGCAGTCTTTGGGTTATTGGTAGTTCCTGCCTCGGCATGGCTGGTCTGCTCGCTGTTGCCGAGCTCTATAGTCGACACAAAAAGGACGTGGGTCAGATGAACCTGGTCGACGCCCTCATCGTCGGTATCGCACAGGTCGGAGCACTGATCCCGGGAGTCTCTCGGTCCGGATCGACGCTGACCGCGGCCCTTTTCCTGGATCTCAAGCGTGACGAGGCGGCCCGATTTTCGTTCCTTCTCGGTTTGCCAGCGATCGCGCTGGCCGGTCTGAGGGAGCTGTTCGTGCTCCACAAGGCACATATCCCACTTGAAGCATGGTCGATGCTGGCCGTCGGGCTTATCGTTGGCAGCATTTCATCCTTTGCTGCAATTTGGGGACTGATGCGCTTTCTGGAACGTTTCTCGACCTGGTCGTTTGTGGTTTACCGCGCCACATTAGGGGCGATCATCCTTGTAGGGGTGCTTGCTTGGGGCTGGCAGTAAAACCTGTCCACTGACCTTTCACCCACCTGCGGCGACTGCAGCCGTTCAGGTAGTAACTTCAGTTGCCGCCAGATGCGTCGTCGGCAGGCTCAAACGCTAGAGCGGACTGGAACTGAGTCCTTTGGGGAATTCCGTTTGGTCGGCCCTGCCAGTCTTGTTCGGCTGCCAGCAGCCGTGAGGGCTTTTATCTCTTCTGTGCGCGGTCATCCAGTCATCTTGGATTGTCCGCGACATGGCCCCAATACCTACGAAGAGTTGTTCTGCGTTCATCAACCTCTAGCGATAGCTCTGGTCATCGAACAGCCAGATGTGAATTCTCCGACGGATCGTGGATGGGCGCCGCCTTATTGCAACAAGTCGGCTGGACTAGGACAAGTTGCTGAAACTGCTTTATTGCAGTCCCGTGCGTATGGCGTTCCGCGGATCAGGACCGAACAGATAGATGAACAAAGATGACACGGGATGTCAGCACTACCGTCGTGGCATACGCGCAGGGCCGGACGTGCCACGCTCGAATTGCCAGGTCCCCGTCGGGCATTGCCGAAGATCTACGACGGCACATTCGCAGGCCCGGATGGCTGCAACGACGACAGCTCCTTCTGCGCCGTCCAACCGCCACCCAAAGCCTGAAATAGGCTGCTGACCGCCAGCAGCTTCGACAGCCGCACCTGCACCAAGGTATTCTCGGCGGTAAAGAGCGTCTGCTGCGTCTGCAAAACGGTAATCAGATTGACGGTGCCGGCGCGCAACTGGGTTTCCGCTACGTCGAAGGCGCGGCGAGAACTGGTAACCGCTTCGGTTTGCAACCGCTCCTGCAGGGTGAATTGCTGAAGGGCAACCAGCGCTTTTTCGACGTCGGCGAATGCCGATAGTACGGCCTTGCGATAGGCCAGTAGGTCCTCCAGCTGCACGCCCTTTGCCTGCTTGAGCTGGCTCTCCAGCAGGAAGCCATCGAAGATCGGCTGCGTCATGTTCGCAGCAAGAGTGTAGAACCAGGCCCCCGGCCCGAACAACGACGCGAGCGCCGCACTTTGAAAGCCGGTTTGACCCGTCAACGGGATTTGCGGGAAAAACGCCGCGCGCGCCGCTTCCACGCTGAAGTTGGACGCGGCAAGCTGGGCCTCGGCCTGCCGAATATCCGGGCGCTGGTTGAGCAGTTCCGATGGCAAGCCGGGAGTGACGCGCGGAACGGCGATTTGCGTGGTCGATCCGCCGAGCACCTTGAAATTGACAGGCGCACGCGCCACCAGCACAGCTAGCGCCGCGACGTTCTGCCTCAAGGTCACCTCGAGCGGAGGAATCGATGCGCGCCGCGTCGCCACCAGCGCCTCCTGCTGCGACACATCCAGTTGCGATGCTGTTCCGGCGTTGAACTGCTGCTTGATGAGACCAAGGATGCGCTCGGCCGCGCCAACATCCCGGCGGGCGATGCGCAATTGATCCTGGGCAGCCAGGATATTGAAATAAGTGTTCGCCACCGTCACGATCGTCGTCAGCGTCACCACTTCGTGATTGTGGCGGGCGACGGTTGCACTTTCTTCGGCTGCATAGAGCGAGGCGCGGTTCTTTCCCCAAAAATCGACCATGTAACTCCCGCTGAGACCTAAATTGAAGCCGGCACCTCCCGGGTCACGGACCCGCTCTGCCGTCGCCGTTTCGGTGACCGTCGGCAACAGCGCAGCCCCCGAAACCCCGACCTGGGCGTCGGCTTGCGCGATGTGGGCGATGGCGGCCGCGACATCGAGATTACGGGTCTGCGCCTCCTCCATGAGCGAAGTCAGCTCTTGCGAGCGAAAGCCCCGCCACCACTCCAGCGCCGGAACGGCGTCGTCGGGCGCGCGCGTCTGTTGCTCGCGATATTTGTCGGGGATATCAAGACCGAGTTCGGGATGCTCGGTGGCGAGAGTGCAGCCGGACACTCCCGTGCCCAGCACAAGCGCGGCGAGAGCGGACCTGGAGTGAAAAGACAACGACATCAACGAACTAAAACGCATCTGGTAACCTTCTGAGCCGCAATTGAGTTGTATGCAAAGGTCTCAAATCACCTTGAGAACAGATAATTTACTGAGACGTAGGATGTATTGCGAAGCGCTGTTTCATAATGCGGCGCTGATGAACGTTTGCCGCGAGAATGGTTGGCTCCGCGGCCGATATTGGGTCGCCGCATGATGGGTTTTGCGGGGGATCCTCAACGAAATGGACGCAATGCGGACGTGGTAGACTCGGCCTGCACGGCATCAGCGGAATGATCCGGCGCATCCAATTGAGCGGACGCAACTTGAACGGCGGGCGGACTAAGTCGCGGGACCGACAACGTTTCTGGAAACTGATGAGTGCCGCAATCGGGAATGACGCATCTGGCATCGATGATCGCCCAAGGCGTGTCCATTAGGAGAGGTTTAACTAAAATTCTTCTTCCTGGCTCGATACCCAGATGAACAAGCAATATACCAAGAAACCAAACAGCAGCGCCCAGAAGCCAGGCACCAAAACCTGCGAGATCCATCTGTGGTGAAAGCTGAGACGGCCTATTTCGATGACTCCCAGCGCAAAGAGAAACGCAGGGAGCAACGCGAGCAAGCGAATATCAATGTTTTTCACGGCACAATCCTTTAGCCCATCGATTTACCAGAAGGCATCACATCGCATTTTTGCATGATCTGAGGCTGAAAGCGGCGCAGAGCCGGCTGCGCGCCCGGTATCAGGTCGAGACAAGTGCTGCGACCACCGCGCTAATGAGCGCTGCGGCGAAAGAGGAGACGATCGCATTGGTATGATGAGCGGCAAAGTATCGTCTGAGCGAGGTACTCAATAGTCCTGCTAGAAATGTAGCTGCGACTGCTGACCACTCGCCTCCGAATCAAAGTGCTTCCATCGCGCCGGCTACCGCCGGGATAACCAGCCATCCGGCATATGGCGGCGGAGATGCCTCGATTACTTAGAGGCGCGTCATTGCCTCGCTCACGTCCAGCGTTTTAATAGGACACTCTTTGTGACCTTGGACAGATCGAACAGCCTTTGACGGCATATACGCGTCCGACAGCTTGCAGCCACCCAAAGCCGCGAAACGATCACCCTGGTTCGCTGACGAACACATTGGGCGTCCCGTACCAATGAACCAAGAGAAGCGGCGTATTCCGAGCAGTCTGCAGATCCTCGCCATTCTCGCTAGTGACCAGCCACTCCAAAAGCGTCCACCTGTAGTCATCAACGGCGATGTGAAGTAGCTTTTGAGGACCAGTGAGAGAAGCGAGCGACGCAAGGGCGTCTCGCCAAGGCTGCTGAATGTCTACCAGTAGGATCTGGCGAGCGCGGGATAAGACACCCCATACTTGGGTCTATGATTGGGACAACCACTGTATAATTTTGCAAGGCACGGCGGAATGGTAGGTTCTGATTGCCTCATCCTTTTCTAAGACGAGGCGTTCGGCACGGCCCCGGTATTTGTGCCCCCAGCATGCACCGAGGTCCGCGAATGGAATATCCGCTTTGACCGCCTCGACGCCGCCCGAGGCGGTCTTTTTTTGTCGTTCAAAGGTGAGTGCAACGAATGGCCCACGGCTTTCGTGAATGACGGAATAGGTTTCTGGCTCTCGGTCAGAACTTCTGCTTTGCCCTCTTCGGCATAAAGTAGGTTCGGATATTGACGAGTGCTTCGGCGACGTCAGCAGCATCCTGGCGGGTGGCTTTCCGTTTTGCCTCGCCGAGCTTGCGGATGGGTGCGATGATATCGCCAGTGACAGCATGACCCCGAAGGACGGGCTGCCAAAGCTTGGGCGCGTACCCTGTTCCCAGCAGAAAGCAGAGGTCTCAATCGAAGATATCAAAGGTCTGATCATCGATCCTGGTGAACCTGGGCCGGTGGTCTTTCGGTGTTTCGGACAGGCTCGCCGAGATGCGGTTATACTCCGCAACGATCGTCTGCACGGCCTGACACCATGCCCAGGGACAAGGCTGTCTCGATCGCAAGATCAGAATAGCGAGGCTGGCCACCACGGGTCTTGCGTCTTGGAGCTGACCACATCGCAAGCGCCTCCGGTGTCAGCCACAAGGTCAAGCCTCCACGTCGCCGAAGCCCCGCCTCATATTCCGACCAGTTCGTCACCTTGAACTTCATCTTGCCGATGTGATGACGGCGGGCGGCATTGCGTTTGAAAGGCATGACTGCGACAGACCGGCTATTGAGATCCCCGCTCGAATAAATCACGACAACTGAATGATCCGTGCACCAAAGCCGTTTGCCGCCGGAAATCTCTTTGCGCCAGCGCGGCACAAAAGTGGCCAGCATCGCGTCCATGGCAAACAGCGCATGATCCATTTCGCCACAATCATGACCATAGCGGTGTCCCATCGAATCAGCGTGCAGGTATGGAGAATGCCGTAGTCGATGCCGTGACGCTCTGCCAGCATAGTCAGCGTGGCAAACAAATCCGTATCGCTGGGCGTCATGGTTCTTGTGATCGTAGCCGGTCATCGTGTGAAAACGACCATGGGTGATCGGCCCGCCAGGTTCGTCATACTCGATGTCGCGGACGAGATCGAAGGGCACGCGGTTGAAGAACATCGACCAGAACGAATGCGTGACCGCACCTGTCTTGCCCCCCGCTTTCACAACTTCAGAAAATATGTCGGACTGTTTTACCCGAAACAGCGTTTCGTTGGAAACCACATGGTGGACCTGCGGCGATACGCCGGTGTGGATCGAGGCGTAACAAGAGGCGGAGGTCGAGGGCAGCACGGAGCGCATCTTCCAAACGCGCGCATCGCCCGACTGCACCCACCCTTCGAGGTTGCCCATATATTTGCGCCAGTTGCGGCATGGCAGGCCATCGAGGACAATAAGAAGAAGTTTCGAGCGAAGCGGCATCATAGGTTCCGTCGGCTGTGAACTGGTCAATTTCGCCGTCGATCTGGCTGAGCAACGGCTCCACCTGGGAAGGATCATCCGTGTCCTGGTCGGTCAGCCTTTGGGCAATGATCTCGCCACTATTGGCAAAAGCACTGCCGGATGGAATTTGCGCCATGTGGGGCGTGATCTTGGCGCCATGTTTCTCCTCCAGCCATTGCCCGGCGCCGTACACCCTTGACCCCGTGCTATCGACCAGCACATGCAGCGGACCCTCCGGCCGAGGCGGGTTTCCTCGGGCGGGTGGCCTCCATTTCTGTGCCGGGCGGCTCAGCGTCGTATGATCGGGGACGGGCATATCAAGTGGTTCTGTCGCAAACTTTTCACGGGATTTGCAGCCAGTTTGATCATGCCATAGATCTGGCCCGGGCCCGAAGATGAGCAGGCAGATTGAGTTTCCAGTCGCCGATACCAGCCAGATGTCGGTTGCAGCCTGCGCTTGCGCCTGCTTGATCAGCCAGGCGCAGAGGCGTCACCGTCAGCGACACTAGGCCAGACTGCGACGCTGGCAGCCATCGGCAAAAGACTGCATTGCAACAGGAATATTGGCGATAAAGTTGATTCTTATGTTCAATGCAACCGCTATGACGCAACTAAAATTGAATATAATAGGGAATGAGAGTATTTCTGGTCGATTATTCCAATGTTCACCCACCAAAGATTGAACTTCCAGCAGATCTTGTCAATTTAACCATGTTTATAGTTCATATTTGTTTCATCCCCGACAGATCTTGCAACTTAACTGTATTAATTAAGCGTATAATTTGGCCAAAATGCTTTTAAACTATCCAATTGCTGCTATGTGTGGCGATTTTTTCGATCTTTGATCAAATAAATTGCTTAATTACTCAAATTTAAATCAAAATGTCGAAATATATACCATCTTATGTTGCGTTGCAAAAAAACGGCAAAATGGATAACCTTTTGTTAACGCAACATCAGTCTCTACGTATCGAGGGTAGACAGGATGAGTAAAAAATTTTCCTTTGTCATCTGGGCACTTAGTTCCGCTCTAGCCGCGTTCCTTATAACGCAACCGCTAGGCAACTCAGTTCAAATAGTTCTTTCCGTATTCGTCATCGGCATCCTTGCCATGATAAGTATACTTCGGCTCGACGGTATTTGGCGACATGTCTTCCTGGCGCTCGGCACAGTCGTGGTGCTACGCTACGCCTATTGGCGAACGACAAGCACGCTTCCGCCGATCGACGACCTTTATTCGTTCATTCCCGGCATCCTGCTCTACGCGGTGGAGATGTACTGCATCGCTATGCTGGCTGCGAACCTGTTCGTGGTCTCGGACCCCTATGAACGGCCGCCAGCGCCGCGCTTAAAGGATGAAGATTGCCCGACGGTCGATGTTTTCGTGCCCTCCTACAACGAAAGCAGCGATATCCTCGCATTGACGCTCTCCTCGGCCAAGGCAATGCATTATCCGAAAGACAAGCTGAACATCTTCCTCCTCGACGATGGCGGCACTGATCAGAAGCGCAACTCTCCGAATCCGGAGGTCTCCGAAGCCGCCCACAAGCGTGCCACCGAGCTCAAGGACCTCTGCGCAGATCTCGGCGTCACCTACATGACCCGTGCCGAAAACGCCCATGCCAAGGCCGGCAACCTCAACAACGGCCTGATGCGCACAGACGGCGAGCTCGTTGTCGTCTTCGACGCGGACCACGCACCGGAGCGCAACTTCCTGCAGGAAACCATCGGGTACTTCTCCGAGAACGAGAAGCTCTTCCTGGTCCAGACGCCGCACTTCTTCTCCAACCCGGACCCGATCGAGCATAACCTCGGCACCTTCACCCACATGCCGTCTGAAAACGAGATGTTCTACGGCAAAATCCAGAAGGGTCTTGACCGCTGGAACGCCGCCTTCTTCTGCGGCTCGGCGGCAGTACTGCGCCGCGAGGCGCTCGACGAGGTCGGCGGTTTCTCCGGCGTCACCATCACCGAGGATTGCGAGACGGCGCTCGAACTGCACTCCCGCGGCTGGCACAGCGCCTATGTCGACAAGCCGCTGATCTCCGGCCTGCAGCCGGAAACCTTCTCCAGCTTCATCGGTCAGCGTTCGCGCTGGTGCCAGGGCATGATCCAGATCCTGTTGCTCAAGAACCCGCTTTTCAAGGCCGGCCTCACCCTGCCCCAGCGCATCTGCTACCTGTCGACGGCAATGTTCTGGTTCTTCCCGGTCTATTGCGCCGTGTTCTTCTGCGCGCCGCTGCTCTTCATCCTGTTCAACATGAAGTTCTTCGTCGCATCCTCGGGTGACTTCCTCGCCTATTCGGTCACCTACCTCGTCGTCACCGAGCTGATCCGCAACCATCTCTACGGCAAGGTTCGCTGGCCCTGGGTTTCCGAACTCTATTCCTACACCCAGTCAGTCTACCTGTTGCGCGCCGTCGTCAGCGTCATCGCCCATCCGCGCCGGCCGACCTTCAACGTCACAGCAAAGGGCATGTCGACCCGGGGCGATCGCCTGTCGGAACTGTCCCTGCCTTATTTCCTGATCTTCGCGGTTCTCGGCCTTACGCTCTTCGTGGCCGCCTATCGCTACAGCACCGAGCCTGAAATCAGCGGTCAGCTCTTGATCGTCGGCGGCTGGAACTGCCTGAACCTGATCATCGCAGGGGCAGCACTCGGCGTGGTCACCGAACGGCGCAACGATGTGGCCGGCATCCAGCTCCCGAGCAGCGCCAGCGTCCAGCTGACCTTTGGCGAAACCGTCCTCTCCGGCACGGTCATCGAAGCCTCGTCTGCGGGCGCCAGGGTGATGCTTGCGCGCAATGCCGGAACGGCGCTGCGCAAGGGCGACTACGGCCGCCTGTCGCTGACCTCGCCTTCAAGTAACCTGATCGTCTCCTCTATGCCGATCACGATCAGCGCCCAGGCCACCGGTGAGAACACCCCGACCGTCCTGAAGTTCGATCCTGAAGCGCATCACTACCCGATCATCTCGGAGCTGATGTTCCGCGATCTCGATCAGGTGCGCGCCCTCCGGGCAAAACGTCAAAAGCGCGTCAGCATGATTGGAAGCAGCTTGACCTTCATCAAATGGGCAATCAGCTGCCCGATCGCAGCACTCGGGCTCGCCATGTCCGGCGGTTCCTCAGACGGCGACGTCAAGCAGCAGAAGATCAGCCAGCCAGCCAATTCCAATGAGGTGCCGCTTCTGGTTTCCGTCAACGCAAAGGGAGGTGTCCTGTGAGCACGCTCGCCCGTTACAAGATCGCCATGGCCTGCGCAGCGCTCGGCATCCTGGCAACCAACAGCGCCGTGGCGCAGGAGCAGGGCTTCTCCCTCTCCGGCCTCGGCCCCAAGCCGGCAGCAACCGTCGCAGTGCCGGTGGAGATCAACGGCAACCTGCGCCGCATCGCCGCCGACCGCAGCGCCCTGTTCTTTAACGGCGAAAGCGCCAGCAACGAATATCCGTTCTACGCGCTTCCCTCCGAAATCGCCGGCTCCGCCAAGCTGATGCTGACACTGCAGACCGCCATCTCGGCCGCACCGGAGCGTTCCCAGATGCGCGTCTTCGTCAACGACCAGGAGTTGGGGACGGTGCGCCTCGAGGCCGGCGATCCGCATCGCGTCGAGTTCTCGGTGCCGAGCGGCCTCATCCAGCCGGGCTACAATGCCGTATCGATCCTCGTCGACCAGAAGCACCGCGTCGACTGCTCGGTCGATGCCACCTACGAACTCTGGACGCAGATCGATCCGGAACGCAGCGGCTTCGTCTTCGCCAACGCGTCGAAGCCCGACGGCAATTCCATGCCCGACCTGATCGCACTCGGCGGCCTGGCCAACGGCCGCACCCCGATCCGCGGCCACGTGCTGCCGGGCGCCCCGCGCAGCGACATCAACCGCACCATGGCGGCCGTCCAGTCGCTCGCCCTTCTCGGCAGCTTCGACCATCCCACCGTTCAGATCGCAACCACCCAGAGCACTGAGCCCGGCATCGACGTCGTCGTCGGCACCTACAGCACGGCGGGTGACATCCTCGGCGACAACCCCGACGGAAAGAGCATCAAGGACGGCATCAGCATCCTCTCGTCGGCCGACGGCAAGCGTAAGACGCTGCTGGTCACCGCGCGCACCGCAGAGGACCTGGACAGCTCCGTCACACTGCTGACGGCCATGGCCGAAAAGCAACAGCATGACGGTACGCCACAGGGTTTGCGGGCACTGATCAACATGAAGGGACGGCTGCTTGCACCGGCGACGCAGGTTCCGCTGCGCAATCTCGGCTTCATCACCGAGCCCTTCACGGGCCGCTTCTATAGCCAACAGGTCAATTTCTCCCTGCCGTCCGACTTCTATCCGGGAGACTATGCGGCCCTCGTGCTGCACCTCAATGCACAATATGCAGCTGGCCTTTCCAAGGACGCCGAGCTGATCGTGCGCGCCAACAGCGAGACGGTCGCTGACATCCCCCTCGGGGCCGGCCGCAACGGGCTGATCCAGGACCAGAGCCTACCGATCCCGCTCAACAAGCTGCGACCGGGCGAAAACACCATCCAGATCGAAGCCCGCCTGCCGACGCCCAGCGATGCGGTCTGCGAACCGGTCGCCAGTTCCCAGGAGCGGCCGCGCATGCTGATCCTCGGCGACAGCTATCTCGACGTGCCGAACTTCGCCCGCGTCGGACGCTACCCCGACATCGCCGCGCTCGTTTCGGGTTCGTCGCTCCAGAAGCAGGCAAATGCGGCATCGCCGCTGCCGGTCTTCGTGCCGAACTTCAATCCGGCAGCGCTGGACGCCGCCGGCTCCTTCCTGGCCAAGATGGCCTATTCGTCAGGCCATGTGCTGTCCGTCGACGTGACCCCGTCGATACCGGATGTACAGCAGCCAACCATGATGGCCTTCGGCACCTATGGCGATCTACCGCGAGACATGCTCGACAAGGTTGGCCTCGAGCTGCAGGGCATGGCCGGCGGCCCGGCGTTTTCACCCGGCGAACCGGGTCCTGCCGCCATCGTTCCGTCGCTGTCGCTCGCAGCCGCATCGGCCCTCGACGCGCAGCCCGAGACGAAAACCGCCGACGCTTCACCTGCCGACGGTGTACAGGCGCGGCTGTCCGCCACGGTCGGACATCTCGGCGACAGTGTCATCGCGATGAAGGACGAGATGGCATCCTATGCCAATGTGATCGTCTCCCGACTGCGCTTCCGCGCCAACACCGCCGGCGGCACGGACGGCAAGCGCTTCCAGCCCTCGGGCAACGCGGCGTTCCTAATCGCCCAAAACGAGGTCGACGCAGGCGGTGCCTGGACGATCGTAACCGCGCCGACGAGCGCACAGCTCTCGGCCAATGTCGACGCCATCATGGGTCGCGCCACCTGGAGCCGCCTCAACGGGTCGATCCAGTCCTTCAGCGCCAGCGGCCAGGTGGTCGACGAAGTCGAACCGACGCGCGTGGCACTGTTTCAGACACAGGCGGCATCCGTGGGCAATCTGCGGCTGGTGGTGGCTGGCTGGTTCTCCAACCACGTCTGGGAATACACGCTCGCCCAGATCGGTGCTGCCATCCTGCTCGGCATCTCGACCTTCCTGCTCCTCAAGCTGGGACGGGCACGATGATCGGCAAGGGCGTCTACAACAGGCTGTTTCTGCTTGCCGGTGTCCTGACCTGCTCGCTGGGCATGGCGGGCACCCAGAGCAGCCAGGTCTTCATCCCCTCGGACTTCGTGTCGGGCGCCTGGCTCCTCTACCGCGACAAATACGTCACGCCGGAAGGCCGGGTTGTCGACACCAGGGCAAACGACATCAGCCACAGCGAAGGTCAAGGCTACGGCATGCTGATCGCGGTGGCCGCCGATGACCGCCACAGCTTCGATCGCATGTGGGCCTGGACGAAGGCGAACCTCTACGTCAGCACCGACGGCCTTGCCGCGTGGCGCTGGGACCCGGCAGCCACGCCGCACGTGACCGACACCAACAACGCCACCGACGGCGACCTGCTGATCGGCTGGGCGCTGTCACAAGCGGCACAGAAGTGGGGCGGGGACGGTTACGGCGACGCGGCAAAGCACATCGCCGACGCTATCGCCAGCAAGGTGGTGGTCGACACGAGCTACGGCAAGGTTCTGCTGCCCGGGGCCCACGGCTTTTCGCCGGCCGACCAGCCGGACGGCCCGGTCGTCAACCTGTCCTACTGGGTCTTCCCGGCCATCCGCGATTTGGGCGTCGTCTCCAGCTCGTTCCCCGCGGCCGCACTGATCAAGACTGGGCTGTCCCTGACGAGAACGGCACGCTTCGGACCGGCTCACCTGCCCTCCGACTGGGTGTCTCTGCACGGCAAGAAGCCGCAGCCGGCAGCCGGCTACCCTGCGCAGTTCGGCCATGACGCTATCCGCGTTCCGCTCTACGTCGCCTGGTTCTCGAGGGACTATCCCGACATCCTGGCAACCTTCGCCGATGTCTGGCGCCAGCCCGCCGACAATACCATGGCGGTGATCGAGCTTGCCACCGCCACACCGATTTCCGGCATGCCCGATCCGGGCTACGCGGCCGTCGCCGATCTCGTCTCGTGCAGCCTCGGCCATGAGACGACCGCAAACCGTGCCGCCGCATTCGAAACGACGGACTACTATCCGTCGACCCTGCATCTCCTCAGTCTCATTGCTCTTGCAGAAAGGTATCCCCGATGCTTGCCAGATCTTCAGTGAAAGCGGTCCTGCTCTGCAGCTGCGCCATCTTCTTGCTGCCCAACCTCTCCACCGTTACGACCTCGCAGGCCGGCAACATGACGCCGTTTGCCACGGTACAGCCGGTTATCCTCGCCCCGTCCGGCGCCGACGCGATGGTGGTTATGCCTCAGACGCTCGTGACGACAGCCGCGCCGAGCGCAGCCGCCACCTCGACGAACGTGGTCATGCCGTCGGCTGCACCAGCCGCGCAGGCCCAACCTGTCATCGCCAACGTGGCTCCGGGCGAGAACCCGTTTGCCCCCACACCCGCCGCAGAACGCGTGGCGCGTACCGCCCCGGCTCCGCAGCCGGCAACTGCCGATGCGACAGGCGCAGTGGCCGCGACAGCAGCACCGGCCGCACCGGCTGCAGCCGCTGGCGCAAACCCATTTGCCCCGGCCGCAGTCCCAGCGCAGGCAGCCTTATCGGGTGGCGCACCGGCCGCGGTAGCGCCTGCCAAGGTTGACGATACGGCGCTTCGCTACTATGCCGCCAACCGCGACTTGAAGCGCCTCGGTGCCGAACTGCGCCGCCTGAAAGCCCTATACCCGGATTGGGAAGCGCCGGAAAACCTTTTCGACCAGACCGCATCCGTTGAAGAGCAGCCGCTCTGGGATATGTACGCCGCCGGCAACTACACGGGCGTGCGTGCCGAGCTCGCTCGCCTGCAGAGCAGCAATCCGCAGTGGAAGCCTTCGACGGATCTCCTGAGTAAGCTTGCGATCGCCGAATCCCGCAAGCTCGTCGATCGTGCCTACGGCCAGGCGAGCTGGCAGCAGGTCATTACCACGGCTCAGCAGCAGCCTGACCTTCTCGTCTGCGGCGAGTTGAACACGATGTGGCAGGTCGGCGAGGCGCTGGCGAAGACACGCGACTTCTCGCATTCCTTCGAGCTCTACAAGTATATCCTGACGCACTGCGACGCCGCACCGGACCGCCTGGCGACGATGCAGAAGGCAAGCCAGCTGCTGCCGGAAGCCGGCACGACCTCGCTGCTCGCCTTCGGTCGCACCATGCCTGACGGCACCTCGGAATTTGCCAACATCGCCTTTGACGGCGTGCGCAAGCGCATGGGCCAGGTCGCCGCCGGGGACCAGCTGGCCCAGAAGCTGACCGACACCGAGCTGCAGTCCTTCGCCGCCTTCGTGGAGTCCACGCAGTCGCAAGCTGATGCCGGCCTGTTCGGCTGGTACTATTACGGCCAGAAGCAGTGGCAGGCCGCAAACGCCTGGTTCTTCACCGGCACGCACTACGGCAACGACCCGAAGAACCTCGAGGGCATGGTGCTGACCCTGCGCAATCTCGGCAAGGTCGGCGATGCCTTCCAAATCGCCTCGCAATACATGGGCTCCTCCGAAGACCTGCGAAAGGAATACATCGAGATCGTCGCGAGCGCGCTGACGCAAAAGGAGGTTGACCTGAAGCTCTCCGACAAGGATATCTTGACCTTCAAGACGGCAGTCTATGCCGCCAAGTCGGCTCTCGGCGCCCAGGCCCTCGGCTGGAAAGCCCTGGATGAAGCCGGTGTCAAGGATGCGGCTCCTCTCTTTGCCCAATCCATGGAATGGGACGTGACCGAAGGCGGCGTGCTCGGCCTGGCGGTGGTCTCCGCCCGCACCAAGGACTACATCAAGCTCGCCTTGCTCAAGTCGGAATATGGCATGACCTACGGCGATCTCAACAACTTCAAGACTTACAGCCGGGCCAAGCCGCGCCCGCGCATGGCACGTGTCGTCGTACAGAAGAAGCCGGAGCGGCCGAAGAGCCTGCTGGCCGCCCTGTTCGACTAGGCTGCCGATCCTCTCCGATCCCCATTGACCGCCGGCACCGGCGGTCGATCTGTTCTTGCCCGTTTGCATCCGGTGAACGCCGCTTACGCGCAGTCCAGCGGCAGTGCGCGGTCTCTTCAGCCTTCGAAATTGCCCGCCGGTCGATGTCGGCGATCGGACCGGACTGCGTAGGCTGCCAACACAGCGCGTCCCTTGTCTGCTGACTGAGGGCGCGAGCGTCAATGGCGGCGAATTGGGCGAACCAGCCGAAGTGTTCCGCCATGTGCAGGATCGAACCGCTCCTGGACGGATTGCCACCGATCACTCTCCGCCCACATCTGTTGAGCATCCGTGGTCAACGGCAACGCCACGCTCGGATAATCTTTTCCTAATCACCATAGGACACCCAATATCTGACCTAAAAAATCACCTCGTTCGGGTGGTGATTGCCTTTGAAATCGACCATGATCGGGGAACTTAACATGCCTGCTAGCCGTCGGCGCGAATGCCGGCGGCTCTTGATCGCTATCGCCAGCCGACTTAAGGGCCGCATGCTCGACGACGGCGTTGACAGTCAAGGACCGTCGATTGAACTAAAAATCTTCTTCTTCGCTCAATATCCGGATGAACAAGCAATATACCAAGAAGCCAAACAGCAGCGCCCAGAAGCCAGGCACTAAAATGTGCGAGATCCATCTGTGGTGAAAGCTGAGACCGTCTATTTTGATGACTCCCAGCGCAACGAGAAACGCAGGAAGCAACGCGAGAAGGCGGGTATCAATGTTTTTCACGGCTCAATCCTTTAACTCAACGATCTCCCCGACGGGATCACATCGCATCTTCACATGAACTGAGGCTGAAAAGCCCGCGCCAGCGAGATCACAAAAGGAGCGAATAGCGCGGCCGCGACCGAGGCTAATCTGGATTTGAAGTGAGATGACTAGGCGGCCTAAAGTCCTTCCCCAAAGACCTAGGCCACCTAGTCGATGGCTGCACCGGGCGTGAACCACAACTAAGATACACCAGATGGCGGCGACGTGGCGGTCGCGAACAGATGGGGCCAGCACCGATTGAGGGCTGGGAACCGCAGTCTTGGGCGGGATAATGATTTTGACAATCTCACCAAAGCGTTCGGCCAGAAGATCACGGGTAGGCGCTCCATCGTAGGCGCCAGCGGCAATAAACGTGTCGACGGGGCCACCGATCTGGTCCAGAAGGTCTGGCAAGGCCGCCGGATCGCCGACATCATCCGCGGTCAGATCGGAGCAAACAATCTCTCCAATGACAAGATCAAGACCAAGGTGAAGCTTGCGCCATCGTTTGCGTCTTGCCCTGGATTTGTGCTTGTTTTCTAGCCACCCGCCCTCGCCGAAGACCTTCAGGCCTGTGCTATCGACCACCAGATGGGCCGGCCTGATGTTTTGGTTCGGGACTTTGCTGACGGCAATGCCAGCCCTTTGCTCCGGCGCGACAGGGTGGAGAAGTCCGGCACCGAAATCTCCATGCTCATCAGCGTCGCGAGACTGCGCATCAGACCTTGGGGTCCTTCAGGTCCGTGCACTTAACGCCTCACGAACAGAAAAAATCTTTCATCCTCGGCTATGGGTTCAAGAATATTGCCGATACGCGCAACTAACGCGTCGCGCTCATCTTCACGCACCAACACGCCATCGCCAGGGGCTAGCCATCCCGCTAACTCCCCCATCGTTTTCAGCTTAGTGATCTTGCCCTTGCTGTAGAACTCGGCTGAAAAACTACGCGAATCGAGTATGGCAAGACGACCAGGTCCGGAATAAGCTGCTACGAGACCCGTTTCGCTGGGCAAGAGTGAGCTATTGACAACCCGAAGAGACACGGTAGTTATGCCGATCGCGGCCACTATCATTTCCGCCACGCCTAGCTTCAGCCAGCCCACCCCAGAAGGTTCTGTCCGGGTCCACAGGATCACAGCAAGCATCGCCGCTGCAGGCACCCCCGGAAGCACATATGCAAGAAGGATATTTGCTGCTGCGGTGAAGAATACCAACGGTGTCAGCGCGAATAGGAACAGATATAGATACAGCCCCTCGCCGTCTGCCAAGCCACTCTTCCGGAGCCGCCGAAGCAGAAGGGGCAACAGCGGGCTCCAAGGTAAGGTAGCCACGACCCAGAACAACCAGATGGTACCCTTGGGATGCGCACGCCCCGCACCGTAAAGATCGCCCTTCCAGCCGGGTTGCAGGAAACGCTGGATGTGCTCGCCGATCAGGAAATAGCGTAGAAAACCGGGTGTCGCTATTTCCGCCAAAGCGTACCAGGGTATGACCAACACTGCGCATAACGCCACCCCGCCAACCCAGGGCAAGCGACGGAGGTCTTTCCAGTTACCGCGCCAGAACATCCAGATAAGGATAGGGGTCAATGCGAGAACGACCGCAACGGGTCCTTTGCCCATGAGCCCGATAGCAATTCCCAGAAAAAACAACCAGCCCCAGCGGCTGCGGCCTTTCAGTCCGCCGTAAAAGCCGGCCATGCTAGCGACGACGCCGAGCGTTAGCACCATATCGGTCTGAACGAAGGCGGCAGAAACGAAAAACAGACCGGAGCTGGCGGTAACCAGTATCGTTACCCCCGCCGTTTTGCGGTCGGTCAAAGTGCAGCACCATCGCCAAAGGATTGTCAGTGTTGCCATTGTCGCCAACAATATTCCAAATCTTGCGGCAAACGGCGTTGCGCCGAAGGCCGCGATCCCCGCCGCCGACAGCCAAGTATGCAGTGGCGGCTTGGCCCAAAATGGGACACCATAGTCAAATTGTGGTGTGATCCAGTTGCCGGTTTCGACCATCTTACGAGCGATTTCGGCATAACGTGCTTCAGTCGGATCGGTCAGCGGCACCCAAATCATCGCCAGCAGCCGCACGGCGAACAGTAACATTAAGCCCCAAAGAATGCCCCGGTTCTTAATCATATATAGTGCTTCCAGTCAGGAATTCTGTTTCGGCCGCCCGGCTTTCGGGCGCATGGCCAGCGCATTGCATCGGATCGGTTGCGTCTCCAGGATGGAACATCATCAGGCAATCTGGCTCCGCCTCCGACAACAGACGCGGTAGCCACATCCGAACGTCGCCCGGATCACCGAGACGGAGAAAACCGGAGAAATCTTTGTTCGTCTGTAGGTCCGCTCTAACGAATATGGCCCGTGCCCGCGCTGCCATCGCCATGATGATCAATCCCTTCGCGCCCCCTGCCCGAAGATTGCGCCACCGCGCGGCCCAGGTAGCAGGCAATGGCACGCGCACCCAAGTTCGCGGTGCACGTGGCAGGCGCAATACGAGTGGTGCGATTGCAGGGAAACAATGGCAATGCTGATGGCCGTCGTAAAAGTCAGGCAACTTTCCGAAGAGTGAAACGAACTTATTGGACTGCCGTATCAGCGATGCTTCAATATCATGAAGTAGCTGTGGGCCAAGCGTCGGCCGCATCAGCGAAGCTAGGGACCAAACAGGGGCACCTTCGCCGAAGGCCTGCGTAAGGTTCAAATGCAATCCAACCTTCGCGCCAGCATCCTGCAAGGCCCGCAGTCGCACTATGTCATCATGCCTGATTGCATCGTTGATCATCACCGAGGTGCCATCAAGCCGTCCACCCTCGATGAGCTCAAGGATGATGCGATCATGCCCGCGCCCCAACCCGAAATCATCCGCGATCCGCAACGTTTTTTTCCTTGCGGCTGATGTCATCGGACAGGATGTAGATCGGACGTTTCTTGGCCTCCAATACGGATCTTCCGACATATTCCCCCAGCAGGCCCAGAAACATCATCTGGACGCCTCCGAAGAAGGCGATCAGTGCAAGAACCGAGACAATACCGGTCGGAACGGAAGGAAAAAGGAAGTGCTGAATGACGACATAGATGCCGTAGAGTGCACTTGCAGCAGCAACGATGATACCAGAAAGGGCCATCAGACGCAGCGGCATGGTGGTAAAACTGGTGATGGCGTCAAGCGTCATCAGCAGAAGTCGGAGCGGACTATAATTGCTCTCGCCACGGAGACGTGGAGGCGGCTCAAGGGGGAGACCGGTTTGGCGAAATCCGACCCAGCCGTAGAGGCCCTTCATGAACCGGTTACTCTCCGGCAGACTTCGCAAAGCATTCATGAAACGTCGATTGACCAGGCGAAAATCACCGGCGCCGGGCGGGATATCATAACGAAGGTCGCGATTGATGACCCAGAAGAAAATTTTTGACAAGGCAGCCTTAACCGGCCCCTCGGACCTGAGACGGCTAGGCTTGTAGGCATAGACGCTGTCTATATCTTCAGTCAGCCAGATACGAACAAAATCAGCGATCATCTCCGGCGGATGCTGAAGATCTGCATCCATCAGAACTGCGGCGTCGGCGTATTGGGCGGCATCAATGCCCGCCGATAGCGCCGCCTCTTTACCGAAATTGCGTGAGAATCGAAGAAGGCGCGTCAGACGCGTTCCAAAGTCATATTCTTGCAGCAGAGCAAAACTGTCATCGCTGCTTCCATCGTCGATAAAGATGTAATCGATGATGAGCGAGAACTCTCCAGTGAGGATATCCGATATCGCGCCGAGCCGATCTAGCAGATCAGGCAGACCGTCAGCCTCGTTATAAACTGGTATGATAACGGAAAGATTCTTGATCGTCATGGTTGATTCGTTGGGAATATCACAGCCGAAGACACGACAAAATTGATCATTGAGGCCAATCCGATTGCCAGCAGGAGTGCTGCAGCAAGCGGCAGCCCCGCATAAAGGCCCATCTTCAGCAGCAAGGTGCGCATCACAAAGACTAAGCCGGACCACAGCATGAAGAGAAAAAATCTATGGCGTACACTAACGCGCTCAGGAAATGTTATTCGATCATGAAAGAAGAATGTGACCGATGCACTTAGGATCATTGCCAATCCGAGCGCGATAGTTGGGGGCAAATCCGCAAGATCGCTTGTAATCAGCGTAATGGTATAATCGATTGTAGCGCCGATCGCGGAGCCGCCGGCAAAGAGAGAATAGCGTTTCAACATGAGCGAAGTCTGCCTGCATTTGTCGGCAGCAATTCCGAGAACCGTGTGTCCGCGGTCCCGGATTGGTTCTCCGTAAAACTATCACGGCGACGCTGACAGCCACCTGAAGGCATTGGATTATCGGTATTCCGTCGCTTGGACCGACATCGACCAAGTGGGCCTATACGAAACAATAGATCGTAGCCCAAGGTCCCCGAGGTTTTTGCTGGAGGGCGAGCGGCGTAGTTTTCCTCAGCCGCGCACTCAATCAGGGAGCCCATCTGCAAATGGAATTGGAGCCACTCGGCGAGGTACGGCCCGTCCTTTTTAACCACTGTTGCGCAAACGAGGTAGTTGGAGTTTGGAGAACGCAAAATCTGAGACAGTTCGATTGGAGCATGCAAAGCAAAATGCTTTTTTGTGGCGAGATTTTTTTGCCGAATCATTCTTGTCAGCGCATTCCAAGATTGCATTAGGTTTACTCAGTTTGCGGCAGTCGGATAACGTCTTTACCTATTGGAGAGCATAGCGGTCTGACCTGAGGCGAGAATGAAGCCGATGTGATTTGAAGCCGATGTGATTTCAATCCGAAGGATTAGGCAAATCAGGTGGCGCAATTAGAATTTCGGATCATGTCCCAGGATGGCGAGGACACGGATTTCTACTTCATGCCGCTCTTCCTGGCGGATGGACGGGACCCCATATCCGGGTGAAGGCAAATGGACCTGTTTCTATCGTGCTGTCGGCAAATTCGGCAAAACCCTTGATTTTATGCTGTCCGAGCACCGCGATGAGGCTGCTGCCAGCGGCTTCTCCGCTGGCATGATTGTGAAGCCGGAAACTCTAGCCTCCGGCGGTCCAACGTTTGGGAGCGGTTCAAAGAACGCCGAGGCTCTAGTCGCTGCTGGATGAAAGTTCAGTGGCAGGTCATCAACAGTCGCTTTCAAGCGTCCTCGCAGACACCCCCTAAGACAGCATCGCCAGCGAATGTCTTCCCCTGACCTCCCAACACTGGGCTCCTTGGGCTACGGCGAAATCTATGGCCGCCGAAATGGCTTTCTCGGCAGCGCCCCGTTTGTTCGCTGCTTTAAGAAGTTCTCCACGCAACCGCAGAAGCTCTGCGGTGTAGTAGTGCTCTCCCGTGCGATCGGAGAGCACCAATCCTTGGTCGACTGCGGCGGTCGCCTCATCAAGACGTCCCATTCGAAGATAGCTGTCGGCGAGGACGCCGAGATAGCAGGTCTTGTCGACTTCCTGTTCTCCCATGTTGTCCACGATGTGCTGCATTTGCGCGAGACCGGAAGGATCTTGGCGGTTAACCGCCTTGGCCCAACTGGAAAAGAAGCTCGCCAGGTTCAGCCAGAGCTGGAATCCATTGCGCGTCGCAAGCGGCACTAGCTCGTCAGAGAGCCTCTGGAGCGTGTCGAAATCCTGACGGAGACACGTCAAGATGCAGCCGAGCCCCAAACAGGCGGCTAGGCGATAGTCGCTCTGACCGCGTGTGTCTCGTTCAGCATCGAAGAACAGCCCCATGGCCTGATCTTCCGCGCCGAGCATAAGAAGCGTCCACGAAAGATAGATCATGGACATGCTTGGAAAGTCGCTGCCGACGTTGTTGGCGTGTTCACGATGGGTGAGAGCTTCCTCGAGCGAGTGCCGCGCTTCAACAAACCTACCGCGCGCGAAGGCGCACATGCCGCCGAATTGAAGTCCCAACACCAGGGCCTTGACACTACTCTCCCTGAGGCCGATCTCCTTGAGCTGCTTGCTCGACCACTCGGCATCCGAAAACCGAGCGGAGTTGAACGCAGTCCCGAAGAGGCCGTCCAGCGCACGGATTGCGGCCTCGGTATTGCCGGTCGTCTGGCTAAGATGCATGACATTCCGGTACGCCGCGCTTCCGTCCGCCGTCATGTATCCATATGCGGCATAGAGGACGTCTCCTCTTTCGATGTCCAATTCAAGCTCGCGTGTGTCGCGGGCGGGCGACGACGGCATTCTGCGAACAGATTCTATGCCCTTGGCGAACATGTTTGCAGCTTCGATTTTGGCCCATGTCGCCCCAAGTTTCCGACCGGCGGTAAGCCAATAGTCGGCGGCCCGCTCGAAAAGCGTCGCGGCATCGTAGTGTTGCGCAAGGACTTCCGGGTGCTCCACTACCGTCCGAGGGTCGACCAGCTCGATCGCCTGGGCCACGCGGGCGTGAAGCTCCCGACGCCTGTCGCGCAGCAAAGCGTCGCAGGCGGCTTCCTGAAGCAGGCTATGGGTGAACGCGTAGCGCGGCCAATTGCTGAAGGGTTGTGGGGCGACGAGGCCCACATCGACGAGTTGATCGATCTGTGGTCTAAGGACTTCGGAGGAAACCCCGACAACATGCGCGAGGGTGTTTAAGTCAAACTCTCGACCAATTACTGCCGCCGTCTGCGCGACCGTTTTTACACCCCCTAGCTTGTCCAGGCGGGAGAGCAGCGCAGACTGCAAAGAAACTGGCACCTTGATCCTAATGTCGCCACTGGTTGGCACATGCTCCGAGGCGGCGGGCGTCAGTTCCACGGCGGACCGAACGAGCTCCTCCAGGAATAAAGGCACACCTTCCGCCTTGGAGAGAAGGGTCTTGACGACATCATAGCCGAGATTGGAACCTTCCCTCAGTTCCTCGATCATTTCGCCGGCTTGAGCTACCGAAAGGCGCGCAAGCTTCAGATGGTCAACCTTGCCTGTTTCTTCCTTCCTGCCGAAAAGGCTGTTGCGGGAGGTGACAAGAAGCAGCATCGCTATGTCAGGAATTTGTTTCACCAAGGTCTGCAAGAGCTTTTGCGAGGAGGGATCGATCCATTGCTCGTCCTCGATCAATAGCATGAGCGGATCGCGGCTCGCCAAGTGGCGAAACCAGTTCGTGAACACATCGGTGATCGCGGCCTCCTGCTCATGGGAGCCAAGTTCGGATGGCGAGTAGCCCGCCTGTTCGAGGTTGAGAAGCCGCGCAAAAATGGGATAGGCTACCGAGAGAGGGATATCGGTGAGCGAAAGAACAGAGTTCAGCTTGCTTGAGGCGAGCGGCTGCGGCTCGTCGTCGGAGATATCCGCCTCGTGTTTCAACAGTCGCAGAAACGGATAAAGCGCGCTGTTCGAAAATGCGGGCGAGCATTGAGCGATCATTGCCCTCTTTTCCGGTAAGCGTCTGCGCATTTCGAATAGCAGCCTAGATTTGCCAATGCCGGGCTCGCCGCTGATTGCAGCAACGCGACCTCGACGGCTGCTTTCCACGGACAACCACAGGGCCGCAAGGCGCTCAGTCTCTGATTTCCTTCCAACAAGCCGGCTTAGCCGCGATTCGCCGGAAAACCGGTAATTGTTCACTAGCGGTTTGACGGCGCGCAGAATACGGATCGCCTGGGCAAACCCCTTAGCATTCCTCATTCCCAAATCCACGAACTCGAACTTGCGAAAGGTTGCATCGAAGGTGTTCTGGTCGAGGAAGGCCGTATCCTGCTCTGCTAGCGTCTGCAGTCGCTGTGCGAGATTGGGAACGGGTCCGAAGGCGACCGTCGACACGCCTGCTGGAGCGCCATCGATGTCGCCGACAACGACAAGCCCACTGGCGATGCCGATCCGCACGTGGAGTTTCGATCCGTCCGGTGACTCTATTTGGGGGACGGCGGCGATCACGTCGAAGGCCAGTTGCAGTGCGCGTTCGGCGTCGTTCTCTTCCGCGACGGGATATCCAAACAGGACTTGAAAAGCATCCCCGATATAGTTGGCGACGAATCCGCCATGCGCTCGTGCGAGCGCGCTGCATCGAGCTAAATAGGCCTGTGTAAGCTGGCTGAAGTCTTCGGGATCCAGTCGGGATGCGTATTCGGTCGATCCGACCATGTCGCAGAAAAAAATAGTCAACTGACGCCGTTCCATGGGGTTTCGATTTTCCGGAGAGATCCGCGCCTTCGGCATTTCAGCAATCGCGACAAGGAGCTTGCGTCTAGGACCCATGGGGATGCGCAATTCGCGTAAATCCCGCTCCGTGAGCAGGGCCAGGCACCCCAGATCAATCTGCGCGTCGTCGAACTTGTCGGCGAGGTTCTCGAGCCCGATTTTGATAAGCCATCGCCTGACATCGCTCATTGCTGCTGCGTCCAATGGGTACCGAGAGGCCACCACCTTAACTTGCGTTTTTCCGAAGTTCAAGCTACTCAATCAATAGGAGTCACTCAAACAATTTGAACGTGTTTTTTCGCTGTGCGCGGCGAACGCGCGTATTCGCAGTGCCATTATCTCAAATTCAGCGTTGTCACGTCGGCTTTCAAGCACGACCTTAAAACACAAACCAAGGTTTATGTTTTAAGCTGCCTATGAAATTTGTAATCTACTACAGGGTTTCACAAAGCGCCAAGGCAGCTCAGGTACAGCCTGGCTTGAGGTTGAAAATTGTTGTCGTTTTGCAGCTAATTTGGGTCTTCCTCGCTCAGCGAGATCAAATGAGTGGCAATATCAGCACTAGCAAAACGCAGAAGTTGTGCCCGACCCGACTCTTCACACAGACATCAAGAGATGGCGGACAGAAATTCTTCCGTCTTTGCGAGTTTCGCCACGGTGCCGGCACGCCGACCTGTTGCCGGAGGCCTGGGCACCCGGCGAACGCGCCAGAGAATTGCGCGTCGCCCTGCGCGAGGGGATGTTTTACGTGCGCCTGCGCACGATGACCAAGAACCGCATCGTCACCGTGCTTGATCGCTATCCGGAGCAGACGGCGCAGTTGAAGAAGCTTGGCGACCTGTTCGGCAAAGCCGGCCGCGTCCAATTGGCTCAAGTGAACGTCTCACAGATCGACCGCATCCAGATCGACCGTGGTCTCGCCTTCATCGGCGACATCGATGTGCAGATCAAGCAGTCGGAGACGAGGATCCGGGCAATGACCAAGGCCAGAGCCGGGCGAAGAACTTACCGATGCCGGAGATCGTCTTTAACAGCTTCACATTGGCAGACTCGGGCCTGACGCATAACGCAGCGCCATTGAGGCGTTTCGTCGATCTCGGCATCGATCATCACACCGCCTGTCATGATCACCGATAAGCTCAGATCCTACGACGCAGCCAAAAGGGAAATCATGCCCGGTATCGGGCTCGTTCGCATAAGGGTCCGAAACATCAGGCGGAGAATTCGCATCTGGCTGTTCGACAACGAGAGAGAGGCAGGATCCGGTTCAAATCGGCACGACAATGCCAGCGCTTCGTCTCCATCCATGGTCCAATCGCAAACCTCTTCCATCTTCACCGCAAGCGGACGAGCACTGCTGACCATCGCCAACTGCGAAACGCCGCCATGAGCACGTGGCACGAAATTACCCTGTCAACCGCGGCATAAACCGGCCCCATCGTGGCCGTCCTCTGCCCGACCCAAGTTAAGGCGACGCTACCACGCCAACCCCTGCCGCAGTGATTGATATTCCTGCCCTCATAAGTTGCGTGCGGGGTCAAGAACGCCGAATGCTTGGCGAAATTAAGTGCCTTTGCAGGAACAAGATCTGGTCAAGCTGCGATGTACGACATCCCCCCTTTTGCGCGCTTAACTGGCGAGTCATGGTAGGGAATGGATGAAATTAACATTCCTTATGACCTGCCACTGCGAATTTCCTCCAAAATTGATTAGAGTTCGGCCTGACGAAGGACGGACGAATGAAGAAGCAGAGATTTACGGAAGAGCAGATCATCGGTGTGCTGCGTGAGCAGGAGGCTGGCG
>NZ_PCDP01000068.1 GCF_003240585.1 Arminella tubonensis
GTCGCGGCGGCGCGATCGCGCTGGGCAACGGCCTGGTCACGCTGGGTCTGCAGCACCGGAACCTTGTTCTCGGCTGCCACGAGAGCGGCTTCGTCGCGTTCGACGGCCGCAGCGGCCTGGTCCTTGACCGACTGGCTTTGCTCGACATGGGACTGTGTGCCGGCACCGCTGGTGATCAGCCTTGCATTGCGCGCGGCGTCCGACTGGGCAAAGGCCAGCGAGGCCCGAGACGCGTCGATCGAGGCCTTGGCCTGACCGATGATGGACTGCTGCAGGTGAATCTGGGCGTCGATATTGGTGATCGCCGCCTCGGCAGCCTTGACGTCTGCCCTCGCCCCTGAGAGCGCAGCCTGGTAATCGCGATCGTCTATCCGGGCAAGAACCTGTCCGGCCTTGACGGTGTCGTTGTCCTTGACGAGGACGTCCTTGATATAGCCCGCGACCTTGGGCGCAATCGTCGTGAAGTCAGCCTTCACATAAGCGTCGTCGGTGGACTCGATGAAGCGCCCGACTGTCCAGTAGTGATAGCCGAAGTTCGCGCCGAAGGCGACGCCTGCGAGAAGGACTGCGGCGAGGATGCCGCGCTTGACGACATTGCGGCCGGACTTCTTCGGCGCTTCGGGCGCTGCCGCTGCCTCGGCGGCGGGTGCGGCCGGAGCATCGGCGACCTTGGCGGTCTCAGCCTCGGCGGCCGTCTTGAATGCTTCCTTGCGGGGTATCTGAACCATTGTCCTTCTCCTGTGTCTTGCCCATTCCTTCCGGTTAGGCTTGTTCGATTTGGAGAAGGCGCCCTGCTACCCCTCATTTGATAATCCGCCTATACCTGTAAGGGTCATAAGCCCTGAGCGGACAATCGGGAACGTAAATGGATCGTCTGACGAGCCTTTCGGTCCTAGGAAGAGTAGGAATGCAGCGGTTTCTCCGCTGCGACGCAACGCCTAACATGGCTGCGAACGTTTTTATCGCAGCACTGGAACGAGGAGCGACCTAAGCGCCGTCAGCGCATTGCGCCTTTTTCGCGCGCCACGCCTTACACCTCGCGAGCTCGAAGCAATAGCCGCGCCGCATCTATTCTGGCCTGCAATTTAACGGCCCTCGCCTTCAACTCCTCGGTCGAGGCGGGTGCCGCGATGTCGCCGCGTGAAAAGGCTGGCCCTTTGAGCATCAAGCGGTCTGGATTGGAGCGAACGGCTGCGCTTGCATCTCCGTCAAAGTCTCTCCGGTTTCCATTCCAGACCCTCGACGTATCCTGCACCAGTCCCCGAAACAGTCTAACAAGACTGAATGGGGTGAACTGCCAGTCACGCCAGAGTGACGCGTTTGAATGTTTGCTCATAGCGCTTGCGCTCCATCGTCAATTCACTTTGGCTTTCCGGCAGATGAACATGCATCCTGCTCCGATCAGCGCAGTGTCTTGAACGTATCCCTGAGCTCGGCGGTGAGGGCCGTCGGCTGTTCCCAGGCGGCGAAGTGTCCACCCTTGTCCAGCCGGTTGTAGTGGATCAGTTTTGGATAGGCCTTCTCCGCCCAGCTTTTGGGCGCAGCGTAAAGCTCATCGGGAAACACGCTGACGCCGACGGGGATCGTCACACCCTTCGGAGCGAAGAAAGCCAGCTTGCTTTCCCAGTAGAGACGAGCAGACGATATCGCAGTGTTGGTCACCCAATAGAGCGTGGCGTTGTCAAGGATATCGTCCCGGGTAAGGCCCTCGCCTTTTCCGTCGAACACCCGCGCGATCAATTCGTAGCTTTTGATGTCGTGGTCGATCATCCACGATGCCATTCCCACGGGGGAATCGACAAGCCCATACAGCGTTTGCGGGCGGTTTGCCATTTCGATGGCGTAGCCGAGCCCATGCTTGTAGAAATCGGCGAGCTGCTGGTAGGCCTGCAGTTCGTCAGGTGCGAGACCCGCTGGCGGCGGCCCGCCGGCCTGCAAAGCCTTCGCGACGTCATCGGGGACCGTGGCCGGCATGTTGACGTGTATTCCGACCAGTCCAGGTGGTGTCAGAAGCGCCATCTGCTCGGTGACCGCATCGCCCCAGTCGCCGCCCTGCGCCACGTACCTGTTGTACCCAAGGCGCTCCATCAGCACGACCCAAGCCTTGGCAATGCGGATCGGATCCCAGCCCAGCTCGGTAGGCTTGCCGGAAAAGCCATGGCCGGGCATCGACGGGATGACCAAGTCGAAGGCATCCGTTGCGGCTCCCCCGTGTGCCGTCGGATTGGTGAGAGGGCCGATGATCTTCATCTGTTCCAAGATCGATCCCGGCCACCCGTGAGTGACGATCAGTGGCAGCGCATTCTTTTCCTTCGACTTGATGTGGATGAAGTGTATCTCCACCCCGTCGATTTCGGTCGTGAACTGCGGGAGGGCGTTTAGTCTCGCCTCGCACTTGCGCCAGTCATAATCTTCGGCCCAGTAATGAGCGAGAGCCCGCGCCGTCTTCAGTTGCACTCCCTGTGAGGAGTCCTTGACCAGTTCCTCGTCCGGCCACCGCGTGGCGACGATTCTCCGGTGAAGGTCCTTGAGCTGATCCTGCGGGATTCTGACTTTGAAGGGACGAATCTCCTCAGGTCGGGCCGCCGCCCACGCCCCTCCAGGCAAGAGGCTTATGGCGCTGCCGATCACGGTGGCTGCTAGAAGCTCGCGGCGCGTGGGTGAAAGCGATGTGTCCGTCATGATGTCCCCCTGTCTTCCAAATGTATTGATTGGTAAGCAGGTAGACGGGTGCGAACGTTAAAACCATTGCACGATGGTATCGTCGATACCTTGGATAGATCGAGCCTTGTCTCAACCGTCGTCAAATCTTCAGGGTAAAATTGTGGGGCACTCGAACCGATACTATGGGATAGTATCATCCGCCTTGTCGCAACGGTAGTATCGCGCAAGCGGCTACTCGCGAAAGGGACGGCTATGGACCTCGATCTCGGCCGCATTCTGGATTCAATGCCCGGCATGGTCTTGAGCGCTACGCCGGAAGGAGAGATTGGGTTCGTCAATCGAGAATGGTCGGACTTTGCGGGCTTAGGTGGTTCTGTTTCTGATGGGCCCGCCTGGCAAGCGATAATCGGCCCGAACGAGCTACCCGACCTAGTCAAGCAGTGGAAATTGATCATCGCTTCCGGCGAACCTGGATTGATGAAAACGCGCCTTCGTCGTTTCGACGGCCAAGATAGACCATGCAAATTCCGTTGTAGTCCGATGCGCGATGACCAGGGCGAGGTCCTCAGGGGGTACGTGATCGCCTCCGAGGCGGCGGATCAGGAGACCGACCAGCGGACTGAGCGCCAGATCCTTGATGGAATACCTGCCGGGATAGGCGTGCTGACATCGACTGGCGAGTTGAAAGCAGTCAACGACCACGTCGTCAGTTACTTTGGCAAATCGGAGGAAGAACTCACCCGCTGTGTGTCGGCCGAAATCGTACACCCAGAAGATCTTCAGCATGTTCTCGATACCGTCGAGCGCGCAGTCACGAACGGAGAGGCATACGATGTAGAGCTTCGTTTCCTTGGAGCCGACGGAAATTATCGCTGGTTCCAGGTACGCGGCAAACCGCTTCGGGACGGACGAGGAAGTGTATTTCAGTGGTATGTTCTTCACCTTGACATCGACGAGCGCAAGCGCGCTGAAGAGGCGTTGCGAACAAGCGAGACCAATCTCCGCGACAACCTCAACGCGCTGCCGACAACGGCATGGTCCACCTGGCCCGATGGCTATGTCGATTTTCTCAATGCGCGCTGGCTCGACTATTCGGGCTCTACCGCCGAACAAGCCGGCGGGTTTGGTTGGGGAGACGTGATCCATCCCGACGACGCAGGGAGGCTTTTCAACTACTGGCAAACGTGCTTGGCCACAGGAAAGAGCGTGGATATCGAAGCACGGATGCGCCGCTATGACGGCGAGTATCGTTGGTTCTTGTTCCGAGCGGACCCGCTTCGTGATGAAAACGGGACAATCATCAAGTGGTTTGGGATCGAGACACGTCTTCTTCGTCACGACGGCGTCTATCGTTGGTTCCAGATTCGCGGATTACCGCTTCAAGACGACAGCGGCACCGGTGTCCGCTGGTACAGCCTTCTAACCGATATCGATGATAGGAAAGGTGCAGAAGAGGAACTGCGGCGCAGCGAGGCGTTTTTGGCCGACGCCCAGCGCGTCAGTAAGACCGGCAGCTTCGCATGGCGTGTCGGTTCGACGAAGGTAACATGGTCGGACGAAACCTATCGGATCTTTGGCTTCGACCCTGCCGAGCCCGTCACGCTCGACCTGATCCGAAGCAGGCTCCATCCCGACAACGTGGTGACATTTGAGAAAGTTGTCGATGCAGCACAACGCGAGGGCAGCGACTTCGACCACGAAACGCGGATGGTGATGCCCGACCAGTCCATCAAGTTCGTGCGTGTCGTCGCCCACAACGAGCGGAACAAGGACGGCGAACTTGAGCTGCGCGGAGCCGTCCGGGACGTAACCGCCAGCCGCCTTGCCGAGGAGGCGCTAAGCAAGGCCCGCTCCGACCTCGCGCGCGTCGCCAGGGTTACGAGGCGATGACCGGTATTGGCGACCGCCAGAGGCGATTGTTGATCAGCACCCAGCGCGACGAGGGTAACCAGGTGCGCTTCCTGGTCCAGGATGTTGGAATAGGCTTTGGAGCCGGCGACGCGGAACGCCTCTTCGAGGCGTTCTACTCCACGAAGAACGATGGTATGGGCATTGGCCTCTCCGTCAGCCAGTCAATTATAGACGCCCACAAGGGCCGCCTGTGGGCGACACCCAACAATGGTCCCGGTGCGACTGTTTGCTTCTCCGTTCCGGGATATGCCGGGAACGAAGCCTACCCAAGCAACGTTGCTCATGTTGACGTCAACCCTGCACAAAACTCAGCGAGGACTTCATGAACGCCAAGCATTCCCTGGTATCGGTCATTGATGACGACGAATCCGTACGGGAATCGTTGCCTGACCTGCTCAGGGCATTCGGGCACGGCGTCGAGACTTTCGCGTCTGCCGAGGACTTTCTCTTATCGAAGAGCATCGACACGTCCGACTGCCTGATCCTCGACATCGGCATGCCTGGCATGACGGGGCCAGAACTTCAGCGGGAACTCAAGCACCGCGGAAAGCGAACGCCGATCGTCTTCATCACCGCCCTGAAAGACGACGCAGTCCGATTGCAATTGATCGCCCATGGCGCTGTTGATTGCCTGTTCAAGCCTTTTAGCGCCGCCGCCCTGCAGCATGCGCTCGATGCCGCATTGCGCTCGCCCTGATTGGTTCGCGCCATCGGCGTCCTCTATGCGACGAAACCCTTCCAAGCGCGCACGCCTTGTTCAATAGAGACATCAAATCTGCTGTTATCATCGCCCCAGTGATTTTGGCAAAACTCAAAGGGAGTGTCGACATGAACGCGAACAACAACTCTTTGGGCACATTCCGATCGTATCGGAACCGCGCGATCAAGGCGACAGCGCGCGACATGGCAAGGTTTGGTCAGGACCCCATCTGGAGCGACGCGAATATGAGCATCACGGAACTGAGGCGGACCCATGGGCTTATTTTGGAAAGCGTCGGCGGACCGAGGCTTGATTTCGTGCTCGGTCCCAGCGGGGTCTGGCGAGTACATTAGCCGCGGAACCGTCGATCATGTCGATTTTCGATCTGGATGTGAGCCAGGTTTTGTGCACGCCGGGAACAAGCAGGAGCGGCTGGCAGATACGCTTGGTCATCGGGCGTCAAGCCGCGTTCTGGCTTGATTGGGCGATGGTGCGATCGCTGCCACACACGGCGCTTCCTGATATTTCCATTGTGCGTGCGCAATCTGGTTCATCGGACCTATATTGGGAGGGTGTCTTGGTCGACGTCGTCCTGAAACGGTCGGTTTGAGGCCGTCGTATGGCTTTGTTTAGATCGCGACATCCTGCAAAGGGGAGCCGCTGACCGCCGATTGGGGGGCCTGCCCGCCTCCGTATCTTCAATACGATTGGAACGCGTTCGCTGAGTTGGCTCCCGGCCCTACAATTTGTGGCGAGCGACCGGTCTGGCGTTCCCGAGTACGCGTCAGATCAGATATTGGATCAAACCACAGCGAGTTTCGTGTCCGTCTCAGGATTTTCATCAGCCTCCATGTTCCACGCAAGGGTGGAACGGGCTGCGGGGGTTTTGACGACGAATACGGGGAGCGGCTGCACAACCGTAAGTCCTTCACGATATTTACGATCGCGGCGATCCCAGTTGCCCGCAGCGCTAATACAGCGCTTTCGGTTCTTCCTCGGCGGGCATTGCGAAATGGAAGATGGCTCCTCGAAGGACTCCCGGCGCTGCCCACAGTTTGCCACCGTGTGCCTCAACAATTGAGCGGCAGATCGACAATCCCATGCCCAGTCCCTCGGCCTTGGTTGTGTAGAACGCTCCAAAGATGCGGTCGATGTTTGCTGGATCAATCCCCTGTCCGGAATCCTGCACGGATACTTGAACTTCGCCGGAATCCGAGATGCCAGAACTCACCTGAATTTCGCCTCGCCCGCCGCCGCCCTGCCTGATCGCATCAAAGGCGTTCATAATGAGGTTGAGAACGACCTGCTGCAACTGAACCCGGTCACCTTGAATCAGGGGCAGTCCCTCAGTCAATCGCGTCCGGAGCGATACTCCACTTTTTTCGGCTTCGCCGTAAGTCAGGCCGATGATCTCGAGGACGACCTCGTTTATATTCAACCCCGACTTTTGCGGTGGCGCCTTTTTGATGAGTGTCCGGATCCGGCTAAAGACTTGCCCAGCGCGCGTGCCGTCCCGAATGACGCGAGCGATCGCCTTTCGAGCTTCGGGTATGCTCGGTCTGTCATTCAGCAACAACATGGCTGTTTCAGCGCTGACAACCACTCCGGAAAGAGGTTGGTTCAGTTCGTGGGCAATCGACGCCGCAAGGTGTCCCATCGTCGTCACACGATTTGCATGTGCGAGTGCTAACTGAATTTCGTGATACCGACGCTCGCTGTCGCGAGCCAGTCCCTCCGCTCGTCGTCGATCCGTAAGATCCACGACGAATGCGACGCCCTCGGTCGGTCGCCCGTCAAAAAGCGCCGCTCCGATTAGTACGGGGACGAGGCTGCCGTCCTTTTTAACATACTCTCCCTCGAATGGCGTCGCGATGCCGCTCGCACGCATCTGTTCCATGACGAGATCGTTCTCCGATTGCCATTCGCCGGGCATTAGGGTCGGCCAGCGCATACTGCCTGACTGAAGATCCTCGCTTTGATATCCAACAATCCGCAGAAACGCATCATTCGCGTCCGTGATCGTACCATCAAGATCCCAAGTGAATATTCCAATGATATTGGCGTTGAACAGGCGCTGAATTCGTGCCTCGCGCTCTTGAAGAACGCCATAGAGACGCGTGTTCTCCAATGAAATTGCCGCCTGCGCCCCCACGAGCTCAAGAAGCCTCGCGCGATCGGACGTGAAAACGTGGGACGCCAGGGTGTTCTCCAGGTAGAGCAATCCGCCAAGTTTTCCCTGACGAACCAGCGGTAGGCAGAGGACTGATCGCGCCCTCCGCTGGCTCATGTATGGGTCGTCAGAGAAGAAATGCTGCTTGGCCGCGTCGTCGACGATCACCGTTTCATGCGTTCGCATGACATAGCGGATGATGGTTTCAGGAGCCGCCAGACCCGCGACGTTGCCGTAATGCAGGACGACGCCGTCGCCGTCGATCACAGCCTCGGCTTCGATGCTGTAGTCACTCTGATGGGGTAAAATAAGGAGTCCGCGGTCGGCGCCTGCGTTCTGCATCGCGATCGTCATCAGCCGTTCGACCAAATGTGGCAACAGAATTTCGCTGGACAATGCCTGCGACGCCTTCAAGACGGCGGCGACATCGAACTGTTGAGCCGAACTCGCTGTCTCCCTAGTCCCAAGATGCGGACCGGCGATAAGCCATCTGGGATAGAGCGCCTCAAGCTGCCTTACCTTGCCCAATGCCCCCCAGCGCAAATAGCCGTCGCGGGATTTTGACAGGTACATCTCGCAGATGTCCTCAAGGTCGCGGGCGGCGTAGAAGCGCGCGGCGATTTCATAGGCGAGCGCTTCATTGTGAACAAAACCGTTGGCACGGGCGGAGCGAATGGCCAACTGATACAAACGCTCGGCCTCGAGATCACGGCCTTCCAATCGCGCAAGCTCCGCGCCGACGAGCGCGGCGCGGTTCTCGAAATTCTCCGGACAGTTCTTCGCCCATACCTCGAGCTGTTTGTGATGAGTTGCCAAGGCATTCAGGGTCTCCTTCGTCCCCGCCGACGCCGTTATCGCTCCGCTGGATAAGACGGAGGATGGGGATGTGGGATTCGTCTTCGCCACAGCGCGATCATAGAAGGCAGCAAGAGAAAGCGCAGCGTAGAAATGATATTCCGCTGTTTCAAACATGGCGGCGGAGGTCCAGAGTAATTTATGCGCCTTTGCCGCGGCGTCCAATGCGGAGGAGTAATCGCCGGCAAAAAAGCGCGACTGCAGTTTTCGGATCCAATACCAACATTCCGGTTGCCTCGTCGCCGGGTCGGCCGCATAGCGCTGCTCCAGCTCGGCTTCGCTCACCTGCCCGTCATCGAAGCAGCCAAACGTGTGCGTAAGCCCGCGCAGGCTTCGGATAACTCCGAGCTGCGCTTTGATGATATCGACTATGTGGTCGAACCGCGCGCGCTCGGCGAGTTCCAGACCAGCCTCGGCTTGGCGCTCGGCCTCGCCAAGAGGATCGCCTGCCGCTAGAAAATTAGTATTCAGGTTGTCGCAGCAGTACGTGATAAAGCTCAGATCGCCTACTTTTGTCGCCGTCTCAAACGCTCGCAGAACAAGTGCCCGACTGACGCGCACATGCTTGGTCCACATCAAAGAGAATTGCGCAAACCACAGATAGGTCCGAGCTCGAAATCTCTCGAGCCCACGTTTGTCCACCAGTTCATATCCGAGGGTGGCGAACCGAAATCCCGCCTGGTAGTCGTCGAACTGTGGCCCGGCGATTTTGCTGAAAAAAACGTAAGCGACACATGAGCCGTCCCCGTGCCCCCGCTCCAGACTGAGATTGACCGACCGGCAAATAGCGAGCGAAAGAAGATTTTCATCAGTGAACAACGCCGACGGAAAAACTCGTGTGAGCACGTCCAGAGTGGCGAGAGATACGGCGTCCCGCATCAAAGGCAGATCGACGAGCTCCTCGATCGTCCGACCGCCGATCTTCTTCCAGATCTTATCGTACTCGGCTTTCACCTGGACTTTTGGCGGATGGGCCAGCCAGTTCACTCCCAAACGAGCCAGGTACTCGATACAGACGCCAACAGCCTTGTCATTTTGATCGAGCGTCGTGTACAAATCGATGAGCAAGCCAGCGACGCGGGCCTGCTCGAGAGTATTTTGCGCACGCGACGAGAGCCTGTTCAAACGCTCGTCCGCGGTTCCCATCTCACCGACGAGGAATTCGCATTCGGCCTGATAGTATTCCAGGTCGAACGCTAACTGGTGGTGTTTCACCCACGCGTCGGGGTTCAAGAGTGTCGCGCCGGCCGAGAAGTGGTTGAGTGCTTGAAGATAGGCGGCCGAGGCCCTGGCTCTTTTGCCCGCGATCAGATTGAACTCGGCGAGTTGCTCGCGCTCTTCTTGTGAGACGATCAGTCCCGCACCGCGGTTGAGATGATTGACAATGTCGAAGATCGCTTCTTCCCGCTGTGCGGACGGCATGTGCGAGACAAGGATCCGACCGATGCGAAGGTGTGTCTCTGCGCGCCGCTCCTGCGGAACCAGCGAATAGGCGGCCTCCAACACCCGGTCGTGGATGAATCTGTACGAGCTATCATTGCGCTCGATGAAATCGCGTCGGGCTGCCTCCCAAAGGGCCGCGTGGACCCCAGCCTCCGGGAGTGATAGCACCGTTGAAAGCATAGCTGTCGTCGCTGAAGTCCCAAGGCAGGCGAGCTGCTGGAGAGCGCCTTGCGTCTCCAATGGCAACTGTGCGAGCTTGCCAACCATCAGTTCGACCACGTTCTCGGTGTATTCCTTGCCGCGAATGCGGTCGGGATCCCACGACCACCTGCCCTTGATCGGATCGAAGGTGACGAGGTCTTCGTCGCCAAGCGCGGACAGGAACTGCTTTACGAAGAACGGATTGCCAGCAGTCTTATCATGGAGAATTCGAGCTAGCGGACCGGCACGCGCTCGTGCGCAACGCAGTGCGTCTGCGACAAACTCTTCAAGATGGTTCAGGCTGAGCGGGCCCAGCACGATCTGCTCGATCTCCAAACCGACGCCTCGAATGGCCTCCAATTTGCGCACGAGGAGATGGGTCGGGTCGATTTCGGTTTCTCGATAGGCGCCAATCAGCAGGAGATGGCGGAGTTCGGAGTGGGTCATCAGATCTTCGAGGAGGTCGAGCGACGCCGTATCGGCCCAATGCAAGTCGTCGAGGAAGAGTGTCAGCGGGTGTTCTTCAGTGGCGAAAACGCCGACGAAGCGCCGAAGTGCGTTCTGGAATGCCTGCTGGGCCTGCTGCAGAGGAAGATCGGGAGCCGGGTGCTGTTCCCCGACAATTAGCTTGAGCTCGGGCATGAGCTCGACCAAAAGCTGCGCCTGCGCGCCCATCGCCTCTTGCAATGCCCTTCGCCAGCCTTGCAGTTCGTCCTCGCTCTTGCTCAGCAGGCCGCGGATCAATCGTTGGAACGCCTGTGCGACGGTTGCATAGGGTATGTCGCGCTTTTGCTGGTCGAACTTGCCGAGAGCGAAAAGGCTGCGAGATGGCAGGAGGACCCTATGCATCTCGTTCACGATCGAGGATTTTCCAATCCCGGAATAGCCGCAGATCATCATCAACTCGGGCGTGCCGGTCGTTGCAACCCGGGTATAAGCGCCCACTAAGGACGCGATTGCGGGCTCTCTCCCGTAAAGCTTCTCGGGCATCAAAAGTCGATCAGGCGTGTCGAAATCGCCTACGATGAACGGATCGATACGCCCTTTGGCTTGCCACTCCGTCAGGCAGCGTCGAAGATCGTGCTCAACGCCAGTGGCAGTTTGGTAGCGCTCGTCGGCTGTCTTGGCGAGAAGCTTTGTCACCATATCCGAGATCGGGACCGGGATATTTGCCACTCGTTCGCCTGGCGGCGCTGCGGTCCGCGCAATGTGGCAATGAATTAGTTCCATGGGGTCGGATGTGGAAAATGGCAACACTCCTGTCAGCATCTGGTAGAAAATGACTCCGAGCGCATAAAGATCACTACGTGAGTCAATCGAACGGTTCATTCGCCCGGTCTGCTCCGGCGCCATATGCGTAAGCGTCCCCGCAATGGACTCCGGCGGACTAAGTGTTTGGCGCTCGCGAGGGAGACGTGAAGCGTGTCCAAACCCAGTCAGACGCACTTGTCCGCCTGTTCCATCCACCAAAATGTGGGTCGGCTTCAGATCCTTGTGGACGAGACCCCGTTGATGGACTTGGCTCAGAGCAGCGGCGGTGGCTATGGCCAACTGAAGGAATTGAGGAATCGACATCGGTTCGCCGATCTTCCGATCGAGCGTTTCGCCACCGGGGTCATCCAGTATCAGCATTGTTCGATCGCGTTCGCGGACTAACTCTAGCGGTCGGGCGGCCCACGCACTTTCCAGGTAATCCTTGAGTTCGAATTCGTTTGAGAGCTGAGCAACGCTCTCCGGTTGTGGAAAAGCCGCAGTCAAACGCAGCGTAAGGACATTGCGCGGCGACCCATTGCTATATGCGAATAGTCCTCGATAGAGCGCGCGCTCGCCATCCTCCCACAGGACTTGCAGATCGCCTTCGCGCGCGCCAAGCGAGGTCTGCGGATCCATCCATCACGCTCCACGGTGTCCAATTTGATTTTCCGGGCCGGTGTCACAAATGAACGGCGCAGACAAACTCCGCTCAGCGCAGTGCCAATTTTCCTGCACCGACAACCGCGGTTTAGATAAAAAGTGTAACGCCGTCCAATTGGTGGGTCAACGCTGAAACAAGAACAGTGATCAAATCAAGGGTAGCTCCTCCTGGTTGAGAAAAAGGACCCAATGACTGTTTCTCGCTCGTTCGGCGTACTATCGAAAGTTGACTTTTATATTTGGCCACAGGCCACCAAACCATTTGATAATAAATTGGGGTTTGCTTAAATTCAGTTATTGCTGAAACGGAATAGAGCAGGTCCGCCGCGAGAATCGGAGTTGGCGCTCAAAAAAAGGCGCAACTGATGCATCAGAGGGAAGATCATGGTCGAGAAACTGGCGTTTGTAACCGTCTTGCTCGCACTCGTTTTCGGCTTCGAAGGAACCGCTAACGCCGAGTCAACTTTCATAATGGTCACTCATTCGCCCGCGTCTGATACCTATTGGGTAAGCGTTATCAAGGGTTTAGAGCAGGCAGGCAACGACCTTGGCGTGAAGGTCCAGTATCGCGGCATCGAGAATAACCTGAACGATCCAAACCAGGAGCGCCGAAATCTCGAAGCCGCGATCGCCGCCAAACCTGACGGCATTATTGTTTCCGATCCCACGCCTACGTCGCTTAACGGTACAATACAGAAGGCGTCGGACGCCGGAATTCCCGTGATTATCGTCAATCAAGGCGGCGATCAGGTTTCAAATGTCGGCGCACTCGCATTCGTTGGCGATGACCCTGGCAAGCAGGGCGCCCTAGCCGCTGCCCAATTCAATGCTCTCGGTTCGAAACACGCCCTGATCATCACCGCGCCGGTCGGCGCCCTATCCTTCCTTGACGCGCGCACAAACGAATTCAAGAAAGCGTTCACGGGAACGTCATCTTTGGCAGAAATCCCCCTGACCGATTTCAACAATACAAACCGGATAAAGACGATCGCGGAGGCGCAACTGCAGAAGGACGCGTCGATAGACGCCGTATTCTCCATCGGCGGCTGTTGCATAGCGGCAATGACCCAGGTCCGCGCCGACCTGGGCGACCGTGGCAAGGGGATGCATTGGGGCACTATAGATGTGACAGCGGTCGCTACGAAGTCCCTCAAAGCGCACGAGCTTGATTTTGCCCTTGATGCCCAGCAATATGCGCAAGGTTATTATCCGGTAGTAATGCTGGCTTTGTACATTCGCCAGGCCATTCGACCGGCGGAGACCGTACTCAATACCGGGCCTATCGTCATCACCCCGAAAAACGTCGACAGATTTGAGGCCTCGAATCGCTAAGGAGCGACCGGGATCAGAGCGCGGAGGCGCCGCATGTCATTCGCATCTCAAAATGGCACCAAGCCTGAAAGTGCCAGGGGGATCTTGTCGGTGTTTGAGCGCCCGGAATTGACTGCCGTCGTAGGGACCGTCGCCGTCTTTGCCTTCTTCGCTATTTTCACAGGCGCGGCGGGCTTCCTCACGATGCCTATGACACGCAACTATCTGGAAGTCGGGGCGGAGATCGGCATTATTGCCGCGCCCATAACACTATTGATGGTTGCCGGGGAGTTCGACCTTTCGGTTGGGTCGATGGTGGCCGCAAACGAAACGATTATAGGCTATCTTGCGGTTCATAGCGGTTGGCCGCTTCCAGCCGCCTTTGCCGCCGCCCTCGTCGCGGCGATAGCCGTTGGAGCGGTCAATGGCTTGCTCGTAGTAAAGACCAAACTGCCCTCCTTTATCATAACCCTCGCAATGCTGTTCATTTTGCGCGGCGCTGCGCAAGGGGGCCTGCGGATGTTGGTTGGCACCAGCACCATCGATGGTGTCCGCGATACGACGGTTGGAGATCCCTTGGTAGCCCTGTTTGCATCCTCGATCGGCCCGTTTTCGATTTCCCTCGTCTGGTGGATCCTAATTACGATGTTGGCAGCATGGATTCTCGAAAAGACCGCCTTCGGCAATTGGATCTACGCCACCGGCGGAGATCAGCGGGCCGCCGTGCGGTTGGGGATCCCCGTAAACAAGGTCAAGGTCCTGCTTTATATAGCAGTTGCCGTTTCGACAACCTTGGTAGCAGCACTCGACGTCTTTGCCATCAACCAGAGCGATGCTAACGCAGCGCTGGGACGGGAATTCGAGGTGGTGACGGCGACTGTAATCGGCGGCGCCCTGCTGACGGGCGGCTATGGGTCGCCGATTGGGTCTTTCTTTGGTGCTCTGCTCTTCGGCATGGTCGACCAGGGCTTCTTCTTCACCCCACTGCCTGATGTCTGGTTCATGACGTTTCTCGGCTTCATGCTTCTGCTAGCGGTGCTGATCAATAACTACACGCGATTGAAGGCGATGAGACCGGAGAGGGCGACTTATAGACAATGAACCCTATCTAGAGGCCGTCTGCGTCTCAAAACTCTACCAAGATGTTTCGGTGTTGGAAGACGTCAGTCTTTCCGTCCGGCCTGGCGAGGTCGTTTGCCTGCTCGGTGACAACGGAGCCGGCAAGTCCACACTGATCGAAATTTTAAGTGGTGTAGAAAAGCCGGACAAGGGTACGGTGCGTGTGGCCGGGATCGATGTGCGTTTGGGTTCGCCCGCGGAAGCACTCGACAGAGGAATCGCGACGGTCTTCCAGGACCTCGCCCTGGTGCCAATCATGTCTGTTTATCGCAATTTCTTTCTCGGGCGAGAGCCAAGGAGAGGCTGGGGGCCGTTCCGGCGATTCGATTCCCGCCGAGCGATCGCGACAACCGCGGACGCTCTGCGTGATCTGGGCGTCAGTTCCGCCGCCATGCGCAGGCCGATCGGCACGCTTTCCGGCGGTCAACGTCAAAGCGTCGCGGTTGCACGAGCTTTGCATTTCGGCGCTCGCATCCTCATTCTCGATGAACCCACTTCGGCCCTCGGAGTGAAGCAGTCCGAAATCGTGCTCGGCTATATAAAGCGGGCGAAGGAAACAGGAGTTGGCGTGATACTGGTAACGCACAATGTCCAGCATGCCTATTCGATCGGCGATACGTTCGTGGTGCTGTTCCTTGGACGGCAGCTCGGAACATTCAAGAAGTCGAACCTGACTGAGGCCCAACTGATGAGGCTGATGGCGGGCAAAATTGATGAGGCAAACGGTCCACTCTCTCCAGTCATTCTATGAGCGGACGTATGCGACAGTGTGCGGGAGCTTGCCGAAAAAAGAAACGAATCTGGACGACGACGTCCGCCACGCGGTCGATTGAGCATTCACAAAGATCGGCAAATTAGGGAGAATGCGGATATACACGATGCTGTCAACGAAGGGCGATCAACATGCCGTCGACGATCAACTCGAAGAAGCCTGTAGTGTTTGTCGTCGACGACGATATATCCATTCGCGAATCGCTGGAGCACCTGATCCTGACTGCGGGCTGGGAGCCCGTGATCTTCGATTCCGCTGAGCGATTTTTGGAGCGCCCGCGCGTTTTGGGCCCGAGCTGCCTCATCCTCGACGTCAATATGCCAGGGGTGAACGGATTGGACTTGCAGCGCGAAATGGCAGCGGATGGAAGCAATGTTCCAATCATATTCGTTACTGGATATGACGACGCGCCGATGATCGTTCGAGCGATGAAAGCTGGCGCTGTTGAATTCTTGACAAAGCCCCTGGATATCAGCGCGTTGCTGCAAGCCGTGCGTGCTGCGCTGGCGTATAGTGAGGCGAGCTCACGACAGCAGGAGAACCCATAGCGCTTGGCATACGCGCCAACCCTTTTCTGTCTCTGGAATAGGGATCGCGCATCCACTATCTACCAATCTGACCAAAGTTTTGATCGATCAGGAATTTGCCAGCGATGACTGTTGTTTATTCGAATGAACCGCGAGACCGGGACGAGATCGGCATCTTGCGAAAGCGGACGATAGAGGCGGGCGTAATTGCGCCGATCTATGCGGAACTTGTAGCTGAATTCGGTGAAACCAAGGCGCAGATGATCATCGACAAGGCGATCAGAAAGGCGGCGACCGAATCTGCCCGCGAATTCGCGTCGAAAACCCAGGGCGGGACATCGCTTCAAACCTTTCAGGAGCTTCAGTCGCTATGGACCCAGGATGATGCCCTGGAGATCAAGGTCCTGAAGGCAACGGCAACCGAGTTTGAATACGATGTGCTTCGCTGTCGCTACGCCGAGACCTACAAATCAATGGGAATTGGCAACATCGGGCATTTGCTATCATGCAACCGCGACGCTGTGTTCTGTGAAGGATATGACAGCCGCATCTCCATGCGACGAACGCAGACACTGATGGGCGGGGCAAATCATTGTGATTTCCGCTACACATTCAACGAAGACGGCGCGGGTCAAGAATAGATTTGCGGCCTGGCCGAAACATACTCATGCCTTCGGGTTCGTCTCTTGCCGGTCGGACCGGCGATGATTCATCATCGACTTTGCCAGACGCCCCAGCTGCACTTCGTCCTTCACGCCTCGCCTGTAGTGGTCGATCACGTGTCGAGCGAGAATTTCGCACGTCTCCGGTTCGCGCTCGAAGCCGCACTCTCGTCTCACGGCGTCGAAAACTCGTTGGCAAAGCGCGATATCCTCGGGATAGAGGGGAAGCTCCTCGGCGCGGTAGCGGTCCATCCCGGTCATTCCTGCTCGTGGAAGGTTTCGAGGTAGGATTTGCCGTATGGGTAAAACAACTCCCTGCGGCCATTTTCCCAAGCGGCCTTGAGTTCGGGTCTGGTTATATCCCAGTCGGGCCGGCATTTGACGCCGACTGCGCGCATATCCTGGCGCAGGTCTTCTGTGGTGGGTCGGCCGAAGAACCAGTACCCGTCATAGATCTTGTAAATGACTAAGCCGGGTTCGAGCACGATCACATGCGGGATCATCGGATTGTGCAAAGGATCGGTATACTCGGCTATATCGAGATCCTTCTGAATAACGCGGCGCGGGTCTGAGAGGAACGTCCAGTGCGCACCGACGCCGCTGCGATATTCGTTCGTCTGCATGATGTTGTCGGTGGTGATCGTCACTAGTCGGCAATAACCGACCTCCATCTCGCGGTGGAGCTGCACCAGTCCTTCGGCTTGCCGACGATCCTTGGGACAGAAGCCGCCTCGGCCAAGCACCAGCACCATCGGGTCATCCCCCTGCAACTCGGAAAGGTTCCTGTGCTTGGCAGTATGGTCGCTCAGTTCAAAATCGGGAAATCTCGCTCCCGGAACGATGTCGGAACGCATATGAAGTCCTCACCTTAGTCGTTAAAGATCAAGCACGATGTCGCCCTTTGGCTGCGAGCAACAGATCAGCACATTGCCATCGGCCGGTGCGTCGACCGGGTCCGGGTCGTAGACAACGCCTCCCGCCACAAGCCCGGTCTCGCAGGTATGGCAAACACCGGTTCGGCAAGACCACCGTGCGGGAACATCGCAAGCCTCGGCCAACTCGAGAAGATTGCCGAAGGCCGGCTCCCAGCGCACGTTCAGGCCGGTTCGGGCAAACGATATCAACGCGCCCGAGCGGGATGGCCCGTCTGGCAGATGCGGCGCACGGCGCGGCGCGCTTGCGATACCAGGCGTGATCGAGGAGCCGGAACCGAAGGTCTCGGTGTGGATATGATCCGACGAAATGGCTGACGCCACCAGACCTTCCGTCAGATCGGTCATGAAGTGGGGCGGTCCGCAGATATAGAAATCCGCATTGCTCGGCAGGTCCAGCCATTTGACTGCTTGCAGGTCAAGATGACCGCTGGCATCGAATTCGACCCCCGGTCGGTCGTCGGGATCGGGCGCGCTGTAGCGGATGTGGCTGTGGGCGTGAGCAAGCTTGTCCAGCAGGTCACGCACTTCTTTGGCGAAGGGATGCTCGCGACCGTTCCGGGTGCCATATAGCCACCAGACTTCCCTTTTAGATGCTTCGACTACAAGCGCATGAAGCATGGCGAGGACCGGCGTCACACCTATCCCTGCGCTCAGTAGGACGACGGGGGCACTTCCCGGCCGAAGCGTAAAGGTCCCGCGTGGCGCCCCCGCCTCGACAATGTCGCCGATCTTGAGTGCCTCGTCGATATAGCTGCTGGCGGCACCGTGCGGCTCCCGCTTGACGCTGACGCGGTAGACGCCCTCGCCGGGCGCACCCGATAGTGAGTAGCTCCGCATCAATGCCGGTGCTGAAGTCGAACCGAGCCGTAACACCATGAACTGTCCGGCGCTTGGCGCGGGGACCGGTTGTCCATCTTCCGGTCCGAGCAATAGGGACACGACGGTCTCGCTCTCCCGCACCTTGCTCATGACGCGAAGTGGCCTGAAACCGCGCCATGCCAAGGGAGGACCGGACGAGCCGGCAAGCCCGGCATTTCCGGTTGCGGCTCCACCCTCATTCGCCTGCTTCAACAACGCCTCAAAGGACGTGTGCCAGCCGGAGCTGAGCGCCGGGATGCGAAGTGCTCGTTCCAACTTGTCGCGAGGATGGCCAGGCCAGTAGAGCAGCGCGTTGATCTCGAACACGGTCATCGCTTCCGCCCCGGACGCAATTTTCACGACCTCGTCCCCCGCCTGCACTTCACCTTCCTCAATGACACGGAAGTAAAAACCAGGTCGTCCGTGTCTGACCACGAGTGCCGCCATTTCCGGCTCGTTCATTCTGACACCGAGCCGGTAGCAGGTGACGCGCGGCTGCGTGACCTCGAACAGCGCTTTACCGATCCGGTATCGGTCGCCGATGCAAACTTCTGCGTCGGGCAATCCGTCGATCGTGAAGTTCTCTCCGAATTGGCCGTAGACAAAGTCCTCCCGGTGGAGTTGCTTCTGCCAGTAAAGGTAGGAATCCATCTGGTAGACAAAAACGGCGCGACGTTCGCCGCCATGTCCTGCGAGATCCGCCTGGCCGTCGCCATCGATATTGAGCCGCCGCGCCATCCGAGGTCCGGTGACCGCGGTCTTCCAGATGGCCGTGCTGACAGTCTTACCCTGCCAAAGGATGTCGCGGGGCAATCCAACATTGACCGAAAGAAGACGTGCCATGACCGTTCCCCGGAAGCGACCGACTTGAACACGCTCAAGCGTTCCAATTTACCAGATAGAACGATGTGTGGCGTGCAACGTCTATTGTACAATGGTGTCGTACCGCGTTGCCCTTCCTCACTGCAGTCACGCGCTGCTCGACACTCCAAGGAGGTGGCATGAAAGAGGCCGCGCCCGGAGAGAGAACGGATCACTGAGATGCAGATGCTGATCGAGGGACAGTCGCGCCAGCGACGACACGATGCGGTCCGTTTATATACGCGTTGCGCTTGTTCCCAGCTCACCCGGAAGGGATTGCCGCTGTCGACCGTAAGCGAGTGATGTGTCGACGTTCGCACTGAGTGCGTCTCGCTGGTTGGCAAGGACATCGAGAGCTGCTTCTGACCCCGAACTTCGCGCACCTGCGTCCGGAGCAGATCGGCAACTTCTCCGCTCCCTATGCCATCCTCCTGCTCGTCTTCGCGACGATTGCGGCCGTCATTCTGGTCCGCGCGGTTGGGCCGCGTGTCGCCATGGTCGTCGACTTCAGCTGTTTCGCACTGTTCAGCGGGGGGCGGACGTTCAGGCCTAAATCGACGGCTTTGGATCGCGCTCTATGCGGCCATTGTCGGCCTGCTCGTGGTGTCGCTGATGGCACCTTCGCTGGTGCTTGCACCCACTGACAAAGCATCCACGTTGAACCCTCTAATGACAGCATCGCGTAGCAGCATCGCGGCGGCAAAAATGCGCCGGCGCGATGCTTGGGTTCACGATAGCTGTCAATGTTTGATTGGCATCGTCGCTGTTGCAAGAGGAACGTAGACGCGTGCCTGGAGATGGGATTTTTCCGTTAGCACACCGCCAGCGACGAGGTGCCCGAAGATGCCGAAGATCGAAAGCAGTATCACCGCGATCGGAAAGCCGGTGGCTGCCCTATATTCGGGCACGTCTCTGAAATCCTGGTTTGGCATTGTCGTCTCCATTGGAAGCCGCTTCGGGAGAAAGAGCGGCAGCAACGGAGCGTATGGCGTCCTAGATCCGGTGAATTGAATCATAGCGGCGCAGTTTGAACGTTCGGATGGTTTCGGGTCAGGGCCGCCGTTGCGCAGGACAAAACCCAACCCGTATCGTTAGCCTCGTATTGATGCGAGCGACTGGATAATTCAGGCAACCATGGAAGTCTTCAGCTCCCGATGCCGTCGGCGAGGAGACTTAGACCATGGTCGCGACGGTACCTTTGTATAAGTTCCATTGCCGCCGGGCACGCTCCTATGATCCGACAGATGAAAGAGACCGACGTCTGGAGGACAGATCATGCTTTCGGCCACAAACACATCCCTGCCCGCCCCCATCGCTATCCACGGCCGATCCGGTTCACATAGTCTAGGCCGCGACGTGGCGCCGGAGCTGGTCAAATCCCTGCTAGAGGCGATCGTCGCCGTTTGGGATCTCGAGGAGAAGGCGGCCGAGACCTGCGTCGACCTGGCGATTGAGGTCATTCATCTGGAAAGTGCAAGACGCTCCTATGCGGTGAATCCTTCCGCACCTTACGTCGGGGGGCTCGCGCCATGGCAAGCCCGGACTGTGACGCGCTACATCCGCGAGAACGTCGATAGAAACATACCCCTGACAACGCTTGCCGAACTTGCAAACCTTAGCTGCAGCCAGTTTCGTCGGGCGTTCAAGACCTCGTTCGGCGACGCCCCTCACGCCTACATCATACGACAGCGGATATTGCGCTCCCAGGATTTGATGATTTCCACCGACGAGCCGCTCAGCGAACTTGCATTGAGTTGCGGGTTCGCAGACCAGTCGCACTTCACCAGGCTTTTCGTCCGCCTGATCGGGGAAACGCCCAACAACTGGCGTCGAAAACGAGCGCTTCCGCAGAGATCTCAATAAGTGTCGCGACCAGCCAAAGAGGAAAAGCAAATGACCGCTGGAGAAACGTCGTCATCGCCAGGCCGCGTCTTGCTATCTCGTCGCCAGTGGCACCGTGATGCGGCGTTCTTCCCTGGCCAAGCGCCTTTGCCTTTTTCGTTCCTCCCTTCCGACCTCAATCGCCCTGCGGACCGCGGGCCTGGCGTCAATAGCTTCGAACCAGCGTCGCACGTTTGAGAATTCATCAAGCTGCAATCCCGCATTTGCGTGCTGTCCAATCCAGCCAAAGGACGCCATATCTGCGATGGAATAATCAACGGCCAGAAACTGTTCACGGGCAAGGCGTTGATCCATGACACGATATAGCCGCCTGACTTCGTCAGTATATCGTTGAATGGCGTAGTCGATCCGCTGTTCTGAATAATTCCGGAAGTGATTTGCCTGACCAGCCATCGGGCCGAGATTGGCCATTTGCCAAAACAGCCACTGATCCACGGTGGCGCGCTGGCGTTCGTTGCTGGCGTAGAAGCGCTGGAATTTTCGTCCGAGGTATTGAAGGATCGCCCCGGACTCGAAAATTGAAATTGGTTCGGCGCCGGGCCCATCATGATCTACGATCGCCGGGATCTTTCCATTTGGAGCGATGGATAAAAAGGCTGGATTGAATTGTTCACCCTTTTTGATGTTGATATATTTGACCTCGTAGGGCGTTCCCAGCTCCTCGAGCATGATCGTGATTTTTCGTCCGTTTGGCGTTGGCCAATAATACAGATCGATTGCCGAAGACATTAGAATGAAAACCTTCTGTTTCGTAATGCATGCGCCTGGGCCTGATGCTCCTCCACGGGTTCATCGATCTTAGTTTGCGGCTTCACGCTGACCCACGATATCCACGTCAACGAGCTCGGAGATATAACAAAGCGACCGAATAACGTGCGCGGACATAGTATCCCGGCATGATCGTTGATGCCCGACGCACCAACGATTTCGTTTTTCGCCAATCAGTCTTAGTCGACGCCTGGCCCTCCACGTGGCCAGCGCTGTGTGACCAGTTTCGTCCGCGTGAAGAAGCGGATGCTGTCTTCACCATATTGATTGAGGTCGCCAAAAGCCGAATCCTTCCAGCCGCCAAAACTGTGGTAGCTGACCGGCACCGGCATCGGAACATTGACCCCCACCATCCCAACCGCGACTTTACCAACAAAGCGCTCGGCTGCATCGCCATTGCGCGTGAAGATCGAAACCGCGTTGCCTTGGTGATGATCGCTCGGGTAGCTCAGAGCCTCCTCGAAGGTCTCCGCCCGAACGATCTGCAGAACGGGGCCGAAAATCTCTTCCTGGTAGCTCTTCATGGAGGAGGTCGCATGATCGATCAGGGTCGGCCAGAGAAAAAACCCTTCTTCATGGCCTGGCAAGCTCCGGCCTCGACCATCGATGACCACATCAGCTCCCTCGTCGACGGCCATTTGGATGTAGCTTTCGATCTTGCTCTTGTGTTCGGCGGTGACGACCGGACCCATTTGGGCCCCAGGATCAGAGGCGCCGCCGATCTTCAGCTTGGGAATCTCCCGCAGCAGCCGCTCGCGAAGTGCTTCCGCCGTCTTTTGACCAACCGGCACGATCACCGGCATCGCCATGCATCGTTGGCCGGCCGAGCCAAAGGCCCCGGCGAGGACATCCGCGACGACCTGGTCAAGATCAGCGTCGGGCAAGACGACGCCGTGGTTTTTGGCTCCGCCCATGCACTGCATGCGCTGCCCGGTGGCCGCGCCGCGCGCGTAGACAGACTTGGCCACGGCGGTCGAGCCGACGAAGCTCACGGCCTTGATGTCCGGATGGCCAGTGATCGCTTCTCCGACCTCCTTGCCACCGTGCACGACGTTCAGGATCCCCGCCGGCACGCCGGCTTCCAGGGCAAGTTCCGCGAGCCTGACGGTAACAGAAGGGGTGCGGCTCGGCGGTTTCAGGATGAAGGCGTTGCCGACGGCGATGGCCGGAGCCAGCATCCACAGGGGGATCATGGCGGGGAAATTGTAAGGCGTGATGCCGGCAACGACGCCTAGAGGCTCGTGGATCGAATAGACATTGGTGCCAGGACCAGCGCCCCGAGTGAACTCGCCCTTCTGCAGATGTGGGACGCCGCAGACAAAATCCACCACATCCAAGCCGCGTTGAAGCTCGCCGAGGGAGTCGTCCAGCAATTTGCCGTGCTCGGAAGACATCAGGCGGGCGAGTTCCTGCATGTGCTCTTCGATCAATACTTTGAACTTGAACATCACCCGGGCTCGCTGCTGAGGGGTAATCGCCGCCCAGGCAGGCTGCGCCGACTTGGCGATTGCGACTGCCTCCCCAATGATCGCGGCGTCGCCGAGCTCGAGCTGAGCTTGCACTCGCCCGGTGTTCGGATCGTAGACCGGACTGGTGACCGCGCCAGGGCGCGAACTGTGCTGGCCGTTAATGAAGTGGCTAATCGTGCGCATGGGTTCTCCTTTATGCGAGTGCCGATAAAGGTAGGAAAGGTGAGCCCTCTGTGTGTGTAGTCGCCCCGCGGCAGACACCCTTGCGGGGAGCGGGTGACTGCCAGCCTCCTTAGCCACGATCCATTGCGTTCGGCAGATCGAAGGCAAACGTCGCACCGGGCATTCGCCAATAGATGGCCACCGTGGCTCTCGATGATAGAGTGGCAAATCGACAGACCAATGCCCATGCCGCGCGCCTTGGTGGTGTAGAACGCTTGGAAGAGCTTTGCCACCCAGGCTCGCGGCGTCCAGAATGGGGCTCTTTCCGATGTCGGGCGCGAGCTATTGATGGAACGTCTCGACCAGCTCACCGATATGAACGGCCGGGTCGCTAAACTCGATGCGAAGATTGGCGCGATCTGTCGCGATCTGTCGCGAGCACGAAGTTTGCCGCCGCCTGTCCAAATTGCCAGGCGCCGGTCCGATTATCGCAACAGCACTTGTGGCTAGCGTAGAGGACGGACGTCACCTCAAATCAGGGCGGGAACTGGCAGCTTGGATAGGCCTGGTCCCGCGACAATACACGATTGGCGGCAAGCCACGTCTCGGTAGAATTGGCCGCCGAGCGAACCATTATCTTCGTCGCCAGATGATCCATGGTGCGCGTGCAGTCATCAGCCGACTTGCCAAGCACGACGATCGCCGATCTCAATGGCCAAAAGACCTCGTCGCTCGCCGCGGATTTAATAAAGCGATCGTTGCGCTTGCCAACAAGACAGCGCGGATCGCATGGGCATTACTGACGCGACAGGCGCTATGCCGCACAATAAGAATACTGATCGTTGCGAGCCGGCAATGATGAATGCGAGTAAGACTGATGGCGTAACGGCACGGACCGCAGCTTCGGGTCCTGATCTACGACAGGTCCCATAAAGGTCGATCATGTTATGAGGACAGAAGTTGCGGATTTCCATCAAGGCCAGGAGCGTGATCGCTCCAGCGATAGGCCGGATAGGTTCACGCATCTAACGCCAAGAGCCATAAAATGTTTACCTTGCCCGGGAGGCGTCCATAGATTGTCGTAGATTCCGCGTGTGCAAGTGCCTCGGAAAAAGTCGAAGGCCTTGTCGTGCCCATCGAACACCATCTCCTGGCTCTCGCGCATGTAGGTTCGTGCGAACATTATCCGGCTGTGGCAAAGCCGGATTGCTGGGTTGCGGCCTCGCGATCCTGATGTCCCTCTTCAAAGTCACATTACTGAGACCGGATACTTTATGATTGGAACAAGGTCATCATTGAAGGAGCCAACTGAACTTTCACAACGGCTACTGGTCGCTATTCGCGATCGATGTCGCCAGCAACAGCAACGCGCCCGTAGCAGTCCTCCGCGTGGCCTGCTGCCGATCAAGTTGCACCCTTGTTAAGAGGCAAGTTTGAGGCCGATGATGCCCGACAGGATGAGAGCAATGCAAAGCATCCTGACCGGGGCCGCGGAATCGCCCAAAAGCACGATGCCGAGAATTGCGGTTCCTGCGGCGCCAATTCCGGTCCAGACCGCGTAACCCGTTCCCACCGGGAGTGTCCGCAGAGAGTGCGAGAGAAGAGCTACGCTCGCTAGTCCAGTGGCGATTGTCAGGACACTGGGCACAAATCGCGTGAAGCCCAAAGACGACTTCATGGCAAAGGCGAAGCCGATCTCAAGAATACCTGCGATGCAAAGAAGTACCCATGCCATTTGTGGAATCCATTCTTGTTGAAGGCGCAGACCCATGCCTTGGCGGCAGATATCGCCCGCTACCGTGAGAAGCGCGGGCAATCACCCTTTGGGTGAAGAGCCCGCACAGTTATGGATCAAGCCTTGGCAGCCGCAGCGGGGGTCGAGCGGAAGCTGACGCCGAAGCGGTTGAAGGCATTCATCAGACCGATCGCATACGTCAGGTCAGCAAGCTCAGCATCGTTGAATTCCGCGGCCGCAGCTTCGTAAGCGACATCCGGAACACCGGTCTCGGAGACCCGTGTGACGGTCTCTGCCCAGGCGAGCGCCGCACGTTCCCGGGGAGTAAAAACGTTGCCTGCATCGTGCCAGACGGCGACGAGGACCAGCTTTTCGACGTTCAGACCTGACTTGAGCAAATCGCGCGAGTGCATGTCGATGCAGAATGCGCAGCCATTGATCTGGGAGACCCTGAGGTAAGCGAGATCAATTAACTCTTTCGGCAGGCTGCCTTTGAGCAGAGTGGCGTAAACGGCGCCGAAGGCCTTGTAACCGTCGGGTGAAGCCTTCGTGTAGTCAATACGTTTGGTCATGAGGTTTCCTCTTGTTGAGGACTTCAACCTAACGTTCTTGGCCTACCATGGAAGGTCCATGATATAGCATCTGTAGTGGTCCATGAATCCAATCCAATAGGCGATTGGCGCGATTGAGATCAGGTCAGGCGTCACGTGAGCTGCAAGATGCGACTCGCGAGGATTTCAGCGTTGCGTTGCGAGTCAATGTTCGTGAAATTGAGAAGGAGAGCCGAGGCTGTCTCGTCGTTGTCCACGACCCATTCACTCAGGGCTTCTGCGTACATGCGATCATCCCGCATGCGCGCGACAAGGCTGCGATCCGATTGCTGGTCATGGAGCCGAAGGATCAGATGCATACCGCCTGGCTGTGCATCGATGTGCATGCGCTTGCCCAAAACCCGTTCCAGCCCAGCAACAGTGAGTGCGCGCCGCTCCCCATAGAGTTTTCGCATTCGCTGAATATGGCGCGCAAAATGCCCTTCCGTAATGAACGCGGTGACGATTGCTTGGGTGAGTGCCGGACTGCCCCCGCCGAACACCTGGCTTGCCGTTTCGAACCTCTCAACCTGGTCTTCCGGGACGACCAGGTAGGCAAGCCGAATACTAGGAAACAGGACTTTGCTGAACGTCCCCGCATAGAGCACTCGTCCATTGCGATCCAGGCTTTTCAGCGCCGGCAGCGGCCGACTGACATAGCGATATTCGCCGTCGTAATCGTCCTCGATGATCCATGCTTCCGTTTGCTGCGCCCAATCGAGCAGTGCCAAGCGCCGTGGCAAGGACAGGGAGACGCAAAGCGGGCTCTGGTGCGCCGGCGTGACAACCGCGGCACGCGCCTCTGGCGCAAAATTGAGACCGTCGGTTACGCGAAGCCCATCCTGATCCACCCGCACCGACACCGCCTCCATCTGCATGAGGCCCAGCATCTCTCTCGTCGGCGGATATCCTGGATCTTCAAGCCAAACGCGGTCCCCCGCCTTCAAAAGCGCATGCCCAACCAGCTCGATCGACTGTCGGTATCCGGATGTCATGAAAACTTGGGACGGCGAGCAGATTATTCCACGCGAGACCTGAAGATACGCCGCGATCTGAGCCCGGAGCGCGGGCAGCCCGAAGACGGCCGGGTGAACCATGTCTGAGGGCTGCATGGCGCGAACCTCACGCGCAGCGAGCCGCGCCCAGATCTTACGTGGGAAGGCATCGAGGGCCGGCAAGCCCATTTGAAAGGGAAGGATCGAATCGGGACGAAAGCTGGTCCCTTCAGTATTGTTGTCCAAACGCGGTACGGGGAGAATGATCGAGGGTCCAGCGGTGAGGCCCGGCGCAACAACTGTTCCGGCCTGACCACGCGCCTGAATATATCCCTCTGCGGCCAGGAGGGAGTACGCCGTCTCGATGGTCCCTCTTGCCAGGCCGAGGTCCTTCGTCAGGGCACGAGCCGAGGGAATGCGGTCACCGGGTTTAAGCAAGCCGCTGGCAATGGCGCCGCGAAACCGATCGTAGATCTGGCGGTAAAACGGCTCTGTTGCGGTCGGGTCCAACGGCGCAAATTTTTTGGTATGCTCTGACATCGCCTGGTCCAATGCTTCATATCCTCGCGAGTTCACTATCGCTCGGGAAGGGGCAGAGTTCATTGCCTTTCATGCATGATATTATGGCTCACCTTTAATGTTAATTCATGGTCCTTCGAGACAGGGCATAAAACTCGTATCCATCGCTGATCAGACATCCGGAGCACAGCTCCCACAAGCGATTGGATCGGTAAATGAAGAATATTTTACGCGTCAGTTTCAGCCCGCGCGGGCAAGCTTCCGAGAGCCACCGTCTGTCGCAGAAGATTGTCGAACTGTTGCTGGAAAAAGAGCCAGGAGCTCAGATTGTTGAACGCGATCTTGGCAATGGTAGTCTCCCACATGTCGATGGCAGCTACGCCGTTTCTCAAGGAGGCCCGACCGATGTTTCTGTCGACGGTTCGATGGCGCGCTCCGAGGAATTTATCGGTGAGATTGAAGCCGCGGATGTTGTGATCATCAGCACGCCGATGCACAACCTCAGCATACCGTCCGCGCTGAAGGCCTGGATCGACCATATTGTCCGCGTCCGCCGGACGTTCAACATTACGCCCGCTGGCAAAGTCGGAACGCTCGGCGGCCGTCCTGTCTTCGTTGCCATAGCGTCGGGCGGCCGATTTTCGGGTGAGCGCGCGAACCAACCTGATTTTTTGACTCCTTATCTCCGCGTTATTTTGGAGATGATCGGGTTGAATGACCTGACCTTCTTCTCTGTGCAGGGGACTGGCTCGACGCGGGACATTGTTCTCGAGACGAGAGCCAAGACCGATCGGGAGCTGGAGGCATACTTCTCGACATTCCGCCGCTAGCCTGACTACGCCGTCATATTGATTACAAGGTCAGGCCTCTCCTGAACCTGAGATAACTATCCGGTGAATAGCGCAAAGCCAGCAGGATGAGCCCGAGAACACCGATCGCCATCAGAATCCATGCCTGCGAGAGATCGGCGAATACATCCCGGAGCGCTCCGGCAATGAACGGAACCAGGCTGGCGATGATATATCCGCCGCCCTGCACAAAGGCGGTGAAGTCCCCGGCGATCGTTGGATCTTTAACGTGATCGATGGCGACGATGATGGAGAGCGGAAACAGAATACCGATGCCCGCACCCAGTAGCAGGATGGCGGGGGCTGCGAGCGCAATGGGTTGCACGAGAAGGCAGGCCAACCCTCCCAGGACAAGAATAAGGCAAGTGACCAGTGGCCCACGGCGATCGGGGAAGTGATGTATGAACGCTGCCAGTCCCAGAGCCGTCAATGCCTCGACAAAGGTCAATCCTGCCAACAGATAGCCCGCCGTTTGAGGAGTGAATCCGCGCTCGACATAGAAGGGAGGCAGCCAGGCCATGACCAGCATGAAAGCGCCAGTGCCAATGCCGAAGAAGACAAGAAGGGACCAGCTACGCGGGTTCCGCCAAAACTCCGGTGCTTTCACCGATACAGAGGTAACACCCTGAATTCGTTCCTCGGCGTCAGCGGGACGACAGGCAACAGGCCAGATTGCCAATGCAATCAGGGCCGGGAGTGCCCAGAACGCCAAGGCGAAGTGCCAACCGAGCCAATCCGCAAGGCCCGCTGCACTCGCCGCCGAAAGGGCCGCGCCGGACACGATCCCTGTCGAGAACAAGCCGATCGCGCGACCAGTATTCTTAGCAAAGTTTCGCTTGATGAAGCCCGGAGCCAACGCCTGCACGATCGATATACCGAGGCCCGCACCCGCAGCAGTTGTGATCAGACCCAGTTTGCTGTCGAGCCAAACTCGGCCAGCACAGGAAGCAGCTAGCAGGATTGTCCCACAACCGATGCCGACCTTTTCGCCCAGGACCCTTCGGAGCGTTCGAATTGACATTGCGCCCACGCCCATCAGGAAGACTGGTACCGTCGTCAGGAGGCCAACTCCGGTCGAACCCATCCCGGTTGATTCAATGATGGAATTCGTAAGAGGGCCGATCGTGGCGATCGCCGGTCGGAGATTGAGCGCAACCGTAAGCACGGCAAACATCAGAAGAGTGCTTTGAGCCCCGCGCTGTCCGGTCATTTTTGGTAATCCCTGTTGTCGATCGCGTCGGTTCCGCGATCGACAAAGGTGTCACCGACGTTTCATTCCCCAGCCGCGCGCCAGCCAACCCTGGGTTATGATGGGCTAGCTGAATAGAGCCATAATCCATCAACTCTAATAGGCCATGATCCATGTCGAGTTGGGATCGGCCCATTTCATGTAATGGCCACCTCCAGCCGCCCGGCTCAGGGCCGGGCAGCTTCAATGGTGTTTCATCACAGCCGCCTGCAGCGGGTTGTTGCCTCTGGTGGGGTTCAGGCCTGCGTGGCACGTTTGCGCTCTGGAGCAGTTGCGGCACCGACCTGCTGATGTGCGGCGCGCTCGTGGAGATGCGCAGTCGGTGTACGATCGATCACCAAGCTCAGCAGTTGGGGGCGCTGTAGTGGCCACTCGCATCCATGACACGTTTGCGGATATCGATCAGGGCGAAGTCGAGATCGGCAATGACCTCGCCTTCACCTGCCTTTTGCGGCTCCCCGATGATCCGCCCTTCCGGTGAAACACACCGGAGATCGGCCCAATGGCGCAACCGGTATCCTTGACAATCTGGGCTAGCTGATCAGGATCGAGCCATGCCGTGGCATTGACGACGAAACATGCCGATTCCAGTGCATGCTGGCGAATGCTGACTTCCATCTGTTCTGCAAACAGCGGTCCCGCGAAGGAACCTGGATACATGGCCGAGTGGATGCCATCGGCAATGAGAGCTAACTGCGAGCGGCAGCTAGTGCTCCCAGCAAGCGAGTTGACCAATCCGCCCGACGGCACTGTCGACGGCACGCAGGCCGGATCCGTCCCCCTGCCCCCAAATCCCCCGTTCGTGATAGGTCGGGGTAATCTTGCGTCGGCGTTGAATAAGTGTGCCATCGGCATCGAACAGGAGCTGTGTATTGTAGATCGACCGGCCGTCACGCTTGAGCTCTACCTTTAGGGCATCGATATGGAGGTCTCGGGTCAATATCACGAGACTTCCCTGACTCCGGAAGGTCTTGTGAATCCGTGGTTCTCGCGGACCCAAGGACCCAAGGACCCATGGGAAAATTCCTCCCCTACCCGTTGGCAACCTGAACTCCGTGTCACCGTCGGCTAGTCCCCACAAGGGGTTCAATAGATCGAAGAGTCGCTGGGCGACAAGATGGACGAAATCCCTTCGCCGGGATACGTCCATTGAACGCCGTCATGGACGCCTCGCAAACGGAAGCCATTCGCCTAGGCCCGGCGTACTCGCCTGAGGAGCAAAAGAAGAAGGATCGAGCCAATCGTCGCGTTGACAATCGCCCTGACAATGCCAGTACCCAGGCTGAAGCCGAGACGGGGAAAAAGCCACCCAGCGATGAACGCGCCGATGATGCCAACGACGATATCTCCGATCAAGCCAAAACCCCCACCGCGCACCACTTGGCCAGCCAGCCATCCGGCAAGGGCACCAACAACGAGAAAAACAAGCAGGCTCTCATTCGACATCACAGAATATTTCCTTGTGGAAGTGAGTTGCGCCATTCCCTGCTTCAGCAGGGCAGGCCAGGATATCAAGCTTTCTTGCCGAAGATCGTCCACGATTTTGCAATGGCGATGACCCCCTCGACCTTGGCTTCCAGCTGTGAACAGAGGAGATCGTATTCGGCTAGAACAATCGGGTCGATTCCATGACGTAACTGATCACGGCGGCTGGTAGCCTCCGCATAGGCTTGGCAAACGTCAAGCAGGGGCTCTTTGTCGCGGGCAACGCTGTCCAGTTGCCCCGCAAGTGTGGCAACTTCATTTTCAATAACGAGAGCCCAAGACGATAGGAGTTTATATAGATTGCATCGGTCCTTTTATGGCGGCAGATAGACGCTGCCGCAGACGGACCGCACGTTGAATTGTTGTTCTCGCGGCATTCCCACGATGACGTCAGGCGATCAAAAGATCGTCCGCCAACGATTTGAGAGTCGCAAACTGAACGTTCTCGAAAGTCGCATCGACCAGTTCCTGCGCGTAGGCGATCGCAGAATCGGCATCCGACGCACCCAGATGCATGTCGTTGCATTTTGCCCGCATCGCCTTCCGGATGATCGAAAGCACCTGCTGGGCGGCATGCTTGTCTCCAACCTTGAGCAAAAGTCCGAGTGATGTCATTGCGACAACCTCAAGAACTGTGATGCGACCTTCGATGGCGCCGATTGAAGGAATGGCACTGGATCCTCCGCATCCATCTCCATCACGTTTTGCGTTATACATTTCGTATCTCCCATTACCCTTGTTGTTGTCTCCTGCCTGTTTCGATGATCACGTGAAGGACGGAGCCTTCAAGTCGCAACCATTTCATCGATGAATTGAACAACTTGCCGGGTGTTGTAGGGCTTGCGCAGGAACAGGCCTTCGACCGGCAGAGTGCTCGTGTTGATTGTCTGGTGGCCGGAGGTGACAATGATCTTGATCGGCGGCCAGCGGCCTCGAACGGCGGCTGCGAGTTTCAATCCGTCCATACCGCCGGGCATATCGATATCGGTGAACATCAGCCTGATGTTCAGGTTGGCAACGAGAATTGCGATGGCGGCATCGGCATGTTCAGCCTCGAAAACTTCAAAGCCCGCATCTTCCAATTCGTCAACAATCGCCATTCGTATGAGCGCTTCGTCCTCGACAACGAGAACGGCGATACGATGATCCATTTTCATACTCTCTTGTTGGACACCGATCCGGTTTTCAAACGGCTATTAGGTTGGGTTGGGTGACCGCCAAGGGGTAACACGCCAGACAGCGTTTCGATCCATTCGTTCGGTTTGATAAGGCACATCGATCGATTTCATGCATGCGTCACCGACGCACTCGTTCCAGGGTTCGAATTGGTATGAGCGAACTTTGCATCGAGCTGCTTTGCCATTGCATCAATGATTCCGGTGCCAAGGCCCGGCTTCGAGCGCGCCGGATCACAAGAAATGCCGACCCCGTCATCGCTGACGGACAACGACCAGCCAGCCTTCTCGGAATGGTAATCGACGACGATCTTGCCACTTCGATGGGCGGGGAAGGCGTGCTTCAGCGCGTTGATGACCAGCTCGGTCACGATCAGACCGAGGCTGACCGAGACATTGGCCTTGGCGATGCTATCGTCGACGTTGACGTCGATGGAGATTTCCTCCGGATCGAGGATCATCGAGGCACCGAGGCTTTTGCAGAGCTGCATAAAATAGGGACGCAGTTGCACATCACCCTGGCCACTGGCGGCAAGCTGCTGCTGAACCGAAGCGATCGACATCACACGGCCATGCGCAAGCTGCAGATGCGAGCGGCTCTCTTCCGACTGGACCTTTCGAGCACTCTGCAACAGGATGCTTGCAATGATCTGCAGGCTGTTGGCGACGCGATGCTGGACTTCCTGAAGCAGGATTTCCTTTTCGCGCAGCAGGTCGTTTTTGAGCCTTTCGGCGAGGCGTGCATCGGTGACGTCGGCAATCGAAAGCAACACTCGGACGCCGTCGACGTCGTCGTAGTCAAGTTTCTGGGCGTTCAGTACCAAATGCCGCGAGCCTTGGCCTTCGCGGTTCAGGTCCATTTCGTAGGCGTGGACGGCGGCACTTCCAGACGCCGTAGCTTCGAGCAACGACGACAGTTGTCGGACGTTCCATTCGCCATGGCCGAGCGCGGCCAAGGGTCGGTTTGCAACCAATGCCGGATCAATCTGGAATTCGCGGCAGAACGAGGCACTGCCGGCGATCACCATCAAGGTGCTATCTAGCAGTAACAGGGGGGCGCTGGACGAGGCGACGATTGCCAGGCCAAGGCTCATCACGCCATTCGGCGGAGGAGATGCGGCGATTGTCATGGACAGTGTCCCTTGGGGGACCGGAGGCTCGCGGAGCGAAAGCCTTTCCCGGCTGATACGGTGCTGGGTCGAACTGCAGCATGTCTGTACGTGATCGGACAGTATCACAGATCCCCGTGGGTGGTACGGAAATCGCCACGCCTGTTACGCCCAGGCGTTGCACACATGGGGCGAACCCATGGTGCGAGGAACAGAGGCACTCTTGTTTCTGTCTTTGGTCAACAGGCGAGCTTCCATCCATGCGGTTTGCAAATCGCTGAATCCGCAACCTCAAAGGCCAAGCAAGACTATTAGTCGCCGTCCAGTGACGCCCAATCGTGCAACGCGAGCGTGGTGAATCATGACACCGTTCCTCAACCTAGCTCCGAGTGGTTGTTGCTTACGGCCCCCCACCCGCACCGGGCTTATCTTTCGCCCCCAAGGAAAACACGATGACTGGCCTCATACCACGCAGGCGAGCCCGGCTTATAGTGATCAGTCTTCGCGTCAGCTTCAGCGCAGCCGGCAGTCAACGACAGTGAAGCTACCGCGACGGACAAAAGTCGCAAGCGCGTCATCGGGAGGCCCTTTGTGTCGGTAAAACAAGTCTTTCACATAACCCTCCAGATTCATGATCAATCGGCAATGACATTGATGTTGATCGTGACGTCGTCGATGCGACCGTTCCCGTAGGATATTCTCGCTCTATAACTGTCCGTCCCAGCGTATCCAGGTTTGGAAGTATAATATTCGACTACGCCCACTACCGGTCGGCTATTGCATTTGGATAGTGGCGGACTTTTGTAATGTGAAAATACCGTCCCTTTCACAACTTGGACTGATCCGTGAAGCGGAGGTTGGGTGATTTTTTCGTTTGGCACCGTCAATAGAGAGCAGTCGGGATTGAGATTATAGGACTGGCTCATCTTGGTCCTCTCACCGCTCAAGGCATGACTAGGATCGATGGACGTTTTCAAGCCGTTGGCTTGAGTGACGCAGCCCGTGAGACCCGGACCCAACGCGGCCGTTGCAACGTATCGGCACGGACGTCAGCGAGGCGCTCGACATCGTGCCTGCGGTTGTCCGGGTGAAGCGGACGATCCGGCCACGCTATGCCTGCCGGGCATGCGAGAATGCCATTGTACAAGCGCCCGCACCAGCACGGGTGATGGATGGCGGCATGGTGACCACGGCCTTTGCAGCTCATATCGCGGTTTCGAAGTTTGCCTGGCATCTGCCGCTTCATCGTCAAGCCCAGATGCTTGCCTCCTGCGGCGTGATCATCGATCGCGGCACGCTCGGCGCCTGGGTCACGCGGGTCGCTTGGTGGCTTGAGCTTCTCTACAATGCGCTCACCGCCTTCATCCGCACGCAGCCGAGGGTGTTCTGTAACGAGACGCCACTTCCGCGCCTCGATCCGGGGCGGAAACGAACCAAGATCTGCCAGTTATGGGCACAAGCGGTCGACGACGGCCCCTGGAATGGTCCGGCACCGCCGGCAGTCGCGTACATCTTCGCCGAAAGCCGCAGCGCCCCCGAGATCGAGGGGCAACTATCGTCATTTGCCGGCGTGCTGCAAGTTGATGGATACCAAGCTTATAAAACCGTCGTCAAACGTCGGGCAAGAGCAATGTCGCCCCCATGCGGCTAGCCTTCTGCCTTGCTCACGCCCGGCGAAAGTTCGTTGATGTCGTCAAACTGACCGCCTCTTCGGAGGCCTTGTCGATCCTTGCCAGGATTGCCGAAATCTATCGCATCGAAGCGGACTTGCGCGGGGGAAATGCCGATACCAGGCTTATAGTCAGGCGTCGCGAGGCAGTTCCCATCATGAGGGAACTGAAGGCCAAGCTTACCGAGCTGAGGGACGAGGTGTCGTCGAAATCGGCGCTTGGCAAGGCGATCTCCTACACACTCAACCACTGGGGCGGGCTGACAGCCTTCCTCGAGATGGCAGGGTTGAGGTGGACTCCAATGTCGTCGAACGTTCAATGAAATCTGTGGCTCTGACGAGAAAGAACTCGTTATTCGTGGGCAGCGAGCGGGGTCGAAAGTCCTTCGCTGTCATGGCATCGCTCGTCAACACGGCTAGCTTAACGGCGTGGACCCCGAGGTCTGGCCTTTCGGCGCATGCAAGCATGCGCCTGTCGGCTAAGAGCTTGCCGATGTGCTGGAGCGCATCATCTCTTGCAAAGTGAAAGCCAACGAAATGGAAAGTCTCCTGCCTTGGGCCTGGAAGGCTGAGCGTGAAGCGATGACACACCAGGAGCGACGAGCGGCATGACACAGAACGGTCAGGAGACGACGGCACGACCGAAGCTCGATGACGAGGCGTTCGAAGCCTTCATCAGGGGACGTGTCCGGCATCGCCAATCTGGTCAATGAGCGGTCTCGATGGTTATCTTACGGCGCTCATCATCGGCCCGAAGTTCATCGACCCACGCAAATGGATCCCGGAACTGACCGGTCCGGATGTCCTGAATGTGCCGATGGAAACAACCGAACATCAGGCCGTGCAGACGATCGTTGCGGAGTATAACCGCATCTCGGCGAGCCTTTCCGAAACACCGAAAGACCACCGGCCCAGGTTCACCAGGATCGATGATCAGACCTTTGATATCTTCGATTGGGACCTCTGCTTTCTGCTGGGAACAGGGTACGCGCCCAAGCTTTGGCAGCCCGTCCTTCGGGGTCATGCTGTCACTGGCGATATCGTCGCACCCATTCGCAAGCTCGGCGAGGCAAAACGGAAAGCCACCCGCCAGGATGCTGCTGACGTCGCCGAAGCACTCGTCAATATCCGAACCTACTTCATGCCAAAGCGGGTAAAGCAGAAGTTCTAAACCAGCGCTATCGCGATTCCGTCAATGCAGAAAGACGTGGGCTGTTCGTCGCGCTCACATTTAATCGAAAAGACCTGAACCTAGAGTGCGGGAAATCTTTGGTATCGGGCACCGCCTGTCCGTCCGCCCTTTGAAGGTTTGGTCGGCTGCCTTCAGACATCGACACCTGTCCTCCCGACGGGTGCCGCCTTAACGCTGGCTTTAATATTCCAAGCTAAAGTCACCTCATAGCGTTAGTGATCGATGAGTTTGACATGAGCCATGGTGCATTCACAGCAACACCGCAGCGGCTTCGTTGCGCGACTGCCGGTTCAGCCGAACATGAGTAGCGTGATGGAGACGTCAGGGCTCAAGTCGGCGAAGTCGGCGCCGTTGCGGATAGCATTGATCCAGAGTGC
>NZ_PCDP01000054.1 GCF_003240585.1 Arminella tubonensis
AATCCTACGAGGACATCGTCGATCATTGCTGCCACGCCTGGCGTACTCTCCAAAGCCAACCGTGGAAGATCATGTCAATCGGACGTAGAAAATGGGCGAATGGGTTCTGATCAATGAGGATTGGTATAAGCCAAGAAATCGTCGAGACATCGGACAGTGCCGCGGCGGTATCGCCGCTCAGTTTCGGCGAGCTTTTCGCGAGAACATGAGCATCTACAAACTTAAATTTGCCATGGACTTTTCAATGAACCTGGTGACCCAGCTCGGTTATGCCGGGATCTTCGCGCTCGGCGGCTATTACGTCGTGACGGGAAAGACGCAGACGGCACGGTCATGGCCTTCATCTAAGGCCTGGCGAAGATCAACGATCCCTGGAGCGAATTGGTCGACTGGTATCGCAACTTCAAGGTCACGCAGGGTGAAGTATCGGTTGATATATTCCATCACATGGGCTGCTTAACGGTGTGCAGCGGCGGCGGAGCGCGTGAAGTCTCAATTTCCTGACATTGGGTCGTAATCCGAGACATTGGCTCCGGCGCGACGTATCGACTCGCCCAGACACCGATCGGGAATTGGGGTCATGACATCCCAAGCCGTACGTGCGCGCGGATGCAGCCCTGGCGCCAACCCCTTGATGGCAAGGTCGCGATCGGTGACGCTACCGATAAGAACGCCATTTTCGACGACCAGGACTGTATCAATGCGGTGACGACGCATGATATGAGCGATCTCGTCGATCGAGGTGGTGCGTTCGACGACATTGTCGCGATGCTGTTCTTGCCTATTTTCCACGATGCTTTCTCCTCTATTGTCCAAATCCAGCCACGTCCCCGTCAGTCGGCAAGCGATGTGCCGTCTACATAGCCGTTGACGCCGCGGATGTTTTCGACAAGCGTTCTGATCGCCCGGCGCTCCAGCTCAGTATCGACGGTTCCGACGACGGAAACCTTGGCGTTGTTCACGCTGACGCCGACCTTTTCGCTTCCAAGCCCGAGGTCTGTCTTCAAGCGGGTGGAGATGGCCAGCCTTATCGCATCATCGCCGGCCGCAACGATCTCGGCGGGGGCATCGATAATGAGACCCAGCAAGTCGCATCGGCTGATAATGCCGACCAAGCGGCCCGCATCCAGAACAGGCAGGCGCTTGATCCTGTGCGACACCATTAGTGCGCCAATCTGTCCGACATCGGTAGTGGGGGCAACAGTTACAACGTCAGGGACCATCGCCTCCCCGACCGACCAGCCGTGGGTCTGGATGTAGCTGTCCAATCCCATTCTGCTGTTCGGATCGTCGGCATTCGCGGCCCAGTTCTTTCCCACGCGCCGAATGAGATCGCCCTCCGTGAGGATACCGCAGACCCTATTGTCCTGAATGACAGGAAGCCCGCTCACTCCGTTTGCAAGCATCAGCAGCGCCGCGTTGCGGACGCTGGTCGTCGGAGCGACCGAAATCACGTCCTTTGTCATAATGTCTTTCGCCTGCATGGCAGTTCTCCAATTGAATTCTGTGCGGTTGACCAGAAGAGGGGCACTAGCAATGCTTGCGAAGTGTCGCTTGTTGGTCGGCCTGCTCTTGTGCCGATGCCAGTAGCTCTTCGGCATATTCTTCTGCCGATCTCGTATCCTGACCGCACAATCTGGCGTCGTGGCATTTCCGGTCGATCGCATGCCGCATCGCCTTGATAAGCTCGAGCCTACCATGTCGTTCGTGGTCGTGAAGGAGCCGAGACAGCGAAGTGAGCGCGACCAGTTCGAGGATCATCACGCGTCCTTCGATCTCGCCGAGCGAAGGAATTGCCTTGCAGGCCGCACCGCCTAGCGCGTCACGCTTTGCTCTGAGCATCGTCTCAATCCTTTCATAGATTCAGCTTCCCATAGTCTGCGGACTTCTGCCGCGACGGCATTGATCAGGATCAAGCCACAGGGACGAAAGGCCCCAAGGTTGCGACCCCGGCGTTGACGAAGATCAAGGCGGTCAGGACGGCCCTGGCTAGGATGTGGTATCAGCGGCCCTCCGGTCGCCTTTGAAAAGGAGCCAAATCATGTCCTTCAAGACAATTCTCAGTGTCGTCGGCATGCGCCAATCCGCTGCTGACATTGAAATCGCAACCACCCTTTGCACGGAATTGGGAGCACATCTGAGGCTACTGGTCGTTTCGCTCGAGGCGACATCGCCCGTCGCCGACTACGCTCTGGCAACGTCGTCCATTTGGGTCGAGGAACGGCAGCGGAACATCGAAAAGCTGGCGGCTGAGGCAGATTCGTTGAAGGAATCTCTCAAGCGCTATGGGATATCATACGAGGTCGAGAGCCTGTGGCTGGATAGCGCCTATGCTGACACCGACATTGGGGACTACGCCCGCTACTCCGACCTCGTTGTCGTTGGACCATCGCTCTCCGGAGACGATGAAGAGCTGAAATGGCACACGGTGAACGGCGCGCTGTTCGAGGCGATGCGGCCCGTACTCATCGTTCCAGACAAGAGAGTGCCATCGCTGAAACCCAAAACAATCCTTCTGGCATGGAACTCCACCCTCGAAGCATCTCGCGGCGCGCGCGAAGGGCTTGATATCATGGCTGGAGCCGAGGTCCACATCACGCTTGTCGATCCCGACGCAACCTGCGGCCGGAACGGCGAAGAACCAGGTGCCGACATTGCCCTCTATCTCGCACGGCATGACATCAACGCCACGGTGGATCGGCTGCCGAGCGCCGGACGGGACATTTCGGATGTCTTGAACCAGCACGCCATCGACATCTCCGCTGATCTCATCGTCATGGGCGGCTATGGTCATTCCCGCCTCCGCGAACGCATTTTTGGCGGTGTTACCCGGACGATGATCAAGACTCCGAAACTGCCTGTTCTTATGGCGCGATGACGAAGCCGACTCTAGGCAGGTCGTTTGATCCGCATCAATGCGGCACTTCGAAACTGCATCAGTGGCGCGTGAGGCAGGAAGCCTCCGAACAGCGAGACAGACATGACGGATATTACACCAAGACAGGATATCATGGATGAACTCGAATTCGAGCCGAGCATCGACGCTGCCGTTATCGGCGTCCCGGTCGACGCGGGCGTCGTGACCCTGACGGGTCACGTGCCGACCTACGCACAGAAGTCCACGATCGAGAACGTCGTCACGCGCGTGAGGGCGTCAAGGGGATTGCTGAGGAAATCGAGGTCAGAGCCTTCGGGCCGCGCCGCACTGCCGACGACGAAATCGCCAAGCGTGCGCTGAACACGATCAGCTGGAACACGGTCGTCCCCACGGGCGCAGTCAAAGTCAAGGTCCAGAAGGGCTTCGTCACTCCCAGTGGCAAGGCCGAATGACAGTGCCAGAAGAACGCTGCCGCCGCCGCGGTGCGGCCGCTGGAGGGTGTCTCGGGTATCATCAACCTGATTGAGGTCGCGCCACAAGTGTCAACAGGTGACGTCAAGCGGCGAATCGAAGACGCGCTCAAACGAAATGCTGAAGTGGAAGCGAAGGCCATCCGGGTTGATGTGGCCGACGGACGCGCTACGCTTGAGGGCCATGTTCATACTTGGCCCGAGCGTCGGGGAGCGGCACGTGCCGCATGGTCAGCCCCCGGCGTGCAGACCGTCGTCGACCATACTACCGTGGCCTGAATGTATAGGACTGCAAAGCATGACGGCGACAGTCGACGGACTGCTGCCGCCTACTTACGAATCTATTTCGGACCTATGTGCGATGATCTGGTTTTTCCAGCATGAGGGTCAGAGTCACCGTTCAAAATTCCTCGTTGAGTTTCACCACGGCGACGGGACCGCACCAGATCTTCTTGGCGTCTATCTGCGGCACTATGATCCTGGGGAGAAACGACTGTCGTTTTCCCCCGACGGGCCGTCATTTTCCAGCGAAAACACGGTCCGCCAGCAAATTTGGTTGCCAGGTTTCAATCGCACTGCTCTTTCAACCGTGATGCTAGCCCGCCTTGGGGTGGCCGACTTCGAGAAAAAGGTTGCGGACATCCTCTCGACGCAGTTCGAGGAGCGCCGCTTCACGAACAGGTGTCGGTGGTTTACCGCAGGTGGGAACCGGACGATAAGATCCTTACAGATTTGAACTGGATGTCATCGTTCGGTCGCCTGAGGCGGTGGATTTCGTTCTCGAAGCCCGATGAACAATTCTCAGCTCACTCCAAGTGATGAATACAGCGCGGGGCGCCAGAACTGGAAAGCGGGACCTCGAACCAAGCCGTTATGGCGCGCCGGCCCTCCACTGATCACCAAGTGCCTTTCTGCCCGTCAAGTCCTGAACGGTAACACGAAAGAAAATGGTATCGGAGCGGATCTCCCGTTCCTCAGGGCGCGGCTTGAGCGCACCCGGTTCCCACCAGTCATTGTGCTTTTGCAGCAGTCCCCATGCGCGCATACGCTCGTCGTGCCATTGATCATTGTCCGGCAATTCCTGATAGAGGCCGCGCGCCACGACGCTTTCCCAGCAGCGATGCTCACTGAACTCATCGACCTCGATGCAGACGCGCGGGTTCTCGCGCATCCATTCGATCTTCTGCCCGGCCAAAGAAAAGCTGTAGAAACGATCGTCGACGAACGCGTAGTGTATGGGAACGATATAGGCCCAATTGTCCTTCGACGCGGCAAGTCGACCGACCCGATGTCGGGACAGGAAGGCGACGCACTCCTCCCATCTCAATGCCTTGATGAACATCGTAGCGCTCCTTCCGTTGAAGGGTTAGGATGGCCCTAGACGGCCGTTTCCGCATTGATCCGTGTCAATCCAGCGCTCCCCCCGCTGCGATATCCGCATCGTCCGGCCGAGCGAGTGCACGCAACGCGTTGAGAATGACAGCAACATCGATGACTTCCTGAAGCAGAGCGCCTTGCAAGGGCGGCAGATAGCCAAACGCAGCCGCACACATTCCAGCAACCGAAAGGCTAAGGCCAACAATCACGCTCTGGCGTGCGATACCGACGGCGCGCCGCGCAATGACAATGGCATCGGCCAAGGGGTCCAGCCGATCGACGAGCAGCACAACACCCGCCGCCTCCGACGATGCCGCCGTTCCGCGGGCACCGAGGGCAACGCCGACATCGGCTACGGCAAGCGCAGGCGCGTCGTTCACGCCATCACCAACCATCATGACGGGCCCGAAACTCTTCGCCGCAATGACGGCCTCCACCTTCGAAGCCGGTGTCAGTTCCCCGAGGACCTGCTCGATGCCAAGTGTGTTGCCGACGTGAGATGCGATATCGTTCCGATCGCCCGATGCAAGGACGATCCGCCCGACCCCGGCCCTCCTCATTCGTTCAAGGACGGTGATCGCTTCCGAACGCACCGGATCGGCCAGGACGATTGTGCCCGCAATGACACCGTCGATTGCGACAGTGACGGCAACCTCTCCCGGCCGATGGCTTTCACTGCAAGCACCGGGGCTCCCGTCCGAACTCCGGCCCTTCACGAAACTGCCGCTGCCGATGACGACGCGGCGCCCATCGACCCGTCCGTCTAGTCCACTTCCGGCGATCTCTTCGACATCATCTGGCGGCGTGAGTCGAAGGCCGCGTTCGTGCGCAGCCGTGATCAACGCCGCTGCCATGACGTGACTTGATGCCTGGTCCAGAGACGCTGCGAAACGAAGGATCTCGTCCTTTTCGATCCAGTTGGCATTGCCGATCGCCACGATCCTCGCCCTGCCGTGCGTGAGTGTCCCGGTCTTGTCGAGGATCGCGACGCGGACCCGGCTCAAGGCTTCAAGGACGCCGCCGTCCTTGACCAGACAGCCGATCGAGGCGCAGCGAGAGACGCCCGACATGATAGCCACGGGCACTGCAAGTATGAGCGGGCAAGGCGTGGCGATGACAAGAACCGCAAGGGCTCGCCGGGGATCGCCCGATAAGAACCAGGCCGCGCAGGCCATGAACACCGTTAAGATCAGGAAGGCCAAACCATATCGGTCAGCCAGCCTGGCCATGGGTGCCTTGCTGTTCTGTGCTTTTTCCACCAGACGGACAACGGCGGCATAGGTGCTGTCGGCGGCGGGGCGAAGCGCCCGGATCTCAAAGACTGGGCCGATCGAGGTGGTGCCGCTCAAGACTTCGTCGCCATTATGATGATCCACGGGCAGCGCTTCGCCTGTCAGGGCAGACTGGTCGAGAACGGCACGGTCCGATAGTATCGTCCCGTCTACAGGCACCACCTCGCCCTGGCGGATCATGATCCGATCGCCGGCGGCAATCTCGGTGATCGGCACTTCTTCGAGGAGCCCGTGCTTGTATCGGAATGCCGTCCCCGCGACCCTGCCCATCAACGCCGTCATTTCGCGCGCAGCACGGCTGGATGCGAATTCCTCGAGCAGCTGGCCACCAGCATACATCACCGCAACGACGTCGGCGGCAAGGCTTTCGCCGAACCACAACGCGAAGGACATCGACAGGGCGGCGACGATGTCGAGGCCGAAATCGCCGCGCCGCAATGAGTTTAGCGTCTGCAACAACAATGCGGTAAGAACCGGAAGAGTGGCAATTCCCCAAGCCAAACGGGCATTCGCCAAGTTCCCGAAGACGGCCAAGACCAAGCCGATGGAGAGACCTGCGACGGCAAAAAACAGCAGTAGTAAACCTCTCTGCTTGAATGGAAAACCGATTGGGTGCGTATTGCTAGCAGCAGTCATCGTTCGGGGCTCATGATTGAAATTAGGGCCGCGCGCCGGCCGGGGCGCGCAGCGCAAATATAAGGCCCTCATTCCTTGATCGGGACCTTCTTTTCGGCCTTCCGCGCGGCGGGAGACTTGGAAAGTTAATCGTCAGGACGCCCTTGGCAAAGTTGGCGGCGATCTTGTCGGCGTCCACTCCATCGGGCAGCTTAAGCATCCCCTGGAAGGACCCGTATTGTCGCTCCGAGATGTAGTAGTCACCTTCGCGCTTCTGTTTTTCGTCTTTTTTTTCTCCCTTGATAGCGAGCATGCCCTCGGAAACGGTGACGTCGACATCGGCGACATCCAGCCCTGGAAGTTCGACGGTCAGTTCATAAGCATTCACCTCGACAAAGTGGATGGATGGCGAGATCTGCTGGTCCCGCAGTGAGGGCATATTGTCGCTGAACAACGAACACGTCGTCGGCATTTGCCAGGCGCAAGGGCGTAGTTCGTCGAACAGGCGGTCAATCTCGCGACGCAGCGTCTCGATGTGAGATAGCGGTTTACGTGTTGCAGGGACCGTGTTCTTTTCGGTTGTCACAGGCAGTTTCGTTGCTGCATCGGCCATGATTAGGGTCCTCTCGCATGGACTCTCCGATATCGCCGCGCCTTGTCCCTGAGCACGTCGACTGCGTAAGCCGCGTCACTGATTAAAGCCCCAGCAACGGTCGCGGCATTGATCTGTCTCAATGCCGCCCTGGCCAAATTGTGACGAATTACATCTTGAGGGCGGCCACGGCCACTCGAGCGGCGCCATGTCCCCGCATGGCCAGTCAAATTTGGAGGCATAGCAGTACATGACCTACGACGTCATTCAGATTGGCCCGGCAGAGGTTGACCACGCCTTTTTGCTGATCGAACCAGTATCGTCTCACCTCGGCCTCACCGCGTGGCGAGACTTTTGCAGCCAGCTCGATCGGCGAGCTTCGAACGCGCCTCATTTGGAACAGGTGTGGATCGCAGTGAACCCCCTCGGACGAACCCAGGGGCTCGCTCTTAGCAAGCTGGGAGACGACCCCGCTTACGGGCGCACGCTGGACGTGCCGATTTTCGTCGTTGCCAGCGCTGCCGATGAGAGCGGCGTATCAGGGGCGCTGATCGTGAAGCTGGGGCGCGTGGCCGAGGAACGTGAGTGCAGGAGCATCCGTTTCTGGACAGTCGGACGCGATAGCTGGAGCAGATGTATGCAGGCGTCGGACTATCAACGCTGGAATCACGGCGTGCGGATGATGCTCAGCTGAAGCGCTCAAGACCGATCCGCCGCCTTTGCCGCGAACATATAGCCTATCCCGCGCACCGACTTGATCAGTTCCGGCTTCTTGGGATCGCGCTCGATCTTCCGTCGCAGACGTCCGATCTGAGCGTCAATGGTTCGATCGAAGGCCTCGAGGCCACGACCGCGCGTCATGTCCATGAGGACTTCGCGCGTAAATACCCGCCTTGGATGCAGGGCGAGCACTGCTAGCATGTCGAACTCCCCCGTCGTCAGCTCGATTTCTGAACCGCTTGCCGACAGCAGCAATCGGCGGCCGAGGTCCAGTGTGAAGTCATCGAAGCGAAGGATTTGCTCGGGAACCTGCTCAATCGAGGGGTTCGGAGACTGTCGCCGACGCAGGATGGTGCGCAGTCGCGCCAGCACCTCACGAAGGTGAAAGGGCTTGGCTATATAGTCGTCAGCGCCAACCTCAAGGCCCACGATCCTGTCGATGACGTCGCCGCGGCCTGTCAGCATGATGATCGGCACGTCCGAGCCCGTTCTGATCTCACGTGCGAGCGCCAGGCCGTCGTCACCGCCCGGAAGCACCAGGTCGAGAAATATGGCGTCGAACGAGATTCGCGGCAGCAGAGAGCGCATCGATGCACCGTCCGCCACAGCGGTAATGGCATATCCTTCGTCTTCGAAATAGCGTGTCAGCATCTGCCGGATGCGCGGGTCGTCATCGACCACGAGGATGTTGGCGATATGGCTCTGAGAGGCTGTCATGGTCACGTTGTCCAGCTAGGCTGCCGCGATGGGCTTGTTACACCTTGTTACACTTACGCACGAAATATCACAGTGGCATCGTCCCCCTATTACTCAAAGGCGCTCTATTGCCCTTATTCAATCGACAGAGGGATCGAGATGTTTGCCACCGAGAGAGAATACCAATTCCGTCCAAGCAACGTTACTCCGTTCGCAGCGGCAACCACCCCGACCCTTGCTTCCGTCTTCAGGAACCAGCCAACTGAAGTTGTCCAGGCCGGCGGCGCCCTGTTTTGGGAAGGCGATCCGGCAAAACACCTATTCGAGGTCGTCGACGGCGTCCTGCGCATCTTCAGGATCATTGGTGATGGCCGACGGGTCATTACTGGCTTTCTGTTTCCTGGCGATCTTGTCGGCATCTCGATGAAGGATCGCTACCTTTACGGTGCGGAAGCCGTGACCGTCACCAAGGTGCGTCGATTTGCCCGGTCCAGCTTCCAGGAAAAAATGAACCAGCATCCCGAACTACGTCCCAAACTCTTTGCCCGGTTGTGCGATGAAATGGCCGCAGCTCAGGACCAGATGGCGTTGCTGGCACGCAAGACTGCAGAAGAACGGCTCTGCAGTTTCCTGCTTCTGCTCGCCCGGCGCACAGAAGACGCTTCAAAGTCGACGCCAACGGTTGAACTGCCGATGACCCGCCAAGACATAGCGGACTATCTCGGCCTTACTGTCGAAACGGTGTCGCGGAATGTGACGAAACTGACGGCGCGCGGCATGATCGTTCCGAAGGGCCGCCACGGCTATCAATTCAAGACCGAGAGACTTGCACTGCTTGCGGGCGACGAGGATGCGGACAATAACGGTTGCGATGACCGTGACATAGGATGTCAGCGTTTCGGTCGCACTTTGGCATGAGGACAGGTACGCCATGGAACGCTTCAGATCTCTGCAGCAGACGAGCGAGCACGGTCTCGAGGAAATCGAGCGTATTCTCGATGGCGCGAGCATCATCGTGCATGGTTTTGAGGGCGTCATATCCAGTTGGACACGCGGCTGCGAAGATCTCTATGGCTGGACACGCGAGGAAGCGGTCGGCAAGGTTGTCCATACCCTGCTTGAGACGGAATTCCCGGAACCACTGGAAGACGTCCGCGGGAGCTTGCGCAGCCGGGGCATCTGGACGGGCGAACTCAAACACCGCCACAGGGACGGCCATGTCTTGCACGTGGCCAGCCGTTGTGTCGCCGCACGGCTGGAAAACGATGGTGGACTTGTCATCCTGCAGACGAACAACGATGTGACAGACCTTAGGCATGCGCAGGCAGAACTCGCCCAGCGCGAAGTGCATCTTCGCTCTATCCTCGATACCGTCCCCGAAGCGATGGTGGTCATTGACGAACGCGGGACGATCATGTCGTTCAGTACGGCGGCAGAAAGGCTGTTTGGTCATTCGGAAGCGGATGTGCGGGGCAACAACGTCCGCATGCTGATGCCTCAGCCGGATCGCGACGCCCATGACGGATACCTTTCGCACTACATGCAGACTGGAGAACGGCGCATCATCGGCTATGGAAGGATCGTGACGGGCCAGCGTAAGGACGGCACTACCTTTCCGATGGAGCTTTCCGTCGGTGAGGCAAGTTCAAACGGAAATCGAATATTTACCGGATTCATTCGCGATCTGACGAGCCGCCACCGGATCGAGGAGGAACTACGCCAGGCGCAGAAGATGGAGGCAGTCGGTCAGCTGACAGGAGGACTGGCCCACGATTTCAACAATCTGTTGACGGTCATCAGCGGAAATCTGGAGATGCTTGAGGGCAAACTTCACGACCCAAAGCTCCTGAGCCTCCTGCGCGAGGCGCAGCTTGCCGCCGAAGACGGTGCAAAACTCACGGTACAGCTCCTCGCTTTTGGCCGCCGCCAACCGCTGAACCCAAAGGTCATCGATGTGGGCCTGCTTGTTGGCGGCTTCTCCAAGCTGCTGCGGCGAACCATCGGCGAAACGATCGAGCTGCGCACGACGGTGACGGGCGCTTCCAACCTGGCACTGGTCGATGCGTCCCAGCTGCAGAATGCTCTTTTGAACCTGGCGCTGAATGCCCGGGATGCCATGCCCGACGGCGGCCGTCTCTCGATCGAGATCGGACATGCCAAGCTAGACGTCGACTACGCGGAAATGTTTCCTCAAGTCCGGACGGGCGAGTACGTATTGGTGACGGTTTCGGATACCGGGCACGGCATGACGGAAGATGTAAAACATCATGCCTTCGAGCCCTTTTTCACCACGAAGAGCGTGGGGGCTGGCACAGGCCTCGGCCTCAGCATGGTCTACGGGTTTGCAAAGCAGTCCGGCGGCCATGTCCAGCTCTACAGCGAGCCTGCACAGGGAACAAGTGTCAGGGTTTTCCTGCCGACCCTGATAGGCGGCCAGGCAGTAGATGCCTCAACATCACAGGAGGCCCCCGACGCGGCGATCCCATCCGGAAGCGAACTGATCCTCGTTGTCGAGGACGATCTGCGGGTACGACGTGTCGCCGTCGCGCGGCTGAGGGATGCAGGCTACCGGGTCTTGGAGGCGTCCAACGGTACCGAAGCACTGATAGTATTCGCCCAGAACCCTGACATCGCGTTGTTGTTTACGGATATGGTCATGCCAGGCGGGCTTGCGGGCGACAAACTTGCAGAGGAGTTCAGGCGATTGAAACCCGATATCAAGGTGCTCTTCACGTCCGGATATGCTTCGCCGCAGGTCGCGGGCGATCGACTTTCCGAAAACGAGATCTGGCTGAAAAAGCCTTATACGGCGCGCGAGCTTGCAATCAGGCTGCGCGAATTGCTGGATTGACGTCCGCTATGCCGCCATCTCGCAGACTGCCGCGCCAGGCGGCAAGATCGTACGTCGCGCGGCGGCGTCCTGTGACGACAACCCGCATCTGCGCGACTATTTGACAACGACGAAATGGATGCGCCCATCACGGTAGACACCAGGAAGGAACAGCTCGGAATCGTTGGAAATCAGGCTGTTCAAATGTCGGTGCCAGCTTATCGGCTGTTGATCAGGGATGGCTCAGCCCGATGGTGGCAGCGACGCTTGCCGCTATCCTGACGACTTGGGTAACCTTCATCCCTTGCTTCCTCTGGATTTTTCTCGGGGCGCCCTTCATCGAACAACTGCGTGGCAACGTCGCGCTGACGGGCGCCATGTCCGCCATTACCGCAGCCGTGGCTGGCGTCATCCTCAACCTGGCCGTTTGGTTCGCTCTTCATAGGCTGTTCGCTGACAATGCGATCTGGAAGGCTGGCCCTCTCTCAATTGACGTTCCGGTTCTGGGCTCGATCGTGCTGGCGTCCCTTCTCCTCTCGATAGCCGCAGCCCTTGCCGTCTTCCGCTTCAAGGCTTCGGTGATCGTCACGCTACTGGCTTGCGCCTTCGCGGGAATGGCCTGCACCTTGATGTCCGCAGTAGCCTGGTTGCAGCGTTGTCGCAGCCGAGCCACGGGATTGGGGATGGCAAGATTTCACGAACGATAGCTAAAAGATCGGACGAGCTAAGCTTGGCTTAGCTTAGTCCTTGGACAGCAAACCGACAGCTTCATATTTGTATTCCTCTGCATGTCGCCTCGTTGAAGGCAAAGCAAAGGATCAAATTATGAAGCTGAAGCTCGCCACTGCCCTCGCAATCCTCGCTGCAACTCCGGCCATAGCGCTCGCCAGCCCGAGCTGCACCGCAGAGCCCAAGTCCAAGTGGATGCCTCAAGACGCAATGAAGGCGAAGATCGATACCTTGGGCTACAAGGTGAAAACCTTCCAGATCACGGGAAATTGCTACGAAATCTACGGCAAAGACAAGAGCGGCAATCGCGCGGAAGTTTATTTCAATCCGGTTTCCGGCGACATTGTTCAGAAGGGCGACTGATCAATGACGACGATGTCATCTAGAAAGGAGGGCCAGCGGCCCTCCGAGACGTCCCAGAAGACGATAAAGGTGTGGGACCCGGTGGTCAGGCTCTTTCATTGGACGGTTGTATCGGCCTGCATTTTAAATCTGTTTATTCTTGAGGAAGGAAAGTACTGGCACCGCGTCACGGGTTACGTCGTCGCTGCGGCCATAATCATGCGGGTCATGTGGGGTTTTGTCGGAGGCAAACATGCGCGCTTTGTTGACTTCTTTCCAACACCGAGAAAGTTGATGGACCAAGTATCCGGCATCCTAAAACGCACAGAGCAACGCTATATTGGACATAACCCGTTGGCGTCGGTGATGATGCTGTGTCTTATTGCGCTCCTGTCGGCAACAGCGCTGACGGGTTGGATGACTACCCTTGATGCGTTCTGGGGAGAGAAGTGGCTTGAGCAACTGCATGGAACTCTCGCAAACAGCATCATGGTCCTGGCATTTGTCCACGCCGGAGCCGCGGTGATCGAGAGCCTGCGGCATAGGGAAAATCTCGTCTGGTCAATGGTGACAGGTCGAAAGAAGGCATGAGAATTCTTCTCATTGAAGACAGTATTCGCCTTCGCGAGCTTCTTTGCGAGGCGGTCAGGGAGGCCGGATGGCGGATCGACGCGTTCGCCACGGCCGAAGAAGGGCGCATGGCCCTCGGCGGCGTTGAATATGATCTCCTTCTCCTCGATCTTGGCTTGCCCGACGAGGACGGGCTCGACGTCTTAAAGTCATTGCGCCAGGCAAGACGCCAAATACCCGTGCTTGTCTTGACCGCACGCGGAGCCATCGACGAACGTATTGCTGGCTTGGACGCTGGAGCCGACGACTATCTCGCCAAGCCATTTCACAACGGCGAACTCATTGCCCGGATTCGCGCCCTTATGCGGCGTTCCCCCCTGACCACAATGCCAACTCTGGAGTTCGCTTCGCTGGAATTTGACCTCGCGTCTCGGCAGGTTTGCTACAAGGGAGCTGAGGTTCCGCTCGCACCCTCCGAAAAGTCTCTCCTTGAATTGCTGATGCGCAATGGAGGCAAGGTCGTTTCCAAGCAGAAAATGGAACACGCATTTTCCGAGTTCGGCGACGAGCGGAGCAGCAACGCCGTCGAGCTTGCCGTTTCCCGATTGAGAAAGAAGCTCGAGCTGCATCCAGCCGACGCGGTCATCGAAACAGTCAGAGGGGTGGGTTACCTCCTGCGCGAGGCCCGTCGGTGATGAGATCGAACCCAAGCTTGACAACCATTCTGACGAAAAGGATCGTATTCTTTGCCACGCTTGCGATGCTGGTGCAGCTTGTTGTCGTCTTTGCCGACTACTACTGGAACGTGGGCGAGCTTTCTCGGTTGTTCGTTGAGCAGGAAACGGAGCGGCTCGCGGCCGGGGTCGATGGAACCAGCAACAATTTGAACTACCATCTTCCAGAAGAAGCAAAGGGACGCTACGCCAACGCTCAAACCGGGTATCTTGCTCGTATCCGCAGCGCGACTGGAAAACCGATTTTTGAATCCTGCGACGACGCGTGCGAGAGCCGCTTTCTGCCTAAGGATATCAATCCTCCGGACTTTTGGCTTCGAACCCTGAAATCGGGCAAGCCGCTGACGCTGGTTGGGGGGCGGGTATTCACAATGGGAGATCAACGCGTTGTTGTCGATGTTGCAACCATAGGCGACCCGCAAAACGTGATGTCTGATGTGATCTGGAACGAAGTTCTCGATCACATGATCGTGCCGATGAGCATTCTGCTGGTGCTCGTGCTGGGCGGAACATTGCTGTCCGTGCGAAGTGCGCTGAAGCCGGTAAAGGCCGCAGCCGATGCTGCCGACGTGCTTGATCCGATGGATGCCAGGTCACATCTGCCAACGCAGCACATGCCGCGTGAAATCGCTCATCTGGCCGTTGCCGTCAACCGGGCATTTGAGCGGGTTGGCGAGCTTATGAAGTCTCAGAAGGTCCTGACTTCCGGTATCGCACATGAAGTGCGCACACCCTTGGCTGCAATCAAGTTGGAACTCGGCCGCATCGACCACCCCAGGGCACGGAAGGCCGAAGCCGACCTCGACGACCTTGTGCGTTTCGTCGGTCAGCTTACCGCCCTTGCTCGCCTGGACACCTTCGATCGCGGGATGTTCGAACAGGTTGACCTCATCGCTCTATGTGCCGACGTCGTCGAACAGCTCGCCCCATGGGTCTATGACAACAACCATTCGCTCGCACTCTCTGTCGAAGTCCAAGCAGCAGCTATGAGAGCTATTCCTGCGCTGATGAAGGACGCTCTCCGAAATCTGATCGAAAACGCAGTTCGCCACACCCAGGAACAGACGTCCATTGTCGTCAGGGTTGGAAGCGGGCGTATTCAGGTGGAAGATATAAGAGAGCCCGGACGCGAAGCTGTCGCCGACAAGGGCCATCGCTCGGACGGCCTTGGAATCGGGTTGAAGATCGTCGAGAGAATTGCGGATTTGCACGGAGGATCGCTTCGTTACACGCTTTCACCATCTGGGCGGACATTCGACTTGCAGGTCCCGGCCATAAGCTGAGTAATGATAGCATGCGCCCTCTGAGCGTCTGCGAGAGCGCCATCGCGGTCCGGCCCTACACACACTGCCGGACGCACGCAAGTGTGAACGGCTCGTGCTTCTGACCGAGAAAGAGAAACCCTCGAAGGCTGACGTTGTCGCCTTCGCCAAAACGAAGGGCCCGCCGAAGATCGCGTTCCCGTCGGTTTACATTGGCGGAAAGGTCCCGGTCCTCGGAGCCGGCCTGCTCGGGGAACGCGACGCCCACGCGGCTCGATACAAAAAAGTCATTGGACGTAGGGTTCGGACCGGCACGTCCTTGCCGTGGCCGATTTCAAAATAAACGGGCCTGCCGCCGCTCGATGAGCCCGTAGCACCTGACTTACTCGACGCCAGCCATGGCAGCAACAACGCGGTCAACCGCTCAGACGCGCAATCGTGAGAAACGGCGTCAGACATCGCGTCCCTAAACAAGAGCACCCAGGTCGAGGAAGGATTGCATTTGTTGCTCTGTATGCTTGCCATCAACAAACACGCGGAAGGCTTTGCCTTGAGACCTCAGTTCCTGCGCCGTCGTTAACGCATCTGGATACAAAAGTTTTGGTTCATCACGAGTATCACTCCCATCTGGATCGAGCGAACTCAGGGCAATCACCTGAAAAGTTGCGGACATGATCCCTCTCCTGTGGAGCTACCGGCCTATCCTTCATTTCCATCCGAAACGAAGTTTTCCGGCGCTTCTGCTCGCGCGCGACTGAGTTTTTCTAACTGATCGAGCCACCGTGTCTTCAAAACCTCAGACATCGCGGGGGCAATTTCACTTGCGCTCCAACCTGCGTCTTCCATTTCGCGAACAAGCGCCGTCAATTTCTGATCGATAATCTCGTGCAGGTCATCGGGTTGGGTGGACATGGGACTGACTTTCAACTGGGGTTTGAGGAACGGTTGAACCGTATGCATGTTCCATTTCGCAAAATATGAACGGCAGGCCGGTCCTCCGCTCAACCGTCGGGTGCGCATCAATGATGATTGCACTCATCGCGGCGATCGAGCCTGTTCAGTTGCATGATCTCCGAAAGTTTGCCAACGACTATGCTTCATTGCCTGGCAGTCTGGGGGGCCAACCATGCATATCGAGTGGTATGAGCAAGCACAGGCAGATGCAAATTGCGACGTTTGTTGCCGCTATAGAAATCACCTGCGCGGTTGATGCGATTCGATAATGGCCGTCGGCCTGAGATTTGGATTGTAGCGACTATCGCTCAAGTTTGGGCACCCTCTCCTTGCTTCTTTTGGGCAAGTGGCAAGTAAAGATTCCTTGGTGAGGTTCCTAGACCAGACGGGTTCGTGTCATCACGTTACGAACCAGTGGGTGACCGCTAGACGTTGATAGGCGATCGATCGCGCTGTAATAGCTTACTGCGCGAGGCGACAGGGCCGCGGACATCGAAGAGGAATTGCAATGCCCACCGGTACCGTTAAATTTTTCAATGACGACAAGGGGTTCGGCTTCATCTCACCCGAGAATGGTGGCACGGACGTTTTTGTTCACGTGTCTTCTTTAGAGAGAGGCGTTTCGCTTAGAGAGGGTATAGGGTTACCTTCGAAGTGGGCCAGGATCGCAAAACTGGGAAATCGAAAGCAGAAAGCGTCCACATCCTAAGATCACCGGCTAGTTAAAATAGCCTGGCCGAGAACGAACGAGGGTTGAAGATGAGGCCGAGTAAGGCTCGGCGACAATCGTTAGGTCAACCTCCGATTTCATAGACCGCCGCGTTGTCCTTCACCTCTCGAAGGCCCTTGTACGAGGCGTGTCGGAGCCTCCCGTCGTCTGTCCACGCGTTCTCGGACGACATCTCGCATGGCTTCAACACCGACTTCTTTTCGGAGAGGGTGTAGAGGTTAAAGGAGATGACGTCTACGCCGGCGAGTTCCTCGGCGTACAGCCAGATACGCCGGCCATCGTCGGAACGCTTGATGGTCGAACCCCATTTCCGCCCATGAAAGTCACCCTCGACCCGTCCGGAAACGCTGCGGCGCCTGATCGAACTCAAATGTAATGGAAGCTGTGGAATTCTTCACGGCGCGAGATCGACAGGCCCGCCCCCCTGAAGCCGGTCGATCCGGCCTATCTCAGTGAACGGCGACGAACTCGGCGCGTTCACACCGGTCGAGTAGACACCGACATAAATTCCGATGAGCATGTTGGCTCTCGTCGACCGAGAGATAGCCGTCTTTGTAGAGGTCCAGCGCCGCGGTAAAACAGGCGGCCCAGATTGCAACGTCTCACTTGGCGCCAAATGACCGAATCAAAGAGTTTTCATGAGCCGTAGAAGCGCGATCATTTCTGCTGGCGACCCGCGTTTAAAGCCAATATATGTTGGAAACTCATTGCCGTGAAATCTGCGCTTGAACGCCGCCTGGCCCTGGACGTTGAATATTCGTTCGTTGACGTAGCGCGAGGCAAAGGCGCGCTTGTGCAGGCGCCGCCATATTGGGCTTTCCGCAAAGCCAGTTTCGACGATGGCGGCAAGCGGTGAGAGTCCGAGCGTCAACAAGCTGTGACCCTCCTCCTGAAATCGATTGGCAGCAAATTTAGTCAATCCGACTTCCGCGTGAGATGTGGTCCCGCTGCTCTTTCGCTTAAATGCCGTGGTGTAACCAAAGATTTCTCCATTGCGAAACATGGGATCGAAATCGAGAAGGGCTACAGGTTCTTCCGCCGGGTCGAGAAGGATGAAGCGCCGCATGTCCGGAGAAAGTTCCACACGAAATGGTCGATTCAAAAACCGCATTTCCCTGCGCGACACCACCCGTCCAGCGCGCCAATTGTCGGAGATAGCCGCCACATGGTGGTCAAATTTTCCGGTTCCATCGCATTCAACGATGGAAAACCCGTTTTTAAACAACCACTTTTCAGAATATCGGATCGTCTCGTTCCTTCCTCCGCTAAAGGAGTGTGAACCGAGGCATAGCCCCGTATCGATGCCGATATGATTAATGCGATAACCGAGCGACGAAAGCGTGCAGGCCGAATCTCGATCCATTTGAACGAAGCATGGACGCTTCGCTGCAGCGACAAAGCGGCGGATGTAATCGGCTCGTTGCGCTGGGGCAGCGACGGGATCGCCGAGAGCGAAGATATATCCCATTTTCGTGCCGTACGCGATGTATCCGTCGGAATCGCCGAAGTATTTAAGGTCTGGCTGAACCGCGGTCGAATAGGCTAGAGAAAAATCCCCAAAACGTCGACAAAGAGCAAGCCTTTCGCACGCGGCTATATCGTGGCTGACTATATGAGGAAGGCGGCGATCGAGATATGAATCGATAGACTTTCGCAGATTGAGCATTCAAAATTTTCCGCCATTTGTTCTACACATTGGGTCCTCGGCGAATATGTCAACCGAAGAAAGAGATAGGCAGGTCGATGATTGACGAGCGAGAGGTTTTATCTGCCGTCGTGATCGGCGCCGGAACGGCGGGTCTTATTGCAGCGTATGAACTCCAGCGCAGAGGCATCAAGTTTCGCGTTCTGGAGAAAGAGCCGCGTGTCGGTGAACAGTGGCGCAGGCGACACCCGCAACTCACCCTGAATACGCACCGTGACCTGTCGACACTGCCCGGAATGAAATATCGGCCGGGAACGAGCGCCTTCCCCAAGCGTGACGCGGTCGTTTCCCACCTTCGAGATTTTGTTGACGTTCACGCAATCCCGATCGATTTTGGCGTGACGGTTTCGACTGTCCAACGCAAAAACGGGATTTTCGAAGTCCACACAGATGCCGGTATGATGATTGCTCACAACGTCATCATTGCCGCTGGACGCGATAGCCGGCCATGGATACCCGATTGGCACGGGCTGCGGAACTATCGCGGCTCGGTGATCCACTCGGCTCATTTCGGAAATGTCGAGGATTATGCAGGTAAGAATGTTCTCGTTGTCGGCGCTGGGAATTCAGGTGTTGATGTCTTAAACCATCTTGCACGATCGAACGCTGCAACACTTTGGCTTTCCGTGCGCAATGGCCCAACGCTGCTGCCCAAGCGGTTATTTGGAGTGACTATCCACCGCCTGTCGCCCCTCACATCGAAACTCCCCACGAAACTTGCCGACTACGTGCTCGCGCTAGTCGGTCGCCTTGCATTTGGAGACCTCACCCATTTTGGTCTTCCGAAGCCCAAAAAGGGAGGAATTAGCCGCCTAAAAGAGCAGGTCGCGCTTGCGTTGGATGACGGAGCGGTGAGCGCGATCAAGAAAGGAAGAGTAGTCGTCGTTCCAGAGGTGAAAGAGTTTCGCGACGACAGGATTGTATTTGCAGACCGGCGAACACTGCGCCCGGATATAGTCATCGCTGCGACGGGCTACGCAACCGGACTGGAAGAAATGGTGGGCCCGCTTGGCGTTCTCGATCGCAACGGCCGGGCGTGTTTTAATGGCGGTGAACAGACCACGGACGCACCGGGCCTGTGGTTTATCGGCATGAGGGCTAGTATTTTGGGTGACGTGGGCAGTGCCAAGAAGCAAGCTTACGCCATCGCTACCGCCATAGCCAAAGATCATCGACGTCACAGCTGCCCCGCATCAACAAAGCATCTTTAATGGCAGTTTTGAATGCCCATGACTTTCCACCTGTACTTCCGCAGCGAAGGAGCCGTTCGGGCACGTTGCACCGTCGTGACCGTGTTTCGTTCCGGTAAGACGCCCAGCGTGCGCGCATGGGTTCGGAGCCAGTGTGCAGTTGCCACCTCGTCTGCGAACACGCTGACTGCCAGAAGTGGGTCGTTCAGCTACGACGCGGAGATGGGCCAGGCTCAATGGTATTGCGGTGAGTATAAGTGGGACGACTATCGCTTGGGGAAGTCGCGCGTGAACATTTCAAATAGGCGCCTTCTTGAGGTACCCGGCTCGCGCTATCTTGGTTCGCTGAGATGATTGCCGCAAATGAGCTGATCCTAACGCCGCTACCGCCGAAGATCGTCCTCGCTGACCTGAAGATGGTCGAGGAGGATTTGCAGGTTTCGGCGGTTCGATTTGAAGTAGACATCGAAGATGTCGCCGATGACCGGCACGCTGCCCCCGAGTGTGTCAACCGCGATGTTGGCAACCATCAATCCAAGCTTAAGTGGGGGAACGCCTAACCGGCGGGCTTCATTGACAATGTAGAGGCTGATAAGCGCACCGGCTGCATCGCCCACCCCTGGAACAAGGCCAAGAACCGAATCCGCGCCAAAGCGGAACTTCGTAAAGGGAATGGCAACGGCGGTATCCATCAGACGAGCAATCGCCGAGACACGCCGCAGCCGCTGCATTTTATCAATCGTGAAATATCTGGGGTCGGCGGTTCTTACGATCATTGGGTCCTCCAAACGGATAACCGCAAGATTGGTGATACAGTTCCGACGCAGTCAGAAACAGAAACTCACCGTATTACTTTGGCGCTGTTGCTGTCGGCGAGGCAGGTTGGCCACCGTGTCCTCGGCTGACGCTGTCATCGTTCAATCTGCCCCAGCGTTTGGCGCGGGCTCCTCGGTGGAGATCGCATCAGTCGTTCGCCCCGGCACTTCGGGCGAGCCGTCGGCATGTTCGATGGTGACGTTGACCGGCCCCGGCTCCATTTCTCCGAATGGTGAGGCAAATGCGATCTCGGCCGCGTCGCGACCAACGCCGATCCGAACGAGGCCATCGAGGTTCGCCTGTCGCGTTCCGTCGAACAGCCACCAGCGGCCATCCAGATAGGCCTCGAATACAGCGTGGAAATCACCCGGTTCCAGTCCGTAGGCGTAACACGAGACGAAACGCGCCGGGATGCTCAACGCCCGGCAAAAGGCAATGCCGATATGCGCGAAGTCTCGGCAAACGCCCGCCCTAAGAAGCAGGCTTTCATCGGCTGTTGTCTGGCCATTTGAGGACCCACGTTGGTAATCGATATTGTCGTAAAGCCAGTTGCACATGGCTGTGACACGGCGATGACCTTTGGGAAAGCTACCAAACTCGCGGTTGGCGAAGGCGGCAAGCCGATCCGACGGCACGAATCTCGATGGCAGCAGGAAGGGCATGATGTCGAGAGGGATTAGCGACAGCGGCATCTCATTAATTGGTTCCGGGTCGGCTCGAAATACATCGAGCGTCACTTCCGCTTCATACCTCACATGCAACGGACCGGAAGCAGCGTCGACACTGACATAGCGGTTGTTGATGTCCGGTACGGTGTAGGTGCGTCGGGGCAGATCAGGGGTGATTGTCAGACGCTCGACCAGATCGTGATGACGATGAAGCTTGGCGACCTCCAAATTGAAGATGAACACTGTCGGCCCCTTGACCTCATAAGACAGGTCGCAGCCAAGCTTGTAGCGTACCGTCATGGTCGCATCCTTTATGCATTGCGGCGTCGGTTTCTCGCAAACACATCGATGGTAGTTTCGTTCCTGTGCGCGACGACGATTTTTATGGCGGACGCACTCATGGCTATCCATTGGCGAGCAGGCATGCATGGACTTAGAAGGCCCTTGCCAATCATGCCGCCACAAATTCGCCCAAAATGATCCGTTGCCGATGGAACGAATCACTCGACGACTGAGTTGACTCGCGAAAGTTGTAAGTCGGAGTGTGGTGAGATGGCCGGTCCCAGGGCGCAGTGGAAGGGTTTCCTCAAGTTCGGCGAAGTCACAGCGGCGGTGGCGCTTTATACGGCGTCGTCGTCCAGTGACCGTATCGCATTCAACACGTTGAACCGTGCGACCGGCAACCGGGTTCGCCGCGAATTCATCGACGGCGAAACCGGCGACCCCGTCGAGCGCGAGGACCAAGTCAAGGGCTATGAGATCGACAATGGCCAGTACATTGTCCTTGAACCCGACGAAGTCGCTGCCGCCGTTCCGGAGAGCGACAAGACATTGCGGGTGCAGTCCTTCATTCCCTGCAGCGAGATTGATGATGTCTACTTCGACAAGCCCTACTACCTTGCTCCCGACAGGATCGGCACGGACGCCTTCATCTTGCTACGCGACGGCATGAAGCAGGCAAAGGTCGCCGCCATCGCTCAGACGGTTCTCTTCCGGCGCATGCGCACCGTGCTCATCCGCGCTCATGGCAAGGGTCTGATCGCGACAACGCTGAACTACGACTACGAGGTGAGGTCTTCCGACAAGGCGTTCGAAGACATGCCGGACCTGGAGATCAAAGGCGAGATGCTGGAACTCGCGCAGCACATCATCGCAACCAAGAAAGGCGAGTTCCACGCCAGCGAGTTTGATGACCGATACGAGGTCGCGCTTGCAGAGCTGGTCAAAGCCAAGATGGAAGGTCGTGCACTTCCCAAGAAAAAGGTACCGAAAGTATCGAAGCCCAACGATCTGCTGCAGGCGCTCAGGGAAAGTGCCGGGGCCATTGCTGAAACCACGTCGAAGCGGGCCGCCGCCAATGCTAATGTTGGAGCTGCTAGCAAGAAGATCGCACGGACGACCAAGGCCAAGCCCGCCTCGTCGACGGCTCCGCAGCGCCGGACGGGATAGGAGATCGCCATGGCCGTACGACCCTACTGGAAGGGCTATCTGAAGCTCTCGTTGGTCACCTGCCCGGTGCAGATGATGCCAGCGACCACAGAGAACGAGAAGGTCAAGTTCCACACCCTGTCGCGGACAACCAACAATCGGGTCGTCAGCCACTACGTCGACGCGGTGACCGGCAAGGAAGTGGCCGAGAAGGACGAGGTCAAGGGATACCAGCGCGGCGAGAACGAATACGTCATGCTCGAAGATGACGAGCTGGATGCGGTTGCGCTCGAAAGCACCAAGACGATCGACATCCAGGTGTTTACGCCGCGCGAATCCGTCGAGTGGATTTGGCTGGAGACACCCTACTATCTGAGTGTCGAGGACCCGGTCGGCCAGGAAGCGTTCTCCGTCATCCGCGACGCGATGGCAGCGCAAAAAATGGTCGGGATCTCACGGCTGGTCATCTCCCGCCGTGAACGGGCCGTGATGCTGGAGCCGCGTGGCAAGGGCATCGTGCTATGGACGCTGCGTTATGGCGACGAGGTCCGTGACGAGGAGGCCTACTTCGAAGGCATCGACGACGACACGGCCGATCCGGAAATGATGCCTCTCGTCCAGCAGTTGATCAAACAGCAGACCAGACACTGGGACGGCAAGATGGTCGCGGACCCGGTTCAGGACCGGCTGCTGGAGATCATTGCTCTGAAGAAGAAGGCACTCAAGAATTCTGCAAAGTCGCAGGCGAAAGCGGCTGAACCCGTTCCTACCAAAGGCAATGTCGTCAACATCATGGATGCCCTTCGCAAGAGCATCCAGGCCGAAGCCCGTTCTAACAAAAGCACTTGAGAGGATCACTCCAATGCAACTCAATCTTCGACAGCCTCCTGTCATCGTCGGCGAAAACGGTCACATACCAATGTCGGACGGGGATACGGACTGGACAGTCGTCGTCACTCGCGAGGCGCTGGAATCCATCGCGTCGCCGCCGGACGCCTCGCTCGACAGGCTGATGGATTATGCCGATGTCTACGCCCGGATCGCCGGCAACAAGCTGGAGTTCGGCAGGGATCGAGATCGAAACCGCATTTGGGTGATGGAAGAAGATGTTGCTGTTTGGCTTGCTTCCGAGGCATTCAGGATCAGCGCTTGGAAGCGGCGGCATCAGGCGCCGCTCGCGAGCGGCTCAAAATTTTCGATGAGAGCCAGCCGGCATTGAAACGAACGGCTCAAGGGGTTTGGAACCCCGACTGCGGCAACTGGCGCGAAAGGTCCCGGCGAAATTTGCAGCGCTTGGGGACCGCGTAGCGAAGGTGCAGCGCGCCGTGGCGCGATATCAGCGAGAGCTCAACCCCCCACCCTGCCTGCGCGTGATCCCGCTTTGAAGGCCTGAAACGTAGACGAGACCGGTAGTGAGCTTCGCTTCCGCAGTGGCCGCCGCATGTCGTCTATCGAGGTCATCTGGTTCCTGACGCGATAACGCCACACCTCGGTGTCCCCTGAACCCCCACGGCAATTCTTGCTGCAGAAAGAGAGGGCAAAATCGCTTGGATATACCCTACAGCCTGAGCCAACGCCCACCTGAGAGTTTCTTAGGAATTCTGCAAACTTGTCCCCGCATGTATTTCGTCACGGACAACTATTTTCCGCGAACGATGTCGCGGGGCGTGGCGGCGCGGACCCTCGAAGGGAGCAGCGGCCGGCGCGGGGTTTATCGGCTGCCGCTTGGTAATCAATCCCCGGCGGATCGCAAGAATTCGCTGGTTTCGAGCAACTGGACTTGCACGGAGAACCGATCTCCTAGTAACACCAACGAGGCGTCGTGGGTTTCGTCGGCGCCGCTGCAGACGGCGTCGCGCAGAACCTTAACGTGGTAGCCGAGATCGATCGCGCCGAGAACGGCCGAAAGCACGCAGACGTCAGTCTCGCCACCTGAAATTGCCAGCGAATCTACGCCTTCGGATTGCAGGATCCGGTGAAGACGCCCATCGACCCAGGGGGAGTAGGTGGCCTTGTCGAAGGTACGCGCGGGTGGAGCAAACTTGCGGAGCTCCGGGACGATGTCGAGAAGTCCTCGATCCAGTCGGTCGAGCGTCATGGACTCCCATTTTTCGTAGTAGTCACGCCACGTGCCCACGGCATCTTCCGCACGGGCTGGCGGAACGAAGCGGGTGAAGATGGTTCTTCCCGGATGGCGGCTCGTCAACTCAACGACGGCCGGCGATACTTTCGCCATCCAAGGCACATGCCAAGGCGTCTCTTCCACGAACATCGACTGCATATCGACGCAAAGGTGGAGCCAGTTACCCATCTACGATACGGAGCCCGACGAGGCCGGCTCCTTCAAACCGAACGCAGCCGGTACCTCGGGGTCCGTGTCCGGAAGGCCTTCAATTCGTTCGTCTTCCAGCTCTTCCGATTGCTCAGGCGTAACTTGAGGGGTGTCGCCGTCACCCTGAAACGCAGTGAGCTGCATCATTATTGCTTTCGCACGCATTACGAGGGCGGCCTCGTCGAGACTGCCGTCGGTCGCCATAGTGACGGAGATATGTTCATCGGCTTCGCCACGAAAATCGACCGTCGTCATACCAACGTTGATGTTCCCTACACGCGTATCGATAAGCCGCATGAATTTCTCCCGTTTTGACCGACAACCACGGCAAGCCGCTGTTGTTCCCGACCTAGAGCTTCGGCGTTTTGAGAATATCCCGGCTGGCCGCCGTGGGGGCGTGTATTCAGCCTTGTTTCGTCGTTCGTCCCAAAAAAGGGCGATCACGCGGGATCCTCATCTAGCGGGTCTTCGCGCAGGGAAGCGATCCGGAGAGCGTCGACCCGGTCGGCACCCCTGCGAGGTCAGCTCGTCGATCAGGCTCGGCAGCCGTGGCTTGATTTCCGTCAGGACATTCTTGTTCTCCATCGCCTCCTCGTTGGGTAATCGCACGAAAGCTACGCGTGACCGGAACATTGCCGCGCGAACGAAGCCGGCGGCGATCGACGACGCCGGCCTCCTTCACGGCTGACCTTATGCGACCTGCTTTTCGCCTTCGATGACCTGCAACGGCGCCTGGCTTGCGCCCGCGCTGCCGATTGCGATCTTGCGAGGTTTCATCGTTTCCGGAATTTCGCGCTTCAACTCGACGGTCAGGAGACCGTTGACGAGCGAGGCTTTGTCAACCCGGACGTGATCTGCGAGTTCGAAGCGGCGCTCGAAAGACCGGCCGGCGATGCCGCGGTGCAGGTACTCTCCCTGCTTATCCTGGTTCTTTTCACCCTTCACGATGAGAACGTTGCGTTCCTGGGTGATGTCGAGGTCACCTTCGCCAAATCCCGCGACCGCCATGGTGATGCGGTAGTCGTCATCCCCGGATTTCGCGATGTCGTAGGGCGGCCATGTGTCGATCGCCTGCAGGCGCTGAGAGGCGTTCAAAAGGTTGAAGACGCGGTCAAAGCCGATGCTGGACCGATAGAACGGTGCAAGGTCGAATTCATTTTTCATTGCCAAATCCTCCGTAAAGCGAGTTGGAAATGGAGACGCGTCGGAAACGACGTCCCCGGCTTTTCGGCCCCCATTGGGCTGCCGACGAGCACGATTTAGTTTTCGGTCTTTCACCCTTCAAGAGGTGTTCGGAAAAAATTCGAGATCCATTCATTGGTGCCGCGCGAACCAAGAAAACTGCGCGCAACGCGGCTCATCGGTGCGGTTGAGGGTCCCGATGTGGCACAAGGCGAAGGCTTCGATGCTGCCCAGATTTCGTCGGAAATCGTCGAACGGCGCATTGGATCGATGGAAAGCGGAAACTCTCAAGCTCGAAGCTCGGTCTCTGCGATCACGATACGGAAATCAATTTCGAAAGGGCCGTCAATCATCCAATCGTTGCCGCATCCTTCCGCGAACGGTTCGGTTCCGCATCATCCCACTCGCAGCAAATGTTTTTCGGAAACAACCGAAGGCGATCCTGGTTGGCAAAGGCACCCAACCAGAGAGCTTCCCCATGTTCATGGGTGTCGACAAACTACAGGGCGAACTGCCGCCACAAGGTCGCGGATCCAAACGCCGCCGCGGCCCTCCAGAACTGCTCGAAGGCAAGTACGGTGAGATGTCCACCCTGGGCAACTTAATGTTCAAGAGCTTCAACTTTCGCTCGAAATCCAAGCTACCGCCATTCTCCAGTCTCATCGCCAGCATCAGACTCGGCCACGTCGCTCCGATCCAATCAAAGCGTCCATAGCAAAACGGGAATGCCCAGCAGAAGGGCTCCCGACACGCCTCCAGCGAGATGGCGGGGCGAAATTTCAAACGATCCGCCGAGCAGCGCCATGACGACACCTGCCGTCATGAGTTGAAATATTGGCGGCTGGCTGATGCCGGCAAACAGCGGAGCAAGGGCCGTGACGGCAATTGCCAAAAGGCAGGCCACTGGGATCTTCCAAGCTGCAGTTGTCGCAAGTCCAGAGCCCAAACACGCCCCGAGCAAAGTTGAAAACCAGACGAAATTCGACATGGCGGCACCACGTTTGTCGCCAGAATGGCGATAGCAGTCGCTGCCTAACCTGTGGCGATCAAAATGGTTCAACAGAGCCGGCCAAGAAATCCGGCTGGCCGCCCGCCATCCTGGGTCCAGAGACGGATTTCGTCCGCGCGCGACAGTTTAAGGGCGCCCGTGGTGTGATTGTCGCCGTCAGCCGCAACTGCGAATTCGGATCCTAGATTTTCTTGCGACCACCCATGGCCGCGATTTGATTGGCGGCTTTTGGAAGGTGACAATTCTCCTTGGTCGCCTTCCTCCGGTCGTTCTCGGCATCACATTTGGGCTCTTTGGATTGCAATCTCATTGCGGCCCGTACACAGACGGCGGCCTCAGTTTCCGGCGCGGCCGTGCTCCAATTTATAGGGCGCCACCGTCCCAAATAGGACCCGGTGGGCCATTAGAGCCGACGAGGTAAGGAACTTTTGACCGCGATATAATTTTAGCAATTACTCATAAACGCGGAGCATCGGAATGACCGAGACACTTTTTCGCAGCGCGGCCGGTCGAGTACATGGTCGACCCTACACTCTCGACGAATTTGTAGAGAAATATGCACTGGCAACTGACTACGCTAGGGACCTTTATTTCCGGTTTGGTCCGTCATCAGTTGACCTCGATCTTTTGATGAAGGCAAAGCAATCTCGCCGCCTTGATAAAATAGCGGGGCGATTGGAGAAAAGCGATGAGTAGCCAGCCTGAACCGTTCGCACCGGCAAACTCCGATCGGGCGGACCCGAGATCGAGCCCCACCCGCTTCATGACGTGAAGCGAGGTTCCACATTTTCCTTGCCAAGACTATTCAGCACAACATCATCCTGCAGGACGTTTTTGAAATCGTTCTACTGTCGTTCACGGAACGAACTGATGTGTTAGCCGTTGTTGTCTCGATGAAACAATCAGGTTTCACTATCGGAGGAAAAGTCATGGGCAGCACAGCAGACAAGGTTTCAGGCAAGGCCAACGAACTCGCAGGCAAGGCTCGCCAGGGCGTGGGTAAGGCTGTCGGAAACGAAGAAATGCAGGTCAAAGGCATGAGCCAGGAAGCCAAGGGCGACGCCCAGCAGGCTAAGGGACAGGTCAAAGAAGCAGTCAAGAAGGTCGTCGACAAGGCCTGAGAGCGCGATCACGGTGAACACCTAAAAGGTTCCGCGCCGGAGTTTGATTCCGATCTGACGCGGACGTGCAGGCGGCTGTCGTAGCAGGGCTTCAAGGGGCGCGGCTTTTTCCCTGAGGCACGGGTGCCAGTGGCCCACTGGAGCCGCACTTCAACTGATACGGACGCTCTCGGAGCTGATCCAAGCCGTGCTCCTCGTTCAGGCAACAGATCGCGCGCCATCGGAAGGTTTTTGAATCGATCAGAGGTCCGCCTGACGTTTTCGGCTGCCCATCCGTCGAGATTCGTTATCGAGGTCGACGAACGCATCCAGTCGAAGATATTGAACGTCGGGAAGAGCCGTGGATGGTGCTTCCAAAGGCGGAAGACCTCGTCTGACCGAGCGGTCGGCCTCGTAGGCGACAGCAGTGTTGCTCGATTATCTGAATGGCGTCCAGCCAACGCGTTTGACCAGCTCGGCGAGCGACAAAGGGCCACCAGTGCCCCGCCTGATCGGCGATCGAACCGAGGGTTGGGTCCTTCCCGCCAGCCATCGAATACTACATGTAGGCGAAGGCGTCCTCCTCCAGGCTCTTTCAACGAACCCTCCAGTCCGAACGGTGCTCCGCGATCGGAACGTGCGAATCCTTCGCGGGCAAGTCGCAAGTGTTGATGGACGGTTGCAGTGTCGCCGGCCTCCATCGCGTCTTGAAGCCACAGCAGACCCAGTTCAAGGTGAATCTGATTTTCAGAACCAATGATCTTACTCACGATTCTTAGGAGCAGCCCGAGCGCCGGATTGCGAGGTCTTCGCCGCCAGCACCCCCGCTATCCTTGTCACATGGGCGATGAACGAGTTGATCTTCGTGCTTTCTTTCGGATACCTAGGACACATCCCGGCGAGGCGTGTGGAGTCGTCGGGGCCGAAGGCATGCATGCATACCGCCTGCTACTTGAATGGCCTGTCTCTCGTCATGATCCCGAACGGGCACTGGCATTGCAGGCTGCCGGGCCGCACTCAACGGCGACGTCAATGCCGAGACCGCCCGTGGCGTCTCTGCCTTCGCAAAAAAGCACGACTTGTTCGCTTCATAAACCAACGTCGTGGTCGCAGGCCAAACCAGACGCAGCAGCGATCCTTATGAGATGACTCCGGGAACCCGCCTGTGATCGAAACAAGATCCAGGGAACCGATGGCGCGCTGGATCTTCCTACCTCAAAAAACGCCGTTGGTTCCCAACTGGGCAGGGTTTCTCGGTGCGGTCAATGGCGTTCACTTCGCGCGTGAATGCTCGAGCCGCGGCGAGCTTGAAGGGTGGAGGATTGAGCGCGCCTCTGCCGCGGCGGTCCGCGCGTGATGGGTCGCCCTGGCGGGCTCGCACGAGGCGGCTTCTGTCTAACCTGCTGCGACCATCTCCCTCATGGCGCTCACGATGCGGGAGTGGTCATACGGTTTGGCAAAAAACTTGCCTTGAACCGGGAGTAGAGCGTCACTTAGATGTCGATGGCCCGAAGTGACGATGATCTTCACGGGCGGCCATCTGTCGCGCACCGCTGCCGCCAGCTTCAATCCATCCATGCTGCCCGGCATGTCGATGTCCGTAAATAAAACGCCGATGTCAGAGTTCGCAATCAAAATGGCGATCGCGTCGTCTGCGTTGGATGCCTCATGGACGATAAATCCTTCGTCCTGCAGAAATTCCACAATATCCATTCGGATGAGTATCTCATCCTCAACGACAAGCACTGTGATCCCACTATACGCCATTTATCATGATCCCCGCCCTTGCGCCGTAGGTATGTCTTTTTTGTTTGCATGCGGCGACGGTTGGTAACGCGTGTAAGGTAGAAATGATCCGCCGGACGTAAACTTATATTGTCATACTTAAATCGGCGCGGCCTGGCATGGGTTCCTACTCCGCTCCACTCGAGCACCGACCCGCGCGCGCCATCCTCGATGATGACAATTCCAGAATCCTCGAACCGCTGCCCGATGGAGTTTTCCTTGACTCGAACCCACAACGCAGCTACCTGTTTACTGTCGATATTTGCTTGCTGAGCTTTGGTTACCGCGCGATTGGCACCGCGCCTTGACGAACCTTCCTTCAAAAATCGCTATCATCATCCGCAGCGTTTTAGCGTCGCGGTCGTCTTATTGCTATGAAAGGGTTCATCATGACCACTGGCACAGTTAAATGGTTCAATTCCACCAAGGGCTTTGGCTTCATCCAGCCTGATAACGGCGGCGCTGACGCCTTCGTTCACATCTCGGCTGTGGAGCGCGCCGGAATGCGCGAAATCGTCGAAGGCCAGAAGATCGGCTACGAACTCGAGCGCGACAACAAGTCGGGCAAGATGTCGGCCTGCAATCTCCAGGCTGTCTAAATCGGTATCTGCTTTCCTTTGACCACGGATGTACTGGCACTGTCGAAAGCAAACTATGAACCGAGGTCAGGCATGATTGCCTGGCCTTTTTTATGCCCAATCAGCTGCGGTCGTGCCGTATCAAATTTGTTGGTATCGGGTCAGGTGATCATCGGAGACTGCAAGTAAGATTAACCCACAGATTACAACCATCAATACGGCCTGGCAGATTGCCATTCAGGAAATTCTAAGAATGGTTGTTCGCGATGTGTACGAGCCCGGGACGAAGCGTCCTTTCACGCGCATGTGAAGCGCATCGAAGAAGCCGCGGTGGACAGCATTTATACGGGGGGATGCTCGGTGGCACGGCGAATGGGCCGAAGTTCTCGTCAAGGAAAAGGCGAGCAATTTCGTGACCACTCTGCTGACATCGTTCACCTACGACAAGGTATATGCAGCCTCAGGGGCCATCAACCAAACGGGATCAGGCGGCTCGCCACAGCGATCTGTTCACAGTTCTCATTCCTTTCGAGGCGAGATTTGTCGCCCTCAGCGCCAGGGTGATTGGAGACCGCAGTGCACTTCTTTCGCTTGTAACTGGTCCGGTCGGTAAGCCGATGGTGAAGATTGCTGCTGTTGACCCCCGTGCTGCAAGATCGTACACCCCGGTCAAGCCTTATGTCCAAGGCCTGCGCTAAGAGCGAAAAGGGAACCAGATGGACGTAAAATATCCTAATGCACGAGGGCACTTCTTCTCGGCAGTTCGGACACTCGCTACCTCCTCCGACAGCATTCAAACCCGATTGATCGAAGCCAGCGACAGCATTCTGGCGGTCACCCTTGATGAGTTTGAAGGTGACATCGAACTGAAAATCAAGTTTGCCAGAATACTCGATCTTCTGGCCGTTGACCGTGACGATATCGAAATTGCCGCAGTCGAAAACGCAGCCCATATGAGCGATATCGACGCCATAAAACTCGCGGAACTCATCTGCGAGTTTTTCTACGATCTGTGGTAGCGCTGGAGAGGCCGTCGTTTGTCGAGTAGACAGCCTATGGGACCATCGGGGTCGAATTTGCTGTTTTTTGCCGCTTTGTGAGGGCTCGTGGCGGAGGCGTTTTGAAGCGGAAATCGCCCACCATCGTCCAAGGTGCGCCAAGCTGAAGTCAGGAGTGCCCAGGCGCCAGTCCCCAGAGATCGTCGGACAGCTCAATGGTGTGGCGCATGCCTTCAACAGCATAAGCAAAAACTAGGTTTTGGCGGCTTTGGCAAAGGAACAACGTCAAGCCAATGGAAGGATTCGCCATTGCCCGTCGGTCCCAAAAGCGGCCTCGGCAGTGTCTCGAGCATGGCAATCGCTCCCGCCGCAGCTTCGCCTCGACCGCCTCGAATCCGGCGCCCTCGACGAGATCCACCGCTATCATGAGCAACAGCGGCTCACCCTCGACTAGAGAACCCTCACTATCTCCAGATCGATCACACCGTCACACCTACCGCTTTGCGAACCTGCCCTAGCGCGCTCCGTTCCATCATCGAGCGCGTTTTCGGAAGCGATTCACGTCCGAGCCCAACCCATTCCTGCCAAACGTCAGTGTTTCGTGAACCGGGTGAGGAGCGGATGATGAATCCGGAACCGCCAAAGGGGACACGCGGAACGAAACTAAAATCCCGACGTTTACTAATAAGTTGTAGGTCATCGACTTCTAACGCCGGGTGGTGGGCGACTATTGAACCGGGACCACCTACTCCGACCGCACTTAGCTGAGAGCATCGGGTTCTTCGCTCAAAGGGAGTGCGACCAGTTCTTCTCGGTGATTGGACGACAGATTCGCAATAACGGGGGAACTTGATGTCTACAATCATAAAGCTGCCGAACGCCGAGTTGGCGTGGCGAAACGAGCGCAGATTCCTGAGGGCGATGGTCGACCAGGTACCAGACTACCTTTTCGTCAAGGATCTCGATTGCCGCTTCGTCATCGCAAATGAGGCCGTCGCACGTATTAATGGCTTTGCTAGCACGGACGAAGTGATCGGAAAGACGGACTTCGATCTTCACGACGTGGCCACAGCGGAGAAATTTTTCGAGATTGAGCAACGCGTAATTCAGTCCGAGCAGTCCATAATCGACATGGAAGAGGTTGTTGTAGACGCCGCCACAGGCCGGGAGAAATGGCTTTTGACGACGAAAGTCGCGATGCGCGACCACAAAAACGCCGTCGTCGGCCTCGTCGGCGTTTCGCGTGACATCACCGCCCGGAAGAAGGAGGATCTCCTTCGCGACGAGCAGGCCATTGTCGTCGAGATGATCGCGCTCAATTCGCCTTTGGACACAATCCTCGATCGACTTGTGCGATTGATTGAGAGCCAGCTCGAAGGGGTCCTCGGCTCGATCCTGCTGGTCGATAAAACCGGAAAATATCTGACGCATGGGGCGGCGCCGTCGTTGCCGCCAGCATATTCTCAAACTATCGACGGCATCGCCATCGGACCGAACGTCGGATCCTGTGGAACCGCAGCCTTTCGGCGCGAAAGCGTTATTGTCGCGGACATTGCCAACGATCCCCTCTGGACGGACTTTCGGGAACTGGCGGCGCTGCACGGGTTGCGATCCTGCTGGTCGACCCCGATCCTGTCACACCAGGGACAGGTATTGGGTACGTTCGCGATGTATTCTGCGGCTGTGCGCGCTCCGACTGACATTGAGACCAGTCTCACTCAAATAACGACCAGGACCGCGGCAATCGCCATCGAACGCAAGGTTGCGCAGGATCAGATAAGCTACATGGCTCACCACGACATGTTGACCGGCCTCCCAAATCGCAGTCTGCTGATCGATCGATTGACCCAGGCCATGCTGCAGACCGAACGCCACAATCCGTGGGTTTCGGTCGTCTTTGTTGATCTCGACAATTTCAAATTCATCAACGACAGTCTCGGCCACACCGCCGGCGATGCACTCTTGAAGGAAGTGTCCAAGCGGATGTTGGACTGCGTTCGCTCGACTGATGCCGTCATGCGCCTCGGTGGCGACGAGTTCGTCATCTTGCTGACCGATCTGCCTGAAAACACCGACGCAATCTCTGCAACGCTGCACAAGCTGAGGACAGCGATCGGTGAGCCGATCACCATAAAGGAGCAGGCTTTCCACATCACCTGCAGCATGGGCGTTGCGACATTTCCACATGACGGAGCCGATCCGGAGACGCTGATCGCCAACGCAGATGCGGCGATGTATAAGGCGAAGGATGCCGGACGAGACGGCTTCCAGTTCTTCACCGCCGAAATCAACATCCGGGCTCACGAGCGGTTGGCGTTACTGGACGGAATCCGCAAGGGCATCGCGCGCTCCGAATTTCATTTGCTCTACCAGCCTCAGGTGGACTTGAAATCCGGACGCATATTCGCGGTGGAAGCGCTCGTCCGCTGGAAACACCCGGTGCTCGGTTTGATAACGCCCATCCATTTCATCCCGCTAGCCGAGGAGACGGGGCTTATCGTTGCGCTAGGAGATTGGGTGCTGAAAGAAGCGTGTCGGCAGAACAAGGAATGGCAGGATGCGGGACTTGCTCCGATCACCGTCTGTGTCAACGTCTCGGCGCGTCAGTTTCAGGACTTAAATTGGACGGGTCGTGTTCTGCAGACCTTGGAAGAAACGGGACTTTCCGCAAGATGTCTTGAACTGGAGCTGACGGAAAGCCTGGTGATGCGAGATGTGGATCAGGCCGTAGCGATCATGAAAGACCTGCAGTCGGTCGGCGTCGGCTTTGCGATCGACGACTTTGGCACCGGCTATTCCAGTTTGAGCGCCTTGAAAAGCCTGCCTGTCTCCCGCCTTAAAATCGATCAGTCGTTCGTGCGGAACCTTGGTGACGACGAGAATGACAGAACGATCGCCGCCGCGGTGATATCGCTGGGACAGAAGCTCAACATGAGGGTCATTGCCGAGGGGGTCGAGACCGACGAACAGTTGGCCTTCCTGCGCGACAATCGTTGCGACGAAATGCAAGGATACCACTTTAGCAGGCCGGTCTCGTCGGAAGGCATCGAGAAGATGCTGCAGGCCCAGGCGCCGAAAACGCCCGATGGAACGGGGAAGCGTCGCAAGTGACTGTACCATCACTCCAGAAGAAGGGCTTCGCGATCGCCGTGATCAACGCCCTTTCATCGCACATCTGCGTGCTGGATCAAAGCGGCCGGATCATTGCGGTCAATCTCGCCTGGCAGAATTTCGGAGCGGAAAACTCGCACCGACGGGAATCGGATATCGGCAGCAACTATCTTAGTATCTGCAAGAATTCGTCTGGGGCTGGCTCTGAGGAAGCGGAAGAATTTGCCGCCGGGGTCCGGGCAATCCTGGACGGCGGCACTTCACTGTTTCAAAAGGAATATCCCTGTCACTCGCCGACCGCTTCCAGATGGTTTTTGGGACGCGTAACGCCACTCGATTTCTCTGAAGGCGGTGCGGTGATTTCGCATGAGAATATTACCGCACGCCGGCTTCTCGAGAACGAATTGGAAAGGCTGGCTGCAACCGACCCGCTCACGGGCCTGCCGAACCGCCGTTATTTCTTCAACATAGCCAATGTCGAGTTCGAGAAGGTCCGCCGGTTCGATGCGCAGGCGTCGATCATCATGATCGACGTCGACGCCTTCAAGGCTGTCAACGACACGCACGGTCATGCTGGTGGGGACGAGGTGCTCAGGTCGACCAGCCGGCGCTGTCGGGAGATGATGCGGCAGAGCGATGTCCTGGCGCGATTTGGAGGCGAGGAGTTCGTCGTCTTGCTCCCACACACCACTGCCGAAGCCGCGGTAGTAGTGGCGGAGCTTCTGCGCAGGACGATATACGAAAGCCCGGTTCAAGTTGGCAAGAACCAGATTTACGTCACTGCCAGCTTTGGCGTGAGCGAAATCCTCAGCGACGATGTATCGATCGACGCCGGGTTGGCGCGGGCTGACAAGGCCCTTTATGAGGCCAAACGTTCGGGTAGAAACTGCGTCAGGTAGCTCCCCCAGCGGCTCGCGGGTCGACGTCGGCCGACGTCAAACATTCCTCCCTACATGAACTTGACAGGCACATCCTTGCTGACGAGCTTGGCGAGCTCTTCGGCGTCCCAGTTGGTCAACCGCACGCAACCGTGCGAACCGGTCTTGTCGATCCGGCTCGGGTCTGGTGTGCCATGGATACCGA
>NZ_PCDP01000031.1 GCF_003240585.1 Arminella tubonensis
AACAAAAAGCAGATCACACGCGAAATATACGAAAAGAAGATCGATCGCTGGATCAAATTGTGGCCCGAGCTCACGATCGTCGGCTGGGATCAATAATTGCGGCAAGCAGAGTTTTTGGACGGTCTGCCTCAGTTCAGAGGCAATCCCGACGCCATGGCCGGCCATCTCCAGCGCGGCAATGATCTGACGGGCCATCAGGCGATCACCTGACGGCACCGGATGATTGGGCGATTTCAACGGCGCGTAAAAGGCAACCTTCATAGTTTGACCAGACCGTTGACGTTCATTTGATTGGCAAAAGGACGAAAACGCCTGCAATGCCCTGATTTTGCCGGGTTACCTGCAATTATGCCTCTCGCGCCAGTGCCCATCTGCTCGACAGCAACTGGTAATGAAGTTAGATGGAAGGCAACGATGGATCCCGTGCCGTCCGGAAACAGCGTCGAGCCGTGATTAACCGCTTTCAGTTCGTTTGTGAACAGGCCATCCAGATCAGGATTTGATGACCATAGAGGTTAGAGCCACCATCTTCTCCGACCAGAACATCCGAAAGGCCCGTCTCGGCGCGGGACTGATCATCTTCATCTTCGTTGTGATGCATCTGAGCAATCATGCGCTCGGGCTGATTTCGCTCGACGCCGCCGAGAAGGGCCGGCACTGGTTTACGGCGGTTTGGCGCAATCCCGTTGGGACCGTGCTGTTCTATGGCGCCGTCCTGGTTCACATCATCCTCGTGCTGCGCACGCTCTACCTGCGCCGCACGTTGGCGATGCCGGCTGGTGAGGCGTTCCAGATCGCCACAGGCCTGCTCATTCCGCTTCTGCTTATCGACCATGTCGTAGGCACGCGCATCGTCCATACAATCTATGGCTATTCCGACAACTACGGCGCAATCGTCCGCACGCTGTGGGTTTCGGCGCCGCCGACGGGCGTGCGCCAGGCGCTTGCGCTGATCGTGGTCTGGGTTCACGGCTGTATCGGCGTCCATTTCTGGCTGAGATACCGTCCATGGTACACGCGGATCACGCCGATCATGCTGGCGATTGCCATTCTGTTGCCGGTTCTGGCGCTGCTCGGCTTTGCAAATATGGGCAGGACAATAGCGTATCTCTCGGCCGAGGCCGAGGCACGCGGCTATCCCGGCGGCTACTATGGTGATCGAGGCGGCTTCAGCGGCTACGGCTCGATGCCCACCGGCCACATCGGCGATGCTGTCCTTCCCTATCGGATAGGCTTTTATGGCGTCTTCGGCGCGGCGATCGTCGTACTCTTCGCATTGCGCGGCCAGCGCAAGTGGCGCGAGCGCGCGCACCAGATCTCGATTCGTTACCCCGGTGGCGAGGTGATCCAGGTGCCGCGCGGTTTCTCCGTGCTCGAAGCGAGCCGCCTCGGCGGCTTGCCACATTACTCCGTCTGCGGCGGCAAGGGCCAGTGTTCGACCTGCCGCGTCCACGTGGTCGAGGGCAGCGCCAATCTGCCCGCGCCTGAGGCGATAGAGCACAAGACGCTCAACCGGATCGGCGCAGCGCCCGATGTTCGCCTTGCCTGCCAACTGCGGCCAACCCACGATATCAGCGTCGTGCCGATGCTGGTCCCCATGGCCGAAGCGGCGATCCCGGTCTATTCGCAGACCGCAAGTCCCGGGCGGGAACGGGATATCGTCGTGCTGTTCTGTGACATCCGCCATTTCACCACGTTGACCGAAGCGCGCCTGCCCTTCGACATCGTCTTCCTGCTCAACCGCTATTTCTCCATCGTCGGCAGGGTCATCGAGGAATCGGGCGGTAGGCTCGACAAATTCATCGGAGACGGGGTGATGGCGCTTTTCGGCCTCGGCCCGGCGCCGAAGGATGCAAGCAGGCAGGCGCTGAAGGCCGCCGCCGAAATCATCAGGGAAATCGAGCGGCTGGGCGAGGAACTGGCTGATGAACTTGCAATACCGCTGAGGATCGCGATCGGCATTCATGCCGGACCTGCCGTCGTCGGCTCGATGGGCTATGGCAATGTCAAGAACATCACGGCTATCGGCGACACGGTCAATGTCGCCAGCCGGCTGGAGAGCGCCGCCAAGGAATTCGAGACCGCACTGGTGTTCTCCGAGCCGGTCGCGACCCTTTCGGGCATCGACATCTCCGCCATCGAGAGCCGGGAAATCGCCGTGCGCGGCCGCGCCGAGCTTCTGCGCGTGTATATCGTTCCAAAGGAGGAAAGCGGGCGCTTCGCGTGAAGCGGCCTGCCCGTAGACAAATGGCAATGATGTTCACCCGCAGGATATGGAGCACCAAGGCTTGGAGCCGGCCCATTCGTAAGATCAGGAACCGGATCGCTACACGCCTGTTCGACACGCGCTACGGCCGCGAGCTTCTCGTCGATGCCATGGGTCCCCGTGTGACGACGATGACGATCGACTGCGGCGATCATCTCATGAGCGTCTCCCCATCCGATTACATCGGTCGCAAGGTCTTCCGCAAGGGGCATTTCGAACGCGACCACGTCGACCGCCTGCTGTCCGTCCTGAGAGAGCGGGGCTTGCAGAGAAAAGGCACGGTCCTGCTCGAACTGGGAGGCAATATCGGCACCCAGACCATCTATTTTGCGCTGAGCGGGGCCTATCGGCGGATCGTTACCGTTGAACCTGACCCGCGCAATTTTCGCCTGCTCTTCACAAATCTTGCGCAGAACGGGCTCGAGGATCGCGTCACTGCCGTCAATTGCGCCGCCGGCGACCGGCATGGTGAGCTGGATTTCTTCCTCAATCGTAACAATCACGGCAAGAGCAGCGCATTGCGGCAAGGCGGTGGCGACGAGAGGATTTCAGTTCCGGTGCGGCCGGTTCCGGAGATTCTCGCCGAGACGGCGACCGATGCGAGCGATATCGGCCTGATCTGGATGGATATCGAAGGATACGAGCCCGTTGCCTGCCGATCCATGCGGCGGCTGATGGAACGCAAGGTGCCTCTTTACATGGAATTCACCCCTGCCTTTTACGGCCGGGAGCAGTCTACCGACTTCATAGGGTATCTTGGCGGCTTCTACCGCGACTGCATGGTCTTTTCGGACGGCGACGATGCAATCGAGATGAAAGTCGCCGATCTCCCGGTCGAGGGTCCGCAGTTCGATGTGCTTTTCATGGCGTGAGCGTGTCTATCGACGGCGATAGAGGAAGTACCGTCCCTCGTTGATTCCCGTGGGCAAGGCGAGCGGCTCGAGATCTGCATGATCGAGCGGCAAGCCGCTGATGGCGACGCCGCGCGAAGCAAGCACGCCGGCCATCACCTGCGGCAGCCAGGTCAATGTAATTGCATCCTTGTCCGCATAGCCGGTTCCAATATCGGCATGGGCCAACGCCGCGCCGATGCCGACGAAATCCTGCGCCGTCTCCTGTATTTCGCCCAGTATCAGGTTTCCCTCATCTGGCATGGAATGATCATAAGCGAGGGCAGCGCGATCGAATGCGACGATCCGGCGATCGGGAAACAGCTCGCGCAAATGATCGAAGGTCCTGCCGTTGCCAAGGCCCAGTTCGAGGATCGGGCCTTTCAGGTGGTCAATGGCGGGCGCTATCGTGTTGAGGATGTCGCGCTGGGCGGTCAGGCGGCGGATGAAACTGTCCAGACGACTCATGATCGGTATGCCAATTCTGTTAGTTTTCTGCCCGCTTAGCATGATGGTCGCCGTCACGTCGATCAACTTATCTTGTGATGCCGTTACCATCCCTTTACTTGTCCGCAGGGGTATTGAAGCCAGAGGCGGTTGTCGTCTGGTCGGTGGTTGTGTGATAAGATGCTTTATGGTCGATCAGACGAACGATGACTTTTTCAGCGCTTTGCCGGTCTTCACCCGATTCGAGGGCGTGACCGACGACGGCAACTATCGCCCGCTTCCCGATACCTGGTTTCTGGCGGTGGCGGACATCGTCAGTTCGACCCAGGCCATCGCCGCCGGGCGCTACAAGGCCGTCAACATGGCCGGGGCAAGCGTGATTTCCGCCGTCATAAACGCCCTCGACAGAGGCGATTTTCCCTTCGTGTTCGGCGGCGATGGTGCTCTTGTTGCTATTCCCCACTCGGGAGGCGAGCGCGTCCGCGAAGCATTGGGTGCGGTTCAGGCGTGGGTGGCTGACGACCTGCAGCTGAGTTTGCGCACCGCGCTGGTGCCGATGTCCGATGTCCGGGCCCAGGGTCTCGATGTGCGCGTCGCAAGATTCAGCCCGAGTGACCTCGTATCCTACGCCATGTTTTCAGGCGGAGGCGCGAGCTGGGCGGAGGCGCAGATGAAGGCCGGGAAATACGGTATCGACCGGGCACCGGACAAGACGCGGCCAGATCTGACCGGCCTCTCATGCCGCTGGAACCCCATCGAGGCCCGCAACGGCCAGATCGTCTCGATCATCGCTAAACCGGGGACTGCCGGCAATGGTGAGGAATTTCAGCGCCTGGTTACCGATGTCATTGGAATCTCAATGGAACAACGCCGCGACGGGCATCCCGTGCCGGCCGACGGGCCGGACTTGGCGCTCGCGCTCTCCGGGGTCGAGGTGGAGGCGCGGGCAACAGCGCCTAAAGGCAAGCTCTTTCAGCGCAAGCTCGCAATTCTGTCGCAGATCGGCCTCGTATTTGTTCTCCACAAGCTCGGCATCACCCTCGGCAAGTTCGATGCAAGGCGATATAAACGGGACGTCGCTGCCAATTCGGACTTCAGGAAGTTCGACGACGGACTCAAAATGACCATCGACGTCGACGACGATCATTTGTCTAGAATAAAAGCGCGTCTGCAAGAAGCCGAGAACCAGGGCGTCTGCCGCTACGGGCTGCATCGGCAGTCCTCCGCGCTGATGACATGCTTCGTGCCGACGCCGCTGTCGCGCGATCACATGCATTTCATCGACGGTGCCAATGGCGGCTATGCTATGGCAGCGGCGGAATTGTCGGCCAAGCGGCTCCCGGGTCGGACAACGACGACCGTCGTTGACGAGGCATCTATCCCCTCGCTGGACCTCTCGTGAGCATCAAAGCCGCTGCGACTTTTCAGAGACATGAAAGCTGTTTTCCGCAAAGATGACATTCAAGCCATTGTTTCAGCTTCGCGACCGCTTATTTGCAGCCTGAGAATTCGGCGGCCCGGCCAACATTCGATTACGACGCGCGGGCCGACACATCGCACGGTCTGTTCATTCGACCTGTGGCAGAACGCTTGGACCCGACCGTATCGCCGCGCCCACGCCGTGCGGTACAGGCGGACGACCAGATAGATCGCAAGGACATGGCCTCGGGATGAAGACAATCCATTCTAGCGTTTCCGACATATTCCTCGACAAGGTTGCAGAGTGGCTGACGCAAGCGGCGCTGACCGGCGAAAATCTGGAGAGCATCGTTCGAGGCTTCTGCGACAGGATCGCCGCGACCGGGATGCCGATTGCGCGCGTCCATCTGACATTTTCTATGTTGCATCCCCTCTACGACGCCCTCGGCTTCACATGGAAGCGCTCGAGCGGCTTGACGATCGAGGGCTATCGGCACGGCACTGAAAAGCCGGAGCGGTTCCTGCAAAGTCCTTATTATCATCTTTTGACGAATAACCTCGACCACTTGCGCCGTCGAATCGACAAGGACGGCCCTCTCGAATTTCCGATCTTCGAGGAGCTGCGCACGGATAAGGTGACGGACTATATCGCGTTCGTGCAGACCTTCGGCGACGGCTCGGCGCAGGGCATGATGGGATCCTGGTCGACCGACAGCTCCAGCGGCTTCAGCGAGGAGATGATAGCGGCGCTGCTCAGGATGCAGAACCATCTGGCCGTTGCCGCCAAGATGGCGGTGCTCGGCAAGCTCGCCAACAATATGCTGACCACCTATCTGGGAGGCGATGCCGGCAAGCGCGTGCTGAACGGACAGATCCGGCGCGGCGACGGAGAAACCATCCGTGCGGCGCTGGTCATGGGCGACATGCGCCAGTCAACGATGTATGCCGAGAAGGAAGGCCGTCAGGCCTATATCGACACGCTCAACGAATTCTTCGATGCGATTGCAGCACCGTTCAATCGCAATGGCGGTGAGATTCTGAGCTTCCTCGGCGATGGCTTTCTCGCGGTTTATCCCTGCGGCAGGCACAAGGACCCGTCGAAGGTTGCTTGCCAGGCGGCGCTGTCGGCTGTGTTTCAGGCACAGGCCCGCGTGGAGCATCTCAATGCCGAACGGCAGGAGAAGGGCATGAGCGTCGTTCGCTACGGTATCGGCCTGCACGTCGGCAACGTCATGTTCGGCAATGTCGGCCTTAGGGATCGCCTAACCTTCTCGGCCTTCGGTTCCGCCGTCAATGAAGTGGAGCGCCTTCAATCCCTGACGAAGAAATATACGCGCGAAGTCGTGGCAAGCCAGGCCTTTGCCGGCTATTGCGATGGTGAGTGGGTGACACTCGGCGAAGAAAAGCTGCGCGGGATCCGTCAGAAACTGACCGTTCTGCATCCGAAATTCACCACAATGCCCGCAAAATCCGGAGATGCGTTCGAGGAGGCGGTGCGCGACGGGCTGTCCGAAGCCGAACGTGTCATCCTGCTCCATCGAGACGCAACGAAGCTGGATAAACGGCCGCAATTCGGGAAATTCATTCAGTAAACCGAACTTCGCGTCCGCTTATATGTTCGTGTCATAGCCGCTTGGAAACAACGGCTTTTTTGCCGACGTTCAGGTGCAACTAGACACCTGTCAGGGGCTACGTTAGTGTACCTTGACGATCCATGGGGGATTGTATGAGCAGGAACAGTTTTGCATGGCGTCTGCGACGGATTTGTTGCGCATCGAAAACCTCGACGTCTCCTTCGCGGTGTTCGGAGATAAGTCGCGCGTGGTCAAGAGCGCGAACCTTAGGATACTGCCCGGCAAGGTGACGGCGCTGGTCGGAGAGTCCGGATCGGGCAAATCGATCATCAGCCAGGCAATCATGGGAATCCTGCCGAACCCGGCGCTGGCCTCCGGCCGCATCCTGTTTACCGATCCGCTCGACGGCAAGACGACCGATATCCTCCAGCTATCCCGGGACAGTAGCGAGATGCGGGCACTGCGCGGTAGCCGCATGGCGAATATCTTCCAGGAACCGATGACGTCGCTTTCGCCGCTCCACACCGTCGGCAATCAGATCAGCGAAGCGTTGCGTATCCACAGCACCGCCACTAAGATCGAGCAACGGCAAAGAACCGAAGAAATGCTCGGCCTTGTCGGCTTTCAGGACCCGCACCGAACCTACAACATGTATCCGTTCGAGCTCTCCGGCGGCATGCGCCAGCGTGCAATGATCGCGATGGCGCTGATCTGCAATCCGGCGCTTCTGATCGCCGACGAGCCGACAACCGCACTCGATGTGACTATTCAAGCCCAGATCCTCGGCCTGTTGCGTGATCTACAGTACAAGCTGAACATGGCCATGCTTCTGATCACCCATGATCTGGGCGTCGTCGCCAATATGGCGGACGAAGTCGTCGTCATCTATCACGGTGAGATTATGGAAGCTGGCCCCGTCGACACAATCTTTCGCAACCCGCAGCATCCCTACCTCAAGGGCCTGATGTCGGCAGTGCCGCATTTCGACATGAAGCCCGGCGAACGCTTGAAGGCGCTTCGCGAAGTTCCGGTCAATATCGACTCGCTGCTTGGCAAGAAAAAGACAGTCGCCGGCGCTCCTGACATATTGTTGTCCGTCCGAAACCTCGAGAAAGTCTACACCGCAAAGAAGCGCGGCATATTTTCCCGGAGCGACGTTGTTAAGACGCACGCCGTGGATCACGTCAGCTTCGATATCCGGCGTGGAGAATGTCTGGGTCTTGTCGGCGAAAGCGGTTGTGGGAAGACCACCGTCAGCAAGATATTGATGCGTGCCATCACCCCTGAGGCTGGTTCGGTTACGTTCAATGACGGCCACGGCGAAATCGATGTATTGGCAGCACGCGGCGACGAGCTCATGGAGCTGAGAACCAAGATCCAGATGGTATTTCAGGATCCGGTGTCGTCGCTGTCGCCACGCATGAACGTTCGCAACATCCTGAGCGAGCCCCTGGAAATCCATGGCCGCGGCACAACCGCGGAGCGGAAGGAAAAGGTCAAGGCATTGATGCGGGCGATCGGGTTGGACGAGCGCTACCTCAGCCGCTATCCGCACAGCTTTTCAGGTGGTCAACGACAGCGCATCGGCATCGCTCGCGCCCTTGCCCTCGGGCCAAAGCTTTTGATCCTCGACGAGCCCGTGTCGGCTCTCGATGTGTCGGTTCAGGCTCAGGTTCTCAACCTCCTCAAGGATCTGCAGAAGGAGCTTGGGCTGACCTACCTGTTCATTTCGCACAACCTCGCCGTCGTCGACTATATGGCGGACAGGATTGCAGTGATGTTCCGCGGCCGTATCGTCGAAATCGCTCCCCGTGAGGTCATCTTGCGCAGTCCGGTCCACCCCTACACGCGGTCGCTACTCGCTGCGGTGCCCTTCCCCGATCTCGACAGGCCGCTGGATTTTGCGACACTTCAGGCGCTCGGAACCAACCCCAAGCGCAACTGGGCGCCGCAATTCATTGAAGACGACAAGGTCGATCTTGACTATGCCGATCTCGGCGACGGACATTTCGTGCGCGCCCGCACCGACGCCGATCTACAGGAATTGCGCACGTGGTAACGCGCCGGACCTTTCTCGGAGTGATGGCCTCCACGCTGCTTCCAGCCGTAGCATCGGGCGCGACCGATCGTGACTATGAACCGGAATATCTCCGCCCATGGCTAAGAGCGGCCCAGATGCCGCCTCTTGTAGATCGCATACCCGACCGGCCGAGGATCGTGCGCATCAAGGACATGGGGCGCGAACCCGGCGAATATGGCGGTACGGTTCGCATGATCATCGGCGATCAAAAAGACATTCGCTTCATGACCATCTATGGCTATGCAAGGCTTGTCGGCTACGACGAGAAGCTGCAACTGCAGCCCGACATTCTCGAGAGTTTCGAGGCCAAGGACGACAGCGTCTTCACCTTCAAGATCCGCCCGGGCCACAAGTGGTCTGACGGCGAGCCGTTCACGTCGGATGATTTCCGTTATTGGTGGGAAGACGTCATCCTCAATAAGTCTTTGACGCCGGGAGGGGGCGCGCTTGAGCTGAGACCGCACGGCAAGCTGCCCCGTTTCGAAGTGGTCGACCCGTTGACGGTGCGCTATTCCTGGCAGGAGCCGAATCCGAATTTTCTGGCTAGTCTTGCGGCCCCCCAGCCGCTCGTGCTCGCCGGACCTGGCCACTATCTCAGGCAATTTCACAAGAAATATCAGGATGATATCCGGCTTTCCGCATTGATGAAGGACAACCGTGTCAAGAAATGGGCCGACCTTCACATCAAGATGGGGCGCGGCTATCGGCCGGATAACCCGGCCCTTCCCGTGCTCGACCCCTGGCGCAATACAACAGCCTCGCCGGCGGAGCAGTATGTTTTCGAGCGCAATCCGTTTTTCCATCGCATTGATGAAAACGGCCGTCAGCTGCCGTATATCGACCGCTTCGTTCTGAGCATCAGCCAGTCGTCGATCATTGCCGCAAAGACCGGTGCGGGCGAAAGCGACCTCCAGGCGACGGGTATCGACTTCGACGACTATACCTTCCTGAAGGATGCCGAAAAGCGCTATCCCGTTAAAGTCGATTTATGGAAAATGGCACGCGGTTCACGCGTCGCCCTTCTTCCCAACCTCAATTGTTCGGACCTCGTCTGGCGGGAAGTGTTCCGCGACGTTCGCGTCCGCAGGGCGCTGTCGCTGGCAATCGATCGTCACGAGATCAACCAGGCCGTTTTCTATGGGCTTGGCACCGAGAGCGCCGATACGATCTTGCCCGAAAGCCCGCTCTTCAAGCAGGAATATGCCGACGCCTGGATTTCGCACGACGAGGAGCAGGCCAATGCGCTTTTGGATCAGGCCGGGCTTCAAAACCGCGACGACGACGGCATCCGTCTGCTGCCAGACGGTAGGCGTGCCGAAATCACAGTCGAAACCGCCGGCGAGAGCACGCTTGACACCGACGTCCTGGAACTGATCACTGACCACTGGCGACGGATCGGCATAGCGCTTTTCACGCGCTCCTCCCAGCGCGATGTTTTCCGCAGCCGCGCCATGGGCGGTCGCATCATGATGTCCATCTGGTACGGCCTCGACAACGGCGTACCGACGGCAGACATGAATCCCGCACAGTTGGCGCCGACGCAGGACGACCAGCTGCAATGGCCGCTTTGGGGCATGTATTATCTTTCTGCCGGAACCCAAGGCACCTCGCCCGATCTGCCGGAAGCAACCCAACTGGTGGAACTTCTGAAACAATGGGGGGTCGCTCCCACACTCGATGAGCGGACGGCAATCTGGCAGAAAATGCTGACGATCTACACGCAGCAGGTTTTTTCGATCGGCCTGATCAACGGCACATTCCAGCCGGTCCTCAGATCCACAAAGCTTCGGAACCTGCCGAACCATGCCCTCTACGGCTTTGATCCGACCTGCTATCTAGGCGTCTACATGCCCGACACCTTCTGGATGAAGGAGGAGATATAGGTGCTGCGATATATAATCTGGCGCGTCGCCGTCATGGTGCCGACGCTTTTGGTCATATCGATACTGGTATTCACCATCATCCAATTGCCGCCTGGCGACTTTTTCGAGAGCCAGATTGCCGAGCTGAGGGCGCAGGGCGAATCCGCCAATCTCCAGGAGATAGAGGATCTGCGCAAGCAGTATGGCCTCGATAAGCCTATGGCGGTGCAATACGTCAACTGGGCTGCCGGCATGCTGCACGGTGATTTCGGCTATTCCTTCGAATACCAGCTGCCGGTCTCCGAGGTCGTCGGCGACCGACTGTGGCTCACCATGCTCGTCTCCTTCACGACCATATTGTTGACATGGCTGGTCGCATTCCCGATCGGCATCTATTCGGCGACCCATCAATACAGTTGGAGCGACTACGGGCTGACATTCATGGGGCTCCTCGGCATCGCCATTCCGAACTTCATGCTGGCCCTGATCCTGATGTATTTCGCCAATGTCTGGTTCGGCGTCTCGATCGGTCATCTGATGGATCAAAAATACCTCTCTCAGCCAATGAGCTGGGAAAAGGCAAGTTCCATCCTCTCGCATCTGTGGATCCCAGTCATTATCGTCGGTACCGCTGGAACAGCGGGCATGATCCGTCGGCTGCGCGCCAACCTGCTTGACGAGATGCAGAAGCAATATGTCGTCACGGCGCGGGCAAAGGGCCTGCACCCGCTGAGGGCGCTGATCAAATATCCGCTGAGGATGGCGCTCAATTTCTTCGTTGCCGATATCGGCTCGATCCTGCCCTCAATCATTTCCGGCGCCGAGATCACCGCGATCGTGCTGTCGTTGGAAACCACCGGACCGATGCTGATCAAAGCCCTCCAGAGCCAGGACATGTATCTCGCCGGCTCGTTCCTGATGTTTCTGGCCTTCCTGAACGTGGTCGGCGTTCTGATTTCCGATATTGCCCTCGGCTTCCTCGATCCCCGTATCCGCTTGCAAGGCAGGAGCAACAAGTGACGTTACCCTTGCCCACGCCCGGAGCACCTCTAGAGCATTACGTCTCGACCGCACCTTTCGATCCGATGCAGTTTGAAACCATGTCTGCTGGACAGACGCGGTACTACAAGGCCTCTCAGAAGCGGTTGATGTGGTGGAAATTCAAGCGTCACCGGATCGCAGTCGTATCCGGCATCTTCCTGCTTTTCCTCTATGGAGTGGTGCTGATCGCCGAATTCCTGGCCCCGTACGGACTGCATACGCGTAACGTCGACTTCATCCACGCGCCGCCGCAACGGGTTCACTTCTTCAATGATGGCGCCTTCGTCGGCCCGTTCGTCTACGGCCGGGCGATGACGCTGGATCTCAACACCTTGCGCCGGGTCTATACCGAGAAGAAGCATAATGTGCAGCCGATCCGATTTTTCTGCCAGGGTGATCCCTACCGCTTCTGGGGACTGTTTCCGGCCAATCTCCATCTGGTCTGCCCGGCTATCGGTGGCCAGATGTTTCTCCTGGGCACCGACCGCCTCGGACGTGACGTGCTGTCGCGCATCATCTATGGCGCGCGCATATCGCTGACGATCGGCCTGATCGGCATCTCCATCAGTTTCGTGCTCGGCATCGTCATCGGTGGCTTTGCCGGCTATCGCGGCGGTGTCGTTGACCTCCTGGTGCAGCGGGTGATCGAAGTGCTGCAGTCGCTGCCGAGCTTGCCGTTGTGGATGGCGCTGGCCGCCATCATGCCGGTCACCTGGAGCCCCATCCTGGTCTATTTCGGCATTACCATCATCCTTGGCATCCTTGATTGGACGGGGCTTGCCCGTGCCGTGCGCTCGAAGCTGCTGTCACTGCGCGAGGAGGACTATGTGCTCGCGGCCCAGTTGATGGGCGCGCGGTCGCACAGGATCATAGGCCGCCACCTCGTGCCCGGCTTCATGTCGCATCTGATTGCAACGGCGACGATTTCAATCCCCAGCATGATTCTCGGTGAAACCGCTTTGAGCTTTCTTGGGCTTGGCCTGCGACCGCCGATTACCAGCTGGGGAATCCTGCTGACAGAGGCAAAGAGCGTCAGTGTCATCGCCTTCTATCCCTGGCTGCTGTTCCCGATGATCCCGGTCATACTTGTTATACTGGCGTTCAATTTTCTGGGAGATGGCTTGCGCGATGCTGCCGATCCCTACAAATAAGGTCAAGCGCTGCCAGGCATTGGACTGTTATCTCCAAAGCGGTTGCATTAGTGTTCATGACGACCAGCCGCCAAGACGAGTTTGTTCCCTGAGGTTTTGCCCATGAAGCGGCGCTTAGAAGACGCACGTATCCTCATGTACAGCCATGACACATTCGGCCTTGGCCATCTGCGTCGTTGTCGTACGATCGCGCATTCCCTGGTCGGCGACTATCGCGGCCTCAACGTCTTGATCATCTCGGGCGCGACAATTGCTGGCGCCTTCGATTACCGCGCACGCGTGGATTTCGTGACCGTGCCGAGCGTCATCAAGCTTAAGGACGGCGAATACACCTCTATGGCGGGTCATGTCGACCTGCAGGATACGCTGAAGATGCGCCAGGCGATCATCCGCCAGACCGCCGAGAACTTTCAGCCAGATATCTTCATCGTCGACAAGGAGCCGCTGGGCCTGAAGGGCGAAGTCGAGGAGACTCTGCAATATTTGAAAGCCCGGGGCACAACGTTGGTGCTGGGCATGCGCGACGTTATGGACGCACCGCACCTGCTCGAAGCCGAGTGGAAAAAAAGCAACATGTTGCAGAAGATCGATCAGTTCTACGATACGGTCTGGGTTTACGGCCCGCCTGATTTCTATGATCCCCTGATCGGCCTCGATGTTCCGTCGGGCGTTCGCCGGAAGATGGATTTCGTCGGTTTCCTGCAGCGCAGTGTCCCGCAAGGCACCAAATCCGAACACGTGCCTGACGAAGACTATATCCTGGTGACCACAGGCGGAGGCGGAGACGGCGCCGATCTCGTCCGCGATGTCGTCAACGCCTATGAGCAGGATCAGTCGCTGCAGCATAAGACTCTGATCGTTCTCGGACCCTATATGCCGGCCCGCGAGCGCACCGAGCTTGTCGAGCGCAGCAACAAGATTGCCTGTCTCGAGGTCATCGAGTTCGACAACCGGATGGAAGAACTGATCGACGGGGCCAAGGCGGTTGTGGCGATGGGCGGCTACAACACCTATTGCGAAATATTGTCGTTCGACAAGCCGGCGCTGATCATCCCACGGACGCGGCCACGCGAGGAACAGCTGATCCGCGCGCAACGCGCCAGCGAACTTGGCCTTATCGACATGTTGCTGCCGGAGGAATCGGCCGATCCCATGCTCCTTTCTGCCGCATTAAAGCGGCTGACCCACCGGGCTCCGCCATCCCAGAGCGGTGAAGAGAATATGCGGCTCGAGGGTCTGGTCCATATTTCCAGGATCGTTGGAGACTGGCTGGACGACCGCGAGAGCTATCCGCCGCTTTCCATTGTTGCCGAATAGGGCATCCGATTTTGCCAATCCGAAAAAAGATACTCGTCGTTCTCAAGGGCTATCCGAGACTGTCGGAGACATTCATCGCGCAGGAACTGCTGGGGCTGGAGCGCGCCGGCTTCGACCTGACGCTGGTCTCGATGCGCAAGCCGACCGATAAGAAGCGTCACCCCGTCCATGACCAGATTAAGGCCCGGGTCGTCTATCTGCCGGAATATCTGTATCAGGAGCCATTGCGGGCGCTCCGCGCCCTTGTTGCCGGCCTGTCGAAGCCCGGCTTCAAACCGCTCTTGACACAATTCTGGACCGATTTGCGCCGAGATCCCACGCCAAACCGGTTCCGACGTTTCGGACAGGCGCTGGTGCTCGCCCATGAATGGCCGGATGGCGGCGAATGGCTGCATGCCCACTTCATCCATACGCCGGCCTCCGTCACCGCCTATGCCAGCATCATGACCGGCGTGCCCTGGACCTGCTCGGCTCATGCCAAGGATATCTGGACATCCCCAGACTGGGAGCTGACGGAAAAACTTGGCCGCGCCCGCTGGACAGTGACATGCACCCATAACGGCTTCGATCACATGCGCACCCTGACCCCTGCAAAGGAGCGCGTGCACCTGAGCTATCACGGGCTCGATCTGGCGCGCTTTAGCCATTTCGAGGAGCCGCACTCCAATCGGGACGGCTCGCAGCTGTCTGACCCTGTCAGGATCGTCAGCGTCGGACGCGCCGTCGAGAAGAAGGGCTATGACGTGCTGCTGCACGCGCTCGCACTGCTGCCGGCGGATTTAAGCTGGCGCTTCGAGCATATCGGCGGCGGCGATGGCCTGCCGAAGCTGAAGGCGCTTGCCGACAGGCTGGGGATTGCCTCGCGTATCGTTTGGAAGGGCGCTCTTGCGCAGGAGGATGTGCTTTCGCACTACCGCCAGGCGGATATCTTCGCGCTTGCCTGCCGCGTCGCTGCCGATGGCGACCGTGACGGTCTGCCGAATGTCCTTGTCGAAGCATCGAGCCAGAGGCTTCTCTGCGTTTCGACGCAGGTCTCCGGCGTCCCTGAGCTGCTGACGGACGGAGAAAACGGCCTGGTCGTTCCGCCTGACAACCCTCAAGCGCTGGCGTTGGCCTTGGAACGGGCTATCCGCGAACCGTCAATCCGACATCTCCTGGGTGATGCGGCCGAGCGGCGCGTCCGCGACCACTTCGACCATCATTCGAGCATCCGCCAGTTGACCGAGCTCTTTGAGGGAGAGTGGCAGAGACAAGAGGAATGGCAGAAATCTGCATGAGCGCTCCTCGCGTATTTTTCTATGTCCAGCACCTGCTGGGGATTGGACATCTTGCCCGGGCAAGCCGGATCGCCGGCGCCTTGGCGAAGGAAGGGTGTACCGTCACCATGGTCACCGGCGGATTGCCGGTGGCGGGATTCCCCGGCCAGGATGTGATATCCGTGAAGCTGCCGCCCGTGGCTGCGGCAAGCGCCGGGTTCGCCGGGCTTGCGGATCAGCACGGCACGCCTGTCGACCAGCCCTTTCTCGACTATCGCCGCGATCTTCTGCTCGACGCGTTCAGGGCTTCTTCGCCCGATGTCGTCATCATCGAGGCCTTTCCATTCGGCCGCCGCCAGATGCGGTTCGAACTGTTGCCGCTGCTTGACGCAATCGATGCAGCCAAGCCTCGCCCCAAGCTCTTCACCTCGCTCCGCGATATCCTGCAGCAGCAGAAAAAGCCTGGCCGCGACGAGGAGACAGTCGATCTTATCGACCGGCATTTCGATGGCGTGCTGGTTCATGGCGATCCCACCTTCGTCCGGCTGGAAGAAACCTTTCCTCCGACGGCGACGATCGCCGACAAGGTGGCGTACACAGGCTTGGTTGCGCCCCCCATGCCGCCGGAGCCCTCAGAGACGTTCGATATTATCGTTTCGGCGGGCGGCGGTGCTGTCGGACGCGACCTGATCCGTGCTTCCCTTGAAGTGGCAAAAATGATGGAGCGGGATCGACGTTGGTGCCTGATCGCCGGCCCAAACCTGCCGGACGAGGATTTCTCGGCTCTTGGCCTGCAAGCGCCTAACAACGTCCAGCTCGTACGGTTTAGGAGGGACTTTCCTTCTCTTCTGAAACGCGCCGAACTGTCGATTTCGCAGGCTGGCTACAACACCGTCGGCGATCTTCTCGTGACCGGCTGCCGATCCATCCTGGTGCCGTTCACCGCAGGCGGCGAAACCGAGCAGTCGGTGCGTGCCGAGCGGCTCGAAGAACGAGGGCTCGCGACCGCTCTGCCGGAAGCGGGGTTGACCGCAGAGATGCTCACCGAAGCGGTGATCGAAATCCTTGCGAAACCAAAGCCATCTTCCCATTCCCTTGACTTGAAGGGTTCGGAACGAACGTCATATATAGTTCGCAACGCCGTCTAATGGGCGCGGATTGCTTTCACGACCTCCTCTCCTCGTTTTTCGGAACGTTGTGCTATAAACTGATTTCTCTATGAATCGGAGCTGGTCGCGCGCAAGGCCGATCGGAGTTTCCTGTTTTCCGGGTGCGAGCCGCATGTCCATGATGACGTCGAGCATAAGAGCCGCTGAATTTATTAGAAGCATGCGATAAGCAATGGAAAAAAGCCTAGCCAAATATATCTGGTCGAATACGCGTCTGGAGCAGATCTGGATTCTGCTTGTCGTTGCCGCATCGATGGTTCCGTACTTCCTTTCCTTCGATCTGCCAAAGCAGATCGTCAACGGACCTATTCAGGGCAAGGGCTTCGAAAAGGAAGGGGCAACGCAGACCTTCATGCGCCTGGCCTATGATATACCATACATAGGCCACATCACCCTCTTTCCTGGACTGCAGCTTACACGCTTTGAGATGCTGATCGCGCTCAGCCTCGTCTTCCTGGCGCTCGTCATTCTCAACGGCCTCTTCAAGCTTTACATCAACACCTATAAGGGTCGGCTTGGCGAGCGTATGCTGCGCCGCATCCGCTTCCAGCTGATCGACCGCGTCCTGCGTTTCCCGCCGTCGCATTTCAAACGCGTCAAGGCGGCCGAAATCGCCACCATGATCAAAGACGAAGTGGAACCGCTCGGCGGCTTCACCGGAGATGCCTTCGTTCAGCCGGCGCTTCTCGGCGGCCAGGCGATCACATCGCTGATCTTCATCCTGATGCAGAATTTCTGGCTCGGCATGATCGCGGCCGGCATCGTTGCCGTTCAGGCAGTTGTCATCCCGCGTATGCGCAAGCGGCTGCTGGAGCTTGGCCGCCAGCGCCAGCTGACGGCCCGCGAGCTGTCGGGTCGCGTCGGCGAGATCGTCGACGGCATCGGCACTATCCACGGCAACGATACGTCGAACTTCGAGCGAGCCGATATTGCTGCCCGCCTCGGATTGATCTTCTCCATCCGCTATGACCTCTACCAGTGGAAGTTCATGGTGAAGTTCATCAACAACTTCCTCGCCCAAGTGACGCCATTCCTGTTCTATTCGATCGGCGGCTTTCTAGCGCTGCAGGGCCGGCTCGATATCGGCCAGCTGGTCGCCGTCATCAACGCCTACAAGGACCTGCCGGGGCCGCTCAAGGAACTCATCGACTGGGACCAGTCGCGCCAGGACGTACAGGTCAAATACAATCAGGTCGTCGAGCAGTTCAGCGTCGACCGGCTGATCGATCCGAAAATCCAGGCGCTCGCGTGCGAGCCAAGCGCCCGCCTCACGCATGCGCTGACCGCCACCAACCTCACGATCAGCGACGACAGTGGCGCGCGCGTGCTGGATCACGTGTCAGTCGAACTGCATCCGGGCGAGACTGTGGCAATCGTCGGCGAAAGCGGCAGCGGCGGCGAATATCTGGCCGAAGCGTTCGGCCGTCTGCTCTGGCCCGACAGCGGACGCGTCACCATCGACGGACAAGACTTGCTGGAACTGCCGGAATCGGTGACCGGACGGCGGATCGCCTATGCCGGTTCCGACACATACTTCTTTCACGGCACGCTTCGGGACAACATCCTCTACGGGCTGAAGCACGCGCCCATGACGACGGTCAACTACCAAGACGCTGAGGCGACCAAATTCAAATGGTCGATGATAGAGGCCCGCCGGGCCGGCAATCCCGAGTTTGACCTCAACAGCGATTGGGTCGACTATGCCTCAATGGGCGCGACGGGCCCCGAGGATCTTTATAGCGTCATGCGCCCGGTCTTCGATGCGGTGCTCATGTCTCAGGATTTGCTCGACATGGCATTGCGTTCGACCATAGACCCAGGTGCACATGATGATCTCACTGGGCGCATCGTCGAATTGCGAAAGGCGCTTCTGGAGCGCCTGAGGGAGGAAAACCTCGACGGGCTCGTGGTACCTTTTGAGTTTGCCTCCTACAATCCGCAGGCAACTGTCGGCGAAAACATGCTGTTCGGCACGCTGAAGCGCCCACTGATGACCAACCGTAAACTCGCGGCGCACCCGTATTTCCGCAAGCTCTTCCAGGATACCGGCCTCAACGTCGAACTCTATGCGATGGGGCTGGAAATTGCCGAGAACGCCGTTGAACTGTTCACTGATTTGCCGCCGGACCACCCCTTCTTCCAGCAGCTGACCTTCATGACCGCCGACGACATTCCGGAATATCAGGCGCTTTTGCAAAAGTTGAAGGGTCGCGGCTTCGACGCGGCGACCGACGAAGAACAGACCAGCATCATCCGCCTGAGCTTCTCTTACATCGAACCGCGCCACCGCTTCGGTCTCCTGACCGACGAGCTGATGGCAAAGATCGTCGAAGCGCGCGCGGAATTCCACAAGCATATCCCGGCGGACCTCAATGCCGTCATCGAGCGCTACGATCCGGAACGTTTTACCTCGTCGGCATCTCTGATGGACAACGTGCTTTTCGGCAGGATTGCCCATCAGCAAGCGGATGCACCAGAACGCATCCACGTCATCATGCGCGATCTCTTCAACAGGTTGGGGCTGCAGGACAGCGTTCTGTCCATCGGACTGGACTTCAATGTCGGCTCCGGCGGCAAGCGGCTGACCAATGTACAGCGACAAAAGCTCAATCTGGCGCGCGCGCTCCTCAAGCGCTCCGACTACCTGATCTTCAATCGTCCTCTTTTGGCACTCGACCACCGCTTTCAGGACCAGATCGTCAGAACGGTGCTGACGAACCTGCACAAGGAGGGCCATGCCCCGGCGATCATCTGGGTGTTGTCCAACGTCACCCTAGCGGAGCTGTTCGAGCGAATCCTCGTTTTCAACGGGGGAACGCTGGCCGAAAGCGGTACAAGCACCGATCTTTTGGAAAAAAACGGTATGTTCAAAGAACTGTTATCGTAATACGCTAAACGAACGGCCAAACTGGGGGTTTGAACGATCATGCTTCTGAAAGATGAAGTCGAAATGTTGAGGCGGGTGCCGATCTTTGCAAGGATTGCACCGGCAAAGCTCAAGCTTTTGGCCTTCACATCGGATCGGGTGAGCTATAACGCCGGTCAAAGTCTCTTTCACCAGGGTGACTTCGGGGACGCCGCCTATGTCATTCTTTCTGGCACTGCCGACATCCTTGTCGACACGCCCGCAGGCGAGATTAAGATTGCCGACGTTGAACTAAACTCGATCGTTGGTGAAATTGCCATTCTTTGCGATGTGTCTCGTACGGCGACGGTCAAGGCAACCTCGAAACTCGAGGCATTGCGGATCAGCAAGGAACATTTTCTGAAACTGCTTGCCGACTTCCCCGAGATGACAGTCGAAATCATGCGCGTATTGGCCGACCGTCTGAACCACACGACGACAGAGCTGACGGCCGCCCGCAGCCGCCAGGCCGAGCTGCAACCTGCGCCAACGCACTAACCGCGAAAATAGCCCTTCCCGCTCTCATGAGTATCCGCGCCCGCGCTTTAATTCGGCGGCGATTTCAGGTGTATGCGGCACGGTCCCCGCTTGGGAACTAAAGCATGCCCCAGGGGTTTGCTGCTGCAGAAACCCTCACGAGCGACATCCCCGCAACATGGCTCCTTCCTCCCTGATCGACATCCCGCGTTCGACCTACCGCCTCCAGTTTCGCGAAGGCATGACCTTCGATCGCGCGTCCGCACTCGTACCCTACCTGAAACGGCTCGGCATCAGCCATCTCTACGCCTCGCCGATCTTTACCGCCGCCAATGGCTCAACGCACGGATATGACGTTGCAGACGCCAACGAAATCGACCCGACGCTTGGCGGGCGCGACGGTTTCGAGCGCCTGGCCGCTGCGTTGCACGCCGCCGGTCTTGGCCTGATCCTCGACATCGTCCCGAACCATATGGCTGCCTCCCTGGAAGCTCCGTGGTGGCGCAGTGTCGTCGAGTGGGGAAATCAAAGCCCCTTCGCCCGCCATTTTGATATCGACTGGAACCGCAAGCTGACGCTGCCTATCCTCGGCAAGCCGCTAGAGGAGATCTTGGGTTCCCGCGAGTTGTCGCTAGCCGTCGATGCCGAGGCTGGAGCGCTGACAGTCGCCTATTTCGACAATCTCATCCCGCTGAATCCAGCCAGTTATGCAGGAATCCTGTCGCAATTGCCCGTTCCCCTCGCCAGCGAAATCGCAACGCTCGCATCAAGGGCTGACCCGCGTGGCGCCGCAGAATTTCACGATGAGCTCAAAGAGCTTGTCTGCAACAACGAGACGACGCTTCATCTGCAGAACGCGTTGGCCGATCTGTCCGCGCGGCACGATGTGCTGCGTCGTATACTCGAGGTCCAACCCTGGCAGCTTCTCGGCTGGAAAGAAGCTGCGAGCAAATTGAGCTACCGTCGCTTCTTCGAGGTGACAGGCCTTGTCGGTCTGCGTGTGGAAGACCCCGCCGTCTTTGCCGATTCGCACCGCCTCACCTTCGATCTTGTGCGCGGGGGTCTCGTCGACGGCCTGAGGATCGATCATATCGACGGGCTCGTCGATCCGCGGGAATATCTGGAACGACTGGGCCGCGAAGTCGGATCCGACGTCTACATCATCGTCGAAAAAATTCTCGCGGAAGGGGAGCAACTGCCGCCAAACTGGCCGATCTCCGGCACCACGGGCTACGAGTTCATCTCGGCGTTGAGCCATGTCTTCATCAACAGTGACCTCGCATCCGATCTCGATCAGGCCTATGGCGAAATTGCCGTCGATCAGCCTGGTTTCGCTGCCGGCATTCGGAAGGCGAAGATGCTGCTGATCGAGCACAATCTTGCTGTAGAAGCCAACAACCTGCTGAAATTGCTGGCGGGCGTGGCTGGCCTGCAGGGCGACAAAATCGATGAGAGGTCACTGCGGGACGCGCTTTGCAAGATTCTCGTGGCATTTCCGACCTATCGTACATACGGAACGACGGAAGGCCTGAATGAGACAGACGCCGCCCTCTGGAGCAAGGTTCTGTTTACTGCGGCAAACCGCAGCGAGGCGCCGGACGGCAGGACATTGGCTTTTGTCGACAAGGTCTTCAAAAGCGAGGTTTCGACCGAGGCTAGGGAGAAGGCCGCCGAATTTCGCCGCCGCTTCCAACAGCTGACCGGCCCGCTGTCGGCAAAGGCGATCGAGGACACCATGTTCTATCGGTTCAACCGGCTAATTGCACTCAACGAAGTGGGTGGCGAGCCGACAGGTCGCGAAACGAGCCTTCAGAGATTCCATCAAGCCATGACCGAGCGGGCAAGAACGCAACCCCATGGCCTGTCTGCGACCTCGACGCATGACACTAAGCGCGGGGAGGATACGCGGGCTCGTCTGTATTCCATCTCGGAAGCGCCCGCGAGCTGGCGCGATGCGGTAAAGCGCTGGCGTCGGATGAACGCGGAACACGTGACGCATCTCGGTGACGGCCCGGCGCCCGAGCCGGAGGTAGAGTGGCTGCTTTATCAAGCCCTTGCCGGCGTCTGGCCGGCTGATCTCGGCGAATTCGATCTTCCGGGCGATCTCGAAGCCCGCTTTCTCGCCTATATCGAAAAGTCGCTCCGTGAGGCGAAACTGCGCACCAACTGGGGTATTGAAAACGGAGACTATGAGGCAGCGGTCAAGGCCTATGGCTCCAACCTGCTCTCCCCCGACAATAGCCCGTTCCTTGCCGATTTTTCCAAGACCATCACGCCATTCATTCGAGCGGGGTTGTTCAATGGTCTGGCGCAAACGCTGATCAAATTGACGGCGCCCGGAATCCCCGACATCTATCAAGGGTCGGAGACGCTCGACCTCAGCCTCGTCGACCCCGATAATCGCCGGATACCGGACTTCGCGTCCCTGGCCCGCAAACTCGAAACGTCCGGCCTGACGCAAGACGAACAAGCCTTGCACGACGGTGCGCTCAAGCAACGCCTCATCGCCCTTGGCCTTGCCCTTCGCAACGCCGAACCGACGCTGTTCAGCGAAGGTCGCTATCGACCACTTGAGGCAATCGGCGATCGCAGCGACCAGATCGTCGCATTTTTGCGCGAAGCCGATGACGCTGTTGCGGTGACGGTAGCGCCGCGCTTCCTTCTTGGTCTCGGCAATGGCGAATGGCCGTGTCGGTCCTATTGGGGCAATTGCTCGATCGCGATGCCCGATGGAATCCGAACATGGCAGCTGACGAACATCGTCGACGGCGCCACGTTCGAGGCCGGCGATCCATTGCCGACCGCTGCGCTTCTCGATCTTTTCCCCGTCGCTCTGCTGGTCGGCAAGCGCTAGAGCAAACCTCGCGACGAAAGATTACGCATCAGGTGAGACACGCCGAATTCCCATGGCGCGCATTCCGTCGACAGGAGGACGCGGTTGCGCAGGGCACCAAGCTTGTCGTTGGAAATCGTGACAATGTCGCCGATCTTGTGCGTGAAACCCTGGCCCGGCACGCCACGATCCTCGACGGGGGCAAACAATGTCCCCATGAACAGCACGAACCCATCAGGATATTGATGATGGCGGCCGATCGTCTGTGCGACGAGCTCGAGCGGATCACGGCTGATTTCCTTCATCGAGCTTTTGCCCTTCAGCACATAGCCGTCCTCTCCCTCGACCGTCAGGGCAAGATCGGCATTGCGCACGTCGTCAAGCGAATAGGTTTCGTCGAACAACCGGATGAAGGGACCGATCGAGCAGGACGCATTGTTGTCCTTGGCCTTGCCGAGCAACAGTGCAGACCGGCCTTCGACATCACGAAGATTGACGTCGTTGCCGAGCGTCGCCCCCTTGACCCTTCCCTGGCTGTCGACTGCAAGTACGATTTCCGGCTCGGGGTTGTTCCACTTGGAGATTGGATGCAGGCCAACATCGGCGCCCTGGCCGACAGAAGACATGACCTGTGACTTGCTGAAGACCTCCGCATCGGGGCCGATGCCAACCTCGAGATATTGCGACCATACGCCTTCCTCGATCAGCGCAGCCTTGACCATGGCAGCTTGCGGAGAACCGGCTTTCAGGTTGCGCAAGCTGTCGCCGATAATCGCGGTGACGCGTCCCCGGATGCTCTGGGCAAGCTCAGGATTGCCTGCCGCCCGCTCCTCGATGACGCGTTCCAGCATCGAGCGCGCGAAGGTGACGCCGCACGCCTTGATAGCTTGCAGATCGATCGGCGCGAGAAGATGGGCCACGCCGGGATCGACGGAGCCATTCAACAGAGACCTGACTTCGCCAATGAATTCGCCCTCTTGAGCGCGAACAAGAGCGACCGGTTCATCGAGCTCCAGCAGATCGCGCATCGTCGCCACATCCTTCGACGTGATGTCATAGACGTTCCCATCCCTGACCATGACAATGGCCGGCCCATTCACCTCGGGACGCCAAATCCGCCCGACGAAGGTCCCTGCATTGAAAATATTGATATCGTCTGTCACTCACCGCACTCCCTGAAGTGATCGTCTCACGTTGCCTCTTGACCGCCTACCCAATCAACATTCCGCGCAGATGACCGCGACGGATGACGATTGACCGTGCGCACGAGAAAGTTTTGCTGATTGCCCCCCGATACTCCACCCCACGCGGACGCTCTGGGGGCGGCCAATGGGCCATGCGCATATCTTCGCCGTCCGGTCGAGCTTGTCAACAAAATGGCTGAATGAAATCGGACCGACGCCGGGCCGGTTGGCAGCAGATCGCCAAACCGGATAAGCAAACCTGCTTCCCCGCCAATCAGAAAGCTGGGCTCGGCAAGCGCAAGCATGCGTCGCATTCCAATACAATTTCCCGCTGCTCGACATTTGGTCTTGGGATTCATGTGACGTCCCAATTGCTTAAACGCGGTAAATGGTTATTTCTTGCATATGATTTTGCGCACCTTGATTCGGCACCTCGGGTCGTGGCGAGCGACCTGCAAACGAGCCTACGAAAGTCGGAACGTGCCTTTTGCGAGGCGCTTTGATGGTGCGGTATGCTTGATCTTCGCGTTCGCCACGGTTTCTGGCTGCGCCTCGAAAGACGGCATCCGCGTTCCCGGGCCGGCTGCGACGGTTTCCAACGACAAAGCCTTTGCCTTGCCGCCGCCCGGCGGTCCGTCGATCGTCAATGTCGTCCAGCATGATTTCAACAATGCAGCACGACAGGATATCTTTCTATTTACCTCGGCAGTGACACCCGGTCAGAATGTTTTGAGGGTGACCTTTTTTGGTCCGGTCGGGCGCGACTATGACGACCGCAAGGGCCTCGGCTATGCCTCGATCCGCAATGGCAACGTCGATCTCGATATGCGACGTGATCTGCCGGGCGTTCCCATGGCACGATCGGACTACTACGTGCAGAATAACTACGGTCCGTTCGGTTACGCCACCGGTAGAAGCCGTTCAGGGGATACGTGCCTGTACGGCTGGCAGCAGATCCGCTCCAGCGATAACGATCGCACGACCTTCACCAATCGCGGGACAGTCGATGTCCGCTTGAGGCTATGCGATGCGCATGCGAGCGAACAGGCGTTGCTGCGCGTGATGTATGGCTACACCATTGCGGGTACGTTCCCGGCGCCAGGCTGGAATCCTTACGATGGTCCGCCGACGACAGACCCCTCGCTTGGCCGCACTGGAAACCCAATTTACCCCGGTGTTCCTGCAAATCATGCCAATCCGCCACCGCCGGCCTTTCAGGTACGGGATCGCGTTCCGCCCGTCGTCGTGCGGCGACAGGCCAGCGCACCCGCTCCAATTGTGACGCCGGCTCCGGCCATTCGCCCGACCGGCCCGCTCGTTCCCCTACCGACTGTGCCCGAGCAGGGGGCCAAGACCAGCGCTGTAACCGTACCGGGACCGCCTTGCGCCAATGCCCCGGAAGGAGGCGTGGGATGCAAATAACCAGGCGCGAATTTGTCCACTTTCGAAATAGCCAGGCAACCTATCCCTCCGTCGATCTTCGACAGAGGCACGCCGGTCGGAGATAGAGGGACATCATGCGCAAAGCCGGCAGCATCATCATATGGATCATCGTCACGGCCTGCGTGTGCACCCTCATCACGCTGCCGATAAACCTGCAGACGCAGCTGATTGCCAGCGTCACCGTCGTCGCCATCATGGCTGTCATCAAATTCATGAAGGGCGAGGGAAAGTGGCGGTTGGTGGCTCTCGCCTTCGGCAGTTCGATCATTCTTCGCTATGTCTTCTGGCGCACGACAAGCACGCTGCCGCCGTTGAACCAGCCTGAGAATTTCATTCCAGGCTTCCTGCTGTATCTCGCCGAGATGTACAGCGTCATGATGGGCGCGCTCAGCCTCTTTGTCGTGGCGATGCCGTTGCCGCCTCGCCCGTCGCGCGCAGCGACCGAAACCAAATTCCCGCGCGTCGATGTCTTCGTCCCTTCCTATAACGAGGATGCGGCATTGCTCGCCAACACACTTGCTGCCGCAAAGAGCATGGACTACCCGGCCGATCGGGTCGACGTCTGGCTTCTCGATGACGGGTCGACATTGCAAAAGCGCAACGCGCCCAACCTTCTCGAGGCGCAGGCAGCGACTGCCCGCCACGAACAATTGCAACAGCTGTGCGAGGAGCTTGACGCGCATTACCTGACCCGTGACCGCAACGAGCACGCCAAGGCCGGCAATCTCAACAATGGCATGAAGGCGTCGAAGGGCGAACTGATTGCCGTGTTCGACGCAGACCACGCACCGGCCCGGGACTTCCTGCTTGAGACCGTCGGTTATTTTGATGACGACCCTCGCCTTTTCCTCGTCCAGACACCGCACTTCTTTCTGAACCCGGATCCGATCGAGCGAAACCTGCAGACGTTCGACAAGATGCCGAGCGAGAACGAGATGTTCTACGGCATCATCCAGCGCGGCCTCGATAAATGGAATGCCGCCTTCTTCTGCGGCTCCGCGGCCGTCTTGCGGCGCACGGCGCTGGACGAAACCAACGGATTTAGCGGCATCAGCATCACGGAAGACTGCGAAACCGCGATCGCATTGCATTCGCGTGGATGGAACAGCATTTATGTCGACAAGCCGCTGATCGCCGGCCTGCAACCCGCAACCTTTGCAAGCTTCATCGGCCAACGCAGCCGCTGGGCCCAGGGTATGATGCAGATCCTGCGCTTCCGCTTTCCGCTGCTGAAGCGTGGCCTCTCCATTCCGCAGCGTCTTTGCTACATGTCGTCGACGCTATTCTGGCTGTTCCCGTTTCCGCGGACGATCTTTCTGTTCGCCCCGCTTTTCTACCTGTTCTTCAACCTCGAGATATTCACGTCTTCGGGCGGCGAGTTCCTTGCCTACACGCTCGCTTACATGGTCGTGAACCTGATGATGCAGAACTATCTCTACGGCTCGTTCCGCTGGCCATGGATTTCGGAACTCTATGAATATGTGCAGACCGTTCACCTGCTGCCAGCCGTGATCTCGGTCATCCTCAACCCGCGAAAGCCGACGTTCAAGGTGACCGCCAAGGATGAATCGATCTCTGTGAGCCGGCTGTCGGAAATCAGCCGGCCGTTTTTCGTCATCTTCGCGGTGCTGCTGGTCGCTTTTGGCATGGCGATTTATCGTGTCTATGCAGAACCTTACAAGGCGGACGTGACGCTGGTGGTCGGCGGCTGGACCCTCTTGAACCTCATCATGGCGGGCTGTGCGCTCGGCGTCGTCTCGGAGCGCGGCGAGCGTTCTTCGTCACGGCGCGTGCGCGTCAACCGGCGCTGCGAATTCGGTGTCGACGACAAGTGGTATCCGGCTTCGATTGAAGATGTGTCTGTGCACGGCGCCAGACTGCACGTGTTCAGCAAGACATTCGACCCATTAGAAATGGACGCGCGCGGCATCATCAAATTCCGGCCCTACAGCGGCGCGCAGGAGGAGACGCTTTCCGTCGCCGTCCGAAACACCCACGGGGCCGGCGACATCACCTCGATCGGTTGTCTCTACCTGCCGACGAGCGCACTCGATCACCGCCTTATCGCCGACCTGATCTTCGCCAATTCCGACCAATGGACGAAGTTTCAGCTCTCTCGTCGCCGCAACCCGGGGCTGATCCGCGGAACCATCTGGTTTGTAGGCATGGCCTTGTACCAGACCAGCCGCGGACTGGTATACTTGTTCCGCAGTCTCAAATCGAAGGATCAGCAGGACCAGCTTCAGCCGATAAAGGTGCCTGGCGAATGAAGACAGCGTTTCTGACCGCCGCTATTCTTGCAATTGTCGCTCCCTTTGCGGCGGCGCAGGTTACGCCGTTCGACATGTCACGCGAGAGACCGGCGCAGGTTGCGCCGGCACCTCCGGCGCCTCCACCCGTGCGGCCAGCGCCAGGCGCTACGCCGGTCGCGCCGGCACCACCTTCGACCCAACAGGTTTCACCGGCGATAGTGCCAATCTCTCCGGCTCAGCCTCCCGCCCCCGCCGCTAAGCCGGCAACAATAAGTCGTGCCGCAGATTTTCGCCGCTACCTCATCCCATCAAGCAATTTTGGCCTGGGCGGCGAGATCGACCGGAAAAGTTGGTCGATCTACCTGACGCCCGAACAGGCGGCAGCGCCCGCAAAGCTCAATTTCGCCTATCAGAATGCCGTTGTCGTTGCGCCGGAATCGTCGAAATTGTCCGTGTTCGTCAACAATAGGCTGGTCGGCACGACCCCCATCCGCTCGCCGGACAAGGCGTCGGAATTGAGTTTCGATATCCCGCCCAACCTGCTCCAGCCCGGATCGAACCTGATCGGCTTTGAGGCAGAGCAACGACACCGTACCGATTGCAGCATCGAATCGACCTATGAACTGTGGGCGGATGTCGACCCGACCCGCACCTATCTCAGTTTTGGCGGCTCGGCTGCGGCGACATTTACGAGCGCTGACGGGGTGCGCGCAGTGGGGGTCAACGAAAAGGGCGGAACCGAGTTCGATTTCGTCGTTCCGGCGCTCGCCCAGCCCGGCACCACCAAGCCGTTGATGCGGCTTTCACAAGGCCTCGCCGTCCTCAGCGGCATGCCGAACCAGTCCTTCTCTTTTCAGACGACCGGTCTTCCAGAGATGGCGCCCGGCCGGTTGACGGTTCTCGTCGGCACGGCATCGGAGCTGCAACCGCTTGTCGCCTTACCCGCAGCCGCCCAGCTGGCGCCGCTCGCGACGTTCATCACCGATCCACACACCGGCGCGCCGCTACTCCTCGTGACCGGCCCTTCATGGCTGGCCGTCAGCTCCGCCGTCGATAGCCTCGTGTCCCCGACCGATCGATCATTGGATGTCAAACGCGATGTGCTGGTCACCCAGCGTTGGCGGGCGCCCGACGCACCCTTGCTGTTTTCCAACACCGACATTCCGTTTGCGCAGCTTGGGGTGGCGACGACACAATTTGCCGGCCGCCGTTTCAGGGCCGATTTCAGCATCGCGGTGCCTGCGGATTTCTATGCGAATGCCTATGGAGAGGCGACGATCCTGCTTGATGCCGCCTACGCCTCGACGGTGCTGCCGGGCAGCCATATCGACATCTACGTCAATGGCAGCGTCGCCTCGACGGTGCCGATTACCAATTCCGGCGGCGGCATCTTTCGTCATCTGCCGATCCGGGTGACAATGCGGCATTTCCGCCCCGGATTGAACGACATTGCGGTGGAGGCATCGCTGCTAACAAGCAGCGACAAGGCCTGTGTGCCTGGCGCAACCGCCTCCGCCGACCCGCGCTTCGCGCTTTTCGATACTTCGGTTTTCCATATGCCGGATTTCGCGCGCGTCGGCCAACGACCAAACCTCGCGGCGACCGGCGGCACGGGCTATCCCTACAGCCGGTCGGACGTTCCGCTTCCGCTGATCATGGACCCCATCGACATCGACACGCTTTCGGCAACCGCGACTTTTCTCGGCAGACTGGCCATGATGGCGGGACGTCCGCTCGCGATCGATATTGCGACGTCGCCGGCCGGAATAGGCGACCGCGATGCGCTGTTCGTCGGATCGATCTCGCAAATCCCGCCGACGATGCTGACCCAGTTGAACATCGCGACGACGAGCCAGGCAACCTGGCGACCTGTCGCGGTGGGCCAGTCGACGGAAGTGGATACCGGGGCCACCTTCGAGCAATGGCGTTCCAAGGTGCGCGGCGGCAGCTGGAGCGGACAGGTATCGGCGTTCGAAGAATGGATGCGTCGAAATTTCGATATTTCGTTGGGATCACTCCGCTTTGCGCCAAGCGCCCAGGAGATGTTCACGCCGTCCAACGTGGAGACACTGATGATCGCACAGGGCGCCAGTCCTGAGGGTGGTGGGACCTGGACGCTGGTGACCGCTCCAACGTCCGACGATCTTCGCCATGGCCTCTCACTCCTTTCGAGGGAAGAGAATTGGCCGCAAATCGCCGGACGGATCACGACATATGCCTCGGCCACCAAGAAAATTCGCATGGTTCCGGTCACACGCTTCGATTTTATCCCCTCGCAGTCGCCGTCCTTCAGTAATTACAGGTTGATCGCCGCGAATTGGCTTTCAACAAACATCCTTTCCTACGCCATGCTGTTTGCCGCTTCCTCGGTCGTCCTCGGATTTGCAACGGCCGGTCTACTCTCGAACCTCGGACGTCGGCGATGAGGCGGCGGCGGGTCCGGACAATCGTGATCGGCCTGCTTCTGTTCGTCGTCGGCAGAGATCCTGCCGGAGCACAGCAACCGATGATCGATCCGCAAGCCTGGCAAGCATACAAGGCGAAGTTCCTCGATCCCGGCGGGCGGATCATCGACGACGGCAATGGCGGTATCAGCCATAGCGAGGGACAAGGCTACGGACTTCTTCTCGCCTATCTGGCAAACAACCCGGCCGATTTCGAGCAGATCTGGTATTTCACCCGCACCGAACTGCTGATCCGCGATGATGGCCTTGCCGCCTGGAGCTGGAACCCGGGCAAGACACCGCATATCGAGGATATCAACAATGCGTCCGATGGCGATATTCTGATCGCCTATGCACTGGCTCTGGCCGGTTCGGCCTGGCAGAAGGGCGACTATACGAGCGAGGCGACGAAGATCGCCCAGGCCCTGCTGACAGAGACGACAATCGCCTATCAGGGCGAGATGCTGCTTCTGCCAGGGGCCTCCGGCTTTTCGGAGGGAGATCGGGAAGACGGCCCCGTGGTCAATCCATCATACTGGATATTCGAGGCCTTTCCGGTTCTTGGCACGCTTGTGCCTTCTGACAAATGGCAAAAGATGCTCGATTCCGGCGTGGCGCTCCTTCGACAAATGCAATTCGGCGCCAAGAAGCTCCCGGCCGATTGGGTCAGTCTCAAACGGCGCCCGCAGCCGGCTGCCGGCTTCCCACCGGAATTCGGCTATAATGCCGTGCGGATTCCGCTCTATCTTGTCCGCGGCGGGATCAAGGATGCTGCGTTGCTGACGCGACTAAAGCAAGGCATGAGCGATGCCAACGGCTCGGTGACACTGATCGATCTGTCGAGTGACAAGGTTACGGCAACGCTTTCCGACCCAGGATACCAGGTAATCAACGATCTTGTGGACTGCGTGGTGGACGGAACAAAGCTCCCCGCGACTGCCAGGCAGTTCGTACCGACGCTATATTACCCATCGACGCTTCACTTGCTGGGGCTCGCCTATGCAGCGGAAAAACACCCGGAGTGCCTATGAAACCGTCCTTTGCTGCATTATGCGCTGCGGTCATCGTGACGATTGTCTTCGTCGGACTGAGCGATCGCGAGCGCTTTCAACGGAAGATCGATGCGCTGCTCAACAACACCGATCCATCGCCGCGGCCGCAGCTCATGCACATGGGACGCATCAGCGGCCCCGACTTTCATTCTCCGGATCCACGAGACGACCCGTCGCAACAGGTGGCGCAGGCCGACCCGCAACCGGCAGACGACGGCGACGGACAAGCTGCGGTCGCACCGGTGGCGACGTCGGACGATGCCCCCGCGACACCGACGGCTATAGCGGATGCAACCGCTCCCGCGGTTGCCCAGGCCGCACCACCTGCAGCGCCCGCCGCAGCCCCCGCGCAGCCGCAGCCGGCGGTCGACGAAAGTGCATTGCGCTATTTCGCCAGTCGGGGCGACAAGGCACGGCTTCAGGTCGAAATTTCCCGTCTGCGCGCGCTCTATCCCAGTTGGACGCCGCCAGCCGATCCCCTTGCCGTGCCGCCGAACCAGGACACCAAGCTGGAAGCGATGTGGCAGCTCTATTCCGAATCCCGCTATGCCGAGCTGCACCGGGCAATCACGGACCGGCAGAGCGCCGAGCCCGGTTGGCAGCCACCACCGGATTTGCTCGATCGGCTAGACGTTGCGGAGGCCCGCGCGCGCCTCGTCAACGCCTCTGACCTCAAGCAATACGAAAAAGTGGTCCAGACCGCAGCAGAGACACCGAGCCTTTTGACCTGCAGCGAGGTCGACGTGCTCTGGCGATTGGCGGACGCATTCGCCCATAGCGACCGGGTTCCGCGCAGCCGCGATGCCTATCTCTATATACTGAAGAATTGCGACAACCCGGCCGAGCGCCTGGCGACAATCCAGAAGGCATCCGCGGTACTTCCCTATGGGACGATGCAGGACCTGCTATCTCAGGAAAAGCCGTTGCCAGACGGAACGCGCGAATTCGAAAGCGTTCGGGACGATCTTTCCCGAAGGTTTGTTGCCGAAGGCAACGACGACCTGAAGCTGACGATTGCACCGGAATATGCGAGCCGGCTCGAGCGGCTGGCTGAAACGCAGGGACTTGCATCCGACGCATTGCTGCTTGGATGGTATGATGTCCGACATCAACAGATGGTCGAGGCGGAAAAGTGGTTCCGAACCGCCCGCGCGAAGGACGATACTGCATCCGCCTCACAAGGCCTCGCGCTGACGCTGATAGCGCGAAAGTCGCCGCAGGAGGCCGAGGACATCATGTACAAGTGGCGCGACGGATCGAAGGACGCCACGGCGACCTATCTCGCTGCAACGGCGAACTTGCTCGCGCTCGATCCGTTGCCGACGCTTCAGCCGGATGTGCTGCAACGCATTGCTGTTGAAGTCCTGAAGCAACATGACACTGCCACCGCGCAACAATTCGGCTGGTATGCGCGGGCATTGACCCAACCGGCGACCGCGGCCCAATGGTTCGAGACTGCACTGCGTTGGAAGCCTGACGACGAACCTTCGGCCTATGGCCTCGCCATCACCCGGCAGCAGTTGAACGACAAGCAGGGCGTGGCGGAAATACAGCGGCTGTGGGCCGGACGATCGGAGCGCATTGCGCTTCTCGGCGAGACCAAGAAGCCGACCATCGACGGTCGGGCCCCTCTTCCGGCACCCGGTGTCGACGGGGCACAGACACAGGTGCTTGCCAATCAGCAGCCGGTGATCCGCCGGGAACCTCCCGGAACGCAAGAGCTCGCCCTTCCCCGAGAGCCGCGAACCGTGACGACAGGTCAGCCGTCAGGCACACTTGCAGTTCGCGCCCCGCGCGCACGGACGGGCGCTGGGTGCTCGACGACCATAGATCCAGAAATGCTGCCGCCGGCACAGGCTGTAACGCGCGGGTGGTGCCTGATGGGTCTCAACCGGCCAACGGAGGCTGCAGCCGCATTCGAGGTGGGATTGCGAAGTGCCACCCAGAAGGGGCGGGAAGACGCAGCCTATGGTCAGAGCCTTGCCTATCTTCGCCTTGGCCTCACCAGCAACGCCGCCGTTGCCGCGACCAAGGCACCGCTGTCACAGCAGCGTGCGCTGGAGCTGCAGACCTCCATCCTGACAAATCGCGCCAGCAATGCCTTCGATACCAAGCGCTATCGGGAGGCCATTCTTTATCTCGACCAACTGAGCCAGCTGCAGCCAGAACGGATAGATCTCATGGTTCTCCGCGGCTATGCCTACCTCAATCTCAAGCGCTTTTCCGATGCAATCCGGATCTTCGAGGCTGCTGCCGCCACCGGCAATCACGACGCGATCTCGGCGCTGTCGAACGCGCGAGCCGCCCAGCGAGCCGCACCGAGGTAGCGCGCCCCACCCGACAAAAGGCCCCGCAGCGGTGCTGCGAGGCCCTTGAAGCCGGCGTAACCGGGAGAGGTGGCGACGCCAGCCTTGTTCGGGGGTCTTATCTGGCCCAGGCGGGCAGCCAGTCGCCATGGGCG
>NZ_PCDP01000062.1 GCF_003240585.1 Arminella tubonensis
GCCGTCGAAGTCATCGCGCAATGGAATTCCTGATGTCATCCGCAAACCTCAGTTTGCGATATTGATTCAGAACTCAACTGATTTGGAAACCTCAAAAAGAGTCAGAGATCGCTCACGCTGGTATAAGGCGCCGATATCGGAGCCATATCGCCTAGGGTCATCCGGGAAGATAGCGCCATACCACCCGAAAGGATGAATGGGGGTTAATTGCGCTCGCCCCACCAGTGCGCGCTATCATCAGCTATGTCCCCACGCAAGATCGCCAAGCCGAAGAATAACAAGGTGACTACCTGGTTGGTCGAACAGATCGGCTCCCTATGCCTCTATGCGATCCTGTTTTTCGTCTGGATGGCAGGCGTGAGACGCAGGGCAACTCGCAACCGCCGGCTGGCCGGCAATCAATATCGACTGCGCACATATTTCCTGGAGGCGAGCGCGATGGCTCGCGTCCTTTTCCTCATGAGCATGGCATCAATCCTCAGACTCAAATGAACAGCAAAACCCCGAATTAACGAGGTACTCCGTCAGATGTTCTTATTCACGTCCCGTTCTGCGTCCGGACAGCCTGTTTTTTCTCGTGCTCAGCAGCCCTCGACAACGTCGCCCTATCCAAGCTCCTTGCAAAGCGGAACTCCCTCGCTAAGCTTTCCTTCACCAGAATCACGGAAAATGGAGGAAACCGAAGGAGAACTCGTCGGCGTGCAGACTATCACCATCAACGGCCGCTTCCTTGGCCAGCCACAGTCCGGCGTGCAGCGCTTTGCCCGCGAGCTGACGCTGGCATTGGACAGCAGGATTGCGGCGGGCGAGGTTCCGGCTGCATTGAAGGACGTAAAATGGCGGCTCGCCGTGCCGCGGGGCACACCGATCGATATAGCCCTCAAGAGTATTTCGGTCGATGCATTCGGCTCTGGACCCGGTCACCTATGGGAGCAGACCGTACTCAATTACCGCTCGCGCGGCGGCCGATTGATCGGCTTTGGCGGCAGCGGCCCGCTGTTCCACCGACGGCAGGTCGTGGTGATCCATGACGCCACCATCTTCCGGCACCCGCAATCCTTCAAACGCAACTATCGGCTTTTGCACGGCGCGATCGGCACGGTACTAACTCGGACGGCGAAAATCGGCACCGTGTCCGAATTTTCGCGCCAGGAACTCGCCTCGGTTTTTCACGTGCCCGCAGCCGGCATCGATGTCGTCTATAACGCGGTCGATCATTTTGCGTCGATCAAGCCGGACGCGCGCATCGTCGAAAAGCTCAATTTGCGGCCAAACGGCTTTTTTCTGCTGGTCGGGACGATCAAGCCGAACAAGAATCTCGAATTCGCGATACGCGCCTTCGAGGCGCTGGGTGATACAGGCCACAAGTTGGTTGTCGTCGGCGGTAGCGCACCGAGTGTCTTCAAGTCGAGCAACGCTGCCTCGACGAGTACTATCCTTTATCCCGGGCGATTGACTGACGCGGAAATCGCGGCCCTCGAGCGCAATGCGACAGCCTTCGTGTTCCCCAGTCTCTACGAGGGCTTCGGCATCCCGCCTCTGGAAGCGATGACGCAGGGTTGCCCGGTGCTGGCGGCCGACATCCCGGCCGTGCGTGAAGCCTCGGGCGCAGCAGCGCTCTATTTCGATCCGACCAACTTGCAGGAGCTCACCGACGCCATGCGTCGGATCGCCAAGGACGAAGTCCTGCGCGAGCATTTGCGCGTTGCGGGCAAGACCAATGTGTCTCGCTTCTCCTGGAATAAAAGCGCTGACTGCGTGCTGAGGATGCTGGCCGAGCTCTGACGTCAATCCGCAGACTGAATGCAACCGGCTATCTCGCCCAGGCGCGATAGGGTGTCGATCATCCACTGCTCTGGGGTAGCGTGATATACGTCTTTTGAGGCGTTATTGGCCATTTTGGATGACAGCCTGTTCCAATTCCTGAGTTGAGAAAACCTCACGCAGCCGTATCCTTGCCATGACTGACGACTGAAGCCGGCGGGTTGAGGGAATTTGTGCCGGCGCGCTCCTGAACACGGATAGTCCTTGCTCTCGCGCAGAGGTCGTCTCGGTCGCCTGGGGACAACACCAAGCCGTCCGCAAACGCCGACAGATGCCTGCCAGCGGCTTGCAAGGAAAGAGCGCCTGCGGTTCGAGCAGGTTCCATGGAGTATGCATGAACATCGCCAATAGAATCGTAGCCGACGTACCGATCCACATGCTCATCGCCGAGCAGGCGGCGCTGCACAAGCACCGGATGGCGGTGACGTGCGACGGCATCTCGATCACCTATGGCGAACTCAACATGCGGGCCAATCGCCTTGCGCATCGGTTGCAGCGGCTTGGCGCTGGCCCTGAAACGCTTGTTGCCATCGGCCTGGAGCGTTCCATCGACATGGTCGTTGGCCTGCTCGGAATCCTCAAATCCGGCGCCGGATACCTGCCTCTTGACCCAAGCTATCCGCGCGAGAGACTTGAATTCACCTTCGACGACGCAAGGCCCATTGCGCTGGTCACGACATCGACCAGCCGCTCGTCGCTGCCCGGAAACAACATGCCGATCATCCTGCTCGACACCGACAGGCAGAGCCTGGAGCAGGAGCCCGCAGGCGAGCCGGAGATCAATGCGGACTTGGATGCATTGGCCTATGTCATCTACACATCAGGCTCGACCGGTCGCCCGAAGGGCTGCGAAGTCACCCATAGGAACGTTGCCCGCCTATTCACCGAGACTGAGCACTGGTTCGGCTTCGGTTCTGATGATGTCTGGACGTTCTTCCATTCGCATGCCTTCGATTTTTCTGTCTGGGAGATCTGGGGCGCGCTGGCCTATGGCGGCCGCGTGGTGGTCGTCCCATACCTCATTAGCCGTTCACCCAGTGAATTCCTGAACCTGCTTGTGAGCGAGAAGGTGACGGTTCTGAACCAGACGCCCTCGGCATTTCGGACGTTGATTGACGCGGATCGCCGTGCGGCTCTGCCGGCTGGCAGCCTGTCGCTGCGTTATATCGTCTTCGGTGGCGAAGCCCTGGAACTCCAGATGCTCAGGCCCTGGTTCGAACGACATGGCGATGCCAAGCCGCGGCTGATCAATATGTACGGCATTACGGAAACGACCGTGCATGTGACCTATCGGCGGATTGAATGGTCCGATGTCGAGCAGGGCCGCGGCAGCGTCATCGGCTCGCCGATACCCGACCTTGGAATTCATGTGCTCGATGACGCCCGTATGCCCGTGGCCGTCGGTGAAATAGGCGAGATGTATGTCGGCGGCGGCGGCGTCTGCCGCGGCTATCTCAATCGTCCCGAACTCACCGCGGAACGCTTTATAGACTGGGGACCTGTCGGCGGAAGCCCCCGTCAACGCCTGTACAAGACCGGCGATCTGGCGCGTCGTCTGCCCGATGACGATCTCGAATATCTCGGACGCAGCGACCATCAGGTGAAGATTCGTGGTTTCCGGATCGAGACCGGCGAAATCGAAAGCCTGCTTGCCAAGCACCATGGTGTCAACGCCTGTGCCGTCATCGCCCGGACCGACGGACCTGGCGGCGAGGCCCGGCTGGTTGCTTATGTCGTGCCATCGGAAACGCCCGCCACGTCGTCGCAGCTGCGTGAATATTTGTCGCGCAGCCTGCCGGACTTCATGCTGCCATCGGCCGTCGTCGATATGGCGGCGCTGCCGATGACCGAAAATGGAAAGCTTGACCGCAAGGCCCTGCCGGCTCCGGCACATTTATCCGCTCCGATCGTTCCGGACGCCCGTGACGCTCTGGAACAGCAAATCGCCGCGATCTGGTCGCGCGCGCTTGGTGTGCCGGATGTCAGCATCAGCACCAACTTCTTTGACCAGGGCGGAACATCGCTGCAGATGTTTGCCGTGTTGAGCGACATGCAGCAACGCGTTCATCCGCAATTACAGATGAACGATCTCTTCGAACGTCCCAATATAAAGGCGCTGGCGAGTTTTATCAGGGGCAACGCGACCCCTCAAAGGGCAGCGCCCGATGGCGGACAGCCGCGCGCGCGGCAGCAGGCGGAGGCGCTCGCTCGCATGAAACAGCGCAGACAGGTACCGTAGCTGGGCATTGATATTCGGATTGATCCGTTGAACGGGCAACGTCTCTGGAGGGCGCGGTCTCTTCGCGAAACTCGCCCAAAACGAAAAAGCCTGCCGCGGGAGGAGGTGCGGCAGGCTTTCGAAAAGAACCGATCAGCAACCGGGAGGAGGAGTGTTGCCGATCCATCAGACGATCCCGGGAGGAGGAGTGGACCGTCTGATAAATCGAAGCTCTGCGGGAGGAGGTGCATTGCTTCGATGAGGATGAACATATCCTATTCTTGCTCAAATCATAGGCAAGAATTTGCAAGGCAGCTATGTGCTATGCGCGTAGCGGGTGGCTGGCACGTGTCTATTCGGGATCCTGATAGACGTAGGAGGCGCACATTTCCTCATCGCTTTTGGGTGGATTGTCACCCGTGAACACCGCAACCGCGGCAAGGCCTTCACCCGCACCCCATGTCGCGACGTAGCTCACATCCCCCTCGCCGCAGAGCCGATTGCCGTTTTCCAGTTCCGGATCAGCGGGGTCTTTGACGCTGTAGACGGACGCTCCCACCTTGTGGCCGTCGACCCGGAAGTGATCGGCGACCAGGGAGGAAAAAGCCAGTTGCTCGCCATTGGCAAAGCTGATGCTGAAGTCATCCATGGCGATATCGCCGGTCACGCTCTCTGCGGTCTTGCTATAGGCTTTGTAGTCATCGCCATAGGCGCTGGAGCCAACACCGAATGCAATCGCGGCACTCAAAATCGCGGCTAAAAACTTCGGTCTCATTGTCACCCCATGGATTACGCCAACCGAAGTCCGGCCTGCGAGACAGATAATCGGCAAAGGTTTATTTAGCTTCAATGGCCGTCGGGTGGCACGGCCTCGATAGGCACTTCCTGGTCGACGACCGCCTTTCGATGGAAAATGAAAAGGCCAGCAAAGACGATGATTGCTGATCCGATCAGGATCTCCCGGCCTGGCGCGTCGCCGAAGAACAGGAAGCCGAAAAGGATCGCCCATAGAAGCAGGCTATACTGCAACGGAGCGAGGAGTGATGCTGGCGCGAGCTTGAGCGCCCTTGTGATCAACAGATGCGCCGAACACGAAACAATGCCCAGCAACAGCATGGCGGCGACATCGATCAACGATGGCGTCGTCCAGTGGCCGATTGAAAGCAGGATGCCGGCGACAAAAGCGGCAATCGTCTGCCAACTCACGAGCGTGGCATCGGTCGTACTGCGCAGCGTCCTATTCAAAACCAAGGTCAAGGAATAGGAGACGCTGCCCGCCAGCGCGAAGACCGATGACCAGGACAGCGAAGCCGACGACGGATGAAGCGCTACCAGCACGCCGCCAAAGCCGATGAGAATTGCCAGCCAGCGGCGCCATCCAACCTTTTCGCCGAGGAAGAAGTGCGAGATCGCGGCGACATAAATCGGGCCCGCCATATAAAATGTCATGACATCAGCAAGCGGCAAATGGACGACGGCGGCGTAAAACAAGGTGACGTCGGCTGTTGCCATCGCGACGCGCAGCACATGCAGGCTCGGGCGGTGCACCTTGATAAGCGCGTTCAGGTCCTGACGCGCGACCATCGGGCCGAGGACGACCACCGCGCCTGCCGAGCGCATCAAAAGTACCTGCCCGACCGAAAAGCTCCCGACCAGCCACTTCCCCATCGCGTCGTTGAGCGCGAACATGAAGTTGCCGACAAGCATCAGGACGATCCCGGCCAAGACGGGATTTGCTGCAAGCGGATTGAATATTTTGCGGAACATGGGGGACAGTGCTTGTTGCCGGCGAGGAATCACTGCGCCCTCTTAGCCCTAAAGCGAGCCGACGTTCAACCGTGAAGCCGGGCCCGACATGCCGCCTGCGCGCCGCCGCCCGTCAGCTATCCCTCGTACTTGCCTTTCGCCGGTTGCCATTCGCCGTTTTCGTCTCTTTCGACGCGCTTGTTGCCGCGATAGAAAACGGGCTTTCCAATCTTCTTGTCGATGGCATAGCGGCTGGGCGAATATTTGGCCTTTTCCTTGCCGCCGTTGATGAACGTCAGCGCTTCCTTGAATTTTCCGGCATTGTACAACGCCATGAACTCGTCATCTTCCATACCGCACGCTCCTTAAAAAAACGGATCGAGGGCCGTCAGGGGTTACCGGCCGGGCGATCAAAGCTCGTTCTATGCCGGTGAAATCGGTTTGTCGAATGGGCTGCAACCCGCCTCAACGAACCGATCGGACGATCTGTTTCAGCTGCGGCCCTTCGGTGCCCGACCAGTTCATGAAACCTTCAAGACGGCGGGTGACCTTTTCCTCATGGTTTTGGGCAATGTCGCTGAGCCGATGTTCGAGGAATGGATTTTGGAACCGGTCCATCGTGGTCGCCACGTAGGCTTCAGCCTCCTCTCGCATTTGCCTTGCAGCGAAACCTGGCACGACTTCACTTTCATAGATTGCCAGCAAAAGGCCTTTGGTGTCGGCATCGCCCAGAATTTCGCGCACGGTCAGACCGTCCGGCCGGCCCTTAGCGATCCAGCGATTTGCAAGGACCGTGTGTCCGAGATTGAGGATGAAGAGCTTCAGGTGCTCAAAAGGTGCAATATCGTCTGCGATCACGATCGCCGGATGGGTACAGGGCAAGCCCTGGCGAGCGACGCGTTGTATCGCCCATAGCGCATAGGGTTCAGCTACGGCGCCGGCAGGCGAGAGCGCTTCCGACACAATGCGATCGACCAGCGTGTTGCAGAAGATCACGTCCGCCTTGATCCAGGCGTCGAAGTCGTGATCCGCATACCAGCGCTGCGCCAGGTTCGCGACGATGCCACGCAGGACCTCGCCGTTGTTGCTGATCAATTCGCACGGCAACACCGAAAGCGGGGATCTGTTTGCCAGGAAACGAGCATGCAGAAGCGCGGTGAGCTTGCCCGGGAAAGATGCCGGCAGGCTCGCCGGTAATTTGTCGCTTTCATCCGAGACGTCGTAGCCGCGATCGGCGGTGTTGCAGAGAACAAGTTCGACTTCCTCGACAAAGATGGTTTCGATCTCGCTCCAGTCCCGACCTGCCGAAAGTGCGCGGCGAACGCTCTTGACCTTTTGCGTCCTATCGACCGGCGCACCGTTTTCGATACCCCGGATGCGAACCGGGAAGCCTGCATCGACTGCAAGCCCCTTGAGCCGCTCGGCACGATCTTTAGACCCGGTCGTCTGCACAACGGTCACGGGCCCGAGGGCCTCATCCCGTTCCATCGCTTCGCTGATGAACAGGTCGGCATGCGCTTGCAGGAAACGGCTTGTGCCGAATTGCATGATGGGCGTCTTCACAGGTTTTCAGTCCCCTCGCTAATAGTTTCAGGAATGGATTGCAGCAACGTCTGCCGCGCGGACGTCAGGTGCCTCCGGCAGGTTTCGTCGATCCGTTGCGGGTCGCCCGATTTCAATGCGGCGATATAGTCCATGTGTTCGGCGATAGCGCGCGAATTGCGCTCGCGGGCAAACGCCTTGTTCCATTGGTAGTGATAGTGGAAAACCACTGAAATCACGTCATAGAAGTCGGCGATGAACCGGTTCTTCGAGGCGCGATGGATGAGCAGATGGAATTTTTCGTCGAGCTGCGAAAACTCCCTGTAATGGGCATCGAATTTCGAAAGCAGTTCGTGATGCTCCTGCTCGATCTCGGCCAGATGCGACCAGGCGACATGGTTTGCCGGCAACCGCCCGAATTCCGACGCCGAATGCAGCTCGAACATCTCGCGGACATCGGCAAGTTCCAGCGCGAATTCGCGGGTGAAACCCTTGAGGATCCAGTGACTGTTCGGCCGTTTCTCGATCAAGCCGAAACGGCTGAAGCGAATGAGGAATTCCCTGACACTCGTGGTTCCCGTGCCGATCTCCCGGGCGAGTTCGAGCTCGTTGATCTGCATTCCTGGCTCCGCGTCATCGGACATGATCCGGAGCATGAAGCTGCGCTCGATAATGTCATGCAGCGAATTCGTCTCCTCCTCGGGAAAGAGGTCGGCGTCGGTCGGCTGACGCAGCACGATCTTCTGGCGTTTGTTCCAGCGGATGATTCCGGCGTCGCTGAGGCGCAGCAAAATGGCGCGGGCCGTGCTGCGGCTGATGCCGAGCTGGGCTGCGATCTCCGGCTCGGATGGTAAAGCGGCATCCGGCTTCAAGACCGCCGCATAGCGGTTGAACGCCTCCTTGAACAGCGTGTTCTGCCTGGCCATGTCACCCCGCTTCCCGCATAGCCCCGACGGATCGCAACGCAGGAAAACGCCGGCGCCGCCGTCAATTCTCGAAGCTTTTACGACGCGCCCTGCTGATCGAAGCGCTTGCCGCCTGCGGCTGTTTTTCTCCCCCGTCTACGATGGATATTTCCCCGTTGACTTCAAAATGTTTATTGTAGATAAAAAACAAAATCAATCCGCGATCGCCAATGTAGCAGTCGCCAACTCAGGGAGATGATGTTGAACAACCAACCCTGGCTCATCCTGTCTGAAGGCGACAATGTTGCCGTCGCGACCGCTGCCATCGCCCCCGGCACGGAAGTCGCAAGCGGCGTTTCCACGCGGGAAAAGATCGATCCCGGCCACAAGTTTGCTCTCACGGATATCGCCGAGGGCGGCGCCGTCTTGAAATACGGCCAGGCAATCGGCCGCACGACTTCGGAGGTCAAGGCGGGTGACCACGTGCACAGCCATAACCTGCATTTTGAAAACGACCGCTTGTCCGCAACGGCCTCAGCGCCCCCGGAAGCAGCGACCGAAGCCGACAAGGCTCGCACCTTCATGGGCTATCGTCGCGCCGACGGCCGCGCCGCGACGCGCAATTATATCGGCATCATCGCCAGCGTGAACTGTTCCACCACGGTTTGCCGCGCCATCGCGGAGGAGGCTAACCGCACCTTGTTGCCGCACTACGACGGCATTGATGGTTTCGTGCCGATCGTTCACGACCAGGGTTGCGGAATGAGCTCCACCGGCGACGGAATGGCGACGTTACACCGGACGCTTGCCGGCTATACGAGACACGCCAATTTCGGCGGCGTGCTGATGATCGGTCTCGGTTGCGAGGTCAACCAGCTGACGCTCTACGGGCAGAGCGGCGCCGGCGCCAGCAAGCGGCATTTCAATATACAGGATGCGGGTGGTTCGCGACGCGCGGTTGCCTTGGCGATGGGCGTGCTCAAGGAAATCTGTCAGGAAGTCGGAAGCGCCCGCCGCGAGCCGATCTCCATCAGCGAAATCATTGTCGGTCTGCAGTGTGGTGGCTCAGACGGCTTTTCGGGCATTACCGCAAATCCGGCGCTTGGTTCGGCTGCAGATATCCTTGCGGCCGCGGGGGGCACCGCCATCCTTTCGGAAACGTCAGAAATCTACGGCGCGGAACACCTGTTGCGCAGTCGGGCCGTCAGCGAGGACGTCGCCGCCAAGCTCGATGAAAAGATCGCCTGGTGGGAACGATATGTGGCGCTGCACGGCGCCTCGCTCGACAACAATCCCTCCCCCGGCAACAAGCGCGGCGGGTTGACGACCATCCTCGAAAAGTCGCTCGGCGCCGTTGCAAAGGGCGGCCGCTCGCCGCTGACCGCAGTCTACGGCTATGCCGAGCGCGTCACCAGCCACGGATTGGTCTTCATGGACACGCCCGGCTACGATCCGGTTTCGGCAACCGGCCAGGTGGCAGGCGGCGCCAACATGATCGCCTTTACGACGGGTCGCGGCAGCTGCTTTGGTTCGCGCCCTGCACCGTCTTTCAAGCTCTCCAGCAATTCGGCGCTCTATGACGCCATGGAAGAGGACATGGACATCGATTGCGGCACGATTGCCACCGGCGAGGCGACGATCGAGCGAAAGGGCCGCGAGATCTTCGAACTGATCATCGAAACCGCTTCGGGAAAAAAGACGAAGAGCGAGAGCTTCGGCTATGGCGACAACGAGTTTGTTCCTTGGCATCTCGGCGCGACGCTCTAGGGCAATGGTTGAAAACATCACAAGGGAGAGGTGATGAAGAGGAGGCAAATTGGCAGAACGGGTCTGGAAGTCACCGAAATCAGTTTCGGCGGCGCGGCACTCGGCGGCCTTTACCGCACCTGCCCACGCGATCAGGCCATGGAGACGCTGCAAGCAGCCTGGGATAGCGACATCCGCTATTTCGACGTGGCGCCATGGTATGGTCTCGGGCTTGCCGAGCGTCGCTTCGGCGATTTCCTGCGCGACCAGCCGGAAGACAGCTACGTGCTCTCGACCAAGGTCGGACGCCTGCTGCGGCCGGTGCCCACCGGCACGGTGCCGGACTATAGCTACGTCGACCCACTCTCCTTCGACGCCGACTATGATTATTCCTATGACGGCATCATGCGCTCGGTCGAATTCAGCTATGCCCGCCTCGGCCTCAACCGGATCGACATGCTCTTCGTCCACGACATCGGCGCATATACCCACGGCAAGGCCAAGAACACGCACTATCTCGGCCAGTTGCTGGGCTCAGGCCTTAAGGCGCTCGAAGAGCTGAAATCGTCCGGCGCGATCAAGGCCTACGGTCTTGGCGTCAACGAGGTGCCAGTATGCCTCGACGTCATGCGAGAGGCGGATATCGACGCCATTCTGCTGGCCGGGCGCTATACGTTGCTCGATCGCTCCGCGGTCGCAGAGCTGTTGCCGCTTTGCGAGAAAAAGGGCACGTCACTCGTCATCGGCGGCGTGTTCAACTCGGGCGTCCTGGCGACGGGGGCGGTTCCGGGCTCGAATTTCGACTACATGCCGGCTTCAGACGAGGTGCTGGCCAAGGTTCGCGGGCTCGAAGCGGTTGCCCGCAGCCATGGCCTCGAGCTTGCCGCACCGGCCATGCAGTTTCCCTTGCTGAACCCGGTGGTTGCCTCGGTGCTGATCGGGACGGCTAGGGCATCCAGCCTGAAACGCAACATGCCGCTTCTGGAACCACGGTTGCCGGCTGAATTATACAGGAAATTTGAGGAATATACCCTTGTCGCACCGCCACTTGGAGAAGAAGCGGTGCGCGTCTGAGGGAATTGGGAGCTATCGGGGTCGTCCGCAAGACGGCTTCGAGGAGGAGAAAAGCCTGTTCTTGCGCGTATCGCCATCGGCGCCCGCGCAATGCATGAGCCCGTTATCGGGCGTCCATGATACCGAGCCGAAGGCGTTCAACGGAGCGGTATGCAGGAGCAAGAGCGCGTTGAGAGGAGAAACCAATGACCATGTTTAAGTCCATACTGTCCCGCCGCACGTTCACCGCCCTTGCCGGCGTGGCCATGCTTGCCGCCGCCACGCCAGTGCCTAGCTATGCAGCCGACGTGACGATCCCGATCATCGTCAAGGATACCACGTCCTTCTATTGGCAGATCGTGCTTGCAGGCGCCCGCAAGGCCGGCAAGGATCTCGGCGTCAAGGTGCCGGAACTCGGCGCCCAGTCGGAATCCGACATCAACGGCCAGATCAGCATTCTTGAAAATGCCGTCGCCGGCAAGCCCGCCGCTGTCGTCATCTCGCCGACCGAATTCAAGGCACTCGGCAAGCCGGTCGACGAAGCTGCCAAGTCGGTTCCTGTTATCGGCATCGACAGCGGGGCCGACAGCAAGGCGTTCACGTCGTTCCTGACCACCGACAACGTCCAGGGCGGCCGTATCGCAGCTGACGGTCTTGCCGCTGCCATCAAGACGGCAACCGGCAAGGATAGCGGCGACATCGCCATCATCACCAGCCTGCCGGGCGTCGGTTCGCTCGATCAGCGCCGTGAAGGCTTTCTTGACCAGATCAAGACGAAGTATCCGAACCTGAAGGTCATCGCCGACAAGTATGCCGACGGCCAGGCCACCACCGGTCTCAACATGATGACCGACCTGATCACGGCAAACCCGACACTCGTCGGTGTCTTTGCCTCGAACCTGATCATGGCGCAGGGCGTTGGCCAGGCAATCGCTGAAAACAAACTCGGCGACAAGATCAAGGTCATCGGCTTTGACAGCGACGACAAGACGGTCGGCTTCCTCAAGGAAGGTGCGCTGGCCGGACTCGTCGTTCAGGACCCTTACCGGATGGGCTATGACGGCATCAAGACGGCGCTCGCCGCCTCCAAGAAGGAGAAGGTCGAGGCCAATGTCGATACCGGCGCAAACCTGGTGACGAAGGCCAATATGGCCGATCCGAAGATCGACGCCCTGATCAACCCCAAGGTCAAGTAAGGACCGAACCACGTCCGGCAAACGGGCGCGGCTTTGCTTTTATCCCGGCCCGTCGCAAGATGGGCCGGCCGACGCTTGGCGAAGAAGGAGAACTTCATGACTAGCCTCGAAGAGATCAGTCATCGGCACGACGACAGCAAGAAAACCGAAGCAACTCGCGTGCCGCCGGGATCGCCGATCCTGGAACTGGTGGGCCTCCAGAAGAATTACGGCTATGTCGAAGCACTGAAGCCCGCAACGATCTCCTTCCTCGCAGGCGAAATCCACGCCATCGTCGGGGAGAACGGTGCTGGAAAATCGACCCTCATCAAGCTCCTGACCGGTGTTATCAGGCGGACGGCCGGCGAAGTCGTCTGGTGCGGCCACCCCGTGCAATTGGCGACACCCAATGAGGCAATCGCTCGCGGCATCAATGCGGTCCATCAGGAAGTCGTGCTTTGCCCGCACCTGACGGTTGCCGCCAACCTCTTTCTTGGCGACGAACTGAACCGCTTCGGCATGATGCGCAAGCGCGAGATGGAGAAGGAAGCACAGGTCGTTCTTGACGATCTCGGCTTCGGGCTGCCGGCGCCGGCGCTGCTCGGATCGTTGACGATCGGCCAGCAACAGCTGGTCGCGACCGCCCGCGCTGCCATGCGCGGCACGCAATTTCTGATTTTCGATGAGCCCACCGCCTATCTGACGCGCCAGGAATCGGCCCAGTTGTTCAAGCTGATCCGACGACTGCAGAGCGAAGGGGTGACGATCGTCTATATCAGCCACCGAATGGAAGAGGTCTTCGAACTCGCCGACCGCGTCTCGGTCCTGCGCGACGGCACCCATGTCGGTACGCGCACGATCGGTGAAACCAACGAAAACGAGTTGATCGCGCTGATGATCAATCGATCGCTGGAGCAGATCTATCACAAGGAGCAAATCCCCGCCGGCGAGACGATCCTCGACGTACGCGGCCTTTCCGGCCCTGGGTTCGAGGATGTCTCGTTGACCGTCCGTGCCGGCGAAATCGTCGGGCTCTATGGGCTGATCGGCGCCGGTCGCAGCGAATTCGCGCTCGGCCTTTATGGTCGCCAGCCTGTATCGGCTGGAGAAATTCACTGGCAGGGGAAAAAAGTCACCATCCGCAACGAGCGGGATGCCATGCGCCTCGGCATCGCGCTCGCCCCGGAAAGCCGGCGCGACCAGGGTCTCTGCCTCAATCTGCCGATTGGCCTCAACATCAACTTGCCGGTCTTCGAGCGCCTGAGCAAGGGGCCGTTGATCAGCCGCAGCGACGAAGCGACCAACGCCGATCGACAGATCCGCGATCTCAGTATCAAGACGCCGACGCGCAGGGTGCTGGCATCCAGCATGTCGGGCGGCAACCAGCAGAAGGTCGTCATCGGCAAATGGCTGAGCCACGGGGCCCGGCTTTTCATCTTCGACGAGCCGACCGTCGGCGTCGACGTCGGAACCAAAGCGGAAATCTACAGGCTCTTTGCAGCGCTGTTGAAGCAGGGCGCCGGCATCATCCTGATCTCGTCGTACCTCCCCGAGGTGTACGAACTCGCCGACCGACTGCACGTCTTCCGCCAGGGCCATCTCGTGGCCAGTCACGATTATCACAAGGCTTCGCATGAGGAAGTTCTCGGCGAAGCGATCGGCGTTTGAGCTAGACCAAGAATAAATGGGAACGAATCCATGACAGTCACCACCACCGAGGTCACCGCCCCCGCACCTGGCCGCAGGATGAACATCCTCTTCAGCCTTACGCTGATAGGCCTTCTGCTCTTCCTCTGGATTCTGCTCGGCATCTGGACCGTCAGCTTCTGGACGCCGTTGAACATCAGCAACCTGCTGCGGCAAGGGGCGATGACGGCGATCCTGGCGCTTGGCCAGACCTTCGTCATCATCACAGCCGGCATCGACTTGTCGGTCGGCGCGATCGTCGGCTTCACCAGCGTCATCCTCGCCTGGCTCATCCAGGCCGGAGTGCCGTTGTGGCTATCGATCGTCCTGACATTGCTGATGGGGGTGGCGATCGGCGTGTTTCATGGCTTCGGCATCGTACGCATGGGCCTGCCCCCATTTATCATCACGCTTGCGACGCTGACGTCATTGCGCGGCATCGGCCTTCTGATCACCAATGGTTCGACCATCAACATTACCAATGAAGGTTTCACCAATTTCGCCCGGGCGGATTTCTTCGGTGTGCCAAGTCTGTTCTGGATGGTGATCCTGGTGGCGATCCCCGCCTATTTCTTCCTGCATCTCAGCCGCTGGGGCCGATATCTCTTTGCGGTCGGTTCGAACCGCGAGGCGGCGCGTCTATCCGGCGTCAACGTCAATCGCATGATCTATCTCGCCTACATCCTGTCGGCGACCTGCGCGGCCTTCGTCGGCGTGCTTCTTGCCTCGCGCATCGGCATCGGCAACGCCACGCAGGCAGACGGCTGGGAACTCCAGGCAATCGCCTCTTCGGTCATCGGTGGCACGAGCCTCTTCGGGGCGATCGGTTCCGTACAGGGGCCGTTGATCGGCGCCTTCATTTTGGCAACGATCAACAACGGCGCCAATCTCCTCAACGTCAATTCCTTCTGGCAGCGCATCATCACCGGCGTACTGATCATCGTGATCGTCTACTTCGACCAGTTGCGTCGCCGGAGAATGTAGCAGCTGAGGGAGGTTCTTTAGCGTCGCAGAGTCGGTACAGGCTTATCTTGACGACAATTCATCGATAATTTATCGATGAATTGTCGATGAAGATCTGAAGGTACGGAGCAGCAAAATGACGGGATGGGATTTCTGGATTGATCGCGGCGGTACGTTCACGGATATCATCGGACGCGACCCGGAGGGACGGCTGCACGCACGCAAGATCCTCTCCGAAAACCCGACTGCCTATCGCGACGCAGCGGTGCATGGCATACGTCTCCACCTTGGGCTGACCGATGGCGCGCCGATCCCGGTCGGGCTGATCGGCGAGGTCCGCATGGGGACGACCGTCGCCACGAACGCCCTGCTTGAGCGCAAGGGCGAGCGGTTGGCCCTGGTGACGACCAAGGGATTTGGCGATGCCTTGCGGATCGGCTACCAGGAACGCAAGAAGATCTTCGCGACCGAGATCATCAAGCCCGAGGCGCTATATGACGACGTGGTCGAGATCGAAGAACGGGTTCTTGCCGACGGCACCGTCGAACTGGCGCTGGACGAGGGTGCGACGCACGCAGCCCTTGCCGAGCTGCGCGCGAAAGGTTACCGCGCCGTGGCGATCGTCTTCATGCACGCCTATAAATTCCCGGAGCACGAAGCGGCCGTGGCAAGGACGGCGCGGGCCATTGGCTTCGAACAGGTTTCCGTCAGTCACGAAGTGTCGCCGCTAATCAAGCTGGTAGGGCGCGGCGATACGACCGTTGTCGACGCCTACCTGTCGCCGGTCCTTAGCCGCTACGTCGCCCAGGTCTCCGACGAACTGGACATCGAGCGCATCGGCGCCCGCGTCATGTTCATGATGTCATCGGGCGGGCTGACTGCTGCCGACATGTTCCAGGGCAAAGATGCGATCCTGTCGGGACCGGCAGGCGGCGTGGTCGGTCTTGCCAAGACCGGCGAGCAGGCAGGTTTTTCCAATGTCATCGGCTTCGATATGGGCGGCACCTCGACAGATGTCGCACATTTCGACGGCGAATATGAACGCTCCTTTGAGACCGAGGTGGCAGGCGTCCGCGTTCGTGCGCCGATGATGCTGATCCACACGGTGGCAGCCGGCGGCGGCTCGATCCTGCATTTCGACAATGGGCGCTTCCGCGTCGGGCCGGATTCGGCCGGCGCCCAGCCCGGCCCCGCCTGCTATCGCAATGGAGGACCGCTGGCGGTGACCGACGCCAACGTCGTGACGGGCAAACTCCTGCCGGCATTCTTCCCGACCATCTTCGGCCCGAACCAGGACCAGCCGCTTGATCTGGAAACGGTGCGCCTCAAGTTCGAGGAGCTCGCCCGTCGCATCGGCGACGGCCGTAGCGCCGAGGAGGTCGCAGACGGCTTCATCCGCATCGCTGTCGCCAACATGGTCGAGGCGATCAAGAAGATCTCCGTCCAGCGCGGCTACGACGTCACCCGTTATGCGCTCAATTGCTTCGGCGGCGCCGGCGGCCAGCACGCCTGTCTGGTGGCCGATGCGCTCGGCATGAAGAGCATCCTCCTGCACCCGATGTCCGGCCTGCTTTCGGCCTATGGCATGGGGCTTGCCGACATCCGCGCCACCCGCCAGAAGGCGCTGGGTGTCACCCTCGACGAAGCGGCGCCCGCCGCAATAGCCGCCCTCGGCGCGGCACTTCAGGGCGAATGCCTGCCGGAACTGCACGCGCAAGGTGTTCACCCCGCCGAGATCCGAACGGTGCTGCGCGCCCATATCCGCTACGCCGGTACGGACACGATACTCGCGGTCGAAGCGAGTTTCCCGGATCATGACGACGCTTTGCGCCTTCGACGGGAGTTCGAGATCCTGCACAAACGCCGCTTCGGCTTCATCGCCAAGGGCAAGCCGCTGGCGGTCGAAGCCATCGAGGTCGAGACGATCGGCGGTGCCGCGCCCGAGATCGACACGGTGCTTGAAGCCCATGGCGACGGCGAGGCCACGGCGAAGCTCAGAACGCGGTTCCATTCGCAAGGGCTGACCCATGATGCCGCAGTCGTCCGACGCGAGACGATCATTCCGGGGCAGACGGTAACGGGGCCCGCCATCATCATCGAACCGAACCAGACGATTGTCATTGAGGACGGCTGGCAGGCAAGGCTGACCACGAAAGACCATATCGTTCTTGCCCGCATCAAAGCGCTGCCGGAGCGCACCGCGATCGGGACCAAGGCCGATCCGGTCATGCTGGAGATATTCAACAATCTCTTCATGTCGATTGCCGAGCAGATGGGCGTGACGCTGCAGAACACGGCCTATTCCGTCAACATCAAGGAGCGGCTGGATTTCTCCTGCGCTGTCTTCGACGCCGAGGGCAATCTGGTCGCCAACGCACCGCATATGCCGGTGCATCTCGGATCGATGGACGCCTCGGTGGCGACCGCGATACGCGAGAACCCGGTCATCCATCCCGGCGACGTATTCCTCATCAATGCGCCCTATAACGGCGGCACGCATCTGCCCGACCTGACCGTCTGTACGCCGGTCTTCGACGATGAGGGCAGACACATTCGCTTCTGGGTCGCCAGTCGCGGCCACCACGCCGATATCGGCGGCATTTCACCCGGGTCGATGTCGCCGTTGGCAACCAATATCGATGAGGAAGGCGTCTATATCGACAACTTCAAGCTCCTCGACCGCGGCCGTTTCCGCGAGGAAGAGCTGGCGGCGCTGCTGACCGGCGCGCTCCACCCCGTCCGCAACCTGGTTCAAAACGTCAACGACCTGAAGGCGCAGGTGGCGGCAAACGAAAAGGGCGTGGCGGAGTTGACGAAAATGATCGCGCTCTTCGGGGAAGAGGTGGTCGATGCCTATATGGGTCACGTCCAGGACAACGCCGCCGAAAGCGTCCGCCGCGTTCTCGACAGGCTTCCGGACGGACGTTTTAGCTATGAGATGGACCAGGGCTGCAAAATCGTCGTCCGGATCTCGATCGACCGGGAGAGGCGAGAGGCGACCGTCGATTTCACCGGCACGTCCGATCAACGGGCCGACAATTTCAACGCGCCGCGGCCGGTGACACGGGCAGCCGTGCTCTACGTCTTCCGTGTCCTCGTCGAGGCCGATATCCCGATGAATGCCGGTTGCCTCAGGCCCATCCGCATCGTGATCCCCGACGGGACGATGCTGACACCGAAATATCCGGCCGCGGTCGTGGCCGGCAATGTCGAAGTCAGCCAGGCGGTCACCAACTGCCTCTTCGGCGCTGTCGGGGCGATGGCCGCGGCGCAAGGGACCATGAACAATCTGACGTTCGGAAACGACCAGTACCAATATTACGAAACGATCTGCTCCGGAGCCCCCGCCGGGCCAGGCTTTAGCGGCGCCGACGCCGTCCACACCCACATGACCAATTCGCGCCTGACGGACCCCGAGATACTCGAAACACGGTTCCCGGTGGTGCTGGAGGATTTCCACATCCGCCCGGATTCGGGCGGGCGCGGTCGCTGGTCGGCCGGCAATGGTACGAAGCGCACCATCCGCACCCGGGAAAGATTGCAGTTCGCCATCCTCTCCGGCCACCGCCGCGTGGCACCATTCGGGCTCGACGGCGGCGAGCCCGGTGAAATCGGACGCAACTTCGTGCGCCGCAACGACGGCTTCATCGAGGCGTTGTCCGGCAGCGATCACACCGAGCTTGAAGCGGGCGAGGCATTCACCGTGGTCACGCCGACCGGCGGCGGCTATGGCAAGAAGGAGGCCTGAAGCATGGCGACGACCCTGCCGAAGGATCAGGCACAAGAATCGAGATCGACGGGCGAACTGATCGTATCGTCTGCGCATCTGGCAGGCGGAAGCTCGCCGGCCCTGTCCGAACTCGAGTACGGGTTGATCCTGTTTTCCCATGCCTTCAATCGTTGGATGGTCCGCTGCATGGCGGCGGCTGGCGTCGCTGGCCTCTCTC
>NZ_PCDP01000024.1 GCF_003240585.1 Arminella tubonensis
TCATTATCCCGCCTTCCAAGACTGCGGTTCCCAGCCCTCAATCGGTGCTGGCCCCATCTGTTCGCGACCGCCACATCGCCGAAATCGAGACCAAAGGCCGGATGGCATGGCAGAAATCCACCGGCTACAACAAGCGCAGCCGGGTTGAGACCCAGATGGGTCGATGGAAAGCTGTGATCGGACCGAAACTCAAGGCGAGACACTTCGACAATCAGAAGACTGAAGCCAAGATCGGCGTCCGTGTTCTCAACCGGATGACCGAACTCGGTCGTCCCCATTTCAAGCCCGTTGCATGAAATGCGCCGGGGGTAGGGTTATCTCACCCCAAATTTGATCCCTGCAACAGCGCCCGCTCGCAGTTGGTCATTTCCATGCAATTGCAGAAGTTTGTCAGCGGCTGAGTGTAACACTTCCACTCCTAAACCGACGTCGCCTCACGTAGTGCCCAGAAGGCGAAGAGAGGCTTGTCGCCAGACCGCATGGCGTGCCTGATATTCGGTACATTGTAGAACGAACCTCCGACACCTGGCTCAAACCAGCCTCGCCCTTCCTGGAAGAATTCACCATCGGAAAGAACGAGGTAAACCTCCTCGGGAGCATGGTCGTGATCCGGATACCGAACGTTCGGAGCAAGTAGCGTCACGCCCAGCCAGACATCCCGGTGATCCTCGATTCCGCCCGGACCAAGGATCATTGCATTGGCATGACCATCGACGAAATTTTCGCTCGCCGTCAGCTTGTCGTAGGTCGGCCGCCGACGCCATTCCAGGAGTGGTTCGATATCCCTGAACCGGTCCACCGGTGATGTCAGGTTAAGTCGGTGAGTATACAAAGCTTGTTGGATGCCGGACTTCAGATGGCAACGCCTGTGACGGAGTACCAGTGTGCAAATGCGCTTATGCGGTGGAGGCGGATTGCAAGGGCGGTGCGCTTTGACCGAGGCGGCACGAAGAGATTGCGGACCGCGGAGAAAGCTGAGAGGAACCGTTGAAGGCTTCCAGTAGATCGAAATGTTTGCATCACCCGCTCCCGTTTTCGCAGCGGTAGATGCGAGTTTTCCGCTCGATTGTTCAACACTTTGTGAGAACGGTGCTCCAGGGTTGGCATGATCTGGCGTTTTGCGGCGGCGTAGGATCGCAGCTTGTCGGTGATCATCCGCTTTGGCGCTACGCCCTGCTTTTTCAGCAGACGAACAAGCAAGCGTTTGGCAGCCTTTGTATTGCGGCGGTTCTGAACGATTTCATCGAGCACGTAGCCATCCTGATCGACGGCACGCCAGAGCCAGTGTTTCCGGCCGGCGATGGTGATAGCGACTTCGTCCAGGTGCCAAATGTCGGTTGAGCGCGGCTGCTTCCTGCGCAGACGATGAGCATAGTCCGGACCAAACTTCTTGGCCCAACACCGGATCGTCTCGTAAGAAACAACGAACCCGCGCTCCAGCAGCATTTCCTCGACCAGACGCAGGCTGAGCGGAAACCGGAAATAGAGCCAAACCGCATGGGCGATTAGTACCGGTGGAAAGCGGTGACGTTTGTAACTGACGGGCGATCGGGTCATGCTTTCCGGATATCAGGCCGATGCTGACCATGCGTTAACCTGACATCACCCGCTCGATCTCTCCACGCCAGCGAGCCAACTTCGCCGATATCATCTCAACATGCGTGTCCGAAACTCCGTGCCAAACCACACGACGATCAGCATCGACAACGCAGATGTGTGTGGTCTTGAGGCTCACGTCCAATCCGATGTAATATCTCATTGCTGCTCTCCATTGCTCGCAAAGCTAACAGCGACAGAATGCTACTGCCGCCGGGGAGCAGCAACCTCATGTATTGGATGTATGAGATCAACACGGCATTCGATCTGATGCACGGAGGCAAGTCGATCCGTTCGGTGATCGTCTATTGATATCGCCCACGGCAATGAGATAATTGATGATTCTGCCGGCCGCTACTGCGTCAATGTCGGACAGGCTATTTGGTCGAGTTGACCGCTGCCTGGAGCTCTTCAATACTATTCATCACCGCTTCGAAGCCGGGCGGCGTTGCAAAGATCATGGCCGACATTCTGTCGTAGTCGGCGGCAAGTTTCTTGCGCATGGCTGGCGTCGGTATGAGGCGATATGTGCCTGGCACGGCCCGATCGTATCGGTGGTCCGGAGATCGGAACATGAGTTCCTTATGCTGTCGGCACGCCTCTGCGAGTTCACGCATCGAAGCCGTTGCCAGACCGTAGTCCTGGTGTGTCCAAATCTGATGGACGTCGTAATAGTGGCGTGAATACCGATTGAGGTCGGGAATCCTTCTTTCCGGGTCTTCTTCAGCGCTGCGCTTCTCGGTCGTTTCCGTCATCGCGTGCAATATGAGAACCTTTTCCCAAAACGTCCTCTCCGGCTTGACGGTCGTTACGTTGGGAACCGTGAAATCGCTTTCTCCCATTTCTTTAGCAACATAGGCAACAATCGTGCGCGCCTCTGCGGGTAACGGGTCTGGGCGCGCGCCGGCTTCAATGCGGACTGCTGCCTCAACATAGCCCCCGCTCGTGTCGAATACGCTTTTGTATCCGAGCACTAGAACGTCGCGGGCCTCTTTTTTTCGGTAGGCATCGTAACCAAAATTGAGAGAGAAATGCCCAGCTTGGCCGATCGTGGCCTCGACCGCAGCGATTTCTTGGCTAAGGCTCTGCCTGAGGGGTCCAGACATATATTGGCGTGCGGCTTCATCGACCTCTTCCGCCAGTGCCTTTTGCTGCTTGGTCACCGAGGAGAGGGCGGCGATTTCGCTCTCTGTGGGTACTTTCAGATCGGCTTTATAAATGCCGATGTCGATATCTTCGGAGAAGCGATTTATCAGGCCGTAGGCTTTGCTGAGGCTGGTACCTCCCTTGAAGTACAGACCGATCGGATCGTCGGCACGGCCGTTGAATAGGAAGTCGAGGACCCAGCAAACGTATAGGTCCTTTTCGATATTCTCAGCTCGCGTTTGCAGGTCGGAAGCCACCGTTTCGAACAAGGCCCGGCGCTCATCGGCGCTACTGCGAAGCACATTAATGAAGCCCTGGCGCATTTTCTTCCTCTGCGACACGAATGTCGCGCGTTATTGTCTCCACCACGGGATACATCCAGGCAGGAAGCGCGCGAATGTTATCGCGCAGGTCCTCGACGATCGATCGCTTTTGCGAGCTTTGCGCGAGGTGACGGACAACACCATCGACGATGGTCTCGAAATTCGATCGTTCATCTCGAAACCAGGTGAGGGCCTGGACGATCCGCATGGCGGGTCGCCCCGCCCAAAATGCCGTTTTTGCCGCTATTCGCTTGAAATCGAGCCGGTAGATTACCGGCTTCTCTGCTTTCGTATCGCCGGAATTGGCTTCGATCTCAATCGTTCGGGGGTAGGTATCCGCATAGATCGTCGAACGGGCGGGAACAGCTGTCGTCAAACCAAGGTCATTGGCGGCTGTCATTCCGTCGACAAGGACACGCAACTTGTCACGCCGCGCAATTGCATCGATGAATGCGGCGCGCGGCGGGAACACCATTTTTCCAGTCAGCTGGCTGATGCCTGGCTTGTCGTAGAAGCCTCGATATGGGCGCCGGATATCTCCCCGGCTGGTAAGCCTCTGCAGCGCCTTCTCGACGGCGTGGGGTGTTCCGATATCGAGGAAGTCGTCACGCGACCATACGCCCCCGGGGGACGCGGCCGCTATGCGATCGCGAATGCGTTCAAGAGTGTCGGACGTCGGATCAGGCATATCTCTCAACCTTCTGACCGAAGATTATATATAAATATTGGTCAGTAGCAATCCAATCAATCTTACTGACCAAGATTTATATCGAAAGTTTGGTCAGTAGCGGACTAGGACCCACTCGCCGGGTATCGAAGCCAAGTCCTTTCGGCCCAGATGCCGTCGCCCGATCAGGCCGGGCGGATGGCTGCCCTGAAGCCTTGGGTTCAAGTCTTCACCCATGCGGGCTGCCATGCCTGACGCGCTCATCGCTCAGATCTGCACAGAGAGCAGACCCATGACCAGCGGTCCCTTCGAAAAGCTGCTGGTGCAACGCGATCCGCTGCGTACAAGCAGCCGCTCCAACCATTGGCGTTTCCGACCCCGCTCTCTTGTCTGGCATCCCTAATCCAGTCCCGCCCTTGGACGGTCAACCCGCGAGGGGTTCGCTAGCAAGCTGCGCCCTCTTCGCTGCGGCTTCGAGGTGACCGCGGACAGGACCGGATCAAACGGGCGCCATCGAGCGGGGATTGGCCCCGCCAACGGATGGAGCCTCACATGTCCAACGATCTCAGCCTCGCACAGAACCACGCACTCGATCTAGCCCGGACCCTGATGGTCCCGGTCACCCTCTTCGAAATCGATGGCGAGATCGGCATCATGCTTTCCGCCGAGTATGACGGCGATGAGGATGCCATCATCAATGAATATGATCCATTTGCCTACGGATCGGCTCATTGAGCCGATCACCCCTTCGGGGGAACGCGTGCCGCTTGCGCTGATGCGCGCGCAAGGGAGGCTTCGCCGCGAGCTCTTCTCGCAGATCTCGATCGAGACAGCCTTGTCCCTGGGCATGGTGTTCGGCCTGCGGTTGCGGCAGGCCGAAGGCTTTCTGAAATCGATACTGCAATTGATGGGGTTGGCACTCCCTGTCCCCGATCATACCACGCTCAGCCGTCGGGCACGGACGTGGCAATCGCTCAGCAAACGGCCTGATCAGCGGAGCCAACCGGGCGGGCCGGTGCATATTCTTGTCGACAGCACCGGCCTTCAGATCTACGGCGCGGGCCAGTGGCTAAGCCTCCACGTCGCCGAAGCCCCGCCTCATATTCCGACCAGTTCGTCACCTTGAACTTCATCTTGCCGATGTGATAACGGCGGGCGGCATTGTGTTTGAAAGGCACGACTGCGACAGACCGGCTATTGAGATCCCCGCTCGAATAAATCACGACAACTGAATGATCCGTGCACCAAAGCCTTGCGGAACTTCATTGCGTAAGGCCAGCCCACGGAGCGATATAAGCGCTAGTAGAAGTAATATCCCGCAAGGAGCTGCAATAGAGACCCACCCACCACCGAAAACAGGAGCGGTAATACGAGGAATAGGAACAGCAAGAGAAGGACGAAGCGCATCAGACGTCCGCCCGGGGCCGCCCTCACGGGCGAACGGCCAGGAAAAGGAAAAGTCGGTCCCCCGCCTGTTCGACCTGACCGGGAGAGAGCACGCAGAAGCTCCAGCATTTTAGCTCTTCGAATATCAACGGTTGAACCGGCTTCATCGCTGGTCTCAAGCTCAGAGTCGACAGATCTTGCTCTCTCTCGGCGGCCCCATGGCCCTGTGCCTGCTCTCGGAGGGGCCGGTAAAGGAACAGGGCTGCGTGGGGCTTCGAGGGGTGGGGCTGTCTTGGTAGGGCGTGGCTTTGCGGGGACGGGCTGGGGCGCCAGGGGACGCACCGGGTCTCCGAATTTCGCGCCGCATTGCGGGCATCCAGCGGAATTCAACCATTGCCCAGGATTATGGTTCGTACAGAAATAACGGACTTGAGCTTCGTGACAGGCTTCGCATTCCCCTAGAGCTCCGGTCGACGTACCACAATTAGGACAACGCAATATAACGCCGGTCATGATTGAGGCCCTTCGTTAAGTTCATTAAGCGCACTATCGGGCTGTGGCTCCGGATAGACCTCACGGATAACGTCGGTCGGAATATGCAGACGATACACTCGCGGAAGGGCTCCTTCGACAAATTGCGCAATTGTCGGTATGCGCTCGTACGGCCCGAAACTTTCCCGGCTCAAGCGATGCGACAATGCCACGGTGGTCAACAATGGATGATCCCGATACGCAGGGAAAGTCGCGTATCTATCCTCGACATGGTCATGGCCGCGTACCATTCGAGAAACCGGCCGGCCCAGATCCGCGCTCAGCGAACAAAACGCAGCGAAATCTCCGTAACCAAATTGACTGCCACGGGTGAACCGATTGGGAAGCTTCCTGCGTGCCTTCGGGTGAGCCCTGGTCCATACGAAATCCGACAGGCACGGCGGATCGTTCCAATTTCCAGACTCCGCGAGCTGTGGGTGCAGGTCTAGAAGCGGAAAGCCTCCGTGGGCCGCCAATAAGCCGTCGGGAAAAAAGAGAGCGCGTGGGGCGTTTGCAAACAGCCGAACGGCAAGTTTGCCCGTCCGTTCGATCCACTCGTGGGCTAGATTGGCGTTCAGGAATTCCGCAAAGTCTGAGGGACTGACGCGGGAAGCAAACCGAACGCCGTCATAGGATAGAGCCTCGTCGTGATTGCCGGCTAGAACGCAGATACGGTCAGGAGCGTCGACAACCAGTTCGAAGACGCGCAGCAGGACCTCAAGCCCAAACCCCTCATCGTCGAAGAGGTCACCAAGGAAAACAATCCGCGGTTCCGCGCATTTGGCTCGATCCAGCTCTATCGCCGCTAACGCAGCCTCGAGTGCAAGCAGATCGCCGTGCAAGTCGCCAATGAACCACAACGGAACCTCGAGTTCTTCCAAGTCTGAAATTTTTATCACTTTGTCGGTGTGATCGGCTCGATGATTGTCGAACAACATACCAGGTCCATCGGCTTTATCGAGTAAAGCCTCCATCCTTTCCACTGTCGGCCTTATGGTCGAACGCATCAGGGACGGGTTGGCCCGATTTCGAACGGCTTGCCAGTCTAGGTCTTTAACATCCACGACTTGCAGCGGCGCAGGCGAGATCTCTTGCGTAACAAGGTCAGACATTGATGTCGCCTCGTCGGGCGGCACCTCTCCGTTCACTGACGGCACAGCGGCGTCCGATGTATCAAGTACGATATTGTCATGTGGAGAGCTTGGTGGCAGCTCGGACCCTGATGCCATATCGGGCCTATCGGCGATCGCCGAACGCGCTGTCGGCCTTTCTGGCTCATGCGAGATCGGCGAGGCCTCATGATCCAGGGGTTCGCCGGGAAGACTCATTTAAGGGCTCGCACGGTAAGCGGCATTTTGACAATGCCTTTAGCCTGTCGTCCGACGGCGATCTGATCGCCTTCGTTAAGCGGACGAGCGGCCATTAGGGTTGAACCATTCACCAAAGTCTCGTTGGTGGTCCCTGCCATCGGCGATATCGTCCATTGTCCTCCGGCCGTTCGCTCTAGGACACATTGACGGTCGTCCCAAAACTCCCGGTCTGAACCGAATTGCCGCAAGAGGTGTTGGCCAAGGTCTGTATTGACCCCGAGCTGCAATGATTGTCCGTCCGATCCGACAAGCTGAATTCGTTCAGAAGAGAGCACCTGAGTGCGCGGAACGCCGGCTTTATTTGTCGCTCCTCGATCAGATCCGACTTTGGAGATCGCTAATCCTTCGCCCCGCCCGCTGAGAACCGCGCGCAATTCTGCGGCGGTAGGCCTTCCTGAGGGGTCTGGGGAAAGGCATCGATGCAGTAAGCTGCTGACTTCAGCATTGCTTGCGGGTGACGGCATCAAACCGGAAAGTGCCGGAGGTTTGGCGGCATAGTCCTGGACAAGCTTGGCATACTGCGCCGGGTCGTCAGTCCAGTAAGGATGATAGCCTGCCAGAAGCTCGTATAGCATCAAGGCACAGGTGAAGACATCTGACGCGAGGCTTGGAATAGCGCCCCGCAGCATATGTTCGGGAGAGCGATAGTTATCTGTCCCGACATATCCCTGGTGCCCATGCCACGGCGCACGACGGTCGGCCAACAGCGAAAAATCCATGTCGATCAGTTTGATCTGATAGCCTGAACTGATTGATGGATCATTGATCAGATATGCATTCGCCGGCTTCAGGTCGGCATGGACGATCTTGGACTCGTGCAGGGCCGCTATGCCGGTCATAAAGACCTTCGCCCAAGTTACGTGACGAGCCCAGACGATCGGGTCGCGGGTAGCAGCTACCTTAGTGACGCGATGCTGCTCCCGCTCCTGGTCAAGCATTTGCTGCAGGTCGGCGCCATTTTCCACGAACTCGTACGCCTGGAAGTAGCATGGTCCGCCCCAAATCTCCTCGAATGCATCCACCTGGCGCACAGCAAACTGAGCAGCTCGACCGTTTCGGACCCGTGTTCCAAGCTCGTTCTGGTAAGCGACGAACGCCTCGTACCAGACGACCGTCGGCGCGGGAGATTTATACTGTTTCAAAAAAATCTTTTCACCGGACGGCGTCACAGCATCGTAGGATATCGCCATCATTCCAGGCCCGAAGACTTTTGTGACCTGGTATTCGCGGATCCGATCGCCGACCTTCAGCTTCTTTGCCATTGCTGCAAGCCGACTAAAGTGCCACGGTCGCAGCGGACCGTGAAACGCTTGCAGCCAGTTGCTTCAGCGTATTGCGAAAGTTGACGGGATCCGAGGTAAATTTCTGAAGTGCCTGCTGAGCATTCAGGCCTTCGTATTCGACAACTTCCCATTCCGACTTATCGATCTGGCTCAACCGATCATAACTCTCGAAGTTCGGGGCGAAGAGGCTGAGAATGATGCGGTTGGCCATGACCACATTTGCCACGTCCTGCAGCGAGCCGCCCTTGGCTTCCGGGATGCTCATGGTTTCCTTGAAAGACGCATCTGTGAAGACGATAACGACACGGGCGGCATCGCTCCTGTAACGCCATTTGGCCGAATCTTCTGTCTGTGAACCTTTCGGAACGGCCTCCATGGCGGCCACCTGGTACAAGGCGTCAAGAAGCGATTCTGGTTCGTCGCCGCCGCCATTGGCCTGCAGGTTTCCGAGCTGCGCCTTGAGAGCGCCGGCATCACGCACAAAATCGTTGTCTACAATCCAAGACAGACCTTCAGCGCCGGCGGCCTCGATGTCGCGATAGCCGACGACCTTCGCTCGCCAATCTTTGACTGGTGCGGAATTGTTCGCGTCGCCATGGCTCAACGAGTCGATAAAAGCTTCGATGTTGCGGCGGAGCGCATCGATGCAGGGAGCCATGCTTCCGGTGACGTCGATTAGAAATACGATGTCGGCCACCCCCTTGGTTTTGGGGCGATCCTGGACATTTACCGGTGCAGCTTGTTCTGCTCCACCTTCGGGCTGACCAGGCTCCGACGGTTGCTCTGGGGCAGGGGGGGCAGAAGTGGAAGCCTCGACCGGGGGGATACCTCCGGCAACCGAGGGGCTTGCTTTGCCTGTTTCGTCTATTTCGCTCATATCATTTCCCCACATTACTGCACGATAGCAGATCAACCCGCCCGGCAACTGATAACACCGTCGTCGGAGTTATGTTCCCGATGGACGACGGGTGCCATCAGACGCGGTTGCAGATGTAAGGCTTAAGAGTGGACGTGGTCGGTATCACCGGCGACGCCCTCAAAGCTACTCCCGCAAAAAGTCAACTTATTAACGCCAGACTTTCTGGTCGCCGATCTCGCGCTGGTGGAACAAACTTCGTGTGGGCGACATTGCATCGCAGCCAACTTTGGTATTTCTCGCTTAACCAATCGCAGGAATCGTTGGTTGCGAGCCCCCGCAACCAAAGTCCACCAAGATCAGCAGAAAAATCATGCAACCCCCGCCCATAAAGCGGGGTTTTTGCGTTGCCCGGAAATGAACGCCACGCCTAAAGGCATGGACATCGCGGCCATAGGAGCGAGCACCTGGCGCCTGGCCCGATCCTTGCCATCAGGTCGTTCTGAGCGGCGGCCAGAAATTACTTTTCCAGCACATCGAGCGCCTCCATCTATGCCATGATATTGGCGATCGAACCATGGACCTGCAGGGATGCCGGCTGGTGACCGCGTGTCTTGCCGATCACCACGGTCTGGATAAGATCGCGGACGATGGGCATCAGGCGCTGCTTGGCCTGTTCGTCGGCATTGTTGCGGGCGAGGAAGATCAGCTTGCGGATGCTGACTTCGATATTGGCCGGATTGAACTGCTGCCTCACCTTCGCAATCTTCTCCTGAAAATCTTCCGACGGCGCTGCAACGGCCTCCAATTCCAATACCAGCCTCTCTCGGGTGGCTTCCAGCTCGTCGAGTTTAGCAGCCGCCCCCCAGTTCATCGATCGGCAGACGCTTCTTCCGGTTGGTGCAGCTATAGCGGTCCTTGCCGAAGATCGCGTAGGGGCCGCCGCATTCGGCGCATTCCAGCATGCGGCTATGTTCCGGGCGCTGCGTGGCGTTGAGACGGTTGGTCGTGGCGTCTCCGTAGAGTACGCCGATCTCGGTATCACCTGTGCGAACGCGGGCCCAGAGTTCGTCGCTGACGATGCGCATGGCCGGGACTTCGGATGAAACCCATTCGGTGGCATTATTTTGGCGGGCAGTCCGCCGCTCCGTATCCGGGTTCTTGCGGTATTGGCGGCGGTTCCAGACGATCCGCCCGATATAGCTCTCATTGTTGAGAACCCCGGTTCCCCGGCTTTTATGGCCTGAAGATGTGACGGACGATCTCCGCCTTGGCGGGATCAATGTCGCGCAGTCCCCTAACACGGTCGCCGCTGGCATCGCGCTGCTGCGAAAGTGTGTAGCCCGTAGGCTAGGCAGGTCGAGGCCTTGCGCGTCGATGTCTTCATGCCCTCACGGTTTCGGAAGCGAATGGCTTTGGTGCACGGATCATTCAGTTGTCGTGATTTATTCGAGCGGGGATCTCAATAGCCGGTCTGTCGCAGTCATGCCTTTCAAACACAATGCTGCCCGCCGTCATCACATCGGCAAGATGAAGTTCAAGGTGACGAACTGGTCGGAATATGAGGCGGGGCTTCGGCGACGTGGAGGCTTGACCTTGTGGCTGACACCGGAGGCGCTTGCGATGTGGTCAGCTCCAAGACGCAAGACCCGTGGTGGCCAGCCTCGCTTCTCTATTTTAAGCCAAGCTTGAGGTAAAATTACTTTTGGCACGTATGCGCTCAGCTGGCACTATACCTGCCGACGCAAAGGAAGTGCGATATTTGTTGCGATCAGGCAGCTGCAGGCGGCGATGTCTGGCCAAGTCGGTTCTGTCGCAAACTTTCTTGCGGCACGAAAAATCATTCCAAGTGTTCCCCGCAGGGCGTCCTCTGTGGCCAAAATCGAAATTTTTATATTCCAAACCGGTTAAGCCACTTCATTTCGACGACCTGTTCGTCGCTATTGAAAATTAAATTCCACGCTAAAAAAATTTGCGACAGAACCCTCTGGCTCTCGGCGCGAAGGCGTTCACATCAGGATGTCCGCGGCGCCGAGAACGGTTTCGTTTTCGCTCGCTGTACCTGCTCCCTCACAAGCGTAAATCGGCGCGCTCGGCGTGAACGGTCTCGTCCCGTCCTGGAAGTAGGGTGAACTGGAAGACGGCACCTCGCGGTTTGGTAGGAGAACCCCACAACCGTCCGCCATGCGCCTCGATGATCGACCGGCAGATCGCCAGGCCCATGCCCAGGCCGCTGGGCTTGGTCGTGTAGAACGCCTCGAACAGGCGGTCCACATTCTTCGGGTCCAGCCCGGGGCCTGAATCGCGCACGCTGACGAGCACGCCTCCAGTCGCATCCGTCTCGGTGCTGATCCATAGCTCTCGGGTCCCCTCGTCGTTGCTGCTTATGGCTTCGACCGCATTGAGGATCAGGTTAAGGATCACCTGCTGGAGCTGGACGCGATCGCCTTCCACGCATGATTGGCCCGTCGCGAGCTTTGTCTGCTGCGAGATGCCATGTTTCAGAGCTTCGGTGCGGGTTATGGCGATGACGTCGAGGATGGCTTCATGGAGGTCGAACCGCTCCTTGTGTGAGGGCACCCTCTTGATGAGGGCACGGATGCGGCCGATGACGTTACCGGCCAGCCCTGCGTTGTCGATGATGCGGCCGAGGGCTTGCCGGACCTCCTCCAGATCAGGCGGTTGAGCCGCCAGCCAGCGCAAGGCGGCCTGGGCATTGGTCAGGCTCGCGGCGATGGGCTGGTTGACCTCATGCGCTATCGATGCCGCCATCTGCCCCATGGTCGTCACGCGATTCACATGCGCCAGCTGCATCAGCGTCTCGCGTAAGGCCTCTTCCGCTCGCTTGCGCTCGGTAATGTCGTTGTTGGTCTCCAGGATTGCGACAGGATCGCCCACCTCACCCCGTTGCACAGACCACCGACTGGCCACAATTGCCTGCGTGCCGTCTTTCTTCGTGTGGACGAGTTCCCCTTCCCAGCGGCCAGTGCGGAGCAACTCTGCCATGATTACTTCGAGCGGGATCGGAAAGATCGTCTGCAGGAGGTGGTGAGTTATCTTGCCGACAGCGTCCTCTTTCTTCCATCCGTAGAGCTCCGCGGCACCGCTGTTCCAGTAGGTGATGACGTCATTCATGCCGCGCACGAAGATCGTGTCGTGACTGAGGTCGAGAAGAATGGCCTGCTCCCTGAGCACCATTTCTCGTGATTGGCTTTGCACGGCTAGGAAGGCCGCAATGCCGATCGCGGCAAGGCTTAGGAGCCGATTCGATACCGCAACGTCTGGTAACGGACCTTGCACGGCGATAAAATGGCTCAGCACTGCCAGCACCATGCATCCGAGGGCCACGAGAACAACACCGCGCTTCGGAAGAAACCGGGCTGCCAGCAGCGCCACACCCACGTACAGTATGGAGACGGCGGTTTCTCGGATGGTGATCGAGTCGAGAATGAAAACTCCGGCCGCGATGACAGCGGTGATGACCGGAAGAACACGAGACTTGGCGATTGTCGCAAAAGTCGCATGGTCCTGCGCGTGGCTTTGCCCAGTCTGCATGTCACACCTCCCAGGAGACATACCGATGGTCCCAGTGTCGGCAATGGCGTCGGGACCTTTTATTTTGCATGTTTAGCAGGATGACGCACCCGGTTCCAGAGTACAAGCCGCTGAACTCGCACCGCTAGTCACCCTACTGTAGCTCGGCCTTCGCGGATATCGACGGTTCCGGCCGCTTCGGCCGAAAGGAGCCGAGCTGTTAATCTTGAAACGGATCAAACCACGGGGTTGCCGACATAGGTGACACGCCCACCGAAGCATCTGATGCACGGCCGATCCTCGGCTGCCATGGTTAGCCAATCGACCGACATGGTTCATTGCTACGCAAAACTATTATCGGCAACACAATTGGAGCTACACACCTGGCCATCCCTATCCAAAACACGGAGGCCGAATCTCGCGCGCAAGCTTGCCGAAATCGATGGTGCAAGCATCACCGACGAGGTGATTGTCGCCCTGAGAGGGACGATCCACGCGCGCCGCCGGGGGAGGCGCCGAGCAAAACCGCACGCCGTATCTTACACAAGCGCGGCCTCTCTTCCCGGCAGACCGATTTAAGCGGCGAGGACGAATAGTGTTCGTCGATGCGTGCGCCATTGTGTCGGTGATGTCTGGCGACGGCCAGAACACGGGATCGGCAAGCGTTACCTCAGTAATTCCGATCGTTTCCATTGTGGCTATGCCAAGGCTATGCGCGAGCCCCTTCTCACGCGCTCGACCAGTTGCGCGAAAGCCTGCTCCCGTAATCAAAGCCACTTTGGTCGCATACAAGTTTTCCACGGTGAATTCGTCGCGAAAACTATCGACGGCTCGGTTGGTCCCACGCGCACCAATGATGCATCAGCCGCCCGTTTCGCTATGGGGCGCGGCGACAGGTTTCGACTCGGGCGATCCTTTGAAACGCAGGAAGATGGACAGCACGATGAGGACGCCTGTCGACAGAAACTCGCTCTGCCAATTCTGGAAGGACTCGAACCAGAACTGGGCGCTTGCCAGATGGTCAATGACCGAAACCACAGGCTGACCATGCATCATCGCCTCGGCATTTTCGGCTTCCGCGCTATATATAAGATGGAGGATGAAGGTGAAGATGAAGATCAATCCAAGCGCGGTTCCCAGCGAGTACGAGTACGCCGTCTGTACCCACCCATCGACGCGGACAGGCCATCGAGCTTGCGGATCGGAGGCCTTGGTCGCGGAATTTTCGTCCTGATCCGACGGCTCGTCCGGATCCTTGGATTCGGCAGATCCGCGTTGAAACAGGAATGCAGTTAGCATCACATAGGCCGACATCTGCAGGAATTCTGATTCCCAGTTTTCGAAGAGCGAAGAAAGGAAATGGCCCGACTTCACGTATGCCGCTAAGTCGACCTGCGGCGCGCCATGCTCCGCCAGTCTATGGTCGTAGACAGACCATCCGGTTACCAGCATGCCGCCCATAGTCAATAGTGAGAGTGCGGCCAGCACGATTGTCAGACCATTGTCGTGTAGAAACTTCATCGTGTTCTCGGCCTTCTGAATGCGGTTTTTTTCAGAGTTCGATTTCGAAGTTACATATTGTTGGGATGAGGTTGGACAAGGGGAAGGCCGCAATTTATGGCGGCACGTCGTCGGGAGGGAACCAACTCGTCTGCGATGCTCTGATGAGAACCCTGAGAATTGCCCCGGTGAACAGAACCGTCATCCTAAGCAAACTATTTTTGCGAAACAGAAAATATAACAGTAGGTTACACCGATACGGACATCAGACAACCGTCGGAAAGCGCCTGAAAAATCCTCAAATTGACTGGCACGAGATGCAGGTATCGGCGCATTGTTAGGTTAACTGCCAAACGACACCGCTTTAACCATCGCAATGTCTCCGTTTAGGCATTGAACCAGAAATGCGGCGAAGACCCCAGGCGAGCATTCGGTTCAGAATGGCGACGGCAATCGGTGGCCGCTGTCTGCCGAGCACGGAATGAACGAGCGCAAACGCGGCCCGAAGATGCCCTTGCATCTGGCCATCGCCGTTTCGATTAGCGCTCGCTTGACGTAGCCGTTAGAATGCCTGCCATTTCAGCCGACAATCTGTTTGCATGGATGCAACGTGGTCGTCTCTCTGGCAGGATGCTTGGACGATGGGTCGTTTAACTGCGTTCGAGCGCGGCGGAATGACGACCTCCGGAGTCGTCCAAAGGGTCAGGCTGCCACAACGGCGAAGACCTGCTTCGTGTTCCAGCCAGTTCGCCACATTAAACTTCATCTTGGCGATGTGGCGGCGGATGGCGAAGTTATGTTTATTTGGCATCGCAGATCGATCGTGAGGATTTCGATCTGGGCGGCTTAATGCCCACTATTGAATTGTGATCCCTGCACCAATGCCGATCGTCGGGGATATGCCGCGCCTGCTCACCAATCCCTACGCCGACACATAGACGATGCATACGGCAGATGAAAGATCGAGCGTTACGCAGGCCAGTATTTATCGGATCGATAATCTTCTGGAATATCCTCCTGATTCAGCAGGCACTCGGCGACGAATTCGATTTGAATTTCAAGATAGCGAAGTTCAGCTGGCACCGGGACACCAAGTGCCATCTCCCTGACGCGATGCCTGTTTAGGCCAAGGATATCGCGCCGCCGGGAGGCCTCCCGGCGAACCGCCTCAGGCGTTGGCTTTCCGTCTCGTGCCGTGAAATTATAGTCTTTGCTCTTGCCACCTTCGATGACAGTAAATCGCATTGCTAACATCCGATTAGTTTTGACCGTCTGGGGGAACCTGGAGTGGATAGCCTGGTGCCATTGGTCTAGCCTTCCGATATGCGCCGAGAGAACAGCTTCAACGGGACCAGATCGATTTCCACGCTCTGTATCATTGCCACAATCCTCGGCGTTTTTCGTGTCGCACGATATGTGATCCATGGGGGGCGATTGGGTAACGGCCCCCGGGGAGGATGTACCCTGACCATAACCGTACGCTCCGAGGCCTGACTATTGGCCGGGAGGAGGGGATCGGATACCAATGAGGAGGGGATGACCTATACGCAGGTCTAGATGCTTTTTGCGGCATTAGGTAGGAAAACAATCACGAGCCGCCCGGTGAGACACGCGGCCTCGTCCGGCGCGGCTTCGGTTTGCAAACCGAGGCTACCCGGCCGCGCTCCGAAAAGTAGGTCATGCCAGGTCAACGGCGGGACGTCCTTCGGCTAAGGAGAACCGCTTCAGATGCGCCCGGACGGCCGCCATTTCTCAGAGACGATAATTGCCATATTTCCCATGAACGATGAGACGGCCGACCGGTGATGTCAGGTTAAATCCACCGGGTGCATCTTGGGACGGAGCGCTCGGATCAGCCGGTCCACGCCGGCCGCGGCCTTCCAATGGGCGATGGCCCTGAGGCGGTGCAGTTGGAGGGCGACAGCTGAGTGTTTCGAGCGGGGCGGCACGAAGAGATTTCGGACCGCCGAAAAGATCGATACGAAGTGTTGCAATCCGCCTGGCGAGCGAAACCCCTGCATGACCCGCTTTCGTTTTCGCAAAGGCAGGTGCGAGTTCTCGGCGCGATTGTTCAGGCCTCTGTGCGATCGATGTTCGACATCAGGGCGTAACTTGGCGTCGTGCTGCTCCATAGGAGCGAAGTTTATCGGTGACGATACGCTTCGGCAAGCATCCCTGCTTCTTCATCAACCGGACCAAGAGACGCTTGGCGGCCTTGGTGTTTCGGCGCGTCTGCAAGATTTCATCAAGAACGTAGCCGTCCTGATCGACAGCGCGCCACAGCCATTGCTTCTTGCCACAAATCGACACGACCACTTCATCCAGGTGCCTCACATCGCTTGCTCGGCGATTTCCGCGGGAAACGGCCGGCATAGTCCGGGCCGAACCTTCTCGTCCAGGATCGGATCGTCTCATAGGAAACGGCGTTGGTGCACGGATCTGAAGGATTGCGGAACTCGGTCTTTGATGGCGTGATCTAAGCTGCCTTTGCCTTACGGCGAAGGGATTTCGGGCGCGCACAGGCAAGCATGCGGTTGAGGACGGCGCAGCCGATGGCTACCTCCGTCTGCTGAGCGAGAAACGACCGAGCCCGCAGACGCGGTCCGATGATCGATTTGTAGCGTCCGATGGCGGTCTCGACCCGCGCGCGCTTACCGTATCCGGTGGAAGCTTGCCAATTCATCCGGCCGTCTCTGCTGATCGCGGCGATATGCAGATCCCTTTGGCTTGGAGGTTGA
>NZ_PCDP01000041.1 GCF_003240585.1 Arminella tubonensis
TTTGTCCCCATCAAAATCCACTCGCAAAGAAACCGCCGAACCCATCGCAAACCTCCTGTTTGCGCCATCGATTCAGATTCGCACGCTTTTGGGAATCCCGAGAGTCAATTTCAATGAGGGTTGGTATTAAATCCCGCGTGACGATGATCTTCTTCTCGACCTGTCTGTTGATGGCCCGCTGCATCAGGGGGCAAAGCCGACTTGCGGGAGAAGGACGACGGCGACAATGAGCGGCTGCAGATAGAACAGATATCCGCAGACAAGAATCCCGCCCTGCAAAATAGGTTGCGTGAGGCGGGAGCCGACAAACCCTCCAACGGGTTCGGCCTCGTCCAGCACGATCGAGAGCTGTATCGCTTGGTTCGCCATCCCCGGAAACAGGATTCCTCCTCCTTCGGATTTCCTGAGAACGAAAAGTCGCAACCATTGGATCGCCCGTTCGCCGATCCCGATCGTGTAGGGATTGAAGACGACTTTGATCAGCCCTTCCGAGAGGTTGAGTGCCAAATAGACGAGCGCCAGCAGAGCGATCGTAGTGAACGAACCAGTCGTGGTAGAGGTATTCACGATACGCCGTTGCACCTCGAGCGGCGCGGTGCCAAGGGCAAAAATCGCGACGGACATCGTGACCATGGCAAGTTGATGCCCTCGCCGAACGACAGAACGAAACTGAGAAGGTTTGGCAGCAAGGCATTGTCCTCTTGGCTTTCACCCAGCGGGGTATTGAGCGAAGTTGCAAAAGGGTCTTTGATCTCAGTCAATGTGAGCGGCGTTTGCCTAGCGCTCTTAGCTAGCGGGGAAGACAGGAACGAGCATAGACGCCTGCGTCATCTGTCACGCGCCGATCCTGCCGCAGGCGTCTCAATTGTGTGGCAATCCGCGTCGCATGGTCGTCCGGCGACGATGTGCTTCGCGTCCGCGAGCGAAGAACCATCGTTTTGTCGCCTCGGAGACGATCACATAAAGCATCGAAATTGTCAGCAGGCCAGCGACGATCGGGGCTGGAAGTGCAACCAAGCCAAACCAGGCGGCAAACGGCAGATACGGAAACGCTAGGGCAAGAAGGGCTATCCCCAGTGTCAGCATTGCAAGCATCGGGCTCGGGCGGCTGTTCCAGAAGGCCATGTGGGTGCGCACGACAAGCAGGATGGCAAGTTGGGTAATGAGCGACTCCACAAACCAGGCGGTCCGAAATGTGTCCGCTGTCGCGTGCATCGCCAGGAGCAGAAAGCCGAAAGTGAGAAAGTCGAACCCTGAGCTGACAAGCCCGAAACTGACCATGAAGCGACGCACCTGACCGATATCCCATCGGCGCGGTATCTCGACCTGTTCAGGGTCCACATTGTCTCCGGCAATGGCCAGCGAGGGAATCGACGACAACAGGTTGTTCAGCAATATTTGTTTGGCGAGCAGCGGTAGAAAGGGGAGAAAAAGCGAAGCGCACGCCATGCTGATCATGTTGCCGAAATTTGCGCTTGTCGTGATTGACACATACTTCATTGTATTGGCAAAGGTTCGCCGTCCGTCGTCGATGCCACGCAGGAGAACACCCAAATCTTGCTTCAAGAGGATCATGTCGGCGGCCTCACGCGCAACGTCGACAGCGGTGTCGACTGAAATGCCGATATCGGCTTCGTGCAGCGCCGGCGCATCGTTTATGCCGTCTCCCATATAGCCGACGACATGACCGTGCCGACGCAACGCTTCGATAATCCGTTCCTTCTGATTTGGGTCGATCTCGACGAACAGATCCGTCTTCGGCGCGAGACGAAGCAGTCCATCCTTTGTCATATGCGACAGTTCTTCGCCGGTCATGACCCGGCCAACCTTGATGCCGATCGCGGCGGCCAGGTGACGTGCGACGTAGCGGTTGTCGCCGGTAATGACCTTGATGCCGATACCGCGCGCCGAAAGGGCCGCGAGCGTCTCCGATACGCCAGATTTCGGCGGATCGAGAAAGAGAAGAAAACCCGCGAATGCAAGCCCGGTCTCGTCCTGGCGGCGATACGCGGCTTGTCGATCGATCCGACGCACCGCCAAACCGAGTACCCGGAACCCCTGTGCGCTCCAGGCCTGAAACTTTTCGTCGATGCGTTTGCGGCTGGCGTCGTCGAGCGCTTCGGATTGCGACCCATCGAGGACCGAGGAGCAGATCTCCAACACATTGCTGACCGCTCCCTTGCAAATCATCAGGTCGGACGTCGCTTGGGCGGCCTCGCGGACGACCACGGTCAATCTCTTTCGAATGAAATCATACGGGATCTCGTCAACCTTCGAATATTGCGAGAGATCCGCGCCTTTAGCCGCCAATGCGATCGCATCGTCCAAGGGATTGGCAAGCCCTGTTTGCAATGTCGCGTTGAGCGTTGCCCACACCGTGACGTCGGCCGAAGTCTGTCCCTCGCTGTCCAAGCAGCCGTCGAGATGAATGACGCCCTCGGTCAGCGTCCCGGTCTTGTCGGTACAAAGTATGTCCATGCTGCCGAGGTTTTCAAGCGCCTCAAGCTTGCGCACGATGACGCCGTTCTTTGCCATGGCACGCGCGCCGCGGGCCAGGGTCACGCTGATAATCGCCGGCAGCAATTCCGGGGTCAGGCCAACGGCAAGGGCGAGCGAAAACAGCAGCGATTCGATCAGGGGACGATGCAGAAGGAGATTGGCTACAAAGACAACGATGACGATCGCCAACATGACCTCAGTCATGAGCGTCCCGAAATGACGGATACCCTTGGCGAAGCCGGTTTCAGGGGCTTGGCGATCGATTGCCGCGGCGATGCTGGCAAGTTCGGTTGTTCCGCCGGTGCGTGTCGTGACCACCGTTGCTGTGCCACTTCGCACCGACGTGCCTGTGAACACGACGTTGGTTCTTTGCCCAAGGGTCGCCTCGGCGCTGGTCTCGCCAGCCGATTTCACCACCGGAAAGGTCTCGCCCGTCAGGGCAGCTTCACTGACATTGAAATCGCGGGAATCAAGGATCACGCCGTCGGCTGGGATCAAATTGCCCGCCGATAGTTTGACGATATCTCCTGGCACGACGTCCTCGACGGGGACCGCTAGTTCTTTGCCATCCCGCAAAACCGTTGCCTTGCTGGAAATTGTCTGGCGCAGGCTCTCCATCGTTTTTGACGCGCGATATTCCTGGCTGAAGCTCAGCACACAGCTCGCCAGCACGATCAGACCAATGATCAGCGCATCGCTTACGTCTCCGACGACGGCCGAAACAATCGCGGCAAAGATGAGAATGAGAACGAGCGGATTGCGAAATTGCCAGGCAAAGGTGCCAAGGGCGGTGGTGCGTGACCGACGGCCAATCGTGTTGGGCCCCGTCGTGGCGAGACGTTCCTTTGCATCGCTAGCGGAGAGGCCGCGCACGTTTGTGCGGTATTCCGCCAGCAATTGTGAAGCCGGGTGCGCCCAATAGGCATTCTGGGTCCCGGGTTTGATGGAAGTTTGGGGAATTGTCATGGTGTCAGCTTGCACAGGAAGATCCCCGAATGGCGTTCGCAGAATTGAGAGCGCTCGCAATGATGTCGAATTGCGGGTCACAGTCCTCCCGCCATACTGGGCGGAGGCATGGTCATGCCGGACATGGGGTCGACCCAGGTGAGTTCATCGATCACCGCTTTGACGCCCGGCACATTCTCTGCCGCAACGCGCGCGGCCAGTCTCTCGCGTTCATCGAAGATGACGCCGCTGAGCGTTGCTACGCCCGACTTCACATCCGCCCGCGGTTCGGCCGCGACGAGTTCGACGGTCATCAAGGCATGCCGCCTTCAACCTTGCCTAGCAAGAGATTTAGGCAACGTCGCAATGGTCAGCCGCCCACCCATCGAAAGGGGGTGGGGCCGATTTGCTCCTCTCCGAACCATCGCCACCCGCGCTCCCTAATGGGAAGCGCTTCAGCCTTGCGTCGTGATGAACCAAGCCTATTCCGACCACGCCCAATCCTTGATCTCGGGAAGGTCGTCAAAATGCTCGCGGATGTATCTGTCGTGCTCTTCGAGCAGTTCGGTGCAACCCGCGACCAATCTGCCGTGCTTGACCAGCATGCCGGGAACGTACCGCAGCACGTCCAGGCAGAGATGGAGGCGGCTCATCTTGTTCAGGACAACCATATCGAAGGGTGTCGTCGTCGTGCCCTCTTCCAGATAGCCGCGAACATGAAACCTGTCATGCGCCTCACGTCCATGCAACAGGTCGTGGATGACACCAGGATAGCCGTGAAACGCGAAGATTACCGGAGCGGTGGCGGTGAATATGTCGACGAAATCTGCGTCCGTCATGCCATGCGGGTGCCGATCGGCAGGGCAGAGCCGCATCAGATCAACGACGTTTACGACGCGGACCTTCAGGTCGGGTGCCTGCTGCCGCAACATCCAGGCGGCGGCAATCACCTCTTGCGTGGGAACGTCGCCAGCACAGGCCAAAACGACATCGGGCTCTTCCGGCTGGTTGCTGTACATGTCCCATACGCTCGCACCCTTGGCGCAATGGACCTTGGCCTCCTCCATCGTCAGCCACTGCAGTTGCGGCTGCTTGTCGATGACAATCAGATTCAAGTAGTTGACGCTCCGCAGGCAATGGTCGGCGACAGAAAGCAGGCAGTTAGCATCCGCTGGCAGGTAGACCCGGGCCACCGTCGGCTTACGGTGAATGACCGTATCGATGAAGCCTGGCCCCTGATGGCTGAAGCCGTTGTGGTCGTTGCGCCAGCACGTCGAAGTCAGGAGATAGTTGAGTGACGGCACGTCAGCGCGCCAAGGAACTCCCTTGGCATGTTCGAGCCATTTACCATGCTGCATCGACATGGAATCAACGATCATCGCAAACGCCTCATAGGTGGCAAACAGGCCATGACGTCCAGTCAGCGTGTAGCCCTCGAGCCATCCGTGACAACAATGCTCGCTCAGCACCTCCATCACTCGTCCGTCGTGCGAAACATGGTCGTCGCCTGGCAAGATATCGCTGACCAGGCATCGGTCCGAAACTTCGAAAACCGCGCCGAGCCGGTTCGAATTCGTCTCGTCGGGGCAGAACAGCCGGAAATTGTCGGGGTTGCTCTCGTAGATATCCCGAATGTATTGGCCGAGCACTGCCGTTGATCCGACCTTGTCGCGCGCGCGTTGTTCGAACTTGACCTCGTAACGGTTGAAGTCCGGAAGCGTCAGTGGCACGGTCAAGAGCCCGCCATTGGCATGCGGGTTTGAGCCCATTCGACGAGGACCTGCCGGAGCGAGATCGGCGTATTCGGGGCGAAAGCGACCTCCGTCGTCGAACAACTCCTCTGGCCGATAGCTGCGCATCCAGTCTTCCAGGATTTTCAGATGCTCAGGCTTGGTAAGGACCTCCGATACCGGGACCTGGTGAGCGCGGAACGTGCCCTCGACCTGCAGGCCATCGACGATCTTCGGCCCCGTCCAGCCTTTCGGCGTGCGAAGGATGATCATGGGCCAGAGCGGCCGGACGCTCGAACCCCTCTCTCGGGCTTGCTTCTGGATGGTGCGGATGCTCGACACTGCCGTTTCCAACGTGCTTGCGAATTCCTGGTGTACGATTTCAGGGACGTCGCCCTCGACAAAATAGGATTGATAGCCCTGGCCCTCGAAGAATTTTGCCAGGTCGGCATCGCTGTGCCGGGCCCAGACCGTCGGACCGGAAATCTTGTAGCCATTCAGATGCAGGATCGGCAGGACCGCTCCGTCCCGTGTCGGATTGATGAAATCAATACTCTTCCAGCTCCCGGCAAGCGGTCCGGTTTCCGATTCTCCGTCCCCAACAACCGCCGCGACCAATAGGTCGGGATTGTCCATGACCGCGCCGAAGGCATGGACCAGGACATAGCCGAGTTCACCGCCCTCGTGGATGGATCCAGGTGTCTGAACGCTGACATGGCTTGGCACACCGCCTGGCGTGGAAAACTGCCGAAAGAGACGAAGCATTCCTGTCTCATTGCCTGTGATCTCGGGGTAGAACTCGGTATAACTTCCCTCGAGCCAGACGTTGGCGATCAATGCGGGGCCTCCGTGGCCTGGTCCTGCCATGTAGATCGTATTGAGATCATATTTCTTGATTAGGCGGTTCAGGTGGACATAAATCAGATTGAGGCCCGGTGACGTGCCCCAATGGCCGAGGAGCCGCGGCTTGATGTGCTCAACCGTTAACTTTTCCTTGAGCAGCGGATTTGCGCAAAGGTAGATCTGGCCGATGTTCAGGTAGTTCGCGGCCCTCCACCAGGCGTCAATTTTGCGCAGTTCGTCAACGCTTAGCGGAGCCGGAACAGTTGCGAGTGCGTTCATCGTGTCATCCATTTCATTGCTTGGGGGCCCGCGGTCGCCTGACGCGAGGGTCCGGCCTGTATGCCTGCAAGAGGTCCCGCTTCCCACTGCTGACCGGGCAGATCTTGCATCCACAGTTGTTCAAGGCCTTCCCGCCCGCATTGATCTCGGTCAAGGAAAGTTTGACTCCGTGACTGGTGGGCGCTTGATGCCGGTATGGTTGCGCGTCGTCGCGCGGATCAATCCGCTCACCTATCAGGTTGACGCCTTGCGCGCCCTAGGTGGGCATTGGAACGCAAGGGCGGCGCGCAAGCCGCCCCAAAAGTCGGCTCCTCGCAATTGAAAGGCAGGCGCTGATCTTCAACAACTTTCCGCCCCGTCGCATTGGAAGTGCTCGGTTTCACACTCGGATGTCAGAGACCTGCCAAACGTTCCAAAAAAGGGCGCTGGCCGCCAACGATCTTCCGGCGAGCGTCGGAAAGGCAAAACCACTCAGCGCGATCAACCTCGGGGAAAGCCTGGATACGCCCGCTGTGCGGCGGCCACTCCATTTCGAACAAGTTGCTGTGTAGCGTCGAGGTGTCGAAGTTGCCTTCAAGCGCAAAGGCTGTCACCCGCTTTCCACTCCTCTGGCGCAGTTCACCCAGGGTGTGCAATCGACCTTCGGGGACACCCCCCGTTTCCTCGGCGAATTCCCGCAGAGCCGCCGCCTCGGATGATTCATTCTCCGTGTATTCGCCCTTCGGAATGGACCATGTCCCTTCATCGCGCTTACGCCAGAAAGGCCCCCCAGGGTGGACCAGTAACACCATAATATCGTTTTCCGTTTTTCGATACATCAGGATGCCGGCGCTCTTCTTCATCTGCAACATTCTTTTGAACGGACACTGTACACCGTCTTTGCCGATCAGCCGTTCGGCGAAAACAACCGACACGTCTATATAGCTTTGATCGACATCAATGCTACTTAGGCCATTGCATTCTAAGATTTTTGAAGGGGGTCAGCACCGACAAAAAGGCGGCCCTATTCAAGAACCAACATGAAAGCGCTCGTGTATCGCGGTCCAGGCCAGAAGGCGCTTGACCCGATGCCCAAAATCAGTGCGACAACGGACGTCCTCGTCAGGATCACACGCACGGCCATTTGTGGTACCGACCTTCAGATTCTTAAGGGCGATGTCCCAACAGGTCGAATCCTCGGGCATGAGGGTATTGGAATCGTCGAACAAACGGGTACGTTGCGTTTTCGCAGTTCGCTTCTCCGTGATCAATGACGTGCCTGCGGCGCAGAGGATCAGCCTGAGCCCTTCCGGCTCGATGCCGGTGACCATCGACGCCGGGCCATCGGCACAGTCCAGGTTGCGCGCGGCCCGTCTGGTTACTATCGTCCAAAGATGGAAATCATGGAAGTGTCTCAACGTCTCGGCCTGGCTCTTGCGATCGGCATGCTCGTCGGAATCGAGCGGGGCTGGCAGGAGCGTGAGGCCGCGCCTGGCAAGAGGACCGCCGGCATTCGAACCTTTGGCTTGTCCGGGTTTCTGGGTGGCCTGACCGGGTTCCTCGATCTCACCCTTGGCCCTATTCTGCCTGCCGCCATCTTCACGATGTTCGGTGTCGCATTCATCGTTTTCAACAGATACGAAGCCGAGCATGAACAAGATTACAGCGTTACTGGTGTCATAGCGGCCTTTACTGTCTTTATCCTTGGAGTCCTGGCGACGGTTTCCGACATGACGGTGGCGGGGGCAGGCGGTGTGGCCGTGACCGCGCTATTGGCGGCACGCCAACCTCTGCATCGATTTCTGCGAAATTTGAGCTGGTTGGAGCTCAGAGCGGCCCTCATGCTTCTCGTCATGACGGTCGTCGCGCTGCCACTCTTGCCCAACAGAACTATCGATCCCTGGAATTCCGTCAATCCATTCCAGCTCTGGCTGCTGACGATCATGATCGCCGCCATTTCCTATGTCGGCTATCTGGCGATTCGGATCGCCGGACCAAGACACGGAATAATTCTGGGTGGCGCTGCGGGCGGTTTCATTTCGTCGACGGCCGTCACCTTGTCCTTTGCACGTCTGTCATCGGGAAACACTCAAACCACCCACAGTCTCGCCGCGGGCGCGTCGATTGCCGGAGCGCTGTCGATTGGGCGCGTATTGGTCATTAGCGGTATACTAGCCCCCATTCTTGTGCCCCAACTCGCTGTCGCGTTCATTCCCGTTATTCTCGTCTTCCTTGCCGCTGGTTTCTTGATGACGAGGCAAGTGGAGGGGGACGGCAACACTGTCGACATCAGCCAAGGCAATCCGTTTGAATTGCTGACGGTCCTGCGCTTCGGGGCCCTTCTGGGCGCTGTAACCCTTGTCTCGAAGATTATGATCGACCAGATCGGAGTGTCGGCGATCTTCCCAGTCGCGCTATTTTCGGGACTTGCCGATCTCGATGCAATCACTCTATCGACCACGCGTATGGCGGGCTCGATACTTACGACCGAAGTTGCGACCACAGCCATCCTTCTGGCAGCGGCTGTCAATTTGGTGACAAAGATGGTGCTTGCCGTCCTATTCGGCAGTCGCGCATATGCATTGGCTTTTTCCATCGCGACACTGGTCGCGCTCGCGGTCGGGGCAGCAACTTATTTCGGGTTTCACGGCATTGCCTGACGCTTTGATCGGCAGCAGAGGCGCAAAGCAGGGGACGTCTGTGAAGCGATCTCGTAGAAATTGGAAGCCTAAGGGCTGCATACGATCGCGACCCAGATCCTTCAGAGGATCGCCCAGGTGCCGAGGCTGAAGAGCCGTCGAAAACGGCCTGGGGCTCCGCCTTGACAGAAAGGCAAGGCCGGGGCGAAATCGCCCCGACCCTTCCACATCGCTCTTCTCGCCAGTGCCGGTACATCCGTGGTCAAAAGTAGTCGAGCAACTTCGGCAATCGCGAACACCCTCGTGGAACGCTCAACAGCAACGCCGATGACCACTAGACAAGCTCTGGATGTGTTTAGTTTAAGCCGGTGACACTTGGTGCCGGCAACCTCGTCGGGGGGGCCTGCTTGGAAGGGCTCCAGCGAGGGAACTTCAGGGCCGCTGTCCGATCGTCCGAAACTCATGCGTGTGACGCGTAGCAGCCATGACTTGCTCCGCGGGTAGCCAATCGCCATCTCCCGGTCACCGCAGTTGACTTCATCGACCAATTACCGCCGCGACCTAATGGTCTGCGCGAGGAGACGATCATGAACAGCATATCGAAAACCCTTTATGAAATGACGCTTGCTGAGCGCTCCAGCCTGCTCGATACCGTTGCCACCGCCCTGGAGGCGACGGCAGAGGAGGCGGAGGGCCAGGGCGACGCACGCTTCGCGTCGAATTCCACATGCGTCGCCAACACCATCCGCGGCATGTCAGGCGGCTTCGGGCCACGTGATCTGGCTGCAGCCGAACTCCTGCTTGAGCAGGGCATTATGCTCGTCCACCAATTTTCGAACCGGAAGACCGCCGCTACTCTCCACTGACCTCTAAACGTCTTCTCGATTGCGCATCCTCACGGTCAGTCCCGGTTGGCGAGCGCGGAGGCGCCTTCGTCACCGCCGATCGATCTCAGGCGCAGGCTTGCCACCGAACTTCGACGAGTTTTCCAGGATAAATCATCGACACACCGCCCTCACCGATTCCAAGGGTGGCGGCTACCTCCTCCGGCCTCCAGCCGGCTGCTATGGGCCGAGGTAGCGAGCGACGTAATGCCAAAGATGACCGAGCGACCCCTCCGACTGGCACGCCGGATTTCGTCGTGCTACGAAGTTGACGGAGCGGGCAGAACGATTGGACGCCATCGGCGCCGAGGCGGTCATTTTTGAAGAGCGAGCCTTCGAGACGTAATCGCTTGTTTCGAACCAGGGCCCGTCCTCCGCTAGTTTCTCTATTTCGGCACGAACCCGAGCGTGAAGCCGAACAACTGAGCGATCCGCTCGAGTGTCTCGACTGTCGGGTTGGCCTTGCCAGTCTCGATCTCGAGGACCTGTCGCTTGGTGTTGCCAGTAATGGCCGCAAACTGCTCCTGGGTCAGACCCAGCGACTTGCGAATCTCCACCACGGCCGTAGGGAACCTGAGTTCTCCAGCGGCCGCCTTTTCACGCAAGCGGATACGTCCTTCACTGATCTCTTCTTTGGAAGGTTTTTTCCATCGTGCCATGACGCACTTCCTCAATCCTTGCCCGCAGCAATCACGCTGGCCGCGACAGCTTCGCAATCCTGCATGGCTACCTGCACAGCATCGGTTGGAACACCCTGTTCAATAGCGCGCTCGGGTGCTCCCTGAAGCCCCTCAGCGAACGACACGATCTCCTTGCGCAGCTTGAAGGCCAGATCGTCATCGTCTTTGAAAACGGCATGGCAAACCTCGGTCCAGTCGGGATTGGTGTCCCGGTGAGTATCCCGCATGGCAGCCCATCGCGTCGATTTTGCCACTCCGTCGGCTCCGAGCTTCATGGGAGCGAAATCGAAAAGAGGCGACAGCCCGATGCGGCCGTCAGGCGTCTTCGTCAAGGCGGTGTTTCTGCCATGGTTGTCGGGGTTGCCCATCGCCCTGTTCGCGATGTCCCTCTTCACGTACTCGGCGATATCGGCATACGGTTCGTCGGACACCCTTTTTAGAACCTCGATGTAGTCTTCGTGGCTAGCGACATGACCGAAGTCGGCCACTCCCAATGCCGAGACCATACTTTCCTGGCCGTTCCGCAGCAAACCGGCCTCGCCGACCTTACGGTCGAAGCGCGGGATCATCAGCACTCCGTTGCCATATCGCGACACGCCATGAACGTTGAGACCGAGCTTTTCCGCGATAGCCGAGTAGCCGGCCTCCGCCTCGAGAATAAGCCTGTCCCGCGCGTCGTTGCTCCTGAGCAGCTTCACGATGTGGTGGCTGACGGCTTCGTCGTCGCCGACAAGAGCGTCCGGATAATAGAGGCCATCCGCTGCCCGCGTCATCGACACCTTCGGCCATTCGCCTTGAAGACCACTCGATCCCGACGCTAGCATGCCGAAGCGATCGACGACTTCGATGAAGTAATCGGTCCGCCCGAAGATGTCGTCTTCGCTAACGCCCGCTCGCCTTACCCCGGAAAGCCGATCACGTTCCGCCGTCGCCGCTTCGGCAATGCGGAGATTGCCGATCGGGTTACTGCCTGTGCGCAACAGAAGGGGCAGGTCGGATACGCGCGCATCGACGTCCAGCTTCATGAGTTCGGCGAGCTTGCGCCGTGCATGTCCTTGAGGCATGAGGTCCAAGAGGAAAGGAGGCCACGCAACACGGTGCCTGTTCTCGAGGTCGACAGGATAATTTACGGATAATGCCCTGCCATCGTTGACCTTTTTCTTGAGACGGTCGACGGCGGCGAACTCCATGAAAAAGTCGATGTCGTACTCGACGATCGACGGCCCCGTAAACCCACGAGCTTCATCCTCGATCGTAACGCTGGCTGCGGCGTGCCACCCGCCATCCCAAAATGTTTCGATGCTCAGACGCATTTATAGCTCCCTTTGTGGGGTATATATCAGAATGTTTATGCTTTATCAAACCATCAAAGGGATGTTTTCTCAGGGGTTGCGCTGTCAAGGAGCTATCGTCGTTGGCTCCTTCTCAGGCAGGAACTCACCACGGGCCTGCCCGCCGGACGAAAGGTTATCGGCGAACTCCAGGATTTTTCTCCGCCAGTCAAGATGAAGGTAGACGTCTGCAGTGCCGCATTCCACGGCGCGGGACATGTCCTGCAGCTCTGCTACTATCTCGCCATCCGTGCGGCCTACCGCACAAGGATAGTCAGAGGGAACAAGTAGCTAGGAACAGAGCGGCCCGAAGCGGGGTTTCTGGAAGTATATCCCGCACTACACGCGCGACTTTCGCCATCCCGCAGCCTTTGCTTCAGATTCCGAGCAGAACCAGCGTTCGCCATAGCTGGGCGATATCACCGTCTCGGAATAATATTTCTGCCCGGGGATATGATAGATGCGTTCGCCTGTCTTGATGCTGACGTTACCTTTGATTTTGCAGGATGGCGACAGCGATGCGGGTAGCGAGGCAGATAGCGACGCGGGCAGCGAGAGATTCGGCAGAAGAGAATAGCCGCCGGAAGCGACGAAGGCTCCGCTCGAAAGCGCGACTACGAGTGCTACAAACTTCGCCATGCTGAGCCCCCGAACTCAAACCGGATTGTATTTAAGGATTCTTTCAATCGACTGAACGGACAGGGTCAACGAGGTGTGGAGATGAAGGTTAAATTGCAACGAATTTTTTGGGCCGTGGATTCCGCCCCTTACTGCTTCAGCAGAGGTTTCCTGCTTTGCAGACCCCATCATAATCCCGCGCAAGGCGGCCTCTCGATGACAACCTTTTGTCCGGCAGTGCTCGGGCGTTTTGCACGGTATGTTGGTTGACTTCAGAATGTCTTTATTCAACTCTCCGGCGAGACGGTTTGGGGGCACCACAGAAATGACCAAGGCTATTTTTCGTGGCGGGAGTTGCCTGCTGGCGATTGGATGTGCGCGGTCGCCGCCAAGCCGCTCCCCACCGTTTCAAGGTTGGAAACGCGATAGTTGCTTGGATCGCGGTTTTTGATGCCGACATTGCCGCCATGGCCATGGCGAAATATTCGCGCCATCTGCCGAAGAAGCCTTCGACCCCGCGGAGCCATGCCGACGTATTGCTCCGGCTTTTCGGGCATGCTCGGCGCTAAGCTGGATGCTTTTCTGCGGGTGATAGGTAAAACAAACCTATCGCCGTAAAGAGCAGGCCGAATAGCAATCCAAAACCGACGAATGAAAGAAACTGTTCTCCGGCCTGATAGACGGCTATCGGAACAAGCGCGATAAGGATCACGCCGACGAGAAACAGAAATGCGGCAATGCCTTTGCCAAACAATCGAACCATCTTTGTCTCCTCCTTGTGATTCGGTTTTCACCGTTCACGCATTAACTGTTTGCCCAAAGGGCTTCAGGGACAAGCTTCAGTCCGATCAAATCGCTCCATCATGAGAGAGGTCTTGTCCCAGCTGTGTTCTGCCAACAACACAATCAGTCAGTTTGGCGAAATGTAACCAATCAAGGGGCGAGGTGCGTCGAGTAGGAGCCGTCGACGTCGACGTTGAGCTTGTCATTGCTGGCGACAATTCCCAGGGATCGGGTGTTTCGAAACCTGCACTCATGGATTCCTCGATCATTGTGGGAAATGGGAGAAGTCCTTCCTCCCAGAGGACGCGTGACCATTGGCGTGTCACCTCGCGGTGGAAATCATGAACAGGAATGACTTGCTCCCCCATGCACGATCTTTCCAACCGGAAACATTCGAAAGGCCCGCCCCTCCTGAAGAGATTTTAAGGCAGGGTCAAACCCAACGGAGCGGCTCGCCTCTGGTGAGTCGATTTCATATCCAGGTTTTGCTGCGTCCCTTCTCTTGGGAATCGGCAACTTCCAGTACATTTGCAGTCTAATGCCATGCAGGCAAGCCGGGCGTATGGTGAGGTGTCCTCGCACCGGCTTGCGCGCCGCCAGCAATAAGCGACAGGGCGGCCACGGTAGCGGGGACCAGTCGCAAGTGCCTATTGAGAGCTCTTTGCGCCGTCGTGCCGATTTTATCCAACATCGAGGTGATTAATTTTGCAAACAGGGCCAGCAGTTCCAGCATTGATCCGCCGGGAGACTTTGAAGACGAGGGATGTAGCTTCGAGCTAGCCGGCCGGGAAGACGGCAACAACTTTTGCGAGATGCCTGTATGGGGATGTCTATCCAAAGAGGTGTGACCGCAGCCGCGCTTTTCAAATCGCGTAAGGAAGCGGTGTCCGAGGTACCCAATGCGCGGCAAGTCCAACGCCGACGCGGATCACCAAAGTGGTGGCGCTCGAAGATATTCTCAGGAGGGACCCCAGTAGTAGCAATAGTCATCATCCTCACCGATGTATTCCCAGACGCCTGCATCGTCGATCTCCAAGTCATTGCATGCCGACGACGGCCCTTCGTTGGCGAGCGGCGAGATTGTAGGCACACGGTGCGCTAAGGCACGAATTTGGCGGCCCTGGATAATGGGAAGCCGTTTACGTCCGTCCGCTCCTGGAGGAATATCGGCATGGCAGTGCATACAGCGGGTCGCTGAGGTCTTAATCTCTTCCTTGCAGAACGGACAGGCGCGATTTTTGGTAGCGGGGTCAGCCATCACAAAGTCCTTTGGAAAAAGGGATTGGGAACGCTCGGATACACGTCATCGTAACTCACCGGGGCGGCTATGTCACTCTGCAGGTTTCTCGAACAATGCTGGATTAGTAGAACCACAGACGACGGCTGACGGGGTGCGTGATGCACGGTCATGGGCGCACCAGGCGATGGACCGAATCTTAAGATGACCTGAATTATTCGCCGGTCAATCTTGGGTCGACGTTCCATTAAAATATTTGCTCGACTACGCAAGAATGGCAGGCCTCGGACTCTCCTGGTGCCTTGATACGCTATAGCGAACTCTCTCTGCTCGTCGACGAGTTGGAGCAGGAGATTTTGGGTCTCCTGGATGGCGCGTCGGTGATCCCGTTCGGAAAGCCGACACCCAAACATGGGGTAATCGCGGCGCGATCGTCCCAGCTCAATTTATAAGATGATGGCTGGCGAGGGTGGTTGCCCCCGATAAGATGGAAATACGGGCTCACGATTGGAACCGGGCCCAAACATCAA
>NZ_PCDP01000067.1 GCF_003240585.1 Arminella tubonensis
TCCTGGATTTTTTCGTTACCCGGATTTGGGCGTGTTTCGTAATCGCGTCCATAAGTGCCTCCTCGCCAAAGTTGGGACAACCACACTCTGTGGCTTTCGATCTTGGGCGGCCATCGGACAATGGTATTGGCTAGACCATGGTATCGCCGCGACCCCGCGCCCGATCAGATTGCAGGTCGATGAGAAATCGACGCTCTTTCCGACGTTCTCGCCAGGCGTCAAAATCGATTCGTCGCTCGCGAGCGAATGACCGCAATCCAGCCTATAGAGCCTGTCCGCAGCGCGCGTGGACTGAAACGACCAGGATCAATCCCGGATTGTAGTACGCTACTGAATGAAATGATGCGGAGTTCAGGGTTGAACCGACACCATCGCACAATAGACGTGGCATTTCCGAGGGTGCATCCTCACGCGCGGAAGGGCAGGGAAACCATTGCGGCCGCGATAGCAATTCATCTTCGTAAGTCACGGGATCAACGGCCACACTGGCGTTCTTGTCGCTGGAGATCGAGCCGTGCCGCGTTTCCAGTCGAGGCTGAGCAGCTACTGTCGCTCGTTGCCGGAAACCAGTTGGTGATCGCTGTCAATGAAGCCCAATCGCTTGTCGAGCAAAGGCGTCACGCCGCCCAACTGGACAAGCGGGTTGCCCAATGGACGGAGGAGCTTGCCGCCACCAACCACGCGCTTGCTGAAGAGATTGCCGAGCGCAAGCGTGCTGAGAATGATCTTCGACGCAGTGCGGCCTTCCTGGCGCAGGCTCAGCGCCTGACTAGGACCGGCAGCACGTGGTGGAACGTGTCGACGGGAGAAATCGTCTGGTCGGAGGAGACATACCGTGTCATCGAATATCCGAACACGATGAAGGCGACGGCAGAGATGACCATGAACCGTTGTCACCCGCAGGATTCCGCGCGCGTTGGAGCGATAATCAGCCCCGCCGCCACGCTTGGGACCGACGTCGACCTAGAGCACCGGCTCGTCATGCCTGACGGCAGGGTTAAACATGTGCACGTCGTGCTGCATAATGTGGGCTCCGCGACCGATACGCCGGAGTTTCTCGGTGCCGCGACGGAGATAACTGAGCGTAGGACGTTCGAGGAGCGTCTCCGCCGCAGCGAGATGCTTCTTGCGGAGGGCGAACGGATCGGCCTTACCGGAACCTTCTCATGGCAAGTCGACACGGACGAGCAACTCTTCTTCGACCAGTTCAAACGCATCTTCGAATTCATTGGAGACGCTCCGGTGACATTCGACGACATCGCCAGGCACGTCCATCCCGAAGATCAATTCCTGCTTGCGGAGAAGATTGCAGAAGTCCGACGGTGGGAAGCCAGTCCGGACCACGAAATCCGACTTCTGGACGAGGGCGGCGGTGTCAAGTTCCTGAGGGTCTTGGGCCAGATTATCCGTCATGAGGATGGCCGGGTGGAATGCATCGGTTCGGTACAGGACATCACCAGGCGTCGCGCCGAGCAAGCGCTCGACGCTGTGCGCTCGGAACTCAACTACGTCACAAGGATGATGAGCCTCGGGGCATTGACGGCCTCGATCGCCCATGAGGTGAACCAGCCGCTCTCGAGGATCATCACCAACGCTGGCACCTGCCCGAAAATGTTGGCTTCGGCCCCCCGAACGTCGCGGTCGTCATCGAGACGGCGCGGCGTACCATGCGTGATGGCAACCGGGCAGCGGAAGTCATCGCTTATCTTCGAGCCCTGTTTGGGCGGAGGGCATCCATCATTCACAAAGCACGAAGGGATGGGGATCGGTCTGTCGGTCAGCCGCTCCATCGGCGAAAGTCCCGGGGCCAAATCTGGGCCAAGGCTAACGAGGGTCCAGCAACGACAGTGGAGTTCTGGTTGCCGCCGGCCATTACCGCTAACGCCGAATTGTCCGGCGATCAACTGAGCGAGGCGGAAAGCTGATGAAGACCAAGATTGTCGAGGAGGATCCTATGTACAGGGAATTAACGAATGCACCAGGCGAGGCGCTCGTGCTCACGCCGATGCCCGATGACCGACCGATCGTGTTCGTCGTCGATGACGACGTCTCTGTCCGGGAGTCGCTGGAATTGTTAATCGAAGCTGTCGGTTGGCGGCCGAAGTTGTTCGCATCGGCGCACGCGTTTCTTGCTGCTCCGCAGGCCGACAGTCCCAGCTGCCTTTTGCTCGACGTCAATCTGCCCGACCTCAACGGTCTCGATCTCCAGACGCTTCTTACCGTGGATCGAACCGAAATGCCGATTATCTTCATTAGCGGCTACGGCGACGTTCCGATGACAGTCCGAGCCATGAAGGCTGGAGCTGACGAATTCCTGACAAAGCCGATTAACGACGACGTTCTGGTCGAGGCCGTACGGCGCGCGCTCGAGCGAAGCTCCGTCGCGGGTGGCCGGCAAGCCGAATTACGCAAGCTTCGTGACCGGTACAACTCGCTCAGCGGGCGCGAGAGGGAAGTGATGGCCCTCGTCGTTGCCGGTCTTTTGAACAAGCAGGTCGCCTTCAAACTTGGCATTAGCGAAGTCACGGTCAAAGCGCACCGCGGTCAGGTGACCCGAAAGATGAAGGCGCGCTCCCTTCCCGAGCTGGTGAACATGGCTGCAATGCTTGGCCTTTCGGAACCTGGTTGACGGGAATGCGACAGCGCAGCGGGATAGATTCCGATCCGATGGTATTGGCGACACCATCGTACAATAGCGTCATCGATGCTTCAGTTGTCCTTTCGTCCGCATGTGACCATTCCTGAAAAGGCCACATGCGGTGGAAGGAGACCGGAAATGGACACTCAAAAGAAGACAATTGTCATTACTGGGGCCGCGCAAGGAATTGGGGAGGGCCTCGTCAACACGTTCCTCGAGAGGAACTACAACGTCGTCGCCACGTCTCGGCAAATCAGCGCCCGCTTCGCCCACGGAGCTTCGGAGAGCGTCGCCATAGTCGACGGCGACATTGGCGACCCGGCAACTGCCAAACGTATTACCGAAACAGCCATAGAGCGTTTTGGATCGATCAATGCCTTGGTCAATAATGCCGGGATCTATTTCAGCAAACCTTTTCTGGAATATACGCTGGACGACTTGCTCTCTTCGACCAATCTGGAGGGCTTTCTCCATCTGACGCAGCTGGCCGTCAAGCAGATGCTGGCCCAAAAATCCGGCGGCAGCATCGTCAGCATCGTCAGCATCGGCGCATCAACCGCCGACCATCCGATAGCGGGCGTCAATGCCTCTGTCCCGATGATCACGAAAGGCGGGATACATGCTATCTCCAAAAGCCTTGCGATGGAGTACGCACGAGACGGAATCCGCTTCAACGTCGTGGCTCCCGGCATCGTTGATACTCCGATGCATCACGGTGGACCAATGGATTTCTTGAAGACGTTTTCGCCGATGAACGCGATTTCCAGCGTGCAAGACATCGTCGACGCCGTCCTTTTCCTGACCGAAGCTCGTCATATCACAGGGGAGGTGGTGCACGTCGATGGCGGAGCACATGTGGGCAAATGGTAAGTGCCCTAAAAAGGTGCCTCGACTGGAAGATGAAACTCCCGCGCCGCCGAGATCGAAGCGCATGGGTTCGCGCCCGGCAGCAAAAGTCCAACGCAAACCATGTTGGGCATCGCAGTCAACCTTAAGGAATGCGGAGAGCTTGACCTGCTTTCTGGGCGGCAGCTCAAAAGGCTGCATCAGGAATTGTGAAGTCGCTGACTTTCGACTTACGCAATTTCATCAGCAAGATGTGAGGCACTGATGATCAAGAAACTGAATTCGTAATCAGTCTTCAAGCCGCGTCGACTTTAGGCTTCGGGACCATCCTGGCAGGTCTCCTGAGCGTTCAAAAAATGACCGTTAGGGCTTCTAGCGATCGCGCTGCCGATTTTTATCGCCGCATCCGCTATCGCTTTCAATACCTGTCCATTCGCGAAGATACGGGCAGACCGATTGAGTTAGGTATCTGATATCCAAGCAACTCCGTTACTACGCCAAGGGGGCTTCGGTTGGACGCAGTTCCCCTGCAGCACGGTCGAGTTGACGGTGCCGCCCGAAGCGTCCTTGAAGCTCGCCCTTCCCCATCGGCCCCGCGGGCGTCCTTGCCCTCTAGCAAACGTCGGCGTGTCTCAAGCTGGCCTTTTGCGAGCCTTCATTGGTGCCAGAAATATCCGATTAATGATCAACCAGAACATCCGGGCTATCACGACGCCATACGCGGTGGTATGGTCGGTCTTCCTTCGCGAGTTAAAAGATTGGAGAACCGCGATGTTATTCTCCCAGCCCTTCTATCAGCCAGATTTCAAAATAATGGCCGAGGCGGTGAGAGCGTGGTGCAGTCATAATGGTGTCAAGCCAGAAAACGTGCGCGAAGCGCATGAAGTATACGCCGTGGCAATCAGGCTGTACTCCGAAGGTCATCGAGACCTTGTCGAGTTGTCCGCTGGTTTGATCGCAGAATTGGACATGCGGACCACTCCTCTTGTTTCCTCGGCGATCCACTAAGTCGGTTGGACAGACTACCGCAAAAGACGATGAGGCGCGCCAGCCGCGATCGAAGAGGAACGTTGTTCTTCATCAGGGCATCGATCAGGAAAATGGCGCGCCGTGCTCGGTTTCACCGGCAGACCTTTGAGTCGTCCGCGAAGTAAGGTTAGGTGGCGAAGGGCCCATGCTCTCCGAAAGTAGAGGTCGAGCGCCGATAGAGTGCCAGAGCACTGTGACGCCCAGCACACTAGTGCCGACCGAAGTCACGGCGACTAGCACACCGAGGACACGCCCGAGAAACAGCGTCAGAGAGCCGACGGTACGCAGCCTTACCACGGGCGGTCCTCCACGCCGGCGGCGGGTCTCGGAAAGCTCCAGCGTCCGCAACGCCGTTGCGGCCTAGTTCGGAAAAAGAAAAAAGGACGACGGGAAACCGCGGCCCATCAAGTGTGAAGGTCATGAACCCCCAGAGGGGAACAGCTGCTGCGGCGGAACTGGGAGGAAGCCGCGATGTGCATCAGCTGAAGTCTGCATGCACGCATTTTCATCACGCTGCACATAATTTTGTGCAGTGCAGTTATGCGTTTGTGGCTTGGACGATGGCGATCCCTCACGCGGTATTTTTCGCTTCGATACGGCACCAAAGCTACCAAGTGATCAACGGTAACTTGCGCACCCACCCATCCGTGTGATTTGATCCAGCACGAAGGTTGCAACGTCTGCCCGCGAGATCGAGCCGCCATTGAAGTTGTTTAGATCCGTGAGCGTCCGAATTCCATTCCGCCCAGGCTTGTTGTTGAGGATCGAAGGACGAACAATGGTCCAATCAAGACCGCTGCCCTTGATGATGGCCTCCTGGCGGTTCTTATCGGCGTAAACCTTGCGCAGAAGCAGCGGAAAGATCAGCCTGTCAAACAGGAACCCGCCGTGCCCTGCGCTGTCGCCAGCGCCGATACCGGTAATGGCGACGAGGCGCGAGACGTGCTCGGCCTTCATGGCACTGACGAGAGCCCGGGTGGCGGTGGAAAGAAGGGTGACTTCACGAAACGAGCTTGCGGGTGTGCCGAGTGCGCTGATCACGGCATCGCGGCCCTTAACCGCCTGACGCAACGCTTTCTCATCGCGAGCGTCGCCTACAACAAGCTTTGCTCCTTTGACATCGGTGGCTTTTTCCGGCGAGCGCACCAGGATGGTGACATCATAGCCCCGGCTAACAGCCTGGCCGACGATGTGGCGGCCGGTTGGCCCGGTGGCACCGAGGACCAGGATCTTCGGTGCAGCGGCGAGATGTGTTTCAGTGACGGAAGTGGTCATGGTTCGGTCCTCTTGAAAGGCAGGGCGCTTCTCAAGAGGCCGCCCTCTTGGGTTTGTTGCTGGTGGTAACTAGAGCCGGCCCTCTGCGAGCAGTTCACGGGTTCGTTTCAGCGTCGACAGTAGGGCCGATTTGTAGCCATTGGCGCTGTCGAACTGGGTCTGCTTTGCCTGTTCCTCAGGGCCATCAGGCGCCTTGCCACGCAGGCCGATGTAGCAGTAGAAACGCAATTGCAGGTCGCCTGCTTCATCCTCGAACAGCTCGTTGATGATGGCGCCCTCGCGCGGACCGGTGGCCTGGAAAAAGGTGACCTTGCTCTGCGGTTCGAGAGCAATAATTTCACGAAGGTCAGAGCCGGCGATGGTGGCTCCGCGCACGAAGTGGGTGTCGCTCTCCTCCATGACATTGCAACGGGTGCAAAGGCCGGTTGGGAGAAACAGGCGCGCATCGCGCGCCTTCAGCTCCAGGCCCTTCCAGACCTGCTCCCGGGTCAGTTCTGTTTCGCCTTCCGGGTTTACCGGAACTGTGGCGGTCGAATAGATCATGATGATTATCCTTGTTGGAGATGAGCGACTGCTGGCCTCAGGCAGCGGCGGTGGTTTCCAGAGCGAAGTCGCGATAGGAGCGGAGCGGACGGCCGAGAAGTGTTGTCAGGCGATCGACGTCGCCGCCTTCAGGCAGCATGCCGTCGGTCAGGAAGCGTTCGCCCATGATGCGCATGTCATAGGCCATCCAGGGTGGCATGAACTGCCTGAGGTTCTGCTCGAAGGCAGCCGTATCGCCACCGCCATAGTTGATCTGGCGAGCGAGCACGTCCGACCAGATGGCGGCGATATCGGTTCCCGTCAAAGTGTCAGGACCAACCAGGTTAATGCGATTGAGTGGTAGTGGCTGTGCCGCCTGTTCGCGACGCAGCAGTTCCAGAGCGGCGATTTCCGCGATGTCGCGCACGTCGATCATGGCAAGCCCCTTGTCGCCGACCGGCATCGGGTAGACGCCGTAGCCGGTGATCACATCCTTGATCGTCAGATCGTTCTGGATGAAATAGGCGGGACGCAGGATCGTCGCTGCCAGCCCCATCTGCTCGATCATCCGCTCGACGCTAAACTTGCCGGCGAAGTGCGGCACGTTCACGTAGACGTCCGGGTGGATGACCGACAGGTAGACGATCCGCTCAATGCCAGCCGATCGGGCAACGTTGAGCGCGATCAAAGCTTGAGTGAACTCGTCGGGTACGACCGCATTCAGCAGGAACAGCGTGGACACGCCATCGAAGGCACTGCGTAGGGAGTCGACGTCAAGAAAGTCGCCTTTTACGACGGAGACACCCGCCGGAAAACTGGACTTTGAGGGATCGCGGACGAGGGCGCGGACATCGGCGCCGCGGTTGACGAGGTGCTGGATGACTTGGCTGCCAACATTGCCAGTGGCGCCGGTAACGAGAATGGTCATGGGAGTATCTCCGGGTTGGTTGGTTTCGCTTGACACCCGGAATATGGATGGTTCACAGATGGCCCGATAGACCGTTAATCTGGACACGCCGTCTCACAGGTGGAACATCGATGGACCTCCTCGCTCTTGCCGATTTCAACCTCGTTGCCCGCTACGGTGGTTTCGGCAAAGCTTCAAGGGCAACCGGTCGGCCGAAAGCGACCCTGTCCCGGCGCGTGACAGAACTGGAGGCTGCCCTCGATCTTCGGCTGTTCGAACGCGGCGCGCGGAACCTGAAACTCACCGAAGAAGGACGCGCCCTTCATGAACGGACAGCCGCTCTGCTGACGGAGCTTGACGAAACGGCAGCCACTATTGCGTCAGGGGCGGAGAAGCCGCGTGGCCGATTGCGTGTTAGCGCGCCACTCCTCTTGTCGCAGACCGCCATGGGAAAGATCGCCGCGGGTTTTGCGCTGAAATACCCGGATGTGAGACTGGAAATCACCACGGAGGACCGAGCCGTGGACATGATCGAGGAAGGCTATGATCTGGTCATCCGGGTCAATCCGGACCCGGACGAAAGCCTTGTCGGTCGAGCCTTTTTGCATGATCGCCTGGTCGTGGTGGCAAGCCCTGATCTTCCCCGCCCGACTGGAGACCTTCTAACGCCGGGCGTCGTGCGCGGAGCCGGCAATCGGCAGACCTGGAACGTCATGACCTCGGACGGCCCTTTGACGATCGGCATCGAGCCGATCCTCGCTCTCTCATCCATGATCATGGTGCGAGATGCGGTACGAGCAGGCGTTGGCGCTGCATGCTTGCCTATCTCGTTGGCGAGCCATGACCTGGCCGAGGGAACCCTGTTGCTTTGGGGGGATATCGAGGGATCGGACGTTGCTTTGTGGGGGCTCTACCCATCGCGGCGTTTGCTGAGCGCTCGCGTGTCGGCATTCCTGGATTTTCTGAAGCAGGCCTTTCCTAACGGGACGCCGGATGAATTGGCCGCTTATATTGATAAGTGAAGAACCAGAACACAGCCTGCCACCCGCTTTCGCAATCGGGCTACCCGTTATCCAGCAGCGTTCGACCGGGAATAGGCCCCAGGCGCCTTACCCACATGCCGATTGAATGCGACGCTGAAGGCACTTGCCGAACCGTAGCCAACTCGTTGCGCGATCTCCGCCGTGGCAACATCCTTACGAAGGAGTTCCTTCGCCAGCGCCATGCGCCAGCCTGTCGCGTATTCCATAGGTGCAACGCCAACCTCCCTGCGGAACCGCTCGAAGAAGGTCGAACGGGACATGGCGGCATCATGCGCGAGCGCTTCAACCGTCATGCTGCGACCTGGATCCGCGTGAATCCGGCGTAGCGTGGGAGCCAGCTGCGGGTCAGCCATGCCGCGCAACAGACCGGGGGGCGCCGCTGCCCCACCCGTCGAGCGTAGCGCCTCGATTAGCAGCACTTCCAACAGTCGGTGCAGCACCATCTCACGGGCGGTTCGGTCGGCTCTGGTTTCGTCGTTGATCATCCGTACGAGAAGCGTCAGCCGCTCCTCGCCCTGGACATGAATGACCTCCGGCAAGAGCGAGACGAGAAGAGCCTTGTCGTCCGAGCCGAAAGTACAGTGACCGACCATCGCCGCGACCTCGGCGGGGGTTTCGGGGTCTCCGAGCCGAAAAACACCCGGGCTGGTTTCCAGACGCTGCGCAAGCGCTCCGCGAGGCGGCGGGTCCAGGCTGCTCATCGTGAACGAGAAGATTTCCGGAACCAGGACGAAGTCGCCAGCGGTCAACAGCATCGGCTCACGACCGGTGATCGTCATCAGGCAGTGTCCTTCGACTACGGCGCAATAGAACGGACTTCCGAGCTCGGTGCGCTCGACGAGCCACCGACCGCCGCCCGTCACCAGCTTTGCGATCGACGGGCTTGGCTTGAGTAGAGCAACAACTTCCGCGACTGGATCGGCCATCAATTTGGACTTTTGCTAAAAACTTTCGGACAAATGAACATAGCAAGTCCAAGCCTGCTCGTCCATCTTTTGGCTAGTAGTCATCCAGGAGACAAACACATGCCAAAGATCCTTATCACCGGTTGCTCTTCCGGCTTCGGTCTCGCGATCGCGCAGACCTTCCTTTCTCAAGGGTGGGACGTGGTTGCGACCATGCGCACGCCGCGCAACGACCTGCTCCCCGCTAACGACAGGCTCGAAATCCTGGCGCTGGATGTGACCAATACGGAAAGCATCACGAAGGCGGTCGAAGCAGCGGGGTCGATCGATGCCCTGGTCAACAATGCAGGCGTCGGCATGCTCAATGTACTGGAAGGCGCCGAAATGGCGAAAATCCGCGAGCTGTTCGAGACGAACGTTTTCGGCGCCATGGCCATGAGCAAAGCGGTTCTTCCGCAGATGCGCGTCCGTGGATCAGGCGTCATCGTCAATGTCAGCTCCAGCGTTACCATCAAGGCGTTGCCCGCACTGTCCGTCTACAGCGCCAGCAAGGCGGCGCTGAACGCTTTCACCGGAAGTCTGGCTCTGGAGTCCGCTCTGTTCGGAGTGCGTGCGAAGCTTGTCTTGCCCGGCGCGGCGCCGACCACCGGGTTTGGCAAAAATGCAGTGGCCCGGATGGGGATGGATATTCCTGAGCCCTACAGCGTGTTCGTCCATGACTATCTGAGGACGCTGCGTTCCCGCACTGAATTTACGACGTCGGAAGATGTGGCACAAGCCGTCTTGCGTGCCGTCACGGAGCCGAACGCGCCGATGAAAATCCCCGCTGGCGCGGATGCGAAAACCTGGTTTCGTGAGGCAGCTCACTCTGTTGAGTAAGGCATCTGCCTCGCCCCAAAACACAGGATACTTGAAATGAACAATCTAATCGAGCTCGCCAAACACATTCCTGCGCCTGACGCCACTCTCACTGTGGCCTATACCCCGATCCGTTTGCCGATGGACGGCCGCCAACCGCTGGAATTGCGTCTGACCGCACCCGCGACCGGCGGCAGCCTTCCCATCGTGCTGCTGTCGCACGGGTTCGGGCCGTCCAACTATATCCCTTCAAAAGACGGTTACGCTCCACTTGCCCAGTTTTGGGCGGAACGGGGTCTAGCGGTGATCCAACCGACGCATGCGAGCTCACGTGTCGGTGGCCTGCCCGCAGCCGCATCCGCACCGTTCTTCTGGCGGGAGCGTGTGGAGGAGATAAAGTCGATCCTCGACCAGCTGCCCGAGGTGGAACGTCAGGCGCCCGCCGTGGCGGGCCGACTGGATCATTCCCGGATCGTCGCCGCCGGGCATTCCTTTGGCGGTCACACCGTCGGGCTGCTGTTGGGCGCGCAGTTGAATGGGGAGGACTTCGCCGATCCGCGCATCTCGGGGGGCGTCCTGCTGGCGGCCCCTGGCCGCGGTGGGAAGGACATGACCGAGGAGAATGCCGCCCGCTTTCCGTTCTTCGACGTCGATTTTTCCACTTTGACAACCCGCAGCCTTATCGTCTGCGGCAATCAGGATGATCCGCATTTCACGACCCGCGGCCCTGAATGGCATGCGGATGCGTTTCACGATGCGCCGGGGGCAGAAGCCCTGTTGATGATGCACGGCGTTGGGCATGGTCTCGGCGGGATCGCCGGACTTGACGCAAAGGAAACCGAGACAGAGGCACCCGATGTGCTTGAAGCAACGAAACGCCTGACGCTCGCCTGGCTTCAGACCGCGCTGGGAGCGGATGAAGGTGCGTGGCCCAGCGCGTGCCTCGCGCTCGAGGGTGAAGCGGCCTCGCTTGCGGATGTCACGAAAAGCCAGCACTAGATTTTGGTGGAAACAGCCGCCGGCCGGGTCGCTCCATGCAACCCGGCCGTCGTTGGTTTATTTAAGGAACGGGTTGATCGCCGCCAGAGTGCTGTCGAAGCGATCCTCCGTTTCGGCATTGCGCATGAAGTCGACGCCTTCAACGAGAATCTCTTTCGGCGTCGGGGTCTGCTGGAAGAGCGCCATGACCTGATCAGCGAAGATATCGAGCGGCATAAAGCGCTCATTGGTCTTCTGGCCGGGGGTCAGATCCGTCTGGACGGCAGGCGGGACCAGTTCGATGACTTCGATCTTGTCCTTCAGAACCGCCCGCAGTGAAACCGTGTAGCTGTGGATGGCAGCCTTGATCGCCGAATAGGTCGGGGCGATCACCAGCGGCACGAAAGCCAGGCCCGAACTGACGTTGACGATCGCGGCGTCAGGCTGACGGCCCAGGTGCTCGATGAGCGCATTGGTGACGCGGATCGGGCCAAGCAGGTTGCTGGTGACGGAGGCCTCTGCGTCGCTCAGATCGCGAACCTTATCGAGGGACATTTCCATGCGCATGATACCGGCGCTGTTGAACAGCACGTTCACGGCTGGGAAGTCAGCGACCAGCTTCTCGGCGAACGCCGCGATGTTGGCGGGATCGTCCATGTCGAGCGTCAGGGCGTGCATGTTCGGCCGATCGCCGATTGCTTTCTGCAGCATTTCCAGCCGACGGCCTGCGATGATCACGGTATTGCCGAGGTCGTGGAAGCGATGAGCAAGCGCCTCGCCGATCCCCGTTCCGCCGCCCGTGATGAGAATGGTGTTTCCGGTCGTCTTCATAGCAATGATCCTTCTGGTTTTTGCGATTTCAAAGTGCGCCCACAACGTCTGGGCTGGTGTAGAGAGGTAGTGATCGTCGTCCGAGTGCCGGCAAATCTCATCCGCGGAGTGTTGAGACTGATCTACTGCTCGACTGTCCTAAACTTAGGGATCTGAATTGATGACGATAGACGGCGAATTTGGACAGTCCGTTTCGGTGGTGGTACGCTACGTCGCAGAAGAACCTCACTGTCCAGCGTCTACTGCCATTCGCCACGGCGCGTCTGGACGACAAAGACCGAATGCTGTTAGGCCTGCTGGCGGACGACACTCCCGAGGCTATGCCGATCTGGAAAGCTGCTCCGCCTTTCGCTCCCGCAGTGCATGAGCGGGTGAAGCGTCTCCGGCAGCACGGCGTCATCAAGGCAAATGTCGCCCTGCTCGACGGGGCGAAGCTCGGGCGTCCGCCGCTGACGTTCGGGCATGTCGACACGACGAGCTGGGCCGTTACCCGTCATCTGCTGGCTCTCAAGGAACTGCCGAGGTAGAGGACATTCACATCGTCACAGGTGAAAGCGCCATGCTCCTCAAAGTCAGAACACGGGACACCCAGGCGCTGGAAGATCTCCTCGAGCGGATCCACTCTATTGAGGGCATCAAAGGTATTCGCAGCTACATCGCCTTGTCGACTTACCTTGAACGGGGGCCGAGCCCCGTTTCGAGCGAGCGAGATCCAAAAACGTTACCAGGCGTGTTTCCGTCAGGTTCCACGAAGTTTCCGGGGGAATAGCCGCAGCCAGAGTATGAACCGACTGCTGTCTACGACAAAGATGATGTCGCGACCGGGTACCAGCGGCAGAGCTGCAACACACCTTGTCTTGCCCAATCCGTCAGGAGTTTATGTTTGTGTCCTCTCTTTTGATCGTAGCGTTCCGAGGGGCACAGAAGCGTCGGCACCGGCAAAGCCTTGACGCATTTTGCCCACGGAACAGGAGACAGGATCATGAAGCTTAACCAGTGCAAGCCGCTGGCTTTAACAATGTGTCCGTGACTGGAGTGACTGGAGCGCACCGGGTCGCGGTAGATGCCACGCGCGGCAATCTTTAGCAGGCTGTTGAAAAAGGCCCTGGCGTGAAGACTTTGGTCGTGATTCACTGGCTTTGTCGAGATTCGGAGTTGATGGATGCGCGGCGGCGATGTGAGGACGGGTCAACTCTTCAGCTATGTCGATCTGGACGATCGTGTTCGTCGTGATCATCCGCCGCGGGCAATACGGCAGATCGTGAACGACGCGCTCGTTTTGCTGGAACGGGAGTTTGCAGCGCTCTATTCACCGATCGGGCGGCCATCGATCGCACCTGAGAAGCTTCTGCGCGCAGCCATACTTTTGCAAGCCTTCTATTCGATCCGTTCTGAGCGGCTTTTGATGGAGCGGCTGGAACATGACCTTCTGTTCCGCTGGTTCGTCGACATTGGGATTGACGATCCAGCTTGGGACCATTCGGTGTTTTCGAAGAACCGCGACCGGTTGCTGGAAGGCGACATCGCTGCGAAGTTCCTGGGTGCGAT
>NZ_PCDP01000009.1 GCF_003240585.1 Arminella tubonensis
CTCGCAAAAAAATGGTAGGGCCTGCCGCCAAGCGTGAAGCCGTCACGCATCTGAGGGCCGTGATGGGCCTTTCGGAACGGCGGGCCTGCCAGATTATATCCGCTGACCGCAAGTCGATCCGCTACCGTTCCTGCCGACCGCCGGAGATCGAGTTGCGAGCGAGGTTGCGCGATTTGGCCAATGAGCGGCGGCGTTTCGGCTATCGTCGGCTGTTCATCTTGCTTCGACGAGACGGCGAGCCGTCCGGCGTCAATCGCATCTACCGGCTGTATCGAGAGGAAGGTCTTTCCGTGCGCAAGCGCAAAGCCCGGCGGCGTGCCGTCGGCACGCGTGCACCGATCCTGGTCGAGGCGAAGGCCAATGCTCGCTGGTCCCTGGACTTCGTCCATGACCAGTTCGCCTGTGGTAGGCGCTTCCGTGTTCTCAATGTCGTTGACGATGTGACGCGCGAGTGCCTGGCCGCCATCCCCGACACCTCGATCTCCGGTCGACGTGTGGCGCGGGAACTGACGACGCTGATCGAACGACGGGGCAAGCCAGGAATGATTGTCTCCGACAACGGCACCGAACTCACCTCGAATGCCATCCTCGCCTGGTCGAAAGATCACAAGGTCGAATGGCACTACATCGCGCCGGGGAAGCCAATGCAGAATGGCTATGTCGAGAGTTTCAATGGCCGTATGCGCGACGAGTTGCTCAACGAGAGCCTCTTCTTCGGCCTCGACCATGCCCGAAGCGCCATTGCTGAATGGGCCGACGATTACAATAATTTCCGACCGCACTCATCGCTCGGATACAAAACCCCGGCAGACTTTGCCGGGACCATCGCCGCAACCGGCTCCAACGCTGCGCAAGATGAAAGCTTCGCGTTTGCGCCGGTTGCTCACACCGCGCCACTTGGCGTATTCAAAACCACCGGGGCTCTAATCGCCGCTGGATGAAAGTTCCATGGCAGGTCAAAGGCCCTACAAATGGCTCACCCGTTATAGGCATATATTACGCGCAACTCGTCGGGAACTATGATGATCAGGCCAATTCGCCCATGGGCGTAGTAGCTTCCCGGCGTAAATAAAGCGCGGTTGACCATATCCTCCCACGTCTTCTCTAGGGGAATGGGGAAGCCGTACTTGTTAAGGTAGTCGCCAATACCCGGGGAGGTCCAATACTTGCGTCCTTCATAAGACGCGGAACCCCAATCGTCATCGATCATCAATGGCGTTTCGTGCCAGTCGGTGTACGTCCCGGGCCACCCCTCCCGAGTGTTTCGCGGCAATTTTTCTAGGTAGTCTATCCCACGGGCCTTCAGTTGCGCAGCAGCTGAAGCAGGCAATTGGAAGACCAATAGCCCTGTCTCATTTCCGCCCGGACCGAAGCCCCACGATTGCTCCGAAACATACAGAATATTGGAAACATTTAACGCCTCTGGAACGAAACTGAGGTGATGACTCCTTATGTATAGCTGGCACCCTACCCAAGGCATTGCAACTGTCAGAGCTATCACAACAGCGCACTTCCAATATTTCGCCATGCTATCCTTTAACTTGCCTTCCGCCTTGTGGTCCTTTGATTGCGATCAGTCAATGGCAGCTTTCAAGCGGCCCGGATACCACTTTGAAGGTCTGAAATGGGGTCGAAACGACCATAATCGACACGTGGAGCCATGTCTCCCATTGGCGCGATCCGGAAGCTTTACCGGCTTCGGGGGTTGGCCCTAAGCCGTTACTGGTCCCCTTTCAAAATTTCGTGCAAAACATCTTCGTCCAAAACGTCTTCATTGCCCAGGAAACGCGATATCTCAACGTGATTATCGTCGAAGACAGAAATCTCGACACGCTCTCCAACCACCGTGGCTGTAATGTCTATCGTGTCAGGACGATACCTGCCGATGAAATAATGGACCTTGGCATCATCCAGACGTTTCAGAATTTCGAACACTTTCGACATCGACGAAACCCTCCCGATGGCCTTGACGCCTAGCATATTTAGCCGTTCCGCGGGTGATCGCATCTCCCGACGTAGTGACGCCCTGTCTAAGGGATTTCCCACTTTTAAGGTTCCACACTCGTATCGGTTTTCTCCTTTCTGTCGGCTGGCCGTCTATATGATGAATTTATCAGCTTCTCGAATATAAGAACTCTTCCGAGATAACCGTATCCGATCGCTAGTATCATTGAAATCCACAGAGAATTACAAAGGTATCCCAACTGTATTGCAACTACAGCATAAGATATCATGTAAACATATATATGTTTTTTCTTTAGTTCATCCAATATGAATGGTCGATCGTCATCGCCGTTTGTCATGTGTCCGCCCTGTTACTCCCAGCGAAGAACAGCTTAAACCGTGTAAATGTTACTAATTTGGCTAATACCTCTCCTATCGAAAGATATACCGCTGCGATGACGACGAGAGTGTGCCAAATGTTTGAGTGGATACTCGCCGCATAGCTAAGTTGATACGCTGAGTAATCTTTCTCGAATGGCATCAAAGCAACTAGGACTGTGATAGGGAGTAAAATTAAAAAAAGAACCGCCGTTCGCGGAGCCATCGCTCCCGGATTTCTGTAAATTTCATATACTAGCCTGAGTATTAGCCAAACAAAATAGATAAAGCTAAAAGAAGTTGTGCAGTTTAAGAAAAGAATTATTTGTTCAGTTGGAACATTGGCTGACTCTAACTGCCTTATAAAAAAGTAATTTGGTGGCCACCCCCGAGAAGTTATGTAGTTCCCAAAGATATACCTTTGGGACCCTGCACTTAAGTGCGACAGAACAAACCATATCGTAGCACAAACGACCCCCGTTGGGGCAATTGAGGCGATTGATAAGAGCGAGGCCGCCTTATCCCTCTCGACTTCCGAGCTGTCGGCGTCATTCATTCCGGCTGCCTACAACTAGCAGAGGCCTTTTCGATCTGGACCGTGGAAACCACGAACACCTCATGCGCATGGAAAAGGCCCCCCAGCCAATCACACATCACCATTTTTTTGTGACAATGGTGAGTTTCGAGAATACCCACGCATTGATTACTGCGAACGTTTAATCATGATTGCTCAATTAGCTGCAAGGGGTACTTAACTGCTATTCTGTAGGAGTAGCAGATCGTCCGACGCCCGCTCGGCGATGGTAATCATCAATAGGTGAGAAGGATCTCTCCAAAGCGTCGCCGGTAAAGCATGACGGCATTCGCTCCCGGCTACGGCAGCCATCAGATCGGATTCCCAGATGTCCGCTTTCTTAATTATTATGGCTTGGTCTTCCAAATGCAGCTTCCGCCTTTCAGCTCGTTGCGATCGTCAGAACTACCCCCGCGCCCTACTTACGATCTCCGAAATGAACGCGCTCTTTTCCGACGTGTAGCGATCCCCATCATAGGGGAACTGAGCCGCAAGTCGTAATTTCAAGGCGGAATATGCAGCCGCCGCCTCGTCATGGTGACGGAGGTAGTCCCGAAATAGCATTCGACGCATATGGGTCAAGTTTGCGGGCGGACAGAGATAGACCCTAATCTGCGGTGCAGGGCGCTTCCATACGAAGGCCAACACATCGTCATCATACCGATTGCCACGAGGTTCAAATCCAGTTTTGATGAGGTTTGCGCTTGCTTCTGGAATGTCGTCCAAACTCGAAAGAGTGATATCGATGTCGATGACCGGCTTCGCCACCAAGCCGGGAACGCTTGTACTACCGATGTGGTCAAAAGCCACGACGCAATCGCCGAGCGTCATTCTCAATCTGACTTCAGCGGCTGAGAAATCATCCGTCCACTTCGGATCGTGAGGAACGATTTCGACCAAGGTCGGCATGGATGCATCCTTCGATACAGGAGGTGGACGGTTAGCCGTTCAACCAATCCGACGTCTCCTGGTGGCGCGAAGGAGAAGCTGGCTAGCGGCACCTGTTGGGCCCAAGGCGGACGTTCACTCTGCGTGAAGAGGATTGGCCGGATCATTGCTCGGTGATTGGAATTCAACGCGTTTTTCTGGTTCGATAGAGGCATTGAATTGCGTGGAACGCTCAACCCGCCGGTCTTGCTTCAAGTTCGATCTCCAAGCCCAGACCAAGAGAAGTATCATCAGCGCCGCCCCGGCTCGTAGCAACCAGAAGAACGCTACCGGGCCGATCAAATTGGACAGTGCTTCACTGTGATCTAATGAAGCAAGCCATCCAAAAAATCCGCCAAAGACAATCGAAGCCGTAGTAAGTTGTCTTGTTGTAACGCGCAATTCGAGCCTCCTCTGCGACATAGTTAGGATAGCTGGCAAGCATCGCACTGTCTCGCGCTTTTGCCCCAGATGGTTGGCACAACTTTAACGTGGTGAAGTCTGATCTGCGGTTGCGCGTAGACTAAACCCGCAGCAGCCAGTCTTCGACGACCGCTGTTTGCGCAATCCTGCCAACCTCAGCCATCGCGAGCATTGTCACAAAACCTTCATCGATGGTGTCTTGCCTATCTCTATAAAATCAGTCAGCATTAAGTCACGAAATCCACCGGGATTTCGGCATGGCCACCTAAAGACGTGAAGAGGTAAAAAATGGAATTCTTGCTTATGGTATTCGTAGCCTTTGCAGTCATCATCATGCACAGCCCAAATCGATCCACTTCCCGAAGTTCTTTCAGCAGCGATGGCGGTAACCCATCTTGCATTGGCGGAGATTTCGGTCATCACGATGGAGGGCACTCCGATGGTGGTCACGGTGATGGCGGCGGAGGAGATGGGGATGGCGGAGGAGATGGCGGTGGTGGAGACTAGCCTACAAAGCATGCAAGACTGACAGCCCGCCGTAAGGCGGTTTTTTAATGCCTGAACGCCTGAGGCAGGCGGGGAGAAGCGCTGTACTCAGAAATTGAACGCCGCTGAAAGGTACGCATCCGAGGTGGACCGGGTACCTGACCTTCTGACGGCGCTGTTTGAAGGCGAAGATTTCAAGGGCATGGACGCGAAGGGGCTGGCGTACCGCATCTCGTTCCCACCAGATCACGGCGAAACATTTACTTTGCGGTTTCCCCCCTCTGCTGCAGCCCCTGGGCTTCAGTCTCTATGACCGCCTGCGCTTCGATGACAGGTAATCCCAAATTGGCGACAGATAGTTTCAGTGATCCCGGGTTTCCGAGACTGGCCGCAGGTCATCTGGGCCTGTATCCCCCGCAACAGAGCCGCCAGGATTTGGTAAGCAGTGTTTTGCTCCCACCTGGACAGCAAATCCTTGACCGGTATTGAGCATTTGCGTCCGACGTGACAAGGCACTTGCGTGCCTATTACGTCCATTGGCAGAGGAGAATCAAATTGCAGGATGACGACACCGGTCCTAGCCTAGCTCGTGGTCTTTTCAGACTCGGCGTTCTCTTCGGATGTGTCGCTTTCGTCGTGTTCCTCTTTTGGGAAACGTACAGTTCGAGCGCCGCTCTCAGCCGACTATCGGCGGCGGCAAGCAATTTCTCCTATACAGAGAGGTGTGATGCCAATGGAAATCCGATGACTACGGGAGAACCAAATTGCATTGACCTTGGTCGCTACCTGTTTGTCTATGGCCCTGTGATGAAGGCCTTTCGAAGAGCGTGCTTAGGGAGAGAAGGTGCCCCTGGCGTCATAATCTTAGAGGAAGACAAAGCACCAAGAATCGAAATCCACCGGGTGGAAAAGGCCTTCAATTTCCGATCTCTCAATGGTTCAAATGTACCTTGCCTACCACCCAATCCGACGCCCTAAGAAGGAAAAGTGGGCTTTCGTCATACTGGGAGGTTGGTCCAAGCGCACTGTTGCGGTTGTGCTATCGCTACATGTGGGCCGAAAATTCCACGGCAGCAACTCCTCGATCCGGCCCTGCTTGTGGCCTTTGACGATGGCGGTGAGCGTGCTGACCAGGTATTGATGGCGATCATAGCTGCGCTTCGCTGGGACTAGAGGATATTGGGAGGAAGGTGTTTTGTTTCGTTATCTCTGTGGCGCAATACTAGCTTTAGCACCGCTTGTTGCCGCCAACGCTGAATCTCCAAATTATTGCAGAAACAGTTTCAATCCCAATGAACCAATCGAGTCGCGGTTCATGGGACTTGACTACGCGCTAGTTATGCATGCCCTCGCGGAGAGATATTGCGGGGCGGAGCCGAAGCCGATGCGTCCACGATTTTTGGGATATATCGAGAAGCAAGGGTGTGGCCCAGAAACCGAAATATACTCAGACGTTGAGAAATCCATCGCACGAATGGAGGGCGCTAGCCTGAAGGTGCTCGCTCAAGGCGGAAACCCTAAGTTGGCAATGTCTAACAAGCAGGTGCAGAAATGGGCGTCGATGACTTCAAAAGAGCTTGGAGGATGCGACGCACTGAAAAGGGCTCATGAGGCCGATCTTGGGCAATAAGCGTCCAGTGTGACGGCTGTACCGGTGGCCGCAAATACCGGTGCCCCCGGCTCACACACGCTCGCCACTTTGCATCAATAGACGACCATGGTCTGCGAGTTCATCCGCGCGTTCGTTACCATGAATGCCAGAATGGCCTTTGCACCAAGCGATGGTCACCAGGTGGCAGTGGGATAACTGAAGGTCGATTGCTTTCCAAAGCTCAGGGTTGGCTATAGTTCGGCTTCGGACATTCGCATTCTGGCCTTTTTTCCTCCAGCCGTTGTTCTTCCAAATATGTCGCCAGCTGTTGCAGCCTTTAACTGCATAGACGGAATCGGACCAGATGACGGCAGGTTCACCTGCCGCGTTGCCATTGATCCATATTGCTGCCTTGAGCAGCGCCATCAATTCCATCGAATTGTTGGCGGAATCTCGGACGCCGCCGAAGTTGGACGCGATTTTCACCCCATCGCGGTAGGCGACAAATGCCCACCCTCCTTGTTCGGAACTGGGTTCATAACAACCGTCTGCGAAGACGTGCAGTCTGCATTCAGTACCCGGCATTCCTGCTGTATTCGCAGCAGAGCGGAGCTTGTCAGAAATGTCGGTCATTCGCGGTGCGGCTGCAGTCCAACGGCGCAACAGCCACAATGGTGTTGCCGGATGGCGCAAAACCTGGGCTACGAAAGATATAGACGGGGCAAACTGGCTCGTTCATCCGGCAATAATAGGTTGTCCACGCTCGTGCGCAAGCGAGCTGCTGTTCTTTTGTCAACAGGGCCCAGGGGCGGTGCGGTTCCGGTCAATTCGGGGGCTAGCTGCGGTCGAAGACGTCTGCCTGCAACTTTCCGGTCTTCAGCAGATGTTGCAGTGTGTATGCCACAGAAAGGGCATCGTCGAGTGCGTCATGCCCCTGCAACGAAGGGGTTTCGACGCCATAGTAGTCCGCAAGCTTGTTGCTCGGCGTCTTGGCTATATCCTCTATCGGCATCCCCGCCGCGATCACGAGCTTGACAGCGTTGTCGAACCGCTGCGCGGGAATGGACGACGGAATGCCCGCGATATAGCAGCTAATGGCGACCATGTTCAGCTCGTCCTTGCCCCACGACCAGAATCGAGCGCCGTTTGAGAAGCGATCAACTCCGCCGAGAGCCTCTGACAACGCCACCCCCTCATCCTCTATGTCTTCTTCCGTAATGCCGGTCAGCTTGGTGAAAAACGGGTCCAGCGGATACCGATGGCCAAACCGGTCAATCGGCCGAACGTAGACTCTGTGAGTATCCAAGAGAGGAAAATCACCCTCTAGCCCGAGCTTCACAGCACCGATTTGCGCGATAACCGGATCGGGGTCGTGAGCCGCGCACCAAAACCTGCTTTGCGAGCCCTGAAGGCAAAGAAATTCGCAGTCAAATACGATTGCTGTCTTCATTGTCATTGCTGAGCGAGCCCTTCAAATCCTGCGACTTTTTCAACGATATCCGCCGATTTCTGCCGCAGCATGTGAGAATTCCCATAGCCGATTATATTGTTGGCTGCTGTGGGCCGAACTCCCGGTAGTAGCGTTGGATTGCGTCGATAATCCCCGCTTCGTTCATTCCAGAAAAACTCCACGGGATTACGGTAACGACGGTGCCGTCCCTCCGATAATTTTGATATCGCCTTCTCGCGACAGCTTCGCGCAGTTCGGCAGGAAGATCATCACCAAGCAAAAGGTCCATGACCTGGGCGTTCCGCTTGCCCACCGAACGAAAGGCGATCTCCTTGACAGCGGTCCATGGTATCAGCTGTGAGGTGAAGCGCGGAAGGACCAGACCTTCCTTGTTGATGACAAGCGCGGGATTGATCTTCATCATTTGGAGAAGCAGGTAATACGCAAAAATCAGGCACCCCGCGACGAACAAAAAGGCAATCGCATTACCGGTTGGTGTGACCGAATGGGGCCCGGTTTCGACGGGATGGCGGTCAAATCCGATGATGACAAGCCAAAACATCAGGAACACGATCCAAAGCCCGGTTCTGAGCAAACTGTATTTGAGTTCTATCGTCGGATACATATCGTCTTGCACTGTAACTCCTGTCACTACGGTTATCTCCCTCCAACGGCCAAAGATAGGTGGCCAAGTCGCTTCAGCGGCTTCAGGACGAGAAAAGACTCCACCCCGCTATCTGAGCCTTCGAAGATATCGAACTCGCGACCACCCGAGAGATAACGGTGAAGGAGCATTTGTCTTCCCCGCAGCGGACGTCGAGCTGTTCCGACAGGTAGCCATCCACGCAATGTCTTCCCACTGGCAGGTCACATCACCTGCCACGGGGTCTGTTCCGTCGAACAGCATTCCGAAGTGAACGGGCACGGTTTGGAGCGCAGCGCCTTCAGCCACCGTTTCGAACAACGGCGAGGTTGCGAGGAAAGCCATGAGGGCAACGACGTGCATGCGGCCAATCAATTCGGCGCACCTTTTCCTGGACGCTCCAAGAGGTCGCCAGCTATGAGGTATCTCCCGAAAAAACGTCGTCGCAGCTCTGTGAACCGCCTATCTCGTTGAGGGTAGCCCACAGTCATCGATGGTCGCGTCCGTTCGCGGAATATGCAGGTTGCCCGCTCAGTCTCAGTTGTTCAATTTCTCGCGCCGCGTTGCCGACGTCCTCGATTCCAACGAATGCCATTTTGAGCGTACTGTCTCCATCCGAGCTTTTGGTGATTTCGTGACGGAAAACGACCGTCCCCGAACCGCCCGAACTCTCGGTAACGTCGACCGCATTGATCGCGCTCGGGCCGAAGGACAGCACGCGCTTCCTAATGAGGTTCGAGACAATGAGAACCCGCCTGTTCGTCACGGCGTAGGCGGTCCATCTTGTCGCCACGGTATCGGCAAGTGCTTTGCCAATGATCAAGCAACCGATGACGAAAAACACCGACGAGAATAGGGCTGGCCAGATGCCTTCGGGGCTTTCACCAGCAATGAGCGCCTTGGCGACTGGTATAACGGGGCCAGCCCCAAACGCTGCAAAGACAATTCCAAAGACAATACTCATGAGATGAGTGAGAAGCATCGGGAAAAACGTCGGCCTTCCGGACCATCGAACTGCCTCCCCCGGTTGCAGTTCCGCGTTGATGGCCATCGCTGGATTCCACGGCTGATTGGCCATCGCGTTCCCTGAGCGCCGGATTCTTCTGCAGGATATCAATACACGGTCAGCGTTCAAAATATAGATGATACTATTGCGGTATGGTCGTTATCCGGAATTGGAGCAAGGCGACTTGGGAATTCCGAAAAATCGGCATTTTCAGCCCTCCGAACGATTGATCAATTGACTGCACGTCGGTCCGAAACAACTATCCTCAATCCGAGCGGGGAAAAGGATCGTGGTCGTGGTGAAAAAGGATCGCACTCCGAGCGTGCCGGGCGCAAACAAGACCTACGGTCACGTGTCTCCCGCTCTGATGTTTGAGAAGCTGCGGTATGATATTTTTAGGCTGACGCAAGCAAAGGACACCCTGCACCTGGTCTACGCGTCGTTCGATTGTGCCATGGACGCGTGGCACCTGACGGACTGGGTCCTTTCCTCGGTTTCGGACGAGGCTCACTTGCGGCTTTGCGGAAAGATGAAGAGTGACCGGCAGGGAAAAGCACGAGGATTTATCGAACATAACCGGGTAAAACTACCCCTGCTTGAAGTCTGCGAGAAGCTTGCAAATAGCGCAAAACATCTCATCATCGACAACGACGAGCCATCAATTATGAACAGCGTCTCCGTTGGGTTTGGCCCTCCCTTTCAATCTCTTCAGGAGGGACAGCCCTCTCGAATGTTTCCGGTTGGAAAGATCGTGTATGGGGAGCAAGTCATTCCCGTCCATGATTTCTACCGCGAGGTGGCACGGCAATGGTCACGTGTCCTTTGGGAGGAAGGACTTCTCCCATTTCACACAATGATGGAGGAATTCTTGAGCACAGGTTTCGAAACACCCGATCTCTGGGGAACTGAGGCATCGACTGAGACCAAAAAGCAGTGAAACCGGCCGAGACCTTACCCCACTTGCCCGCGACGATCATCGGGTCCCGCAGGACTTTGGGCATCGCTGGCCTGGATTGCGTAAGAAACTCCATGATTGGCCCCTTGTCCCGGACCTGGGCCTCAATGAAACGATCAACGTGCACTGCGGTAAGGGAAATCAGATGACGGCCAAATCTAGTATTGCCTTTTCAATCGCATTCGTAGCTTGCGGTATGTTTTATTTCTCCGAGGCCTTTTTTTCGTACTATATCGGAGATATATACGCAAATTATATATATAAAATCTTGTTTCTTCCATTTTTTATTTCATTTATATTTGGTGTGGCGAGCCCATTAATTACTATTTCGGTAAAGAATACTAATAATAGCACAGAAGATATCGAATACTTCAAAACGAACCCGATCATCTGGTTCCTAGTTTGGCGCGAAATCAGAGAGGAGGTTGACCGTGGCTAGCATTGGTTGGACCGACTTAGGTTGAAGGAAGGTGTATTTTCGACGCGCGAACGGCGTTCCAGACCATCGTTTAATTGCGGCCTTCAACGAGATGTCGAAATGTCGGCTGTTACGCAAGGGACTTCTACAAACTGTTTTTTCTTTGCGAGCGCCAGGGCGAGATGACCCTGCTGGCTGGCCCAGAAACGAGCGAAGTCGGCTTCTTTTCGCCGGACAACCTCCCAGACCTATCGCGGGGACGCGTAATAGAGAGCGATATCCATGCCGCATTTGCCATCAGCAACGGCGGTCAGCAATTCGCCACGTTTGATTAACGGTCCTCACGACTGCCCCGCGTCCATGACCATCATCGTTCGGATTGCATCATTCATTGCTTTCCGCAACAGGTTCCAGGGCTACAGGACGCGGTGGACGAAGCGCCAAAGATGGCGGAAGGTACTCGGCAAGCTCATGAGACCAGGCCACAACCACTGGGAGGCACACGATGCATGATAGGGCGAAGCTTCCGTTGACAGGTGGTTGCCAGTGCGGAGCAGTGCGTTTCGCCTGCAGCGTGCTGCCAGAGAATGTTCACGTTTGCCACTGCCGCATGTGTCAGAAGGCGGTCGGCGGTCCATTTAGTGTGATCTGCCCTGTCCTCAAAGACCACTTCAAAATTACAAGAGGCGAGATATCCTGGTTTCAAAGTTCCGCTCTTACACAGCGCGGGTTCTGCAAGAACTGCGGCACGCCAATGATATTCAATTATCCCGAATATCCTGACATCGGTATTTTGGTTGGCTGCTTCGACACGCCAAGCGCGATCCCCCCGGTAATCCAATATGGCAATGAAAGCAGGGTCAGCTGGTTTGGGGATTTAACCTCCCTGCCCGGCAATACGCCCACTTATTCTGTCGACCCGATGGGGTATTTGCCGCGCATCAAGGCTTCCAATCGTCAGCATCCCGACTACGATACCGATGACTGGTCAACAGAGGCTTAGGCCCCAACCTCCATACCCACGCGAGGAGTTTCGAGCAGGCGCAACGGCCGCTGCTGGCGCACAGCAGAAGTGAGCGAGCTTCCGCAGTTGGCCCATTGCTGCCATTCGGGAACAGTCATGGTTGCGGTTCGAACTCTACCGCGATTTGCCCTGAAGCATCCTGTTTTCGTAGTTTGACGGAAGCGGGCACGATCACCGCCTCCGATATCGAG
>NZ_PCDP01000038.1 GCF_003240585.1 Arminella tubonensis
ACGACAAGGAAAAGCTGCAGGAACGTCTTGCCAAGCTTGCTGGCGGCGTTGCCGTCATCCGCGTCGGCGGTGCAACTGAAATCGAAGTCAAGGAAAAGAAGGACCGCATCGACGACGCGCTGAACGCTACGCGCGCCGCCGTTCAGGAAGGTATCGTTCCTGGTGGTGGTACGGCTCTGCTCCGCGCTTCCGTCGTCCTCAACATCAAGGGCGCCAACGAAGACCAGACTGCCGGTATCAACATCGTCCGCAAGTCGCTGCAGTCGCTGGTTCGCCAGATCGCTGAAAATGCCGGTGACGAAGGTTCGATCATCGTCGGCAAGATCCTCGAAAGCAACACCGACAACTACGGCTACAACGCCCAGACCGGCGAATTTGGCGACATGATCGCCATGGGTATCGTCGACCCGGTCAAGGTTGTTCGTACAGCCCTGCAGAACGCAGCCTCGGTTGCCGGCTTGCTCGTCACCACCGAAGCCATGATCGCAGAAGCTCCTAAGAAGGAATCTGCAGGCGGCGGCATGCCAGGCGGCATGGGCGGCATGGGCGGCATGGACATGATGTGATCCAATCGGATCATTAGAATTTGGAAGGGCGGCCCTCGGGTCGCCCTTTTCTTTTGTGGAATGTCCATCAGAGCCGCCCACGACCAAAAGTGCTCCAGCGCGACAAGCGCGCTGAAGTGGCGGCACGGACATGATGTGATCCTACCGGATCATTAGAATTTGGAAGGGCGGCCCTCGGGTCGCCCTTTTCTTTTGCGGAATTTCTACAAGTGCCACTCGCGCATCGCGCCTGTTGCCACGCGACTGACAAATGTCATTGCCGTCAGGCCGCCGGTCGATTTTCAATCGCTCCGCAATTTTTCAATGTACTTTCCAAATGGACTCGCGTAACACGGGCATTATTCAATATAAAAGTACACTTCAAGTAACGGGAATTTTGTGAAAGTTCAGAATGATAAAATGCCGATGTATTTCCCATATTCCCATTGCTGTTTATTTAAAATATCTTATAAATCCCAGCCCAGTGTTTTATAAGGGTTTTCCGGCGCCGCGATGGCACCGTTGCTCGTCCTTCCACGCGCATGACGCGCAATCAATGCGGTAAGGGCAGTCGACGTCGGCAATCCAGCTGCCGCGACCTGCTGCAGCGACCGCATGTATCGATTCTCTCTTCATTCCAGCGCCAGAATAGTCAGGCTGAAACGTTCGCTCCAATCGAATGCAGTTGCAGAATACTTGATGCCCCCGGCCGAACTCCGCCGGTGAAATATAATTTTCTAAAGCGTGCGGCTGGGGAGCTGCGCCGGGTCCGAGGGAATATCTTGTTCAAGATTGTGAAATCCGACGTTGCCTCGCCATTCGTGTTCGGCACACCTGAGTCCGGCGGTTACGATCGCGATATCCTAGCCCAGTTCTGCGTGACGGAGGGCTGGATCGGTGATCTTTCGAATGGCGTGATCAAGCTTGGGCAGTTTAGCACGATGTTCTACGGGCTGCCCTCCACCGAGTGCGGGCTGCTCAGCCTGATGCGCTGTTACGAAGCGCAGGATCGCGCCCGCATCCTGGAATTGTTCGAACAGGCATCGACTGTCTCGTCGTCATTTTGTTTTTCAACGACCGTTCTCGCGGCAGGAGGCCACGGGCAGCCGGTGTTCTGCATAGGCGAATCAATTGGTGCAGAAGAGAGGCATAGCGGCAGTATGGTCGGCGTGTTCATGTTCCCCCGCTTCAAGCTCGAACCCGGCAGCCAGCTCACCGGCCGTCAGTAGTGCCTGAACGCAACGAAAAGGCCGGTCCTTGTGGAACCGGCCTCGCCCAGCTTTTAGGACGCCAGATCAATCGCGTTTCGGGACGTTCAACCCAATGACGCTCGCAGGGCGGGCTGCGGCGCGGGCGACCCAATCCTTGACCAAGGGGAACTTCGCCAATTCGAGCACGTCGCCGCCGCCGTAAAATACGTCGACGCCGCGGACCCATGGAAAGCTGGCGATATCGGCGATGGTATATTGGTCGCCCATAATCCACTGACGGCCCTTCAGGCGCTCTTCAAGCACCCCTAGCAGGCGCTTCGTTTCATCGCGGTAGCGCTCCATCGGATAGGAATTGTTGGCGACCTTGTCGGCTGCAAACTTGAAGAAGTGGCCGAACTGGCCAAACATCGGCCCGATACCGCCCATCTGGAAGAATACCCACTGCATGACCTCGTAGCGGCCGGCGGCGTCGGTTGGGATGAGTTTGCCGGTCTTCTCTGCGAGATAAACGAGGATCGCGCCGGACTCGAACAGGCCGATCGGCTTACCGTCAGGACCGTTAGGATCGATTATTGCCGGGATCCGACCGTTCGGGTTCAGGGAAACGAATTCCGGCGACTTCTGATCATTGGTGCCGAAGGAAATGAGATGAGGCTCATAGGGAAGACCCATTTCCTCGAGCGCAATCGATATCTTGACCCCGTTCGGCGTCGGCAGGGAATAGAGCTGGATGACGGTCGGGTCGCTGGCCGGCCAACGCTTGGTGATCGGAAATGCGGATAGGTCTGCCATGAATTCTTCCTCTAGGATCAACATTGAATAGGCGAGTTCGAACGCACCATAAACGAAGCGACGCAGCAGAAAAGGGGGAACAGGCTGACAGCTTCGTTCGCTCTTTGTGAACAATGCGTCTGCGTTCGTTTATCTTTTCAGTGCATCAAAAATAGCGAATATAGGCTCCAGAGATTGTCGCAACCGGCAATATGCCATTCCACTGGAGACAGCCATGTCCAATACCAACAACATCCTGATCCTCGTTGCCCGTATCCTGCTTTCATTCATGTTCATCTTCAGCGGCTTCGGCAAGCTGACCGACCCGGCTGGCACCGCCGGAATGATCGCCGGCGCCGGCATGCCCGCTGCCACGCTTCTGACCTATGTCGCAGGCTTGTTCGAACTCGTTACCGGCATCTGCGTCCTCGTCGGCTTCCAGACCCGCATCGTCGGCTATGCCCTTGCCGCCTTCTGTGTCTTCACTGGCGTCGTTTTCCACCTGTCGCCTGTTAATGTTCCGGACTTCCCGGCTGCTGCCAACGGCTGGATCAATGGCCTGAACTTTGTCAACTTCCTGAAGAACGTGACGCTGGCCGGCGCATACATCATGCTCGCCACCAACGGCCCCGGCCTTTACTCGATCGACGCACGCCGCGGTTCCTACAGCGTCGCTGCCTAACCGACCAAAACCTCCCAAATGCAAAGAGGCCCGCCGTGGATCACGGCGGGCCTCTTTTATTTCGGCATCAGCTCAGAGGGCGTCTTTGACGGCGGCTATGATCCTGGCGACCAGCGGATCGTTGGCGTGGCTGTCTTTCCTTGCCCTGACGAGGCAGGCTTGCGACCGCAGGATGACGCCATCCGACAGGACCTTCAGGTGGTTTGCCTGCAGCGTCGAGCCGGTCGAGGTGATGTCCACGACGATATCGGCGGAGCCGGAGGCCGGAGCCCCTTCGGTGGCACCGAGGCTCTCGACGATGCGGTATAGCTGGATGCCGTGCTGGCTCGAGAAGAACTGTTGCGTCAGCCGCCAGTATTTTGTGGCGATGGTCAGGCGTCGGCCGCGACGGGTACGAAAATCGGCGGCGACATCGCCAAGGTCTGCCATCGTATCGACATCGAGCCAGATCTCCGGCACTGCGACCACAACATCCGCACGGCCGAAGCCGAGCCGGGCGCAAATTTCGACGCGGGCGTCGGCTTCCGCCAGGCCTTCGCGGATCAGGTCTTCGCCGGTGACGCCGAAATCGACCGTGCCGTTGCCGATCTCGCGCGAGATTTCTGAGGCAGACAGGAAGGCGACCTCGACATCATCCCAACCTTCGACGCGGCCGCGATAGGAGCGGTCATTGCCGACGGCGACGATCCTCAAGCCTGCACGCTCGAAGATATCGGAAGCTTCGTCCTTCATCCGTCCCTTGGACGGCAGCGCGATGGTAATGGTCATGCGTTCGCCCTCTCCGTTTCGATCCGATCGAGCCAGAACGAGAAGCCGACGGCCGGAATACGGCTCTGGGCGCCAAGGAAAGTCAGCAGCTTGTCAAAACGGCCGCCACCGACCAGGACCGCCTGCGACCCTTCCACTGCGATTTCGAAGACGAGGCCGGTGTAGTAATCGAGCGGGCGTCCGAAGGCGGCGCGATATTCGATCGTGGAAAGGTCGACGCCGGCATTGGCCAGCGCCGCGACACGACCATCGAAGCGAGACAGCGCGTTTCCAAGCTTCAGGCCTGCTGCATCCGCAAACCCCGCAAGCGCCGCCGACGCGTTGAACAGGGGAACGTTCAACGACAGGAACTCCTGGAGAACCCCGAAGGCTGCATCGTCAAGCCGGGTCTCGGAGAGAATGAGCTTTTCCTTCAGCCTGCGGGCGATCTCGACCGGCGAGCGGCTCGCATTCGTCGAATAGCCTGTTGCTTCCATGGTCGCATCGATGTGGGCGATAAGTGCTGCCTCATCGTCCGCAGCGACCAGTCTTGCGACATCGTCATCCAGATCGGTGACGAATTGCGGGCTGACCAGCCGAGCCAGCAGCGCTTCGATCTGCTCCATGTTGCCAAAGGCGTGGATCAGCCGCTTCTGCCATCCGAGCGGCAGGCCCAGCGCCTGGACGACCGCCTCAAACACGGCCTGATCCCCAAGCGTGACCTGAAGGCGGCGGCCCGGCAGCAGACGGCCGAGAATTCCCGTCGCGTCCGCGATCGCCCGTGCGTCGGCGCTCGAGATATTGATGTCGCCGAGGTCCTCGATGCCAGCCTGATAGAACTCACTGGCACCTTCACGACGTTGGCGGAAGACCTCGCCGAGATAGGAATAGCGCTTCGGCGTTCCGGTCGCCGTCTCGATGTGGCGGATGCAGACAGGAATGGTGAACTCGGGGCGAAGGCAGAGGCTCGCACCCGTCTCGCTCTCGGTCATGAAGATGCGGCGGCGCAAATCCTCGCCGGCGATGTCGAGGAATGGCTCGGCCGGCTGGATCACCGGCGTGTCGACACGGGTGGTGCTGCGGGCGGCGAACTCGGAGAGGAGGTCGTCGGTGAAGTTGGGGAGGTTGATCAGGGGCATGGGGCGACCTCCGAGTTGGCGGAGAGATACCCCCCTCTGTCAGCTATGCTGACATCTCCCCCACAAGGGGGGAGATTGGGAGCAAGTGGCTGAATACCGAAGCTAGTTGCAATCTCCCCCCTTGTGGGGGAGATGTCACGGAGTGACAGAGGGGGGTATCCTCGCACGGTTTTCACGGCCGATCCGCCCTCTTGCGATCCTCGGCCTGAGCGTCAAGAATCTCGCGTACCTTGGCGACCAGATCGGATACCGGCACGGTTTCCTGCGCCACACGAGCCTCGCGCCAGGCGATGTTATCCTCGATCTCGCCGGACAGGCGCTTGCCCTCGATCAGGTCCTTGATCTGGACGACGCCCTCTGCCCGCTCGTCTCCACCCTGGATGATGGCGATCGGGCAGCCGCGGCGGTCGGCATATTTCAGCTGGTTGCCGAACTTCTTCCAGTTGCCCTGGTACATCTCGGCGCGAATGCCGGCGGTGCGCAGCTCCTGCGTCATGCGCTGGTAGCGGCCCATGGCTTCGACATCGCCATCCATGACGGTGACCAGCACCGGTTCGAGCACCTCGTTCTGGCCGAGCTTGCCGAGGTTCTTCAGCGCCGTCATCAGGCGCGAGACGCCGATGGAGAAGCCTGTTGCCGGCACCGGCTGGCCCATGAAGCGCGACACCAGCCCATCATACCGCCCGCCGCCGCCGACCGAACCGAAGACGACCTTTTCGCCTTTTTCATTGGTGACGTCGAAGAGGAGTTCGGCTTCGTAGACGGGGCCGGTGTAGTATTCGAGGCCACGGACAACGGAGGGGTCGATCTTGATGCGGTCGGACTGGTAGCCGGCACTGGCGACAAGGCCGCCAATAAAATTCAGCTCCTCGACGCCCTCGCCGCCCTTCGACGTTCCTGCAACGAGTTCAGCAAGCTCGCGGGCGCTGTCGGCGTAGTCCTTGATGCCGACGAAGAAAAGTATCTTGGCGATCTGGTCCGGATCGAGCCCCGCACCCTTAGTGAAGTCGCCGGATTCATCCTTGCGTCCCGGGCCGAGCAGCAGAGAGACGCCGTCCGGACCGAACTTGTCCATCTTGTCGATGGCGCGCAGCACATTGAGCCGTTGGCCGACCTTATCCTCGCCGCCGAGGCCGATGGCCTCGAGCACGCCATCCAGAACCTTGCGATTGTTGACGCGGATGACGTAGTCGCCGCGCTGGATGCCGAGCGCCTCGAGGGTATCGGCCATCATCATGCACATTTCCGCATCGGCCTGGACGCCGGGGGCACCGACGGTATCGGCGTCGAACTGCATGAACTGGCGGAAACGACCCGGCCCCGGCTTCTCGTTGCGAAAGACATAGCCGGCGCGATAGGTGCGGTAGGGCAGCTGTATCTCATTAAAATTCTCGGCGACATGGCGGGCGAGTGGCGCCGTCAGGTCGTAGCGCAGGCTCATCCACTGCTCGTCGTCATCCTGCAGCGAGAAGACGCCCTCATTCGGACGATCGGCATCCGGCAGGAATTTTCCGAGCGCATCGGTATATTCGAACAGCGGCGTCTCGACCGGATCGAAACCATAATGCTCGTAGACCTTGCGGATCTTTTCGACCATCTCGTTGACGGCGCGAATATCGCCGGCCGAGCGGTCGACGAAGCCGCGCGGAAGACGGGCCCTGAGCTTTTGCGGTTTCTTCTGCTTATCGTTCATTTCTGCTGCAATCCGGTCATTATGACAGTGGCGGTTTCGTAGCGGATTGGGCGCAGTGCGGCAAGGGTTGCGGCGGGAATTCGAGCGCTGGCGATTGGGCGAGCCAAGTGCTAGTTGGGCTCATGATCACCGAGGCAATCCAATATCTCGCCACCCTGCCCGTCACCGGCAAAGCCTTTCGGCCGCATGTCCGCTCTTCCGTCAATCTCTGGTCACGCGCCGGCCGCTGCCGGGAAGCCTGGGCGGATCACGAAATCCGTAGCCGGCAGGCGATGCTGGACGCGATGTCGGATCTGCGGCAAAGGCGGACGGCGGTCGTGCTCGGCTCCGGCCTGTTGCGCGATGTGCCGATCGACGTTCTAGCCAAGGCGTTCGACACCGTCGTTCTCGTCGACCTCGTGCACCTCGCCTCGGTCCGCGTCTGGCTCAAGGCAAAGAGGCATCACAATGTCCGCCTGATCGAACGCGACCTTTCGGGCTACGAGGAATTGGGGCCAGGCCTGGCACCGGAGCCGCTAGGGTTCCTTCGGCAGGTTCCCTATCTCGATTTTGTCATTTCAGCCAATCTGCTTTCGCAGATCGGCCGCGGCGTCAGCCGAAGGCTTGAGGGCGAGAGCGCTGGCAGGATGCCGGAAGATGCCGGGACACGGCTGATCGACGCCCATCTCGAAGGGTTGCGCGCGCTGCCCTGCAGGACCTGCCTTGTCACCGATATTTCCTATGCGGTCATTGACCGGACGGGCAAGACACACGAGGAAGCCGACCTGCTTCTCGGCGCAGTGCCGCCTCTGTCGCGCACGAGCTGGGCATGGCCGGTCGCACCGTTTGGAGAGGAGAGCAAGGACTACCAGATCGTCCACCAGGTCATTGCCGCCTGATCCGAGATCGGCTAGCGTCTCTGCAACCATAAATTTATTGTAGCACTTTTATTATCGACAAATTTTATTGTTCGGATATTATTCGATGAAGATTACGTGGGATGAGCCGAAGCGCATCAAGAATCTCGATAAACATGATCTCGACTTTGCCGATCTCGATATTGAGTTCTTTTTCGACGCTCTGATCATCGAGGCCAAGCAACGACGATTGAAAGCCGTTGGCGTTTTCTCGGACGACGTTGTTGCAGTCATATTCGCAACTCTCGGGGTCGAAAGCATTTCGTTGATCTCTCTGCGTCCAGCTAGCCGCAAAGAAAGGAATCTCTATGCACAGAGCCATTCAAAAATTCCGTACACTCACTGACGAGGAAGAGGCCCGGATACAAAAGGGGATCGCTGAGGATCCCGAAAATCCCGAATGGACCGAGGAGGACTTCAAGAACGCCAAGCCATTTGCCGAGGTCTTTCCGGAGTTCGCCGAGAGCATCCGGCGCGCCCGGGGTCGGCCGGTGGTCGAGGCGCGCAAGCGGCAGATTTCGCTGCGGCTCGATCCGGATGTCATCGATGCCTTCAAGGCGACGGGCAAAGGCTGGCAGGGCCGCATCAACGAGGCTCTGCGCAAGGCGGCTAAGCTTTGATGGCAATGAGGGGCGCCTATGATGGCGAGGCGCTGGATTTCACTCAGAGTTCAACTATGGTGGAAGCATGCGCCATTTCGCCATTCTGACAATGCTTTTCGCCTGGCTCCTTTACGGCGCGATGCCGGCGCTCGGCGCCTGTCCGATGTGCGGTTCGACATTTGCCGCCGAGGCGCGCTTTGAAACGAGCGCTTCGCCTGCAATGTCCGACATGGCCCAGATGGACAGTCACGGGGCTATGGCCGCCAGTCATAGCAGCGGTGAGAGCATACCCTGCGGCGGGGCGATGGGACATGCATCCTTCTGCCCGGCATGTCTCGTCATGCCCGAAGTCGTTGCGGTCGATAGCGGCAAAGCGGCTGCCTTTTCCTATCCGGCACCCGGTCTCGTCAAACGGCTGAGAGATGCCCGTCCGGCGCCCGTATCTCCCCCTCCCCGGCTTGCCTGACACACTTCAACCAGATGCCAACAAATTACAGATGTTCAGACAGCGGAAAGGAATCCCATGTCTCTGAAAACCATTCTCGCCGCGAGCGCGTTCGCTCTCGCATTCTCCACGGCAGCCTTTGCCGATGACATGTCCGGCATGGATATGAGCAAGCCGATGGGCGACCAGGGCCCGTCCAGCCAGGCCTTCGCCACCGCCAATGCAAAAATGCACAAGGACATGGCGATCAACTACAGCGGCAACGCCGATGCCGATTTCGTCCGCGGCATGATCCCGCATCACGAGGGCGCAATCGACATGGCCAAGGTGGAGCTGCAATACGGCAAGGATCCGGAATTGCGCAAGCTCGCCGGGATGATCGTCAAGGCGCAGGAAGCCGAGATCAAGGAAATGAATGCCTGGCTGAAAAAGCACGGCAAGTAGCACGTACTTGATCCATTGATGAGAAAGGATATGCCGGATTTCGCTCCGGCATATCTTGTGCCTTCAATCAGCCCTTCGGCTCAAATGGCTCCGGCCGGCGGTTAGCGTTCTGGCGGGGGACCATCCAGCTTGGATATTCCGCTTCGAGGGCGCTGACCTCGTCGAGCTTGGCCATATCCTCAGCGTCGAGACGCAGTTTGACCGCAGCAAGGTTCTGGTCGAGCTGTTCCATGCGCTTGGCGCCGATGATGATGGTGGTGACGAACGGCTTTGCCAGGATCCAGGCAAGCGCCACTTCGGCGACGCTGGCGTCGTGCTTTGCGGCCACCTCGCGCATCGCGGCGACGCATGCCCAGGCGCGATCCTTGTCGACGGGCGGGAAGTCGAAGCTGGCGCGACGTCCCTCGCCGTTGCCAGCGGCGCCGGGACCGTATTTGCCTGAGAGCAGGCCGCCGGCCAGCGGCGACCAGACCATGAGGCCGAGTTTTTCCTCTGCCATCATCGGCACTATCTCGCGCTCGAGATCGCGGCCGGCGATCGAATAATAAGCCTGCACGGTCTCGAAGCGGGCAAAGCCGCGACGTTCCGAGACGCCCAGCGCCTTTTCGATGCGCCAGGCCTGCCAGTTGGAAACGCCGATATAGCGAACCATGTCGCTCGATACGAGATCATCCAGCGCGCGCAGGGTCTCATCGATCGGGGTGATGAGGTCGGTCGCGTGGACCTGGTAGAGGTCGATGTGGTCGACCTGCAGCCGTTCCAGACTGGCCTCGACCGAGTCCATGATATGGCCGCGCGAAGCGCCGCGGTCGTTGGGCTTCTCACCCATGGCGCCGTAGAATTTCGTGGCGATGACGACGTCCGTGCGTGGAACCTCGAGGTTCTGCAGCGCCTGGCCGAGGATCGTTTCCGATACCCCGGCGGAGTAGACATCGGCCGTGTCGAAGAAATTGATACCGGCGGCAAGCGAGCGTTCGACGATCTTGTCGGCTGCATCCTGGTCGACGTCGGCGATCGAACCCCAGATACCTCCGGCGGAGGCCTCGCCGAATGTCATCGTCCCGAGGCACAGCTCGGAAACGAACAGGCCGGTATTTCCCAGTTGGTTGTAGCGCATCTTCAAAATTCCTTGTGTTCAGCCGCGAGATCGATACCCGCGGGCTGGTCAACCTGTATTGCTTTTTGATTGGCCCGTTGTGACAGACAGCGGCAGCCTTTATTGTGCTGAGAACGGTGACATAATGCACCCGGACGGCATTTCAACGCGATCCCCCAACGCCACACAATGGTGGTACCTGGCGATGCACTTGTCACGGAATGCGGGATCGATAAATTTCTGTCTTCAAGTGCCATAACGAGGAAGAGGCCGATGTCCCTCCGCCCGCTGACGACCATAGGCTTCGACGCCGACGATACCCTCTGGCAGAACGAGCAATTCTATCAGCTGACGGAGAAGCACTTTACGGCGCTGCTGGCCGACTTTGCCGAAGGCGAAAAGGTATCCGAACGCCTGCTGGAGGCGGAGAAACGCAATCTCAGCCACTACGGCTTCGGCATCAAGGGCTTCACGCTTTCGATGATCGAGACGGCGATCGAGATCACCGAGGGCCACGTCCCCGCCAAGGTCATCGCCGAGATCCTCGACATCGGCCGGGACCTGCTTTCGCATCCTGTCGAAACCATGCCGCATGTCCACGAGACGCTCGAGGCCCTGACCGGCGCCTATCTGCTTGTGCTGATCACCAAGGGCGACCTGTTCGACCAGGAGCGCAAGCTGGCGCAATCCGGCCTCGGCGATTTGTTCGATGCCGTGGAGATCGTCTCGGACAAGACCGCGGTGACCTATCGCCGGATATTCTCAAAGGTCGGCGATGGGCCGGAGCGGGCAATGATGGTCGGCAACTCGTTGAAATCGGACATCGTCCCGGCCATTGCCGCGGGAAGCTACGGCGTCTTCGTGCCGCACGCGCTCACCTGGGTGCTGGAACATGTCGATGAGCCGAAAGATGCACCGCGGTTTCGCAAGATTGAGCATCTGGGGGAATTGAGGCCGCTGATCGAGGGGCTGTGAGGTTGGCACTATAAGCCCTTCGCCAAGTCACCCCCCTCTGTCACTTCGTGACATCTCCCCCACAAGGGTGGAGATTTGGAGGATGCCGCACTCTCCACATGTTGATCTCCCCCCTTGTGGGGGAGATGTCGGCCCGGCCGACAGAGGGGGGTGTCTTGGCGTGAGGTCAGCGAACAACTCGCGCCTTACTGAGGTTGTGCCGGCGCCGCCGGCTTTGGCGGGAATAGGGACGGTCCGGGAGGTCGTGGTGTCGACGGCGGCTGGACTTGCGGCGCCGAGGCGGGCTGCGGGTCGATGAGGATCGAGTAAGGCGCGCCAAGACCGCGTCTTCGGGTGACGCGGGAATAATAGGGCTTGATCAGCCAGGTCGTGTCCTCGTTGACGGTGACGTCGGCGGTTAAGCCATCCTCGTCGGTTCCGAAAAAGGCTTCGTCGGCGCTGGAGGTCAGGTCGAAGATCGCCATGAAGGCATACTGGCTTTTCGAGCTGAAGGTCACCTTCACATGCTGGCCCTTCTTGACAGGCAGCTGATAGACCTTGCCCTTGCCGAACTTGGTCCAGCCCTTCAGCTGCATGGTGACAGCCGGAAAGCGGAGCTTCTCCAGCGTCTCGCCCTGGTCGAGTTGCGGTGGCTGGACAGGCGCGGTCTCGGCGCGTAGCGGAGCGGCCGCGGCCAAGGTGACGAGAAAAATGGCGATGCCGGATGCGAAGGCCTTCATGGTCTCACCAAAGCTTTTCGCATCGCTTCGACATCTTCGCGGCAGTAGCAGCCTTCGATGTGATCGTTGACGAGACCCATCGCCTGCATGAACGCATAGACCGTCGTCGGGCCGACGAAGGTCCAGCCGCGCTTCTTCAGGTCCTTGGAAATGCGCACCGAGGCCGGCGTCGTCGGATTGGCCGAGAGGGTCGGATAGTCGACCATGGCGGGGCGATCGTCCGGCTGCGGCTCGTGGCTCCAGAAATAACGGGCGAGAGAACCAAATTCGGCTCTCATATCGATGGCGCGACGGGCATTGTTGATGGTCGAGACGATCTTGCCGCGATGGCGGATGATGCCGGCGTCGAGGACGCAGCGCTCAATATCGGCGTCGTCGAACAATGCAACCTTCTCGAAATCGAATCCGGCAAAGGCGGCACGGAAATTCTCGCGCTTGCGCAGGATGGTCAGCCAGGAAAGGCCGGACTGGAAGCCCTCGAGGCAGATCTTTTCGAACAGCCTGATGTCGTTGGTTACGGGGCGTCCCCACTCCTCATCGTGATAGCGCAGATACTCCGGCAGGTTGCCATGCCAGAAGCACCGATCCTTGCCATCGTCACCGGTAATCAAACCTGTTCCGCTCATTTGCGCGATTCGTTCCTTGTTTTCTCAGGGTTTACCATTTGGATACCCTGTTTCCAAACCGACCGGTAACCCTGACGAAAAGTTTATCGGCTCGCCGGCGTTTTCACTATCTCGCATTTACCATTCACTGGCGGCGCGGTGTCACCATACAGCCAGAAACGGGCGTTTCGGCGTCGATGTCAGGTGCATTGTAGAGAGTCCATCCGATGATGAGAAAGTATATTTTGGCGGCTGCCGGCGTGATCGGCGTGCTTTCCTCCCCGGCGCTTGCCAACGACCGCTATCAATCCCGACCACCGGTCGTCGTCAGCCCTGATCTTACCGCTCCCTGGGTGGTGCAGCTTGGCGGCGCGCGCGTGCAGCCGGTCGTCTACCCGGTCCGCCCGATGGCGGCGCAGCCGCGCGGGCTTTTCACGCCGCGCGTCATTCACCCGCTGTTCGGCGGAGCGGCTGTCCAGCCCGTCGCAAATGTGCGTCCCGGCATACCGACCATCCATTCGACATTCGATCCGCAATATCTGCCGCAGATCGTCGACTACCGGACCAAGGAACGGCCCGGCACGATCGTCATCGATACCGACAATCGCTTCCTCTACCTCGTCATGGACGGCGGCAAGGCGCGGCGCTATGGCGTCGGCGTCGGCAAGCCGGGCTTCGAGTGGGCCGGTGCGCATACGGTCACTCGCAAGCAGGAATGGCCGGATTGGACGCCTCCCTCTGAAATGCTCCAGCGCGAATCCGTCAAGGGTCACTATCTTCCGGCCCACATGGAAGGCGGCGTCGGCAATCCGCTCGGCGCGCGCGCTATGTATCTCGGCTCGACGCTCTATCGCATCCATGGGACCAACGCGCCCTGGACGATCGGCAGCGCCGTTTCGTCCGGCTGCATTCGTCTTCGCAACGAAGACGTGTCCGACCTCTATGACCGCGTCAAAGTCGGAACCAGGGTCGTCGTGATGTAATTTTGCACGCATTGGCGGTCGACCCACAGAATAGTGGTCGATCGTCTTGCAAAAGACCGTTACGAATGCCTGTTGATCTTGAAATATAATTCGGTTTGATTAGCCTCTCCACGCTTTGCATGAGAGGGAATCGAGGATGAAGCATTTTATACAGCTGGCGGCGGCGGCCGTTGTCGCGTTGAGTTGCATGACGACAGTGTCGCATGCCGCACCAGCCACGACGGCAAGCGACGCGGTTCGCAATGTCAAGCCGACACGCGAAGTCCCGCAAAAGTTTCACAAGCGTCTGGTCCGGCTGGTGACGGACGAAGCCCCGGGCACCGTCATCGTCGATACCAACAACAAGTTTCTCTATCTGGTCGAGGGCAACAACCGCGCGACGCGGTATGGCATCGGCGTCGGGCGGGACGGTTTCGGCTGGTCCGGCGTCGTGAAGGTCGGCCGCAAGGCTGAATGGCCCGGCTGGACGCCGCCGCCGGAAATGCGCGTCCGCGAGGCGAAGGAAGGCCATCAGCTTCCAGCATTCCAGGAAGGCGGCGAAACCAATCCGCTCGGTGCGCGGGCCATGTATCTCTACCAGAACGGCCACGACACGGCCTTCCGCATCCATGGCACCAACCAGCCCTGGACCATCGGCCTCAATCTCTCGTCCGGATGCATCCGCATGATGAACCGCGACGTGACCGATCTCTACGAGCGCGTGCCGGTCGGCACCAAGGTCATCGTTGTCGGCCCCGGCAACAAGCAGGGCGAGATCAGCTACCAGGATCGCGGTGTCGATATTCTGCGCACGCTGTTTGGCGGCCTCGGCGGCTGAAATTCCTGTTAGCAAGTTGCGGAAAGGGGCGGCTTTAGGGCCGCCCTTTCAGTTTTATGCCAGCTTTGCCGGTTAAGCAGCGATTGTTCATGCACGCTGTAATAGGCCTGTCATGAAATCCGGCCATCAATACGGCACCATTCCACCGGGGGTTCCGCATGCGTCGTGCATTTCGCGCTCGCCAGTCTGCAGTTGCCGTACTGGCCTCTTCCATGCTCTGCTTGCTCGCAGGCACCGCCTCGGCGGAGATGCAGTTTTCCGTTTATGGCGGCGCCCAGGGGGCGACGGGCAGCGACGTCAAGGTTTCGGACGGCACGTCGTTCGACCCGGACTGGTCGGGAAAATCCTTCAAGAACCCGCCCTACTACGGCTTTCGCGGCACCTGGTGGCTAGACGATCTGAACCATCCGAACTGGGGCATTTCGCTCGACTACACCCACGCCAAGGTCTACGGCAATCTCAGCAATACGCCGGACTGGTCACACTTCGAATTCACCGATGGGTTGAATCTCCTGACCGCCAACGCGCTCTACCGTTTCCAGGATCCGAGCCGCAAATGGACGCCCTATGTCGGCGTCGGCGCCGGCATCAACGTGCCGCATGTCGAGGTGACGCGTGCATCGGGCACGACCTTCGACTACCAGTTCGGCGGCCTGGCACTGCAGGCGCAGGCCGGCGTCAGCTACCAGATCAGCAAGCACTGGGCGACCTTTGTGGAATACAAAGGCAATTATTCCTTCGTCAACGACGTCTCGATCGACAGCGGGGACACGCTGAAGACCCGGGTGTTCACCAACGCCTTGAATTTCGGCGTGTCGTTCAATTTCTGAGATCGGGTGACGCTCGCAGGGTCTATTTGACCGAACAGGTCAGCGGGCCCTTCAGTTCGAGCGGTTTCGCGTCGGGCACATCGAAGGTCAGCACATAGCTTCCCGACATCGGGGCGGTACCGTCCTTGGCGGACGACATGATGATCAGGTCGAAGCTCTTGCCGGCATCCTGGTCTTCGCCCCGCGCAAAGACTTCGAGGCGCAGGTCGCCGTCGTAGGACCAGTAGTGAGCAAGCTGGCTGGAATCGAGCATCAGCGTCTTGAAGCCGCTGGGTACGGCCGCCGCCTTGGCGATGAGAGCACCGCGAAAATGATTGAGCTTGCGGGCCGCCGCCTCCTCGAAGCCGACATCGAGGCTGAGTTTCACGTTTCCATCGTCGACGGCGCAATAGTAGCGACCTGCGGAATAGGCCGGCCCGGCACTTGCGAGCACCACTCCGGATAGCAACAACCAACGCAACATGCCCGCATTCCCTAGGCTAGAACCTGCCGGCAGTCTTGCCTCAGGTAATTTTGCGCGAAGTGTGCTCCAAACCCCTTAATTTTTTAGGTATTTCCCCGCCGTGAGCCCAATCGAGGAGTTCGACGGTGTGGAGGATTGGCATTGCCGAGGCGCTTGCTATCTGGGTGATGCAGCCGATATTCCCCGTGGCGATGATGTCGGCCTTCGTAGCGGCCAGGTTGCGAACCTTGCGGGCCTTGAGTTCCGCGGAAATTGCCGGCTGCATGATGTTGTAGGTGCCGGCCGATCCGCAACAGAGGTGGCCTTCTGCCGGATCGCGGACCGTGAAGCCAGCTGCCTTGAGGAGCAGTTTCGGCGCCACGGTGATCTTCTGGCCGTGCTGCATCGAACAGGCGGAGTGGTAGGCGACGACGATGCCCTTCGGCATTTGCGAAGGCAGGTCGAGGGTTGCCAGATATTCGGTGATGTCCTTGGCCAGCGCCGAGACCTTCGCCGCCTTTTCCGCGTAGGCCGGGTCGAGCCGCAGCATATGGCCGTAGTCCTTGATCGTCGTGCCGCAGCCCGACGCGGTAATAATGATTGCATCCAGCCCGCCGCTTTCGATCTCGCGGTTCCAGACGTCGACATTGGCGCGGGCATTGGCCAGGGCCTGATTTTCGCGGCCCATGTGATGGACCAGCGCGCCGCAGCACCCCTCTCCCTCGGGCACCACGACCTCGACGCCGAGGCGGGTCAGGAGCCGAATGGTAGCTTCGTTGATCGCCGGATCGAGCACCGGCTGGGCGCAGCCGGTGAGGATCGCGACGCGGCCACGGACCTTTGCCTCCGGCGGATAGGTTGCGGGCTTAGAGAAGGGCGATGGCGACGGTACCGAACGCGGCGCCAGATCGAGCATAGCGGCGAAAGGTGCCAGTGCGGGCAGGCGCTTGAGCAGCCCCTTGAAGGGTTGACCGAGCCTTGCAAGGGTCAGCGCCATACGGAAGCGGCCGGGATAAGGAAGCACGGCGGCGAGGATATTGCGCGTCAGCCGATCGATGAAGGGGCGTCTGTACGTCTCTTCGATATGGGCGCGGGCGTGGTCGATCAGGTGCATGTAGTCGACGCCGGACGGGCAGGTCGTCACGCAGGCGAGACACGACAGGCAGCGGTCGATATGGGTGACCACCTCGACGTCGGCGGGACGCCCGTTCTCCAGCATGTCCTTGATGAGATAGATGCGGCCGCGCGGGCTATCGAGCTCGTTTCCGAGCGTCACATAGGTAGGACAGGTCGCGGTGCAGAAGCCGCAATGCACGCATTTGCGCAGGATCTTCTCGGATTCCGCCACATGCGGATCGGCAAGCTGCTCGGCGGTGAAGTTGGTTTGCATTTATGGGGACTCCGACCGGCTATGTTGCGGAGGATGGGACCCCCCTCTGTCGCTACGCGACATCTCCCCCACAAGGGGGGAGATTGGGCGCCCGGAGCGGATATCACGGAGCTCCCAAGCAGCAGCATATAATCTCCCCCCTTGTGGGGGAGATGCCCGACAGGGCAGAGGGGGGTTGCACGCGCCAAACGACATGATCACCCCATCTTCCCCGGGTTGAATATCCCCTTCGGATCGAATTTAGCCTTCACCCGCTGCGACAGCAATGCGACTGCCTCAGGCTCCGGCTGGAATGCTGCCGTCGAGGCGCGGTCTTTGTCCGGTGCCCTGAGCAAAGTCGCATGCCCACCGCCGAGCGCGTGGATATAGCGGCGCACGAGATCGCCTTCGGGTTCGGCTTCCATGCGCAGCCAGACGAGGCCGCCCTGCCAATCGTAGAATGCATCGACACCGGCCTGGAGCCGAAGCGCTGCGACGAGCTGATGGCCGATGCCGGGTGCGACGGATACCCGCCAGACCGGCCGCATCGTTCCGTCGGCAAAGGGCAGCACGTCGCGGATATCGCGCCAGATCCAGCGGCTCTGCTCGTCGTCAAGCCGCGTGACCCGGCCACGGCCGGCCATCGCGGCCGCGAGCTTTTCCATCCGGACGTCGACGGAAGCGGGCAGGCCCTCGATGCGCAACACGGTCGCCTCGCCCTCCGGCAGCTTTCCGCCGAGAAATTTCCAGACGACCGTAAGCGGCAGGTGGGCAGCACCCGAGACCTCAAGCGGCAGCGCCATTGCCGCCGCCATCGCGGCAGTCGCCTCGGCATCGTTGAGACCGGAGACGACAAGCGTTTGCTGCGATTTCGGCGTCGGCGGCACGCGAAAGGTGACCTCGGTCAGAAGGCCGAGCGTGCCGTGCGATCCGGCCATCAGCTTGGCCAGATCGAGCCCGGTGACGTTCTTCATTACCCGGCCGCCGGCCTTGACGATCTCCCCACGGCCGTTGACGAAGCGCACGCCGAGCAGGCTGTCGCGGGCGGCACCCGAGAGAAGCCGGCGTGGGCCGGAGACATTGGCGGCGAAGATCCCGCCGATGGTCGGCGCGCCTGATGTGCCCATCAGCGGACGATGATCCATCGGCTCGAAAGCCATCATTTGACTGTTGGCGGCAAGGGCCGCCTCAACCTCGACAACAGGGGTGCCGGCGCGCACGGTCATGACCATCTCGCCGGGATTATAGGCGACGATCCCGGTGAGACCGGTCGAGCGTAGATCTGTCTCCGCTTCGAACGCATTGCCGAAACCGGATCGCGTGTTGCCGCCGGCGATCGAAAGCGAGGCACCACGCTCCGCGTGATCGCGGATGATCGCGGCCGCTTCCTCTTCCGTGACAGGCACTTGCATTTCGTTCATGCGGCTGTTCGTCCATCGAGCGGGAAAACTTTCGACGGGTTGAGTATCCAACCGGCGTCGAAGGCGCTGCGCACCGCCATCATCTGCGCGAGGTCGACCTCTGCATACTGGTGGCGCATCAGGTCGCGCTTTTCGATGCCAACGCCGTGTTCGCCGGTAAGACAGCCACCGGCGTCGACGCAGAGCCTGAGGATATCCATGCCGGCCGCCTCGGCCTTGGCGGATTCTTCGGGATCGTTGGCGTTGAAGAGGATCAACGGGTGCATGTTTCCATCGCCGGCGTGGAAGACATTGGCAACCCGCAGGCCATAATGCGCGACGATTTCGGAGGTCTTCTGCAGGACGTATGAGAGCTGGCTGAGCGGTACGGTGCCGTCCATGCAGATATAATCGGCTATCCGGCCCGTGGCGCCGAAGGCGGATTTGCGGCCCTTCCAGATCAGCGCCGCTTCGGCGGCGGACTGACATTCGCGCACCGTCTTCACCGCATGCCGGCGGGCGATCTCGACGACGTTTTTCAACATCAGGTCCATTTCCGCCTCGGAACCTTCGACCTCGACGATCAGCAGCGCGCCGACATCGAGCGGATATCCTGCATGGGCGAAAGCTTCGCAAATCTCGATCGCCGGCTTGTCCATGAATTCGATCGCCACGGGTATGATCCCCGATGCGATGACCTCGGAGACGCAGGCGCCCGCCTGCTCCGATGTGTCGAAGCCGAACAGCACGGGGCGCGATCCCTCAGGCTTGGCGATCAGCCGCACCGTTGCCTCTGTGACGATGCCAAGCTGACCTTCCGAGCCGCAGACGAGACCGAGCAGGTCATAGCCTGCCGCATCCAGCGCCTTGCCGCCGAGCTCTATGACTGATCCGTCGACCAGGACCATCTTGACGCCGAGGAGGTTGTTGGTCGTCACACCATATTTCAGACAGTGCGCGCCGCCGGAATTCATCGCGATATTGCCGCCGATCGTACAGGCGAGCTGGGAGCTCGGATCAGGGGCGTAGAAGAAACCATCCGCCGAGACGCTTTCGGAAATATTGAGGTTCGTCACGCCGGCCTGGACGACAGCCGCGCGATTGGCAAAATCGATCTCGAGGATGCGGTTCATCTTCGAGAGACCGAGGACGACCGCGTCCTCCTGCGGGATAGCACCGCCAGACAACGACGTGCCGGCGCCGCGCGGGACAACGGGAATGCCGTATCTGTGGCAGTATTTCATGACGGCTGCGACTTCCGCCGTGCTGCGCGGCAGGGCGACGGCCAGGGGAATACGTCGATAGGAAACAAAGGCATCGGTCTCGAATGGCACCAGCTCCCGCGCCTCATGGATGAGGCATTCGGGCGGCAGCAGGTCGATGAGATCGGCAACAATCTCCTTGCGGCGCGCCAGGACATCGGCACGCGGCGCCAGAAACGAAATGGCCTCCACCATGGTACTCCTCATACAAGCCAAGCAACGGGCATGTTGTTTCTTTTAATAGCCTCCGTCGAGAATACAATCGGCTTGCGGGGTCGCGATGGTGTTCAGTGGCGTCGAACAAGAGTCATATTTCGTGGCCTCTCGCCAAGCCGCCCCCCTCTGTCACCTGCGGTGACATCTCCCCCACAGGTGGGGAGAATGGAGTTTTCCGGGCCTGCGTGGCAAAACAAACAAAGCTCAGTTGTACCGAAATTCGAGGGCGCGTCAGATTGTTCTCCCCACCCGTGGGGGAGATGTCGGCCCGGCCGACAGAGGGGGGCGGCTTGGCGAGAGGGGTATTGAGGGCTCACCCACCCAGCCGCTCTATCACGACATCGAGCAGCGCACGCAGTCTCGCCAGCCGCTTCAGGTCGCGGTGATAGCCGATCCAGGTGTCGCGGCCGGGTGGTTTTTCTGTCGTTTCCACGGGCTCGATAGCGGCGATCCTGTCGCCAAGGGGGCGCGGCAGGACGGCGAGGCCGGCGCCGGATGCGCAGAGCGTTGCCTGGACCTCGCGGTTGTTGCTGCGCATTGCGACGGTGGCGTTCGGCAGGATGCGTTTCAGCCATGCCACATCGGGCATGCCGCTGAAAGCTTCGTCCATGGTGATCAGGCGTGCGCCTGCGCCGTCCCCTTCCCTCGGGCGGTCATCGCCCTTCCTGATATAAAGGGCGTAGTCGATACGCATCAGCTTGCGGGAGATGACCTCCGGCTCGGTGAAGGGCGTGATGCGGAAGACGAGATCGGCTTCGCGCCGCGATAAACTGAGGAGGCGGCTTTCGGTGATCAACTCGACTATTATCCCCGGGTGAAGCCGTGAAAAATCGGCGAGGACGGGCGAAAGGACATGCGCGCCGAACCAGTCGGATGACGAGAGCCTCAGCGTCCCGTCCAGTTGCTTGCCCTGTCCGGCAAGCGATCGTCGCAGCGCAAGCGCCTCCTCCTCGATCCGCTCCGCATGGCCGAGGATCGCCGAACCCTCGTCGGTGAGCACGAAGCCGGCGGCGGTGCGTTGAAACAGTGTCTGACCGACAGCGTTCTCGAACGCCCGCAGGCGCCGGCCCATGGTAGGCTGGGTCAAGTCGAGCTTCCTTGCCGCCGCCCCAAGCGTTCCCTCGCGCGCAATGGCGAGGAATATCTCGATATCGCTCCATTCCATTTGCATATCCTTGCAATCGCGACTTCAAACGAAAATGCATGGATATCGTGCAATCTATTTCATTTCCATTCTTTCTTCGACGGATCATTCTCCACCCACGCAAAGAAGGAGCAAAATGATGTCCACCCAATCGACCATGAAGGCACTGATCGTCGATAATGCAAATTCACCATTCCGGCTGACGGACATTCCGCGGCCGTTGCCGGGCGCCGGCGAAGTTCTCGTTCGGGTCAAGGCAAGCGGGGTCAATCCGCTCGATACCAAGATCCGCGCCGGTGCCGCTGGACATGCGCGACATCCCCTGCCCGCCATTCTCGGCATCGATCTTGCCGGTGTCGTCGAGGAGGTCGGGTCGGGTGTTTCCGGTTTTCGCCGCGGCGACGAGGTCTATGGCATGACCGGCGGCGTTGGAGGCGTCCAGGGGTCGCTGGCTGAATATGCAGCCGTGGATGCCGACCTCCTGGCGTTGAAGCCGCACAATCTTTCGATGCGCGAGGCCGCAGCGCTGCCGCTGGTGTTCATTACCGCGTGGGAGGGCCTGGTCGACCGCGCCAATGTCAAGTCTGGCCAGAAAGTGCTGGTGCTCGGCGCGGGAGGCGGCGTCGGACACATCGCCGTGCAGATCGCCAAGTCATTTGGTGCGGATGTCTATGGCGTCGACGGCGCGTCGAAAGCCGATTACCTCGCAAGTCTTGGGGCGACACCGATCGACTACGCGACTGAAACCGTCGTGGGCTATGTTCAAGCCCATACTGGCGGCAAGGGCTTCGATCTCGTCTATGATACTGTCGGCGGTGCGGGCCTCGACACGGCCTTTCAAGCCGTCAACCGATTTGGCCATGTGGTCAGTTGCCTTGGCTGGGGCACGCATGCGCTGGCGCCGCTTTCCTTCAAGGCCGCAACCTATTCCGGTGTCTTCACCTTGCTGCCGCTGCTGACCGGCGAAGGCCGCACGCATCAGGGCGATATCATGCGGCAAGCCACCAAACTGGCGGAAGCCGGACAGGTCATGCCCAAGCTTGATGCGCGCCGCTTCACATTCGCAAATGCCGGCGAGGCGCATGAGCTCATCGCGAATCGACAGTCGAAAGGCAAGCTGGTTATCGATGTCGATTAAAGAAGGCGGCATTCCAAGCTGGAACAACTGTACGGTGGAAAAGTCTCGCCATGCGCCCCACTGCCTCAAAAAAGGCACTTAGCGCGTTCATCGGAGGCGGCGGCGGTCGCAACAATCTTGCACGACACCGCCCTCTCAAAAAGTTTACGCTGAAATTGTAAATTCTTGTCGTTGCTCGCAAATGAAATGACGCTAAAAGGACACGCGTTGGCGTCTATTCGATGCCTCATCACCGGATATTTTCATATTTAACAATCTTCAATTGTTAGCCGACCACCCTTTTTGCCATATGGAATACTGAAGTTTAACGTAGAATACTTATATAAGAATGATTCTCGATTTGACCGACAAAGGTGACCCAATCATTGACCCTTCTCGCCCGTCTCGCAACTGATGTACAATTGATGTTCCGGCGCCCGCCGCGGCAGCAATATGGTGCGCTTTGCTATCGGCTGAAGAAGAAGACGGGCGAGCTTGAAATGCTGCTGATGACCAGCCGCGACACCGGCCGCTGGGTTATCCCGAAGGGTTGGCCGATGGTGGGCAAGCTTTCGCACGAGGTTGCCGCCCGGGAGGCCTTCGAGGAAGCAGGCGTGCGCGGCAACGTCGAAGCAGCAGCGCTCGGGGTCTTCACCTACACCAAGATGCTGAAGGACGGGCTGAAGGTCGGCTGCAAGGTTCAGGTCTATCCGCTTGAAGTGACCGAGCTTGCCAAGAGTTTCAAGGAGCAGGGCGAGCGCAAGCTCGAATGGGTTTCCTGCGACGAGGCCGTCAAACGCGTCAACGAACCGGAACTTAGAGACCTGATACTCGTCTTCCAGGAGCGCATGGCCGCTCGCTTGCCCATGAAACCGACGAAGGACGCCAAGCAGTCCCCACCGGAATAATTCGCCACCCGTTGCGCGCCCGGGCCGGGAGCGCTAGTCAACGGAACGCGATAGAAAGAATGGAATGCCTGACCGCCCGGCTACACCGACAAAATGGACACTCGACAAGGATCTCGACAAACTAACCTTTGTCGAGGATGCGACCGAGCACGTCTCAAGGCGGCTGATCGCGCCGGGCTTCGCTCTCATCTTCCTCGGTATTGCGATGCTGTTTGCCGGCATCTACGTGCTGGATCGTCCCGGCGCGACGCTGATTATCGCGGCGGTCGCGCTTGCCGGTTACATGGCGCTGAATATCGGCGCCAAGGACGTCGCCAACACGGTCGGCGCCGCCGTTGGCGCCCGGGCGATCCCCATGGCGCAGGCCCTGGTCATGGCGGCGTTTTTCGAGATTCTCGGGGCGACAGTCGCCAGCGGACCGGTGATCAAGACCATCTCGTCCAACATCGTGGACCCGTCGCAGATCCCAAACAGCAGCACCCTTGCGTGGCTGATGATGGCGGCGCTGATGGCGGCCGCCCTGTGGATCAACGTCGCGACCTGGATGAATGCGCCCGTTTCGACGACGCACGCGATCGTCGGCGCGGTTGTCGGCGCCGGCGTGGCTGCCGTCGGAGTAGAGCCGATCCATTGGCGCGTCCTGCTGGAAATATCGGCGAGCTGGATGATCACGCCGATCCTCGGCGGTGCCATCGCCGCAGGCTTTCTCTATTTCATCAAGAGCTTCATCATTTATCGCGACGACAAGATCGCGGCCGCCAAATACTGGATTCCGATCTTGATCGGCGTCATGGCCGGCACCTTCGCCGCCTATCTCCTGCTGCAGACGGCACCCGAGGGTTCCATGTCGGGTCCGACGATACTTGCAGCGGGCATCGCCTGCGGGATAGTTGCGTGGCTGGTCGCAAGGCCGCTCGTCGCCAGGCAATCCATCGGATGCGACAACAAGAACAGTTCCCTGCGCACGCTCTTTCGCCTGCCGCTGATCGGCTCCGCCGCGCTGCTTTGCTTTGCGCATGGAGCAAATGACGTCGCCAACGCCATCGGACCCTTGGCTGCAATCGTCCGCGTCGCCGAGACGCATGTCGTTACCGCGCGATACGAGGCGCCGTTCTGGGTGATCCTCATCGGCGGCTGCGGGCTCTCTGTCGGCATTCTCCTATTCGGACCGCGCCTGATCCGGCTGGTCGGCGAACAGATCACCAAGCTGAACCCGATGCGTGGATACTGCGTAGCGCTCTCGGCGGCCTCCACCGTGATCGTCGCGTCGTGGTTCGGTTTCCCCGTCAGCTCCACCCACATCGCTGTCGGCGCAGTCTTCGGCGTCGGTTTCTTCCGCGAATGGTACACCCGCAACTCCGCCCGGCGCATGGCTTACATGCGGATGAAGGCGGACGAATGGGATATCGAGGCGGAAGAGCGCAATCCGGATGAGATCAGCCGCCGCCGGCTGGTGCGTCGCTCGCATTTCATGACCATCATCGCCGCCTGGGTGGTGACGGTTCCGGCGGCCGCGACGCTTGCGGCGGTGATTTATTGGGCTATGGTCGCGCTCTTTGTTTGAACGCTTGGGGTAGATCATGCGCGCCAATTTTCGCATGCAGCGACTGTTTATAGATGCCGATATCATCAACGGCAGCCCGATCGAGGCGAGCCAGGATCAGTTCAACTATCTCGCGAACGTTCTGCGGCTGGAGGCGGGCGCCGAGGTGCTGACCTTCAACGGCCGCGACGGCGAGTGGAGGACGACCCTCTCCTTCCCTAGTCGCAAGCGCATCCAGCTGACGCCTGTCGAACAGACGCGACCGCAGCCGAAGCCCTTCGACCTGCACTACCTCTTCGCGCCGCTAAAGGTCGGCAGGCTCGATTACCTGATACAGAAGGCTGTCGAGATGGGGGCGGGCCTGCTGCAGCCGGTCATGACGCAACACGTCCAGGGCAAGATCACCAATATCGACCGCCTGAGGTCCAACGCGGTCGAAGCCGCGGAGCAATGCGGCATCCTCGCCATTCCCGAGGTGGCCGAGCCCGTTAGGCTTGCGGATCTGCTGGAGCGCTGGCCGCGCGAACGGCGCATCATCTATTGCGACGAGGGAAACGCCGGGCAAAATCCGCTGCCGCTGCTGAACGCGATCAAGGAAAAGCATCTGGCGCTGCTGGTCGGTCCGGAAGGCGGCTTCTCCGAAGACGAGCGCAGCCTGTTGCGCAGCCTCGATTTCGTCACCGCCATTCCGCTCGGCCCGCGCATTCTCCGCGCCGATACCGCAGCAGTCGCGGCGATGGCAGTTATCCAGGCTGCAATCGGCGATTGGGAATAAACGACCTGCGGCAAAAAATATCGGCGTATCCTATTTTTTTGATCGAGCCATGAAAGAATTTCACTTGCGCAGCACCTCAATCCGGCCCTATCAGCCTTCCAATTGGCCTGCGTCCCACCCAGGCTTCGTTCCGAGATCAAGGTAACTTCATGGCCCGCGACACTACAGACCAGACGCCGATCTCTGCGGTTTCGGAGCTGACCGAGTATCTCGATGCCGGAAGCAAGCCCAAGGAGCGATTCCGTATCGGTACGGAGCACGAGAAATTCGCCTTTTTCCGCGCCGACAACAGCCCGGTTCCCTATCATGGCGAAGCCAGCATCTCGGCGCTGCTGTCGGGCATGCGTGAGAAACTGGGCTGGGAAGAGATCGTCGATGCCGGCCATGTCATCGGCCTTGCCGAGCCGCACGGCATGGGCGCGATCTCGATCGAGCCCGGCGGCCAGTTCGAATTGTCCGGCGCGCCGCTCGAAACCCTCCACCAGACCTGCAAGGAATCCAACCAGCATCTGGCGACGGTTCGAGACGTTGCCGAGCCGATGGGCATCCGTTTCCTCGGCATCGGCGGCAGCCCGAAGTGGACGCTGGCGGAAACGCCGCGCATGCCGAAATCGCGCTACGACATCATGACCCGCTACATGCCGAAGGTCGGCACCAAGGGCCTGGACATGATGTACCGCACCTGCACGATCCAGGTGAACCTCGACTTCTCCTCCGAAGCGGACATGCGCCGCAAGATGCGGGTATCGATGAAGCTGCAGTCGCTGGCGACGGCGTTGTTTGCCTCCTCGCCGTTCACCGAGGGGAAGCCGAACGGCGAGCTCTCGTGGCGCGGCGACATCTGGCGCGATACCGATAATCAGCGCTCGGGCCTGCTCGACTTCACCTTCGGCGACGACTTCCGCTTCGAACACTATGTCGAATGGGCGCTGGATATTCCGATGTATTTCGTCGTGCGCGATAGCCGCTATCACGACTGCACCCATGTCACTTTCCGGCAATTCATGAACGGCGCGCTGAAAGGCGAGATCGCCGATTGGGAGCCGACGATGGGCGACTGGACCAACCATCTCTCCACCCTCTTCCCCGATGTGCGGCTGAAGCGCTTCCTCGAGATGCGTGGCGCCGACGGCGGCCCGTGGCGGCGGATCTGTGCGTTGCCGGCCTTCTGGGTCGGCCTGCTCTATGACGATGCGGCGCTGGACGCGGCAGACGAACTGACCAAGGACTGGGGTTTTGCCGAGGTCGAAACGCTGCGCAACGCGGTGCCGACGCAGGGTCTCAATGCCCGCTTCCACGGGCGCTCGCTGCACGAGATCGCTAGAGAGGTCGTCGGCATCTCCCGCGCCGGCCTCAAGTCCCGGGCGCTTCTGAACGGCGAAGGCCAGGACGAGAGCGTGTTCCTGGCGCCGCTCGAAGAGGTGCTGGCAAAGAAGGCGACGCTCGCCGACGATCTGCTGATGCTCTACAACGGACGCTGGAACCAATCGGTCGAACCGGTCTTCGAGGAATACCAGTACTGAGCCTTATTTTGGTCAGTCCCCGCTGACGATCGCAGGCCGGCAAAAACCGGTTTGCGTGTTAGCTTTTCCGGATATAGTGGCGCGATGACAGGCCTGCTCTACACCTGAGGAAGGGACTTCGATGCTGCCACTCTTCGACATGATGCTGCAGGCGCAAAACGGATCGGCCATGGACGTCATGGCCAAGCAGTTCAATCTTGCGCAGGAGCAATCGGCAAAGGCCATCGCGGCGCTGATGCCTGCCTTCTCCTCCGGTTTCAGGCGCAGCGCCAGCGATCCCTACAACTTTACCGGCGTGATGCAGGCGATCGGCTCCGGCACATACGCCAAGTACTTCGAGGATGTGAGCAAGGCATTCACGCCTGAAGGGATCGCCGACGGCAACAATGTGCTGCAGCGGCTTTTCGGCTCGAAGGACGTATCGCGGGCGATCGCGGCGCAGGCAGCCCAGATGACGGGGATCGGGCAGGAAATCTACAAGAAGATGCTGCCCAGCATGGCCGATACGCTGATGGGCGGGCTCTTCAAGGAGACCAGCGGCCAGATGCAGATGCCGGCAAATCCGTTCATCAACACCGACATGGGCGAGATGATGCAGAACTGGCTGCAAACCATGGGCTTTGCGCCGAAGAAGGCGCCGATGCCACATGAAAGCGTCTTCGACCACCCGTTTACGCAAGCGATGGGCATGATGTTCGGCGCCCAGGCGCCGAAGCGAGATACCGCGGCCGGCAACCCGTTTCTCGACAATCCGTTTGCCAAGTCCTTCCAGGACATGATGCGCGGATTTCCCTTCACGCCCGAGCCACCAAAGAAGCCGGCAGCCAAGCCCGAGGCTCCGGCGTTCGACGTGACGCAATATGCAACCATGCTGAACACGATGTTCGACAGCGGTCTGGAGGTTCAGAAGAACTACCAGAAGAGCATGGAAAGCATATTCGAACGCTATGCACAGCCGTCACCGTCGGCCGATGCGCCGAAGAAAAAATAGGCCGCCATCGCAATATCCGGCCAAGAAAAAACCCGGTGTCGGAAGACCGAGCACCGGGCAAGAAGCAGGGCTATTGGCTATCACCCTGCGGGGAAACAGTGACTCCGGTTCAGCTACGCAGCAAACCGAAGGATGAGAAGCGGCTGCCGCGACGCGCCGATTTTGTCAGGTGCGAGGACGGGTCCTCGAAAAAGCTCGACGTCGTCAGCGCGGCCTCCAGCTCAAGGCGGGTGAGACCGATATCCAGCAGCTGGGCGTCGGTCAGATCGGTCAAGCGGTTGACTTCGCGACGATTGCGGAGAACGCGCCAGACGGAGGCCACCTTCGTGAAAGCGAGCGCGAGACGCCCCATCAACGATGAAGAGGGCTTTGCGAGACCGAGGTCCATAGTCCGTTCTGTCGTGCGCATTTGAGTATCCTTTCCTCCAAGGCACGCAACAACCCTTCCCCTCCCAGGAGGTCCACGGGAGGAGCAAAGGTTGAACACCGACCGGATGGGCAGAAGCCGATCCGGATTGCTTTGTGATTTGCAATTGGAAGATGCCAAAAGCCTATTGATCAGTCCAACGAATGTTTCTAATGATTATCATCAACCTCTCTTATAGGTCCTCTCTCACAGGTGACAGTCATGGCATCGCCGTTAGACCTCGACCAGTTGCAGACATTCATCGCCATCGTCGACTCCGGGAGCTTCACGAAGGCGGCCGATCGGGTCTTCAAGACGCAGTCCGCCGTGTCGATGCAGATGCGTCGTCTTGAGGAGCGCATCGGCAAGCAGCTCTTCATCAAGGATGGACGCGGCAACCGGCTGACATCGGAGGGCGAGAAGCTGCTGAACTATGCCCGCCGCATCATCCGCCTGAACAATGAGGCAATCGCCTCCTTCGACGACAATCGGCTGGAGGGGACGCTGCGCATCGGCACGCCCGACGACTATGCCGATCGCTACATGCCCGAAATCATCGGCCGCTTTGCGAAGACCCACCCGAATGTCGAGCTCTATATCGTCTGCGAACCCTCGGTCGATCTTGCCGAGCGGATCAACCGGGGCGAACTCGATATCGCGCTTGTCACTCACAATCCGCGCGAGCGCGTTTCCGATGTGGTGCGCACCGAGCCGCTCTGCTGGGTAAGCTCGGCCAACCATCCGCTGCGCGACGACGCGCCGGTGCCGCTTGCGGTCGGCCGTCGCGACTGCCAGTGGCGTCAGGTCGCCTGTTCATCGCTGGACGCGGTTGGGCGCGATTATCAGGTGTTGTTCACGAGCTGGTCCTGCACGGTCGTCGCCGCAGCAGTGCTTGCCGGCATGGCGGTTTCGGTGATGCCGGAATCAGCGCTTCGGACCGGCATGAAGGTGCTCAGCCAGGCTGACGGCTTTCCGTCCCTGCCACCGGTCCAGATCGGCATCATGAAACGCCCGGGTGTTTCCGCCTCGCTGATGAACGCCATCACCGCGCATATATCGGCCTGTCTCGACAACATCACCCCGGCATCGGTCGACGACGATCTCGACGGCGAAACGAAGACATTCAACCGCTATCATCCGCGCGCGCGGGCCGGGCACGTGTTGCCGAGCTGGTGAGGGCGGCAAACACTGCAGCCCCTTCTCCCCAGCGGGGAGAAGATGCCCGTCAGCGCAGATGAGGGGGTGGTGCGGCGTACACCGGCGGCATGGCGGATGACGATAGACCCCCTCATCCGACCCCTTCGGGGCCACCTTCTCCCCGAGGGAGAAGGTAGAATAGTGCACCGCCCTACTCCGCAGCCGCGCTGATCGTATCCGCGACATAGCCATGTGCTTCCCTCAACGCTGCCCCGACACCACCCTCGTAGTCCGGGTGAACCAGCTTGAATGCGAAAGCGGGCGGCGTGATCAGGAAAGGGCCATCCAGATGACCAGCCAGGCGAACATGCCGAACAGCGCCAGAAAGCCAAGCGTAAACAGCGGGCTGCGATAGCGAAGATTGTTGCTGGTGACGTGAACGTAGGAATGCGCGTAGCGCGAGACGACGAAGATCCAGGCGAGGATCACGGCGGGGAGATTGTCCGCCTGCGTTATGAAAAGAATGATGGAGACTGCGTAGAAAAGGACGGGAAGCTCGAACTGGTTGGCAAGGTTGTTGCGAACCACCAGGCTTTCGGCCGGCTCGTCCCGGTTTTCCCGAAACTGGTGACTCTCAGCCTTGCCGGCCTTGACGACGGCGGAGCGGCGGAGGCCCAAGAGGCAATAGAGAATGAATACAAGCACGGCATGCGCCACGATGGGCCAGAACATTTCATAGCCGGTCATGCGGCGAACTCCGTGGGCTCTCTGAACACGGGATGAGCAGTAGTCGAAAATAATCTCCGCTGCCAGTGGCTCAAGCTGGCCATCCGCCGCGAACCCGCGGCGGATGGCTTGTCAAACTGTCACACCCTGCCTCAAACCTGGGCCTGGCCACCATCGGCAAAGAGCTCGATGCCGGTGACGAAGCTCGATTCGTCTGACGCGAGGAACAAGGCGACGCTGGCAATCTCGTCGGCATGACCGACACGGCCGAGCGGGACCAGCGATGCCATGTAGTCGAGCAGTCCCCTCTGATGCGCGGCGTCGGGACCTGCAAGGCCAACCAGGCCGGGGGTTTCGGTCGGCCCGGGGCTCAGCGTGTTGATGCGGATGCCGCGGTCCTTGAGGTCGAGTATCCAGCTGCGTACGAAATTGCGCAACGCCGCCTTCGACGCGCTGTAGACGCTGAAATTGGCCGTGCCGGTGATGCTGGTGGTCGATCCCGTCAAGATCACCGAAGAGCCCTTCGACAAAAGCGGCAACGCCTTCTGGACCGTGAAGAGAACACCTTTCACATTGCGGTCGAACGTGTCGTCATATTGTTCTTCGGTAATCTCTCCGAGCGGCAGCATGGACCCGCCGCCGGCATTGGCGAAGAGCACGTCAATGCGTCCGGCCTCGGACTTCACGCGCTCGTAGAGCCGGTCGAGATCGGCAAGCTTGCTCGAGTCAGCCTGGACCGCTATCGCCTGGGGGCCGATTGCAGCGGCGGCAGCTTCGAGTTCGGCCAGGCGTCGACCGGTGATGTAGACGCGTGCCCCTTCGGCCGCGAAACGCTTTGCCGTGGCGAGGCCGATGCCCGAATTTGCGCCGGTCACCACTGCGATCTTGCCCTGAAGTCTTCCAGTCATTGTCGTCGTCTCCTTTTTGCGATCGATCAGATGTCGATGACGGAGAGATATGGACGAGCCGGTCGTCTCGAAATAGAAAGAGATGCAAACTATCATTGCAGGAATGAAACGATGAATTTGCCCGACTTCGAAGGACTTGCCATGTTTGCCAAGGTCGCGGAGGAGCGGTCCTTTGCGCAGGCCGCCCGCGTCATGGGCGTTTCGGTCGCGACGGTGTCGCGCGGCGTCGCTCGTCTGGAGGAGAGGCTGGGCGCAAGGCTCTTCAACCGCACCTCGCGCCAGCTGGCATTGACCGATTTCGGTCGCGGCCTTGTCGAGCGGGCCTCGCGTTTCTATTGCGAAGCGGAGGAGATGGAAAACGAGGCGCGCGAGCTCGCCGGGCACCCGCGCGGGCTGGTCCGGCTCGCGGTGCCGATGTCGTTTGGCCTGCGCTGCGTCGCGCCGATCCTTCCGGACTTCTTCAGGCTCTATCCCGACATATCGGTCGACCTGCACATGAGCGATGCGGTGGTCGACCTCATCGGCGACGGGTTCGACGCGGCACTACGGATCGCGGTGCTGCCGGATTCGTCGCTGATTGCGAAGAGGCTTACCGCCGTCGCGCCGTTCATCGTTGCATCCCCTGATTATGTCGAGCGCCATGGCCGCCCCGAACATCCGCGCGATCTCAATGCGGCGCACTGCCTCGGCTATGCCTATCGCCCGCGGCAGGATGTCTGGCGTTTCAGCAACGAGGCGGGCGACGAGGAAGTCGTGACGCCGACCGGGGCCTTGCGCGTCACCAATTCCGACGCATTGATCCCGATGGTGCTGGAGGGGCTCGCAATCGCCGAGTTGCCGGAATTCATCTGCAGCGACTATCTCGCCGATGGCCGGATGACGGCGATTGTCACCGATTGGACGTTGCCAAGGGGGGCGCTCTATTTCGTGACGCCGTCGGCGCGGACGCGTCCTGCAAAGGTGGAGGCTTTGGCCGGTTTCATGGCCGAGCGCCTGTCGAACCCGCCCTGGCGCTGGCCGCGCTGATCAGGTTTGCGTCGAAAGCCTGTATTTTACCATTTTCTTGACGAACATGAATCACCATGCAACGCGCTCGCGACTCAGGCGTTGTATTCACAACGGTGCGTGCGGTGGGGCACGGATGAACTGTAAGCTCAGGAGGAGCGGAAAATGACGGGATGGTTTCCACGAATTTCTTTCGTTGCATTTGCCGGCTTGATCGCAATGCAATTAATTCCATCAAATGCCTTGGCCCAATACTCCGACGATCAGGATTACGGCCCGCCGCCGATGGACCGCAGGCAAGATCAAAACTGGGATCGTCGTCCGAGGGAGCATGAGGGCTGCAGCCGGCGCGACCTCGTGGATGCAGCCCGGGACGAAGGTTTCCGTCGCATTGATTCCATTCAGATGAATGGACGCCGGATCGTCGTCCGAGGCTGGAACGACGGCGGTCCCGACCGCATGTCCTTCGCCAATCGACGCGGTTGCCCAGTTATCGACTAGGCCAGACAAATAGCCCGGGCCGGCGACCTTGAAAATCGACGGCCCGTCGCCTGTTGGCGATCAGACCCCACCGCCGGGATAGTTCGGGCTTTCGCGCGTAATCGTGACGTCGTGGGTGTGGCTTTCGCGCAGGCCCGCACCGGAGATGCGCACGAACGTGGCGCGCTCCTGGAAGTCCTTGAGGTCCTGCCCGCCGACGTAACCCATCGCCGCCTTTAGGCCGCCGCCAAGCTGGTGGAGCACGCCGGAGACGGGGCCCTTGTAGGGAACCTGGCCTTCGATGCCTTCCGGCACCAGCTTCAGCGTGTCCCGGACCTCGGCTTGGAAATAGCGATCGGCCGAGCCACGTGCCATGGCGCCGACGGAACCCATGCCTCGATATGCCTTGAACGAGCGACCCTGGTAGAGATAGACCTCGCCGGGGCTTTCGTCCGTGCCGGCGAGCAGCGAGCCGATCATGCAGGCCGAAGCACCGGCCGCGATCGCCTTGGCAAGGTCGCCGGAGAACTTGATGCCGCCGTCGGCGATGACGGGGATATCCTGCGCCTGCGCCGCTTCGACGGCGGCCATGATGGCCGCGAGCTGCGGGACGCCGACGCCGGCGACGATGCGGGTGGTGCAGATCGAGCCTGGGCCGATCCCGACCTTGACCGCATCGGCTCCGGCATCGATCAATGCGCGCGTGCCGTCATAGGTGGCGACATTGCCGGCCATGATGCGCACCGAGTTCGACAGCCGCTTGACCCGGGTGACAGCGTCGAGCACGCGCTGCGAGTGACCGTGTGCCGTGTCGACCACCAGCATGTCTACGCCGGCCTCGATCAGGCGTTCGGCGCGCTCGAAACCGTCGTCACCGACATTGATGGCCGCAGCCGCACGAAGCCGGCCCTGCGCATCCTTCGACGCGTTGGGGTTCAGCTGCGACTTCTCGATATCCTTGACGGTGATGAGACCGACGCAACGGCCTTCGCCATCGACTACGAGCAGCTTTTCGATGCGGTGCGAATGGAGGAGGCGCTTGGCCTCCTGCTGGTCCACGTTTTCCTTGACGGTGATGAGGTTCTCGCGCGTCATCAGCTCGTAGATCTTCTGCGTCGGATCGGAGGCGAAGCGAACGTCGCGATTGGTGAGAATACCGACGAGGCGACCCGGCTTCTGCGTGCCGCTGCCGGGGCTCTCAACCACCGGAATGCCCGATATGCGGTAGGTCTTCATCAGGTGCAGGGCGTCGGCAAGGGTCGCGTCGGGTCCGATGGTGACCGGGTTGACGACCATGCCGCTCTCGAACTTCTTCACCTGGCGGACCTGTTCGGCCTGCTCGATGGGCGTCAGGTTGCGGTGGATGACACCGATGCCGCCGGCCTGCGCCATGGCAATCGCAAGGCGTCCTTCGGTGACTGTATCCATCGCCGCCGACAGGATCGGCAGGTTGAGCTCGATGTCCTTGGCGATACGGGTGGCGACGTTCGTCTGGCCGGGCATGATTTCGGAGTGCCCCGGCTGCAGGAGCACGTCGTCGAAGGTCAGGGCTTCTAAACCAGTTGCCGTTTCAATGATGCGGGCCATGGCCAATTCCTTCATTTAAGAAAAAGCAGGAGCGCTCCGGAACGAATCGTCCGCCCGGGCGGGCTTGCAAAAGTTGCTAGGAAGTTGGCGAGGGCTCGTAACACGTCTATGACAGGAAGGGAATAGCAAAAGCATGCAGCGCAGCATTGGCAGCTATGTCCTGAGCTCGGGGCGGGGTCCATCGCATGGGAGTGTGAGGGGGAATTGATAGGTCGCCCCATCCCTTAGCCTTGGCCAATCGGCTGGCATCAGAGCAAGCGCCCTCTTCCTTCGAGGGTCGCTCCGCTCCCACCTCTGGATGAGGGCTAGCGCCTCCCGCCGCTCCCACTTCTGGCTGGACGACACTGCCGCTCCCCCTCGCCTCCTCGGATTGCTCGTGCTCAAAGATCGAACTGATAGGTCTTCGGCACATAGCGGAAGCCGATATCCTTCTTTTCGAGGAAACCGACGGCTGGGAACGGCATGTGATAGCCGAGAAAGGCAATGCGGTCCTTGGCGATCATGTCGAAGATCCTGTTTCGGGTCCGTGCAGCCTGCGCCTTGTCCATGTCGAAGCGGACCTCCCAATCGGGGCGTTGCAGCGACAGGACGTAGTGGTTTGCCGCGTCGCCGGTCATGACAAGCTGCTCGCCATCCGATTCGACATGGAAGACCATGTGGCCGGGCGTATGGCCGGGGGCGAGCATCGCGGTCATGCCGCTGACGATCTGGTCGCCCTCCTTGAGGAAGGTCATCCTATCGGCGATCGGCACGACATTGGCCATGACCGATTTCTGGTTGCCCTCGCCTGGCGTTCCCTCGCGCGCCTTGTCCGTCCAGAAATCATATTCCACCTGGCCGCCGAAATATCTCGCATTCGGAAAGGTCGGCGCACCGTTCTCCATCAGGCCGCCGATATGGTCGCCATGCATATGCGTCAGGGCTACCGCCGTGATCTGGTCCGGGCTGTAGCCGGCCGCCTTCAGTCCATCCAGCAACATGCCGGCGCCTTTGCCGCGCATCGCCGCACCGAAGCCGGTGTCGACGAGAACGACGTCCTTGCCGGTATCGATGACTGCCGGAGCGTAGGTGTTGAGAAGCTTGTCGGTCGGCAGAAAGTTTTCGGCAAGAAGCGCCTGGACCGTTTCCGGCCTCTGGTTCGAACCGAATGTTTCCCATGGCTTTTCGAGAACGTTCGCACCGTCCCTTACGACCGTGAACTTCAAAGAACCAAGCTTGAACTGACTAACCTGTGGCATTGCTGCAGTCATATCTGCACTTTCTCCTGTGGACTTAACCGGCCCGGCATTTGCGGATCGGCCGATGATCGACGCGGCCGACAGCAGGCCAAGCCCTGCCACCAGCGTCCGTCGTTTCAACGTAATCGACCTTGTCATCCTCGCCTCAGCGAACCGGGCGCTTCTGAATGCGTTTAGCATTTCTATGCGCTTGGCATATGTCAATTTGTTTGGATGCGCCGGGCGACGCGAGATTTCACGAAGACGTGATCCTGCCGCGCCTGAAGGGTGATTTACGGGATTGGCAGCGCTTGCCGAGAGGACTACAGAGCGGGTGTCGCGTTAGCGGCGCCTTCCCGATGACACCACCATCCAAGGCAAAAGACTTATGAACCGTATCGTTCCCCTGATCCTCGCCGTTGCTCTCTTCATGGAACAGATGGACTCCACCGTAATCGCCACGGCACTGCCGGCGATCGCTGCGGATCTTCACGTCGGGCCGATCACGCTCAAGCTGGCGCTCACCTCCTACATGGTCGCGCTGGCGGTGTTCATTCCCATCAGCGGCTGGATGGCCGATCGGTTCGGCGCCAAGCGCATCTTCCGTCTCGCCATCTGCGTCTTCGTCGTCGGCTCCATCCTCTGCGCCATTTCGACCGATGTGCTCCAGTTCGTCGGCTCGCGGTTTCTGCAGGGTGTCGGCGGTTCGATGATGACGCCGGTCGGGCGGCTGGTTCTGGTGCGCACGACGAAGCGCAGCGACCTCGTATCGGCGATGGCATTGCTCAGCATTCCGGCGCTGGTCGGGCCGCTGGCAGGCCCGCCGCTCGGTGGTTTCATCACCACCTATTTCTCGTGGCACTGGATTTTCCTGATCAACGTCCCGGTCGGCATCATCGGCGTAGTTCTCGCAACCATCTTCCTGCCCGTCGTCGAGGCGACAATGCCGCCGAAGCTGGATTTCCTCGGCTTCCTGCTGACTTCGTTCGCCGCTGCCGGCGTGGTGTTCGGCATGTCGGTGATCAGCCTGCCCGCCCTGCCCCCGATCATCGGCATATCGTCCGTGGTCATCGGTTTCGTCTGCGGCTTTCTCTATGTCGGCCATGCCCGCAAGCATCCGGCCCCCATTCTGAACCTCAACCTGTTGAAAAACGCGACGTTCCGCGCATCGGTGACCGGTGGGACGCTGTTTCGCATCTGCATCGGCGCCATGCCTTTCCTGACGCCGCTGATGCTGCAGCTCGGCTTCGGGCTCAATCCGTTTCAGTCCGGCCTCATCACCTTTGCAGGCGCTATCGGCGCGATCAGCACGAAGTTCATCGCCAAGCGCGTCTTCGCCGCGGTCGGGTTCAAGACCGCGCTGCTGACGGCGGCCGGAGTGACCACGGTCACGACGATCACCACCGGCCTGTTCGAGCCGACGACGCCGCATCTTGCAATCATTGCCGTCCTGCTGATCGGAGGGTTCTCGCGCTCATTCTTCTTCACAGGGATCAATGCGCTAGCCTTTGCCGATATCGACGATAATCAGGCAAGCCAGGCGACCTCGATGAGTTCGGTCATGCAGCAGATCAGCCTGGCGCTCGGTGTCGCTGTGGCCGCGGCCATCCTCGAGACGACAACATTCTTCAGCGGCACATCGCTGTCGGTATCCGACTTCCACATCGCCTTCTTCGCGATCTCGATCCTGACTGTCATCGCCACGATCCCGTTCATCCGCATGGATCGCAGCGCCGGTGCCATCGTGTCCGGCCATAAGGCCAGCCTGAAGGCGACGGCGTCATTGCCGCCGGTTCAGCCAGCGGCCGAGTGAGAGCTCGACCGCTACTGAACACAAGCCATGGATCAGACTGCGATCTTGCCGCCGCCTTTTTTGGTGATCGCTACAACAGATGGGCGGACGGGCATGTTGTCCTTGAAATCCGGCCAGCGGGTGGAAAGATCCTCATAATATGATTGGCGACCGAAGCCCTCCCAATCCTCGCCACCGTCGCCCGGGTGCTGCACCGCGACCATCATGGTTTCCATGTCAGGCAACATCAGCGGCCCGCACATCTCGGCGCCGATGGGCACGCGGTAGAACAGCTTCGAGGTGGCACGGGCCGGGCCTTCGGTGTCGATAGCCCACAGGCCGTCGGTTCGCCCGGTTTCCTTGGGGGAATTGCCGTCGCTGGATACCCACAAGCGGCCATCCGCATCGACAGCGCAATTGTCCGGCATTCCGAACCAGCCGTTCTTGGTGGTATCCGTGGAGAACGAGGCGCCGACTTCCGCGACCGAGGGATCTCCGCATTTCAACAGGATTTCCCACTTGCCCCTGACGGCGGCAAAGTTACCGTCTTCTTCGGTTATCTCGACAATATGACCGAAGGCGTTCTTGGCGCGTGGATTGGCGGCGTCGACCTCTTCGGTCTTGCGCTTGCTGTTGTTGGTCAGCATGACGTAGACTTTGCCATTGACGCCATTGGGGCCAATGTCTTCGGGGCGATCCATCTTGGTCGCGCCAAGCAGGTCGCCCGCGCGGCGCGTTTCGATGAGGACATCGGCCTGAGAGTGGAAGCCATTGGCTTCGGTTAGCGGGCCCTCGCCGAAAACAATCGGCAACCAGTTGACCGCGCCGTCGATATCGAACCTGGCGACGTAGAGCGTCCCATCATCCATCAGGTCGAGATTGGCGGCACGATCGTCCGGATTGAACTTACCGGCAGTGACGAACTTGTAGACATATTCGAACCGTGAGTCGTCACCGAGATAGAAGACCACACGGCCATCCCTAGCAACGATGGAATCGGCGCCTTCATGTTTGAAACGGCCAAGCGCGGTGCGCTTCCTGGGAATGGAGTTGGGATCGTTGACATCGATCTCGACAACCCAGCCGAAGCGGTTTGCCTCGTTCTGATCCTTTGATAGATCGAAGCGATCGTGGAAATTGCCCCAGTCATAGCTGGTGTCCGGGATGCCCAACCGCTTGTAGTTGGCCGCCTCCTTGCTGTCTTCGGGCAATTTTCCAAGGAAATAACCCTGGATATTCTCTTCTCCCGAGACATAGGTACCCCAGGGAGTGACGCCGCCGGAACAGTTGTTGATCATGCCGAAGACCTTTTTGCCGGATAGGTCCGCATTGGTCTTCGTGCGTTCGTTCCCGGCGACGGGACCGGACAGCTGCATTTCGGTATTGGCTGTGATGCGGCGGTTGAACTTGCCGTCCTTGACCACCTGCCATTTGCCATCGACCTTGATGATCTCGACGACTGTGCCGCCATGCGCGGCCATCTCGATATCGACGCGCTTTCGGTCGGCCGGCACTATCTCGAGCTTGTCCTTGCCTTTGTCGTCCTTGACGATTTTCACGATACCCGGGAACATCAGATGTTCATTGGTGTATTCGTGGTTGATGACCAGGATGCCGTGTTCGGATGAACCGCCGATCGGAATGTAGCCTACATAGTCGTTGTTGTAGCCGAACTGCCGGGCCTGGCTTTCCGGCGTCTGGTTCAGAGGATCGAACTCGGGCGAATCCGGGAACAGGCCGTCGCCCCAGCGCAGGAGCACATTGGCGTCATAACCGGCGGCTACATGGTCATGCTGGTCGATACCGGCTTCAACCTCTTCAAAGATAAAGGCGGATTTTTCTGCCGCGCGGGCATCGTCGGCCAGCATCAAGGCCAAGGGGCTAACAGTCGTGGCTATGGCAGAGACAGCCAGAGAGCCTTTCAGAAATCCCCGGCGCGAAAACCGTGCTGCAATGAGCTCGCCCATCGTGGGATTGTCGGTTGGATTGTGGCCCGGGCCGACATTTTCCTCGAGCAGGCTGGTACGGAAGGTCGGACAGTTCTCGTTCATGTTGCTCACCTCTTCGCAATCGGAATTAAAACAATCCAGGATTGCTAGAACGCTGGCGTAACAACGTTGTGACGGAGGAAAAAAGGGTGTCGCGTCTCGCGCCTATTCCGGGCTTTCGCAGACGGCGCTGATCTTGTTGCCGTCGAGATCCCTGACATAGGCTGCATAGAAATGAGCGTGGTAGGAGCGCAGGCCCGGGGCTCCCTCGTCGACGCCGCCGTTTGCGAGTGCCGTCGCATGAAACGCGTCCACGGCGGCGCGCGTCGACGCCTCAAGCGCCACCATCGAGCCGTTGCCGCTGGTGGCCCAGCGCTTGTTGAACGGCAGGACGACCCAGAGGCGGCAGCGCCTGTCGCCGTCCGCCGCATAGCCGATCTCTTCTTCGGAATCGCGCTGGCGTCGATAGCCGATGGTAGGCAGAACCGCGTCATAGAAGCGACGCGCCTCGTTCAGATTGTTGGTGCCTAGCGTGACGTAGAGAAGCATGGTCAAGATTTACGCAGACTGAAAAATCGAGTGAAATTGCATCATCGACCAAAAGCAGATGCTAAATCAAGCTTCTGTTGCTTCGACTTCAGTCTTACGTCCCTTGAAGCCCTTGGCGAGCAGGAACATTTCGACCGATTCCGCGCGTGACGAATTCGGCTTCACATGCACGACCTGCTTGAAGTTCTGCTTCAGCAGCGCCAACAATTCGCGCTCCGTGCCTCCCTGGAATGTCTTCGACAGGAAATGCCCGCCTTCGGCAAGGACCTCGATGGCAAAGTGCGCCGCGACTTCGCAGAGATGCATCGTGCGCAGGTGGTCGGTCCGGTGATGGCCGGTGGTTGGGGCGGCCATATCGGATATGACGATATCAGGGGCGCCGCCGACGGCGTCCACCAGCAATTGCGGCGCAGAAGGGTCGAGGAAGTCGAGCTGCAGGATTCTGACGCCCGGCAGCTGCGTCATCTCCAGGAAATCGATCGCGGCGACACGGATGTCCTCGTCCGTCGAGCCGGTGACCTTGGCGGCGATCTGCGACCAGCTGCCCGGTGCGGCGCCGAGGTCGATGATGCGCTTCGCGTCCTTGAGGATATGATATTTCTCGTCGATCTCCAGCAGCTTGAATGCGGCACGGGCGCGATAGCCCTCGAGCTGCGCACGCTGGACGTAGGGGTCGTTGATATGGCGGTGCAGCCACTGGCGCGACGAGGCCTTCATCTTTTTCTTCAGGACACGCTGCCCGAGCTTGCGTCCGGTGCGGTTGCCGCCGATCGGTGGCTTTGTCATCAATTCGGCCCTTTCAAATCTCTCGGGCGATAGCCGCGACGGGAGCGGCCACGCCGCCAGACCCCGTCGTCCGCCATCATATCGGTCAGCAATCCCTCGCGCAGTCCACGATCGGCGACGCGCATGCGTGGGCTTGGCCAACGGCGGCGGATCGCCTCCAGAATGGCGCAGCCGGCAAGCACAAGATCAGCGCGGTCGGGGCCGATGCAGGGATTTGCGGCACGCCCGGCGAAATCCCAGGACAGCAGCTTCGATTGCATTGCCGTCACCTCGTCGTCCGACAGCCAGACACCATCGACCTTGCGGCGATCATATCGTGGCAGATCGAGATGGACGCCGGCAAGCGTCGTCACGGTTCCCGATGTCCCGATCAGATGGAAATCGGCGCTGTCGGCCGTGGCGCCGGCGACGGGCGGGCAATCGAACTTGTCGAGCATGCGCTCGACTTCATTGATCATCGCCTCGAAAACTGTCGGCGTCACATCGCGGCCGCCATGACGCTCCGACAAGGTAACGACGCCGACCGGAAGCGAGGTCCAGTGGGTGATATGGTTTGCAAGTCGGCTGGAACGATTGTCCTCGATGCGGATGACGGCGATCTCCGACGAGCCGCCGCCGATATCGAAGAGAACGACCGAGCGGGCCTCGGGGCCAACCAGCGACGAGCAGCCGGAGACCGCCAGGCGAGCCTCGGTCTCGCGGTCGATGATCTCGAGATCCAGGCCCGTCTCCTCGATGACGCGCGCAAGGAAAGCCTCGCCGTTTTCCGCAGACCGGCAGGCTTCGGTTGCAATCAGGCGGGCGCGACGGATTTCGCGGGCCTTCAGCTTCGAAGCGCAGACACGCAGGGCCTCGACGGCGCGGTCCATCGCTTCGTTGGAAAGCCGCCCGCTGGCACCAAGCCCTTCACCAAGCCGTACGATGCGCGAAAAGGCATCGACCACGCGGAACTGGCCCGGACGGGTCGGCTGTGCGATCAGCAGCCGGCAATTGTTGGTGCCGAGATCGAGGGCCGCGTAGAGATCGACCGGGCGTTGGCTTTCGTTGTCGGAATGGTTGTGCTGATGCTGGTGGAAACCATCGTGCCGCTGAGGTGTTGCATGGCGCTCCTGGCCACGATGGTCGCCGTGTCCGTTCGGTTGGTCGCCCTGCCGTCCCTCGGGAGCGACCAGCTGCGGCGGCTTTTCCTGCACAAGCGGACGCCCCTGCAAACCGCGCTTGCCGCGATGCTTGCGCCGGTGCTTGCTGCTCTTGCCGGCTTGCGCGTGGTCGCGATCCTCCGGGGCTGGCTGGCCTGGGGCGACTGCCACTGTCTGCATCAACTGGATGGGCTTGGGAGCGTTGTCATGCGACGGGCCGTGCGAACGCCGTCGCCGCTTTCGCTTGCGTGCTGAAGAACCAGCGCTATTGTCTTCGGGGCGTATCGCCGCCAGACCGGGATTTCCGGCCTGATTGGGCTCGGCAGAAATAGCGGGATCACGGGCGTTGCCACCACGTTTACGCTTTGCGCGCCGGGAGGATTTGCCCTTCCTGCGCTCTTCTGCCACCGACGCCCCGCCTGATTGCGGCATTTCGCCGCTAACGGGGTCTCTCACGTGTCTTTTTCCATCGCGCCGCGCAAGGCCGTTAGGGCATGCAGCAGGCACTCATTCGATTTTCGTTGGGGAGAGAATACCAGCAGGACGTGTTTTCGCCAAACTGTTTTTGGCGCGTGCGAACATGCCTAATTTGCCGCGCGGAAGACAGCTCAGGCGGCCAATTTGGCGCGTACGCCGTCGGCCATGGTTTTCATCCGGTCGGCCGTCGAATGGCCGATCAGCATGAAGGCGTGGCCGGCACTCGACCAGTAGACGACGTTCATGCCGTGCCGACGCTCCATGTCCGGTTCGGCCGGCCCCGTTTGCGAGGAGATGATGCAAAGCGCCATCGGTCCGTCCTCGGGATCGAGGTAGGCGATCTGCGCCAAGGGCTTGCCGTCGTATTCGAGCACCTGTGCCCGGCGGAAATCGGCGCCCGACAGCGCCACGGTCTCGGGGGTCAAAGAAATCCCGAGTTTCGAGCCGACCTGTTCGAGCTGCGCCGCCTGGGCCGCCCTGTCGCCGGCGGGCGCGCTCAACGTATCCGCGGTGTAGAGTCCGAGATATTGGGCAACAACAGCACGCCACTCGGCGCCTTCGTCGGGTTTTTCCAGGCGATGATTTAGTTCGATGAGCCCCCTGTCGACCGCGATCCCGGCGATCAGGCAAGCCGCGGCAGCGGCGAGGAAGCCGCGACGGCTGACGCCTGACGTAGAGAATTTCCGTGGTGTCGTGGCGGGAATGGCGCCCAGCATGGCCTGGAGCTTGGCATCAGGGGCGGCCTTCAACAAAGGCGCAAAGGCTTCGACATAGGGGAGGTCGCTGCGCGACAAAAATTCGAAGCGCTCGGCAGTAGCCTCATCCGCGTTGATCAATTTCTCGATCTCGGCAGTCTTTGCGGCGTCCAGCTCGCCGTCGATGAAGGCGACCAGCATCTCGTCCGAGGGCAATTCATTTTTATCGTGCTCGTTCATTCGTATCCCCCATTCGTCAATCCCCGGTCCGATCTTCTCGTCCCATCAAGCGGCTCCATCACTTCCGCCAGTTTCGCGCGGGCGGTCGCCAGCCGGCTCATCACGGTTCCGATCGGAACGTTCAAAACCTCCGCGACCTCGCGGTATGAAAGCCCCTCGACATAGGCCAGGAACACCGCGGTGCGCTGCGCCTCGGGCAGGCCCTGCACTTGCTGCAACACCTGACCGGCAAGGATGTGCGTTTCCGTCTCGCGGGCGCCGTCGAAAACCAGGGTCTCGTCTGCATCGACGAAGCCCTGCCCCATCCGCACCCGGCGCGACCGGACCTCGTTCAACCAGATCGAATGCAGGATCGAAAACAGCCATCGATCGAGACGCGTTCCGGCAATGTACTGGCCCGCCCTCTCCAGCGCCCTGACGCAGGTCGCCTGGACAAGATCGTCCGCGACGTCGCGCTGGCGCGACAACACGATGCCGTAGCGCCAGAGCCGCGCCAGATGCTGCGAAAGGCCCGCCCTAATATCGTCTTCGCTGGCGATAGCATCCTCCACACCGACTTGTGCCTTGTGAACCGCCGGTCTCGCCGGCGATTCCACTTTAACCCTAATATAGGCAGGAAACGGGAAATGAGCGACTGACACGCATATGACCTTTCACAGACGTCGATAACCATAACCTGCCTGCCGTATGTCGGCGGAGCGTCGGTGTCAGATCTTTGACGGGTCCTGGATGGCCTCGTGGAGATCCTGATATTCCTCGCAGCTGGTGCCGCAGATCGACTTGATGGTGTTCAGCTGATCCTGAGCAAGATTGATCTGACCCTTGATGACATAGGCTTCACCGAGATATTCGCGGACCTTTGCGTATTTCGGGTCGAGCTGGACGGACTTCAGGTAGTAGGAGATACCCTCGTCGGTACGACCGAGTTTCCGCGTCGCATAACCGCGATAGTTCAATGCCTCCGCCGTGTTCTGGTCCTTCAGCGTATCGAGCATGGCAAGCGCTTCTTCATAGCGGCCATCCTTGGCCAGCGAATAGGCGTAGTCGGCGCGGTTCTCGTCAGTTATATTGGCGCCCTGCTGCTTCACGCACTTCTTGGCCTTCTTGTCGTAGATCTCGCCCTTCTTGCAGGTCGGGGTCGTGCTTTCGTTATCGCCGATCGCAAAGACAGGAATGGAAAGCGCACCGAGCGTCAGGCAGGTACCGAGCGCGATCGAAGCCAGGCGGATTGCGGTTGATGTCATGGGTCTTCTCCTTGGCAAAAATGAACGTTGCGGCTGGAGAACACCGCATCATCCAGTTTTATTCGGTGAGATCGCCATTTTTTATTGCTGGCGACGCATATAGACCCATCACGCTTTCGTGATTTTCGGTCCACGAATTTTTCCGGACGTAGAAGTGTTTGAACCTGTGCCCGACATGGGTGTGAAGGAGACACATAGTGACCGAAACAGTTAAGCTCGTGAGCCTGGCAGTCGCCAATCCCGAGCACATTATCTATCAATCGGATGCGGGTCAGACGGCAGCTCGGCTTTTCTCGGACCGCTACGGAGAATTCAAGCTTCTTGCCCGGGTGTTCGACAATGCCGGCATCTTCAAGCGACATGCGGCGCGCCCGCTGTCCTGGTTCTCCGAGCCGCATGGCTGGCAGGACCGCATGGGAGCCTATGCCGAAGTTGCCAGCGAACTTTTCGTCAAGGCGACGACGGAGGCACTCTTTCTCGCCGGAATGAAAGCTTCGGAAGTCGATTGCATCGTCACGGTCTCATCGACCGGGTTCACCACCCCAAGCCTCGAGGCGAGGCTTGCCGGTCGCATAGGCTTTCGCCCTGACATCGAACGCGTGCCGATCTTCGGCCTTGGCTGTGCGGCAGGCGTCTCCGGCTTCGCGATCGCCTCGCGGATGGCGAAGAGTCGTCCGGGTGCCACCGTTCTCTTCGTCGCCCTCGAGCTTTGCTCGCTTGCCTTCCGGCTCGACGAACTGACGCGGCCGAACATCATTGCGACGGCCCTTTTCGGCGATGGCGCCGCAGCCTGCATCCTTCGCACCCAGCATCGCGGACTTGCGGAAGTGGAATCGAGCGGCGAGCACCTGTTTCCGGATACGCTCGGGATCATGGGCTGGAAAATCGACGACACCGGGCTTGGCATCATCCTCGAACAATCACTGCCGGCATTTGCGCTTGACAATATCAAGCCGGCGGTCAGCAGTATTTTGGCGCGCGCCGGCCTGACCGTTGCCGATATCGACCGCTTCATCTGCCATCCGGGCGGCACCAAGGTGCTCGCTGCGCTCGAGACCGCCTTTGCGCTCGAGCCCGGTTCTCTCGACCACGAGCGGGATATCATCTCCGACTACGGAAATATGTCGTCGCCGACCGTCCTGTTCGTGCTGCAGCGGGCAATCGCTGCCGGCCTTCCGGAACGCTCGGCGATGATCGCCATGGGACCGGGGTTTACGGCAAGCTGCGTCACCTTGAAGAGGACCGCATGATGTGGCCGTCTATCGCCCTCCTTGCCTTCGTCACGCTGCAACGGCTCGCGGAGCTATTCTACGCGCGTCGCAACACGCTTTTGCTTCTCGCGAGGGGCGGCCGGGAGGTCGGCGCCGAGCACTATCCCTACATGGTGCTTCTGCACACCCTCTGGCTCGCCGGCCTGTGGGTGGCCGCGCCCGATCGACCGGTCAATCTCGTCTGGTTCCTCGTCTTCATGTCGCTGCAGCTTTTGCGTATCTGGGTTCTGGCGACGCTGAAAGACCGGTGGACGACCCGGATCATCATACTGCCCGGTGCGCCGCTGGTGCATTCCGGGCCGTATCGTTTCCTCAATCATCCCAACTACGCGATCGTCATCGGCGAGATTGCCGTCCTGCCGCTGGCGTTCGGGCTTCCTTACTACGCGCTGGTTTTTTCCCTGCTCAACGCCGCCATGTTGCGGGTGCGGATCGGCGAAGAAAACGCAGCCTTGGCCGCCGATATGCTTTAAGCTTGAACAATCTCATTTTTCGTTTGCGCAGCGGCAGTTAGACAGGCATTTTCGAGAGCTGGGACTACCGAAAAGACCGCAGGGAACAATGAGCAAAGACGCAATCGTGCTTGGCGCCGGCATCGTCGGCGTATCGACTGCCATCCATCTCCAGCGGCGCGGGCGACAGGTTACCCTGATCGACCGCAAGGCACCCGGAAAGGAAACGTCATACGGCAATGCCGGCCTGATCCAGCGCGAGGGTGTCGTGCCCTATGGCTTTCCGCAACAGCTCGGCCTGCTTCTTCGCTATGCCATCAACAATCGCATCGACGCGCATTATCATATGCGCGCCCTGCCGGGGCAGCTCGCCTTTCTCGCCCGCTACTGGTGGAATTCCAACAGCAAGCGGCACGACGTGATTTCGCGGGCCTACGCTCCGCTGATCGAAAATTCAGTCTCCGAGCACAACGACCTGATCCTTGCCTCCCACGCGGAAGAGTTGATCCGCAAGGACGGCTGGATGGAGATTTTCCGTACGGCTGCCAAACGCGACGAGGAACTGGCCGAGGCCGAGCGGCTACGACTGGAGTTCGGCGTCGACTACGAGGCGCTGTCCAAAGAGGATATCGCCCGTCTCGAGCCGAATATTTCAGGGCCGTTCATCGGCGGCCTGCGCTGGCGCGATCCGTGGTCGGTGCTTGATCCGCTGGGACTGACGAATGCCTATCTCCGATATTTCGAAAGCCTCGGCGGCCGCGTTGCCAATGGCGACGCGGCATCGCTCGGCCAGTTCGGGAGTGGCTGGAAGGTCATGACCTCGGAAGGTTCGATCGAGGCTGATGACGCGGTACTGGCATTGGGCCCGTGGGCGGACACCGCCACCTACCGCCTCGGCTATAATTTTCCGCTCGGGGTCAAGCGCGGCTACCACATGCACTATGCCGTCGAGGGCAACGCGGTTCTCAACAACTGGACGCTGGACAAGGAGCGCGGCTATTTCCTGGCGCCGATGAACCAGGGCATACGGCTCACGACCGGCGCGGAATTCGCCAGGCGAGATGCCCCGAAGACGCCGGTCCAGCTCGACCGAGCAGAGAAAGTGGCGCGGACGATTTTCCCGCTCGGCGAACGGCTCGATCCTGAACCGTGGATGGGTGCCCGCCCTTGCACGCCCGACATGATGCCGATCATCGGCAAGGCGCCGCGGCATGAAGGGCTGTGGTTCGCTTTCGGCCATGCGCATCACGGACTGACGCTCGGTCCGGTCACCGGTCGCGTGCTGGCGGAACTGATATTAGGCGAGAAGCCGTTTATCGATGTTTCAGCCTATGCGCCGGAGCGTTTTGCGCCCTAATCGGGCGCTCGACGCAGCGATGCAAGCGCCCTTGCCGCGGCCGCTGCGATATTGCCGACGGTATCGTCGATATCGACAGTGACGACGCCGGGCTCTCCGGTCGGCACTTCCAGCGTCTTCAGCTGGCTTTCGAGCAGCGACGGCGGCATGAAATGGCCTTTGCGCGCGCCCATGCGGGAGGCCAATAGCGCTTTCGAGCCTTCGAGGTAAACGAAATAGAGCGGTCCGCCAGCCTCTCTGCGCAGACGGTCGCGATAGATTATTTTCAGCGCTGAGCAGGAGACGACGATCCCTTCGCCCCGCTTCAACGCGGCCGCGATCTCGGCGCCGATCAGGTCGAGCCAGGGCATGCGATCTTCGTCGGTCAACGGAATGCCCTTGCTCATCTTCTCGACGTTGGACGCGGGGTGCAGCGCGTCGCCCTCGATAAAATGCAGGTCAAGTTCGGCCGCAAGAGCCTCGGCAACCGAGGTCTTGCCGCTGCCGCTCACGCCCATGACGATGATCGCGGTGGGGTTCTTTTCTCCGCTTGGCATTTTCGCTCCGTCGGTCACTGCTTGCGCTCTCAGAGATTGTCGCATTTTCTTTCGAGAAACCGGTATCCACTTTCTCGGAAAATGCTCTTAGTCCAACGGGAAGTGGCAGGCGAAATGCTGCGTGCCTTCGCCGGTCAGTTCCGGCTCGACCTTGCGGCAGATATCCTGGGCTTTCCAGCAGCGCGGATTGAAGTGGCACCCCATCGGCGGATTGAGCGGCGACGGCAGTTCGCCCTGCAAGCGGATACGGTTCTTCTCCCGTTCGGGATCGGCGATCGGCGTCGCGGACAACAGTGCCGCCGTGTAGGGATGGCGCGGATGGGCGAAGACTTCGGCCGCCGTGCCGGTCTCGACCGGGCGGCCGAGATACATCACCATCACCTCGTCGGCGATGTGACGCACCACCGACAGGCCGTGCGAAATGAAGAGGTAGGCGAGCCCCATCTCCTTCTGCAAATCCATCAACAGGTTCAGCACCTGCGCCTGGATCGAGAGATCGAGCGCCGAGACCGGCTCGTCAAGCACCAGCACCTTCGGCCGCAGCATCAGGGCGCGGGCAATCGCGATACGCTGGCGCTGGCCACCGGAGAACATGTGCGGATAGCGATCGTAATGTTCCGGCCTCAGCCCGACGCGCTCCATCATCGCCTCTGCTTTGCGGCGGCGGGTCGGACCATCGTCGTTGGTGTTGATCTTCAGCGGCTCCTCAAGGATGGAGCCGACCTTCTGGCGCGGATTGAGCGAGCCGTAGGGGTTCTGGAAGACGATCTGCACCTGGCTGCGCAGGCTGCGGTCGCCGATGCGAGCGGGCTTGCCGTCGATCAGCAGGTCGCCTGCCGTCGGGTCCTCGATCATGGTGACGAGGCGGGCAAGGGTCGACTTTCCGCAACCGGATTCGCCGACGACTGCGAGCGTCTTGCCGGAATAAAGGCTGAAGCTCACGCCGTTCAGCGCCTTGACGGTCGCCTCCGGTTTGAACATGCCGCGCTTGACGGTGTAGAAACGGGCGAGATCGCGCCCTTCGAGAACTGCGCCCGTCATGCCAGGCCTCCTGCGGGTACGACAAGGCTCGGATGACCGAGGGGCTTGCCGTCTTTCAATGGATAATTACAAAGCGCAAGGCCGAGCTCTGGCCCCTGCCGCTTGACGCCGCGATCACATTCCGCCGTCGCGAACGAACAGCGCGGCGCGAAAAGACAGCCGGTCGGGCGATCATGCTGACCCGGCACGACGCCCGCGATCGAGGGCAACCGCTGGCCGACGATTGCTCGCTCCGGCAACGCCGAGAGCAGTGCCGCGGTGTAGGGGTGGTGCGGATCTCGGAACAGGTTCTTGACCGGCTGTTCCTCGACTTTCTGGCCCGCATACTGGACCTGGACGCGCTCGGCGGTTTCCGCCACCACGCCCATATCGTGGGTGATCAGGACCAGAGCCATGCCCTGCTCCTGCTGCAGCCGCGCCAGCAGATCGAGGATCTGCGCCTGGATCGTGACGTCGAGTGCCGTGGTCGGCTCGTCGGCGATCAAGAGCTTCGGATTGCAGGCAAGCGCCATGGCGATCATCACGCGCTGGCTCATCCCGCCGGAAAGCTGGTGCGGATAGACCGACAGGCGCTCCTCGGGTGCGGGAATGCCGACGAGCTGCAGAAGCTCGATCGAGCGGTCACGCCGCTGCTGGCGATTGAGGCCCATATGGACGCGCAAGGTCTCCCCCAGCTGGAAGCCGACGGTGAAGCACGGGTTGAGGCTCGACATCGGCTCCTGGAAGATCATCGCCATGTCCTTGCCGACGATCTTGCGGCGCTGGCGCGACGAGATCTGCCGCAGGTCCTTGCCGTCGAACGACATGCGGTCGGCGGTGATCTTGGCAGTCCAGGGCAAAAGGCCCATTACGGCGAGCATCGACACGGATTTGCCCGAGCCGGATTCGCCGACGATCGAGAGGATTTCGCCCTTGTCGCAACCGAGAGAGACGCCGTCGACGGCGCGGAAGAGGCCGGAAGACGTCTGGAATTCGACGGTGAGATTTTCAATATCGAGAAGCGGCATCAGGACCTCTTCAGCTTTGGATCAAGCGCGTCGCGCAGGCCGTCGCCCATCAGATTGATGGCAAGGACGGTAATGAGAATGCAGAGTCCCGGGAATGTGACGACCCACCAGGCCCGCTGGATGAATTCGCGGGCTTCGGCCAGCATCGTTCCCCATTCCGGTGTCGGCGGCTGTGCGCCCATGCCGAGGAAGCCCAGTGCCGCCGCATCGAGAATGGCGGCGGAGAAGGCCAGCGTCGCCTGAACGATCAGCGGCCCAAGACAGTTCGGCAGGATGGTCTTGAACATCAGCCTGAGATTGCCCGCTCCGGAAACGCGCGAGGCGATGACATATTCCTTCTCGCGCTCGGTCATAACAGAGGCGCGGGTGAGACGGACGAAATGCGGCTGGTTGACGAGAGAGATCGCGATCATCGCGTTCAGCAGGCCCGGCCCCAGCACCGCGACGAGCACGAGAGCCAGGAGCAGCGACGGAAAGGCGAGGATGATGTCCATGATGCGCATGATGACGATATCGGTGCGGCCGCGGACATAGCCGGCGACAAGCCCGATCAGCACGCCCGAGACGACCGACAGCGTGACGACGACGAGGCCGATGAACAGCGAGAAACGCGCGCCGAAAATCAGCCTGGTCATGATGTCCCGGCCGACGGCATCGGTGCCGAGCGGAAAGGAGAACGAGCCGTTGGTCATCCAGAACGGTGGCGCCAGGAGCGCGTCGCGGAACTGTTCGCTCGGGCCATGTGGCGAGACGAATGGGGCGAAGACCGCCAGCACGAGGACGATGATGAACACCGCCAGCCCGATGACGGCACCCTTGTTGCGGGAGAAATAATACCAGAACTCCGAAAGGGCGGAGGGCTGGGCGGACTTGGCGCTTGCCATGCTCATGGGCCGCTCCTAGTGACGAATTCGGGGGTTGATGAGACCGTAGAGCAGGTCCACCACCAGATTGACGACCATGATGATCACCGAGATCAGCAGCAATCCGCCCTGAACGACGGTGTAGTCGCGCTTGAAGACCGCATCCACCATCCATTTGCCGATGCCGGGCCATGAGAAGATGGTCTCGGTCAGGATCGCGCCGGCCAAAAGCACGCCGGTCTGGAGACCGATCGTCGTGACGACCGGGATCATGGCGTTGCGCAGCGCATGCACGCCGATGACGCGAAAGGTGCTCAGACCCTTGGAGCGTGCGGTACGCACGTAATCTTCGCCAAGGACTTCCAGCATCGCCGAGCGGGTCTGGCGCGCTATGACGGCAAGCGGAATTGTCGCAAGCACGACCGTCGGCAGGATCAGGTAGCTCAGTGCGGACTTGAATGCACCGGCCTGGCCGGAGAGAAGACTATCGATCAGCATGAAGCCGGTGACCGGCTTGAAGAAATACATCAGCGAGATGCGGCCCGAGACCGGCGTCCAGTGCAGGTAGCCGGAGAAGACGATAATCAGCAGCAGGCCCCACCAGAAGATCGGCATTGAATAGCCGACAAGGGCGACGCCCATGACTGTCTGGTCGAACCAGGTACCTCGCTTGACCGCGGCGAACACGCCAGCCGGCACCCCGAGACAGATGGCCAGGATCATGGCGCAGAGCGACAGCTCCAGCGTCGCTGGAAACAGCGTCAGAAACTCTGTCAGCACAGGCCGCTTCGTGACGATCGACGTGCCGAAATCGCCGTGCAGGAGATTGCCGAGATAGCTCAGGTACTGAACGGCAACGGGACGGTCGAGACCCAGGTCGTGCATGATCTCCGCGTGCCGGGCCGGCGCCATGACGCGCTCGCCCGACATCAGCATGACCGGATCGCCGGGCAGCAGACGGATGAACGCGAAAGCGATGAGCGAGACGCCGAGGAACGTTGGGATCAGGACCGATATACGGCCGAGAAAAAATCGCAACATGACATATGTCCAATATTGTTCCGGCGGTCAGGAAAGCCCGACCGCCGGTCAAGCCCGGCCTTAGCCGGGCATCTTTGCATATATTTCGTTATTCAGCGATATCGACGCCATCGAAACGGTGAACACCGACCGGATCCTGCACGTAGCCGGAAACCTTGGCGCTCATCGGAACGAATTCAGTCGAATGGTCGATCGTGCCCCATGGAGCTTCGCGCTTGAAGACGACCTGTGCCTGCTCGTAGAACTTCGTGCGTTCCGCGACGTCGGCGGTCTGCTTGGCCTTCTTCGTCAGGTCGTCGAACTCCTTGTTGCACCACTGCGCACGGTTGTTGCCGCCGACGGCATCGCAGCCGAGCAGGGTGTCGAGGAAGTTGTCCGGATCGCCATTGTCGCCGGTCCAGCCGAGGATGACGGCACCGTCACGGTCCTTGGCGGACGAGAGCTTCAGGTAATCGGCCCATTCGTGCGTGACGATTTCAACCGTTACGCCAACCTTGGCCAGGTCAGACTGCATCAGTTCGGCAGCGCGCCGGGCATTCAGCATGTACGGACGCGAAACCGGCATCGCCCAGATCTTCATCTTGAGATCCTTGACGCCGGCGTCGGCCAGCATCTTCTTGGCGGCGTCCGGATCGTACTTGTCGTCCTGGACGGCGTCGTTATAGGACCACATGGTCGGCGGGATCGGGTTCTTTGCAACGCTCGCCGCACCCTGGAAGACGGCGTCGACGATCGCCTGCTTGTTGATCGCCATGTTCAGCGCCTTGCGCACTTCCGGCTTGTCGAACGGTGCGATCAGCGTGTTGTAGGCGAGATAGGAAACGTTCAGGCCAGGCTGGTCGAGAACCTTGAGCGACGTATCGGCCTTGAGGTCCTTGACGTCGGCAGCGTTCGGATAAGGCATGATCTGGCATTCGCCGGCCTTGAGCTTCTGGACGCGAACCGATGCATCAGGCGTGATCGCGAAGACGAGGTCGTCGATCTTTTCCTTGCCGTGCCAATAGGTGTCGTTGGCCTTGTAGCGGATAACCGCGTCGGGCTGGTAGGCAACGAAGGTGAACGGGCCGGTGCCGAGGGGCTGCTGGTTCAACTGCCCCATCTTGCCGTCTGCCGCGAGCTTGTCGGCATATTCCTTCGACATGATAGACGCGAAATCCATGGCAAGGTCAGCCATGAAAGGCGCTTCCGGCTTGTTGAGCGTGAACTTGACAGTCAGGTCGTCGACCTTGCTGACCGATTTCACCAGCGTCGGGAAGCCCATGCCGGCCGCATATTCATAGGAGCCGCCGGAGACGTACTTCGCCCAGGGGCTGTCGGCCTTGAGCTGGCGCTCGAACGAGAAGATGACGTCATCGGCATTGAGGTCGCGCGTCGGGGTGAAGAAATCGGTGGTCTGGAACTTCACGCCGGGACGCAGCTTGAAGGTATATTCCTTGCCGTCGTCGGAAACGGTCCAGCTTTCGGCCAGGCCGGGCTCGATCTCCGTCTTGCCATGCTTGAACTCGACGAGACGGCTGTAAACGGTGCGCGAGGACGCATCGAACGTCGTACCCGCAGTATAAATCGCAGGATCGAAGCCTTCCGGCGATCCTTCAGAGCAATAGACCAGCGTTTTCGACCAAGCCGACGTCGCCATGACCGTAGCCAGGGCGGTCACTGCCATAAGGACAGAGATCTTTTTCATTTTATCGTTTCCCAGGTTTGTTCTTGTTTTAAAGTTGTGGTTTCCGGGTTTCGCAATCCGGAAAGACGGCAGATGGAACGATATTTAATTTATGAAAGCAACATGGACCGCAGAAAAATTTTCCAAATGGTTCACTTTAGGAAAAATCCAACAAAATTGACGGTGTATTGGTAATAATCCGACAAAAACGACGCCATTTTTGACGCATTCGAAATATTTTAGCATGCCTTCATATGACGACGCATGAAGAATGGGAGATGCGCGCAGCCGCGGCACCCTTTCCTCAAACGAAAACTGCGACCGCCAGAGGCAGCCGCAGCTGAAAGACAAATCAGATTGACGCTAAAGCTCAGGCCGCCGGGACGCTGAATGCAATTCGCTTGTTCAGGGCCTTGTGATCGTGATCTGTGATGCCGAGCAGGAAATTGATCTGCGGCCGAGCCTTGACGAGATCGTCGATCGAATATTCGGCAAGCACGTCGAAGAAGGCGTTCAGCGCCTTGCGCAGCGCCGAATTCAGGCCGCAGCTATCGACCAGCGGGCATTCCACAGCGCCATCCTCGAAGCATTCGGCCATGGCGAAGCTATCCTCGGTCACCTTGACGACATCGAACAGGCTGATCTTGGTGGCAGCGCGCCCGAGACGCACACCGCCGTTGCGGCCGCGAACCGTTTCGACGAGGCCGGCCTTGGTCAGCGGCTGGAGAATCTTGAACAGAAACAACTCGGAGACACCGTAGGCCTTGGCGATTTCCGGGATACGGCTCAGATAGCCGTCATTGGCGGCACAATACATCAACATGCGAACTGCGTAGTTTGTCTGCTTCGTCAAACGCATGTGGATCTCCTGAATCGCGGCCTTGCAAGGAGCTATATAAGACGTTTCCCAGTTTTGAACAATTCCAAAAGATGAAATAGAGAGTCACGTTATCGACATCCACAAATCGCGGTTCCCTCGCCTATCTGGAGCCCGACTTCGCCTTGTATAGGGCTCTCATGGACGTCGCACGTTGCCTGCAGCGCCATCACCGCGGAAAAAATCCACGTCGCGACCTGAGATTGAAAATCTATTTCTCGATAATCTTTATGGATTTAGACATCTTTGGATCAGTTCAATTTTCAAAGAGGAATGTATAATGAGCGCGATTAGACAGGCTGTAAATCACGACAGGGCATCCGAGTTCGGAACTGGGATTTCCATTCGTCGGCTTAGTCCCGCTGTTGGAGCCGAGATCGACGGCATCGATCTTTCCCGTCCGCTCGCCGCGCATGAAAAGACCACCATTGACGAGGCACTCGGAAATCACGGCGTCGTGTTCTTTCGCGACCAGACCTTGACCCCGGACCAGCACATCCAGTTTGCCGCGCAGTTCGGCCAAATCAACATAAACCGCTTCTTCAAATCGGTCGACGGCCATCCGGAGATTGCGGAAGTCGTCAAGGAAGCACACCAGAAGGCCAATTTCGGCGGAGGCTGGCATACCGACCATTCCTACGACGAAGCGCCGGCCAAGGGGTCGATCCTCTATGCCATCGACGTGCCCGACGTTGGCGGCGACACGCTTTTTGCCAGCGCCTATGCCGCATATGAGCACTTGTCGGATGGCCTGAAGCACACGCTGCAGGGCTTGCGCGCGGTCCATTCGAGCCGCCACGTCTTTGGCGCTCAAAGCAGCACCCACCTTGGACAAAACGATCTCAAGGGCAGAGTGCTCAACCCTGAACTGGCAACGCAGGATGCGGTTCATCCCGTCGTCATCACTCATCCGGACACCGGGAGGAAGGCGCTTTACGTCAATCCAAGTTTCACGCTTCGGATCGAGGGATGGACGGCTGAGGAATCGCAGTCGCTGCTATCCTACCTCTACACCCACACGCAACGGCAGGAGTTCGTAACGCGATTTCGCTGGGCCAAGGGCTCGGTGGCATTCTGGGACAATCGCTCTACCTGGCATCTGGCTCTGAACGACTATCAGGGCCAGCGCAGGCTCATGCATCGCATTACCGTTGGCGGCGTGCCGCTATCGTGAGCGCGATGTCTTCAAAGCGGCTCAAGGCACCGCGATCCAAACCGCCATTTCGCTGCCGCCCGGCTCGCGAAAATGAAAGCGGCGACCGCCGGGAAAGTTGAATGCAGGGCGGGTGACCACGCCGCCCGAGAGTTCGACGGCGCGCTGTGCCGCGTCAAGGTCCGTGGTTCTGACCACGGCAAGCGGTGCTGCCGTCGTCTCCTGGCTATCGCCCTGAATCCCTGCTTCGATGCCTGCCGCCTCCAGCGCGTGATAGGTCGGCCCGTAGCTCACCGAATTCCATCCGAATGCCTCCTCGAAGAAACGGCGGGTCTTCAGGCCGTCCGTCGACGGAAACTCGATATAGTCGATCTGATAGTTGCCGGTCATGTCGGGGTTCCTCTCGTTCGTGTTTTGTTCTAGCATTCCATCAAGGACACTGCAAGCAGCGGCGGCGGGACGAACTGCAATCTCTAACAAACGAAAGCCGCCGCCCATGAAACAATGGGCGGCGGCTCCGTGTCTAGTCCAATGCGGCTAAAATCCTACTTCATCGTCGGCATGACGAATTCGGCGCCGTCCTTGATGCCAGAGGGCCAACGGGCAGTGACGGTCTTCGTCTTCGTCCAGAACTTGATCGAGTCGGAGCCATGCTGGTTGAGGTCGCCGAAGCTGGAGGCCTTCCAGCCACCGAACGAGTGGTAGGCGAGCGGAACCGGGATCGGCACGTTGATGCCGATCATGCCGATATTGATGCGCGAGGCGAAGTCGCGGGCGGCGTCGCCGTCGCGGGTATAGATCGCGACCCCATTGCCATATTCATGCTTCATCGGCAGGTCGAGGGCTTCCTCGTAGTTCTTGGCACGGACGACTGACAGGACCGGCCCGAAGATCTCGGTCTTGTAGATGTCCATGTCTGCAGTCACGTTGTCGAACAGGCAGCCGCCGACGAAATAGCCGTCCTCATAGCCCTGGAGCTTGAAGTTGCGGCCGTCGACCACGAGCTTGGCGCCCTCTTCGACGCCGCGGCCGATCAGGCCGGTGACGCGGGCCTGAGCTTCCTTGGTGACGAGCGGGCCGAGGTCGGCCTTGTCGTCAGTGTAGGGGCCGATGCGCAGAGCCTCGATCTTCGGCGTCAACTTCGCGACGAGGCGATTGGCGGTTTCCTCGCCGACCGGAACAGCGACCGAGATTGCCATGCAGCGCTCGCCGGCCGAGCCGTAGCCTGCGCCCATCAGCGCGTTGACGGCCTGGTCCAGATCGGCATCGGGCATGATGATCATGTGGTTCTTGGCGCCGCCGAAGCACTGGGCGCGCTTGCCGTTCATCGCCGCGGTGCCATAGACGTAGCGGGCGATCGGCGTGGACCCGACGAAGGAGACGGCGCCGATATCAGGGTCGGTGAGGATTGCGTCGACGGCGGCCTTGTCACCGTTGACGACATTGAGGATGCCGGAGGGCAGGCCCGCCTCGATCATCAGCTCGGCAAGGCGCATCGGCACCGACGGGTCGCGCTCGGACGGCTTGAGGATGAAGGCGTTGCCGCAGGCGATTGCCGGCGCGAACATCCACATCGGGATCATCGCCGGGAAATTGAACGGAGTGATGCCGGCGCCGATACCAAGCGCCTGGCGCATGGAATACATATCGATCGCGGGGCCAGCGCCTTCGGTGAACTCGCCCTTCTGCAGATGTGGAATACCGCAGACGAATTCGCAGACTTCCAGGCCACGAACGACGTCGCCCTTCGAGTCCTCGATCGTCTTGCCGTGCTCCCGCGAGAGAAGCTCGGCGAGTTCGTCCATGTGGGTGTTCAGAAGCTCGACGAACTTGAAGAAGACGCGGGCGCGGCGCTGCGGATTGGTCGCCGCCCACTTCGGCTGTGCCGCCTTGGCGCTCTCGACAGCGGCGCGCAGCTCGCCCGTGCTGGCAAGCGCTACGGTCGCCTGCACTTCGCCGGTTGCCGGGTTATAGACGTTGCTGGTGCGTCCGCTGGTGCCGGCGACATGCTTGCCGCCAATGAAATGACCGATCTCACGCATGATATGTCTCCTCCTCTAGGATTTCTTGGATGATGCAGTTTCGCACTTCAATTTGCACAAATCAATGCGCTGCTATAAGCATCCGTTGTGCGTAAATTAAAGTCCAAGGGCTAACACATGGATTGGGATGATGTCCGCATGTTCCTCGCCGTCGCCCGTACAGGGCAGATTCTGGCCGCTTCGAAGCGGCTTGGGGTCAACCACGCGACGCTGAGCCGACGGGTCACCACGCTTGAAGAGCGCTTGAAGGCCCGTCTTCTCGTCCGTCGCACGAATGGCTGCGAGCTGACTGCGGAAGGCGAGATCTTCCTTCATGCCGCCGAGCGCATGGAAACCGAAATGCTGCGGGCGCAGGCAAGCGTCGGCCATCTCGACAGCACGATTGCCGGCACCGTGCGCATCGGCGCGCCTGACGGTTTCGGCGTCTCCTTTCTGGCGCCGCGTCTCGGCAGCCTAATCGCGCGACATCCGGAGTTGCGCATCCAGCTGGTGCCTGTGCCGCGCTCCTTTTCCCTGTCGCAACGCGAGGCCGATATCGCCATCACGCTCGAGCGTCCCGAACAGGGCCGCCTTATCTCCTCGAAGCTTACCGATTATACGCTAGGCCTCTACGCTTCCAAAAGCTATCTCAGCGAGGCAGGCACGCCCGAAAGTGTCGAGGCCCTGAAGAACCATCCGCGCATCGGCTATGTCGAAGACCTGATCTTTACCGCATCGCTCGACTTCACCGGCGAGGTGATGCGGAGCTGGGATGCCTCCTTCGAGATATCGACCGCCATCGGGCAAACCGAGGCGGTGCGCTCCGGAGCCGGGATCGGCATTCTGCACGACTACATCGCCCGCCAATATCCGGAATTGGTGCGCATCCTGCCGGACGTCGCAATTCGTCGCGGCTACTGGACGACATACCACGAAAGCGCCCGCGATCTGGTGCGGGTCAGGACCGTGGTCGACTATCTGCAGGAACTTGTGAGCGCGGAACGGCAGATATTTCTTTAGGCCGCGAACGCCAGAGAACTGAGACTAAAAGTTCCAGCCCGCCAGTGCGCTTGCAGATCCAATTCAAATTCACCGAGAACATCCTAATGTAGTATCGACTATAATATCTCTCAAAGGTTGTTTTTCACTGTTAAATGCCTTGCATTATGATATTTTGTCCGTGTCAAGCCTGCGCTCAGCGCAGCTAAATCCGGATAGTTAGGAACGTGATGCGCCTAGAACAACCATTGAATTCACAGCGGAGCAATCCGAAACGGCGGCAACTTGAGGATCTCTTGGAGGAGGTCACCGACAACGCGCTGAATAAAGTGAAGAAACAGTCCGCCGTCAATACCAATACATTGGCCGCTGAAATTGCTGGCGTTCAAGTCGCGGTAAAGCGGTTGCGGATATTCGGGATACTTATTTTCTTACTTTTGTTGTATATTGCATATCGGTTATGATCTTACTTTCCCGTCGACCCATTTTAACCTCGCGTTCAGGAACGTGCACCGGAAGTTTTACAGCGAGATGGTGGCCACAACTACACGCTTGATCATACCGTCTCGACCACTACATAGGTAGATCTATGCTCGATCATCGCGCCCAAAGAACCTGCTGCGGAGGTTCGTCATTCTCGTCCGGGTTGGGCAAAGGCGCCTCGTCCGGCAGGGTATCCGGCTCCGGCTCCTTGATGGGCACGTTTGGTGTCCAGCCCGGGGCTGGCATCGGCGGCTGGATAGGTTCGTTTGGGACGGACATCGCCAAACTCCTGTTCCTGAGTTGGGTGGACAGGCGCTACTGCACCTGCCGGCGCGTCGCTTCAGCCGCGCGCATCGGCATGCTGTCGACAATCGAGAAGAGCTCAGGGCCGGCAATCGGCTCGCTGACGCGCAGCTTGACCGTTCCGTCCTTGCCGATCAGCACCGCGGCGAACTCTGCCGCGTCAACCGCCTCCAGGTCCCGGCGGAGATCGTCGGCGCTCAAATCCGCAGCCTCGCCAAAGACGGGCTGAACGACATCATCGCGCACCCGCAACACCACGATATCGCGCTCGGAAAGCCCGAGACGCTGGCTCAGAAGCTCATTCACCTGGCTTTCGCCCTTGGGATCGTCATCGCTCGCGAAAACTACAAGCACGCGGCTCTTCCACTGGAATTGCTCAAGGCTCGGCGCTGCCGCATAGGCAACGTTCGTCTCATCCACTTTCGTGGCACCGTAAAGCATCGTTTTGGTCATGGGCGGGTCTCCTGTCATTTGATGAACGAGGAGGGGCCGGGAGGGTTCCATGATTTGATGGGGAGGGATGGTCGTGGCGCGAATATCTGCCTTTAGAACATTACTGCGCAGATCGCTGCTGTCTAAGCATCAGTTACTTAGGCCTTGGGTCTTCGATCAGCAGGTCCATTTGCTGTGGGGTCTTAATATGCTCCAGGACTTTTATGACGGCATGGTCAGCTTTTAGACCGCCGCTAGTCTGGGTTTGTGTGACCTTTACCTCGCACACCAAGATGTCGCCCTTCGTGAACGAAATCTGCGCGTGGTCCACCTTATAGAGGAAGTCCTTGTCCTCAATTGTCGCGCTGATCTGAGCGTTACCGTCATGCAGCCTCCACTTGTTGTCCTCTTTGAAGGCCAACGAAATGATGGAGAATGCGGCCTTTCGAATGTCATCTAGAACGACCTTTCCCTCAGGCTCGGGAGCAACGAAGTACGCGGCTTCGTGCCTGTCTACCTCCTCGACAACCTTTTTGGCTTCAATCACTTTGAACTGGTCGATACCATCCTTGAGCAGCGGATCGGTGATCACGCCCTCTACCGCCTTGCGCACCGACAGGTCTTGGTAGAGGCGTAGCAACCGGAGGGGAACGTCAGTCGACACACCGTCGAAGGTCAGGCGGATAGTGTCTTCGCTCAGACGTTCGACGCGATCGGGCTTTTTGCCCTTATACCACTTGAGCAACCGGATTAACGATATACCGGTGGCCGTCGTGCCGGTAACGGCCGCCACGCTAGTAAAAATCAATTCCTTCAGGTTCAACGCGGCGGTGATCGCGTCACCATTGAGCAGTAATTTGGTTTGCTCATAGAGCGACTGGATAATGTCGACGCTAATCTCAAACGAGCCGGGTGCAGTCGCAACCACATTCACGGTCATTTTAGGGGCGTCGGGTCCGTTCAATGTACGGTTCGCCGCATCGAATAACTGCCCCACCGCCAGCAGCGCCGGCGCAAGGTCGCGCACGTCCATGCTTCCATCGCGGACGGCTTCTCCATCATACGCTATCGTTAACCGCGCCTTGCTCACTTCTGACACCATTATCCCCCCAAGAAAACCTTAGGAGACTACCTACGATACAACGCGTCAAACAATTTTTCCCGTTTTCCGCGAAATCGTTGGAGAACCCCGCGGAATGTTGCGTGGGTACTGATCCGCAACCTGCGGACCTGACAAGTTCATAATTTTCTGTGGAAAGAAATGGTACGGTTGGGGGGTCTCGAACCTCCGACCTCAGGTGCCACAAACCTGCGCTCTAACCAACTGAGCTACAACCGCACTACATCGCGTTCGACGCGACGGGGGTGAAATACGAGGACTTCAGATTTTTTTCAAGTCTTATCTGGTCTTAATGTGGAAAAAGGCCGGAAGCGGGTTCCGGCCTTTTTTCTCTGAGGCTTTAGGTGTCAGGCAGCCTTGAAGGATGCCATGGCCTTTTCGGCAGCGGCCTTGGCCGGCTTTGCCAGCGTTTCGGCAACCTTGGTCGAGGTTTCGTGGATCGACTTTGCCTGTTCGGCAGTCACTTCAGCCTGCTTGCGGAAGAAGGACGTCTGCAGCTCGAAGAACTCGGCAACGGACTTGACGCCGAGCAAAGCTTCCATGTGCGAAAGCGAGTTTTCGGCATTGGTGCGGAGCGCGTCGATGGCCTTGAGGCCGATTTCGACGGAGCCGGCCTGCGCCGTCTGCATCGTCGACTGCACGGTCTTGCCGGCGTCTTCGGCGGCCGTCTTCATCTTGGCGAAGGCATCCTTGGACTGCTTTGCGCCCTGCTCGGCGAAATCACGAAATTGCTCGGACATCTTTGCCGGATCGAAGGCGGCAATTGAAAAAACGTCATCTCTCTTTATGGTAGCCATTGTCAGCACTCCTTCTGGCGGGCTGTCTCCACAAAGGTGCCCGCAATGAACTCGATGACGCTGATATAGTACATCTCGTTGTGCAGTGCAACATTTTTGTGCGCCGCACAACGCGTTAACCTTCTCGCCCGAAAGCAGGCGGCGTCGCTGGACCTGCAATCGGGGCGCCGTTATTAATAAAGCGTTAAAGACTAGAGAAGGCGTCAAGCCCGAACAACAGGTTGGATAATGCCCGCAGTCCAGTACCCGTTCATCGACATCGCAGTGCATCCGCGCATTCGCGAGCGCTTTTCTCGTGGCGAGGCCATGGTGCTGTTCTCGACCGGGCTTGACCGCGTGCTCTGGGCCAACGGGGCCGGCGCCGACCTGTTCGGCTATGCCGCCATCTACGATTTTCTCGACCAGGGTGCGAAGCCCGGCGATGTCTCCTTCCGGCAGATCGAGGCGACTGCCCGCCAGCTTGCAGCCGTGGGCGATACCCGCAGCTTTCTCATCCGCATGACCTCGGGCTTCCAGCGCGTCGTCGCCAATGCTGCCGTCGAGATGATCCGCATCCAGGCCGGCGAGGAAGCAATCCTGTTTTCCACTCCCGTCGCCTCCAAGCCGCTCGAGACTGCCGACAGTGCCCGCCGCATGCTTGAAGGCTTCGACGACCCCGACACGCACATGGCCGTCATCGGTCGCGACGGCGATATCATCGCCTCCTCGCCGCGTTTCGGCGCGCTCGGCATCACGCCGCAGACGGCAAAGATGCTGGTGATCATGGCCGGCGCGCAACCCGAGCGAATGATCAAGCGTCCCATCCCGACAGGCAGGGGCTACCTGCCGGCCGCCGTCGGAAAGCTTTCCGATATCCCTGCCCTGCACCTGCTGTTCGTCGTCGAAATGGCGATCGGTCACCTGGACCCGGTCGAGGAGCCTGCCTCAGGCTTTGTTTCCGAAGAGCCAGTGCCGGTCGAGGCTGTCGCAGTCGCCCTGCCGGCGGCGGAGATCGTCGCGCAGGCTGAAGCGGCGGCCGAGACCATGCCGGAGACGGTGGTCAATGCTGTGGAGACAACAGAGGCTCCAATCACGACAAATCCATCTACCGACGTCATCGAGGCCGTCGCCGGCATTGTGGACGTCGAGGAAGTGCCGGAGGAAATTCCGACCGATGAGGCCGATGTCACGGAAGAAATCGCGGATTACGATCCGGCCGATGTCGAAGCCCTTGCCGTGCTCGACGGAGCAACCGCCGAAGATATAGACGCTGCAGCGCTTGATGCCGTCGAGGAGGCGCAGGCCGATCCGCATTCTGCGGAGGCGGGTTTGTCTGAGGACGAGCCGACTGCTGATGTTGCGGAAGATGCCGCGGCTCTTTCTGATCCGGAGATTGCGCCGGAGACGCCTGTCCAGCCTGCGACAATCGAACCGACTGCGGCTGAAACGCCGATGCCCGTGCAAGCCGAGTCGGAAATCGCGAGGGCTGATGGCTTTGCCTTCAAGAGCAATGGTCGCGCGACCCGGTTCGTGTGGAAGATAGATGCGGAAGGCAGGTTCAGCGAGATCTCGCGTGAATTCGCCGAAGCCGTCGGGCCGCACGCGGCCAAGGTTACCGGTGCGGCCTTTGCCGATATCGCCGCATTGTTCAAACTCGACCCCGAAGGCAAGATCGCCGAGTTGCTGGCAAAACGCGACACCTGGTCTGGCAGGACGATCAACTGGCCGATCGAAGGCACCAGCCTGATGGTGCCGGTCGACCTGGCGGCGCTGCCGACCTATACGAGAAGCCGCGAATTCGACGGCTTCCGCGGCTTCGGCGTCGTCCGCCTGTCGGACGCGATCGAGGATCCGATGGCAATGGGCTTGACGCTAAGCCCGGTCGTCGAGGAGGACGAGAAAGCCGAAGAGCAGTCTTCGCTGGCAGATGCCGAACCGGTCGTTGCCGAGGATATCTCTGCGGATATTCTGGACGAGGCACCCGCATCGCTCGTTCCTACCTATGAACGGGATGAGCCGGAGCTGCCTTTTTCGGCCGAGCCGCCGGTGCTGAAAATTGCCGACACGCCGAACCGCCGGCTCTCCGACAAGATCATCCAGCTGCATGAGCACCGGATGACGGTCGGCGACGGCCTGTCCGCGAGCGAGCAAGCGGCATTCCGGGAAATTGCCAAGCAACTCGAACCCTTCGGCAAGAGGACGGAGCCGGCGGTTAGCGAACAGGCTGGCGGTTTGATCGGTTCGGAAATCCTGGCAGCGTTCGAAGAAATACCGGCAGAACCAGGAGATGACACGGCAATTGCGGGCGAAATATCCGATGCGCCGGCAGACGATGTCGATGTCATCGAAGCGACGGTGCCACAGACTGCAAACAACGACAACAACCATGGCGGCGAGACAACCGCCCCGGATACAGCCTCGGCACCCGAAGAGGATTTCAACCCGCTTGACGTGCTGAACACGGTCATTCCGCCGCGGGTGAAGATGACTAGCGGGCTTTCCGCCGAGATCGTCGACCAGCTGCCGATCGCCATTCTCGTCCATGCGGGCGACAGGCTGATCCATGGCAATCCCGAGCTGCTGCGGTTGACGGGCTATGCCGGGCTTTCCGAGATCGAAGGCGTCGGCGGACTGGACGCTTTGCTGCAGCGCCACGACCTCGACGGAAAGACAGACCGCCCGGGCGCCATGATGGTCGTTCGCGCCGATGATTCGCTGGTGCCGGTAACGGCAAGGCTGCAGTCCATCCGCTGGGAAGACAACAGCGCCCTGATGCTGGCGTTGATGCCGATCGAGAAGGACGACGAGCCGGCGGAGCTGACAGAGATTGCCGGCCGCGAAGAAGTGCGGCCGGAGCGGATGCTGGAAAAGGTGGCGAAGCTCCAGATCGAGGTCGAGGAACTGCGGTCCATCCTGGAGACTGCTACCGATGGCGTCGTCATCATAGGGCCGGAAGGCGATATCCGCTCGATGAACCGTTCGGCAAGCGCGCTGTTCAACTACGACGACCAGGAGACACGCGGCAAGCCGTTCGTCATGCTGTTTGCGCATGAAAGCCAGAAGGCGGTTCTCGATTATCTGAGTGGTCTTGCCGGACACGGCGTCGCCAGCGTCCTTAACGACGGCCGCGAAGTCATCGGCCGCGAGGCATCGGGCGGGTTCGTGCCGCTGTTCATGACCATGGGCAAGCTGACCTCGTCGAACGGCTACTGCGCCGTCATTCGCGACATCACGCAGTGGAAGCGCACGGAAGAAGACCTGCGCAACGCCAAGCGCGCCGCCGAGACCGCCAATGCCCACAAGAGCGATTTTCTTGCCCGCGTCAGCCACGAGATCCGCACGCCGCTCAACGCCATCATCGGTTTTTCCGACATGATGGCGAGCGAGCGGCTGGGCCCGATCGGCCATTCGCGCTATGTCGAATATTCCAACGACATCGGCCGTTCAGGTCGCCATGTGCTCGATATCGTCAACGACCTGCTGGATATCTCGAAGATCGAAGCGGGAGAGATGGATCTCGAATTCGGCGCCGTCGGCCTCAACGAGGCGATTGCCGAGGCGGTGTCGCTGGTTCAGCCGCAGGCCAACAACCAGCGGGTGATCATCCGCACGGCGCTTTCGCAATCTGTCCCGAACGTCGTCGCCGATCTCAGATCGATCAAGCAGATCGCGCTCAACATCCTCTCGAACGCCATCCGCTTCACGCCATCCGGCGGCCAGATCGTCGTGTCCACGTCGTATGAGGGCAATGGCAGCGTGGTCATCCGCATCCGCGATACCGGTGTCGGAATGACCCGCACGGAGCTCGAACAGGCGATGAAGCCATTCCGGCAGGTAGCGACCAACTCGCGCAAGCGCGGCGACGGCACGGGCCTCGGCCTGCCGCTTACAAAGGCAATGGTCGACGCCAACCGGGCGCTTTTCTCGATCAACTCCGCGCCGAACGAGGGAACGCTTGTTGAAATCACCTTCCCCTCGCCGCGCGTGCTGGCGAACTAGGTCACCGCTATTCTTGGTTCGTCAGGTCGGGCAAAATAAAAAGCCCCACCTCGGAAGATGGGGCTGACAACCATTGCGACTTGATATCGTCCTGCATAGGCCCGCCGCCTTTCAGCGGACTTGAGGCGCACCACGATATTCTGCGAGCGCAATCGACGTAACAAGTGGCGGTTTACAGGTGATTTGTCAAGATCGCGAGATCGAGCGCATGAAGCATGGCCACCCTGATTTTCTTCAATTCCTCGGCTCCCAGGACAATCTGTAGATATTTTCTTTTGCCAGTGGATTTGTCGCGGCCGGTATATGGGAGACTGAGCCGATCAAAGGCCACGGTTGCCAGCATGTCAGCTTTGGCCCACTTGATCGTGCCTTGATAGGGTGGCGGAGCCTCCGACGGCAACGTTGTCTGGCATTGATATCGAATCTCGGACCGGCTGGGCGATGTGCTCAATGGCACGACGGTACATAGGCCATCTCTATTAGGCAATCTTTTGGAAACAACGATGGCGAGTCGTTCCTTGACCATTTCGGGTGGCCGAAAACCCGTCGCATAGTCGCAGATGACAACTAAGCCCAGTTGCGGTGGGAATTTCAGAGCCATCTATTTTCAACCGTCATGCTGTATAAAATTATTTTTGTATAATGATCTCTTCGTAACAAGAAAGCGCGCAATCGGCTAGCGCTATTACTCCTGGTTGCAGGCATGGGCAAAAAAAGGCAGCCGAAGCTGCCTTTGAAGTCGATGCTGTTTAACAAGGTTTTGAGCGCATAACGCCATGTCCTGGAGCTTCATGGCACCAAGTTGGGTTTACTTTTGGCCAAGGTTTCTTAACGCCGGGTTACCGGCGACCGGCTATCTTTCACCCGCAAAATCCGCCTTGACAGCGCTTATTCCCGCAATTCCGCAAGGCCTGCGAAAAGATCGAGCGCTTCCGGATTGGCAAGCGCCTCCTTGTTGCGGACGGGTCGGCCGTGAACCATGTCCCTGACGGCGAGCTCGACGATCTTTCCGGATTTGGTGCGCGGAATATCCCTAACGGCGATGATCTTTGCCGGCACGTGGCGTGGTGTGGCTCCGGTGCGGATGCGGGTCTTGATCGCCTTTACCAGATCGTCCGTCAGCTCTGCCGTCGGCACCAGGCGGACGAACAGCACCACCCGTACATCGTCCTCCCAGTCCTGCCCGATGCACAGCGCCTCGGCGACCTCTTCCATCTGCTCGATCTGGTTATAGATCTCCGCCGTGCCGATGCGCACGCCACCGGGATTGAGGGTCGCGTCGGAGCGACCGTGAATAACCAGGCCGCCATGCTCGGTCCATTCGGCAAAATCGCCGTGGCACCAGATATTGTCGAAGCGCTCGAAATAGGCCGCGCGGTATTTGGCGCGATCGGGATCGTTCCAGAACATGATAGGCATCGAGGGGAAGGCCTTGGTGCAGACCAACTCGCCTTTTTCGCCGCGCACGGGTCTGCCGTCCTCGCTCCAGACGTCGACGGCAAGACCGAGGCCAGGCCCCTGGATCTCGCCGCGCCAGACCGGCTGCAGCGGATTGCCGAGCACGAAGCAGGAGACGATATCGGTTCCGCCCGAGATGGAGGCGAGCTGAACATCGCCCTTGATGCCCTCGTAGACGAAGGTGAAGCCCTCGGGCGACAACGGCGAGCCCGTCGAGGTCATCAGGCGCAGGCTTGAAAGATCGTGGGAGGTCGCAGGCGTAAGGCCGCTCTTGCGCACCGCATCGATATATTTGGCCGAGGTCCCGAAGACCGCGAATTTCTCATCCCGCGCATAGTCGAAGAGGACATTGCCATCGGGGGCGAAGGGCGAGCCGTCGTAGAGGCAGAGGGTGGCGCCGGCCGCAAGGCCGTTGACCAGCCAGTTCCACATCATCCAGCCACAGGTGGTGAAATAGAACACCTTCTCGCCGGGCCGGACACCGCAATGCAGACGGTGTTCCTTGACCAGCTGCAGCAGCGTGCCGCCGGCGGAGTGGACGATGCACTTGGGAACGCCGGTCGTGCCGGAGGAAAACAGAATGTATAGCGGGTGGGAGAACGGCAACGCTGCGTATTCGACAGGCTTTGCCTCGAACGGCGTCAGGAAATCCTCGAGGGTTCTGGCATTCGCGGTTGCCTTGACAACCGCATCGGCATCGCCCGCATAGGGCACGATGAGAGCCGGGACGCCGAGACGGCGGGAGACGGCACTGACCTTTTCGGTCACATCCTGCAGCTTGCCGTTATACCAGTAGCCGCTGCAGGCGATGAAGAGCTTGGGTTCGATCTGGCCGACGCGGTCCATGACGCCCTGCTCGCCGAAATCGGGAGAGCAGGAGGACCAGATGGCGCCGATGGAGGCGGCAGCCAGCATGCAGGCGATCGTCTCCGGCATGTTCGGCATCATCGCGGCGATACGGTCGCCCTTGCCGATGCCAAGCGCCCGATAGGCCTGCTGCAGCTTCGATACGGTTTCCGTCAGCCGATCCCAGGACCAGCGATCGCGCACCTTGTCTTCCCCACGGAATATCAGCGCATCGCTATCCCCCGACCTTATCAGCAGGTTCTCAGCGAAGTTCAGCTCGGCATCCGGAAAGAAGCGTGCTTCCAGCATATCGTCGCCGTGGACCAGCGTCCGCTCGCCGCGATAGCCCTTGATGCCGCAGAAGTCCCAAACTGCCGCCCAGAAGCTCTCCCGGTCGGCTATCGACCAAGCATGCAGGCTCGGAAAATCTGAAAGTGCCAAGCCGAAACGCTCGTTGCAGGCTTCCATGAAGACATGCATCGGACTAGTGCTGCGGGATTGCTCCGAGGGTGTCCAAAGCGGCCGGTCGTCTTGCATTCTCACTCCTCCAGTTCCGGTCTATATATCATGCTGCAACGCATTATAAAGATCGTGACAACGGTGGCTTGTCCGGAAGCGGCATTTGCATATGGACTACATTTCCTATATCCGGCAAACGCAGGCGATATCATGCGCAACGGTTTGAAAGTTTCTGCACAATCATGACGATGTCCAGGAATAAAAGATGGCAGGTCGCCGTGCGATCCATGGGGCGCTGGCTGCCGAGAGTTGCAAGGACATCGGGCGCGGTCCTGTTGACGATCGTCATCGTATTCGCCGTTTTCCGGGCAACAGCACCGTTTCTGATTTCGAGTGGATTGGTCCGCTCCGGCATCGAGGACGCGCTTTCGAAGTGGTCGGGATACAAGGCCGAGATCGAGGGCACGCCGGCACTGGAATTCTGGCCGACCCCGAGGATAACGCTCAACCAGGTTACGATCCGCGAACCGAGCTCGACAGGCAAGATTCTTGGCCACGTCGACAGTCTTTCGGCCGATTTTTCCCTTCTGCAGGCTTTGCGCGGGCATGCGCGCTTTCATGAGTTTCATTTCCTACGGCCGGTTCTTTATCTTCGCAGGGATGATGGCGGTCTGATCGACTGGACCAACGAGGGATTGCTTGCCAAGGCGATCGAGAGGGTGGAAACCAACTCCACCAACGGCGTCGTCATGAGCCGGGAACAGGACGCGAGAATCGGGGCGCTGACCGTCGAGGATGGGAAGGTTGAGCTCACCGACAACCGAACCGGCAGGCTCTTCAAACTGGACGCAATCAACGCCGACATCTCCTGGCCCAGGCTATCGAGGCCGATGAGCGCCGTTCTCCTGGCGCGCCTCAACGGCCAGGACGTCAAGGTCGACTTCGACTCCGCGCAGCCACTGCTGCTTTTTGCCGGCAAGAATGTCGACGCAAAGACGACTTTCTCGTCGCCGCTGATGAGCGGGACCTTTAACGGCGTCACCAATATTTCCGATTTTTCGGCGCTTGCCGGCAATCTCGACATGACCATTCCCGACATGCCGTCGTTCCTGGCATGGAGCGGCGAGCGCTTGCCCGGGGCCGGCACGCTCAAGAATATTTCGCTGAATGCCAATATCGCGACGATCAACAACAGCCTTCGGTTCAACGATCTGACCTTCAAGCTCAACGATGCGGCAGCATCAGGCGTCATGGACTATGGCTACACCGCTGCCGGCAAGCCGAAGATCTCCGGTACGCTGGCCTTCGACCAGATGAACCTCAATCCATTCCTGGCAGCATTTTCGATGCGGCTTGCCGCCGATACCGCCATCGATACGATCATCAACGGCAACCCGCTGCAGCGGCTTGATCTGGACCTTCGGCTCTCGGCCAAGAAGGCGGCACTTGGCCCTTTCCTGTTCGACGATATCGGCGCCAGCCTGCTGGTTGCCGGCGGCACCGCCAAGTTCGACATTGGCGACAGCGGCTTTGAAAGCGGCGAGCTGACCGCACATCTCGAGGTGACGGAACGCGATTTCGATGCCGGCGGGAAATTGCAGATATCCATCCGCAATGCCGACTTTGCGAGCCTTGTCAGCAGATTGAAGCTTGAAGGTCCGCTGCCGCTCGCGGTCGGATCGCTCGACCTGTCGCTTGGAACAACCAAGCCGATCTGGGCCGCAAGCCTCAGCGATGTCTCCGGCAAGCTGCACTTTTCGACCAAGGCCGGCACCTTCAAGCAGTTCAACATCTCCACTTTCCGGGCACTGGCTACCCAGAAGACGTTCTTCCGGATCAGCGACGTCGCCGATACCGCCTTCGATTTCGACACCATCAATTTCGATGCCACCTTCGCCAAGGGATCGGCCGAAGTTCACGATGCAAAGATTGTCGGACGAAACGAGATCATGACGCTGTCGGGCCTGGTGCCCTACCGCAGCAATGCGCTGGCGCTTTCGGGCACGCTGGAGGCCGCCGATCCGGCCAATGCCACCGACCTGCCGCTGATGCCGTTCTTCATGGGTGGAACATGGCCCGACCCGGTCATCTCGCCGGTCTCGACCCTGCTACAGAAGCCGGTACAACAATAGTATCTCTTGAGCTCAAGGTGCAGCGGCGGCGGCGTATTCGTCGCGCTGCCGCTGGAGCTCGCGGCGCTTGGTGATGATGGAAGCGCAGATGACGCCGACGGTAACGACGCCGATCAGGAGCGTACAGACCGCATTGATTTCAGGCGTGACCCCGAGACGCACCTGGCTGTAGATCTTCATCGGCAAGGTGGTTGCGCCGGGACCTGAGGTGAAACTCGCTATCACCAGGTCGTCCAGCGACAGCGTGAAGGCGAGTATCCAGCCGGAGAATACCGCAGGCGATATCAGCGGCAGCGTGATCTCGAAGAACGTCCGAACCGGCGAGGCGCCGAGATCGAGTGCCGCCTCCTCTATCGAACGATCAAAGCTCAGCAGCCGCGACTGCACCACCACGGCGACGAAGCACATGGTGAGCGTCGTGTGCGCCAGCGTCACCGTCCAGAAGCCGCGGTCGAAACCGATCGCCACGAAGAGCAGCAGCAGCGACAGCCCGGTGATGACGTCAGGCATGACCAGCGGCGCATAGACCATGCCGGAAAACAGCATGCGGCCGCGAAAGCGGGTATGGCGGACCAGCGTGAAAGCAGCCAGCGTTCCGAGGATGGTCGCGAGCGTCGCCGAGATGACGCCGACGCGGAGGGTCATCCAAGCGGCATCGAGCAGGCTCTGGTTCTGCATCAACTGCACATACCATCTGACCGAGAAGCCCGCCCAGACCGTCACCAGCTTGGATTCGTTGAAGGAAAAGATGACAAGCAGCACGATCGGCAAATAGAGGAACGCGAAGCCGAGTGTGACCGAGATGATGTTGAAGCGGGACCATCTGGGCATCGGCTAGCTCCCCTGCTCGTCGGCTTTGGCCTGTACATTCTGGAAGAATACGATCGGGATCACGAGGATAAGCAAGAGGATGGTTGCGACTGCCGAGGAGACCGGCCAGTCGCGATTGGCGTTGAACTCGTTCCAGAGCGTCTTGCCGATCATCAGCGTCTGCGATCCGCCGAGCAGGTCGGGAATGACGAACTCGCCGACGACTGGGATGAACACCAGCATGCAGCCCGCGATGACGCCCGGAAGCGACAGCGGGAACGTCACCCGCCAGAATGCCGTGATCGGCGGGCAGCCGAGATCTTCGGCCGCCTCGATCAGAGTTCCGTCCATCTTTTCCAGCGCGGAATAGAGCGGCAGCACCATGAACGGCAGGTAGGAATAGACGATGCCGATATAGACTGCGGTGTCGGTATTGAGGATGATCAGCGGCTCGTGGATGATGCCGAAATAGAGAAGCACCTGGTTAAGCAGCCCCTCCGGTTTCAGGATGGCGATCCAGGCATAGACGCGGATGAGGAAGCTCGTCCAGAACGGCAGGATTACCAGCATCAACAGCGTCGGGCGGATCGTGCGCGGTGCCTGGGCCATGCCATAGGCGATTGGGTAGGCGATCAATAGCGTCAGCAGCGTCGAGACGGCGGCGATGACGACGCTCGATATATAGGCCTTGAAATAGAGGGGATCGCCGGTCAGCCAGACATAGTTGTCAAAGGACAGTTCGCTGACCTTGCTCCAGAAGCCGGCCCATCCGTCCGATATGGCGAAGACAGGCGTATAGGGCGGCATCGCTGTTTCCGAGGTCGACAGCGACATGCGGAAAACGATGAAGAACGGCGCCAGGAAGAAGATCAGCAGCCACAGATAGGGAATGACGATGACGAGGCGGCGGTTGATGAATGAGCCGAGCGTTGCCATGATCTCAATCCTTCAACAGCACGCCGGCATTGTCGTCGAAGGAAACCCAGACCTGTTGGTCATAGGCGAAAGGATCCTCGACGGCCCGCACGGCATTGAGCGACGATGCCTTGACCACCTGGCCGCTCTTCAGCTTGACGTGGAAGACGGTCATGTCGCCGAGATAGGCGATGTCCCAGATCTCACCCTCGACGGCATTGGCCGAGGCATTGGCTGGCGCGCTCGCAGTCACCCGCAGCTTTTCGGGGCGGATGGCGAAGCCCGCCCGGCTGCCTTGCTGGCGTGTGTCGCTTGTGGCCGTGCGCAGGGTGAAGCCGCTGTCGACCGCGATCTCGACAATGCCGGATCCTGCTGCGACGACATTGCCGTCGAAAATGTTCACATCGCCGATGAAGTCAGCGACGAAGCGGGAGTTCGGCGCTTCGTAGATTTCGGCAGGCGTCGCTACCTGCGCCACCCTGCCGTGGCTCATGACGGCGATGCGGTCGGCCATGGTCATGGCCTCCTCCTGGTCGTGGGTAACGACGACGAAGGTCAGGCCGAGACTCTGCTGCAGGTCCATCAGCTCGAACTGGGTCTCCTCGCGCAGCTTCTTGTCGAGCGCGCCCAAGGGCTCGTCGAGGAGCAGCACCTTCGGCTGCTTGGCGAGCGAGCGGGCGAGCGCCACGCGCTGGCGCTGGCCGCCGGAGAGCTGGTTCGGCTTGCGTGTCGCGAATTGCTCGAGCTTCACCATCTTCAGCATCTGCGCGACGCGATCGGCGATCTCGTTTTTTGCCATCCCGTCCTGCCGGAGGCCGAAGGCGATGTTCTTCTCGACGCTCATGTGCGGGAAAAGCGCATAGGACTGGAACATCATGTTGACCGGCCGGCGATAGGGCGGGATGCCCGCCAGATCCTGGCCGTCGAGGATGATCTCGCCGGAGGTCGGCTGCTCGAAGCCGGCCAGCATGCGCAGAAGGGTAGATTTGCCACAGCCGGAGGCGCCGAGCAGCGCGAAGAACTCCCTGACGTAGATGTCGAGCGACAGATTGTCGACGGCGGTGAAATTGCCGAACTTCTTGGTGACGTTGCGAACCGAAATGAACGGCTTTGCCGAAGGATCCGCCCACGGAGCGAAAGAGCGACGGATATTGCCGAGAGATTTCATCGTTTATCCCCACATGACGCGATGCATGGCGACAGCTGCAGACCCGGCGCCGCCAACGAAAAGGCCCGGACTTTTGAGATCCGGGCCGATGGCATGCCGATTACTGACCGGTGATAACAGTGGTCCACAGTCGCGTGACCGTTTTCTGGATCTTGTTATCGTAGGGCGTCGTGGTGAAGAGCTTCTTCATCATATCTTCAGGGGGATAGATCACCGGATCGTCGAGAACTTCCTTGTCGACGAACTGCTGCGAAGCCTTGTTGCCATTGGCGTAGAACACATAGTTCGACGCCTTGGCGATGACTTCCGGCTTCATGATGTAGTTGATGAATTCATGTGCTTCGGCGACATGCGGGGCGTCCTTCGGGATCGCCATCATGTCAAACCACATCTGGGCGCCCTGCGACGGGATCGAATAGCCGATCTTGACACCGTTCTTTGCCTCTTCGGCGCGGCTACGGGCCTGGAAGACGTCGCCGGAATAGCCGAGGACGAGGCAGATATCGCCCTGCGCGAGCGCGCTGATGTAGTTGGAGCTATCGAACTTTCGGATATAGGGGCGGATCGAAGTCAGCAGATCCTGCGCCTTCTTCAGGTCCGCTGGCGTGCGGCTGTCGGGATCGAGGCCGAGATAAGCCAGGACCGAGGGAAGCACGTCGGATGGCGAATCCAGCATGTAGATGCCGCAATCCTTGAACTTCGCAGCCATTTCCGGCTTGAAGAGAACATCCCAGTTCGGCCGCTCGTCGGTGCCGAGGATGGCTTTCATCTTGTCGACGTTGTAGCCGAGGCCCGTCGTGCCCCACATGTAGTCGACCGCATAGTCATTGCCGGGATCGTATTTCTGGGCGCGGTCGGTGATCTCGGTCCACATGTTCGACAGGTTGGGGATTTTCGACTTGTCGAGCTTCTGATAGACGCCGGCCGCGATCTGCCGTTGCAGGAACGAGGCCGTCGGGACGACGACGTCGTAATTGGTGCCGCCGGCCAGAAGCTTGGCCTCCAGCGTCTCGTTGCTGTCGTAGACGTCATAGACGACCTTGATGCCGGTTTCCTTGGTGAAATCCGCCAGGATGGAATCGTCGATATAGTCCGACCAGTTATAAACATTGACGACGCGATCCGCAGCCGAGGCGGAAGCCACCAGGCCGACCGCGGCAATAGCGGTCAGGGCCAAGCGTGCGAGAATGGATTTCATTATCTCTCCTGTTCCGTTCACGGGTACCTATCCGATACCCAACCCTCTGTTTTTCCCGGTAGACTAGAAAGGAATTCGAAGGGCTACAAGAGGAAAAGGCAAAGCTGGAACAAGCTTTTTCGGAATATCCGGATATGGCAGATGACAGCCCCGGTCGATGCCTGCGCGGCGATCGGCAGGCAACATGATCAATAGCTAATATTGCTACCCGCCCGTGACGGCGCTAGACTGGCTACCTGCCGATGCAGCCAGGGAGGAGAGGCAGTCAATGGCAATGATGAGAACCCATTCGGGAAGATGTTTTTGCGGCGCCGTGGAGGTGGAGGTGGCGGGCGAGCCGGTGGCGATGGGCTATTGCCATTGCGATTCCTGCCGCGAGTGGTCGGCGGGCCCGGTCAACGCATTCACGCTATGGCCGCCGGACGCCGTCAGCGTCACCAAGGGCGCCGGTCACGTCGCGAGCTATCAGAAAACCGAGACGAGCATCCGCAAATGGTGCGCGATTTGCGGCGGGCACCTTTTGACGGAACATCCGCTATGGGGCGTGACCGACGTCTACGCCGCCATCATTCCGACGCTCGATTTTCAGCCGGGGCTGCACGTGAACTACGAAACCACCGTCCTGCATATGAAGGACGGCTTGCCCAAGCAGAAGGACATGCCGGCGGAGATGGGCGGGTCCGGTATCCTGCTTCCGGACTAGACTCAATAGGTCGGCCGCTTGCCGGCAAATAAATCGGCATGGCTCTTCAGGAGCTTCGTCATCCGGTCGATCACCGTGCGGATTTCCCTGATGTGGCGATCCTCGTTGTTCATGACAATCCACTGGCTATGGCGGAGGCTCTCGATTTCGTCGCCTGTCCGCTCCAGCCGGGGTTCGAGGTCGCCAACGAAACAGGGAAGGACGGCAGTCCCCGCGCCGGCGAGAACGAGATCGCGGAGCGAGCGTGGACGGTTGACCGTGATGGCAATCTCGGCTTCGTGGTTCGCATGCGGCCAGCGCAGATAGGCGGAAACAGCCTCTTCCTCACTGACGGCAATGAACCGCTCCCGCCCGGCAAACGGGACATTGCGTGCCCTGTATGCGGCATAGGCGACGTCGCCGGCCTTAACGGCCGCAAGGTTCGCCTCTTCCGGTTCGAAGGCGCGCATGGCGATGTCGCTCTCGCGATGGGTAAGACTGGCACGGCGTTCGGCCAGATAGAGGTCGACGCGGAAATCATCGCGCTCCGAGCAGATCGCCGGCATGCTCTGGCTCAGCAGCCAGCCGACCCAGGTGCCTGCCGCAATCCGCACGACCGCCGACCCCACAGCGCCGCGCTGCCAGCCATCGACCTTTCGGGCCGCCGCTTCCATTTCCAGCAGCTGATCGAACAGTGCCTGGCCGTCGGATGTCAGCGCGTATCCTGTCTGGCTTCGTGCAAATAGCGGACGCGCCACCTGCTTTTCGAGATCGAGCATGCGCCGGCCGATCGTGGCGGGGCTGAGACCGCTCGAAGCGACGGCGCCGGTCAAGCCGCCGCCGCGCGCCACATCCAGAAAGAGCTGATAGGCGTCCCAATTCGTGTTTTTCATCAATGAAAAATATAGAGCATTTTCGGCCGTTTATGAAGCTTTTTTTGATGGATAGACTCGCGGCAGTTCCAATCGCGGAGACAGCCATGTTTGACCACTTTGCCATCGTCAAGATCATCGAATTGCAAAACAAAGCCGACCGGGAACGCTGGAAAAAGGATGAGGCGAGCTTTTATCGCGAGCTCGGCGACGATCCTTTCGACCGTTTCGCGGCGATCTGGCGCTACCTTCGCGGGATCACCGCTGCCGCCAAAAACAAAACGGACCGGCGAAATATCCACCGGTCCGTTTCGAATGCGTGCAACGAGGTTTGCGATCAGGCCGCGCGGTAGTAGTTGCGGTCGGCCTCGGCTTCTATCTTGAACTGCTGGATGAGATGCATCAGTGCGTCGGCCTCGTTTGCCAGTTCGCGGCTGGCGGCGGTGGTCTCCTCGACCATCGCGGCGTTCTTCTGGGTCATCTGATCCATCTGGTTGACCGTCGCGTTGACCTCCTGAAGGGCGCTTGACTGGTCGTGGCTGGCGCGGGCGATCATCTCGACGTGCTGGCTGATGGTGACGATCTGGCTGCTGATCTTCTCCAGCACCGTGCCGGTCTCCTGGACGAACTGCGAGCCGGAATTGACCTCGCGGGTCGACTTGTTGATCAGGCTCTTGATTTCCTGCGCGGCCGCGGCCGAGCGCTGAGCAAGTTCGCGGACTTCCATGGCGACCACTGCAAAGCCCTTGCCGGCTTCGCCGGCGCGAGCCGCTTCGATGCCTGCGTTCAACGCCAGGAGGTTGGTCTGGAAGGCGATCTCGTCGATCACGCCGATGATCTGCTCGATCTGGCGCGAGGCATCCTCGATGCGGGTCATGGCGTCGATGGCGTTGTTGACGACCACAGCCGAATCGTCGGCGCTGCGCTTGGCCTCGCGGACGATGACGTCGGCATCCTTCGCACGCTCTGCCGAAGAGCGAACGGTTACGGTGATCTCGTCGACGGCGGCGGCGGTTTCTTCAAGCGATGCAGCCTGCTGCTCGGTGCGCTTCGACAGGTCCTCGGCGGAGGCAGCCATCTGGTTGCCGTTGTTCTGGATCAGCTCGACATTGTCGCGAACCTGGCTGAGGGTCTCCTGCAGGCGGGCCATCGACGAGTTGAAATCCTGGCGCAGCTGTTCGAGGCGGCCGATAAACGGCGTCTCGATGGTGGAGGAAATATCTCCCTGGGCCAGGCGTTCGAGACCGGCTGCGAGTTCGCTGACGGCGAAGTCGATCTGGCGATCCAGCTCGCGCTTTTCCGCGTCGTTGCGCTGCCGCTCGTTTTCTGCCGCCGCGCGTTCCTCGTCGCTCTGTTCCTCGATACGGATTTTCGACAGCGCGTTTTCCTTGAAGATACCAAGCGCCCGGGCAATATCGCCGATTTCGTCGTAGCGCTGTTCGCCCGATATGCTGGTTTCGAGCCGTCCTTCGGCGATACGGCGCATGGCAGCGGTGATCTGGCCGATCGGGCGCTGCAGCGTCAGCACGAGAGCGATACCACCGGCGATCGACAGGATGATGCCGAGGGCTGTCGCGAGGATCGAGATGAAGTTCGACTGCTGGCGCTCGACGCCGGCGCTCTGCTTCTGCGTCTGGGCGAATGCGGTCAACTGCCCCCAGATCTGATCGAGTTCCTGGCGGGCGTTGGCGTATTCGGCGATCCGCTGGGTGATCGTGTCGACGAGCTTGCCGCCGTCCACATCCATCGACTTGATTGCCGGTGCGATCGCCGCATCGATGTCGTCGGTGAAATCCATGCCCTTGGCGCTCTGATCGAGCGTATTCATGTCAGTGCCGAGCTTGGCGACTTCCTGGCGCAGGCGGACAAGGTTGTCCTTGTTGGTGGTCGACAGGAATTCGGCCAGCACCAGCTGCATCGAATAGATCGAGGCTTCCAGGCGGCGTGTGTCCTCGAGGACGGAATTTGTCTGGACGACGCGGGCATCGAGCGCGACGAAGGTCGTGGTCGCCTGCCGCATCATCTGGGTGGCAGTCAGCTGCGTGTAGGTCGACATCTGGCGGAAGCGCGAGAGAAGCCGCGTCATATCGGTGACGGTCTGGTCGGTAGCGGTCGCCGCATCAGTGCCGTTGACCAGGGTGGTCAGGTCCTTGATGGTGCCGTCCAGCGACTGGGTCATGCTCTTCTGGTTCTGCGGGATGGCGAGTTCGATCGAGCGCTGCGCCTTGACGACATCAGGCAGCCGGTCCTTGATGGCCTTGACCTTGTCTGGAGGGGTCTGGGCCTTGCCGAAGTCTTCCGCGACGCTGACGAGCGCGTCACCGCCCTTCAGCAGGCGGTCGGCAGCGCGCAGCGTTGCGGTCGCGTTCGCTTCGTCGGTGCGCATGGTGTCCGCGAGCTGCTGCGCCTGGAAATTGACGTTGAAGCGGGTTCCGATCAACACTCTCTGTGCCTCGTCGATCGACTTGCGCACGTCGAGTTCCTGTTGGTGCAGGGACCAGAGCTTGCCAACGACATCGGAAATGCCGGCGGTCTTTGTGGTCGCATCGGCCAGTTCGTCATGGCCGTCGGCGTCCTTGCCGACCTGGTTGAGCGTCGCGTTCAACACGGCTTCTTGCGACTTGAGGTCGGTGTAAAGCTTGTCGCGCGCCGGCTCGCTGGTGATGCGCAGGAAATCGTCCATGGAGGCGTAGAGGTTTTTGAAGCCCGTCAGCGATTGCAGCACGCTGTTGGATATCTCCATCCGCCCTTGCAACAGGCCTGACGCATACAGGCCGGTCAAGCCGACCGCGGAAATGCTGATGACGAAAGGCAAGACGAAAATCAGGACCTTCGTCTTGATCTTGAAGCGGGACAGAATTTTATCGATCAACATGTGTGGCTCTGGCCTTTCATACACCTCTCCCCCCGCCGGCGCCTAGGAGGCGTTGACGTGAGTGCACAACCGTAAACCTTGGTTTTGATCAGACGGAACCCGAAGGGGGCAATCATTGCCTCGCATCTAATCGATTTAGATGCATCCATTAGAATTTCGGCAAGCTTGAAGGGAATATCTTAATATTAGGATAAGGTTGTTTTTAAACAACTAACAGCGAAGCTGTCGGGCAGGTGAAAAGGACGCGGGCGCTGTAGCACTCCTGCAAAACGTCCTTCACCGCATAGCAGGCAGCAGACTAAATCTGCTGCCAAGAACATTCCGGCAATCTACCAAGTCCGATTAGACGAGGCGAGACGCGATCAAACAAAGCAAAGCCGCCGTGGCACCAGTCGCCACCATTACCAGCCGGATCGTCAGCAGCCTGGTGGACTGGGTTTCAGCAATTGCAATGGCACGAGCGCGACGCGTATTCCTGTTCATGAGCATTTATCCCATTTTCGCACTGACACGATAACCGAAAGCGGCGTGTCGGCAACCCTTAATATAGGAAGCCATTCGGCTGACGACATCGGGACAGAATGGCGCAGCTCTCTTAAGAAGTATTGAATGCCCCGCAACCGGGCAAATGCCCGGGCCAAAACATCACGCGGCCTCGCCGGCGACATATCCTGAGGCCCAGGCCCACTGGAAATTATAACCACCGAGCCAGCCGGTAACGTCGACACATTCGCCGATGAAGAAGAGGCCGGCAACGGCCTTTGTCTCCATGGTCCGCGAATCAAGGCTGGCCGTATCGATGCCGCCCAAGGTGACTTCGGCGGTCCGATAGCCCTCGGAGCCGGATGGCTTGATCTTCCAGTCCTGCACGGCGGCTGCGAGCTGCGCCAGGCGCGCGCCGGATTGATCGGCCATGTTGCCGGTCATTTTCTCGGCCTCGGCGATGTGCTGAGCCAGACGCTTCGGCAGGATTTCAGCAAGCGCCGTCTGTGCCGACTGCCGACCGTTCGCCTGGCGCGCAGCTTTCAGATGGGCGAGCACATCGATGTCGGGCTCGATCCCAACGGTGATCTCGTCTCCCTCGCGCCAATAGGATGAGATCTGCAGGATCGCAGGGCCGCTGAGCCCGCGATGGGTGAAGAGAAGCGCCTCGCGAAAGGCGGTCTTGCCATGGCGGATTTCGGCTGGAGCGGCAATGCCCGACAGCGGCGCCAGCAATTCGAGGAGTGCGGGGTCGAGCGTCAGCGGTACGAGAGCCGGCCGCGTCTCTATCAGTGGCAATCCGAACTGCTCGGCGATCTTGTAGGCGAAACCGGTGGCGCCCATCTTCGGGATAGACTTTCCGCCGGTTGCGATGACCAGCGACGAGCTCTCGAGCGCCCCTTCCGACGTTGCGACGCGAAATCCTCCGTCGATCTGCTCGATGCTTGCCACCTCGATCTTCAGCCGCAGCTCGGCGCCGGCTGCCCGCATCTCGTCGGCCAGCATGCGGATGATGTCCTTGGCGCTATTGTCGCAGAAGAGCTGGCCGAGCGTCTTCTCGTGCCAGGCAATGCCGTGCTGTTCGACCAGGGCAATGAAATCCCGTGGCGTGTAGCGCGCCAAGGCGGACTTGGCGAAATGCGGATTGGCGGACAGGAAGTTCTTCGGGCCGGCATGGATATTGGTGAAGTTGCAGCGGCCGCCGCCAGAAATGCGGATCTTTTCGCCGGGCGCCGCGGCATGGTCGATCACCAGCACCGAGCGACCGCGCTTTCCGGCTTGTATCGCGCACATCATGCCCGCAGCGCCGGCGCCGATGACGATCACGTCGTATTTGCGGGCCAAATCCTGTTCCCTCTGTCGTTCACCGCTCTCATTTTTCCATCAGACGGCGAAAGTCAACGCCTTCTCCCCCTCGCCAATTGGCAAACTGCCGTTATGATGCGGCCACGATCAACGCGATACGGTGTTTTATGCCCTCGAAGAAGACCCCGCTGAAGGCCTCCAAGCCGGTCTCCAAAGTTGCAGCCCTTCCCCCAAGCCTAAGGTCGGCGCGCGGAGTGAACGACTGGAAGGAAGCGGTTCAATGGCTGCGGGCCCGAGGGATCGAGGACATCGAATGCATCACGCCCGACCTTGCCGGCGTTCCGCGCGGGAAAATGATGCCGACGTCGAAATTCACGTCGAACACCTCGTTGGCGCTTCCTTCGGCAATCTATCGGCATACGATCTCGGGCGAATATCCCGACGAGACCGAAAGCTTTCGCTATGAGCCGCGCGACAGCGACCTGAAGCTTGTTCCCGATCTGTCGACGCTCTCGATTGTCCCTTGGGAAACCGATCCGACGGCGCAGGTGATCTGCGACATCGTCAACTCCGAGGGCGGCGAAGTCTCCTACACGCCGCGCAACGTGCTGAAGCGCATCCTGGCGCTCTATGCGGAGCGCGGCTGGAAGCCGGTCGTGGCGCCGGAGATCGAGTTCTACCTGGTCGCCACCAACGACGACCCGGATTATCCGCTGCATCCGCCGAAGGGCCGGTCCGGCCGTTCGATCCTTGGCGGCCAGGGCTATTCCATCGCCGGCATCAACGAGTTCGACGAGCTGATCGACGACATCTACCATTTCTCCGAGAAGCAGGGGCTGGAGATCGACACGCTGATCCATGAGGAAGGTCCGGCCCAGCTCGAAATCAACCTGCGCCACGGCGACCCGATCGAGCTTGCCGACCAGGTATTCATGTTCAAGCGGACCATTCGTGAAGCAGCCCTGAAGCACAACATCTACGCGACGTTCATGGCCAAGCCGATGCAGGGCCAGCCAGGCTCGGCCATGCACATCCATCAATCGGTGGTGAACATCAAGACAGGCAAGAACGTCTTTACCGACCTCGATGGCAGCCCATCGCCCGAGTTCTTCCACTTCATCGGCGGCATGCAAAAATATGTGCCGAGCGCAATGGCGATGCTGGCGCCCTACGTGAATTCATACCGCCGGCTGGCGCCGAACATGTCCTGCCCGGTCAACAATGCCTGGGGATACGACAACCGTACGACCGCGTTTCGGGTACCGGTCTCCGACCCGCAGGCGCGCCGCGTCGAAAACCGGCTGCCGAGCTCGGACGCCAACCCCTATCTGGCGCTGGCCGCATCGCTTGCCTCAGGCCTTCTCGGGATCATGAGGCAGATCGAACCGACCGCACCGACTGATGATGCCGCCAACGAAGGCTCTATCGACCTGCCGCGCGGCCTGCTTGAAGCCGTGTCGCTGATGGAAGACGAGCCAGCCTTCGAGGAAGTGTTCGGCAAGGAATTCATCGGCATCTATGCCGGCGTCAAGCGAGGCGAATTCGAGACCTTCATGCAGGTGATCAGTCCCTGGGAGCGGGAATTCCTTCTGCTCAACGTGTGAGGGGATCAACCGATGACGTTGTCCGAGAATTGGCAGAGCCCGATTGCGCCTGGACTTTCCTGGTATCAGGCGACGTCGGGAGACCGCCCGACCTATCCGGCCCTCGACGGCTCGCGAAGCGCTGACGTCGCCATCATCGGCGGCGGCTATACCGGGCTGCAAGCGGCATACAATCTCGCCAGGGCGGGCACCAATGTCGTGCTGATCGAGGGGGCGAGGATCGGCGACGGCGCGTCCGGCCGAAATGGCGGCCAACTCGGCACCGGACAGCGCTGGTGGCCGGAGGAGATGGAGGAGACGCTCGGCTACGAGCGCTCGAAGGCACTGTTCGATCTCGCAGAACGCGCCAAGCACCATCTGCTTGCATTCGCGGCCGAGCATGGGATCGATATCGAATACATGCCCGGGCAGATGAATGTCGCGCACAAGCCGGGCTACATCAGGGCCTATGTCGAGAACGCTGAAATCGCGGCAATGCGCTACGATTATCCGCACATGCGCTTCATGGACGAGGCGGAGACGCGCGAGCGGCTCGGCTCCAAGCGCTATTTCTGCGGGGTGCGGGACACGGGGACCGGCCATATCCATCCTTTGAAGCTGCTGATCGGCCTGGCGCGGGTAACGCAGGAAGCTGGCGCCTCGCTGTTCGAAATGACCCGGGCGACCGCGATCCAGCAACGCGGCGGACGGACGGAGATCGAGACTGCGAGCGGGACGATCACCGCGGAACGGGTGCTGATCGCCTGCAACGGCTATATCGGCAATCTCGAGCCGGTGACGGCAAGGCATGTCATGCCGATCCGCTCCTTCATCGGTGCCACTGTGCCGCTCGACCAATTTCGCAGCGTGTTGCCGGGCGGAGAGGCCGTCGCAGATTCGCGGTTCGTGGTGCGCTATTTCCGCAAATCCCGGGATGGACGCCTGCTGTTCGGCGGGCGCGAGGCCTATACTTCCGACAATCCTCGCGACATCAAGAGCCATATTTCGCGGCAGATCGCGGAGCTTTACCCTGAACTCCGGAACATCGAGATCACCCATGCATGGGGCGGAACTGTGGGCATCACCCTGCCCCGCCAACCGTTCGCGCGCGAGGTCGTGCCCGGCGTCACCTCGATCGGCGGTTATTCCGGCCATGGAGTAATGCTGTCAAATTACTGCGGTAAGCTTTATGCTGACGCGGTGCTCGGGCGCTCTGACGACCTCGATCTTTTCAAGGCGCTGGACATCCCGTCGTTTCCCGGTGGAGCGCGGATGCGGGCTCCACTTCTGTTCCTGGCGCTGACCTGGTTTGCGCTGCGCGACAGGTTTTGAACAACAGCGGATTTCCTCTCCGGACAATTCGTTTTACAAGCAGATTTGAGATTCATCGCAACGCACACTGGCCTTTTTAAATCGATTAGATTAAAAGGGGCTACAACCCAGCCTGATTGAGAGATACCTCATGAGCAGCCAAATTATTCCCGTTGAACCCTTTGACTATGTCGTTTTCGGTGGCAGCGGCGACCTTGCAGAGCGCAAGCTCCTCCCCGCGCTTTATCACCGCCAGATCGAAGGCCAGTTCACCGAGCCGACCCGCATCATCGGCGCTTCCCGCAGTGCACTGTCGCACGAGGAGTATCGCAAGTTTGCCCGGGATGCCCTGAAAGAACATCTCAAGAAGGGCGAATACGACGAAAAGGAAGTCGCTAAATTCTGCGAGCGCCTGTTCTACGTTCCCGTCGATGCCAAGACGGACAACGGCTGGGACGTGCTGAAGAAACTGCTCGAAGAGGGCAAGGAGCGCGTTCGGGCCTTCTACCTCGCCGTTGCTCCCGGCATTTTCGGCGACATTTCGGAAAAGATCCGCGACCACAAGCTCATCACCAAGTCGACACGCATCGTCGTCGAAAAGCCGATCGGCCGCGACCTCGCCTCGGCGCTCGAACTCAACGACACGATCGGCAAGGTCTTCAAGGAAGAACAGATCTTCCGCATCGACCATTATCTCGGCAAGGAAACCGTTCAGAACCTTATGGCGCTGCGTTTCGCCAATGCGCTTTACGAGCCGCTGTGGAACGCCAACCATATCGACCACGTGCAGATCACGGTTGCCGAATCCGTCGGGCTTGAGGGCCGCGCGGGCTACTATGACACCGCCGGCGCGTTGCGCGACATGGTGCAGAACCACATCATGCAGCTCGTCTGCCTTGTGGCGATGGAAATTCCGTCCTCGATGGACCAGGAAGCCGTGCGCGACGAGAAGCTGAAGGTGCTGCGCGCGCTCAAGCCGATCGATGCGTCCAATGTCGAGCATGCGACGGTTCGCGGCCAATACCGTGCCGGCGCTTCGGCAGGCGGCCCGGTCAAGGGCTATCTCGACGAGCTCGAAGGCGGCGTTTCCAACACCGAGACCTTCGTTGCCATCAAGGCCGAAATCGGCAATTGGCGCTGGGCCGGCGTTCCCTTCTACATCCGCACCGGCAAGCGTCTCGCCGGCCGTATGTCGGAAATCATCATCACCTTCAAGTCGATCCCGCATGTGGTCTTCGACCAGGCGGCCGGACGCATCCAGCAAAACCAGCTGATTATCCGCCTGCAGCCTGATGAAGGCGTTAAGCAGTCGCTGATGATCAAGGACCCGGGTCCGGGCGGCATGCGCCTGCGCAACGTTTCGCTCGACATGAGCTTTGCCGACGCCTTCCACGTTCGCAGCGCTGATGCCTATGAACGATTGCTGATGGACGTCATCCGCTCGAACCAGACCCTGTTCATGCGCCGCGACGAAGTCGAGGCGGCATGGCACTGGGTCGACCCGATCCTCAAGGGCTGGGAAACAACCGGGCAGCAGGTCCAGGGCTACACCTCCGGCACCTGGGGTCCGAGCCAATCCATCGCGTTGATCGAGCGCGACGGACGTACCTGGCACGACGAGATCTAGGAGGATAGCGATGGCAGCGACAATGCATGCTTTTGCCAGCGGCGCAGAACTCGCCGCCGGTCTTGCGGACAGGGTGGCCGAAGCTCTTTCGGCTGCCATCACCGCGCGCGGTTCCGCAAGCATAGCGGTCTCCGGCGGCTCCACGCCGAAGGCCTTCTTTCAGGCGCTGTCATCGCGTTCGCTCGCGTGGGACAAGGTGACGATCACGCTGGTGGACGAGCGTTTTGTCCCACCGGACAATCCGCGCTCGAACCATTTGCTGGTCAAGGCCAACCTTCTGAAGGACAAGGCAGCGGCGGCGCGTTTCGTGCCGCTCTACCAGCCTGCGGAGGACGCCGCGAAATCGGCAGTCATCGTGACGCAGCAGACCCGTGGCATCGATGATCCGTTCGATGTCGCGATTGTCGGCATGGGCGGCGATGGCCATACGGCATCGTTTTTTCCCGGCGGTAACAATCTGAAGCTTGCCCTCGACCCGGCGACGCCCCGGGGCGTCATCACGATGGAAGCAGAGGGCGCCGGCGAGCCGAGATTGACCTTCACCTTCTCCAGCCTTCAGGACGCCAGATTGCTGGTGCTCCATATCGAGGGCGAGGGGAAGAAAGAGGTTCTCGCCAAGGCCGAACAGGCCGGTGACGAATTGGAAATGCCGATCCGCGCCATTTTACGCAGGGCCGCTTCTCCGGTTCAGATTTACTGGGCTCCCTGAGTTCGCCGGTCAAGGCGACGACGAGCCGACACGATACATAACACAAGCTAAACAGGCAGGGATGAACCATGTCCGCTGACGCACGCATTTCTGCGATCACCACACGTATTATCGAACGCTCCAAGCCAACGCGGGAGCGCTATCTCGGCCGGCTGCGGGATGCGGCGACGAAGGGTGCGCAGCGCAGCGTGCTCGGCTGCGCCAACCTCGCCCACGGCTTCGCAGTCTGTTCCCCCTCCGAGAAGGATGCCCTGGCGGGGGACCAGGTCGCCAATCTCGGGATCATAACCTCCTACAACGACATGCTTTCCGCCCACCAGCCTTTCGAAGGCTATCCGGCGATCATCCGCGAGGCGGCAGCGCAAGCGGGCGGTATTGCGCAGGTCGCGGGCGGCGTTCCCGCCATGTGCGACGGCGTCACGCAGGGCCAGCCCGGCATGGAGCTGTCGCTGTTCTCCCGCGATTTGATTGCCATGTCGGCTGCTGTCGGCCTATCGCACAATATGTTCGATGCGGCACTGTTCCTCGGCGTCTGCGACAAGATCGTTCCGGGGCTGGTGATTGCCGCCCTCTCCTTCGGGCATTTGCCGGCCATCTTCATCCCGGCGGGACCGATGACCACCGGCCTGCCGAACGACGAGAAATCCCGCGTGCGCCAGCTCTATGCAGAGGGCAAGGTCGGTCGTCCGGAACTGCTCGAAGCGGAATCGAAGTCCTATCATGGCCCGGGAACCTGTACGTTCTACGGGACCGCCAACTCCAACCAGATGCTGATGGAGATCATGGGCTTCCACATGCCCGGCGCATCCTTCGTCAACCCGGGTACGCCGCTGCGCGAAGCACTGACCCGCGAGGCGACGAAGCGGGCGCTGGCAATCACCGCCATGGGTAACGAATTCACGCCGGCCGGCGAGATGATCGACGAACGCTCGATCGTCAACGGCGTCGTTGGGCTGCATGCCACGGGTGGTTCGACCAACCACACGCTTCACCTCGTTGCGATGGCGCGCGCGGCCGGGATCATTCTTACATGGCAGGACATTTCCGAGCTCTCGGATGTCATCCCGTTGCTTGCCCGCGTCTACCCGAACGGCCTTGCCGACGTGAACCATTTCCACGCTGCCGGCGGAATGGGCTTCCTCATCAAGCAGCTTCTGAAGAAGGGCTTGCTGCACAACGACGTGCGGACCGTGTTCGGCCACGGGCTCGATGGCTACGCCGTGGACGTCAAGCTTGGCGAGAACGGTACTGTGCTGCGCGAACCGGCGCCTGAAAAGAGTGCCGATCCCAAGGTGCTGGCCGCAATCGAAACGCCCTTCCAGGGCAATGGCGGCTTGAAGATGCTCAGGGGCAATCTCGGCAAGGCTGTCATCAAGATCTCCGCCGTCAAGCCGGAGCGGCATATCATCGAGGCGCCGGCGATGATCTTCCACGACCAGAAGGAAATGCAGGACGCCTTCAAGGACGGCAAACTTAACCGGGACTTCGTCGCCGTCGTCCGTTTCCAGGGACCGAAGGCCAACGGGATGCCGGAACTGCACAAGCTGACGCCGGCACTCGGCGTGCTGCAGGACCGCGGCTTCCGGGTGGCGCTTTTGACGGACGGCCGCATGTCCGGTGCATCCGGCAAGATCCCGGCCGCTATCCATGTGACGCCGGAAGCGGTCGAAGGGGGCCCTATCGCGCGCATCCAGGAAGGCGATATCATTCGTCTGGACGCGATCGCGGGCACACTCGAGGTGCTCGTCGACGCCGCTGACATGGCCGAGCGCATTCCGGTCAAGATCGATCTGTCGGAGAATGAATTCGGTATGGGGCGCGAACTGTTCGCGCCGTTCCGCCGCGCCGCGGGACCTGCCGACCAGGGTGCCGGCGTCTTCCTGTAAGGCTTGCATGCATGAAAACGAAAGCCCCGAGGACCAGTGTCCTGCGGGGCTTTTTCAGCTTCAACGCAATGTCACGAGCGGATGTCGAGAACGCGGTCGCGGTGGGCCGGATGGGTGCTGTAGACGAAAATCTTGTTCAGCTCCTTCTCCGTCATCAGCCTCAAGAAGCGGACCTCGACCGTGTTGTTGGCAAAGACCTTCATCAGCATGCAACCGACCTTGGTGATGCGGGCATCCGGAATGTCCAGATAGAACTGCTTCGGAAGATTGTACTGGGTGAGGATCGCCAGGATCGCGCCACTCTTTGAAATACGCATGATGTCGCAGCGGCGGGATGCCAGATGCATGACACCCTTCTCCGTATATTCGATACGCGCTGCGTTCATGGTATCCTCCATGCGATACCGCGCCTCGCGGTCGTACATGAAAGACTCTTCCTTGTTTAGAAAATGATTTGGCGACCCCGAAGCTGCCATCAGATGCGTCCTGAATTGCGTAAGGAGCCCCAGTTCTAGCAGTCGAAATTTAACAGAAGGTTCGAATAAAAGCCGCAGCTAAAATCTTCTCGACGCAGCTGCGGACCATTTTTGGAACTATCGCCGATAGGTGTGACCTTCCGCATCGAAGAGATGAAGTTTCGCGCGATCTGCGGCAAAACGCATCTTCTGTCCCCTCTTGATGTCGACAATGCCGGAAAGCTTGGCAACGATCGGCTCGCCGTCCACAAGGCCCTCGATGTAAAGCAGCGTGACTTCGCCAAGAGCCTCGACTATGGCCACGTCGCCCTCGAACAGATAGTCCTCGCCGGTCGCGATGCGGAGATCTTCCGGCCGCACGCCGAAGCTGGCGGTCTTGCCCTTTTCCGATGCGGCGGACGGAATATCGAGCGTCACTGATTTGCCGCCGGTAAGGGTAATCGTGGTCGTATCGCCAGTTTGCGCAATGCTTGACGGGATGATGTTCATCGCCGGCGAGCCGATGAATTTTGCAACAAAGAGATTGTGCGGGCGCTCGTAGAGATCGAGCGGAGCGCCGACCTGCTCGATGCGACCGGCGGAAAGGACCACGATGCGGTCGGCAAGCGTCATCGCTTCGACCTGGTCGTGAGTGACGTAGATCATCGTCGTGTCCGGCATGGAGTCGCTCAGCCGGGCGATCTCGATGCGGGTGGCGACGCGCAAGGCTGCATCGAGGTTCGATAGCGGCTCGTCGAAGAGAAAGACCTTCGGGTCGCGGCAAATGGCGCGGCCGATCGCCACGCGCTGGCGCTGGCCGCCGGATAGCGCCTTTGGCAGGCGGTCCAGATACTGGGTCAGCTGCAGACTGGAGGCGGCGGCGCGGACGCGCCGGTCGATCTCCTGCTTGCTCTCGTGGGCGATCCGCATGCCGAAGGCCATGTTGTCGTAGACCGTCATATGCGGATAGAGCGCGTAGGACTGGAACACCATGGCGATGCCGCGCCGCGATGGCGGGACTTCGTTGACGACGCGTCCGCCAATGACCATCTCGCCACCGGTGATGCTCTCGAGCCCGGCGATCATCCGCAGCAGTGTCGACTTGCCGCAACCGGACGGGCCGACGAAGACGATGAATTCGCCCTCGGCGATTTCAAGATCGATGCCGTGCAGCACGTTCACCGAGCCGTAGGATTTGCGGATATCTTTTAAAACAACTCCAGTCATGCGATGCCCCCTCCCGAGCTTTCAGGCAAGACGCGCGAAATAAGCGCCCCAGGCCGGAATATCGATCTTGTTGCCGTAATTATTGCTCGTAAACCCATGGCCCGGCAAAGCCTGCCAATTGCCCTCCGGCAGGTCTGCCGTCCCCTCCGACGCGCTCATGTTGAACACGCAGAGCACAGTCTCGTCTTCGAATTTTCTGGTGTAGACCAGCACCTCTTCCTGCGGCTCCGCAAAGACGATCTCGCCCTTGGCGAAGGCGAGATGCTGCTTGCGAAAGGCGAGGAAGCGGCGGTAGTGCTCCAGCACGGAATTCTCATCGCCGCTCTGGACACTGACAGCCCGCAGGATGTGTTCAACCGGCACCGGCAGCCACGGCTTTACGGTCGAGAAACCCCCTTGCGCGACCTGGCTGTCCCAGACCATCGGCGTGCGGCAGCCGTCGCGACCCTTGAATTCCGGCCAGAACTGGATGCCGTAGGGATCCTGCAGATCCTGATAGGCAAGCTCTGCTTCCGTCAGCCCCAGTTCCTCGCCCTGGTAAAGACAGACCGAGCCGCGCAACGTCATGAGGATTGCCGAATACTGCTTGGCGAAGGCTTCGCGATCCGCCACCAGGCTGCCCCAGCGGCTGACATGGCGCATGACGTCGTGATTGGAGAACGCCCAGCAGGCCCAACCATCCGGAGCGGCAGCGCCGAAGTCGCTCATGACCTCTTCGACCCGTGATGGTGTCAGCGCATCCGGCGACAGGAACTCGAAGGCGTAGCACATGTGCATCTTGTCATCGCCGGACGTATATTCGCCGACGATCTCCAGCCCGCGCTGGCTGTCGCCAACCTCGCCGACGGCAGCAATCGCCGGATATTCCTCCAGCACCGAGCGGAAGCGCTTGAGGAAGGCGATGTTTTCGGGGCGGTTCTTGTCGTAGATGTGCTCCTGGAAATTATAGGGATTCACGGCCGGAGCCGTTGACGCATTGCGCCTTGCCGGCTCAAGCGCCGGGTTGTCGCGCAGTTCGCGGTCGTGGAAATAGAAGTTGATGGTATCCAGCCGGAAACCGTCGACGCCGCGGTCGAGCCAGAAGCGTACGACATCGAGCAGCCGATCCTGGACCTCGGGATTGTGTAGGTTGAGGTCGGGCTGCGAGGTCAGGAAGTTGTGCATGTAGTACTGCATGCGGGTCGGATCCCACGCCCAGGCAGAACCGCCGAAGATCGACAGCCAGTTGTTTGGCGGCGTTCCATCCGGCTTCGAATCCGACCAGACGTACCAATCCGCCTTCGGGTTATTCTGGCTGGAGCGGCTTTCGACGAACCAGGGATGACGGTCGGAGCTGTGAGAGATCACAAGGTCGATCATCACCTTGATGCCGAGGCGGTGGGCTTCGGCAATCAGCGAATCGAAGTCGGTCAGCGTTCCGAAGATCGGGTCGACGTCTTCGTAGTCGGAGACGTCATAGCCGAAATCGCGCATCGGCGACATGAAGAAGGGCGAAACCCAGATCGCGTCCGCGCCGAGGTTCGCCACGTGCGGCAGGCGAGCGGCGATGCCCTTGAGATCGCCGATGCCGTCGCCGTTGGAATCCTGAAAGGAGCGCGGATAGATCTGGTAGATCACGGCACCGCGCCACCAATTCTTGTCGGGCGCCGTGATCGATGCGGAAGCGATAGTCATTCGAGAGGTCCTGTATGCATGCGGAGTATCAGCCGCCCTTGACCGACCCGGCAAGCAGACCGCGCACGAGATAGCGCTGCAAACCGAAGAAGACCATAAGCGGAACGAGGATGGTGACGAAGGCAGAAGCCGTGAGGATTTCCCAATTGCCGCCGCGCGAGCCGAGCAGCGCGTTGAGGCTGCCGGTCAACACGAGTTGATCCTTGTTGGTGCCGAGGAACACCATCGCGATCAAGAGGTCGTTCCAGACCCAGAGGAACTGGAAGATCGCAAAGGAAGCCAGCGCCGGAAAGGACAAAGGCAGGATAATCTTCACGAAGATATCGAAATCGCTGGCGCCGTCGACGCGGGCGGATTCGATAATCTCCCTCGGCAGGCCGGCGATGTAGTTGCGGAGCAGATAGATGGCAAGCGGCATACCGAAGGCTGTGTGTGCCAGCCAGATTCCCGGATAGGTCTTCGACGGGACGCCGAAGAAGGTGCCGATTTCGTTATAAAGTCGCAACAGCGGAATGAGCGACATCTGTAGCGGGACGACGATCAGCCCGACGACGAGTGCGATCATCAGCGCCCTGCCGGGAAATTCCATCCAGGCAAGCGCATAGGCGGCAAAGGCGGCGATCAGGATCGGGATGATCGTCGCGGGAATGGTCACCGTCAGCGAATTGATGAAGGACTGGCCAATGCCTTCGCCGGTGACCACAGTCTTGAAATTCTGCAGCGTGAATTGCGGCGGCGACGCCACCGAGACGTAGATACGCCTTGGGCGAGCATCGGCGAAGGATGCATTCTTCGAATATTTGTAACTGCCGTCGTCGTTGATGAGGAGCGTCTCGCCATCGCCGAGGTCTGCCGGCGCACCTGCCTTGAATGCGGCAGGGTCCTGGATCTTGACGCCGAAGGCCTGGACTTTGCCGAGCGACCCGCCATCTCCGAAGACGGAGCCAGCGATGACGTAGCCGGCGCCATCCTGCTGCTGCTTATCGGCGCCGGCAAGTCTTACCGCCGTGGTCTGCGAGGAGCCGACGAAGGCGGTCCACCAGCCGGAAACGGTGATCTGGTCCTTGTCGCGCAGCGCCGTGACGAAGATGCCGAGGGTCGGCACCAGCCAGATGATGACGATCAGAAGGACTGCGAAATGAACGAACAGGCGGGCGGGGCCAATCCGGGAGAGACTTTGTGCTATCGACATCTCAGTGCCCCTTCATTTGCGCGTTGGCCCGACGAACGTTCCAGACCATGATCGGCATGACGGCGACCATGATGATCAGCGCGATGACCGCGCTTCGGCCGCTGTCGCCACCACCGCGGAACATCCAGTTGAACATCAGGTTGGCGAGCACCATTGAGTCCCATTGGCCGTTGGTCATGGTGAGCACGATGTCGAAGACCTTCAGAACGAGGATGGTGATCGTCGTCCAGACCACGGCGATCGTGCCCCAGATCTGCGGCACCATGATCTTCCAGAAGATCTGCCAGCCGTTTGCACCGTCGATGACGGCAGCCTCGATGGTCTCCTCAGGGATGCCGCGCAGGGCGGCAGACAGGATGACCATGGCAAAGCCGGTCTGGATCCAGATGAGGATGATCATCAGGAAGAAATTGTTCCAGAAGGGCACCGATATCCACACCTCGGGCGTTCCACCGAACATCTGGACGATGGCGTTCAGCAGGCCGATCTGCGTGTCGTTGCCGCCGCGATATTCGTAGATGAATTTCCAGATGACCGAAGCGCCGACAAAGGAGATCGCCATCGGCATGAAGACGATGCTCTTTGCGATATTGCCCCACCAGATGCGGTCGGTCATCACCGCGATCACCAACCCGAAGAAGGTGCAGGCGGCGGGTACGACGGCAAGCCACAGGATATTGTTGAAAATCGACTGGCGGAATTCGCGGTCGTAGAATGCCCATTGATAATTCGCGCCGCCGACAAACTGCTCGCCACTTCGATCGTAGAAGGACAGGATCAACGTGGCGACGACGGGATAGACAAGATAGACAAGCAGCAGGAAGAGTGCCGGCCCGATGAAAAGCCAGGGCCGGATGATCGAACGTCGACGCAGATTACGCGAGGCGACGAAGACGTCGTCACCCTCCCGTGCCGGCAAGACGATGTCCAAGAGCTTGTTGGAAAAATAGAAATAGGCGGCGCAGGCGCCAACGCCCAGAACCACGGCGCCCAACGCCGATAAAATCTGCCAAACCATGCGACCCTCCCCTGATGTTCTCTTGCGCAACCGCTTTCGAGCATCGCAGCGCCGTCCCCACGGCACCATGCCTGCCTTTGCGGCTTGAACTGTCGCCGGTTTTGACCGGCGACAGGGATCGATGGAGGGTTTACTTGATTCCGTCCCAAGCCTTCTGGATGTCATCGGCAGAAGCCTGGGCAGACTTGCCGCCGACGAAATCGACCATGCCGGTCCAGAACGCGCCAGCGCCTATCTTACCGGGCATCAGGTCTGAGCCGTCGAAGCGGAACGTGGTGGCGGTGGTCAGGATCTCGCCTTCCTTGCGCAACTGGTCGTTGGCGTAGGTCGCGGTATTGACACCCTTGTATGGGGTCAGGAAGCCGGACTGTGCCATCCAGATTTCCTGGGCGATCGGTGTCTGCAGGAAGGCGATGAAGGCGCGAGCCGACTTCGAGTCCTTGGTGATCGCTGCCAGCGTACCGGCGCCCAGAACCGGCTTGCCGAGTTCAGGATGCGAGGCGTAAGGCGGGAAGTAGAAGAAGTCGGCGTCCTGACCAAGCTTCGTGCCCTGCGGGAAGAAGCTCGGGATGAAGGATGCCTGCTTGTGCAGGTAGCACTTCGGCGGAACCGCGAAGAGGCCCTTCGGGCTGTCGCGGAAATCGGTCGAGGCAACCGCGGCCACACCGCCGTCGACATATTTGGGGTTCTTGGCAAACTTGCCGAATTCCTCGATCGCGTTGACGACCTTGGGATCATTGAACTTCAGCTCGTTGGTGGTCCAGTCGTCGTAGTCCTTCGGCGATACCGTGCGGAGCATCAGGTCTTCGACCCAGTCCGTTGCCGGCCAGCCCGTCGCGCCGCCCGAACCGAGACCGATGCACCACGGCACGCCGCCGTCCTTGACGATCTGGTCGGTCAGCTTCATCAGGTCTTCCATGGTTGCCGGCACTTTATAGCCGGCTTCCTCGAAATTCTCCGGCGAGTACCAGACGAGCGACTTCAGGTCGGCCTTGTACGGAAAGGCGTAGAAACCGTCCTTGCCGTCCTTGCCCTTGTAGGTGCCGTAGCTGACCCAGCTGTCGCCGGCGCCGTAGTTGTCCTTGACCCACTTGCCCAGGTCGTCGCCGAGGGATGTCAGATAGCCCTTGCTGGCGAGGTTGGCGAGCAGGCCCGGCTGCGGCAGGATCGCGATGTTGGGCGGCGATCCCGCCTGGGTGTCTATGACGATCTGCTGTTCGTAATTTTCGGACGAGGAATATTTGGCGGTGACGCCGGTCGCCTCGGTGAAATAGTTGAGCACGCTGGTAAACAGCGCCTCGTCCTCGCCGCGCCATGGACCGAAGATGGTGATGGTTTCGCCCTTCAGGTCCGCATGCGCGGCCTTGAACTCATCGTAGCTCTTCCAATCGAACTTTGTATCCGCGCCGGGCGGAAACTTCAGGTCCGCTGCCGAGACGGCACCAGCCATCAGCGCAGCCATTGCAACGCCCATCAAAAATGACTTCTTCATGCGGTCAACCCTCCCATAATTCCCAAAGGCAGAACGTGCCTCCAACTGCACAACCATGCCGCTTTTCAAAGCGCTTTGGCTAGTTTCGATTCAATCCACCGCACCGCCTGGAGTCAAGCGGATTTGTGTAACTTGTGGCCGCGATAGGGAAAACTCGCAACGCAGCATAGTTTTAGTCGGAGATATAAAGCGATTTTCCTTGAGTAAGGCCGAACCGCTGCTACATAATTGAAGGCGCTTTGGATCGTGAGGAGGCATTATGCTCCAAAGTAGCGCATTGATGCGAGAGGACAGACCAGGTGAATCTGAAGCAGCTATCGCAAATGTTAGGCCTGTCGCAGACCACTGTCAGCCGCGCATTGAACGGCTATCCCGAGGTCAATCACGAAACGCGGGAGCGGGTGCTAAGAGCGGTTCGGGAGACCGGCTACCGGCCAAACAAGGCCGCCCAGAGGCTCGCGACCGGCAAGGCCGGTTCGATCGGCCTCGTCATGCCGACGGCGCCGGGTCATTCCTTCGACGTGCATTTCGGCGAATTTCTCGCCGGCCTTGGCGAAGAGGCGCTGCGGCATGATTTCCATTTTGTTCTCATGCCGGCGGAGCCGGACGACGAGGTCGCCGCCCTTCGGCGGCTCGCCATCAGCGGCAATGTCGACGCGCTGTTCATAGCCTATTTGCGTGGCAACGATCCACGGCTGGAAATGTTGAGGTCCCTATCGATCCCTTTCGTCGTGCACGGGCGCTCTCTTGGTGCCGAAACCGACTACCCCTATCTCGACATTGACAACGAAGGCGCCTTCTACAACGCGACAAAGCTTCTGCTACTGCTCGGCCACAAGCGGTTCGCGCTGATGAATGGTCCTGCTCAATATGATTTCGCCATTCGTCGCAAGAACGGGGTTATTGCGGCGCTGTCCGAGCACGGGCTTACGCTGGAGGAGAGTTGCATCAGCCATACTCTCATGACTGACGAAGAAGGGACGCTGGCGATGGAGCGTTTCCTGCAGCTTGCCGACCGACCGACGGCGATCCTCTGCTCGAGCACGGTGCTGTCGCTAGGCGCAATCCGCGCCGTCAACCAGGCAGGACTGAAACTCGGCGAGGACATTTCGCTCATCGCGCACGACGACGTGCTGCCGTTGTTGAAGCCGGAGAATTTCTCCGTGCCGCTGACGACGACGCGGTCGTCGCTGCGCTTGGCCGGGGCTCGCATCGCCGAGAGGCTGATCGGCAGCCTGAATAATCTCGGGCCCTATCCGGAACAGGAACTTTGGAAGACGGAGTTGATCGTCAGGGCATCGACCGGCGTAGCGCCGGCCGATTAGAGCGCCGCCTGTCAGAAAGTCGGCGCGGTCTTGCCCGCAGCGCGATAGGCGGCGATCACGGTATTCGCCATCAGCATGGCGATGGTCATCGGGCCGACGCCACCTGGAACCGGCGTGATGACCGAAGCGACCTCAGCGCATTCCGCGAAGGCGACATCGCCGACGAGGCGGCTCTTGCCCTCGCCCCGCTCAGGTGCCGCGATGCGGTTGATGCCGACGTCGATCAACGTCGCGCCGGGCTTGACCCAATCCGCCTTGACCATTTCCGGACGACCGACAGCCGCCACCAGTATGTCGGCCCGGGCGCAGACCGCAGGCAGATTCTTGGTGCGGGAGTGGGCGATCGTGACTGTCGCGTTGGCATTCAGGAGCAGTTGCGCCATCGGCTTGCCGAAAAGATTGGAGCGGCCGATGACAACGGCGTTGAGGCCTGAAAGATCTTCCCCGTGGGTGCGGCGCACGAAGAGCATGGCGCCGGCGGGGGTGCAGGAAATCAGGCCCGTCGCAAGGTCGCCGGTCGCGAGCTTGCCGGCATTGACCACATGCAATCCGTCAACGTCCTTTTCCGGCAGGATGGACTGAATGATGGCATCGGAATTCAGGTGCTTGGGCAGCGGCAACTGCACGAGGATGCCGTTGACGGCGGGATCTGCATTGAGCGAACCGACGAGCCCGGCCAGTTCTTCCTGCGTCGTTTCGACCGGCAACGTATGCTGGATCGAGTTAAAGCCGCACTCCTTGGCCATCCGGCTCTTGGCGGCAACATAGGTATGGCTTGCAGGATCGTCGCCGACGATGACCACGGCAAGGCCGGTTTTCCTGGCCGTTTCCTTCTCCAGCGCCGAAGCTGCCGATTTTACCGCATCAACTACCGAAGCAGCCACCTGCTTGCCGTCAATCACTGTCGTCACGCATCTCTCCCAGGCTTCGAACTTGACGGCAAATTAGCGCTCGGCGAAGAACGGAATTTGCCTGCCAACGCCCTATGCTGTCAAAAAGCGGTAATTACAAGGGTATTTCTCGAGGATCTCACTTACCTCGGTGCGGCACGTCGCTGCAGGGCATAGGTTTCCACCTTGGCTCTGAGGGAGGCCATGCCGTCCTGCAGCACGGCCAGGTTCTCATCAACGACCGGGGCGGCTGGTGCCCGCTCCGTCTCCCTGAAGGGGCGATCGTTGGCGACCGATGTGGTGATGTCGAATCTCAGCGGAGGTGGCTCGATTGCGGGGCGCTTTTCCTCCACCGCTTTATTCCGATTGGGCTCGGGCGTGTTGATATCGACTGCAGCGTCCTCGTCGCTCAGCAGGGCATCGGCCACCCATGTGCGCAGGAACACGAGGCAAATGGCGATACCCAGCGCCATCAGAAACCCTGTCATCTCGGCGGCAGCCAAATTGTCGTCGAGAGGCCACGCAGGGGCGACGGCTGGAACGGCAACGGAAAGCGGAACCGGAGTTGCGGACGGTTTGTCGATGCCGACGGTCTGCAGCGCCGCCTCATAGCGAGCGCGGGCTGTCTCAGCACCATCCTGCAGCTGGCCGAAGCGGACCATGTCGATGCCGACGGTTTTCTGCCCGAGCGCGACGACCTTGTCGGCGAGCGACTTCTGGTCGCTGAGCGCCAGCTTGAGTTCCGCGTCGCAGGAGGCGACGAGACGCTGCAGCTCGGCCTGGATTTGCGCGCGCAAGCCATCGACGGTCGATTGTTGCGCCAACAGCCGGGGATGGCGCGGGCCGAGCTGGGCCGAGAGCTGGGATAGCGTGCTCTTTTCGGCGGCGTAGCGGTTTCGCAGCTCCTCCAGCCCGGCGGGAGAGCCAAGGTCTGGCGAAAGCGAACCGTCGAGTATGTCGGCGAGCTTGGTGGTTTTCGCGGCAGTGATGCGGATCTGGGCCGTCTGCACCGCATTCGCGGCCGCCGCGACCTCCGCGTCCATATCCTTGCGCTGCTGCTGCAACTCGACGGCAGCCTTGATCTTGTCGTCGCCGACCTCAGCCCTGAAGGCAGCGAGCGCAGCGACCGCCTGATCATAGGCCTTGCTGCTCGCGTCAGCTGCGGCGGCGCCTTTGCCGGAAGCGGTGGTATTCTGCGTCATCGCCGCGTCATAGACGGCGACATCGGCCAACAGATTGGCGATCCGCGCAGATTTCGCCGCATTGCCTGAGACGATTGAGAGCTGCAGCGCGCCGGTCCGCTGATCGCTCGCCACCAGAAGACTATCGCGCAGCTTGGCTTGCGCCCGCGACGGCGCGTCCGATGCACCGCCGCTGCCGGCGAAGAGATCGAAGACGACGCCCATGGCTGTTGTCTTGCCACCGGTGAATTCGGCGTCGCGGTCCAGCTTCAGCTTGGCAACGACCTGGGAGAGAAGATGCGGCGATGAGAGACGGGCGGCGATGGCGCCGAGGAGACCTTGTTGCGAAACTGGCTCGCCCTGCAATTGCAGCCGGGCCTGCGCGACATAGCGGGGAGGACCAGCCAGCCATGCAGGGATGCTCGCGCCCACAATGGACATTGCAACGACGAAGGCGATCGATGACAGGCCGAACGCCCAGCGGCGGCGCGGCAACCGAACGGGATTTGAGTTATCCGGGATAACAATTTGCGACTGCAATTCCGGCGGCGAATCGGATCGCTTCGGTTCATGCTGGGCGGCTTCCACCGGTTCCCACTCCAGCTCGACGTCGGAGACATCCAACTCCGGAGCGATGGGCCGATGGATTTCGGCCGTCGGCTCGCGCTGCAGGATTCCCCTTATGACGGACGATATGGGCGCCGGCTCGTCGAGCGCTGCTCTCGCACCGTTTCGGCCGGATGCGGGGTGCAGGTCGCCCCGTAGCGCACGGCTGATAATATCGAGGAGTTCGGCGTCGCTGGGCGACTGGATGTTTGCAGCCGAGGGATAAGCCTGGCCGCCGCCAACGAGTGCGCGGACGGGTTCGCCATTCCGCGACAACGGCCTGACGCTAGCGTCGTATAGGCGGGGTTTCCTGATCTCTCGTGGCTGCGGCATCGCGGGCTTATCTCGTGCACAAAACCGCCGAGACTCGTGACGGCAGCTTCCGGAAGATTAACTCACCTTAAATTTTCATGGCAAATAAAGAGTTAACGCCCGAGAATATAACGGCATGGCGAAAGCGCCCGCCTATGCCGCAGGCTGCAGGTTCACGCGTCGGGATATAGGCGTTGATGCCGCTCGCTGAGGCGGTGCCTGGCGACCTGATAGAGAAACAGCGGCACACCGAGCAGGTATCGGCGCCAAAGACGGCCCGGTTCCTTTTGCAGGCGGTAGACCCACTCCAGCCGCAGCGTGCGCATGATCGAGGGTGCCCGCGGAACGGTACCCGAGACGAAGTCGAACAGGGCACCGACCGTCAGAACGAGACGGGCGTGTTCGGGGGTGACATTGGCCGCCACCCAAGCTTCCTGCAGCGGCGTTCCCATGCCGACGATCAGCACGTCGAGTTTTTGCCGCTCGATTTCAGCGACGACGCCTTGGCTGTTCTGCTTGTCGAAATAGCCATCGGAGATGACGACGAAGTTATGCCAGGGAGCGTGCGCTCGGAAATTTTCAGCTGCTTTTTCAATTACTTCGCGTCGTCCTCCGACCAGTCCAATACGTTTTGGCTTGTCCATGAAGGTCAGAAGCGCCGGCACGAAATCAGTTCCGTTGAGATTGGCGGGGAACGATGCGCCGTGGGAAACGCGTGAAGCGATGTCCAACCCGAGCCCATCCGGCAGCACCAGATTGCCCGAAAGGACTTCGCGGTAGTTTCCGTCATTCAGCATGACGAGCATGTTGTGGGCGTTGACGAAGGATATCACCGTCTGGCCAGCGGTTGCCGACGCCAGCTCGTTGACAAAGGTGAGCGCGTCCTGCCAATCGAGATCGCAGACCGGCAGATCGAATATCATTCGACGCGACGCATGCACCGCGAAATTTGCGACCAGATTCACACAAGACCTCCTGCAATCGACGCCTCATGCGTCGACGCACATCACACGGGCTTCGGCAACAACCACGCAGCCGCGATGCTTATAACAAAGCTCTCCGAAGCAAGTTTTACGGAATTCTCTAGAAGTTGCGAAGGAAGCCCAAGCTTTTGTTAACCATGTCTCGACGAGGTTGGCCGCCGATCCGAAATTTCTTTGCCGATATACTAATTTTTTATTTTCTAAGCGAGCACGAGCTGAGGTTCTGGTTAACGCAAGAGGCCGCCTCACTGGGAAGCGGCCGGTCGGATCGAAATATCGCAATGCTGCATTGAAGCCCCATCTATTCCGTGGACTTGTCGGCGCCCTCCGGAACAGGATCGCCCTGGACGACCTTCACCGGCTTCATGTTCTTCTTGACCGGGCCTGACGCGTTGGAGCGAATCTCGTCCTTCGAGAGGTAGTCGATCTGCTCCACCAGCACGCTGGCAATATAGTCTCCGCCGAGACGCTCGTTCATATTCTTCTTGATGTCGCTACGGAATTCATCGAGCTTGAAGGAATTCGGATGGGCGATGTCGATCATCTTGTTGCCGACAAGCAGCGTGAACAGCTGGTCCGTCGTCAATTCGACCAGTGGGAGCGGCAGATCCTTGGCCTTGTCCTTGTTCATCATGAACGAGACCTTAGTGAGGAAATAGCCGCTCACGCCATCATTGCTGATGACGGGGATATTGATCTGTTCGCCCTTGACGAATTCCTGCGTCGGCGTTTTTGCGGCGTTCGGGTCGGTCGTCGGCGCGGTTGCCAGCTGCACGGAAAAATAGACCGCCGCCAGAGTGACCACGCAAACCCAAACGCCTGTTAGAACGAGCTTGATCATCAAGCCTCACGAACGAGAAATTGTTCCTGGGAATATGTGCCATCCGCATCGGCGTCCTGCACGGCATTCTTCAGAATCTCGGCCACGGCGCGAACCGCTTCCAGATGCGCTTCGACGCGCCGGGCGTTGAGCACGAGCTTCTTCTTCAGCGCGTGCAACTGCTCGATATGTGCTGCCGCGAGTTCTGCCGGATCGGTGTCGCGAAACAGCATCGACAGCTCGTAGAGGCACCGGCTCTTGTGCGCGTTGGATACCTTCAGGTCGAAATCCCGGTCCTTGCCGATCCTGACATTCTCGTTGTCGATGATCATTTCAAGGCGGCCAAGTACAGACTTGATGCGATAGTCGTTCGAAATTATTTCCATGTCCCCACCCCCTTAAGCTGTTTTCGCCAAGATGCTCGCATTGACCACCGAGCCGTTTTCATCCGTGTCGGTGGATGTCGTGCCAAGTGTCTTGCGCTCGAAATCGGTGATTGCGCTCAGCGCCATCTTGCGATCGTTTTCATCGGTCGCGACGTTGGCAACGCCGGTCCCGCGGGTTTTCTGCAGCTGCTCGTGGAACATCTTCTCGGCAATGCCGATACCGCCGTCCTTGGCAAGCGTGTTGCCCAACTGCTCGGCCATCATGCCCTTCCAGATCTCGCCGGCATTGCCCTTGCCGTACAGCGTGTCGCTGGTCGGGAGCATGTTCTTGACGAAATTCTGCAGAACCATGGCTTCGAACTTCTGGTAGGCGGCCGGCACCTTCTCCGACTTGACCTGTGTGTGCGCGTTGCCAAGGCCCGACTGCGTGCCGGCCTTGTTCAAAATGTCGACAGTCGACGCGAAGCCGTTTCCGGCCTCTGCGAGACTGGTAGCGGCAAAGGCCGCCTTGTTTGCCTGGAGCTTGGCCTGGGCGGCCTGAACGTCGACCGGATCTGCGGCCTTCAAAACATCCAGGACCAAATCACTCGGGGGTGAAATCGCCACGTCACGTTCCTTTCACTTGAAATCGCGACGATTATGATTTTTGAAGCTTGCTGGAGGCTGGCGTTGCGGACGCGGCCTGCTGGTCGATGATGTCGTAGACCGCATTGTCGTCGGATTCGCGGGATTCCAGCGCGCGAGCGTCGTTCATATGCTCTTCGAGACGGTTCGCCTTGGTGCGTTCGGTCAGCACGCGTGTCTCTATCATCGCCTGCATTCCGGCAAGCTGCTGGTCTCGCAGCGTCAAACGCCCGAATCGGTCCGCATAGTGGCCTGAGAACACCATATGGACGGGATCCATCGACCCGATCGCATCGATGACGCGATCCATCGATTGCCCCACCTCGCTGCGGACCTTGCTGGTCTCGGCAAGATCGCTTTCCGCCATGCGTTCGAGATGGCGCTGAACGGCGACGAGGCGCTTCAATTTTTCCGATCGCGTTCGTTCGGCCATGTCGCTCTCCCTGCCGTCAATGGCCGTTGTAGACGCTGAGAAAGGCGTCCGAAAACTGGCTGATCATGGCGGCTATGCTGAGATAGAGCATGAACAAGCCACCCATCAAAAGGTATGGCGTCGAGATGAAGTAGATCGGGATCTGCGGCGCCAGCTTGTTGATGAAGCCGACCGAGAACTGGAACATCAGCCCATAGAGGAGGAACGGGCTGGCCAGCCGCAGCATGATAAATGTGGTGGCCTGAAGCGTATCGGTGAAGGAGATCAGCGTCGCCTGCATCTGTAGATGCCCGCCAAACGGGATGACAGTGTAGCTGTCGACCAGCGCCTTGAAGACGTAGTGGTGGAAATCCATGATGAACAGGATCATCAGGCCGGCGAAGGTGATCAGGCTGGTGAGCGATGTCTCACTGGATTCCTCGACCAGATCCATCCCGCCGGGCGCGCTGAAACCGATCAGCATCGATATGACCGACCCGGCGAATTGCAGGCCCAGCGTATAAAGCCGCGCCATCATCCCGTACATCGCGCCGATCAGCGATTCGGTGAAGATCAGGTATATATAGTTGGCGCCGCCGGCGGACGCCTTGGGATAGATGGTCTCCCACAAGACAGGCAGTATCGCCATCGACAGGGCGACGGCAACGAGAATGCGGATCTGCTGCGGAATACGGGCAGACGAGAACCCCGGAAGAACCATCACGCAGGCGCCTATGCGGCAGAATGCGAGAAACAAGGCAAGGATGGTCCCCTGAGGGTCTGAAATCATGAAATGGCGCCCAGAATCTTGATCTCGATTCCTTTTGCCAATTCCACATGCGACAGAACGGGGAGAGTCGCGAACAGGCGTTCGATGATCATGCGCACATAGGATCGTGTTTCCGGCGACGTGACAAGTACGAAGGGTAGTCCGCGGTCCATGAATTCACGGATAACTTTGGTTGCCTGCTCGCTGAACTCCTCAAGCGTGCGCGGATCGATGTCGAATTCGATGACTTCGCCCTTCGGGTCACGCTTCAGCGCCTGATGGAAGACGAGGTCCCATTTGCTGCCGAGGCGCAACACGCGAAGCACGCCGTTATCAGCCAGGTCGCCGCAGAGCTGCTGCGACATGCGAACGCGGACGTGCTCGACGATCTGCTCCGTCTTGCGGACGTGCGGTGCTAGTTCGGCGACGGCTTCGAGAATGAGGTGGAGGTTGCGGATCGAGACGCGCTCGGCGAGCAGCAGCTTCAAGACGGCCTGCAGGCCGGAATAGGACATGTGCGAGGTGCAGATCTCGTCGGCAAGTTTCTTGTATTCCGGGTCGAGGCGATCGATCAGGATCTTGACGTCCTTGTAGGAGAGAAGCGCCGGCAGGTTGTTGCGGATGACTTCGCTCATGTGCGTCAGCACGACCGAAACATTGTCGATCGGCTGGAAGCCCTCGCGCTTCAGATCTTCGGCAAAGGCCTCGAGAACCGATACGGCGGGCATGCCGAAAGCCGGTTCGCGGATTTCGTCGCCCGGTACAGTCGGCTTGCGGCCGGCACCGGTCACGACAAGCACTTCACCGACGCGCAGGATATTCGAGGCGATGGTCGTGCCGTGGATGCGGATTTGGTAGGACTTGTCGGCAATGGCGATATCGTCGGTGACCTTGATCTCGGGGACGACGAAGCCGTATTGCGTGGCGAACTTCTTGCGCATCTTGCCGACGCGGAAGGCCAGTTCCTGGTGGGCGCCGAGCATGCGGGTGGAGACGATCTTGCCGAGTGCCAGCTCGATTTCCGAGGTCTTGAGCACCGATTTGACAGAGTCCTTTTCGAGCTCCTTGGACTGCATCACCTTCTTTTCCTCCTGGTCGCGGAGGATCTTGTTTCCGGCTTCGATCTGGCGCGGGATCAGCCACGCACCGGTCGCCATCAGGCCACCCAGCGTGATGAAGGGAAAGAACGGCAGGCCGGGCATGATCGCCAGGATGCCCATGAGGACCGCGGCGACTGCGAGCGCACGGGGATAGCCGCTGAGCTGGTTGATAACGGCCTGGTCGGTCGAGCCGGTGCTGCCGCCGCGGGTAACGAGGAAGCCTGCTGCAAGCGAAACGATCAGCGCCGGCATCTGGGCGACGAGACCGTCGCCGACGGAGAGCTTGACGAAGACGTCGGCAGCCTCGCCGATCGGCATGCCATGGCGGAAATAGCCGATGATGATGCCGCCGAAGATGTTGATGCTGGTGATCAGGAGGCCGGCGACTGCATCACCGCGCACGAACTTCGAGGCACCGTCCATCGCGCCGAAGAAGGAGCTTTCCTCCTCCAGCTCCTTGCGCCGTCGCTGCGCTTCCTTTTCATCGATGAGACCGGCGGACAGATCGGCGTCGATTGCCATCTGCTTGCCGGGAATGGCGTCAAGGGTGAAACGCGCTCCGACTTCGGCGATACGCGTCGCGCCCTTGGTGATGACGATGAAATTGATGGTGATGAGGATCAGGAAGACGATCAGACCGATGACGAAATCGCCGGACATTACGAGATTTGCAAAGCCGGCGATGACGCCGCCAGCCGCCCTCTCACCTTCGAAACCGTGAGAGAGAATGACGCGTGTCGTCGCTATGTTCAGCGCCAGACGCGTCATGGTGGCAATCAGCAGGATGGTTGGGAAGGACGAGAACTCGAGCGGCTTCTGAATCCACAACGCAACCATCAGGATCAACACGGAAAGTGCGATCGAGAATGCCAGGCCCATGTCGATCAGAAACGGCGGAATGGGCAGGAACAGGACGCAGAGGATCAGGATGATGCCCATCGCGAAGCCGACATCGCGCAGGCTCGGATTGACTTTCGGAAGGGCTATTGCAGGAGGCTGCGCCATTTTGTCGGTTTCCGTCTCTTCATGAGAGGGGACAAGCGGCGTTGCCACTTATCCTATTCAAACCGAGAATTAGGGGGTGAAGCTTGCGCGAGGATGATTGCGGGGCCGGTCAGCCCTTGCGTCTCGCGCTCAAAAGCCGGACTGGATGCGCGAAAACACCAGATTGGTGAAGATCGAGATCTGCGAACCGACGAACGGGGCCGTAACGCCGACCGTCACCATGACCGCGACGATCTTCGGCACGAAGGTCAGCGTCGCTTCCTGAATCTGGGTCAGCGCCTGGATGATGGCGATGACCAGGCCGACAATCATGGCCGCAAGGACAGCCGGACCCGACGCGATGAGGACTGTCCAGATCGCGGCCTGAAAGATGTCCAGTGCATCAGCTTCATTCATGTCGAGGCCATTCCCGCTTCATACGAGGGACCAGTGTTTAGTTGGTCGAACTGTCAGTGCTGGTTGTCGACGTGGTATCGATGTCCGCACTGCCGCCGGCCGGCGTTACACTGATTCCCGGCTGCACGAGAACCTTATCCCCTGCCTCGGTAATTGCAATGATGCCGTCGGAATAGACGCTGACTTCCTTGACCGTACCCTTGACCGTGCCATCGGCGCTGATGATGTCCTTGCCGACGTAGTTCGCGGCCTGGGACAGCATCTGGTTGGTGAGCACCGTTTCCAGATGGTTGTTGGTCTGGATCTGCTGTTCGACCTGCGAGAAGCTGGCCAGCTGCGAGATCTGCGCGCTGGCATCCATCGGGCTGGTCGGATCCTGGTCTTTCATCTGGGCGATGAGAAGCTGCAGGAAGTCGTTATAGTTGATGGTCGCGCCAGCTGCCGCCGTCGCCGAATTGGAGCTGTTGGCGTCGCCTGAGGCAGCGGCGTTGTTGGTCGAGATAGCGCTGACCGGGTCTACCGCCATGGTGCGATTTCCTTGCGAATTTGTTCGATCGTCGCAGCGGGCATTTCCTGGTTGTTCAGGATGCCATCCTCGACCGTGTAGAGACCCCGGATAGCCTTGAGGGCATCGAAGGCGCGACCGGTAGCGACGAGACCGTCGACACGCTTCAGCTCGGCCAGAACTTCCTCGTTCTTGAAGCAGGTCAACAACATCACGATCGACTTGCGGAACATCGTCGTCGACTGTTCCTTGCCTTCCGGATTGATGAGGATCATCTGCGCTATGAAATAGAGCTGGCGAAGCGGTGTCGTTGCGTCTTCCGGCTGGAGAACGTGGTTCTCGAGAAGGAAGGTCACGTCGTTCAGGAACTCCAAAGCGACCTTGCGGTCTACGCGAAGCACGGCCCCATTTATGAAGATTTTCTCACCGGCTTTTAGCGATATACGAAGGGTACTTTTCATTTAAGTCCATCCCTGATGATGGTGGTGACATCGATGATGCCCTGATAATTCGTCGACTGCCGCTTCCTGATCCTCTCGCATTCCTTCAATATCCAGATGGCGATAGAGATGAGATTGGCGCGCAGCTGTATCTCAAGCTGATTTTCGGGGTTCTTCAGATCCTCGATGAAAGCGACCCAAACCCGTCTGGTGTAAAACAGAGCCTCGATTGCTTCCCGAGAGTATTTTTCTTTTTCTTTTGCCGCGGCCAGGAGAGCTATCGAGCGGTCCAGGACCTGGCGCTCCCGTTCCCTGGCGTCGACCACCGCATCCTGCATGACTTCCGCATATGAGAACTGATACATTCATGCATCCTCTTATTCTTGCGAACCCTTGATCATCAAAGGTAATTCACGAGACTCAACTGCTGTATTTTCGAGACGATTGTGTAAGCGGTCTGAAGTTGCGTTTCCAAACTGTTGACCTTGGTCGAGGCCTCGTAGGGATCGACGCCCTGCAGATCGACGATGTTGTTGTTGAAGATGTCCTTCTGGGCATTCAACGCGTCGTCCGCCTTGGTGGCGCGCGACTGGGAAAGACCCAGCTGGCTTGCCTGATTGTTCAAGCCATCGACCGCCTGGCGGGCATAGCTGGTGGCCTGGTCGGTGACCGCATTCGCAGCGTCCGGGCTCAAGGTCAGTCCCGACAATGCGGTCGTCACCGTTGCTGCCAGCGCCAGATAGCGCATACCTGGGCCGTTCGCGTTGGTGGAGGTTTCAACCACCTCCGAGTTGCTGATCCGGCTCGTCAGGTTCTGGCTGGATGCGCTCGACCAGGTCGACCAATCCGGTATGGTTATCGTAGCGCCGCCAGAGTCGGTGAGGACCGGCGGTACTGGCGAAGCAGGCGTTCCCGAGAATGCAGGCTCCACGTAGCTGGTGATGAACGACGTCATCTGGGTGCCGGTGAGCGCGTTTACCGCCACGCCCTGGGTGGCCGCATAGGCCGTCAACGCGGTCTGAATGGTTGACGTCGCGGTAGCGGTATTGTCTGTCAGCGGCTGCACGTCGGTGTTGGTGCCGGCGAAGATGTACTGGCCGCCAAGCATGGTGTTTCCGGCGCCGACGAGACTGCTCAGTGCATCGGTCGCAGTCTGCTGCGTCAGCGTTGCGCTGGATCCATCCTTGTTGCCGCGAAGCGCGATGAGCTGGTTCATGAAATCCTGCGCCGCCGTCGTCATGTTCTTCATGGCGTCCTGCGAGGCGGTCATTCTGCCCTCAGCAATGGAATTGCTGCCAAGAATGGCGTCGATGCGCGAGGTCTCGCGGGTCAGGTCGATGCTCTGTGCCGTCTGCCCACCGAGCGAAACACCGATATCGGCGTAGACACCCGTCGTCGCCTCGAGCGAGGCCTGCGTCATGTCGTTCTGCGACTGCCGGATGGTCAGCCGCATGGCATTTTGGATCGCGTTGCTTGAGATCGTGGAAAGTTTCATCGCTTAGCTCGCAATATCTAGAACTGCTTGAAGCATCTCGTTGACGGCATTCAATATCTTCGTGCCGGCCTTGTAGGACTGCTCGATGTCCATCATCAGTGTCAGCTCTTCGTCCAGATTGACGCCCGTTCCGTTGGAGTAGGCGTCGCTTGAGCGAGACAGGGCCGCCGACGTATTCTCCGCGCCCGACGTTGCCGCGCTGCGCTGCGCTTCCAGCCAGCCCACGGAACCGGAGGAGAAGCTGAGAATATTCGTGCTGGTATCGACGCCGGCCGTCGGATCGAACGTCATATCGGCGTTCATCGCAGTGCCGTAGTTGTCGAGCCGCGTGGAGTAGCTGGCATCGCCGCTGGTGTTTTCGACGTAGCCGGTCCCGTTGATGCCGCCGTCGCGCAGAAGATTGGGATTGCCGCCCTGCGAGGTGATCAGCGACGAACTGACTGTGATCGTTCCAGCGATGCCGGGGATTACGGTGCTTGTCGTCGGCGTATAGGGCGTAGCGCCACCTGCGGGCGACCAGGTGAATAGGCCAGGCAATGTCGGCGCAGCCGGCGTACCCGTTCCCTTTTCCGAAAACATGGTCACGAGGCCACGGGCGATCTCATCGAGCTGGCTCTGATATGTCGGCGCCGTCTCGTCTCGAACCTGCAGCAGCGCCTGCAACGTCCCCTGCCCGGTGGTGGCCGCGCCGGTTCCGGCATCGACGGCTACTCCGTCGATGTAGACCGCGTTGCCCGTAGTAGATGCGCTATAGGCATTCGTCGGGCTGAAGGTCACCGTGCGCGGCAAGGTCTCGAAGAGGGTCGTTCCCTCTGACGTGTAGAGCGCCATGTCGTTGTTGTCGCGCGTAACAGTCGTGACACCGACGATCGACGAGATCTGCTTGAGCACGCTATCGCGCTGGTCGAGCGCATCGGCCAGCGCTGTCGACGTGTTGCCGCCGAGAGCCGTTGCCGATTTGACCGCATCGTTTGCGGTCTGGAATTGCGTCAACAGCTTGTTCAGCGTGTCGACATTCGTCTTGATTTCCTTGTCGGCGCTGGTGCGCACCGCCTGGACAGCGTTCGTCGCGTTGTTGAGCGAGGTGGCGACGTCCTGGGCGGCGGTTATCGCCGCCTGTGCCGCTGTCGTACTGTTGGGCGAGCCGGCATAGGTCGTCAGTGCCTTTTGGAAAGCACTGAGATACGTCGCAGGCGCCAACTCGCTGTCGTTGCCGCCCACGGTACCCGATTGAATGTCGGTGAGCCCCTGCAGCACCCGCTGCTGGGCCGCGTCGCTTGATGTGCTGCTCAAAAACTGACGCTGGAGGGACGGCTGCTGATTGCGGGCAATCTGCACCACCTGGGCACCGCCCGACGAGACGGTCAATACCGCCTGGCGCCGGACGTAGTCTGCATTGTTCGCGTTGGAGATATTGTTCGATACGACGCTGCTCTGCGTGCCCGTATTGTTGAATATCGACTGCGCGGTATTGAGTGCCGAAGTGAGTGACATGGTCGCCCTCTAACTCTTAATTTTACCGTTGGAGGTTCACAAGAACGTCCATCAGGTCGGACCCGGTCTGGAACACCTTGGAATTTGCCGTGTAGCTCTTCTGAGCCTCGATCATGTTCGTCAGCTCGCTTGCGAGGTCGACGTTGGATTCTTCGAGGGCGCTGGACTGGATGTAGCCGAACTGGCCGGACTGCGGGAAACCGGTGATTGTCACGCCGGACTCGCCGTTGGCAGAATAGACATTGCCACTCTGCAGGGTGAGTTTGTCAGGACTTGCAACGGTTGCCAGCGGAATCTGATAGAGATTTTTGGTGCTGCCGTCGCCGTAAAGCGCGGCGACGGTTCCGTCCTTGCCAATCGTGACGCTCTTCACTGCATTCGGCGCCTGGCCGTTAACGTCACCAGTTGCTGTGAAGCTGGCCGCGAGCTGGGTGAACCCCGACATATCCATGGAAATCGTGCGGGCGGGAGTGCCGTCCGTGATGACCAGCGGGGCGGTGGAAGTGATCGTGCCTGCACTGGCTGCCGGCGTCGTGATCAACTGGCCGCTGCTATCGAATTTCATGGTGCCAGACCCAAGGGGGGCCGAACTGGCCGCACCATATGGAAACGGCGTGGTCCCGGTGCTCGCGTCTGCGTGATTATAGACTGCAACATCCCAGGCATTGGTGCCTGTCTTGGTGAGGTAGACGTCGTAGGTAATCGCGTTGCCCTGGCTATCATAGGCAATCACGGAGCTCTTTTCCGAGTAGGTCGAGGCAGAGGTGTTGGTACCCGCTCCGTTGGCAGTAATGGCCGCGTCATTCGAATTCAAATTGCCTGAGTAGCTACCGCTAGTCGAAGCGATTGCGGTCAGGCCGGTCTGATTGACATTGATCGGAACGAGGCCGCTGAAGCCGTTGACGACGACGGACGGCGCGCCCGAGCCATACGAATAACCCATGAGCGTGAAGCCGGCCGAGTTTACCAGATTTCCCGAGCTGTCAGGCTGGAAGTCGCCGGCACGGGTCATGTAGGGCGTTCCGGCGGCATCCTGCACAACGAAGAAGCCGCTGCCCTGAATAGCGAGATCGGTACCTGACGTGGTGTAGGAAACATCGCCCTGTTGATCGATCGCGTAGCGAACGGTCGTTTCGACGCCACCGGAATTGTAGTTTCCCGAACCCGACGGCAGAACGAGGGAGGAGAAGCTGGTGGAAGCTTCCTTGTAACCGGTTGTGTTGGAATTCGCGATATTATCCGAAACCGTGCTCAAACGGTTTGCCTGGGCATTCATCCCTGAAACCGCCGTCTTCATGCTGCCGAAAATGCTCATGTGAAAATCCTCATTTTCCTCGTGATCGCAAGACTAAGTGGCCTGCCTTGCGTGAAGCTGTCTGGAGAGGAAAAGCCGGTCATCATGAAGCAGCTTCTCAGGGATGCGAGTGACTGCCTTTCGGCATCAGTTCCAGTCGATGCAATATCCAAGGAACCGCTTGGAATCGACCGGATCGAAGCCGAGCTTCTTGCGCAGTTTCTTGCGCAGCTTCGAGATGTGGCTTTCAACGACGTTCTCCTCGACCTCTTCGTCGAAGATGCCGTAGATCGCGCTGAAGATCTGGGTCTTGGTGACCCGGCGTCCGCGATTGGAAATCAGGTATTCGAGGATGCGCCGTTCGCGACGTGGCAGGGCGAAAACGTCGCCGCCGATCTCAGGGTCGCGACCGTCGGAGAATACCCTGATGGAGCCGACTTCCGTGTAGTTGGCGATCGCCTTGAGACGGCGGCGGATGGCGGCGGCGCGGGCAAGGATTTCCCTTGGATGAACCGGCTTGCGGACGACGTCATCGACGCCGCAATCAAAGAGCGCCAGAGTCGCCTCAAGCGAAGGATGGTCGCTGACCGCTATAACAGGGGCAAGCGACCTATCGCGGATTGCGCGTGGGAGCTGGTGAACGTGCTGTCCCTGGCCGATCAGAAACGCCTCCACAGCTGCAATATCGCCGTCGGCTGCGGTCTGTACCCACTCGCCGAATTCCCGGGGATCGAACCCCGTGGAAGGAATGCCTTCGCGCCCAAAAAGAGAAGTGTATCCGTCTTTAACGAGCTCTCGCTCATCAACCACTACGATCATTCGTCCGCCTCCGAATCAGTTGTGGTGTTTCCGATGCGCTATGGGTACGAATCGGGCGAATCACGAACAACTGCAGGAAGTGAGTGACGTAAATTAACCATTGCTTAAGATTTAGGATGCGATTTGACCTACATTTAGTAGGTGCTGTGCCATTTATATACAAGAAAGCGGTGGAAAAATTAATACATTGTGAAGGTCCGTCTTGCCTTCCATTTTTTGTCCGCATTGTCGCCATAATGGACGGAGTGCCAATGTGATAAAAATGCAACTTAATGGCTAATCAATTTTGACAAAAAGTGGCTGCGTTCGGGGTCCACTTGCCATAGCCGGTCGCCACCAGATTGGCGATGACCCGACAGACATAGATCTTCTGCTCGGGATTGTTGTTCGGGCCTGCGTGGTAGCGTGCAACCGCCATGGTCCAGGTGTCATGCCTGTCGTGCAAATCGCGGAGGAATTTCGCGGCATATTCGACGTTTGCGTGGGGGTCGAACATGGCCTCGACGGAGGCAAAATTCTCGCCATGGAAGTACTGGTTGATCTGCATGCAACCGACGTCGATCAGCTTGGCGCCCGCTTGTCTTGCCATCGCGAACTGCTGCAGCGCGGCATCTTCGGATGGCGGGAAAAACGGCTTTCCCTCGATGTTCATCGCGTACGGATAAAGCGATCCCCTGCGCCCGGTTTCCGTCAGCCCGACCGAGTAGAGAATGCCCTCGGGGATGCCATATTTCGCGGCTGCGGACTGTATTTCGCGCTCGCAAAGGCCATCCGCCGATGCTTCGGCGCTAGAGATAGACGCTACCAGAGCGACCGCGCTGAGAGCCGCCAGAAACGCCGTCGTCCACGGCCACGTCCTTCGAGCTCCGGCCACTGTCGTTTCCATTCGTCTGTTGCCCTGTGTAGCCCTGCCGTCTCGCCTGCGCCTCGCTGCCCTGCCCCTGGTTGGCGGTGGACTGCTGCTGCGACTGCTGGCCCTGGAAGCCCGGCTGGCTCTGTCTGTCGCCTCCGTCGGACGCCGCCGGCGACATCGAAACCGTAATGCGATCGACGGCAAAACCCTGTGCTCGGAGCGCGTCCACCATCTTGCTCTGGTCGTTGGTCAGCTGGCGATAGGCCTCCGCGGACTGAACCTTGAGATCAACGGTCAACTGATCTCCCGACAGCCGCATGTTGGCCGTCACAAGACCGAGGTCGATCGGATTCATCTGGATTTTCAGCGTATTGACGACTTTGCCGGTGCTGGTCGCGCTGTCGGCGCTGGCCATCGCCGAGCTCGATCGCATGGTTGCCGCCCACTCCTTGTCACCGGACAACGCACCTGTGACGAGCGACGAATTGGAACCATCGGCGAGCCCGAGGAAGCGGCGCGAGTCGAGCACGGTTATGGTATCGCCTGTGCCGCCTGTCGTGGTCTTGACGTCGAGTTGTGCGGTGTCGTCGCTGCCTTTGCCGATCGACATATCCATCGAGCCGCTGCGGCCGTTGGCACGAACGAGCTTGAACGTCTGCGCGGCGCCGTCCGTCGTCGTCGCCGGTGCGGCATCGGTGCCGATGACATCCGACAAGCTGGTCATCTTGTCTGTGGCGACCTTCGAAAGCGGCTGCTCAGGCGCCGGCTCTGCCGGCGTCTGTGTATCAGCGGCGGCGAATGCGGCAGCGACGGTTTGGAGGATAGCCGGGGCCGCGTTTACCTGGGGAACATTGAGCAGCGACAGTGCGTCCGATACGGCGCCGCTCGCATCGGGAGCCGGCGTGTCTGTCGGTTTGCTGTCGGCAGAGTCGGTCGTCTTAACTGCCTTATCAGGATCGGTTGCATCAGTCTGAACGGCCGGGACCTGCGCAATCTGATCCGTCGGAACCGTGGCAGCCAGTTGCTGAACCGGGTCGCCGGTCGGATTCGCGGCATCTACAGCCGGCATCACGTCAGTCGAGGGTGCGGCATCTGTCGGCTGCGACTGGTCGGCCAGTGCCGGCTTCTGCAGGCCCAGAAGCGACTTCGGGAAACCGGAAAGCAACGGCGGCGTCTTCAGGCCGGTCGGAACCGTTTGACCCTTGACGTCGGTCGGTGAGCCGGCAGCATTGGTCGCCATCGATGCATCCTCAGCCGTTGTGGTGTCTGCTGCCGTGGCCGCGCCGCTCGGGTCGCTGGAAGGGGCCGTGTCCGCATTGGCATCGGAATCCGATTGCGGGGCGGTCTGGCCGTCATCCTTTGCCGCGCTCGACGCTGGCTGCCGCCCGCCGCCGCCGGAGCCTGACAGAGCGAGCAAGAACGCCTTGCCATTGTCATCCTGGTTGGCGCTGCGGCCGCTTCTCGACGCCGTCAGGGCATCGAGGCCAGACGGCGCATTCTGAATAGCGATATCCACCATGGTCAGTGACCTTCCTGCTTCAACAGGCCATCGACGGCATCAAGCTTCGATCGGCTCGTCGTGACGAATGTATTGAATGAAGAAGCGGCGTCCTGCCCCCCTCCCTCCTGGGTCGCCACCTCAGCGGCGGCTCCCGGCTCAACACTCGCCGAACCGGAGGATTTGTCTCCTGGCGCCTCGGTGGCAGCGGCTGCATCGTGTTCAGTATTACCTTGATTGGGAACACTAGACGACGTGGCTTGCGTCAGGCTTTTCGGGTCCGGCGCTCGCAGGACCTGCTCTGCTATCATCTTGGCGGCATCGCGAAGGGCGCGGTCCGGTGCATTGAGCTCGCCCTCCGGAACCAGATTGATATCCCGAACGGCGACGCCGACATCCGGCGTCGAGACGTTGGCTACACCGCCATAGAAGCTCGCCAGCGCGCTGAATGCCTCGCTGTCGTCGCTGGTGATATCCTGCGCACGGGCTGACGCCATCCTTGCCAGCTCGTTCTTGCCGGCGACGGCGGCTCGCCGAGCGATGCGAAGGTAGACTTCGCGCTGCCGCGGCGCATCCATGAAGGAGAGGATGTCGACAACGTCCTGTGGCTTCATCTCGGCACTCTCGTCGACCGCCAGCTGTACGAACAGATCGGCAAACTGGCTTGCGTAAGGCGAATGAAGAAAGCGCCTGACGTAGCGCTGCGAATAGCCGAGCCCTTCGGGAACCATCTTTGCCTCGGTTGCCAGCGCGATGGAACGGCGCAGCGCTGCCTCCTCGACGATCGTTCCCGGCGCCATCAACCTCGCCCAGTCGTAGAGCTGGAGGGCGGCTTTCGGGTTCTTGGCGCTCATCACATTGCCGGCTACCAACGACAGATAGGGGCCGATCTTCTTGTCGCGATATTCCTTGGCAGCGTCTGCCATCGTGTTGACGACCAGCAGGCCTTTGCCGGTCAGGTACTTGCGGAGTACGTCGGCGACGCGGTTGTCGAAATGACCATCGACGTCGCGCGACATCAGATATTCCAGGGTCGCGGGATTGCCGCCGCTCATCGCATAGATCAGCACGGCATCGACGTTCCGCACGTCGTCAAAAACGGATTTGTCGGCGGACCGCAAGCGCTCGTCGAGCGTGGTCAGCAGAAATCGCTGCATTTCTGCAGCCGAGTTGTCCCCGAGCACGACCGAATCCTGGACGAATTGCAGCGAGCGCAGCATCTTGTACGGCGGAAGATCCTGCTGATCTTCCGTACGACCGGACCCCGGCACGAGCGTGCCGAGGGTCAAGGCGAGCATGAGGCTGTAGCGATGCATTGCGCGCGCCATGAGCTACCCTTGCGTCCCCTGCACGAGGATCTCTATACGGCGGTTTGCGTCGTTGAGCGGATCGTCCGGCAATTTCAGCCGACGATCGGCAAAACCCGACACCTGCGATATCCGTTTTTCGTCCAGCCCGCCGTGGACGAGCATGTAGTAGGCGCTTTCGGCACGGTCGAGCGAGAGGCGCCAATTGTCGTTCTGGCCGCCCTTGAACTGGCGCCCGTCGGTGTGACCGCGGATGACGATCCCGCCCTTTCGGTCTGCAAGGATTTTGCCGATCTTTTCCATCGCCAGCACCATCTCCCTGCGGGGCACCGCCGAACCGACGTTGAACATCGGATCGTTGCCCTGGTCGGAGATCGTCACCAGCAGTCCGCCTTCCGACGGCGTGACCACAAGGCCCTCCGCGAGCTGACCGGCAACGCCGCTGATCTGCTGCGTAATGGCCTGCTGCAAGTCCTTGGCCTGCTTCTCCTGATCCTTGGTCGCTGATGTTGGGCCTGCGGATTTCTTATCCGCCGCCTCTGCCTTCTGATCCCCAGCCTTCTGCTCGCCAGACTTCTCGCCCAGATTCGCCTGATCGGATGGTGCCGGCTGCTTGCCGGCCTGCTTCTTCTGACCCGGCACCGGCGGCTTTTCCGGCGATTGCTGATCGGACACCGTCGGTTGATCCTCCGGCGTCTGCGGCTTGTCGGTTATCTCCCCGGAATCGGAGGCGGTGGCCTTAGCCATGGCCACGACCTCGCCCTTCGACGCCGTCTCGCTCTTTGAGTCTTCCTTGTCGTTCTTTTTCGACGCGCTGGAGACCTGAACCTGCTTGGTCCAGAAGTCAGGATCGAAAGGATCGCGATAGGCCTCGCCGCCGTCGGCTCCGGTCGCAGGCCCCGAGGTGCTGGCGCCGCCGTCTCCCTTGGCGCTGACATTTGCCTGCTGCCCAACTTCCTGAGCGATTTCGGCGAGTACCGAATAAGGATTCTCGAAGAAGTCCGCCTCGGAATAATTGGTCTGATCGCCCGCAGTCGCCGTCTGGTCCTCGCCGGTCTTTGCCGACGTACCGTTGGTCTGCTGCTCTTCCTTCTGCTTCGACTTATCGTGCTTTTCTTCGCCGTCAGCCTGGTCGACGGGCTTCTTCAAGCCTTTCTCGGATGGCTTCTCGTCAGCGAGCTTGATGGGGTTGAAATAGGAGGCGACGGAGGCCTTCGTCTCCTCGTTTGCCGCATTCACCAGCCACATCACCAGGAAGAAGGCCATCATCGCCGTCATGAAGTCGGCATAGGCGATCTTCCAGGCGCCGCCATGGCCGCCCTCGTGATCGCCGCCGCCATGACGCTTGATGATGATGATTTCATTCTTGCCGTGGTGATGGTTCTCGTTGTCGCTCATGCCAGGATCTTCCTCAAGCTATCCGCCCAGGCGGACATGCGCGTCACGAGAACGCTGTCACCGATGGTCACGGAAAGATCGACGTCCTTCGCCTCGACGTGCCGAAGCATGCTGCTGTTTTCGCCGAGATGGGCGGCAAGGCTTTCGAAGAGATGACGGGGGCCATCGACCGTGATCGTTCCGACCACACCTTCGAGGATGGCGGCAGTTACCAGATCAGCGAGATCGGCGACAGCCTTCTGCGTCAACACCTCCGTCATGACGGGCGCCAGCGCATTTGACGTTTCGACGCTGACCGCCTGCCCGAGCGCCACGGCGATTTTCCCAAGGCTCGACGCAATGTGCTCGGCGGCCTGGATTTCATACTCGGCGCGAAGGGCGTCGAGTTCGAGGGAATGCGCCGATGCACGCTCGTCGATCTCGGCCTGATGTCTCAGCGAAAGTTCCCGCGTGGCAGCCTCGTGACCTTCGGCATAGGCTTCACGGCGCTCGGCTTCGATGTCGACAGCCGGCTCCTCGTACATATCAGCAAAGCCGCCCGGATTCTCGAAGGACGGCGTGGGATCAAAGGTGGCGGGCGCCGGTCTCTCGGCGCCAAAATCCTTCAAATAGCGCGAAAGTGCAGGACTCATGCTTTGCGTCCGCCTGTCAGATTTCCTGGACGGCTCATATCCGCGCGATCGGTTCGATCCGCTGCCTCGATTTTCATGCTCAAAACGTTGATCATCACGCTTCCGGTTTCCGTCCTGTGGCCGCCAACGCGGCTTCGGCAAAGCCTGCCGAGCGGCAGAGGTCCATGCCTTAGGACTGGAAAGTATGAGGTCAAACTTGTGCGAGGATGAATGATGCCGACCCTTGCCGGCAGACATTCGAGCGGTTGGGCGAGCGATTGGCGATCAATTGGCCTGGAGCAGGATGAGCACCTTGCTTGCCATGGTATTGGCAATCGACAGCGACTGTACGCCCATCTGCTGCGCCGTCGTCAGTGCCGTGATCCGTGCAGAGATTTCTTCCTGATTGGTATCGACCAGGCTGCCGATGGTCGTCTTCAGACTGTCGGTGAGATCCGAGATGAAGGTCGATTGCTGGTCGAGGCGCGACTGCATGACACCCATTGTCGAATCGGCAGAGGTAGCGGATGCGAGCAGCTTGGCCACGACATCCTGCATATCGGACAGTTGTTGCGTGGTGGTGGTGCTGGAGAGCGAAATTTCCGTACCTGCAGTCTGGGCGGAACCAGTCCCCACCGGCAGAAGATAGTAGTTGCGAGGAGTGGACGTTCCATCCGACTGGATCGTGTTGGCGTCGATATTCTTGGTCAGCAGTCCGCGGCTCGGATCGGCGGTGTCGATCATCAAGGCCTGGGAGCCATCGTAATTGACCGACTGGAGATAGACCTGGCCGCCGGTTCCACGGGCAAAGCCGCTGATGACGGATTTCGTAAGGTCCGGCTGCTGGTCGCTATTGTACAGCCAGTTCTCGCCGGCGACGGATGCACTCTGGCTCGTCGTCTGCAGCGTGCCCTTAAGCTGCTGCAACGTCTGGTTCAATGCTGTCCTGTCGGCGCCGGCTTCCTGGGCGCTGACAAGGATATTCTGAATGCTCGAAAGCGTCTTGACGATGCTATCCATCGCGGTGGAGGCGGTGTCGACCTTGCTTTGGCCGAGACCCATGGCGTCGCCGATGGTCGAGAGGCTGCTGCTGTCGGCGCGCATCGTCGTCGCCATTGACCAGTAGGACGGATCGTCCGCCGCCGTCTCGACACGAAGCGCCGACGAGGATTGCTCCTGAGCCTTCTCAAGGTCCTTGTTCACACCGCGCAGCACGGTCAGCGCACCCAAGGCGGCAGAGTTTATCGAAGTGCCCATCGAAAGCCCGTATGTTTGTGGAGGGTGGCAGGCCGGATAGAACCGGCAACGACGTTTCGGCCTCATGCCCGCCTGTGGGAAGTTTCCCAACGCGGCCCGTCGCTTGCAGCAAATCAGCTACGACGCAGAGTTAACAAAACAACAACGACCTCTGCAAGCTCTAATCGGCGCTCGCCGAATTGCACGCAAGCCACGGTCAAGGCTCGAGAAAAATGAGGCCGCGCCGTCGCCGGCGCGGCCTGCAAATGGCCTGAGGACTACCCCTCTTAGTTCTTGAAGAGCGAAAGGATGTTCTGAGCGCTGCTATTGGCGATCGAGAGGGACTGTACCGCGAGTTGCTGCTGCGTCTGCAGGGCAGAAAGCTTGCTGGATTCCTCTTCCATGTCGGCGTCCACGAGCTTGCCGACGCCGGAGCTGATGGAGTCGCTCAGCGAAGAGACGAAGTTCGTCTGCAGGTCGATGCGCGAGGAAAGCGAACCGAGCTGCGATCCGGCAGCCGTCAGGGCTTTCAGTGCGCCTTCGACCATGCTCAGCGCGCTGTCGATGCCGCCAGAGGTCATGTTGGTGATGTCGAGGCTGTAGACCGAGAAGCTCGTGGCGCTGTTGGCCAGGGTCTGGACAGTGCCGAGGATGCCCGAGCTGGTAATGATGACGCCGGTCGAATTGGAGCCGAACAGGACGTTACCGGTAGCAGTGTCGCTGAACGTGTAGCTGGTGCTCTGAACCGAAACACCGCCGGTGGCGCTGCGGACGAAGGATGACACGACCGATGCCGAAGCGCCTGACGATGCGACCATCCAGTTCTGGCCGGAGAACGAAGCGGACTGCGCGACGCTCGACAGCTGCTGCTGCAGCTGGGTGATTTCGTCCTGGACGTCACCCTTGTCGACACTGCCCTCTTCGGCGCTGACGAGCTTTGCCTTGATCGACTGGACGATGCTGATGGCGCTGTCCATTGCGGTCGAAGCGGTATCAACCTTGGCAGCGCCGAGCCCGAGGGCGTCGGAAACGGCGCTCATCGCGCCGCCGTCGGAGCGCATGGTGGTCGCGATCGACCAGTAGGCAGCGTTATCAGAAGCCTTCGAAATGCGCAGGCCCGACGAAACAGCGTTCTGAGTGTGCCCGAGATCGGAATTGATGCCGCGCAACGTCTGGAGAGCTGCCATTGCCGCGTTGTTCGTGAGAATGCTGGTCATTGAAAAATTGCCCCTTATGGCGTGATTTTAGCAGGGACATTCCGGTCTTACGGCCGGTAACGGTGATCAGCGTCATGCCTGTTAACCGGCCCTTAGGTGAAGTTAACCAACCGTTGCGTTAGGGGCAGATGACAACATTATGATTAATCAATAGTTAACGCGCGGTCCTAAAAGCCAATCGCATGAAAAAACCGCGCCCTTTCGGAGCGCGGTTTCTGTTTTTCGATGGTTTGATGGCTGCTGCGCTTAACGGAAGAGCGACAGGATGCTCTGCGACGAGGAGTTGGCGATCGAGAGGGACTGAACTGCCAGCTGCTGCTGCGTCTGCAGGGCAGAAAGCTTGCTCGATTCCTGTTCCATGTTGGCATCAACGAGCTTGCCGACGCCTGAGGTGATTGCATCGCTCAGCGAAGAGACGAAGGTCGTCTGCAGATCGATGCGCGAAGAAAGCGAACCGAGCTGCGAACCGGCAGCGGTCATTGCCGTCAATGCGTTTTCAACCATGGTCAGCGCCGTGTCGATGCCGCCAGATGTCATGTTGCTGATGTCGAGGCTGTAGACCGAGTAGCTCGAAGAACCGAAGGTGGTCGTCGTGCCGAGGATGCCCGAGCTGGTGGTGATGACGCCGACCGAGTCAGAGCCGAACAGGACGTTGCCGGTAGCAGTGTCGCTGAACGTGTAGCTTGTGCTCTGAACCGATACGCCGCCGGTTGCGCTGCGGATGAAGGAAGATACAACCGATGCGGACGCGCCGGACGATGCAACCATCCAGTTCTGGCCGGAGAACGAAGCGGACTGTGCAACGCTCGACAGCTGCTGCTGAAGCTGGGTGATTTCGTCCTGGACGTCGCCCTTGTCAACGCTGCCTTCTTCGGCAGTGACGAGCTTTGCCTTGATCGACTGGACGATGCTGATGGCGCTGTCCATTGCGGTCGAAGCGGTATCAACCTTGGCAGCGCCGAGGCCGAGTGCGTCGGAGACAGCGCTCATGGCGCCGTTGTCGCCGCGCATGGTTGTTGCAATCGACCAGTAAGCGGCGTTGTCGGAAGCTGTGGAAATGCGCAGGCCGGACGAGACAGCATTCTGTGTCTGCCCGAGGCTGTTGTTGATGCCGCGCAGCGTCTGGAGAGCAGCCATTGCTGCATTGTTCGTGATAATGCTTGTCATATTGTTTCATTGCCCCTTGGCAGTGTTAAAAGGGACATTCCGGATTGCCACCGGGAACGGCTGTCAGCTTCATGCCTGCTAACCAAACTGTTAAGGTTAACTCGCCGTTTCGATGGGCTCATAAGACATCAAGATGGTAAAAAATATCTAAACGAAATTCCTAATAACATAAAAAAAACCGCACCTTAATCAGGTGCGGTTTAACTCTTTGTTTAGAAATGCGGCTGAGTTGCCCCAGCCGAATTTCGTTGTCGCTACCGCTGCGCTTAACGGAAGAGCGACAGGATGCTCTGCGACGAGGAGTTGGCGATCGAGAGGGACTGGATGGCAAGCTGCTGCTGCGTCTGCAGGGCGGAAAGCTTGCTGGATTCCTGTTCCATGTTGGCGTCTACGAGCTTGCCAACACCTGACGTGATCGAGTCGCTCAGCGAAGAGACGAAAGTCGTCTGCAGGTCGATGCGCGAAGACATCGAGCCGAGCTTAGAGCCAGCCGAGGTCATTGCGGTCAACGCGTTTTCAACCATGGTCAGCGCCGTGTCGATGCCGCCAGATGTCATGTTGGTGATGTCGAGGCTGTAGACCGAGTAGCTCGAAGAACCGAACGTGGTCGTCGTGCCGAGGATGCCCGAGCTGGTGGTGATGACGCCGACCGAGTCAGAGCCGAACAGGACGTTGCCGGTAGCAGTGTCGCTGAACGTGTAGCTGGAGCTCTGAACCGAAACACCGCCGGTTGCGCTGCGGATGAAGGAAGATACAACCGATGCCGAAGCGCCGGACGATGCAACAACCCAGTTCTGACCGTTGAACGAAGCGGACTGTGCAACGCTCGACAGCTGCTGCTGCAGCTGGGAGATTTCGTCCTGGACGTCGCCCTTGTCAACGCTGCCTTCTTCGGCAGTGACGAGCTTTGCCTTGATCGACTGGACGATGCTGATCGCGCTGTCCATTGCGGTCGAAGCGGTATCAACCTTGGCAGCGCCGAGGCCGAGGGCGTCGGAAACGGCACCCATGGCGCCATTGTCAGAACGCATGGTTGTTGCGATCGACCAGTAGGCAGCGTTGTCGGAAGCCGAAGAAACGCGGAGACCGGTCGAAACGGCCTTCTGCGTGGAGTTCAGGTTGTTGTTGATGCCGCGCAGCGTCTGGAGGGCTGCCATTGCGGAGTTGTTTGTATTGATGCTTGTCATAAGTGTGTCCCCTGAGAACTGGATACAAAAAGGAGGACATTACCGGACTTCAGATACCGGCGATGACGGAGCGGCTTCATGCCTCGGTCCCAATCTGTTGGGGACCAAATCCGTCATGTCACGCACAAACTCGCATCCATTGCTTGCCAACATCTTAAGAACGCGAGCGGCGAAAGGCCTACCGCGCAACGTGATTAACGCACGGTGAAGGTGTTTCAATGTGGGCACTGCGACATCGGCTTCAGGCAAGCTACGCCAGCTAGTCTTCCGTCGAATCCATGATGGTCGACGCTGGCCGCCGGCCGGACATAAACCGTAATTTCGCTCGGAGTTTTCGCTTTTGAATACGAAAATCGCCTTTTCGACGGCATCCAAGTATTATCAAAAAGGCCACTATACCCGTGCGCTTGAGACGCTGAACTCGGTGATCGACGTCGACACGTCGCCCAAGGTTTATGCGCTGCTTGCCAAGACGCTGCTGAAGCTCGGCTTCCGGTCGGACGCGGCGAAGGCCTATGGCCTTGCCGGGCGGCAGTCGCCCATTCGGGAAGACTACCTTCGCGAAGCGATGCTGCTGCACTACGACGATGGCAACGAGAAGGAAGTCGTGTCGATCGGCAACCTGATCTTCCCGCTGGCGCTCAAGGACCCCGACGTCGCGTTCGTCCTGGCCGCGATCTTTCTGAGGCGGCAGCAGAAGGAGCTGCTGGGCGGCCTGAAGAAGGTCCTGGCGAACGGCTCTCATCTCAAGCATCTGCTGATGGCAGCAAAGCTTCTGACCGATGACCTAAACGACGAGGGCAACTGGCACATCGTCTCCACCCTCTTCAAGAAGGATCCGGCGAATATCACGTTCCGGACCCTTTACCTGATCTTCTGCCGCGAGATTTCCGATCTCGCCTCCGTCGACGTCCACGCTGCGCCGATCCTTGCCGCAACCGCGGCCGGCAAACTCGACTACGTCAGATTGGACAACCCGTTCTTCCATCTGCACTGGTGTGGCGACGAGGCGCTGAACAAGCTTGCGGTCCACGACACCTCGCCGCTTCCCGCCGGCCATGCCGCCGCGAGGCGGAAGGCTCCTCACACTTGGTCCGACAAGATCCGCATCGGCTACCTGTCCGCCGATTTCTGGCCCGACCATGCGACGATGAAGCTGCTGCAACGCATTCTGGAACTGCACGACAGGCAAAGATTCGAAATCACCCTGTTCGACCATTCGCGTGTCGAAGCACAGAAGGCCGTTGATTTCGATTATTCGACCTGGGGCACCATGGTCGACATTCGCGGGACGTCCGACCGGGAAGCGGCGCAGATGATCCGCGACCGGAAGATCGACATTCTCGTCGATCTGAAGGGGCACACCAAGGAAACGCGCGTCACCATCCTCAATCACATGGCCGCCCCCATTCAGGTCTCATGGCTCGGCTTTCCCGGCACGACCATCAATATCGACCTCGACTACATGATCGGCGACCACTACGTGATGCCTGACCACTCCAGGCAGCATTTCCACGAAAAGCTGTGCCGTCTTCCGGAGACCTATCAGCCGAACGATCCGACGCATCGCCCGATACCTCGTCCGACGACCCGCGCCGAACACGGCCTGCCCGAAAACGCATTCGTCTTTGCGTCGTTCAACGGCAACCGCAAGATCACGTCGCAGATGCTCGACATCTGGTGCAATATCCTGAAGCGGACGAAGAACAGCGTCCTCTGGCTGATCTGCAACGGTCCGCGCGCCGAGAACCATCTGGCTCTGCGCTTCGAAGAGCGTGGCATCAACCGCAAGCGGGTGATCTTCACGACGCGCATTCCCTACCTGCTCCATATGGACCGTCAGCAGCTGGCCGACCTCGGTCTCGACACCTTCCCCGTCAATGGCCATACCACGACGTCGGAGCAGCTCTGGGGCGGATTGCCGCTGCTGACAGTCAAGGGCACGAATTTCGCCTCACGCGTCAGCGAGAGCCTGTTGAACGCGATCGGCGTGCCGGAACTGGTGGCGCCCGATCTGCAGGGCTACGAGGACATGGCAGTGGAGCTTTGCAACGATCCGAAGCGCGTTGCCGCCCTCAAGGAGCGATTGATCGAAAACCGCTACATCAAGCCCTTGTTCGATGCAGAGCGGTTCTGCCACCATCTGGAGACCGGCTATACCATGATGGTCGAGCGCGCCAAGGCCGGCCTCGAGCCAGACCATATCGATGTGCCGGCACTCCCCGCCAGGACAACGCCCTTCCAGGCCGACGAGCCTGACGGCGTCGCGATCGCTGCTGAATAAGATGAGGCCGCTCGGGACCCTCCCGGCGGCCTCCTTTATTCGCGTCCCGCCAAAGTCGACGGATCTTTCAGTGGAATGAGCGGACCAGGCTGCCAACCAGAAGGTTCCAGCCGTCGATCAACACGAAGAACAGGATCTTGAACGGCAAGGAGATCGAGGTCGGGGGAAGCATCATCATGCCCATGGCCATGACGATGGTCGAGACGATGAGGTCGATGACCAGGAATGGCAACACGACGAGAAAGCCGATCTCGAAGCCGCGGCGGATCTCAGAAATCATGAAGGCCGGAATGAGAACGCGGTAATCGATCTTGTCGCCATCGGTGACCGTCTGGCCGCGCTCCTGCGCGATGTCGACGAACAGCTTGATATCCTTGTCGCGCGTATTGGCGGACATGAAGGTGCGGAAAGGTTCGGCGATACGCTGGATCGCCACCGTCTCGGTGATCTGATTGGCCATCAGCGGCTGGGCGCCGTCCAGCCAGGCTTTGTCGAAGGTGGGCGCCATGACGTAGAACGTCATGAACAGCGACAGGCTGAGCAGGATCATGTTGGACGGCGTCGTCGCGATGCCCATGCCCGAGCGCAGGATGGAGAAGGCGATGATGAACCGCGGAAAGCTCGTGACCATCATCAGGATGCCGGGCGCGACCGAGAGGATGGTCAGCAGGCCGAACGTGCGAATGATCCAGGAGGCGGCGGAGCCGTTCAGGGGCGCAGTGAAAAGGTCGTTCGGCAGCTGTTGAGCCGCCGCCAGTTCAGGCACCGCAAAGATGATGGCAGCAAGAATGAATAATCGAATCATTCGATCACGAAGGTTCTGAACATAACCTTCGATACGCGGCCTTCGGAACGCAGGTCAACACGTTCCTGGATGTCATCCCTAAGATATTGAAAGCCGCGCGGACCTTCGATCTGCTGGAGCGAAACGGTTCTGATGTATGCGAGGATGTCCTGGTGGATATCCTCGGCCAGTTTGGCATCCGGCGGCCCCTTGAACATCAGCGCCACCTCCAGCCTCACCCAGTTTTCCGAGGGGTAGGCAAGGTTCGACGTGATGGGCTCGAGCTGCACGATGCCGTTGGCTTCGGTCGCGAGATGCGGCAATCCTGGCTCCTCGCCTTTCTTGCCTCCCTCCGGCTTTGCAGCCTCCGCGGTGGCCTCGGCCTTCTGCTCCGTCTTTGCGGATGCAATCTTCGGCGCGATCATCGAACCGAGGATCCAGCCGCCGCCGCCGCCGACGGCGCTCAAGATCAGCAGACCCACGATCGTCATGACCAGCGGCGACTTCTTCTTGCCCGCCGTGCCTTCTGCTTCTGCCATGTTCCCTGCCCGCCTCTTAATCCCGTCGCGTATGCGCCCTGCCGTTACAGCGGCGAGAGAAGATCGACCGCCTGCTGACCGCGTGGCGGCTGCTGTATTTCCGTCAGGCGACCGCGGCCGCCGTAGGAGATGCGCGCTTCTGCGATCTTTTCATAGGATATGGTGTTCTCGGCGGTGACATCCTGCGGTCGAACGATACCCGCGACGTTGAGAATACGGATCTCCTGGTTCATCCGGACTTCCTGCGAACCGCTGATCATCAGGTTGCCGTTCTCAAGAATGCCGGTGACGACTGCCGCGACAAGCAGGGTGACCTGCTCCGAGCGCTGCATCTTGCCCTTGGCATCGGTGCTGGTATCGGAACCCGAGGTGACGTCGGCTGACGAACTCGGGCTCCATCCGAGTATCTTCGCCGTCCCGTTCCAGTTCAGATCGCTCTTGTTGGTTCGGTTGCGGTTGGTCTCGTTGTCCCAGTTCGCCTTGTCGTTGATCGAAATGTTGACGGTCAGGATGTCGCCGACGTTGAGGGCGCGCGAATCCTTGAAGAGTGCCGCCTGGCTGTCGCTCCAGAGCGAATAGCCCTGCGCGACCTGGTGCGGACGCTTGGGGTAAAGCGACATCTGCGGCGTCTGGGCATATTGCAGCCCGCTGCCGATGGGACTCATCGCCGGCGCCCTGCCGATTTCCTTCAGCGCCTGCGACTGGCAGCTCGCGAGGAAGACGACAGCCGCGACCGTGGCGGAGAGACGCTTGTTCATGTGGGGTCCTTCGACTTCGACGTATTCGGATTCAGCGCCATCGCCATGATGTTCGTCACCTTCGCCGCCTTCTCCGGATCCATCTCACTGAGGATCAGGCCGGATTGGCGCGACGAGAGCTTCATGATGATCGCGGCGGCCGTTACGATGGAGACGTCGTTCAGGCTTGCAGCGGCGGCGTCGGGCTTCATGTTCTTGTAGATATCGACCAGACTGGCGTCGGCTTTCTGCAGAAAATCATTCCGACGCTTGAGCCAGTCCTCATATTCCGCCTTGCGCTTGTCCATGACTGCGATGCGTGCGTCGACGTCGCCCTGCAGCTTTTCCAGCTCCTGCTTCTGCAGGAGGTAGCGCTGATCGCGGGCGGAGTCGGCGATGTTTGTGCAGAACTGGCGGATTTCATCCTGGCTGGTGGCGGGGTCGCTCGCCGGTTTCGGCGCCTCCTGCGCGAAGGCGCCGGGGATGGTGAGCATGACGACCGCGATCGCGGGCAAGAGAAGTGCCCGGCAAGCAACCAACATTTTCGAAGTCACGTCGATGCTTCTCATTGCAGAACCAGCTCCGCCTGGAGTGCGCCGGCCGACTTGATCCCTTGCAGGATGGCGATGATGCCGTCCGGCTTGACGCCGATGTTGTTCAATCCGGAGACCAGCGTCTTCAGATCAGGCCCTTCGAGTACCGCCACACGGCCGCCGGTCTTCTGCGCCGAGATGTCGGTCTGGTCCTGGATGGCCGTCTCGCCGTTGCTGAACGGTTCCGGCTGCACGACCTGCGGATTTTCGCTGACCTGCACCGTTAAGGTGCCGTAGCTGACTGCGACCGGCGATACGCGGACGTCTGCGCCGATGACGATCGTTCCGGTGCGCTCGTTGATGACCACCTTTGCCGGCGTGTCCGTCTGGACGATCAGGTTTTCGAGATCGGCCATCAGCCGCGTAAGGTCGGCCATCTTCGGCTTGTCGATAGCGACTTCCTGCGAATCCTTCGCCTCGGCGATCGGTCCGCCGAAACGCGAGGTCGCGTAGGCGTTGACCGTATCGGCGATGCGGATGGAGGTGGAGAAATCAGGGTTTCTGAGCTGCAGGACAAGATTGACCGAGTCCTTGAAGCGCGATGGGAGCTCGCGTTCGATGATGGCGCCGCCCGGAACGCGGCCGGCGGTTGTCACGCCTTCCGTCACGGTGGCAGCCGCGCCCTGTGCCTGGAAACCGGAAACGATGACCGACCCTTGCGCGACGGCATAGATCTGGCCGTCGGCACCGCTGAGAGACGTCATGATGAGCGTGCCGCCGCGCAGCGAGGTGGCATCGCCGAGCGAGCTTACCGTCACGTCGATGCGGCTGCCGGGGCTGGCGAATGGCGGCAGGTTGGTGGTCACCATGACGGCGGCCGTATTCTTGGCGCTGGACTGGCCGCCTTGCGTGGAAATTCCGAGGTTCTGCAACATCGCCCGCATCGATTGCTCGGTGAACGGCGACGAGCGCAAGCCATCGCCGGTGCCCTGGAGACCGACGATCAGGCCGTAGCCGATAAGCTGGTTGTCACGGCCGGCCTGGAGGGAGGCGATATCCTTGATACGCGAATTCATTGCCAGTGCCGGGTCGGAGATGACCAGGCCCGGCAATGCCAGGAGAACTGCAAGGAGCTGACGCAACCGTCTCATTTGGCTACCACACGAATTGTACCGTTTTCGAGGACGGTGCCGCTGACGATGATGCCTGAATCCATGTTTCGGGCGCGGACCATGTCGCCGACCGCGCCGTCATCGAGCGGCGTTCCGGCAGCAGTGATGGTCATGGCGCCGACATTCATGACGAGGCGGACGTTGGCGCCGCGGGTGACGGCGAAAGGTTCGCGGAGGCTGGAAACCGAGATGGTCCGGCCGGCCAGAAGCGTGCGCTTCGAAACCAGACCGGTCACGTCCTTGATTGCCTTGGCATAGTCGCCGACCAGGTTGGGGTTGGTTACTTCGACCAGCTCAAGCTGTCCGCTGCTGATGACGTCACCGGGATAGATCACCTCGGTCGGAACAACGGCATAGCCCATGCCGTCGGCCGAGGCGCGCATGGCCGGCAGTAATCCGGCTGCCAGGCTTGCTACGGCGAGGAACGCGATTGCAACGCTTCTTGCCCGGCGAAACATCATGTCCGGCCCTTCCTATATTGTTACTTGAGGTTTTTGCTGACCACGGACGCCATGTCGTCGGCCGTGGTGATCACCTTGGAATTCATCTCGTAGGCGCGCTGCGCCGTGATCAGCTCGGTGATTTCCTTCACCGGGTCGACGTTCGAGGATTCCAGGTAATTCTGCTTGATGTAGGCAAAGCCATCGAGATTGGGCGTATTGATCACCGGGTCGCCCGAGGCGGACGTCTGGGTGAAGAGGTTGCTGCCCATCGGCTGCAGGCCGGCTTCGTTGACGAAGTTGGCAAGCTGTATCTGGCCGAGGACGGTCGGAGTAGCGTTGGTGCCGATGGTCGCCGCAATCTCGCCGGTCTGGCTGATGGTGATGTTGCTGGCGTTGGTCGGGATGGTGACGGCCGGGTCGAGGACGTTGCCGTCGGTCGTGACGATCTGGCCTGTCGCGCTCTTGTTGAAAGAGCCGGCGCGGGTATAGGCAGTCGTGCCGTCAGGCATCTGGATCTGGAACCAGCCACGGCCGACAAGCGCCACATCGAGCTCGTTGCCGGTCTGCGACAGCTCGCCCTGGATATGAAGGTTGCGAACTGCCGTCGTCTGGACGCCGAGACCGATATTGGCACCTTCCGGCACCGCCGCCTGGTTCGGCCGGTTGGCAATGCCCTTGGCCCGCTCGGTCTGGTACATAAGGTCGGAGAATTCGGCGCGGGAGCGCTTGTAACCCGTCGTGTTGATGTTCGCGATATTGTTCGCGATCACTTCGAGATTGGTCTGCTGGGCATCCATGCCCGTCGCTGCGATGGCAAGCGCTCTCATATCTTCGTCCTTAAATCTGGTTGGAGCTATTTCCTGTTTGATGCCATCAAACCGAAGGCTCTAACCTTTTGTTTCGCCACATTTTCTATCGAGAAACCGGTATCCGCTTTCTCGGAAAATGTTCTAAATCTGCATCTTCGTGATATCGAGGAAGGCCGAAACGACCTTGTCACGAAGGGCGATTGCGGTCTGGAGCGATTGATCCGCCTGCATGACGGCGTCGACAACCTCACGGGTACCCATTGTCCCCTTCATGCCGGCAAAGGAGGCGCTTTCCGCCTGCTTCAGATTGTTGACCATGTCGCCCGCCATGCTGGTCATTACGGACGAGAAACTGGTGCCACCCGCAGCACCAGGCGAGGTGCCCGGTGTCGAAGCGATGGCAGACGAAGCCGCGGAGGTCTCGTCGGTGGCGATGCTGCCGAGGCCACGCGTCATGGCAAGGGAAGCAACATTCTTGATGGCGTCGATGATCATGATTTCAACAGCTCGATGGTTGAGGAGATGAGATCGCGCGATTGCTTGATCGTCTGAAGATTGGCTTCGTAGGAGCGATTGGCTTCACGCATGTCCGCCATTTCGACGAGGACGTTGACGTTCGGCATCTTGACGTAGCCCTTCTCGTTGGCCGCCGGATTGTCGGGGTCGTATTCCTCGACGAACTTTCCGGTGTCCTGACCGAGCTTCTTGACGCCGACGGTGGTCACGCCCTCGGCGTGGTCGACTTCCGCGCCGAAGGTCACGGTCTTGCGACGGTAGGGATCGGCGCCGGGCGTATCGCCGGTCGAGCGGGCGTTGGCGATATTTTCAGAAACGACGCGCAAGCGGGTCGATTGGGCTTCCAGGCCGGAGCCTGCAACTTTCATAGCTGCGGATAAGGGGTCCATGAGCTCACTTCTTTAGGTCTTTACGGTCATCAACATCATGCGATGAAAGGAACTGACGAGCGCCGTGTTCAAGCTGTACTGACGCTGAATTTCGCCGGTCTTGGTCAGTTCCTGTTCCAGTCCGACGGTATTTCCCGATTCCTGCACGCCGATTTCCTGGGCAAGCGGCGCTTCCTCGACACCGATATTGCCGGTGCCGCTGAACTCGCTGCCGGAAAAATGCGCCGGGTTGGTCTTCGCCATTCCGATGGTCTGGCTCTCGAGAACAGACTGGAAAGGGGTGACATCCTTGGCACGGAACTTCGGCGTATTGGCATTGGCGATGTTGCCCGCAACAACTTCCTGACGGACCGACAGCCACTCGGCCTGACGTGACGCCAAATCAAAAAGCTGGATCGGTTGCATGGGCTAGTCTCCGTTCTTACTGTCCCGACACTAGGGGGGTAATCTTGCGTGGGACTTACGGGAAATTCGATCTTTCGAGTGCTTTGGCGACGATGGCGCCAGGGCAACAATCAAGGATGCGCGACGGCATGCCTGCAATGACGGAACGCTCGCCGGGATCACGCGCGAAAAATGATATTAAGCAATGATTTCAATGAATGTTCTGCACGCGATGGAGGCTGATCGCCTTGGCTCCGCTGCCGGATCAATCGCGTTTGTAGACTTCGCCTGTCGAGGTGACGATGACCCACTTGCCGTCGCGCTGCTCGAGCGTTGCAAGACGGCTGTTGTCGGGGAGCACCGACCCGACGCGCACGACGTACATGCCGGAAATATCCTCGATCAGCGCCCGCCCATTTGCCACGTGGAGAAGGTGGAAGGCACTCTTCCCCGGGAATGGCTGCGCCTCGGCCGGCTGGCCGTCGGGATCGATGCGGCCGAGATTGCTGACCGTCGCCGTCGTCAGCTGGTCGGGAGCTTCGGCAGGCTGCGGAGCGGGGTTCTTGTTGACCATGGCTAGCGGAGAGACGCTGAAGACATTGCGGGCCGGCCAATTGGGGAGATCGCGGGTGCGCGCGTTCTCACTGACGTGAATGCCGAATTTGTCCGGGTTGAAAAACACGTACCATGGGAAAAACGCAGACATGCCGGCGAGCACAAGGCCGGTCGCCTTCAGCGCCTTGTCGGCAACCGCGGCCTTTCTCCTGCCCGACTGCTTCAGCGGCGCTACCGGTTCGTCTGCATCGGTTACGTTCACGTCTAGCCTCTTTGTCTTGCGGCCAGATGCGCCGCCGAGCCATTTTTCAGAGCCGTCGCCAGGTCGGTGAAAGCGTCGACCGTCGGGCGCTCACCGGGCAATTGCTTCAGGATGTCGTAGATGATCGGGACCTGTTTGATCGCCATGTCGAGATCGGGGTCGCTGCCCTGCCGATAACCGCCGATGAGCCGAAGGTCGCGTGTCTCCTCGAAGCGATGGACGAGCGACTTCAGTCGCGAAACCAGCTTTTCCTGATCCGGCGTCCAGGCCTTTCGGGCAAGACGCGATACCGACGCCAGCGGATCGATCGGCGGATAACGCCCCTCCTCCGCAAGGCTGCGCTGAAGCACGATATGGCCGTCGAGAATGCCGCGGACCGAGTCGGCGATCGGATCGTTGTGGTTGTCGCCGTCGACGAGGATCGAAATGATCGCCGTGATGGTGCCCGTGCCTTCAGGACCGGGCCCCGCCCGCTCCAGCAATCTCGGCAACTCCGTGAAGACCGACGCGGGATAGCCGCGCGCGATCGGCGGCTCGCCGGAGGCGGTGGCAACTTCGCGGATGGCATGGGCAAATCGCGTCACGCTGTCGACGATCAGAAGCACGTTGTCGCCGGCGTCGCGAAAATGCTCGGCAATGGTGATCGCAGCCAGGGGCGCCATCTTCCGCAGCATCGGGCTTTCGTCGCTGGTCGCCACGACCGCGACCGATTTCTGCATGTGCGGCCCGAGCGTATCCTCGATGAATTCACGAACCTCGCGTCCGCGTTCGCCGACGAGCGCGATGACGACCTTGTCGAAGGCTTCGGCCCGAGCCAGCATCGACAGCAGCGTCGACTTGCCGACGCCGGAGCCGGCGAAGATGCCGAGGCGCTGGCCAAGGCAGAGCGGCGAGAAGATATCGATGGCGCGAACACCAGTCTTGAAGCCGGTGGAGACACGCTGACGCGTCATCGACGGCGGCGCCGTGTTTGAAATCGAGCGGCGGACGTTGCCGATCGGAAGCGGCCCGAGGTTGTCGATCGGCTCACCCAGCGAATTGACGGTGCGGCCACACCATCCCTCTGTCGGTGCAATCCGGAAGGCGCCCTTGCGGATCACCGTATCGTGGATGCCGATGGGTTCACCCGGTTCGATCGGGCAGACAAAGGCCAATTCCGGCTCGACGCGGACGACCTCACCGAGGTGAACGCCGGTCGCGGATCGGTGAGCGACGAATTCGCCGAGGCGAACATGCCTCGAAAGACCAGCGACGGTGTAGTGGCCGGCAGCGATGGTACGGACGTGGCCGCCATGCGCGACAGCATGCTCGGGCGTGGCGTATCGGCCGGCAAGGCTCGCCAACTGGCCAAGCTTCGGGGATATGGCACCGTCAGGCAAAAAGTCCGCGTTCATCGGCTTGTCCATCAAGACTTGCTACCGAGCGTCTTGATCGCATCATCAAGGGAACCTTCACTGTTGTTCGTCAGGGTCGAGATATTATCGAACGCCCGGCTGACTTCGATCAGCTCGGTCATTTCGCGCATGCCGTTGACGTTGGAGTTTTCAAGGTAACCCTGGGCGATGCTGATCTTGGAATTGTCGACTACGGCCTGGGGCGTGTCGGTTGTAAGGATGCCGCTGTTGTCATAGCGCAGGTAGCCCTTGTCGACATCTGCCGAGAAGAGGCCGATCGTGCCCATTTGCTTGTTATTCTGCATGATGACGCCGTTCGTGGAGACAGTCGGTTCGCCCCCTTTCGGATCAAGCTGTATCGGCGCGCCGCCCGGGTCGAGGACGGGATATCCGCGCACGGAGACCAGCGCTCCGGTTTCCGACATCGTGAAGCGGCCGTCGCGGGTCAGCACCGTGCCCGCCGGCGTGTTGACCCCGAACCAGGCGTCACCCTTCACGGCGAAATCAAGCAGGCTGCCGGTGTTTTGGAGTTCGCCAGTGTCGGTAGAGAGATAGTCGTTGCCTTGGGAGACGAAGGCGACCTTGGCGCTCAGCTTGTTATCGGTGTCGCTCAGAACCTGGTTGAATTTGACCTCGGTACCACGGAAACCCGTTGTATTCACGTTTGCCATGTTGTCGGCAATCGTCGTCAGGCGCCGTTCGAGGGCCATTTGCGACGATAGGGAGACATAGATACCAGACTGCATTGCAACGCCCTCCGGACATTGGAGAATAACGTAAAAAGAGACGGCGCCGTCGCCGAACTCGTTCATGTCGTTAGCCGGGCGTGGATGCCCGTGGGCGGACATTGCCTTCATTTCCTTGCGCGAAGCTGACACACTTGAAGAGAGGAGAAGAAGGGCTCGAGAGGGCGCCGCGGAACAGCTTCACGCAAGATAGAAGCCGTACTCCATTAGGTGAAACGAACGTTCAGGTGTGGACCGTCCATGAATATTATTATCGGATTAGTTGTGACCTTCGGCTGCATCATTGGCAGCTTCATGGCCATGGGCGGGCACGTAGACGCTCTTTTTCAACCCTTCGAATTTGTCATCATTGCAGGCGCCGGCATGGGTGGCTTCATTATGGCCAACCCGATGAAAGTCCTGAAGGACTCAGGCAAAGCGCTCGTCGAGGCCTTCAAACATTCAGTTCCGAAGGAGCGCAACTACCTCGACGTTCTCGGTGTGCTCTATTCCCTGATGCGCGACCTGCGTACCAAGTCGCGCAACGAGATCGAGGCGCATATCGACAATCCCGAGGAGTCCTCGATCTTCCAGTCGGCGCCGACTGTGTTGAAGAACAAGGAACTGACGTCCTTCATCTGCGACTACGTGCGCCTGATCATCATCGGCAATGCCCGCTCACACGAGATCGAGGCGCTGATGGACGAGGAAATCAATACGATCCACTACGACAAGATGAAGCCGTTCCACGCCATTACCATCATGGGCGACAGCTTCCCGGCGATCGGTATCGTTGCCGCCGTTCTCGGCGTCATCAAGGCCATGAGCCACATCAACGACAGCCCGGAAGTGCTCGGACATCTGATCGGCTCGGCGCTGGTCGGCACCTTCCTCGGCATCCTGCTCTCCTATTCGGTCTGCGCGCCGCTATGTTCGCAGATCAAGGTCGTGCGCACAAAGCAGCACCGGCTCTACGTGATCGTGAAGCAGACGCTGCTCGCCTACATGAACGGCTCCGTTCCCCAGGTCGCGCTGGAATACGGACGCAAGACCATCTCGGCTTACGAACGTCCCTCGATCGATGCGGTCGAGCAGGAAATGATGAACCCCGGCGGTGAGAACAAGGCTGCGTGACGACGATGAGCGACCAGACCACGAATACCGTCCCGAACATCGATCCCGTCCTGCTCGCCAAACTGACCGGCGGCCTGGGCGACCAGGCGACGGTGGCAAAACGCTGCTCGGCCCTCGGTCATATCTTCAGCGAATTTCTTCCCGACGTTATCAAGGCCGAAACCGGCCTCGACATATCAGTTGCCTATATCGGCTGTGAAGCGGGCCTGATGAACGATATCATCGCCGATCTCGGCGAGAATTTCGCGCTCGTCAACGGTTCGCTGCGAAACTGGTCGCCGACCTTCGTGCTGGCCTGCTGCAGCGGTGTCGTGCTGACGCTGATGGAGCATCTGCTCGGAGCTTTGCCTGAGACGATTAAGCAGCCGGTTTTGCGCCCCCTCTCGGTCATCGAGCTCGACCTCTCCGTGATGGTTTTCGACAAGCTCGCCAACGTCCTTCGTTCGGGTGTCAACGCCTCGGGCGGTTTCGAACCGCTTCTTGGGGCTCCGCACAACATCGAAAGCCGACCGAAGCATGCGGATGACCATGTCGACGAGTTCGCAGCTGCGGTCAAAATGACGATGACCGTCGGCATGGCAAGTTCGGAATTCGTGGTGATCGTGCCGCAAAAGGTGCTTCTGAAGACCGATATCTCAGCCCCCAGAGCCAAGATCCAGGCAACGAAGTCGGATGCGTGGTCGGAGCAGCTTTCCGAGCAGGTGCGTCGTTCCCAGGTGACGCTCGATGCGCGGATCAAGCTGCAGTCGCTGACGCTGGCGACCGTTTCCAAACTTGCCGTCGGCGACGTCATCCCCTTCATGGACAGCCAGGACGTCCACGTCGAGGTCAGCGCCAATGGCAAGGAGCTCTATGTCTGCGAGTTCGGGCGTTCCGGCGAGAACTATACGGTTCGCGTCAAGGACAACATCAACTCCGACGACGAGCTGCTCAGACATTTAATGAATTAGTCGGTTCTCTCGCGCTCGGCGCCACAACGGCAGTTTGAGGCAAGTTTCAACTGGAATAGTGATTTCATGGCTACGAAGAAGACACAGAAGAACAGCGAAGACGCCCTGGAGCTTCCGGGGAACGAAGCCGAATTGAACGAGGCCATCGACGGCCTTCGCGGTGTGCTTCAGCAGGACGCCTCCGGCGAACTGCCTGATCTCAGCGACTTCGGTTCGGATGATCTGGGCTCCGGCGATTTCGGCGGCGCAGCGATGGAGGAAAGCACCAGCCTTTCGACGTTCGGCGATTTCGACGACGATATCGGCAAGCCGTCCGCCTTTGAGCCGGACAGCTTCGGCGGCGCCTCTTCTTTTGCAAGCGCAGCACCGATCGGCAGCGCATTGAACGCCAATCTCGACATGATCATGGACATTCCGATCGACGTCCAGATCGTTCTCGGCAGCAGCCGCATGCAGGTCTCGGGCTTGATGAACCTTACCGAAGGGGCAATCATTGCCCTCGATAAGAAAATCGGCGAGCCTGTCGAAATTACCGTCAACGGGCGCCGTATCGCCCGCGGCGAAATAACAGTCCTTGAAAACGACGACACCCGTTTCGGCGTAAAGCTGATAGAAGTTTTGAGCACACGACAAGCCTAATCCCGATGTGAGGGACGGAGAAGACCATGATGGACTTTGACGATTTCGGCGGCGCTCTAGCCGAGAAACCGTTGTCTCAGGCTGAAAAAGCCGCCGCCGTTCTTCTCGCCATGGGAAAGACGGTGGCAGGACGGCTATTGAAATATTTCACGCAGCACGAGCTGCAGCTGATCATTACCTCCGCGCAGTCGCTCCGTCCCATTCCGCCGGACGAGCTTGCCCAGCTCGTTGCCGAATTCGAGGATCTCTTTACCGAAGGCGCCGGTCTCATGGACAACGCCAAGGCGATCGAGAGCATCCTCGAGGAGGGGCTGACGCCTGATGAAGTCGACAGTCTGCTCGGCCGCCGCACGGCGTTCCAGGCGTACGAAACCTCCATCTGGGACCGTCTCGGCGAGGCCGAACCTGCGTTCGTCGGTCGCTTCCTGTTGCGCGAACATCCGCAGACCGTCGCCTATATCCTTTCGATGATGCCTTCTTCCTTCGGCGCGAAAGTGTTGCTTGAACTGCCCGAATCGCGACGCGCCGATATCATGAACCGCACCGTCAACCTCAAGGACGTCAGCCCGAAGGCCGCGCAGATCATCGAAAAGCGCGTCATGTCGCTGCTTGTCGAAATCGACTCGGAACGCAATTCGAATGGCTCCGCCAAGGTTGCCGAACTGATGAACGAGCTGGAAAAGCCGCAGGTCGATACCTTGCTGAATTCGCTCGAATCGCTGAGCAAGGAATCGGTCAACAAGGTTCGCCCGAAGATCTTCCTCTTCGAGGATCTGATGCTCATGCCGCAGCGCGGCCGCGTACTGCTCCTCAACGACATCTCGGCCGACATCCTGACGATGGCGTTGCGTGGTTCGCCCGTCGAGATGCGCGAGACTGTGCTTGCCTCCATCAGCCCGCGCCAGCGCCGCATGATCGAATCGGATCTGTCCTCCGGCACGACAGGCATCAACCCGCGCGAGATCGCGATCGCGCGCCGCGCCATCGCCCAGGAAGCCATTCGGCTCGCCACATCGGGCCAGATACAGCTCAAGGAAAGCGAACAGGACCCCGCAGCCCAGGCCGCGTGACCCAAGACTGTTGAAATCCTAGGGGTCTTGTCCCGTCCGAGTTGCGGCTTGCCTTCAGGGGGTCTACCCTTTGCCGATCATCAGGCCGTGCGCGATGCGCGGCCTGTTTCCTTTTGTGAGGGATCGCGGACTTGGCTGACGAAGACAAGGACAGCAAAACAGAAGACCCTACCGCCAAAAAAATGAACGAGGCGGCCGAGAAGGGCAACGTTCCCTCCTCGCGCGAGGCGACGCTGTTTGCCTCGATGCTCGCCACCTTCATCTACATCGTCTTCTTCCTGCCCGAACGCATGGCGCGCATGGGGGAAGTGCTGCGGGATCTGTTCGAAAAGCCGGATCAGTGGTCGCTGGAGACCGGCCCGGACGCGATCTCGCTGTTCGTACGGATCGGATGGGAGGTCGGCAATCTGATCCTTCCTGCCGTCGTCCTGTTCTTCGCCTTCGGTATAAGCTCCTCGATCGCGCAGAACCTTCCGACGCCCGTCCTGGAAAGAATTCGCCCGCAGTTCTCCCGTATCTCGCCGATGAAGGGCTGGGGAAGGATCGCCAGCGTCCCCGGCCTCGTCGAATTCGGCAAGTCCCTGTTGAAGATCGTGGTGGTCGGCATCATCATGTTCTTCGTGCTCAGGAGTGAATACTTCAGCTCGATCGATTCGATGTATTCCGATCCGCAGACGCTTTTCGTGCGGCTAGCTTCGATCATCAAGAAGATACTGGTGGTGGTTCTGCTGGCGACTGCCGTCGTTGCGATCATCGATCTGTTCTGGACACGGAAGCACTGGTTCGACCAGCTGAAGATGACCAAGCAGGAGATAAAGGACGAGTACAAACAGGCGCAGGGTGACCCGATCGTCAAATCGCGCCAGCGTTCGATCGCTCGCGACCGTGCCCGCCAGCGCATGATGAAGAACGTTTCGCGCGCGACGCTGGTGATTGCAAACCCGACCCATTTCGCCGTAGCGTTGCGTTATGTTCGCGAAGAAAACGACGCGCCCGTCGTCGTTGCCAAGGGCCAGGACCTGATTGCGCTGCGAATCCGCGAGCTTGCGGAGGAAAACAACATTCCGATTTTCGAAGATCCGCCGCTGGCGCGCTCCATGTTTGCGCAAGTCTCGGTGGATAGTGTTATCCCGTCGGTATTTTACAAGGCAGTCGCCGAGCTGATCCACCGGATCTACGCAACGCAGTCGAATAAGAAACGGGTACGATAAATCGAATGAAAAAATGCCCCTACTCTGCCCAGCGTGAACAAATCCTCGCCGAAGCTATCAGTCCGGTGGCCAGCGAGCTCCGTTTGCTCGATGCGGCCGATTTGATTTCGCTGTTGCGGTACGAGTGCTACGGCAATTTGGCCGACCTGGTGGCCTCAGCGGCCGAGCTCTATTTTCTCCCCGGCACGGTCAACTTTGGCCTCGGCGGCGACTACACGCTCGAATGGGGCGGCCCTGCCGAGGTCAGCATCGATCTCGAAATCAAGCCGCAGGGCATCACGATCTATGCCAAGCTGGCGCTGGCCGAACACCACGCCGGCATCGAGATCAACCATATCGCGTTTGATAACGCGTCGGCCGATCCGGATGACAATACCGCCCTGCTTGCGCGCAGCCTCCGGGCAGCCCGCTACTCGACGAACCAGCCCACGGCACTGGCAGGGTAAGCCCCCGTTCCCCGTTCCAGCATCCGCAGATGTCCGATGCTTCTGGTCTAGCTGATATAGCCAAGGCGGATAGCCTTGGCGATCGCCTGGATGCGATTGACACTATCCAACTTGATCGTCGCCGTGCCGAGATAGGCGTTGACGGTGTGCACGGAGAGCCGCAGCTTCTCAGCGATCTCCTCGCTGATCCTGCCGTCGCCTGCCAGTTGCAGGCAAGCGATCTCGCGCTCGCTCAGCTGCTCGGCGACAGCCGAGCGGCGTTCGTCAAGCGAAAGAAGGTCCATGATGATCTGACAGCTGCGCCCATGCAGATCGATGATCATATCGCTGGCGAGATCAATGAAATTGGCGGTGAACACAACATAGCCATTGCCGACAGCACCCAGCCGCACAGGGAAGGCAACGCCGGCGAACGGCACCAGCTGCGGCCTCATGCGCACCGTAAAGTGTGCGAAGTCGGGGGTCTCAGCCGTGCTGTCCTCCTCGCGGCCGTTCCACATCAAGGGCAGCAGCGACTTCTCGATGTGCTCCAGCATGGACTCGCCATAGGCGTCCAAGAAGCTCTTGCCGAGACCCGAATTGGTGGCACCCCAGTTTTCCAGCTCGCAGACCAGACGATTCTTGCTCGGCAGACCGGAACCCGTGACGCGGTAGACGGCAAAATTCTGCGCGTCGATCAATTTCTGCATCGAGACAAGCCGGGGGAAAAGATCCGAACGACTGGAAATCCTATGGGGACGGGTCAGTCTGACCTCACCCGCCGCGGCCGTCCTGTCCGGTGTATATCGCATCTAAAACCCTTCAGACAAGATTGTTTCGGACCGCCATGGCGATCGCTTCCGAACGCGTCTTTGTCGCCGTCTTGCGCATGACACTGGTAATGTAGTTGTTGATCGTATTGCGGGAGATGCCAAGGATCATCGCAATTTCATCGCTCGTCTTGCCTTCCGCGATCCAGAACAAGCATTCCAGTTCGCGATCGGTGAGTTCGAAATCGCGTTCGGAACGGTTCTCGCCCGCGCGCGTAAAACTCGAATAGTAGCCGGCAAGCAGTCCGACATCGCGCAGACGTTCCGGTGAAAGAATAAAGCCATCCCTAAAGATCAGCATCAGCGAAAGCCGCGTCCGCCCGACATTGAAGGTCAGCGAACAATATTGCCGGCTGGCTCCCTCAGGCAGGTCGACGTCATCGGGCAACAGCGCAAAATTCGGCTGAAGCAACTGCAGGCATTTTTCGAGCTCGGTGGTGCGAACATAGGCGCCGACCAATTCCGAGGCGAGGCGCCTGACGAGATCGAACGGCCAATCGGAGGCAACGACAAACTCCAGGCCGCTTTCCTGTATCAGATCGCATCGTGCCAGAAGGTAATGCGAGGCTCCTACATAGTCCGTCAGGGCGCGGAGGCCGGATTGAAGATGCGGCGCACCGGTTGCGGCAGTCAACTGGGCTATAAGCTGGTCGCGAGATATCATCTTCGCGACGACGACCGGTGCCGCCATGTCCCTGTCGTTCCTACCCGCCTGCAACGTCTGTATGTCCATTCACACTTCCTGCCGGTGTTAGGCGACTGCCGTCAACAATAGCTTACTCAGCCAGGACTAAATCTACGCCCAAAACACAAGCCGGTCGGCAGCAGCCTTCCCGCGAATCACTTACAGCGTATCCAATACGCCGCAGACTTCCATCTCCAAGTTTTAGGGATTTACGAGGGATGGATTCCATGCGTGCTGATTCGCGGCCTCTTCCCGCTTATTTCCAACAGGTATGATGAGTGTAGGTTGATTCTACACACCCAGCAATGGATTTAAGCTTCAGATACAAATCTTGTCGGCCATTTTCCGATGAGTAGAGCGCTGTCGTCGGGCGGAAGCTAGAGACGATCCAATCGGTGCTTGAAGGCCGTGGGATGCCGCCTAGCAGGCTACTGCCGTCTGCCCTGCCGCATATGCAAAAAGCCCACGAAGCAGGATGCTCCGAGGGCTTTTGTCTGTGGCGCCTGCTTCCCCATTCCTTCGGGTGGCCGGCGGAAACAAGGCGTTTCCGGCGGAAACAGGGCACTTTCTTAAGCGGCGACGTCGATTGCCCATTTCCGCAGGATCTTCGCAGCGCGCTCTTCGCTCATCTCCACCATGCGGGAGAGGCGACGCTCGGGGCCTTCCTTGACGCGGCGGTTGAAGTTGCCGTCGTCCTCGCCCATCGTCAGCAGATCGTCGGTGCTGTCGAAGCCGAAATCCGAACCGAAGCCGTCCATCAGCGCGCCACCTGCGCCACCGATGCCCGGCGCGAAATCCGGGAGCTCGAGGCCGGCCGCTTCGGGCAGGGTCTCGAGAGAGGCACCCGCACCGCCACCGATCGAGCGGATCAGCGGACGGAAGCCCATCCAGACGATCAGGAAGGCAACGATTACGAAGGCGGCCGAGTTGATGATGCCGGCCATGTTGCGGCTCAGCATGTCCATGACGCCGGGGCCGGCGGCCGTTTCTTCGAGAAGCTGGTTGTCGAGGAAGTCCATCGCGTTGACGGTGATGACGTCGCCGCGCTTGGTATCGATGCCGGCAGCACTTGCGACAATCTTCTGCATCTCGGCGAGATAGGCATCGACCTTTGCCTGATCGGCCGGCTCGCCGACCATCTTGGCGATGCGACCCCTGTTGACGACGACCGCGACCGAGAGCTTTTCGAGGCGGTAGCTGTTACGTGTCGTGGCAGTCGTCGTGCTGTTGATCTCGTAGTTGGTCTGCTCTTCCTTCTTGTCGGTCTGATCGCTCGACTGCGGACCAGCACCACCTGATGTCGGTGCTGCCTGCGGGATGTTCTGCTCCACGGTTGCCGCAGAATCCGACTGCTTCTGCTGCGACTTTTGGGCTTCTTTCGTGGTGCGGACGGAGCGCTCCACCTTGCTTTCGGGATCGTAAACCGTCTGCTGGATCTGCTGTGCGTCGGTGTTGAGCTGCGCTGTGACGCTCGAGCGGAAATTGTCGACGCCAAGGAAGGGCGCCAGTGCCTTGCCTATATTCGCCTCGACGTCGCTCTGGACGTTCTGGACGATGCCGAGATTGCGATTGATGGTGCTGTTTGTCGGGTCGTCGCCTGAGGCCAGCAGCTGGCCCGTCGAATCGAGGATGGTCACGTCGTCGACCTCGAGGCCGGGAACAGCCGAGGCGACGAGGTGACGGATAGACTGCGCGGCCTTGTGTCCTGCTTCGGCGCCGGCCCGGATCATGACCGAGGCGGTCGGCTTCTGTTCGGCTTTACGGAAGTTGCCCACATCCGGCATGACGATGTGCACACGTGCCGACGTTATGCCGTTGATCGACGTGATCGTCCGGCTGATTTCGCCTTCAAGGGCACGAACCCGGGTGATCTCCTGCATGAAGGAAGTGAGGCCGAGCGAACCGACATTGTCGAAAAGCTCATAACCGGCATTGGTGCTGTTCGGAAGGCCGCGCTCAGCGAGGAAAAGGCGGGCCTTGCCTGTCGTTCCGGCTGGAACCGTGAGGCTGGTGCCGTCGGTTCCGACCTGGAAAGGCATGTTGGCCTCAGCCATGGCCATGCTGATCTGGTTGAGATCGGCCTTTTCCAGACCGACGTAGAGCGATTCCTGAGCGGGTTTATTGACGTAAAGGGCTGCACCGAGCACCAGGGCCATCGAGACGACGCCAACGCCTGCCAGCATCATCAGGCGTGTTCGCCCGAGATTCTGCATGTTCTTAAACACTTGAACTAATTGATTTAACAGATTCATTCTGTTCTCGCACGATTCGTCAAAGACAAAATTGGCTTTGTGCCCTATCGCAAAGATAGAAACCGAAACTTGTGCGAGCGTTTCCTCCCGGCCGATAACGCCCGGGTTAATCGTTTATTTCAGATGCAGCGCGAATTGATTGGCCGCGAATAGCGTCAGAAGAAATCAAAATCGCCGGCAGCCTTGGCCAACGGCTGCGAATGGCCATGGAGGGCGCCGCCGCCGAGTGCCTTCTGCATTTCTGTAAGTTTGACGAGGCTGAGAGCGGTCGCGACATCGACCATCCAGCCGGCGGGGATGCTGCCGGTGATTGTATCGATGAACTCAGCGATGCCGCGCGTCTTCTGAACGGCAAGGTCGATACCTTGCATCACCTTCAGCGAATCCGGATGGTCGAGCACGCTGGTTCCGCCCAGCTCGAGCAATTGCGGCTCGATGCGTTCGATGAGGTAGGCGACGTCGTGCAATTCCGAGACGATGCGCAGAAGGACGGCCGGAAGCGCTTCCTCTATCATCGATGCTTCCGTGTGCGAGGCAATGTTCACGCAGTAGTCCCCACTTCCTAAAAGAATTCGATCGAATTTTCGACAGGCTTCGGCGCAATGACCGGACGCTGCTCGAGTGCCACCGTCTTCTGCGTTTCGGCGCCGGTCAGCGGATATTGCCGCGCGCGACCCGAAATCGGCCAGAATTCGACTTTCCGCCCGTGTTCGCCGCCGGTGCTGGACCCGACGACCGGGATGCCTTCGTCCCTCAGGAACTGCATGGCAAACGCTGCATTCTGTTCGCCGACATTCGAAAACATGGCAATCGTCTTGGCGCCACCGAACACCTTCGCCTCCAGCCTGTCCCGGCGAGCGCCCTGCTTCAGCAATCCGTTGATGAGCAACTCCATCAAATGAACGCCGTACCGCGTGGCATCGCCACCCGTGGTGGGGGAAGTCGCATTGCCTGGAAGCAGAAAGTGGTTCATGCCGCCGACGCCGGCAATCGGATCACGCAGACAGGCAGCCACGCACGAGCCGAGAATGGTCGACAACACGACAACCGGGTCGCTGATAACCTTATACTCGCCTTGGATGATGTGTACGCGCTTGGCTGCAGTCTCGATGTTCATTTCAACGCTCCAAAGACAGCCTCGATCGCCGCCTTCATCTTTTCGATGGTGAAGGGCTTGGCTAGCACGTTGTTGGCGCCGAGCTGTGCCGCTCTTTGAACCAGCGCCCTATCACCCTGAGCGGTCAGGATGATGAAGGCCGCCTTCTTTGTCGTCGGATTGGTGCGTACGGCCTGGAGAAGACCGATACCGTCCATCTTCGGCATGTTGAAATCTGAGATCACCAGATGATGGGGCTGCTGCTCCATGATCTTCATCCCCTGCTCCCCGTCACCGGCCGAGGTGATCTGCTTGAAACCGAGCTGTGTGAGAGCATCGCTCAAGAGCAGACGACTGGTGACCTGGTCATCAACGATCAAGACTTTGATTTTCTCCGCTAGAGACATTATTCACTCTCCTTTCGCGCGGCTGTCATTTTCAATATTTCTTCACCGATAGCAGTCAGCGGAAGCTGCTGCTCAACTGCGCCAAGTTCGTATGCAACCCTTGGCATTCCGTAAACGACGCAGGTTTTTTCGTTCTGTCCGATGGTTCGTGCACCGGCGTGTCGCATTTTCAACAGGCCGGCAGCTCCATCGCGACCCATGCCGGTCAAGATCGCGCCAACGGCATTGCGGCCGGCGAGTTCGGCGACGGAATCAAAGAGCACGTCGACGGAGGGACGATGTCCATTGACCGGATCGCGATCGAGGAGACGGCAGTGAGGAGCTGCGGCATTGGCGACCTGCAGATGACGCTCCCCGCCCGGCGCGAGATATATCTTGCCGATCTCCAGCCGAGCCCCATCCGTCGCTTCCTCGACCACCGGAGCGCAGAGCCGGTTGAGGCGCTCGGCGAAGCTCTTGGTGAAGCTCGGTGGCATGTGCTGGGTGATGACAGTCGGCGGACAGTTGGCGGGAAATTTCTGCAGAACAGTGATCAGAGCTTCGACGCCACCTGTCGAGGAACCGATGGCGACGATCTTGCGGCCGACGCGGAATTCGGACGTCGAGGGCGGTGACGCAGCAGGGGCGGAAGGCTTGCGCTGGTACTGGCGCTGGCTACGGGCGGCGGCCTTTACCTTTTCAACCAGATCGCCGAAGGGGCGTGGTTCGCCCGGCGTCGGCTTTCCGACGCAATCGAAGGCGCCGATTTCCAGAGCAGCCAGCGTCGCTTCGGCGCCGCGATGCGTCAAGGTCGACACCATGATTACCGGCATCGGCCGAAGCGTCATGATCTTCTCGAGGAATTCGAGGCCGTTCATATTCGGCATCTCGATATCGAGGGTCACGACGTCGGGATTGAGTTCCTTGATCGCGGCGCGTGCCTGCATCGCATCGCCGGCCTGGCCGACGACGTTGACATCGGGATCCGCACTCAGGATCGCGGTGATGAGGCTACGCATGGTGGGGCTGTCGTCGACGACAAGGACACGGGCCGGCGCGGTCATGCTTTCCTCCCGGCGTGTTTACCGAGGTAGCGATAGGTGGTGATGCCGATGTTGTCGAGAACGCTCTTGGCATCGCCCGAAACCCGCTCGGAATGGCCGATATAGAGATGCCCGCCCTCCGGCAGCAAGTCCGCAAATCGCGACCAGATTTTCACCTGCGTCGGTTCGTCGAAATAGATCACGACATTCCGGCAGAAGATGACGTCGAACGTGCCCTTGAAAGGCCATTGCGCCATCAGGTTCAATTCGTTGAATGTGATCAATCGCTTAACCCGATCGTCCACCTGGAATTTGCGACGGCCCTGGATCTCGACCTCCTGGAACCATTGCTTGCGCATGGCGGGAGAAACGGTCTCAAGAGCCGCCTCGTCATAGGCGCCGGCCCGGGCCAGGGTCAGGATCTTCGGGTCGATGTCGGTCGCGAGGATCCGGAAATCGTAGTCCGCGGCGTTCGGCATGAGCGACAGCACGGTGAGCGCGATCGAATAGGGTTCCTGGCCGTCAGAGCACGCGGCCGACCAGATGCGAACGCGTCCGCCACTCTTGGCGCGGGCAAGGAGGGCTGGCAACACTTCGGTCTTCAGGTGCTCGAAATGGTGGTTTTCGCGAAAGAAACGCGTGAAATTGGTCGTCAGGTGCGACAGCATCTCGCGCCGTGCGGCGCCGCCTGCAGGCGACGAGACAAGCGAGCAATATTCGTGGAACCCCGAGAGGCCGAGATTTCGGATGTGCTTCGACAGCCGGGAATAGACCAGCGAAGCCTTTGTCTCATTGAGCGAAATGCCGGCATCGGAATAGATCATCGCAGCGATGTCGGTCAGGTCGCGGCGGCGCAGCGGATATTCGCCGCTGGCGAGCACCTCGTCCGGGGACTGCCGCAGTTCTGTAGCGCCCATCGAGCTCATGCGGCTTCACTTTCGGTGTCGGGAAACAAGGCTTCCAGTTCGATCAGGCACACCATGCGACGGTCGATCGCGAGGATGCCGCGCGCATAGCGCTTGACGAGATCCGACGAAACCTCCGGTGGTGGCTGAATATTGTCGTCGTTGATCGTCAGGATGTCCGACACGGCATCGACCAGAAGGCCGATCGTCTTGCGCTTCACCTGCGTGACGATGATGACGTGACGCTCGGTCGGCACCGCAGGCTTCATTCCGAGCCTTGCCGACAGATCCATGATCGACAATACGGCACCGCGCAGATTGATGACGCCCAGGACATAGGACGGCGCATGCGGCATCGGCGTCGCCGGCGTCCAGCCGCGAATTTCGCGAACCGACATGACGTCGACGCAGAATTCCTGGTCGCCGATCCGAAATGCGATCAGTTCGCGATCACCCTGGTTCATGCTCTTGGCGGCAAAGGACATGGCTTCAACCCGCTGCTGCGTAAGACATTTCGGCCCTCAGCGACTGCCCACGGGAGGCAGCCACGACGGCGTCGACGTCGAGAATAAGGGCGACGCGGCCATCGCCGAGGATGGTCGCTGCGGCGATGCCGGGGACGTGCGTGTAGTTCGCTTCCAGGCTCTTGATGACGACCTGGCGCTGGCCCTGGATCGCATCGACCATGAGGGCGCGCTGGCCGCCGCCTTCCGATTCCACCAGAAGTGCGACGCCGTCGACCGGATTTGCCTGGGTAGCGCGGAAATTCAAGATGCGACCGACATCGACGAGCGGGCAGAACGAATTGCGGATCGAGATCAGGCGATGGTCGGCGCCGAAGGAGTGGATCGCCGCGGCTTCGGGCTGTAGCGTTTCGACGATCGCGGTCAACGGCACGACGAGGGTCTGGCCGGCGACTGTCACGACCATGCCATCGAGGACGGCGAGCGTCAGCGGCAGGCTCATGGTGAAGACGGAGCCATGGCCCGGCTTCGAGGTGATGTTGATGCGTCCGCCGAGCGCCTGGATGGAGCGCTTGACGACGTCCATGCCGACGCCCCGGCCGGAAATGTCGGAGATCTTGTCGGCCGTCGAGAAGCCCGGCAGGAAGATGAGGTTGTCGATCTCCTCGTCAGACAGGTTGGCATCGGCGGCGATCAGGTCATTGTCGATCGCCTTCTGGCGAACCTTTTCGCGGTTGATACCGGCGCCGTCGTCGGCAAGCTCGATCAGGATGCGTCCGGAGCGATGCTTCGCGGTCAATCGGACCGTGCCTTCAGGGTTCTTTCCGAGGGAGACGCGTTTTTCCGGGGTCTCGACGCCGTGGTCGACGGCGTTGCGGATCATATGGGTCAGCGGTTCCGCCAGTTTGTCGATGACGGTCTTGTCGACTTCGGTATTTTCACCCTCGGTGACGAGGCGGATCGACTTGCCGGTCATATCGGCGATTTCGCGGACGATACGCGACATGCGCTGGAAGACCGGCTTGACCGGCTGCGCACGGATCGCCATCACGCTATCCTGGATCTCGCGGGTGAGCTGCTGGAGCTCCTCGAGACCCATGTTGATCGACGATGTGCCGTTGTTGTCGTTCTCGATGACGCTCTGCGACAACATCGCCTGGTTGATGACGAGTTCGCCGACGAGGTTGATCAGGCGATCGACGCGGTCAAGATCGACGCGAATAGTCTGGCCGGCTGCGGCGTTGTTCTGGGCCGCGGCGTTGGCGGCTGCAGCTGCAGCGCCTGCCGGTTCCTTCTTCTCGGCGCGCGCAGCGGCTGACGCCAGCTGCGTGACATTGCTTGCGGTCTCGGCAGCGGCAACGGCGGCTGCGGCATCGGTCTGCGACGCTTCTGCCTCGACTTCCGCCAGACCCATATCGTCGTCGAGAGCCGAGAGATCGAATGGGACTGGAACCATCGGCAGCTCTTCGTCGACATTTGCGACGCCGGCAATCTCGCTGGCCGCCCTGATCTCGAGATCACAATCCCATTCGGCAAATTCGAAGACCGCGCGGATGGCATCTTCGCCCTTGTCGGTCTTGATGGAGATCGTCCATTCGAAATAGGCGGCTTCGGCATCGATCTCGGGCAGCAACGGCAGGGCGTCCATATTGCAATGGATGCTCATCTCGCCAAGACGCGACAGGTCGCGCAGCAGAAGGGTGGTATCGTTGCCCTTGGAATAAAGATCGGCGCGCGGCTTGAAGCTGATTTCGAATTGCGGGAGCTGCGCGACCACATCGTCCGGACCGTCGAAATCGTCGAAGGTGAAGGGGATGGGCTGGAAACCGGTGTCGTCGGTCGCCGCTACTGGCGCTACTGCCTTGGCTGGCGCAGGCGCCGGTGCAGCAACCTTTGCAGCAACTGCTTCCGCTGGTGCCGAGGCGATGGGCACACCGTTGGCGAGCGCCTCGAGTTCCTTGACGAGACCTCGGCTCCTGGCATCGTCGACGCTGCCGCCGTCGCGGGCGACATTGGTCAGATCGGCAAGCACGTCGGCCGCCTTCAGCATGACCTTGAGCACGTCCTGGTTCGGCTCCAGCTTGTTGGAGCGAACACAGTCGAGCGTTGTTTCGAAAACATGGGCAAAGGCGACCAGGTCATCGAGACCGAATGCCCCTGCTCCTCCCTTAATGGAATGAACGGCACGAAAGACGGCATTGACGGTTTCCGAATCTCGGTCGCCATCATTCAATTTCAGAAGACCGGATTCCAGTTCGGCGAGTTGCTCCTCGCATTCCTGGAAAAAGATCTCTTTGATTTCGTTCATATCCATAGGAAGAAATCCTGTTTAAGCGGTTACGCGCTCGATGGCATCGATCAGTTTTGCAGGGTCGAAAGGCTTGACGATCCAGCCCGTGGCACCGGCCTGGCGGGCACGGTTCTTCTTTTCGGCATCGCTTTCCGTGGTCAGCACCAGGATCGGGATCGCACGATACTTGTCGTTGCGACGAACACCCTCGATGAAGCCGAAGCCGTCAAGACGAGGCATGTTGATGTCGGTGACGATGACGTCGGGATTGGCTTCCTCGAGAACCTCGAGACCCTCGATGCCGTCTTCGGCCTGGATGGTCTCAAAGCCTGCATTGTTGAGCGTGACGAGCAGCATGTTCCTGATCGTCCGGGAGTCATCCACGGTGAGCACTTTTTTCTTCATTGCCGGGTCCCCTTGGCAAGCAGGTGATCGATGTTGACACCGATCAGCTGCATCGTTTTCTGAAATGCATCCGACACCTTGGAAAAGGTGAAGGACAGCTTGTCTTCATCCCAAGTCTTGGCAGCGGCCATGATTACCTGGACGCATAGAGCCCCGACCCTTTCGACGCCCGAGGCGTCGACCACGACGTTGCTGCCGCGTAGTCCCATCAATTTGCCGCGAAGCGTCGAAGCTTCGTTGAGGTCCAGCACTGCGGCCAGACTGATTGTCTTTTCGCCCTTCTTGCCTGCCATCAGATCGTTTCCTGTCGGTTGAATTCAGGCCACACCGCCTGCATACGCATCAAATCAAAGCTGTCAAAAAACATTCCGATGGCCTCCCAGTCCTGCTGCACGCCGCGGAAAGTCGAAGGCATCGTCGGCCTCCGCCTCGGCATATGACACCAGGGAGAAGCTATCTCCACGAAGCTCAGGCGCGGCGGCAACAGTGCTGCGCGGCGCGCGGCCGGCATCGGCATATTGCTTCTCGCGGGCGATGCGGAATTCACGGATCGTCTGGCCCAGTTCAAGGATGACCGTCTGCAGCGTGTCGGCGCCTTCGCCGGTGCTGCGGGCAAGTGCGCCCGTGCCGGCTACGCGTTCGCCCAGACTTCCGACCTCCGATGTGACGGCATTGAGACCAGCCGCCTGATCGTCCGTCGCATTTGCGATGCCTGATATTGCGTCGTTGATGTCGCCGACCTGCCGGACGATGTTGCCGATGGCCTCCTGCGTCCGGCCGACCATCTGGACGCCGGCATCGACCTGCGCCTTGGTGCCCGACACCAATGTCTTTATCTCGCGGGCGGCATCGGCGGAGCGCTGCGCAAGTGCGCGTACTTCCTGCGCGACGACGGCAAAGCCGCGACCGCTATCGCCGGCACGAGCGGCTTCGATCCCGGCGTTCAGCGCCAAAAGGTTGGTCTGGAAAGCAATCTCGTCGATGACGCCGATGATCTCGCCGATCTTCTCGGCCGAGGTTTCGATGTCGGACATCGCGGCAATTGCCTGGCCGACGACAAGGCCGCTCGCCTCGGCAGCCACGCGCGTCGAAGATACGGCTCGCTCCGTAGAGCGCGTGCTCGACGCATTGTCGCGTACCTGGTCGGCAAGGTTGGCCAGAAGCTTTGCCGCACCGAGAAGTTCCTGGGAGTGACTCGCGGAGGATTGGGTCAGCGTGCGGCTATCGCGGGCGATGGCGCCTGTGGTTGCTTCGGCGGCCTGTAGCCGGCCGGAAAGCGAGACGAAATCGCCTTGCACCTCATCCAGCGCCGCATTCAGCGTTTGTGCCAGATCCGCATAGGCTGCAGGTACATCCGGGCTGACGCGGACAGTCAGATCACGCTCGCCAAGGGCGCGGACGACGTCGCCGAAGATATCGACGACCTCGGCCTGATCGGCGGCGCGCTGATCCGCCAGCGCTCGTTGATGGCTGATGCGGGTCTCGTTGAAGCGCAGCGACACGGCGATCTCGACGTCCACCATGACAAGCCGGACGATCGCGGACATCAGTTCGGACAGTTCGCGTGCACGGCGTTTCGAACCCGGCAACAGCGCACGCACGCCCATGTCCTCGGCAATTCCCGAAAGCAGGTGCTCGAGAATGACGCCGTGGCCGGCAATATGCCAGCGGGGATCGAGCCCCATCTTGCTTTCGGAATCGGAGAGAACCTTGACGCGTTCGGCATAAAGGCTGTCGAAGCGGGCGTCAGTCAGGACGTCCCAATGGGAAGACTGCAGGTCGTGGAGACGCTCTACCTGGCGTTCGGTCGAAAAATTGCGGGAAGCATCGGGAAATGACTGGTAGCGCTGGAAAAGATCGCGGAGGCCGGCCTTCAGATGCGCCTGCAGCATCGGGCGATGGCGACGCACGGCCTCGCACTGCTCGGCATCGAGACCGGCAAAGCGCAAGCGGTCGCGAAGGCTGCCTGCCTGCGCCCGTTGTGCCTGATCTGATGGCTGGTCTTGCGCCAAAGCCGTCCCCACCGAAATGTGCCAGGCGCAACGGCCCGACGAAATTCTGATAATCCAGCATTAACAATGAGATAGCGAGACGCTGCACTTGGCCGCCGGTTTCAAATACCGGAAGGCAAAAGCCTGCTCATTCACCGAAGTCAGTGCTGGAACTGCTTACTGAGATGAAATCCGGGATTGGAACCGGGTACGGCGGGGCGGCTTCATGCCTGGTGGAAGAGGAAGACATTCTCCCATTCCGACGTCTAACCCAATGTTTATGGTTAATTCGTTGCTTGAAGGTTAATAAGCGCCCGCTGCCCCTCGCTTTTGAACTAAAATGAAATTTAGCTTGCAGACAATTAGCCAAATCGAATAGACGCAAGTCAGGAGCAAGTTTCGCGTTGTAGTCGAAGAACCACCACGACTTCGATATCGATAAGGGAAGAGCAATGATTGTTCTTGGTTTGAGCGCTTCGCTCATTGCCAGCATGACGCTGTTTGCAATCGCACTGTTGAGCCGGATCGAATTTTCACGGGACCGGATCGCACTGCGCGTGTTCTAGTCTCCGGCAATCAGCCAGACACAAAATTCTCATGTGACAAGCCTTATGGCCGCAGCCGGCTGGTTGCTCGCACATATCGTTGTGCGCTGCGATGGCGGCGGCTGGCGTTGGGCCCGATAGTGCCATATGAAGGCGGCCATTCGTCGACCGGCCTCAAGATCGAGCAGCAATGTCCAGCCTTGCCCCCATCGAAACAAGCAACAGAATTCTATCGCTTCGACTTGCCCTGCTGATCATCCTTGCGGTGACGCTCTGGCGGGTCGTCATGCTTTATTTCAACACGACGGATCTCTTCGTCGATGAATCCCAGTATTGGTTCTGGGGGCAGAATCTCGATTTCGGATATTATTCCAAGCCGCCGATGATCGCCTGGGTGATCCGGCTGTTCAACGCGCTTTCCGGCTCCGACAAGACATTCTGGATCCGGCTTTCGGCGCCTCTCTTTCACATGGCAACCGCTCTCGTTCTGATGCGGGCGTCGCGCCGCCTTCTTGGACCCGAGATCGAGCCCTGGGTCGGCGTCACCTTCGTCACGCTGCCGGCGGTCTCGCTGTCGTCCGTGCTGGTCTCGACCGACACCATCCAGATCCTGTTCGTCTCGATCGGGATATGGGCTTTCCTTGGCCTCAACAAGCGGACGTCCGTCGTCGAGGCCCTCATTCTCGGTGTCAGCCTCGGTCTGGCGTTCCTGACGAAATATTCCGTGCTCTTCATGCTGCCCGGCGTCGCGATCGCAATGATCACCCTGCCCTCGGCACGGGTGGCGTGGCGCGACGTGATCATCGCTGCCGTTGCAGGCGCGATCGTCGTTGCGCCCAATCTCTTATGGAACCTGTCGCACGACATCGCGACGGTGCGCCACACCGAGAGCATCGCCCACTGGGATGGAACCGGCAAAGGCAATGGGGTGCTTCTCCATCTGCTCGGCGGGCTGGAGTTCGTCGCCGCGCAGTTCGGCGTCGTCGGCCCGATCGTATTTTTCGCAATGCTCTGGGGGGCGTGGCGCGTGATCCGCGGGGAAAGCGGCCCGCAGGAAAAGTTGCTTGTCTGGCTCTCCATCCCAGTCGTGCTTTTGATCACGCTGCAGGCGCTGTTTGCAAAAGCCTATGCCAACTGGGCGGTCACCGCGTTTGCCGCCGGCACAATTCTTGCTGTCTGGCTGCTCAAGGATACCAGGCGCGGGCTTACCACCTCGCTGATCATCAATGGCATTCCGGCGATCCTGCTGCCGATCCTCACCGTCTTTGCCGGCGATTTGAAGCTGCCGAACGGCGATCTGCTGATGAAGCGCTATGTCGGGCGGAGCGCGATCAGCCTCCAGATCGCCGATATGGCCAGCAAGGCGCATACCGATCTCATCGTTGCCGACAACAGGGATATCCTGGCGGACCTGTTCTACACGCTGAAGGGCAAGCCCTACCACGTCTATGCCCGCAATTTCGGCGGCTTCCCCAAGAGCTATTACGAGCAGATGTTCTCGCTGCCCCCAGAGACGACGGCCGACGTGCTTTATGTGGCGACATCGCCGTTCGACTGTGCAAGCGGCACCGCGGAACTTGTCAGCACGTGGAAACCGGATTTCGGCTACATGAGGGACAAGGCGCTTTACGCCTACCGCGTTTCTCCGAGCTGCCTGGCGCCGACGCCCTGAGATTCAGCCAGGTCAGCCTTGTGCCGTTGCGCGCAGGGCAATTGCCCACCCGAGCCCGGCAATCTCGACGAATGCAACGCCGCCTTCCTCGAAGGCAAGGCGCAATTGTGCCTCCGTCGCACGATGGATATCATGCCTACTACCCTCGTAGTCGCGAATCGTGCTGCGGGAAACGCCGGCGCGATCGGCCAGATCCGATTGCGTCCAGTCGAGGAAACCACGTGCCGCGCGGCAATGTGCCGGCGTTAAAATCATTGCTCTTTCGCCTTGAATCATCTGAAAATATCACCCATATTGGTCAATATACGTCAAATATGTCATAAACTTCGCAGGATTTCCAGCATCGGGAGACAACAATGCCGCATGAAACGCCCCTGATCTCGACCATCGTCATGGGCCTCGTGCTGGCATTCATCTTCGGGGCGATCGCCCATCGGCTGCGCATGCCGCCACTGGTCGGATATCTCATCGCCGGCATCCTTTCTGGCCCATATACGCCCGGCTTCGTCGCCGACCAGAGCCTCGCGCCGGAACTTGCCGAGATCGGCGTCATCCTGTTGATGTTTGGCGTCGGCCTGCATTTTTCGCTGAAAGACCTGCTGTCGGTGCGCGGCATCGCCGTTCCCGGCGCCATCGTCCAGATCGGCTTTGCGACCCTGCTCGGCTGGGGCATGGGCACCCTGCTGGGCTGGCCGCTCGGCGGAAGCCTCGTCTTCGGGCTGGCGCTATCGGTGGCCTCGACGGTCGTCCTCCTGAAGGCGCTCCAGGAGCGGCGGCTGGTTGAAACGGAACGGGGCAGGATCGCGGTCGGCTGGCTGATCGTCGAGGATCTGGCGATGGTCCTTGCACTGGTGCTCATTCCAGCTGCGGCAAGCGTCACGGGCGATGGACACGGCGCCGTCGAGCCGCTGTCTGCTGCGCTGAACAGTCTGCTTGGGTTGAACCTCGGCATCGGTGGCATCATCGGGATGACACTGCTGAAGGTCGTGCTCTTCGTCGGCCTGATGCTCGTCTTTGGACGGCGCGTCATTCCGTGGATCCTGCACAGGACGGCGCATACGGGTTCCCGCGAGCTGTTCCGGCTCGGCGTACTGGCGATCGCGCTCGGTGTCGCTTTCGGCGCGGCAAAGCTCTTTGGCGTTTCGCTAGCGCTTGGCGCGTTCTTCGCCGGCATGGTTCTCGCGGAAAGTGAACTCAGCCATCGGGCGGCCGAGGAAAGCCTGCCGCTGCGCGATGCCTTTGCCGTGTTGTTCTTCGTTTCGGTCGGCATGCTTTTCAATCCGACCATCCTCGTCGAACAGCCTCTGCTGGTGCTGGCGACCGTGTTCATCATCATCGTCGGCAAGTCGGCCGCAGCATTCCTCATCGTCATCGCCTTCCGAAGGCCGATCGGCACGGCGCTGACCATTTCAGCCAGCCTTTCGCAGATCGGCGAATTCTCCTTCATTCTTGCAGCGCTCGGGGTAGAGCTGGGGCTGCTGCCCGAACAGGGGCGCGACCTGATCCTTGCCGGCGCGATCATCTCTATCATCCTCAATCCGCTGGTGTTCTTCATCTGCGACCGATTGAAGCGGGTGCTGGAAAGCCGGGTGCCTCAAGCGGAGGAGACCGCAATAGACGCGGACGGTCCGGAGGCGGCTGAGAGTGCCAACCCAGTCGCGACGGATGCTGGAAAGGACGAGCCGGCGCCGACGTCGCTCAGCGGTCATGCCGTCATCGTGGGTTACGGTCGTGTCGGCAGTATCGTCGTCGAAGGTCTCAAGCAGGCTGGGACGCCGTTCCTTGTCATCGAGGATTCGGACAAGCGCATCGCGGAGCTTCGCACTCTCGGTGTCGAGGCGATTTCCGGAAATGCGGCTTCGGCCGAGGTGTTGGCCTTTGCCAATCTCGGGGGTGCGGAGAGCCTCGTCATCGCAATTCCGAACGCATTCGAGACCTGCACCGTCGCCGAGCAGGCGCGCAAGCTCAACCCCTCGATCCTGATCGTGGCGCGGGCACATAGCGATGCGGAAGTCGACGAAATACTGCGCTACGGCGCGGATACCGTGATCATGGGAGAGCGGGAAATTGCATTGGGGATGGTTGACCGGCTGGCGCAACTGCATCATGACAGGCCGGACTATGAAGACGAGGAGGCCGCTGGTATGATAGGAGAGGCGAAAATCTCCGCACCAGCGAAAGAATGAAGGTCGTTTCAACCCTTGAATCCGTTCGAAACCGGCGTTGCCGATAGCGAAGAAACCGACTACAGGACGCATCGCGCCATGCCGCGCATGATCGCCTCGCTGGTCGTCGCTTTCTTTGCCTATATCGGACTTGCGCTGGGCGGCGGGTTCGGCGCGATAGCCAATACCGAGACCAGCAGCTTTTCAGCCGGCAAGAGCAACCAGCCGCTCTATCAATCCCTGCGCGATACTGCGCGCGGCATCGTTGTGGTCGAGCGAAATGCAGATGCAAAAGGCAGCTGGCATGACGGCAACGCAGCGCTGGCTCCAGTGCCGCCGTCGCTCTCGATCTTCAATCCGATATCGCAGCCGCGCGATCTTGCCGGTGCAGCCCCTGCCACGGCAGTTTCGTTCAGGCCCTATCTGGCTCGTGGACCACCACTCGTCGCGGCCTGACCCGATCACGCGCCAAGCGGCGCATCTCCAAAATGACGACAGACATGCAAGCCAGCGATTTTTCCGCTGGCACAAGCATATTCAAGGATTAAACATATGCGCACCTCACCATGGCTGGTGTTCACCTATGCGGTGATCATCGTGCTTGGCTTCCTCGTCGCCCTCCCGAACATGCTGCCACAGGCTACCTTGGCACGGATTCCGGCGTGGCTTCCCCATTCCCAGGTTTCTCTCGGCCTTGACCTTCGCGGCGGCTCGCACCTGGTGCTGGAAGTCGACGAAGGCGACCTTACCCACGAACGGCTGCAATCCTTGGTCGGGGACGCCCGTCGCGTTCTGCGCGCCAAGAACATCCTGACCAAGTCGATCGTCCAGAACAAGGACCAGATCGTCGTTGTCGTGACCGATCCGACGCAGACCGACGCTGCGGTCACCGAGCTCAAGACGCTCGCCAACACGATCAACACCGGTATTACCGCCGGGCAGTCGGACCTGGCGATCAACCAGAACAACGGCACGATCACGCTCGCCTTCTCGCCAGCCGGTATCGCGGCCAACGTCGACAATGCGGTCCAGCAGAGCCTCGAGGTCATTCGCCAGCGCGTCGACCAGGTGGGCGTCGCCGAACCGACCATCCAGCGCATCGGCAGCAACCGTGTTCTCGTTCAGCTTCCGGGTACGCAGGATCCGTCGCGACTGCGCGAGTTGCTCGGTTCGACAGCCAAGATGTCGTTTCACATGCTCGCCGAGGGCGGCGATATCACCAATCCCGGCCCGGGCGTCACCGTCATGAAGGACGAAAAGGGCAACAGCTATCCGATCCAGGATCGTGTCGAACTGTCCGGCGACCGTCTTTCCGACGCGCGCGTCAGCTTCGATCCGAACACGCATGAGCCGCTGGTTACCTTCCGCTTCGACAGCGCCGGTGCCAATCGCTTTGCCGAGATCACCCGCGAAAACGTCGGCAAGCCGTTTGCCATCGTCCTCGACAACAAGGTGCTGAGCGCGCCTGTCATCCGCGAACCCATCACCGGCGGTTCCGGCCAGATTTCCGGCAACTTCACGGCGGAGAGCGCGACCACGCTTTCAGCCCTGCTGCGCGCCGGCGCCCTGCCTGCCAAGCTTACCATCATCGAAGAACGCACCGTCGGCGCCGATCTCGGTAGCGACGCCATCAGGATGGGCATCTATTCCGGCATTGTCGGCTTTGCGCTCGTCGCAGCCTTCATCTTCGTTCTCTATGGTGCCTGGGGCATCCTGGCGAATGTGGCGCTGCTGATCCATACGGTTCTGACCTTCTCGGCGCTGACGCTCGTTGGCGCAACGCTGACGCTGCCCGGTATTGCCGGTGTCGTTCTTGGCATCGGTCTTGCTGTCGACGCGAACGTCCTCATCAACGAGCGTATTCGCGAGGAAACCCGCAAGGGAAGGAGTGCCTTCGCCGCTATCGATAACGGCTTCCGCCGCGCATATTCGACCATCATCGACGGCAATATGACGGCCCTGATCGCTGCAGCCATTCTGTTCTATTTCGGCTCGGGTCCTATTCGCGGCTTCGCCGTGACCATGGGCCTCGGCCTGATCATCTCGATGTTCACGTCGGTCGCTTTCGTACGTGTCGTGATGATTGCCATCGCCCGCCGCCGCAAGCTGAAGGTGATCAACATTCAGTCGCTGTTCCGGTTCAGCCCTTATGACCGGCACATCCAGTTCATGAAGGCACGCTTCTTCGGCGTGAGTGTCTCGGCATTCCTTTCGATCGCCTCCATCGCACTGTTTATCTATCCCGGCCTGAACTATGGCGTCGACTTCCGTGGCGGCATCCAGATGTCTGTAAAGACCAAGGACCCGGCCAATCTTTCGACATTCCGCGAGGGCCTGAACACGCTTGGCCTCGGTGAAATCAGTCTGCAGTCGTTCGGCGACAACAACACCATCCTCGTCCGGGCTCAACGGCAGGATGGCGGAGAAGCGGCACAGACCGCGGCTGTCGAAAAGCTGAAGACCGAAGTCGGGAAGATCGATCCGTCGGCCACGATCGAAGGTACAGATGTCATCGGTCCGAAGGTCAGCGGCGAGCTTGCCTGGGCTGGTATTCTGTCGGTCGTGATCGCCAGCCTGGCGATGCTGTTCTACATCTGGGCACGGTTCGAATGGCCGTTTGCGGTGGGTGCCATCGTCACGCTGGTACTCGACGTCACCAAGGCGATCGGATTTTTCGCGATCACCGGCCTCGATTTCAACCTGACGGCTATCGCCGCCATCCTGACGCTGGTCGGCTACTCGGTCAACGACAAGGTCGTGGTCTACGACCGCATGCGTGAAAACATGCGGCTCTACAAGTCGATGCCGCTGCGCGAGATCATCGACAAGTCGATCAACGAAACCCTGGCGCGAAGCCTCTACACCAACGCCACCGCCTTTCTCGCTCTGGTGCCAATGGCGATCTGGGGCGGCAGCGCAGTGTCCAGCTTCGCGATCCCGATGGTTTTCGGCATTCTTGTCGCCGGCGCCTCGTCGATCTTCATTGCGGCGCCTATCCTGCTGTTCCTCGGCGACTGGCGCACCCGCCACCGCCATACGAACGAAGTGAAGCAGGCCGAGGCCGACAAGGCTGCGGCGCAGAAGCAGCTTCCGGCCGCGGAATAATGGTCAAGCAAAAGGAGCGTGCCCGGCAATTCGGGCACGCTCGCAGGTGGTTCAGATCGACGGCATGTGTAGCGGCATGCCCGGTTTCGGCGCCGGAATGCGCTCGACCACGCCCCGCTCCTGCTCGGTGATGAGCGCGTATTTTCCATCCAGCGTGAAGGCAATGTTCCCGGGCAACAGCCCGTTCGTGGGAATGTGCCCGGACTTGGCACCGTTCCGATCGATCAGGCAGACGTCTCCCTGCCCGTAGACGGTGCAATAGAGCGTGCCGTCGCGATCGAAGGCCATGCCCGCCGGACCTTTCAGCTGCTCCTTCATCGGCGTTTTAAGAACGTGCGCAAAGATTTCCTGCCGACCGCCGACGATCTGGCGATAGACATTTCCCGTCAGGGTCTCGCTGTAGTACAGCAGGCCCTCGGCGTCGAAGGCGATACCGTTGGCCAGCAACAAGCCTGTTGCAAGCGTACGCAGCACACGGCCTTCCCGAGGGTCGATCTGGTAGACGCGGCCGTTATACGGCGCGCTCAGAAAATCAGGACGGATCCCGACGCCTTCGACGAGATTGGAAATCTCCACGCCTGAATCCGTCATGTAGAGCAGGCCGTCGGGGCCAAAGGCCAGATCGTTCGGAAAGACGAACGGGCCGTCTTCCGTACCCTCGATCAGCTGGAGCGTCCGGCCCTTGGGCGACAGTCTTACCAGGCAGTTCTCGGGTCCGCCGGCCACCCAGAAACAACCGTCGCCGTCGACCGCCAGCCCCGAAGGGCGGCCGCCGGGCCGGCAGATTTCACGGTGTTTTATACCGGCGTCGATGATCGTCAGGCAGCCGCGATCATCTTCCATTTCGGTAAGCGCAATACGTCCGTCAGCCATCCCTACCGGCCCGTCAGGCAGATGTAGTCCGGTTGCGATCGTCTCGTTCATGCGTCCTCCGAAGCAGACGTTAAAACGCATGACAAGGCTAACTTGTTCAACGCTTTATGTAAACGGACGTCAGCAACCCTCATGCCTCATTTGGGCGCGCGTCAAAGCAGCTTGATCGACTTGACACCCGGAGGCGAGTCGGAACATCTACAGAACATTCCCACTGCCTAATAGGCTTTGATTCCTTATCGAGGGTATCGTCGACATGTCAGGGGCCGTATCCGGGGCAATGCAGGAGACCTGATGAACGCCGGTTATCTGGAGAAACTCAACCCGGAGCAGCGCCTGGCGGTCGAGCATGGCACCGAGATCGAGGGCAGCCATATTTCCGGGCCGCTGCTGGTGATCGCCGGCGCAGGGTCCGGCAAGACCAATACGCTTGCCCATCGCGTCGCCCACCTCATCGTCAAGGGCGCCGACCCGCGCCGCATTCTCCTCATGACCTTTTCCCGCCGGGCGGCCTCCGAGATGGCGCGTCGCGTCGAGCGGATCTGCACCCAGGTGCTTGGCGCCAATGCCGGGATCATCACCGACGCGCTCGCCTGGACCGGCACCTTCCACGGTATCGGCGCGAGGCTGTTGCGCGACTATGCCGAACAGATCGGCCTTGATCCCGCCTTCACCATCCATGACCGGGAGGACAGCGCCGACCTCATGAACCTCGTTCGCCATGAGCTTGGTTTTTCGAAAACCGAAAGTCGCTTTCCGACGAAGGGCACCTGCCTTGCGATCTATTCCCGCGTCGTCAATTCGGAAACGGCGCTGGAGCAAATCCTGCGTGACGCATTTCCCTGGTGTGCGGCCTGGGAGAAGCAGCTGCGGGAGCTTTTCGCTGCATATGTCGAAGCCAAGCAGGTTCAGAACGTGCTCGATTACGACGATCTGCTGCTCTACTGGGCCCATATGGTCCATGAACCGCTGATCGCTGACGATATCGGCGGGCGGTTCGACCATGTGCTTGTGGACGAGTATCAGGATACCAACAGGCTGCAATCGTCGATCCTGATGGCTTTGAAGCCGGGCGGACACGGGCTGACCGTCGTTGGCGACGATGCGCAGTCGATCTATTCGTTCCGGGCGGCGACTGTGCGCAACATCCTTGATTTTCCGGGATCGTTCAGCCCCGCCGCCAATGTCGTCACTCTCGACCGCAACTATCGTTCGACGCAACCCATTCTGGCGGCGGCCAACGCCGTGATCGACCTCGCCTCCGAGCGGTTCACCAAGAACCTCCGCACCGAACGCCAATCGGCCGAGCGGCCGCGGCTGGTGACCGTGCGGGACGAGGCGGATCAGGCACGCTATGTCGCTGACATGGTGCTGGAAAACCGCGAGGGCGGTACGCGGCTGAAACAGCAGGCCGTGCTCTTTCGCGCTTCGGGCCATAGCGGGCCGCTGGAGATCGAACTGACGCGGCGCAATATTCCGTTCGTCAAGTTCGGCGGCCTGAAGTTCCTCGACAGCGCCCATGTCAAGGACATGCTCGCAGCCCTTCGCTTTGCCCAGAACCCGCGCGACCGCGTTGCAGGCTTCCGGCTGATGCAGTTGCTCCCGGGCGTCGGCCCTTCGACTGCGCAGCGCGTTCTCGACCAGATGAGCGAGACGGCAAATCCTATCGGGGCTCTCACCGACATTCCGACCCCTGCCCGCACCGGCGACGATTGGACGTCGTTCGTCGCGACGCTGCAGGAGCTGCAGACCGGCAAGGCCGGCTGGCCAGCGGAAATCGGCCTGGTCCGCCGCTGGTACGAGCCGCATCTCGACCGCCTGCATGAGGACGCGTCTATGCGGCAGGCCGATCTCATCCAGCTTGAGCAGATTGCCGGCGGCTACCCCTCGCGCGAACGCTTCCTGACCGAACTGACGCTCGATCCACCGGATGCTACCAGCGACCAGGCGGGCGTGCCGCTGCTTGACGAGGACTACCTCATTCTGTCGACCATCCATTCCGCCAAGGGCCAGGAATGGACGAAGGTGTTCATGCTCAACGTCGTCGACGGATGCATCCCGTCCGATCTCGGCGTCGGCACCAGCGCGGAGATCGAGGAGGAGCGGCGGCTGCTTTATGTCGCGATGACGCGTGCCAAGGATAGCCTCGACCTCGTTCTGCCGCAGCGCTTCTTCACGCACGGACAAAACGCGCAGGGCGACCGGCATGTCTATGCATCGCGCAGCCGCTTTATCCCGGCAACGCTGCTGCAGTTCTTCGAAGTCTGCGGCTGGCCGCAGGTTCGCGCCGATAGCGCCGCAATGGCTCAGGCACGGCAGGTCCGTGTCGATGTAGGTGCCCGCATGCGCGGAATGTGGCGCTGACGGTTTCTCAGGTGCGCTGGCGGAACATCTCGATGATGGCGGAGAAATCCCTGCCGCCATTGCCCTGCTTCTCGAACATGCCGAAGAGTTGGGCCGCCGCCGCGCCGAGCGGCGTCGTTGCGCCGACCAAAAGGCTTGCCTCCTGCGACAAGTTGAGATCCTTCAGCATCAGGTCGGCTGCAAAGCCGGGCTTGAAGGAATTATTGGCCGGCGAACTCGGAACGGGGCCGGGAACCGGGCAATAGCTGTTGATCGACCAGCACTGGCCCGAAGACGTCGAGGCCACGTCGAAGAGCGCCTGGTGCGAAAGACCCAGTTTTTCCGCCAGCACGAAAGCTTCGCAGACGCCGATCATCGAGATACCGAGGATCATGTTGTTGCAGATCTTCGCGGCCTGACCGGTGCCGCCGTCGCCGCAATGGACGATCGTCTTTCCCATCGCTTCCAGCAGCGGTTTGGCCCTGGCGAACCCCTCTTCCGATCCGCCAACCATGAAGGTCAGCGTTGCTGCCGCCGCGCCTTTGGTGCCGCCTGAGACAGGTGCATCCAGCGACAGACAGCCTGCCTGCTTGGCCATGGCATGCGCCTTGCGGGCGCTGTCGACATCGATTGTCGAGCAATCGATCAGCAAGGTGTCCTTGGCAGGGGAGCGGATGATGTCGTTCCAGACGGTCAGCACCTGCGAGCCCTTGCGCAGCATGGTGATCACCACCTCGGCGTCGGCCAGCGCCTCCGTCATCACGTTGGCCGGCTTGACGCCGGTCGCTTCGGCTGCCTTCAGCATGTCGTGCGACAGGTCGAAGCCGGTGACGGTATGCCCGGCCTTCGCCAGGTTGGCCGCCATGGGGCCACCCATATTTCCAAGGCCGATGAATGCGATCCGTGTCATGGTTGCTGTTCCTTCTCATCGTGTTTTTCGAAGAGCGGCGGCTTCGCCGAAATGAAGAAGCGATCGATCATCGCATCATCGACGCCTGCAAGGCTTGGTGGCGACCACGCGGGATTGCGATCCTTGTCGATCACCGCGGCGCGAATACCCTCGTAGAAATCCGGATTGTGGAGGATCTGCAGGCAGGCGCCAAGCTCCCGTTCGAGGCATTCTGCAAGGCTGGCGCTATCGCGGCCGGCGCGCAGCAGCCTCAGCGTCAGCTTGAGGCTGGTCGGCGAGCGGGTGGCGATGAGACTTCGCGTTGTCTGAGGGAAATCCCCTTGCTCGGATGCGAGCGCGTCTACTATTTCCTCAACGCTATCGTGGGCGAACAGGCGGTCTATCAGTTCGCCGTGGGCGGCCAGACGTGCCTCCCCGGGTTCCCGTCCCATGGCGGCGATCACCGCATTCACCTCGGCGGCGGAGGCCCTGCGTGGAAGCCTGCCTATCGCGTCGACTAGTTCAGGAAGCTCTGCCGACGACACGCAATGGTCAGCCAGATTGGCATGGATCGCGTCGGCCGCACCGACATCGAGACCGGTCAGGGCCATCCAGGTTCCCGTTTCGCCGGGTGCGCGCGGCAGAAGCCAGGTGGCACCGACATCTGGAAAATAGCCGATCCCGGTTTCAGGCATGGCGAGCCGGGTGCGCTCGGTGACGACCCTGTGGCTGCCATGTGCCGAAAGCCCGACGCCGCCGCCCATGGTTATGCCGTCCATCAGCGCGACATAGGGTTTCGAATAATGGGCGATCGCGTGGTTCAGCTGGAACTCCTCGCGCCAGAATGCGGTGGCGTCGCCGCCTTCATTTCGGCCGCTCTGGTACAAGGCGCGAATATCGCCGCCGGCGCAGAAGCCCCGTTCCCCCTCGCCCATGATGACGACGCTGGCGATTTCGGCATCAGCGGCGAAGTCTTCCAGCGCCTTGGCGATTGCGCGGACCATGGGCAAGGTGAGGCTGTTCAGCGCTTTCGCACGATTGAGGCGAATGGTGCCCGCCGATCCGCTGCGGCCGACAACGACCTCGTCCGTGATTTCGGTCTGCATTCGGTCCCTCCACATCCATCGACATCAAGGACATGGGCACCTTTCGCCTGTCTGTCCAGCGCTCGACAGCAATAAGATTGCGAGCGCGGTCAGAAGGATCGAAACGGTGACGATGATCGGCGTTTTCAGGCCCGCAGGACGTCACGCTCATTCTCGGCACCCATGCTCTTGAGCGCGAAATTGATCGCCTGACGCAGGGGGAGCGGCCGGGAGAAATGATATCCCTGCGCCAGTCGGACGCCGGACGCATAAAGCGCATGGGCTATCTCGGCGGTTTCGACACCTTCGGCGACGGAATCGATCCCGAGGTTGTGGCAGAGGCTCGCGACCGACCGGGTGATGTTCATGCAACGGATGTCCTTTTCGAACTGCAGGACAAAGCTCTTATCGATCTTGATCTTGTCGAACTCCAGCCGGTGGATGTGGCTGAGGCTTGAAAAGCCTGTCCCGAAATCGTCGAGGGCGATGGTGATACCGGCATTGCGAAGCAGGCCGATCACCTCGTAAGCGGTATCGAAATCCGAGAGCAGCGCCGTTTCGGTGATCTCGAACTCGATGCGGCGCGGGTCGATGCCGGATGTATTGATCATCGACAGCAGCGCCATCGAGGTCTCGTGGTCGCAGATGTCGCGGGCCGAGAGGTTGAACGAAAGCCGCAGCGGCTTCGGAATGGCGGCAAGCCCTTCAAGGGCCTGCGCAAAGAGAATTCGGGTCATCTTGCCGATCATCGCCGTGCGCTCGGCTGCCGGGACGAAGGCATCAGGGCTGATGCGGCCGAAGCGGGCACTGTTCCAGCGGGCCAGCGCCTCGAAACCGACGACACGCCCGGTCGCCAGATCGATCACCGGCTGGTATTCGAGCGATAGCTCGTTGGCAAAGTCGTCGCCCTGCAATTCAAGCTCGATGAGATGGCGCTGCTTGAGGATGGCCTCGTGGTCCTGCGAGAAGAACTCGACGCTGCCATTGCGCTTGCTCTTGACCTGGTAGAGCGCGAAGTCGGCCTTTTCATAGAGCTCCTCGGCGGAATGGCCGGTGCCCTCCGGGCAAACGATGCCGCAGGAGCCGGAGATGCGGATGGAACCGCCGGGGATTTCGTAGGGCTCCCGCAAGGTAGTGCAGAACTCCTGGCCGAGGTCGCTGATCCGGCTGGGGCTCATGCCGTGGGGAAAGATGATGCCGAACTCGTCGCCGCCAAGGCGCGACACCATGCCTTCGCCCCCCATCAGCGCCACGAAGCGGATGGCGCTCTCCTTCAAGACCATATCACCGGCGGAATGGCCGAAGACGTCGTTGACCGGCTTGAAGCCGTCGAGATCGACCAGACCGACAACAGGCGGCTCGTTCGGACGCTCCCTCACCTGGCGCTGCAGCTCGCGAAAGAAGCTGCGGCGGTTGGCGAGGCCGGTCAATTGGTCCTGAAGCGCATTGCGGCTATTGACGAGATTGAACTGCTCGGCTTCGGCGCGCTGTTCGCCGAGTTCCTCCGTCAAGCGGACCAGGCCAGCGAAATTCTCGAAATAGCTCTGGATAACCTTCAGGAACGGGTAGGCAAGGAAGATGACGCTCGTCGCTGTCGCCTGGAAGACCGGATTGCCGGAGAACATGAAGACGATCACCATCGTCGAAAAGGTCGTCGCCGTCGTCACGATCGCAGCCGCCGGCAGGTGCATCAGGCAAAAGATGCAGGAAATGCCGGTGACCACGAGAAAATATGCGATCTGGCCTTGCTGGTAGGCATTGCCGTACTGGTAGAGGGCGGTTGCCCAGCCCGCGAAGCAGAAGGTCAATATGCCGGCCGCATAAACCGTTCGATACATCACCCGATATGCCTGATCGGCGTTCAGTTTCCCTTTGCCGTTCAACTGCCACCAGGCAATTCGGAAGATGCAAACGACACTGAGTGAGACGGGGATGTACAGCGCCAGCCAAAGCGGGGCTGCATGGATATGCGTTATGGCAACGGCCAGAGCATTGATTATCAGCAGGATGTAGAGAATTGGGATTTGCGATGACAGGGCATCGTACTGAGCCACGAGGAATTTCGGGTTGTCTCTTTGCAGGCGCATTCCTGAAAGTAAGTTCTTCATGGCGTCCTTCCGTTTGCAAAGAAAAAACCACAGAAGTCTTGATTTTCAGTTATCTCTAATATGACCAATTAGAATTATCTCATAAATGGTACTCTCTACTCTCCGAGCCCTCACTTATACGATGGAGAACGTAGCTTCGACCTAGAAGCTCGCCGCCAATGCCTTGCGCGTGCTCTCGAGATCGAGGTTAGAACGTTGGCCCAGATAGTTTTCCCAGTCGAGCGACGAACGCACGATGGTTTCCATGCAATTATATTTCGGCGTCCAGGACAGCTCCCTGCGCGCCAGGCTCGAATCTGCAACGACGCTTGCGGCATCCCCGGGACGGCGCGGCGCCATGCGGATCTTGAACGCATGGCCATGGACGCGCGTGACCATGTTCAGGACATCGAGCACGGAATAGCCCATGCCATAGCCGCAATTGGCGACCAGCGACGAGCCGCCGCCGCGCAGGCGATGCAGCGCTTTCAGATGAGCGTCGGTCAGGTCGGTGACATGGATGTAGTCGCGCACGCCCGTACCATCGTGTGTCGGGTAATCCGTGCCGTAGATATCCACCTGGGGACGTTTGCCAAGCGCTGCCTCGCAGGCGACCTTGACCAGATGGGTGGCGCCATCGGTCGATTGGCCTGTCCGGCCTTTCGCGTCGGCGCCGGCAACGTTGAAATAACGAAGCGCCACATAACGGAAGTCGTAGGCGGCAGCTGCATCGCGCAGCATGAGCTCCGACATAAGCTTCGAATATCCATAGGGCGTTTCGGGATGAAGCGGTGCCGTCTCCGACACGGGTTCCGAAGAGGCTTGCGGGCCATAAACCGCTGCGGTCGATGAAAAGACGAAGTGACGGACGCGCGCCTTGACCGCCGCGCTCATCAACGAACGGGTCTTGCCCGTGTTGTTTTCATAATAGGCAAGCGGATCGGTTATCGAGACGGGAACCACGGCCGAACCGGCGAAATGGATGATGGCCTCGATGTCGTTCTCGGTGAAAATCTTTTGAAGCAGCGCCTCATCGGCGGCATCGCCCAGATAGAAGCGAGCGGCGGGCGCCACGGCCCAGCGGAAACCGCTGGAAAGCCGGTCGACCACAACCACATCCTCGCCGGCATCCAGCAAGGTCCAGACCATGTGGCTACCGATATAACCGGCGCCGCCTGTTACCAATACCGCCATTTGTTCGCGTCCCTGAGTTGTCCTGCGGGAAGCATATGGAGCTCGCTTTCTTTCAGATTTGATTATGAACCCACCTTTTGCGCCGTTGAGAAGCGGAAGATTGATCCTATGGTTACGGGCGGCTTCCGCCTTTCGTTCAAAGTTTATCGACTTTGGATTATAGGCATGAAAAAGCCCGGCGGGGAAAACCGGGCTCGGGTATCGCAGGAGCTGGGGAGTGCAATCAGCGCTTGAGGATATAGTCGCAGAGACGCTCTGCGGCGTCGGCGACATGGACCGGATTGCGCAGGAAGCAGGCGCGCAGGAAAAGCTCGCCGCCTGGACCGAATGCCGTGCCCGGCGCGAGGCCGACCCCCGTCTTGTCGACGATATCGAGCGCCGCCTGGCGGCTGTCGGTTATGCCGTCGATCTTCAGGAAAGCGTAGATGGCGCCGTCCGGCTTCAGCGTCTCGACGCGGTTGGTGGCGATCAACGCATCGCAGAGGATGTCGCGGGAGAGCGTTGCCTTCTCGATATTCGACCGGACGAAATCATCGCCTTCGTCGAGGGCGGCAACCGCGCCTTTCTGCAGGAACTGCGCGACGCCTGACGTGGAATACTGGACGAGGTTTTCCATGACCTGGCCGATTTCAGGCGGGGCGACGATCCAGCCAACGCGCCAGCCGGTCATCGACCAGTTTTTGGAGAAGGAATTGACGAACATGATCCGGTCATCGGCTTCCTTGACATCGAGGAAGGACGGCGCCCGGCTGCCGCCGTAGTAGTAGAGCGCATATATCTCGTCCGCCATGATCCAGAGGCCATGCTTGCGGGCGACGGCGAGGATATCCGTCAGGTCCTTGTGTGTAGCAGTCCACCCGGTCGGGTTCGACGGCGTGTTGACGAATATGCCCTTGGTCTTCGGCGTGATTGCCGCTTCCAGTTTTTCAAGGTCAACAGCCCATTTGCTGTTTTCGAACCGCAATGGCACGCCGACGGAACGGGCGCCCGATATTTCGAGAGCGGCTGATATATTGGGCCAGGCGGGCGTCAGGTAGATCATCTCGTCGCCGGGCGAGGTGATCGCCTGCACAGCCAGCTGGATCGCCTGCATGCCGGAGCCCGTGACATAGAAATGCTCAAGCGGCAGCGATACGCCGAAATGCCTGGCGTAGTAATTGGAGAGGGCTTGCCGAAGCTCCGGGATGCCGCGCTGCCAGGTGTAGAACGTCTCGCCGGCGGAAAGAGATGCCATCGCCGCCCGGTTGATGAAATCGGGGGTCGGCAAATCGCCTTCGCCGGCCCAAAGCGGCAGGAGCCCATCGCGGCCACGGGCATAGTTCACGACTTCGACGATCCCGCTTTCAGGTGCTGCCAAAGCGCGCGGGCTCAAGCTATTCAATATCGACACGCAAAGTCTCCAGTTCGAGCTTTCATACTGCAGTCGGGCATACCGCAGTTTTGGGGCCAAATCCCATGACTTTGCCTGAGCAACAGATCGATTTCAGTGATGAATGGCGCTCCGTTCCCTATGAGACCGGCGCGCCGGGAGCGAGGATCAAGCCAGCGGCCGCCTGGCGAGCAGGTCGCGGATTTCGGTCAGCAGGGCTACATCCTCCGCTGGAGGCGCTGCTTCGGCGGCTGCATCCTCACGCCGTTCGACCTGGGCACGCAGGACATTCACGCCCTTGACCATCAGGAAAATGATCCAGGCAAGGATCAGGAAGTTGATCAGGACCGTCAGGAAGCTGCCATAGGCGAAGACCGCACCCTGTGCACGGGCGGCAGCCAGCGACGGCGCATTGACGTTGTGCGAAAGCGGAATGAAATAGTTGGAGAAATCGAACCCGCCGAAGACGGCTCCGACGACCGGCATGATGATATCGTCGACGAGAGATTTGACAATGCCGCCGAACGCGCCGCCGATGATCACACCGACTGCCAGATCCATGACGTTGCCACGAGCGATAAACGCTTTGAACTCATTGAGCATCGATTAGTCCCCTTCCCTGCGCTACGGTTGAACATGCCTTTGAAATCATTAGCTACATCTTTAGCTCGGTTGTTCAATAGACAATTGCCCCATTGCGGTGCAGTTTATGCCACTTCCCCCAGAAGATGTGACTTAAGACTAAGGCCCGCCTGCATTTTCAACGCTTGCGATTTGACCTAAGCTTGCATCACAACTGCGAAGCGCCCGGGGAGGACGCATGCTTCCGGGATGGGTCATATTCGCCTCGGCTTTCGGCTATCTGCTGCTGCTTTTCGCCGTGGCAAGCTATGGCGACCGCATGAGCCGTGCCCGGACATTGCCGGAACTCGGTCGTCCCGTCGTCTATGCGCTGAGCCTTGCGATCTACTGCACCTCCTGGACCTATTTCGGCGGCGTCGGCCTGGCCTCGCAAAAAGGACTGGAATTTACCGGCATCTACATCGGCCCGATCCTCGTCTTTACCCTCGGCATGCCGATCATGCGGCGGATCATCGAACTTGCCAAAGCCGAGAAGCTGACGTCGGTCGCCGACTTCATCGCTGCCCGATACGGCAAGAACTCGACCGTCGCGACGATTGTAGCATTGATCTCGCTGGTGGGCGCAATTCCCTATATCGCCCTGCAGCTGAAGGCGGTTTCATCAAGCGTCTCGGCAATGGTCAATCCTTCCGACTATGGCATCGGCAGGGGCAATCTCTATTTCCTCGACCTGCCGCTGATCGTCACCGTGGTGCTTGCCTGTTTTGCCACCATGTTCGGCACGCGGCACACCGATGCGACGGAGCATCAGGACGGCCTGATCCTGGCGATCGCGATGGAGTCCGTCGTCAAGCTGCTGGCTTTGCTGACGGTCGGCATCTGCGTCATCTGGTTCATGTTCGACGGGCCGGCCGATCTCTGGGCAAAGACCCTGCAGAACAGCATGGCCATGTCGGCGCTCGAATATAAAACGCCGCTCAGCCGGTGGATCACGCTGACGCTGCTCTCCGCATTCGCAATCATCATGCTGCCGCGGCAGTTTCATGTCACCGTCGTCGAGAACCACAGCGCCAAGGAACTCAGGCTCGCCGGCATCCTGTTTCCGCTTTATCTCATTGCGATCAACATCTTCGTCATCCCGGTCGCGATCGGCGGGGTATTGACCTTCGGCGGCAGCGGCAATGCCGACCTCTACGTCTTGTCGCTGCCGCTTGCCGGCCAGATGCCGGTGGTTTCGCTGGTCAGTTTCATCGGCGGCTTTTCGGCCGCAACCGCCATGGTCATCGTTGCCTCGGTGGCTCTCTCCATCATGATTTCCAACGATATCGTCATGCCGATCTTCCTCCGGCGCAAGCTGATGGCCAATGGCGGCCAGCGCGAGGACTTCGCCCACCGGCTGCTGCACATCAGGCGAACGGCGATCTTCGGCGTGCTGCTTCTCGGCTACGGCTATTATCGCTCGACCGACAGCACCACCGGGCTTGCTTCGATCGGCCTTCTGTCGTTCGCAGCCGTGGCGCAGATGGCGCCGGCTTTGTTCGGTGGGCTGATCTGGCGGCGGGCCAATGCGCGAGGTGCCATCCTCGGCCTGAGCTCCGGCTTCCTCATCTGGGCATATCTGCTGTTCCTCCCGAGCCTCGGTGGGCCTGATTACACCTACGTCTCCTCTGCCGTGCTTTCCTTCATCTTCCCAGGGGCAAGCGTCTTTGCCGGTCCAGACACCGATCCCCTTGTCAACGCGACCGTGCTCAGCCTGCTGGTCAACACCGCGGCATTCGTCCTCGGTTCGCTCACCCGCAACGCCCGGCCTCTGGAGCGCATCCAGGCCGGCATCTTCGTGACGCGCCACTCGCGCTCGCAATTTGCCACCCGAGGCTGGAAAACGCGCGTCAGCGTCGGCGACCTGAAGACCGCGATTGCCCGCTATCTCGGCGAGGAGCGGATGCAGCGGTCGTTCAACACCTATGAGCGAACTGCGGGGCGGAGGCTCGAGGACGACCAGCCGGCCGATATCGCGCTGATCCATTTTTCCGAACAACTGCTCGGCAGCGCCATCGGCTCCTCTTCGGCCCGTCTGGTGCTGTCGCTGATTTTGCAGAAGATGGAGGACGCCTCGGCCGATACCGCGTGGCTGCTGGATCAAGCCAGCGAGGCGCTGCAATATAACCAGGACATGCTGCAGACGGCGCTTTCGCAGATGGACCAGGGCATCGCGGTGTTCGACAGCCACAACCGGCTGACGATCTGGAACCGTCGCTTCCGCCAGCTTCTCGACTTGCCGGAGACCGTCGGCCAGGTGGGGTTTCCGCTGGCCGACATCGTTGCGATCCTCAGCGAACGCGGCGATATCACGGCTGCCGAGCAGGCCCAGGTCGTCAAGCACTTCCTGACACTGGACAAGCCCTTTCCGCTGGTGCTCGCAGGCGGCGAGAGGATCATCGAGGTGCGCTCGAACGCCATGCCCGACAAGGGTTTCGTCGCGACGCTTACCGACAGCACGCAGCGCGTTGCCGCCGACCGGGCGCTGAAGCAGGCAAACGAGACCCTGGAGCAGCGCGTTGCGGAGCGCACGGCCGAGCTTACGCGGGTCAACCGCGAGCTTGCCGAGGCGCAGGCTTCCGCCGACGAGGCGAATATCGGCAAGACGCGGTTCTTCGCCGCTGCCGGCCACGACATCCTGCAGCCGCTCAATGCCGCCCGGCTCTATTCCTCTGCGCTGGTCGAGCGGCTGGGTGCCAGCGACAGCAGCGCGATGGTTCGCAACATCGATTCGGCGCTGGAATCGGTCGAGACCATCCTTGGCGCCGTGCTCGATATTTCCCGGCTCGACACCGGGGCGATGAAGCCGCGCATGGCGTCGGTGGCGCTCTCCGCCCTCCTTCAGCGTATCGAGACCGATTTTGCGCCGATCGCGCGGGAAAAGCGGCTGAAGCTGGTGGTCATGCCGACGACGCTGAAGGTGCGCTCCGACCCGAACCTGCTTCGTCGCGTGGTGCAGAACCTCGTGTCGAACGCGATCAAATATACCCCGACCGGCAAGGTCCTCATCGGTGCACGCCGGCGCGGCAACAAGGTCATCATCCAGGTGATGGATTCCGGCATCGGCATTCCCGCATCGAAGTTCCGCACCGTCTTCAAGGAATTTGCGAGGCTGGACGAGGGCGCAAAGACCGCATCTGGCCTCGGCCTCGGGCTTTCGATCGTCGACCGCATCGCCCGGGTTCTCGACCACCCGGTCGAGCTGCGCTCGATCCCCGGTCGCGGCACGGATTTCCGCATCGTCATGCCGCTCGACCTGACGCAGACCATCGAGACCACCGTGCCGTCCGCCTCCGTTGCCGACCGGGCAATGCGGAGCCTCCGGGGGCTCAAAATTCTCTGCGTCGACAACGAACCTGACATTCTCGAGGGCATGCAGCTGCTGATGTCCGGCTGGGGATGCGAAGTTGCGGTCTCCCCTTCGCTGGCGGCGCTTGCAGAAATGCCGGCAACGGATACACCGCCTGATATCGTCATCGCCGACTATCACCTCGGCGACGGGACCGGCATCGACGCGATCGGCCTGTTGCGCCAGAGATATGGCCGCGATCTTCCGGCTCTTGTCATCACCGCCGACCGTTCGCCCGAGGTGCGGGCGGAAGCGGAGAAGCATGGGATCGGGCTGCAGCAGAAGCCGGTTCGTCCGGCGGCGCTGCGCGCCTACCTGGCGCAGGTCTCCAGCCTGAAACGGGCGGCCGCCGAGTAGGTATCGGCAGCTATGGCTTGAGCCCGAGCTCGGCCAACCCGCTGCCATCCATGGCGAAGGGGACCGAGGTGTGGATATGGGCGATCTTCCATTTTCCACCCGTCTTCACCAGCCCGAGCGTCTGGCGGAACCAGAGGTCGACCTTGACGCCATCTGTCTTCGTCCCTGTCATGTGCATCAATCCGCTCCAGAAGGCGGCGGTGTCTCCCGCTGTCAGCCTGCCATCGCGAACCTCGCCGCCGATCGGGCCGTCCCAGGTCGTAAACCAGGCTGCCAGGCCCTCGGCACTCTTACCCTCGAACGAGAGCGGCGCTGCCAGCGTGAACTGGATGACGTCGTCAGTAAGCTCGGCCACGGCCGCTGCCGCATCCTTGCCGCCCATCGCCTGTCCCCAACGCTGAAGCGTCGCATTGATCTCCGCCTGCTCGGTTTTGCCGCCAATCGTGTTGTCCATGTCACGGTCCTCCTTGGTTGGTGACTTTCCGAAGGACGATCGGAGGCGACGAAATCCGACAACGGCCCTTAGAATATTTCCGCTTTTCTTCGAATCGCGAAAACGCTCTAACTTTTTGTTGCGCAATTCCGGGCGCAAAACCGCTGCGCGCTTTTGCTGGAATTGCTCTGAAAAGTCACTTCCGGTGCTTGGCCCGAAGTTCGTCTTGAAGCCGGGTGACGGTATTGATCAGTTTCCACTTCAGCTCTTCGTCGCCGCGGGTGCAGGGTGGGAAAGCCAGTTGCCATGAGGGCATGTCGGCGTCTGGCCTGACCTCGCCGCGGCAGGCCTTTGCCCGGCGGCACGGAGGCAAGCGGCAGGTCTTCCAGAAGGCGCAGACCTCAGCTGCATAACGCGTGCCGGGAAGGTAGACGGCGGCCCTCTCGGGAAAGGGCAGGCCCATAAATTGCTCCTGGGTCATTTTCTTGCCACGGACCACAAATGTGGGTTGCTCGCCCGGTTCATTCTGCTTTTTTCTCAATGTCGCTCTCCTCAAAAAGCCAGGCTTCGCCCTCCACGGGACGCTTCCGTCCGCGGTCTGTCGATGAATCGGTCCGGAGAGCCCACGCAAATGCGGAACCTCGGGTTTTTGTTTTATAGGTGGCTCCGCATTTGCGTGGCCTTTGGCGTTCTTCGGGGCTTCCGGCCCCTTGAGACGCGCGCCTCGTCTCGCTGCACACGAGTTTTGACGCCCGTGCTTGCATGGTTGACCCAAACCGGGGCTCGGAGCCCTGGGGGAGACTTGACCAGAAGCGATCTTTTGACGGATCGCGGCCGTAGCATGCGCCTCCCTGCCGTCAACCGCACGTTACGGCCTCAAACAGGGCACCAGCCCCCGCCTATCCGCGACCGTCTCGCGAAACACTCCGGCGACGAAGGCCCGATGATTATGGCGCGCGGTTTGGGGAGCGGGGAAACTGGAAGCTGCATATTTTTGCATTCATCAGAAAAGCGCTACACCTGCCGAAAGCGAAAACAGGGAGTAAGGCCATGACCGTGCTGAGGATTGTCGCCAATCTATGGGCCGCTGAACCGGAGAAGGCCCGCGCATTTTACGGCGACCTTTTCGGCCTGGACATCCTCATGGACCACGGGTGGATCGTCACATTCGGCGCGGGGGCAAGTATGAAACCACAATTGAGCATCGCCAGCGAAGGCGGCTCGGGCACCGAGGTTCCCGATATCTCGATCGAGGTGGATAATGTGGACGAGGTCTTCGCGGCGGCAAAGAGGTCGGGATTCCCGATCGTGTATCCGCTGACGGATAAGCCCTGGGGCGTGCGCCGGTTTTATGTGCGCGATCCGTTTGGGAACGTGGTCAATGTTTTGGGGCATGTGGGTTAGGCGGCAGTTGGCCGCGGGGCCTGCGGGGGCCGGCCTCGTCCTTCGAGGCTTTTCCGGCTAGCGCCGCAAAAGTGCCTCAGGATGAGGGCGGAGATGGTTTTGCGCCGGAAAAAGCAAACGCTCTCAAGATGAGGATCGGGGAGGGTTTGCGCGTGGGAGCGCAAAAGGACCCCATGGCGAGATAGAGGCCCCTGCGGCGCACAGAAGATAGCCCTCACCCTGAGGTGCGGAGCGGCCTGAGCTTGCGAAGGGCTGGAGCCTCGAAGGGCGAGGGCGGAGGGGGCTTTGCGACTGGAAAAACAAATGCTCTCAGGGTGAGGTCGGGGAGGGTTTTGCGCCTGAAAAAGCAAACGCTCTCAGATGAGGATCGGCGGAGGTTTTTGCGTGCGAGCGTAAAAAGGAACCCATGTGACCCCCGGCGCACAGAAGATAGCCCTCACCCTGAGGTGCGGAGCGGCCTGAGCTTGCGAAGGGCTGGAGCCTCGAAGGGCGAGGGCGGGCGGTGTCCCGCTGTGGCGTCTAGCCGCGCACGGCGAGGGCGGGTGGTGGGGCGGCTCGACGATGTTTGAATCAGCCCCCCTCACCCGATCGCAACCCGCCATTCACGTGGAGGATCACGCCGCCTTGCTCACCCCATATGGATCGAACCGGCCATAGAACGTCTCGCCCTTGGCGGCCATCTCCTTCAGGAGCGGCGTCGGCTGGAAGCGTTCGCCGTAGGCGCTTGCCAGCGTTTCGCAGAGGGCGACGAAGGTCTTGAGGCCCATGCCGTCGATGTAGCTGAGCGTGCCGCCGGTGTAGGGGGCGAAGCCGAAGCCGAGGATGGAGCCGACGTCGGCCTCGCGGGGGTCGGTGACGATGCCTTCCTCGATGGTGCGGGCGGCTTCGAGGGCGATCGTGACCAGCAGGCGCTGCTTCAGCACCTTGACGTCGACCTCGTCGGGCTTCTTCTGCGGATAGAATTCCTTGAGGCCGGGCCAAAGCGTCTTCTTGGCCGGTTTCGCCGGATAATCGTAGAAACCCTTGCCGTTCTTGCGGCCCCGGCGGTCGAGGTCGTCGACCATCTTGTTGATCAGCGCCAGGTGCTTTGGATCGATAGCCTCGGGGCCGAGGTCGGCGACGGTTGCCTTGAGTATCTTCTGGCTGAGGTCGACGGCGACTTCATCGTTGAGAGACAGTGGGCCGACCGGCATGCCGGCCATCTTCGCGGCGTTCTCGATCATAGCTGCCGGCACGCCTTCGATCAGCATGTCGTAGGCTTCGTGGATGTAGCGGAAGACGCAGCGATTGACGTAAAAGCCGCGCGTGTCGTTGACGACGATCGGGGTTTTCTTGATGGCGGCAACGAAATCTAGCGCGACGGCCAGCGCCCGGTCGCCGGTTTCCTTGCCGAGGATGACCTCGGTCAGCATCATTTTCTCGACGGGCGAGAAGAAGTGGATGCCGATGAAGTCCTTCGGACGCTTCGAGCTCTTGGCGAGGCCCGATATGGGCAGGGTCGAGGTGTTGGAGGCGAAGAGGGCGCCTTCCGGCAGCACGGCTTCGACAGCCTCGATGACCGCCTTCTTGACGTCGCGGTCCTCGAATACCGCCTCGATCACCAGATCGGCGTCCTTCAGGTCGTGGTAGTCGGCAGATGGAGTGATATTGGCGAGCAGTGCGGTTGCCTCGTCCTGCGTTAGTCTTTCCTTACCGATTGAGTCCTTCACCAGGCCTTCGGAATGAGTCTTTCCCTTCGTCGCGGCGTCCATGTCGCGATCGATCAGGGTGACCCGGATGCCTGCCGCTGCGGTGACGTAGGCGATCGAAGCGCCCATGAAACCGGCGCCGACGATGCCGACATGCTTCAGCTGCGACTTCGGCTGGTCCTTCGGGCGGCGGGCGCCCTTGCCGAGTTCCTGCATGGAGACGAACAGCGAGCGGATCATCGAGAAGGCTTCGGTGGTCTGCAGAACTTGCGTGAAATAGCGCTGCTCGATCTTCAGCGCGGTGTCGAACGGCACCTGCAGGCCTTCGTAGACACATTTGAGGATTGCCAGCGCGCCGGGATAATTGCCTGCCGTCTCGCGGCGGAGAATGGCTGGCGCTGCCGGCCAGAGCTGCGCCGAGGCCGGTGTCCAGATGCCGCCGCCGGGGACTTTATAGCCCCGTTCGTCCCATGGGGCGATCGGCTTCAGGCCATCCTTGATCATCTGCTTGGCCGCCGGGATCAGCTGATCCGGGTCGACCACCTGATGGACGAGGTTCATGGCCTTGGCGCGCGCTGGCGTCAGCGACGAGCCCGTCGTCATCATCTGCAGGGCATCCTGCGCATTGGCGAGGCGCGAGACGCGCTGCGTGCCGCCGGCACCCGGGAAGATGCCGACCTTCACCTCCGGCAGTGCGAGCTTGACGCTCTTCGCATTCGAGGCAACCCGGCCATGGCAGGCGAGCGACATTTCCAGCGCGCCGCCCATGCAGGTGCCGTTGATGGCCGATACCCATGGCTTGCCGCAAGTTTCGAGCTTGCGGAACAGACCGGTCATGCGGCCGACAAGGTCGAAGAGTTTCTGCGCCGCTGTCGCCGGGTCGCGAGCTTTTTCGTCATGATAGAAGGTGAACATCGACTTGATCATCGACAGGTCGGCGCCGCCGGAGAAGGAGGATTTCCCCGACGTGATCACAACGCCCTTGATGCCGGCGTCGGCAACCGTCGCGTCGATGATGGCGTCGAGCTCGTCCATCACCTCAGGCGTGAAGACGTTCATCGATTTGCCGGGCATGTCCCAGGTGACGAGGGCGATATTGTCGGCGTCGGTTTCCAAGGTGAAATTTGTGTAAGTCATGACTAACTCTCCCTCAGACGCGTTCGATGATCGTGGCGGTACCCATGCCGGCGCCGATGCAGAGCGTTACCAGCGCGGTGTTCAGGTCGCGCCGCTCCAGTTCGTCAAGCACCGTGCCGAGGATCATCGCGCCGGTCGCGCCGAGCGGGTGGCCCATGGCGATGGCGCCGCCGTTGACGTTGATCTTGTCGTGCGGAATATCGAATGCCTGCATGTAGCGCAGAACCACCGCGGCGAAGGCTTCGTTGAGCTCGAACAGGTCGATGTCAGCAAGCGTCATGCCGGAGCGCTTCAGCAGCTTTTCGGTGACGTCGACCGGCCCGGTCAGCATCAGCGCCGGATCGGAGCCGATGTTGGCGAAGGCCTTGATACGGGCGCGCGGCTTCAGGCCCATGCCCTCGCCGCCGGCTTTCGAGCCAAGCAGGACCGCGGCCGCTCCGTCGACGATGCCGGAGGAATTGCCGGCGTGATGGACATAGTTGATGCGCTCGATTTCCGGATGCGCCTGGATGCCGACGGCCTCGAAGCCACCCATCTCGCCGGGCATCTGGAACGAAGGATTGAGCGCGCCGAGCGCCTGCATGTCAGTGCCGGGGCGCATGTGCTCGTCTTTGTCGAGGATCGTCAGGCCGTTCTGGTCCTTGACCGGAATGACCGACTTGTCGAACCAGCCGCTTGCCCACGCATGGGCGGCGCGCTTCTGGCTTTCCACGGCATAGGCATCGACATCAGTGCGGGAGAAGCCGTATTTCGTCGCTATCAGGTCGGCGGAGACGCCCTGCGGCATGAAATAGGCCGGGAAATTGACCGACGGATCCATGAACCATGCGCCGCCGGCCATGCCGAGGCCGACGCGCGACATGCTCTCGACACCGCCCGCGATGACGATGTCATCAGCCCCTTGCGCGATCTTGCCGGCCGCGAAGTTCACGGCATCGAGCCCCGAGGCGCAGAAGCGGGAGATCTGCATGCCTGGAGCCTTGGTCGAATAACCGGCCTCGAAAGCGGCCGCCTTCGGAATGACGGCGCCGGCATCCATCACGGGATCGACGCAGCCCATGATGATGTCGTCGACGGTTGCGGTGTCCAGCCCATTGCGGTCACGGATCGCCTCCAGGGTCTTCGCGGCCAGACGGACGGACGGTACCTCGTGCAGCGAACCATCCTTCTTTCCCCGTCCGCGCGGCGTGCGCACATGGTCGTAAATGAAAACGTCGGTCATGTTTTCGTCTCCCTGCGGCGGTGAGGCCGGTGATTTAATACCTTCTCCCCCGCGGGGAGAAGGTGGCCCCGAAGGGGTCGGATGAAGGGGCGGCAAACTCGGCTTTGCTTTGGCGCAGCCGCTCGTTCCTTCGTCGCTCAGCCCCCTCATCTGTCCTTCGGACATCTTCTCCCCGCTGGGGAGAAGAGGGAATCCATTTAAAATGCCTCGGCCGCCAGTTCCATCATCGTATCGGCTCCTGCCTCGATCCGAGTCTTGCGCAGCGCCGTTTCAGGCATGATGCGCTCCATGTAGAACTTTGCCGTGACAAGCTTGTTCTTCAGAAACTCTTCGCGCCCGGCGGCGCCGGATGCAAGGCCGTCGTTCGCTGCCTTGGCCATCTTCGCCCACATATACCCGAGGACGACGAGGCCGAGGAGGTGCATGTAGTCGGTGGAGCCGGCGCCGGCGTTGTCTGGTTTTGCCATGGCGTTCTGCATGAACCACATGGTCGCCGCCTGGGCATCGTTCAAGCCCTTCTTCAGGTGCTTGGTGTAGAAGCTCAGGGTATCGTCGGCGCGGTTTTCCTCGCAGAAATCGCCGATCTCCTTGAACAGAGCCATGACGGCGCGGCCGCCGTTCAGGCCGAGCTTGCGGCCGACGAGGTCGAGAGCCTGAATGCCGTTGGCGCCTTCGTAGATCATGGTGATGCGGGCATCGCGGACGTACTGGCTCATGCCATGTTCCTCGATATAGCCGTGGCCGCCGAAGACCTGCTGCGCCATCACGGCGTGATCGAAGCCCTTGTCGGTCATCACGCCTTTCAGGATCGGCGTCACCAGCCCGAGGATGTCATCGGCCGTTTGCCGCTCCTTCTCGTCGCTTGCGCGGTGGGCGATGTCCGATTTCAGCGCCGTCCAGAGCATGAAAGCGCGGCCTGCCTCGTTGAAGGCGCGGATGGTCATCAATGTTCGGCGAATGTCGGGATGAACGATAATCGGATCGGCCTTCTTATCAGGCGCCTTGGCACCGGAAAGCGAGCGGCCCTGAAGGCGATCGCGGGCGTAGGCGGCGGCGTTCTGATAGGCGATCTCGGCGATTGCCACGCCCTGCAGGCCGACGCTGAGGCGGGCTTCGTTCATCATCACGAACATGGCGTTGAGGCCGCGATTTTCAGCGCCGATCAGGTAGCCCGTGGCATCGTCGTAATTCATGACGCAGGTGGCGTTGGCGTGGATCCCCATCTTGTGCTCGATGGCGCCGCAGGAAACGCCGTTGCGTGCGCCAAGCGAACCGTCCTTCTCGACCAGGAATTTCGGGACGATGAACAGAGAGATACCCTTGGTTCCCTCCGGCGCGCCCTCGATGCGGGCAAGCACCAGATGGACGATATTGTCGGTCATGTCGTGTTCGCCGGCGGAGATGAATATCTTCTGGCCTGTGAGTTTGTAGCTGCCATCGCCTTGGGGAACCGCCTTGGTGCGCAGCAGGCCGAGGTCGGTGCCGCAATGGGGCTCGGTCAGGTTCATGGTGCCGGACCATGTTCCATCGACCATCTTCGGCAGGTAGGTTGCCTTCTGCTCTTCGGAGCCGTGGACGATAATTGCGGCAATCGCGCCCTGCGTCAGGCCCGGATACATCATCAGCGACATGTTGGCAGCCGAGGTATATTCGCCGACGGCGACATGCAAGGTGTAGGGCAGCCCCTGCCCGCCAAACTCTTCAGGCACCGCAAGACCGATCCAGCCGCCCTCGCGATAGGCCTTGTAGGCGTCCTTGAAGCCATCAGGGGTCGTGACCGTCGCGTCGCTGTTCCTGACGCAGCCTTCCTGGTCGCCGGAATAATTGAGCGGCAGGAGCATTTCTTCGGCAAGCTTGCCCGCCTCGCCGAGGATCGCCTCGATCATGTCGGGCGTGGCATCCGCGAAGCCCGGGAGATTGTTGTAACGCTCGAGGCCAAGCACGTCGTTGAGGACGAAGAGCGTGTCGTTCACCGGAGCCTTGTAGACTGCCATCGTTCGAATTCCTCCAATTCCCGCGACCGGGTTGCCAAATCCAGCGTTCGACCGTTCATACAAAATATTGACGTGCGCGTAAACGTCAATATTGCGTGATGATGGATATTTGCGACGACGCCAGCACAACGGCCGAACAATCAGGTCGGCAGCATTTCACCGCGCGTTGCGCAGATCGTCGGCAATCACCTCATTCAGCACGCGTTGCGCGTTTTTCGCCTCCGCAGAATTGGTGCCGGGGAGTGCTGCAAGGACGATCAGCGCTTTCCACAATGTCCAGCCGCGTCCGCGCGCCCACATGGCCTCGTCGCCGGGCATTGCTTTCCGGAATGCCCGGCGGCTTTCGTCGTGGAAGAATGTCCAGGCGATCGCAAGGTCGCATGCCGGATCTCCGACGCCTGAGGTTCCAAAATCGATGACCGCGGTCAGTCGTCCCTCGTCGACAAGCAGATTTCCCGGGCTGACGTCACCATGGAACCAGACCGGAGTGCCGCGCCACTCTGCAGCCAGCGCCGTCTCCCAAATGGCGGTCGCGGCGACGGTGTCGATCCTGTCGCCGAGGACGGAGATCGCCTGTCGCGTTTCGCCGTCATAGACTGTCAGCGAGCCACCGCGATGGAAATTGTGCCTCCCGGGCGGAGGGCCGTCCGATGCGTCGACCCGTTGAAGGCATGTGAGGAACTCTGCGAGCGACGCCGCGAATTGGGCGAGATCCTTGATATTCCCCTGCGCGACTATCGTTCCTTCAAGCCAGCGGTAGATCGACCAAGGCCACATGTAGCCCTCGCCTGGAGCACCCATGGCCAAGGGCGCGGGAATCGGCAGGGGCAAAAGCGGTGCGAGCTTCGGCAGCCAGCGATGCTCCTTTTCTACCTGAAGCGCGTATTGCTCGGCACTCGGCAGCCGCACGGTCATTTGCTCGCCAAGATGAAACGTCCTGTTATCCCATCCGCCAGATGAGACTGGGGTGATCGGCAGGTGTGCCCAGCGGGGAAATTGCGTCGCAACCAGCCTCGCGACGAGCGCTACGCCGATATCGACCTTGTCGCCGGAATTTATCACTGCTCGCACCCGTCAGAAATTGGAGCGATCGGAGCGGACAGCTCGATAGGCCCTGATGATGACCTCTGCCGCGTGCTCCGCCTGGTCGAGGTCGGTCTGGAAGTTGCTGACGGAGAGACGCATGATCTGATCGCCGCGCCAGATCGCGCCGCCGGCAAATATGGTCCCGTCCTCCTGCAATGCGCGGATGGTCTGTTGTGTCACCGCATCAGCCTGTTCTTTTGCCAGACCGGCGCCGAAACGGATGATCACCTGGTTCAGCACGACGTCGTTCAAGACGACGATCCCTGGCTCGGCGGACAGCCTTTCGGCGATCAGTGCCGCTGCCGCGCAGTCCTGCTCGACAAGTGCCGTGACGCCCTCCCACCCCAGATACTTGAGCATCGCCCATGTCGGGAAACCTCGCGCGCGTCGCGATAGTTCGGGGACATAATGGGAAGGATCGCGCTCGCCCTCCGAGGCGAATGGCAGATAGCTGGCCGCGATCGTCATCGCCCGGCGATGCGCCACTTCGTCGCGAACGATCGCGTAGCCGCTGTCGTAGGGCGTCTGCAGCCATTTATGGCCGTCTGTCGCCCAGCTGTCGGCAAGCTCAATTCCGGCAGTCAGGCGGCCTGTGCGCGGTGAAACCTGTGCCCAGAGCCCGAAGGCGCCGTCGACATGGACCCAGGCGCCGTGGCTTTTTGCGAGCGGCACCAGCGCCGCAAAGTTGTCGCACGCGCCCGTGTTGATCTGGCCGGCCTGCAATATCGCGATCATCGGCCCTTGGGCAGCACCCAGCGCACGTGCGAACGCATCGGGCAAAATTCGCCCTTGGCCGTCGGTCTCGATGCGAACGACGCGGTCATGTCCGAGACCGAGGAACTGCAGGGCGGAGAATACGGTTGTGTGGGCATCGTCGCCAATCAGCACCGTGATCGGCGGCGCACCGAAGAGGCCCTGGGTGTCCGGGTCCCAGCCTCGTTCTCTCAGAACTGCCCCGCGCGCGGCCGCCAGGCAGGTGAAATTGGCAACGGTCGCACCGGTGACGAAACCAACCGAACTCTCCGGCGGCAGGCGCAGGAGATCGAGCAGCCAGCGCGCCGCCACCGTTTCTGCCGCCGCCGCGGACGGTGCTGCCGTGTGGTTGCCGGTATTCTGACCCCAGGCGGACGTCAACATGTCTGCCGCGACCCCCATCGGATGAGAGCCGCCTATCACCCAGGCAAAAAACCGTGGGCCAGTGGTCATATGCAGGCCGGGCTCGGCCTTGGCCACGAGCTCGTCGAGAAGCTGTTCCATCTGCGAACCGTGAAGGGGCAGGTCTTCCGAAAAGACCGAGAGCGAGGCGGCGTAGTCGCGCAAGGGCCTCTGTTTGCGATCGCTTACGGTCTCGCGAAATGCGGCGGCATGGCCTGCAGCCTTTGAAAACAATGTCCTGAGATCCACGTTCCCATCCCCCCCGAGACGTTCCCGGCCCGTGCCCCGAGCCACAAGCTCCCATAGAAAACCGGTCCCTCAATTCTACGGGCTTTTGTTGGTGCAGGCAAAGCCGGCGGCCTTATTCTCGCCAGGCCATTGGTTGTCCTCGATAATTTCGAGCCGCGCGCCGCAATACAGAACAAAAGGTTAAAAAAATTTCCCAGAAGTTAACGGCTTGTTTACCACGTTTCGTGAATTGTGCGGGATGAGCGACGATGATCCGTGTTCCTGCGGCGATGGGCTGCAATATCAAGGAATGCAACTATGGTCATCCAGCTTCAGGAAAGTCTAATAAACTAAGACTTTCGAGTAGTTCGCGACGGTTCCGGCCTTTGGGGCGACAGAACAGTGCGAGCGATACTGGAAACGGCCCGCACGGGTTCAACGTCGAAGCGAGCAAGAAGATGAGCGGATCGCGTTCAATTCCTCCTACAAGCGACAGGACATCCCTGGATGCCTTGAGCCGGACGATCGAGGGTCTCGAGGCCCGGATCGAAGGACTGATGGGGTCATCCGCAAGCATGCGCGACCCGCGCCAGCCGCCGCTGCCCGACAGAGCCGCGATACCGGAACGTACACCTCGCGCAGAGCGCAATCCGATTGACGGACGCGACTACCAAAGGCCGGAGCCGGACACCCGACCCGATCCTCTCGCGGAAATCCGCAACCGCCAGCGCGTCCTCGAGGCCAGCCGCGAGCGTGACCACGCCCGCCGCGAGGAGGCTGCCTTCCAGGAACGGCTGCCGCTTGCTGCGAGATCCACGCCATTACCCGCGCAGCGCGCCGCTGCTCCAGCCCATGACGCGATGACAGAGATCGCCCAGGCGCTGATCGGTCTGCGCCAGGATCTGAAACAGGACATCGCCGAAGGCGTTGCCCGGGAGATGGGTGCCCTCCGCGCCGAGATCCGCAATATCAAGACGAACGCGGAGGACCACAACTTCGCCGAAGACGTTCGTGCCGACATGGCGCGGCTGGCCGACAGCATCAACCAGCTCGGCGTCCATGCCGGGCAGCCGGAGACAACGGGCCTCAAGGCGGAATTCGAGGAACTGCGCTCGCTGATGGACGGGCTTGCCCGCGAGGCATCCGTGCGTGGCATGGAAAGCCGCTGGGACGGGCTCGAGGAACGGCTGCATGCGATCGACACCACTGATCTGCAGGAAGAGCTCGTTTCGCTCGCCTATCGCCTCGATGACATGAAGCGCCAGCTCGGCGGCATGGGCGAAAGCCCCATGGTGCAGGCGCTCGAGGGAAAACTGATCGCGATCGCTACGGCGATGGAGCAGTTCAGCGATCTGATACTGCCGCATGACCGCGCGATGATCGAACAGTTCTCATCGCTCGATACGCGGCTCGACGAGATCAGCCGCGCCATCGTCGCGACCGGACGCACGGCGGCAAGCGCTGCCGATCCAATGCTCGCCCAGCGCCTTGAAGGCCGGCTCACGGGACTTGCGGAACAGATCGACCTGATGAGCAGCGAGGCGCAGCGCCGCCAGCAGCCAACGGAAGATCTCGCCAGCCGGATCGAAGCGCTGACCTTGCGCATCGAGGAAATGTCCCATGCCGAAGCCGCTTCCAAACTGGAAGAACGCCTCGACCAGCTCTCCTTCCTGATGGAGCGGTCGCAGAAGGTTGCAGCACCGCAGCCGGAATTGACCGGCTACCTCTCCGACATCTCCCGCAAGATCGATGCCCTCGACCAGGGCTCCGTCAACGACGTCCTGTCAGAGAGGCTGGAATATCTCGCTCGCCGCATCGACGAGATCGATTTCCATCCGGCCGCCCCTGCTCCCCTGCCCGCCATCGACGACGGCGCCATGCAGCGCATCGAGGGCCGGCTGTCCGATATCGTCGCACGGCTGGAGGAAAGCACCGCAGCCCCTCCGACCGACACGCAGGCGATGCGCAATCTCGAAGAGCAGATTTCGCATCTGTCCTTGCTGATGAGCGAGCCGCGCGACAGTGTCGACAGCTTTCCGGCCGAATTCGATCGTCGCATGAATGCGATCGAAGACTATATGACCACCAACGACGAATATATCATCGAGGCTGCGCGCCAGGCGGCCGAGGCCGTGGTCCAGGCCTATTCACGCAACGGCGCCATGAGCGGTTCGGCCCCCGAGGGCGAACTCTCGGCGCTGACGGCGCTTGCCGAGGACCTGCGTCATCTTGAAGACCTCAGCCGCAGCAGCGACGAGCGCACGCACCGGACCTTCGAAGCGCTGCACGATACGCTTGTGCAGATCGCCAACAGGCTCGATCGCATGGAGACGCGCGCACCTGCCCCACGCATGCCGGCGGCCGAGTACAGGCCCGAGCCGTTCGAATATGCGGACACGCAGGCCCTTGCGGCACGAGCTTCGGCAGCCGCACCAGCATCGAGCAGGGCGGCCCCCATCATCCGCACGTCGCCACCGGCAGATGCGCCTTCGGCACGCGAACCCGAAATTACGGGCGAACCGCTCGACGAAGCCGCAAAGGCCGAGATAAAGGCAACCGTCAGCCAGGAAGTCGGCAAGGCCAGCCTGTTTGCCGGTCTTGGAAAGCGCTTCCGGCCGGCACGCAAGGCCGAGGCTGCGACCCCGGTGGGCCGATCGGTCATCGACCCGGCACCGTCGATCGATCCCGTCGACGTCATGCCGCATGAGGAAGACAACCAGCCGCTGGAGCCGGGCTCCGGCGCACCTGACATCAAGAAGATCCTCGAGCGGGTGCGCGCCAGCCAGACTGCCGCGCGCAACGGCAGCGGCAAGCCGCAGAGCGAAAACGAGCGCGCCGACTATATCGCCGCCGCCCGCCGCGCCGCCCAGGCTGCAGCCGTCGAGGTCGATCAGACGCAGCGGACCTCGCCGGTCGCCGCGGATACCAGTAAAAGAGGCGGCAGCGCCTTCTCGCGCTATCGTCGTCCGATCCTGCTCGCCGTCGGCGCGGCACTCCTGGCGATCATGGCCTTTCCGCTTGTGCACACACTGACCCACGGCCAGAAGGCGCCCCCGCCGCCGGCCGACGTTTCGATGAACAGTCCAGCAATCGAGGAGCAGGCCGCCAATACTGTCGCAACCGAGCAGAAGGCAGCGCCTGTCGACGTGGCAGCTGTCGAGGCGCCTGCCGTGGTAACTCAGGCTGAGCCCCCAACGGCACCAGCGGCGGCCCCTGCGACCGACGGCGATCAACTCTCTGCGGCCGCACCGCCCAGCGATGCCGGCGACAAGCCGGTATCGAACGCTGCGCCGGCTCCGACGACGGACGCCCCGGCAGCCGTGCAGAGCGATGCTAGCGCCGGCGCACCCGCTGCTTCAGCTTCAGCCCCGGCAGATCCGGCACCGGCCCAGACCGCCGGCATCTCCGTTCCGGACACGATCCAGCCGCCGTCGCTTGCCGACGCCGCGCGCAAGGGCGATCCGCTGGCGCTTTTCCAGATCGGTGCAATGTTCACCGACGGGCGCGGCGTGCCGACCGACCTCAAGCAGGCGGCAAGCTGGTACCAGATGTCTGCCGACAAGGGACTGGCACCTGCGCAGTATCGCCTTGCCAGCATGTATGAGAAGGGCAACGGGGTCGACCGCGACCTTGCCAAGGCCAAGCAATATTACCAGCAGGCCTCCGACCAGGGTAACGCCAGCGCCATGCATAACCTGGCTGTCCTCTTCGCCTCCGGCGCCGTCGGCCCGCAGGATTACCCGACCGCTGCGAACTGGTTCATCAAGGCCGCCAATTTCGGCGTCTCGGACAGCCAGTTCAACCTGGCCATCCTCTATGCCCGTGGCAACGGCGTGAAGCAGGACCTCGGCGAATCCTACAAATGGTTCGCGATTGCCGCCAAGGGTGGCGACAAGGATGCGGCGCAGAAGCGCGACGAAGTGGCCAACGCCATGAAGCCGGACCAGCTTGCCGCCGCCCGCGCGCAGGTCGACCTCTGGAAGCCGCAGCCGCTCGACCCGAAGGCCAACGGTGTCAACATTCCCGACGAATGGGGCGGCAAGGGCGTCCACACCGCCTCGATCGACATGAAGAAGGCGATCCGCAACATCCAGGCCATTCTCAACAATAACGGCTTCGACGCCGGGGCACCTGATGGAGAAATGGGCGCAAAGACCGTGACCGCGCTCAAGAGCTTCCAGAAGTCGGTGGGCCTCGAGCCGGACGGCAAAGTGACCGACGCGGTCGTCAAGCAATTGCTGGCACGCAATAAGAAGGCCTGAGGCCGAGAGCAAACGATATCCGAAAGGCCCGGTGCGAAAACCTCGCGCCGGGCCTTTTGCCGTCTGGCGCGGACGAGGTGCGCTTGCGCGTGGCCCATGCATCACACGTCCCCAAAAACGGCCGGTAATCCCGACGATGCAATTGACTTGGTGGGTGGCAGGCCGAAGTCTCCTAAGGCTCTGGCAATGATTTGGCTTTATGTTGCCGGACGACAAAGGGAAGCCGTTCAATAGCGCCGGGCCGGCATGACGAAAAATCCGGCCAGGATCGAGCGCATATAACTGGGGCCAGCCGTGACGATTTACCTGCCGATAGCCGAACTGTCGGTAAACATCATGATCATTCTCGGCATGGGCGCGGCCGTTGGCTTCCTCTCCGGCATGTTTGGCGTGGGCGGCGGGTTCCTGATCACGCCGCTTTTGATCTTCTACAACATCCCGCCGATCGTCGCCGTCGCAACCGGCTCCAACCAGGTCGTCGCCTCTTCGGTCTCCGGCGCCATATCGCACTTCCGGCGCGGCTCGCTCGACCTGAAACTCGGCTCGATATTGCTGGCGGGCGGCCTTGCCGGCTCCACCTTCGGGCTCTGGATATTCGTGATCCTGCGCAGGGTCGGCCAGATCGACCTCATCATTTCGCTGCTCTACGTCGTGCTGCTCGGCACCGTCGGCACGCTGATGCTTTGGGAGAGCATAATTGCACTGCGCCGGGCAGCGCGAAAGACGCCGCTCAGCGCCAACAGGCCGAGCCATCACAACTGGGTGCAACGATTGCCGCTGAAGATGCGCTTCAAGAAATCGAAGCTCTATCTCAGCATCATCCCCGTCCTTGGGCTCGGCTTCTTCGTCGGCGTGCTGACGCCGATGGGTATCGGCGGCGGCTTCATCCTCGTGCCGGCGATGATCTATCTGCTCCGGATTCCGACCAATGTCGTGGTCGGCACGTCGCTGTTCCAGGTCATCTTCGTCACCGCCTATACGACGATCGTGCAGGCAGCGACCAACTATTCCGTCGATATCGTGCTGGCCTTCGTGCTGATGGTGGCCGGCGTGATCGGCGCGCAATATGGCGTGCGCGTCGGGCAGAAGCTGCGCGGCGAACAGCTGCGCGCGCTGCTGGGCCTGCTGGTCCTTGCCGTCGGGCTGCGCCTTGCCGTAGCCCTCGTGGTGACGCCGACGGATGTCTATTCCATCGTCATGGAGGGCGTCGGCCGGTGAAACGCCCAACCCTCCTCCTTCTCGCGGCCCTGATGCTGACGCCCTTTGCGGCAAAGGCGCAGGTGCTGCTCGACCAGCCCGAGACCGCATCGCGCGAGACGATGGAAATTGGCTCATCGACCAGCGAGATTGCCATCACCTCGGATTTCGCCGGCGCGGACCTGACGATCTTCGGTGCTCTTTCAAATACCGACGAACTGCTGCTGGCGATCGGGCAATACGACATCGTCGTCGTGCTGGAAGGGCCGCGCGAGAATGCCACCGTGCGCCGCAAGGAGCGCGTTTTCGGGATTTGGGTGAACACGCGCTCGATGACATTCGAACGGGTGCCGGAGGCCTATTCGCTCTCCAGCACGAGGGCGATCGACAACATCACCGCGCCGCTCGAGCTCAACGATCGCGGCATCGGCATGGACCATATCCCCTTGACCCCGATCGGCTCGGTCGGCAACGCCGCCAATCTCACCGAGTTCCGCCAGGCCTTCCGTCGGCTGCAGGAGGCGAGCGGACTCTATGAGCGCGACCCGAGCGGCGTTCGCTTCGTCAGCTCCAGCCTGTTCAAGGCGTCCCTGCGGCTGCCGGCCGATGTGCCGAACGGCGTTCACACGGTGCGCGCCTACCTCTTCAAGAGCGGCAAGTTCATAACGGAAAAATCCCTGCCCTTGCGCGTCATCAAGACCGGCATCGAGCAGACGATCACCGATGCGGCGCATGAAAGGCCGATAACATACGGTATTTTCTCGGTGCTGCTGGCCGTCTTCACCGGCTGGACCGCGAGCTACATCTTCCGCAAAAACTGAGGGCCGGCCCGCCTGTTTGACCTTATTCACGGGTTGCTACCGAGCAAGGCCTCGCCCCTCACCCTAGCCATCGTATTCACGCGATCTTCTTTTGCGCGACGACCTGCAGATAGGCTTCGGTCAGCCGCCCCAGCACAGATGGCGTGCCGGGCGGCAGGATCTTGCCCAAGTGCATTGAGCGAAGCTCGTCCATGAAATCGTCGCAAAGCGGCTGGCCGCCTTCTTCCAGCAATTGGGCGCGAATGCTGAGATCTTCCGATGCGTCGAGATATTTGCGGCCCCAGGCACCCATGAGGGCGAACAACGGGACGAGGTCGATCGCCATTTCGGTCAGGCTGTAGATGGCCTTCTGCTTGTGCGAGGCATCGTCGCCGCGGGTCAGCAGTCCGCGCTCGACCAGACGCTTGAGGCGGTCGGCCAGGATGTTCGAGGCTATGCCCTCCTGCGAATTCTGCAGCAGCTCGCGGAAGTGCCGCCGGTTTCCAAACATGATGTCGCGAATGACGATCAGGCTCCAGCGGTCTCCCAGAACTTCCAGGGTCAGATTGATCGGGCAGCCGGAACGGTGGATTTCATTCATTAGGGTCTCCAAAAAAAACTGCTTGCATTTTGCCACCAGTGTAGCCTAGTTTCAACCGGTTGCATTTCGCAACTAGTTTTGATAATGGTACAGATGTGGGATCAAATGGAGGGAATGCAATGAGAAAGCTTATCGTCTGGAACCTGATGACGCTCGATGGCTATTTCGAGGGGGCAAATCCGTGGCAGCTCGACTTCCATATGCTTGCCTGGGGGGAGGAGCTGGAGAAATATGCGACGGAGCTTGGCAACGAAGGGGATACTCTCGTTTCGGCCGCAAGACCTACGAGGGCATGGCCGCCTACTGGCCGACCGCGACCGAGACGCCTCAAATAGCGACCTACATGAACGGCATCTCCAAGATCGCGGCCAGCCGGACCATGAAGCAGGCCGACTGGAACAACACCCGGGTCGTCAGCGATGCCGTGACCGACTTGAAGGCGCTCAAGGAACAACCAGGCAAGACGATCTTCATCTTCGGCAGCGCCGAGCTTGCCGACACGCTGGCCAAGGCCGGATTGATCGACGAGTACCGCATCTGCCTCGTCCCCGTCATCCTCGGCGGCGGAAATCCGCATTTCAAACCGGCAACGGAACAGGTGCCGCTGAAACTGCTGGAAGCCAAGGCTTTGAAAACCGGTGGCGTGATTTTGCGCTACGAGCCGGTGAAGACTGCTTAGAGCTGAAGCTCTAACTTTTTGTTGGTCGCATTTTCTATCGAGAAACCGGTGTCCACTTTCTCGGAAAATGCTCTAGGCCGTCAGGCTGCCATAGCGCACCGAATAGATCCGGTCGCGGCCGAGCAGGTGGGCGACAAGCGAGGTCCGGTCGAAAAGGCCGGCCATCGCCTTGTGCTTAAGGTCGAGGCCGCCGCTCATGAGGCCGAAGGCCGGCATCAGCAGGCGGGTGCCGTCCGTCGCAAAGCATGGGCGGCGGATGGATTTCTCGCGGCGGCGAACCGTCGCCGAGGGATGGAGATGGCCGGCGATCTCGCCTGCCTGCGGGCCGGTTCGCGGCTCGTGGCGAAAGGTGAGGCCGCTATGGGTCATCTGGTCCATGGAATGACCCGGAAGGGCGACGGTGCCGTCGGGATCGTGGTTGCCGTTGATCCAGACCCATTCGCGGCCGCGCGCCATGGTGACGATCAAGCTGCGAAAGGCTTCCGGCAGAAACTGCGAGCCGACGCGGTCGTGGAAATTGTCGCCGAGCGAGATCACCAGCTTCGGATCGTAGCGGCTGATGACGGCGGCAAGCACGGTCAGCGTCGCCAGCGTGTCGTAGGGCGGGAGCATCATGCCGCGTCGGGCGAAGGCGGCACCCTTCTCAAGGTGCAGGTCGGAAACCACCAGGATGCCGGCATCCGGGAGATACAGCGCACCAAAAGGATCGCAGACCGCCGCGACACCATGAACGGTCGTCTCGACGCCAGGGGCGGCGACGAGGCCATTCGTTTCGCGCGCAAGTGCCAGTCTGTTCATTTCGTCTGCAGTTCCTTCGGGTCCTGTCGTCATGCCAGCGCCTCGCGGATCAGGTCATCGGCCGCCTCGGCAAGCAGGTGGTCATGCGCCTCACCGGGGACGGATTCGCGACCGATTTCCAGCATCACCGGCACGGCGAGCGGAGAGATATGGTCGAGCGGCCGATGGGTGATGTGACCCCTGATTCGCCTCAGCATATCGCCAAGGCGGCCGATGTCCAAAAGCCCAGTTGACGCATCCTGCCGCGTCGCCTGCAAGAGGATATGATCCGGCTCGTGGCTGCGCAGGACATCGTAGATCAGATCGGCCGAGACCGTCACCTGCCGTCCGGACTTCTCCTTGCCCGGATGGCGGCGCTCGATCAAGCCTGCAATGACGGCGCAATTGCGGAAAGTACGTTTCAAGAGGAAGCTCTCGGCGAGCCAGGCCTCAAGATCGTCGCCGAGCATATCCTCGTCGAAAAGATCGGACAGGCTGAGCCGGCCGTTCTCGATCATCAGCCCCATGTCCTCCAGGCCCCAGATGCCAAGCGAGTAGTCGGTTGCGACGAAGCCGAGAGGCTTTGCCCCTGCCCGCTCCATCCTCCGCGTCAGGAGCATGCCGAGCGTCTGGTGCGCCAGCCGCCCTTCGAAGGGATAGGCGACCATATAGGCCTTGCTGCCGCGCGGAAAGGTTTCGACCAATAGCTCGTCGCGCTTCGGGACCATGGATTTGTCCTTCTGCAGCTCAAGCCAGTCGCGCACCTGGTCGGGCAAACTATGCCAGCGGTCCGGATCGGACAGCATCGAGCGCACCTGGTCGGCGAGATAGGTCGAGAGCGGGAACTTGCCGCCGGCGTAGGACGGTATCTTCGGATCGTTGGAATAAGCCTGGCTTGCCAGCGCCTCGTTTTCGCGAATGCCCTCGAAGCGCAGTACCTTGCCGGAAAAGATGAATGTGTCGCCTTGCGACAACTGCTCGAAGAAATACTCTTCCATCTTGCCGAGCGTGGCGCCACCGCGGCCGATGCGCCCGCCTGCCCCGCGCTTGACCATTTTCAGATTGAGCATCGGCGCCTCGACGATCGTGCCGGAATTGAGCCGGTATTGCTGTGCCACACCAGGATTTGAGACGCGCCAGCGGCCGTCGTCCATTTTTCGGATGCGGGCATAGCGCTCGTAGGTTCGGAGCGCGTAGCCGCCGGTGGCGACGAAATCGACGATGCGCTCGAAGGTTTCCCAGGAAAGATCGGCATAGGGCGAGGCACTGACGGTCTCGTCGTAGAGCTGCAGCGGATCGAAAGGTTCGGCGCAGGCCATGCCGAGCACATGCTGGGCAAGAACGTCCAGCGTGCCGCGCCCGACGGGCGGCGTATCCTGCGCACCGATATAATTGGCATCGAGTGCCGCCTGGCACTCCATCACCTCGAAGCGGTTTGCCGGAACGAGGATCGCCTTCGACGGCTCGTCCATGCGGTGATTGGCACGGCCGATGCGCTGGGCCAGCCGGGATGCGCCCTTTGGCGCGCCGACGTGAACGACCAGATCGACGTCGCCCCAGTCGATGCCGAGATCGAGGGTCGAGGTGGCGACGACGGCGCGCAGCCTATTGGCGGCCATGGCGGCCTCGACCTTGCGACGCTGGCCGACATCGAGCGAACCGTGATGCAGCGCTATCGGCAAATTGTCGTCATTGGCGTTCCAGAGTTCCTGGAACAGCATTTCGGCCTGGCTGCGGGTATTGACGAATAGCAGCGTCGTCTGGTGGTCGAGCAGCTGTTTGTAGATATCGGGAATTGCGTATCTGGCCGAATGACCGGCCCAGGGGATGTGCTTTTCGGTCTGAAGGATCGAAATCTCGGGCTTGGCGCCGCCCTCGACGGTGACGAGGCCCGCATGGGCGTCGGCGCCTTCCGACTGCGCGACCAGCCATTTCTGCAGTTCCATCGGTTCTGCGACCGTTGCCGAGAGACCGATCGTCTGCAGGCGCGGCGCGAGACGGCGCAGGCGGGCAAGACCGAGCGACAGCATGTGACCGCGTTTCGAGCTCACCAGCGAATGCAGCTCGTCAAGGACGACATATCTGAGGTCCTTGAAGAAGCGCTCCGCCTCCTTGTTGGCAAGCAGGAGCGCCACCTGTTCCGGCGTCGTCAGCAGGATATCGGGCGGCGATAGTTTCTGGCGCTGGCGCTTGGCGCTCGGCGTGTCGCCCGTCCGGTTCTCCACCGTGACCTGCAGGCCCATTTCGCCGACCGGCTTCATCAGATTGCGTTCGATATCCACGGCCAGCGCCTTGAGCGGCGAGATGTAGAGCGTGTGGATGCCGATGAAGGCTGAGCCGGGCGGGATCCTGCCGCGGCGGGTGAGATCGGTCAGCGACGGCAGAAAGCCGGCCAGCGTCTTGCCGGCGCCGGTGGGCGCGATCAGCAGAGTGCTTTCACCGGCCTCGCTGCGGGCCAGCAATTCCAGCTGATGGGCGCGCGGCTGCCAGCCCTTTTCCGCAAACCAGCGGACAAAGGGGACGGGCAAGGCAACAGGGCTTTCGGTATCGATCTGATCCACGCGCTAGAGGTAATGGATATGGCGCAAAAGAGAAGGGTGTTGACAACCGATCGAATCATGGATATTTTTTATCCATGAATTGAAAGGAATGATCCGGTGAAACTCGGAGACGGAGTCGAACAGGCGATACATAGCGTCGCGATGCTTGCGGGGCTTTCCGAGGGCGGCGTGCTTTCGGCAGCAGCCATTGCCGAATTTCACGGGGTTTCGGTGAGTTATCTCCTGAAGCACCTGCAGGCACTATCCGGTGCGGGTATCCTCGAGACACTGCCGGGGCCGAAAGGCGGCTATCGGCTGGCGAGGGCGCCGCAGGCGATTACGCTGCTGGATATCGTGCTCGCAGTCGAAGGGCCGGCACCTGCTTTCCGTTGCAACGAAATCCGCCAGCGCGGGCCGAACCCGGTGTCCAGCCGCTTCTTTGCCACGCCCTGCAACGTCTCGGCCGCGATGCTGCGGGCGGAAAAGGTCTACCGGGCCGAACTGGCGAAGACTAATGTTGCCGACCTCATTGCCGAACTGACGGCACTCGACGACGGGACGATCGCAGCGAGAGGCTGCGCCTTCCTGGACATTCACGAACGCAGAGCGGCTCGCTGAGCCTCACAAAAAGGAGAAAGACCATGCATCCACGCCTCGATATCACCAAAGCCTCGCCTGAAGCCATCAAGGCCGTCTATGCGCTGGAACAGTTCGTACAGAACTCCGGATTGGAGCGCCGCTTCATCCATCTGATCAAGCTGCGTGCCTCGCAGATCAACGGCTGCGCCTATTGCGTCGACATGCACGTCAAGGAATCGCGCCACGATGGCCTGAGCGAACAGTGGATCAACCTGATGTGTGTCTGGAAGGAATCGACCGTTTACGACGCTCGCGAGCGCGCGCTGCTTGGATGGGTCGATTCGGTCACCAATATTGCCCAGACCGGCATACCGGACAGCGACTTCGAAACGCTGAAGGCGCATTTTTCGGAAGAGGAGATCATGAAGATCACCGTCACCATCGGCGCGATCAATACCTGGAATCGCCTCGCCGTCGGCTTCCGGTCGCAGCATCCGGTCGACAAGGTCGCCAAGGCTGCGTGAGGCCAAGGCCCATCGCGCTTAACCGGAACAGATGAGTTCTACAGATGAGCCAGGCCCCGAAATGCAATGAGGGGCTTGGCACTGAATCTCAGCAGGTTTTCAGACGGTAGCCGATGCACATCGTCGTGCCCCAGGATCCCGCGGCCTCGACGATCGCGCCTTCGGCGACGAGCTTGCCTGCGGTTTGCTTGTCTGCGAGACGGATAGGATAGACCGTCCCGTGAAATCCAGTCGCGTTCTTTATGTCTTTCAACAAACGCTCTTCATTATTCGACATTATTTCCCTCTTCACCCGATTTTCCTACAAGGCGACGCTGGCCCTTTGGGCCCTACGTACCTTCAATCGGTTGCCCTTTTGTGACGGCTTGTGAGCCGTACCAAAGGACGCCGGACAGTTACCCGGCGTTGAGGTCAGTTGTGGTGGAGACCGTCGCAAAACGGCCTCCCTCGCCTGCCTACTCGTAAACCTTTTGTGAACGTGCCGCGACGACGACGTGGTTGTCAACAGGTTTGACGACAATTTCTGCCAAGACTTTCGTCTAGCCGATGGTCGAGAGCAGGCCGCCTTCGACGCGGATGGCGGCTCCGTTCGTGGCTGCGGAGAGCGGGCTTGCGAGGTAAGCCACCATCCCGGCGATCTCCTCGGGTTCGATCATTCGCTGCAGCAGCGACGAGGGACGGCCCTTGGCGAAGAACTCGGCCTCGATGGCTTCCGGCGTACCCTGCGGGTCGCTCGAGACGCTCTTCAGGAAGTCGATGATGCCCTCCGAGCGGGTCGGCCCCGGCAGAACGGAATTCACCGTGACGTTCGTCCCCTTCGTCATCTCGGCCATGCCGCGCGAGATCGAAATCTGTGCGGTCTTGGTCATCGCATAATGGATCATGTCCTTGGCAGGCGAGAGACCCGTCTCGCTGGAGATGAAGATGACGCGGCCCCAATTGCGTTCCAGCATGGCCGGGAAATAAGCGCGCGCCAACCGGGCACCGCTCAGCACATTAACCTCGAAGTATTTCTGCCAGTCGGCATCGGAGATCTCGGCGAAGGGCTTGCTTTCGTAGATGCCGAGATTGTTGACCAGAATATCGATCCGGCTGACGGCGGCGATCAGCGCGCTTGCGCCCTCGGCAGTTGCCACGTCGGCCAGAATGCCGCGCACAGCCTTGCCACCCGATGCCCGGATGCTCTCCACGGCCTGATCGAGCTTTGCCTGGCTGCGGCCGGTGACGATGACGTCGGCGCCTTCCACTGCCAGGGTGCGTGCGATTTCGAGGCCGATGCCGGCGGTCGATCCTGTGACAAGCGCCGTCTTGCCGTTCAATTTCAAGTCCATGTCAAAACTCCTGAGGTTGCGTTGACGGGAATGTAGGATCGATGCGGCTGCGCGATTATTGCCACGCCGCGATCAGCACTTGTGAAATGAGATCACAAATGGCGCGGCTTCAGTCTTTGTCGTCATGCATGGCGTTGTCCCGAACCTGCTGCACACATCCGGGCGGCAAGCATCGGCGCTCGGCAGATGATAATCCGCCCGGCTCGACATCGGGAATGTTTATTTGGGAAGGTTTTGTGGGTCGCGGCGGCAAGACGTCGGGCAATCGAAGGCGACGTCTGTGCGACAAAGACAATCGTGGCGTCGACGGAGCCCGTCGACGCCACGAGGATTACTTAGGCAGCAGCGGAAACGCTGTCGATCGAGACTTCCGAGATCGTCTTCAGAACCTGCGAAGCGATCTGGTAGGGGTCGCCCTGGGAGTTCGGGCGGCGGTCTTCGAGGTAGCCCTTGTAGTCGTTCTTGATGAACGAGTGCGGAACGCGGATCGAAGCGCCGCGGTCGGCAACGCCGTAGCTGAACTTGTTCCACGGAGCCGTTTCGTGCTTGCCGGTCAGGCGCTTGTCGTTGTCAGGACCGTAAACGGCGATGTGGTCGAGCAGGTTCTTGTCGAAGGCAGCCATGAGCGCTTCGAAATAGGCCTTGCCGCCAACTTCGCGCATGTACTTGGTCGAGAAGTTGCAATGCATGCCCGAGCCGTTCCAGTCGGTGTCGCCGAGCGGCTTGCAATGATACTCGATGTCGATGCCGTACTTTTCCGTGAGGCGCTGCAGCAGGTAGCGGGCCATCCAGATTTCGTCGGCGGCCTTCTTGGAGCCCTTGCCGAAGATCTGGAATTCCCACTGGCCCTTTGCCACTTCGGCGTTGATGCCTTCGTGGTTGATGCCGGCTGCGAGGCAGAGGTCGAGGTGCTCTTCGACGATTTCGCGAGCGACGTCGCCAACGTTGGAATAGCCGACGCCGGTGTAATACGGACCCTGCGGAGCGGGATAGCCCTGTTCCGGGAAGCCGAGCGGACGGCCATTCTGATAGAAGAAGTATTCCTGTTCGAAGCCGAACCAGGTGCCTTCGTCATCGAGGATAGTGGCGCGGGCGTTCGTGGCGTGCGGCGTGACACCGTCCGGCATCATGACTTCGCACATGACGAGAGCGCCGTTCGTGCGGGCCGGGTCAGGATAAACGGCAACGGGCTTCAGCACGCAATCCGAGCTTCTTCCTTCAGCCTGCATCGTCGAGCTTCCATCGAAGCCCCACAGCGGCAGTTCTTCGAGCTTCGGGAATTCCGAAAATTCCTTGATCTGTGTCTTTCCGCGTAGATTTGGTACCGGTGTGTACCCATCGAGCCAGATGTACTCGAGTTTATACTTTGTCATTACGCACCTCATAATAGGTTGATCATGCGAAGCAGGTCGAAAACTCCAGGCGTGTCCGCCAGAAATAGTCAGCCACCAACGGCTGATGTGTGACATGCATTTGACATGCCAAACCGCGCGTTGCCGGTCCCTGGCCGGGTTTGACGGACGGACGGGTTGCGCTCCGGATACGGCTTGCACCGAATTTTGCGCGGCAGCCTGACGAACGCTCGACCCCCTTACAGCCGGACAAACCTCGACATTTGGAACTGGAAAGCCGCTGCAGCTGCGGCACTGCGACAAATTGAACCGGGGGCGCAACCGATCCTTAAAAGGTCCTTATTAGCGGACTGAAAATGACGGATATGCCTATATTTTCAACGTTTTGCATTTTTTTTGAGCAAATGGAACGAATCCTGTGCGAGCCGTGTTATACTCGGATCATTCCTCGGCGTGCCAACCCTGGGATTGAGAAAAGAGAGAGACGTTCACATGACGATGAACACCCATCGCGATACTGCAAAGATCTACCAATTCCCTGTCGGAGGGCGCGCGAACATTGCGCGCGGCGACGGCAAGTTCACAGTCGAAGCACCGCCTGTGCATGTCTGCGACACCGGCAGCTGGTATCATCAGGCAGCTGTGCTTGAGGCAGAAAAACCCCGCAAGCCCTGAGTTTGCACCGACTAAAGCGCGATGTAGCGGTCCGACCGATGGTTGATGGCCACGAAAAGATTGAGCACGATCGCGCCGAGCACCGAACATGAGACGACATAGGGCGTGGTGACCGCGAAGGCGACGACCAGGACGCACATGTCCACCACCAGCTGGACCAGACCGGCTCGAATGCCAAAACGCTCCTGGAGATAAATTCCAAGGATGCCGACACCGCCGAGGCTCGCGCGGTGGCGAAAGAGGGCAAGAAGCCCGAAGCCCAGCAATATTCCTCCGAGGATTGCCGACCAGACCGGGTGGATGCGAGCGATTTCCAATAGCTTTGGCTGCAGGTTTGTCAGCAGAGACGTCAGCGCGATTGCGATGATTGTCTTGACGGTGAACGCCCGGCCGAGCTGCTTCCAGGACACATAGAAGAACGGCACGTTGACCAGGAAGAACGCCAGGCCGAAATTCACGCCTGTCGCGTAGTGCAGCAGAAAGGCGATGCCAGCCGTGCTGCCGGTCAAAAGCCCCGCCGCCGACAGAAGGAACAGGCCGAGCGAGGATACGATGCTGCCCGAGATGATCCCCTGGACATCCTCGACTAGCGAATGCCGGGTTGCGCTGGTGTTCCAGACGCCGAGCGCATTCTTGATCCGTGTCATGCCGCGTTTCCTTGCTTTTCGCCAAGTCTGCGGAAAGCGCCCGGGATAATCAAGCACGGATGCGTAAGGGATGCTGACCTATTTGCAATTGGCAATATTCGGTCTTTCAGGCGGCTGCCCGCGTAAGGAACAGGATGCCATGGACGGGTTTGCCGGCATCCATGCGAATGACGGTCCGCCTCGACGTCTCGATCGCCATGCCGTATCTGTGGCAAATGGCGATGACATAGTCCTGCGAATGGGCGTAGCGCAGCGACGGACCGAGGCGGGTGCCCTCTCCTGCTCCCGCGTCCTCGACGGAGAAGGCGAAAATGGCGCCGGGCGCTGCAAGCTCCCTGACATTGGCAAAGACAGTCTCGAGATTGCCGAGATAGATGAAGACGTCGGCGGCCGCGATCAGATCGGCGCGATGGGCCGCGAGGTCTTGGCCGAACAATCCTGATATCGGCGCCGGCAGCGACAGGTCGGCCTGGCCGAGATGCTGGTAGACCCGCTTTTCGGCGGCCTTGGCCAGCATTTTCCGCGAGAGGTCGAAACCTTCGAACCTCTCGACGCGGTCGCTTAGCTCAGTGCCCAGCAGTCCGGTGCCGCAGCCGAGATCGACGGCAAGGCGGAAATGCCTTGATATGCCTGCGGTCTCGGCGATCAATTCAGCCAATTTGCGCGGCGCGGCATAACCAAGCTTTTCGATCAGCGATTTGTCGAAGCGCTCGGCGTAGTCATCGAACATTCGCTCGATGTAGCGGCTCGGCGGCTGGTCGGGAACATCGATGGCTCCAAGAAGCGCAAGCTTCAGGCCGGCGCCGAACATGTCGTCCGCATCGAGCGCGAGCAGATGGTGCAACGCTTCGGTAGCGCCTTTGGCGTTTCCGGCCTTGTCACGATAATTTGCAAGTCCGAACCAGCCCGCAGCCCATTCGGGCACGACTTCCAGCGCCTGCTCCATCAATTCGGCAGCGCTCGCGGGTTCGCCGCTTTCGGCCAGCATTTTCGCATAGTCTGCCCGGCGATCGGCAGTGGCGTCGCCCGAGGATAGCTGGCTTGGCAGCATGATGGTGATCCTATTGCATAATTCCTCAAGCCGGAATCGGTTTGAGAATAGGACTATGCAACGCGTCCGAGTGCTAGAGCGACCCTTGCGCGTCCTTTGCGGACCTGCGGCGCTCCAATGAGCGCCAAGGTTTGGACGCGGCCACAAAAAAACTCAAGTCCTATTTCACGCAGAACCGCCCGCTACCGGGAAAAGCGCTTGCGGCTACCCGCCGCCGCCTTTATTTCAGGGCAAACAGGAGAGACTGCATGTCGGATCAGGTGAACAGGTTCCTCGGCGATTCGCCGGCGCGAACGCTCGTCAAGCTTATCGTCGCGTCGTTGATCGTCGGCTTCGTCATGAAGGTGTTCGGCTGGCAGCCGTGGGATCTGATCGAGGGCATCCGCCATTTCATCCTCGATATCTGGCGTTCCGGCTTTGCAGCCCTTGGCAAGTTCGGCGATTACATGCTGCTCGGCGCCTCGATCGTCATTCCTCTTTTCATCATCCTTCGCGTCTTCAACTACCGCCGCTGACCATGACACTTCAAACATCGCTCTTCACACGGCGCAACGCATTGCGCTTTGCCTCACTTGCGCTCGTCTCGGGGGTCGCCAGCTGCGCGACCAAGCCGCTGGTGTTGAACGCCACCGGCGAAGACCAGACAGCGGCGGCATTGCCGCTGGTCAATGCCCTGCGCGCCAAGAACGGGCTGTCTGCGCTTTCGATCGATCCGGCTGCGAGCGCTGCGGCCATCTATCAGGCCAGGCGCATGGCCAGCCTGCGCAAGATGTCCCATCTGATCGGCTTCGGCGACGATTTCGGCCGACGGGTGAAGTCAAGCGGCGTCAGATTGCCGGCGGCGGAAAATATTGCCGAGGGCCAGCGCTCCACAAATGCCGTGGTGGATGCCTGGATTCATTCGCCGCATCACCTCGAGAACATGCTCGGTCACTATACCGGGCTCGGCGTTGCGCTCGCCTACGACGCCTCTTCCAATAAGATGCCCTATTGGTCCATGGTGCTTTCTTCGTAAAGGCGGGTTGATTCCCGCGCGATCGAGCGGGAGCTTCGACATGGATCAGGCGGCGACGCCAGAAGGCGGACTGGCATTCGAGGTGACCCACCGGCTGGTGGTCTCGATTGCCCTGCCGATGACGCTTGCCTTCATGACGACGCCGCTGCTGGGGCTGACCGGCACCGCCGTAGTCGGCCGGCTCGGCCAGGCCGAGCAGCTGGCGGGCCTTGCGATCGGCGCAGTGCTTTTCGACCTGGTCTTTGCGAGCTTCAATTTCCTGCGGTCTTCGACGACGGGACTGACGGCGCAGGCCTATGGCCGCGGCGACCTGCGTGAGGAACAGGCCGTCTTCTGGCGCGCCATGATTTCCGCACTTGCCTGCGGCGCGACACTTCTCATCCTGTCACCCGTGCTGCTGTGGCTCGGCCTGAAGCTGATGGGACCGGAAGGCGGCGTGGCGGCAGCCACCCGCACCTATTTCTCAATCCGCATGCTGGCGGGGCCGGCAGCGCTTGCCAACTACGCCATCCTCGGGTTCGTGCTCGGGCGCGGCCAGGGCAGCATCGGGCTGCTGCTGCAGACGCTCATCAACGGCATCAACATCGTGGTTGCCATCGCGCTTGGGCTCGGCCTCGGCTTGGGGGTGGCAGGTGTCGCCTGGGGGTCGATGATCGGCGAGACGGTCGGCGCCATCGCAGGGCTGGTCATCGTGGCCAGGGGCTTTGCGGGCGCGCCGCGTCCCTCCCGATCCGATCTGTTCTCGCGGGCGAAGCTGGCGGAGCTTTTCGCGCTGAACCGCGACATCCTGATCCGCACCTTCGTGCTGCTCGCCGCATTCACGCTGATGACCCGGATCGGTGGGCATTTCGGCGCGGTGACGCTTGCCGCCAATGCGGTTCTCATGAATTTCGTGCTGATTTCGGCCTTCTATCTCGATGGCCTTGCGAACGCGGCCGAGCAGATCACCGGACGGGCGATCGGCGCCGGCTACCGGCCGGCCTTCGATCGCGGGCTGAAGCTCACCATGCTCTGGTCGTTCAGCCTTGCCGCCGTCGCCACGGTATTCTTTCTCGGACTTGGCCCACGCATCATCGCCGTGCTGACGACATCGGAAGATGTTCGCGCGGCGGCCGAGGCCTATTTGCCCTATGCCGCGATCACCGGGCTTACGGGCGCGCTCGCCTATCTGATGGACGGCGTGTTCATCGGGGCGACATGGTCCAGCGACATGCGAAACCGCATGCTGCTCGCCTTTGCCGGCTACCTCCTGGCGCTGGCCGTCCTCGTGCCGCTGCTCGGCAACACCGGATTGTGGCTGGCGCTCAACGGCTTCCTGCTGTTTCGCGGGTTCTTCCTGATGCTGCTGGTCAAGCCTCGGGCCGATCAGACCTTTCGGCCGGCCCAGTAGTCGAGCCGGCTGTCGCGCAATGTCCGGATGGAATTCACGCCCTCGCGGTCGAGAAGCGCCGACAGTCCGCGAAGGATGTTCGCAGGCAGGCCGGGGCCTTCGTAGACCATGCTGGAATAGAGCTGCACCAGATCGGCGCCGGCGCGGATTTTCTCGAGCGCCGTCTCCGCCGACGAGACACCGCCGACGCCGATGATCGGCATCGCGGGGCCGACGCGTTTGCGCATTTTCGCCAGCACCGCCGTCGACTTCTCGAAGACCGGCTTGCCGGAAAGGCCGCCCGCCTCCTTCGCCTGCCGCTGGTCCTTCAGCCCGTCGCGTGCAAGCGTCGTGTTGGAAACGATCAGGCCGTCGAGATCGTGGGCCAAGGCTTCGGCGGCGATATCGTCCATGCCCTCCTCTGTGAGGTCAGGAGCGATCTTCAGGAAGACCGGCAGCGTCTTACCGACCTTTGTCGCTTCCTCGTTCCTTGCGGAAAGCACCGCCGACAGCAAGGCCGCCAGGCTCTCGCGCCCTTGAAGATCGCGCAGGCCGGGCGTGTTCGGCGAGGAGATGTTGGCGGTGAAATAGGCTGCCACGGAATAGAAGCGGCGGATGCCCCTGACATAGTCGTCGACGCGATCGGAACTGTCCTTGTTGGCGCCGATATTGACCCCGATCAGGCCGCTGCCCCGGATCGCGGCAAGGCGGCGAAACGCCGCTTCATGCCCTTCGTTGTTGAAGCCGAGGCGATTGATGACGCCTTCGTCCTCGACCAACCGGAAAATGCGCGGACGAGGATTGCCGGACTGGGGCTTCGGCGTGACCGTGCCGATCTCGGTGAAGCCGAAGCCGAGCTTCAACAGCGCCTTGGGCACCTCCGCGTTCTTGTCATAGCCGGCAGCCATTCCCAGCGGATTGGCGAAATCGAGGCCGGCGACCGTCTGGCGCAGCCTGGGATCATCCTTCAAGCGGCAGGTCGGCACGAGGCCGGATTTCAGCGCGGCGATCGACATCCCATGCGCGGTTTCCGGATCGAACATGAACAGGCCGCGACGGCCGATATCCTTGAAGGCGCCGATCATTCCGATATCTCCGGAAAGACATGCGCACCATCCGGTCCGACCGGCAGAGGCTTTTCCCAGAACACGGCTGCGAGCGGCAGCGGCGCATAGAGATGCGGAAAGAGATCGCCGCCGCGCGAGGGCTCGAACACCAGTTTTTCTCCGAGCGCGGCAGCATCGATGGCGACAAGGAGCAGACCGCCCTTTCCGGCGAAATATCGCGCGGCGGTCTCCTTCGCCTGGCTTGCGGTCGAAAGATGAATGAAGCCGTCGGTCAAATCGATCGCGGCGCCATTAAAAACGCCGGATTGTCTGGCTTCCTGCCAGAGTGTTTCCGGCACGATCTTGTAAACCACTGGCGTCACGGCCATCATTCCCATCGGCAAGGTTATTCTTGTTAGGGCTTTGCCGAAAAGCGGCGCGGATGTCCACGGTCTGACCTCAATATTTGCGCCGGAACGCAGAAAATCCGGAGGATGACATGACCAGAGAAATGGCATTCGGCCTTACGGCCTTTCTCCTCGGCGCAACTGCTCTGCTGCCGGGGACCAGCCTTGCGATCGAGCCGGGGGCGGAGCGCTTCGAGCTGAAACGGAGCGGCGACCATTTCGTTCGCCTCGACCGCCAGACCGGCGCGATGTCGCTCTGCGAAGACCTGAACGGCAACCTCGTCTGCCGCATGGCCGCCGACGAGCGCGCCGCCTACGACGACGAGCTCGACCGGCTCTCCAGCCGCGTGACGGCACTTGAAAAGACCGTCGCCCAGAACGGCGGTGCGCCGAAGCTGCCGACCGACGCCGAGGTCGAGCGCTCGATCGGAATCATGGAGCGAATGATGCGAAGCGTCATCGGCATGGTGAAGGAGTTCCAGGACAACCCATCCGACGACAAGGCTCTTCCGCAGAAGACCTGAGCGCTATAAGAATATAGGAATAGCGGGAACGGGGCCGCGAGCTCTTGGGAGGGAGCTTGGATGAGCGAACAGACCATCATCATTGCCGACGACCATCCGCTGTTTCGCGGCGCCCTCCGCCAGGCCGTCAGCGGCATGGACGGCGAGCAGGCGATCGTCGAGGCCGGCGACTTCGAGGCGGCGCGCAGGGCGGCAAAGTCGCACCCGGATGCCGACCTGATGCTGCTCGACCTCGCCATGCCCGGCGCCAGTGGTTTTTCCGGGCTGATGTCGCTTCGTGCGGAATTCGCCAGCCTGCCGATCGTCGTCATTTCGGCGACCGACGACAGCACGACCATCCGCCGGTCGCTTGAACTCGGCGCATCCGGCTTCATCTCCAAATCCTCCGGGATCGACGACATCCGCCATGGCGTCCAGACGGTGCTTGCCGGCGACATATTCACCCCACGATCCTACCAGGACGGACAGGAGCAGGACGCCGAGGTCGCCGACCTCATCCACCGGCTGCAGACGCTGACACCGCAGCAGAGCCGCGTGCTCGCGATGCTGAACGAGGGCCTGCTCAACAAGCAGATCGCCTATGAACTCAACGTCTCGGAAGCAACGATCAAGGCGCATGTCTCGGCGATCCTGTTGAAGCTGAATGTCGACAGCCGTACGCAGGCGGTGATTCAACTCGGCAAGATCAACATGGCGATGGTCGCGTGACTGACGTAAAAAGCTGGCAGAGAGGATTTTATTCCTCTCTCGCCCTTTACTCACGAATGGGCCTCCGCTAATCTTGTCGCCGATGGATAGATGCCGGAAATCCGGCTTTTCGGGTGCTAGGCGAAGATGCTGTCACACGGGCAAATATGGGGCGCGATCGACGGGCTTGCCGAACGGCATGATCTGACGCCGTCCGGCCTTGCCCGGCGTGCAGGCCTCGACCCGACCTCATTCAACAAATCGAAACGGCTGAGTTCCGATGGCCGGCTGCGCTGGCCCTCGACGGAATCGATCGCCAAGGTGCTGGATGCGACCGGGGCGAGCATGGAGCAGTTCATGAGCTTCCTGCGGCCCGAAGGCGGGGGCAGCAGCATGCCGGAAGGCGCCTTCCCGCCTCAGGCAGGCTCCATCCCGCTTTTGGGCTTCGCGCAGGCCGGAGCAGGCGGTTTTTTTGACGATGGCGGTTTTCCGGCGGGTCAGGGTTGGGATGTCGTGGAGTTTCCGGCCGGGCCGGCGCAGAAGGCCGGTGTCTATGCGCTCGAGGTTCAGGGCGAAAGCATGATGCCGCTTTACCGCGACGGCGACGTGCTGATCGTCGAGCCCGGGGCCCAGGTACGGCGCAACGACCGCGTTGTCGTGAAGACGCGCGAAGGCGAAGTCATGGCCAAAGTGCTTTTGCGCCAGAGCCCGCGCTCGATCGAACTTTTGTCGCTCAATCCCGAACATCCCAACCGCAACCTTGAGCTTTCGGATGTCGAATGGATTGCCCGGATCATCTGGGCCAGCCAATAGGAAAGTTTTCTCCGATGAGGACGACGGCCTTGGCGACAGGATTGGCGGGAATTGCGGCGGTTGGCGTTCTATTGGCGATGGGTGCATCCTATCTCGACAGGGCTCCTGCTGTCGGTTCCGGCGGCATTTTCGCAAACCTTGCGACAAAGGATAAAGGCACACCGGCCGCGACTGCCCCAACCGTCGTGGACACGACGTTGACGACTGGGACTTCGCCGAGCGGCAAGACGGCCGGCACGTCGGACGTCGTTCAGGCACAGAGCGCGCCGACTGCAACCGCGCCATCCGAGCCGCAGCCCGCAGCGCCCGTCGCCGAGACGCCGCCAGCAGCGCCGCCGCCGGCCGATGCGAAGACAGTCGAGCTGAAATCAGTTGATCTGGGGCGGCTCTATGCAGAGAACGCCGGACTGCTCGTCATCGGCGACAAGAAGCTGCAGCTTTCCGGCATCGTGCCGACCGATCCGAACCGGACCTGCACCGGACCCAGCGGCAAGGAATGGCCTTGCGGCACGATAGCGCGAACGGCGCTGAGGGCATTTCTGCGCGCCAGGGCGATCACCTGCGATCTGCCGAGCGCCGAGTGGCAGGGCACCGTCACCGCCAATTGCCGCTACGTCAAAACCGACCTCAGCGACTGGCTTGCGCGAAACGGCTGGGCGGAGGCAGAGGCGGGCTCGTCGCTCGTTGCTGCTGCGGATGACGCACGCAAGGGCAATCGCGGCATCTACGGCGACGACCCCCGTAAAGAACGGCCATCGACGCTGGCGCCGCCACCGGTTCGGGAAGATCCGCTGAACCCTATGTGACGACGGCTCCGGCCCTTGTCATCCGCTATTCGACTTCCTACTCTGGGAATGAACAACAAAGGACTTTGCCGCAGAGATGAACAGGCCGCTTTCCGCCCATGAGGCATTGATCTACGTCATGGTGATGGCATCCGCCGTCGACCGGACGATGAACGACCGCGAGCTCGGCCGGATCGGGGAGCTGATCCAGGCGCTGCCGGTCTTCAACGGCTTCGACGAGGACCGGCTGATTGCGGTGTCGCGCGATTGCGCCACTCTGCTGTCCGGGCCGGAAGGTCTCGATATCGTGCTCGAGACCGTGCGCGACACCCTTCCCTCACGCCTCTACGACACCGCTTATGCGCTCGCCGTCGAGGTGGCCTCGGCCGACCTTTCCGTGAAGGCGGAGGAGCTGCGGCTGCTGGCATTGCTGCGCGATCGCCTCGAACTCGGCAAGCTTACCTGCGCCGCCATCGAGCGCAGCGCTATCGCCCGATACCGCAAGGGCTAGAGCGTCAATACAATCCATAGGGAAAGTAACGCAGGTATATCTCCTGCAGGCGGCCGTTGCGCGACAATGTCGCCAATGCGTGATTGATCGCGGCGGTCAGCTCGCCATCCTGTTGCCGCAGCATGATCGTCATCCCCTCGCCGAGGAACTGCTGCGAGAGATAAGGGCCGTCGAACAGCGCGCAGCATTTTTCCGCGGCCGGGGAGGAGACCCAGAAGGATAGCTGCAGGCCATCGGCGAAGGCGGCATCGACCTTGCCATCCTTGACGGCTGACAGAAGCGCTTCCTTGCTGTCGAAAGCGACGGGCTTGATCGCCGGAAAGAAGGCGGCGAGCATCGCCTCATGGGCGGTTGCCTTGACGACGCCGACGGGATGCCCGGCAAGACTTGCCGCCGTCTCTCCCTTGACCGGCGCCGTCTTGAGATTGCGAATGAAACGAGCCGGCAATTGCAGGAAGGGCCGCGAAAAAGCAAATCGCTGTCTGAGCTCTGATGTTACGGCGATGCCGGCCATAACGGCATCTCCTTGCGAGGCCGCCAGGGCTTCCTGCAAATCGCCGAACGGCATTGCCTGGATCTGGCATTTTTCAGCGATACCCAGTTCGTCGCAGATTTCACGGGCCAGATCGACGTGGAAACCGGCAAGCTTGCCCGTCTGATCCGCGAAATTGAACGGGGGAAAATCGACGGAGGTCAGGAAACGCAGCCGCACCAGCAACGAGAGGTCCGGTTTCGGCAGACGCTCACGCGAATCGAAAAGGACGGGCAAATTCGAAGCCATCGTGCCCTCCCCCAAAGCGGGTGCGGCGCATGAAAATGCAATCAAAATCGCGCTCAGCGTGCATAGACCCCTTAAATTGAGGGATGTAAGCGGCGGCCATATCACTATCATCCACTCCCGGCGTTAGATTTTGGAGGCGTCTTCAATATGGGGGCACCGATCTTCCGGGACTGTGTAACAGAGTCATGCGCATCGGGGAATATCTGCCGCACGCGACTATCGCAGTTGAAAGCAAGCCGATAGCGGCCGCGACGAAGCCACAAATCCCCTGGGCCGATGCCGCTGAGCTGAGCGAAGACCTCCGTTTTGAAATGGGGATACTCGCCGGGCTTGGCGTCGGTAAACCCGCCCTCGAGAAGGCGGCTCAAAGTGCCACTGTCAACAGGACAAGCATCGAGCGGGAGTTGCTCGCCAATGGACTGGTTCAGGAATGCGCCTATTACGGCGCGATAGCCCGGGCGTTGCGCCTGCCCTGCGTCGACAGCATCGCGGACGGTGCGGTCGCCGATGGTTCCAAGCTGGACAGCCAACTGTTGAAGCCGACGATGCTGAGGCTGACGCATTCCCGCCGTGCGCCGCTGACGGCGATCGCACCGGAGGCCCGTCGCATCGACGAGATCCGCAAATCCATCATTCGCTATCCAGACCTCCGACATTCGCTCGCCGTCGCAGCGCCTTCCACCATACGCGCGGCAGTATGGCGGGCGGGGGCCGCGCGCCGAGTGCGCGATACCGTCACCGCATTGTTCGAGACGCGGCCGCGCTTCAGCGCCCGTGTGGTCTTCTATGGCAACCAGGGATTCTATGCCGGTATCACGGTCAGCGTCATCGCTGCCGGGCTGATGGTCAGCGACGCCGGCCAACTGCTGTTGCATGTCTTTCTGTCGACGCTCTATCTTACCGCCCTGTGGCTGCGGGCCATCGCCGTCATCCAGCGTCGGCATAAGCGTTTGCTCCCCGCGCTGCATAGCGACGTGCCACTGCCGGTCTATACCGTCATGGTTGCCCTCTACCAGGAAGCGGGACTTGCCGAGCAACTCGTTGCGGCATTGAAGCGCATCGACTGGCCTGCCTCGCTGCTGGACATAAAGCTTGTCTGCGAGGCGGACGACCAGGAAACAATTCTTGCATTGAGGGAGCACTGCCTTGGCCCCCAATTCGAGATCGTCGAGGTGCCGCCGATGCAGCCGCGGACCAAGCCCAAGGCGCTGACCTACGCGCTTGCCGGCGCGCGTGGCGCCTACCTGGTGGTCTATGACGCAGAGGATCGCCCGCACCCGCAGCAGCTGCGGGAAGCGCATGCCCGCTTTGCGAGCGCGGCCGCTGATGTCGCCTGCCTGCAAGCGCCCCTCGTCATTGCCAACAGTCGCGAATCCTGGATCAGCGCGTTGTTTTCACTCGAATATTCCGCGCTTTTTCGCGGCCTCCTGCCGATGCTGGCGACCCATCGGATGCCGCTTCCCCTTGGTGGTACGTCCAATCATTTCCGCACCGATATCCTGCGCGCGGTCGGCGCCTGGGATCCCTTCAATGTCACCGAAGATGCCGATCTCGGCATGCGGCTCTATCGGCTCGGCTATCGCTCGGAGGTGATATTGCGGCAAACCCTCGAGGATGCGCCGACCAGTATCGGCATCTGGACGCGCCAGCGCACGCGCTGGTTCAAAGGCTGGCTGCAGACCTGGCTGGTGCTGATGCGCGATCCCGGAGGATTGCGCCGGGAAATGGGCGGCAAGGCCTTTGCGGTCTTTCACCTCCTCATCGGCGGCATGCTGATCTCGTCGCTTGCACATCCGCTGATGGTCGTCTTCCTCGTGCGGTCGAGCATTGCGATGTTCGCCACCCCGGGCAGCCAACCGTTGATCGGCGAAATGGTCCTGCTTACCGTCGACTTCGTGAACATCATCGGCAGCTATGCCACCTTCATCATCCTCGGCCACGCATCGATGACCAAGCATGAACAGAAGCAAATCGGTTGGCGGTGGATGGCCGTGCCGCTCTACTGGATGATGGTATCGCTTGCCGCTTGGCGCGCCGTTTTCGAACTTCGATCGAACCCGTTCTTCTGGCACAAGACGCCGCACACGCCATCTTCCAGGATCGGGAAATAGAGGATGAATAGCCGTTGCGCCGACTATCAATCCGCATATTGACATTATGCGCGAATGAGAACATTTGTAGAACGAACAAGAGGTGAGATACATGGCAGCCGAGAAATTTATCGTCCTTCCCTACAAGCGGAACCGGGGCAATCTTGTTTCCGGCGAGATGAGGCAGGCCTCGAATGCGGCAAGCGCCGAGAAGATCGCCGCCGCGATGGCGGACCGTTTCGTCGGCGTCGCGGCCTATGCCGTCATGGTCGACGAAGAGACCGGCGACATGAGCGCACCAAGGCTTCTCTCGAAACATGGCGAAGTCGCCGATCTATTGGCTGCGTAGATTGCGGGCCGCATCGCGAGACTGCATGTCAATCTTCTGAAAAGCTGACGCCGACAGCATCGATGCGCCGCCACTTCACCGTAGCTTTATATGTACGACCATCCGAGATCTGCAGTTTGAACGTCTCGGGAACGGAAACAACATTCTGAACCTTCAACCGCGCTCCCGCTTCTGAGAGGTCTCTCACGACGCAATCAAACACGGAGTGACCTCCATCCAGAACGATCTTTGCGCCAAGAAAGGTTCTTTTTCGCAAGTGTTGTCGATTTTCCAATGCCGATACGCCTTAGTCCAGTGCTCGACGCCAGGGTATTAACTGGGGGTTTAAAGCTTGGTAAATCGCAACCATTGATTTCTATTATCTAATATATGTGTGCCGACCCTTGATCGATATGTTGATCGACAATTAGCAAATATTTTCAATGCGGCTGCAACGCCATTGCATCCCCACGCTGTGCGAGAGTCGCTTCGATGGACACTGTTTTTGAGCGAATGTGTGCTGAGTGTGGACTGGATCCATTGAATGGGGACGGACTAGAGTTTGAGGATCAAGAAGAGCTCGTCAGGTGCATTTGGCAGGTCAACCAACTGAACGCTGATCACGCGAAAATACGCGCGCCAGGCTTCGAGGTCGAGGTAGGTTTCTTTAAATCTTCTCAACGTCGCGCATTTTCAGGCATATTCGAGGGCACCGACGTAATCGCCGTAAGCTGGGGGATTATAGAAACTTATCGCGGTGTGTTCTCGGGGATTATGGGTCTTTCCGTTTTCTCTTGGATCCCACAACACCAGCGAGATGAAGCCGCCCTCTGGCTTTATGAGTGTGCAAAGCACTCCATTTTTCTGCACGAACTTGGACACATATGGAACGGTCACACGAGCTTGAAACAACAACGAGGAATCGCGTCGTCCCGAGACGGAGGATTGTCGAACATCGACCTGCAGACGCTTGAATTCGATGCCGATTCCTTCGCCGCAACCCACATTTTTAATTTCGGCGTCATTACGCATCCCTTCCCGATCATAAAATCAGAACTCGACGACCAATTTGGCCGAGGCGCCACATATTTGTTAATGACGGTTTTCGCGATCTACATGGTTTTCCGTCTTGAAGATCGACCAGCAGATTTCGACCCAGATGAAAAGAAGTTATATCCATCGACTCCGCTTAGGCAGCGTATGATGGCAGGAGTTTTGGTAGCCCACGCTGGAAAGAAAGGTCTATTCGAGGAACAGAATGCCTGGGACCTAGTCGTGCAAGGTATATGGACCGCAGAGGAAGTCTTTGCAAAGTGGATGAAGAGGCCCAGAAGCGACACGGCAGTGCGGGCTGCATTGAGCGCCGAGGGCGGCAAATACCAGGATAAGTTGCTGCAGCATTGGCATGCAATTCGCCCTCAGCTCGATCCACTCAAGCGGGGCGGTGAGCTCCCTAAGGCTCAATATGTTGATGATGAGAGCATATGGGCTACATAAATACAGCCGAGGCCACGGACTCGAAAAAGGGTCGCAAGATCGCCGAAACCAGCGCTGTGAAACGTTCAGTGACGCGAGTGACGTGCGAACTTAGCAAGCCCTTGAATTTTTGGAGCGGGTGAAGGGAATCGAACCCTCGTATTCAGCTTGGGAAGCTGCTGCTCTACCATTGAGCTACACCCGCCGATAGGGCGAAGACTTCCAACAGAACCTGGCCGCTGTCAAGGCTGAAAGACTTGAGTTCAGAGGCGGAAATGCTTGGAGAGCTTCAGGCCCTGGGCCTGATAGTTCGAGCCGAGGCCAGTGCCATAGAGGCTCGAGGGTGGTTCCAGCATGTGTTCGTAGACGAGGCGGCCGACGATCTGGCCGTCTTCGAGGATGAAGGGCACTTCGTGGCTGCGCACTTCGAGCACGGCGCGGCTGCCGCGGCCGCCGGCGGGGGCGTGGCCGAAGCCGGGATCGAAGAAGCCGGCGTAATGGACGCGGAACTCGCCGACCAGCGGGTCGTATGGGGTCATTTCGGCGGCGTAGTGCGGGGGTACGTGTACGGCCTCGCGCGAGACCAGGATATAGAATTCGTCGGGATCGAGGATCAGCTCCGTGCGGCCACGGCTATAGAGCGGTTCCCAGAAATCGAAGATGTCGTGCTGGGCCTTTTTGTCGACATCCACGACAGCCGTGTGGTGCTTGCCGCGATAGCCGATCAGGCCTTCGCCGTCACCGATCAGGTCGATCGACAGCGCGATGCCGCCGCCCGTCACGTTCGGCCGTCTGCTGGCGACCAGGGTCTCCGCGGCATGAAGCTCCAGCAATTGCGGTTCGGACAGCATTGCGTGGCCGACGCGGAAACGGATCTGCGACAGGCGCGAACCGCGGCGGACGACGATCGGGAACGTCCGAGGGCTGATCTCGAGGTATAGAGGGCCGGAATAGCCGGCCGGGATCTTGTCGAACTCCTGCGCGTAGTCGGTGATGACGCGCGTGAAGATGTCGAGGCGGCCGGTGGAGCTCTTCGGATTGGCCGATGCCGACATGTCCGCCGGCAGGTCGAGATGCTCCATCAGGGGGACGATGTAGACGCAGCCGGTTTCGAGCACGGCGCTCTCGCTGAGGTCGATGACGTGCAGGCTGAGGCGGTCTAGCTTGTCGGAAACCAGATGCGAGGGGCCGGGCATGAAGCTGGCGCGAACGCGGAAAGCCTTGGCGCCAAGACGCAGGTCCAGGCTTGCCGGCTGAATCTGGTCGCGGTCGAGTTCTTTTTCCGTGGTCAGCCGACCACTTTCGAATAATTCCGCGATTGCGCGATCCGCTAAAATACCTGTGTCGCGAGCCATTCTGCCCATCCTTAATTTGCCGCAGACAAAACCAAATACGGGGAATTGACGCAAGGCGCTATCGGCAGTATTGCAGTCTTATCCCGTGGTGATTTGGCCGGTCGGCTTGCAGCCACGTTAAATAAATGGCTAAAAAGACCGGGTTGAAAACCGGTCTGCTATTGCGACCGGTTTTTTTGTATCACGAAGGTGGTAATGACATGACCAAGACCTGGCGCCCCGCAACGCAACTCGTTCACGGCGGCACGCTCCGCTCCCAATTCGGCGAGACATCGGAAGCGATCTATCTCACCCAAGGATTTGTCTACGAAACGTCTGAGGCCGCAGAAGCACGCTTCAAGGGCGAGACCGAAGGCTTTATCTACGCCCGCTACGGCAGCCCGACCAATGACATGTTCGAAAAGCGGATGTGCATGCTCGAAGGCGCCGAGGATGCGCGCGCCACCGCCTCCGGCATGGCTGCGGTCACCGCCGCGATCCTCTGCCAGCTGAAGGCCGGCGACCACATCGTCGCTGCCCGCGCCCTGTTCGGCTCCTGCCGCTGGGTGGTCGAGACACTGGCGCCGAAATACGGCATCGAATGCACGCTCGTCGACGGTCGCTTCCTTGAGAACTGGGAAAATGCGATCCAGCCGAACACCAAGGTGTTCTTCCTGGAAAGCCCGACGAACCCGACTTTGGAAGTGATCGACATCGCGGGTGTCGCCAGGCTTGCCAACCAGGTCGGCGCCAAGGTCGTCGTCGACAATGTCTTCGCGACGCCGCTTTTCCAGAAGCCTCTCGAACTCGGCGCCCATATCGTCGTCTATTCGGCGACCAAGCACATCGACGGTCAGGGACGCTGCCTCGGCGGCGTCGTTCTTTCCGACAAGGCGTGGATCGACGAGCATCTGCACGACTACTTCCGCCATACCGGACCGGCCATGTCGCCGTTCAACGCCTGGACGCTGCTGAAGGGCATCGAGACGCTGCCGCTGCGCGTCAAGCAGCAGACGCAGAACGCCGCGGCGATCGCCGATTTTCTCGCTGAGAACGGCAAGGTCGCCAAGGTGATCTATCCCGGCCGAAAGGACCATCCGCAGGCCGATATCATCGCCAAGCAGATGACCGGCGGCTCGACGCTGGTCGCCTTCGAAATGAAGGGTGGCAAGGAAGCGGCATTTGCGCTGCAGAATGCGCTGGAGATCACCAAGATTTCCAACAATCTCGGCGACAGCAAGAGCCTGATCACGCATCCGGCGACGACCACGCACAAGAACCTGACGGACGAGGCACGCGCCGAGCTCGGCATCTCGCCTGGAACAGTGCGCTACTCCGCCGGCATCGAGGATACGGACGATCTGCTCGAGGATTTCGCCCGCGCACTGAAGCAGGTGATCGGCTGATCATTGCCAGCAGGGCCTGTCCGAACCAAATCGGGCAGGCCCGCCGGCGACGAATTCCGGCTCAAAAGCTGCGTAGCTATCCTCTGGCTCGGCAACCCCGGCGTTAACCTTCAGCGTTAGTCTTAATATTCGAAAAATCACATAAACCTGTCCGTTAAGGACTGATTCACCAATCCGTTCCTTGACGGATATTGAAGCCTATAGGATATCGGTAACTCAATACGTCTAAGGTGTCAGGTATGTATCGCGCCCTAACACGAGATATCGAGGTCGTCGTCGAGCCGTTTTATCTGGAGGAGCAATCCGATCCGGATGATGATCGCTACGTCTGGGGCTATCGCATCGTCATTTCGAACCACTCGACTGTCTCCGTGCGGCTGATCACGCGCTATTGGCACATCACCGACCAGAATGGACAGGTGGACGAGGTGACCGGGCCCGGCGTTGTCGGCGAGCAGCCGCACCTCAATCCGGGCGATACCTATGAATATTCATCCGGCTGCCCGCTCGATACCCCGTCGGGCATGATGTTCGGCCATTACCACATGGAATCCGACGACGGGGAACAGTTCGACGTCGAAATCCCCGCCTTCTCGCTGGATTCGCCAGGCCTGCTGCGCACCCTGAACTGAAGGCTGCGCCCTCAGGCTTCCGTCTTGAGCTCCGAAGGATCGAAACGATAGGTCGTGGAGCAGAACTCGCAGGTCACCGCGACCTCGCCGTCTTCCTCGCTTGCCTCGATCTCCTCAGCCGAGAAGCCTTTCAGCACGCCCTTGATCTTGTCGCGCGAACAGCTGCAGCGGTCGAACACCGCCTGCGGCGGAAAAGCCCGTACGCCGCGCTCGTGGAACAGCCTGAAGAGCAGTCGCTCGGTGCCGACGAGCGGATCGGTCAGTTCGTCGGCGTCGATCGTCTCGACCAGCGAGCGTGCTTCCGCCCAGGCATCGTCGTCCGCATGGTCGTGGACGCCCGGGTCGCCGTCTCCGCCGTGCAGGTCGGGCTGGCGCATGCGCTCCGATGCCTGCGGCAGAAACTGCGCGATCAGGCCGCCTGCCCGCCAGCGATGGCGCGGCTTGCCTGCCTCGTCGCGATCGAAAAGCTCGGCCGCCCCGAGGCGGACGCGGGTCGGTATCTGTTCCGACTGGCGGAAATACACACCGGCGATCTCCTCGAGCGACGTGCCGTCAAGCTCGACGATGCCCTGATAGGGCTGCGAATACTGGCCCTGGTCGATCGTGAAGGCGAGAACGCCCTTGCCGAGCAGTTGCTCCGGCTCGGTCTCGCCGGCGGCGATCGCCTTTGCCAGCGCCTCCTCGTTGAAACGGGCATAGGCCCGGACGTTCTCCGGCGTGGAGAAATCGGCGACCAGCAGGTCGACGGGGCCATCGCCCTTGGTCTGGACCATGAACTTGCCATCGAATTTCAGCGAGGTGCCGAGCAGCACGGTGAGCACGATGGCTTCGGCCAGAAGCCGGGCGACGGGTGCCGGATAATGATGGCGTTCCAGGATTGCGTCGAGCATAGGGCCGAGCTGCACGGCACGGCCGCGCACGTCGAGGCCGTCGACCTGAAAGGGAACGACGTGATCATCGCCTGCAAAATCGAACTGACCCAGCGATGCTGCACTTTCCGCCATGCTTAATCTCCTAGTCGCGGCTGCGATCTCTTCGTCGCAGCACTTAAATCCTCAGATCGCGCCCAGGCACCAAGCAAGAATCGACTTTTGCGCATGAAGGCGGTTTTCCGCCTCATCGAAAACAACGGATTGCGGACCATCGATCACTTCGTCCGTCACCTCCTCCCCGCGATGAGCGGGCAGGCAATGCATGAACAACGCGTCTTTACCGGCCTGTGCCATCAAAGCCGCGTTGACCTGATAGGGCTGGAAGACGTTGTGACCGCGAGCCCGGTGCTCCTGATTCATGGAAACCCAGGTATCGGTAACCACGCAATCGGCGCCGGCGACCGCACGGTCTGCATCATGGCTGAGCATGATTTCGGCGCCCTCATTGCGGGCCCAGTTCAAATAGTGATCCTTCGGCTCGGAACCAAGGGGCACCGCCATATTCATGCGATAGCCGAAACGGGCGGCCCCTTCGACCAGCGAATGCAGCACGTTGTTGCCGTCGCCGGTCCAGGCGATGGTCTTGCCCTTGATCGGGCCGCGATGTTCCTCGAAGGTCATGACATCGGCCATGATCTGGCAGGGGTGGGTGTCGTCGGTGAGCGCATTGATGACAGGGACGGTGGCATGTTCGGCCAGTTCCAACAGGCGCGAATGGTCTGTCGTGCGGATCATGATGGCATCGACGTAGCGCGACAGCACCTTTGCGGTATCGCCGATGGTCTCGGCGCGGCCGAGCTGCATTTCGGTGCCGGACAGGAACAGCGTCTCGCCGCCGAGCTGGCGCATGCCGACATCGAAGGAAACGCGGGTCCGGGTCGAGGGCTTCTCGAAAATCATCGCCAGCATCTTGCCCTCGAGCGGCCTGTCCGCCGTACCAGCCTTGGTCGCCAGCTTGCGGATGAGCGCATCGTCGATGATTGTGCGAAGGTCGGAGGTCTTCACCGCCGAGAGATCGAGAAAGTGTTTCGGTGAAGCCATAATCTTTATCCGTACCCTGGAAACAACAACGCCCGCTGCGGGGCTATAACGCCCCAAATAGCGGGCGATAAACTCAAGCCGACTTCCTGACGCGAGCGGCGCGCAGCGTCTCGGCTGCGCGTTCCACACGGGCAAGACCCTCGCGGGCCTCCTCGGCAGTCGTGACCAGTGGCGGCAGGAGGCGGATGACATTGTCGCCAGCCGGCACGGCAAGCAGACGTTCGCCGCGGATCGCCTGCAACAGCTCCGCCGACGGGATGGCGGCCTTGATGCCGAGCATCAGCCCCTCGCCCCTGACGTCCTCGATGATGTCAGGAAAGCGATCCTTCAGAGAGGCCAGCCCCTGGCGGAAGACCAGTGCCACATCGTTGATGTGCTGCAGGAAGCCGTCGGCCAGGATGATATCGAGAACGGCATTGCCGACGGCCATAGCCAACGGGTTTCCGCCATAGGTCGAGCCGTGGGTGCCGGCCTTCATGCCGGAGGCGGCATTGGCAGTCGCAAGGCAGGCGCCGAGCGGGAAGCCGCCGCCGATACCCTTGGCAACCGCCATGATGTCGGGGGTGATGCCCGCCCATTCGTGGGCGAAGAGCTTGCCGGTGCGCCCGACGCCGGACTGGACCTCGTCGAGGATCAGCAGGAGGTTGTGCTCGTCGCAGAGCTGGCGCAGCGCCCGCATGAATTCGTTGGTCGCCGGGCGGATGCCGCCCTCGCCCTGAACCGGCTCGATCAAAATGCCGGCAGTTTCATCCGTGATGGCGGCACGGACCGCTTCGATGTCGCCGAAGGGCACCTGGTCGAAGCCCGGCGCCTTCGGGCCGAAGCCTTCGAGGTATTTCTCCTGGCCGCCGGCCGCGATCGTCGCGATCGTGCGGCCGTGAAAGGCGCCCTCGAAGGTGATGATGTGGAACCGCTCGGGGTGGCCGTTGACGAACTGATAGCGCCGGGCAGTCTTGATCGCGCATTCGAGCGCTTCGGCGCCTGAGTTGGTGAAGAAGACCTTGTCGGCGAAGGTGGCTTCCGTCAGCCGCTTGCCCAGGGTCTCCTGTCCGGGCACCTCATAGAGGTTCGACAGATGCCAGACCTTGTCGGCCTGCTCCTTGAGCGCGCCGACGAGGTGGGGATGTCCGTGACCGAGCGAGCTGACAGCGACGCCGGCGCCGAAGTCGAGATATCGCTCGCCGCTTTCCGTGATCAGCCAAACGCCCTCACCTCGCTCGAAACGCAAGGGAGCCCGCATATAGGTGTCATAGAGCGGTGCTGTCTCGGCCATCGTACAAATCCTTCGATCAAAACCTTGCTTAGCTGCCGTTTTCGCTATGCAAAACGGCCCCGAAAAAATCAAAAATGCCGCCTTGCGGCGGCTCTGGCACTATTGACGTTTCGCACTGCAATGTCAACAAAACCGCTGAAAAGGCGGGTGCTACAGATTGTCCGCATGCAACTAGAGTTACCCCTGCGGAGGGTATTGCAGAAATAACACACTAGGCAGCAAGTTGGGGAAAACCCCGAAATCGATTCCCCAGGATTCCCGCGACTCTTGTCAGGGAGTCAGCCTCACACTAGGTTAAAGATCAATTACTAGACTGCATGCGGCGGAACTAGTCACCACAATTTAAAAGCGTTTTATGCCTCGACTGCATCGGGGCAATGGCGAAGGATTCTGCCATCACGAACGCGCTAGGCGGAGACAGGGCATGAATTGGACAGACGAGCGTGTGGAGCGGCTTAAGAAGCTTTGGGCCGAAGGGCTGAGCGCCAGCCAGATTGCAGCGCAGCTCGGTGGTGTCAGTCGAAACGCGGTTATCGGCAAGGTGCATCGCCTGAATTTGCCCGGCCGGGCCAAGGCCGGCGGCTCGGCAACGACGGCTCGGGCGCCCAAGCGGAGTGCTGCTGCTGCTCGGCCTTCGACCTTCGGTTCGCGCGGTATCACGACCCGCACGGTGACGCGCCAGCAGGGCTCGACCATGCTCAAGGAAGAAGTCGATGTCGATGCGGCCGAACAGGTCTCGTATCGTCCCGCTTCCAATGTCGTCGTCCCGATCTCGATGCGTCTCGGCCTGACGGAACTGACGGAGCGCACCTGCAAGTGGCCAGTCGGCGATCCGCTGAAGGACGATTTTCACTTCTGCGGCCATGAATCGCCCGACGCTTCGCCCTATTGCAGCTACCATCAGAAGATGGCCTACCAGCCGGTTCACGAACGGCGCAGGGCGGCTCGCTAAGCATTCGGACTATCGACGAAAAAAACGGGCCGCGAGGCCCGTTTTGCGTTTCAGGGTTCCGACCTTGGAGCGATCAGGCTTCCATGGAATAGCCGGCGCCACGAACGGTGCGGATGACGTCCTGCATGTTCGAGAAGTTCAGTGCCTTGCGCAGGCGGCCGACATGGACGTCGACAGTGCGTTCGTCGACATAGATATCGTGACCCCAGACACCGTCCAGCAGTTGCGAGCGCGAGAAGACGCGGCCAGGCGACGACATCAGGAATTCCAGCAGGCGGAATTCGGTCGGTCCGAGACGAACCTCGCGGCTCTTGCGGTGGACACGGTGCGTTTCCCGATCGAGCTCTATGTCGCCGCATTTCAGCAAGGATGACAGGACCTCGGGACGGGCGCGACGCAGCATCGCCTTGACGCGCGCCATCAGTTCCGGCGTCGAGAAGGGCTTCACCACATAGTCGTCGGCACCGGTGGAGAGCCCGCGCACGCGTTCGCTTTCCTCACCACGGGCGGTCAGCATGATGATCGGCAGGCGCTCCGTGTCCGGGCGCATGCGCAGCCGGCGGCAGAGCTCGATGCCGGACACGCCGGGCAACATCCAATCGAGGATCAGAAGATCGGGGATGCGCTCCTGGAGACGAAGCTCGGCTTCGTCTCCCCGCAGGATCGTATCGACCTCGAAACCTTCGGCTTCGAGATTATAACGCAGCAGCACGCTGAGCGCTTCCTCATCTTCTACAACAGCAACTCTCGGAACCATTCGTTTCTGGTCTCCTTTAGCGGGCGCAAGCCCTATTCCGTGACCGCGCCAACGGTGTTGGCGGTATCGTCTTTCGGGCGTTCGCCTTCCGGCTGGGCACCGGTCGCCATGTAGTAGATCGTCTCGGCGATGTTGGTGGCGTGGTCGCCGATGCGCTCGATGTTCTTTGCGCAGAAAAGGAGATGCGTGCAGGTGGTGATGTTGCGCGGATCTTCCATCATGTAGGTCAGCATCTCGCGGAAGAGCGAGGTGTACATCGCGTCGATTTCCTCGTCGCGTTCACGGATGGCCACGGCGCGGTCGGCCGAGCGCGTGGTGTAGACGTCAAGCACTTCCTTGAGCTGCACGAGCGCCAGTTCGGAGAGATGCTCGATGCCGCGGCCGAGGCGGCGGGGGACGCCGGTGCCCTGAACGGCGATGACGCGTTTTGCGGTGTTCTTGCCGAGATCGCCGACGCGCTCCAGATCGGAGGCGATGCGGATCGAGCCCATGATTTCGCGAAGGTCGGCAGCCATCGGCTGGCGGCGGGCGATCGTCACGATCGCCTTGTCGCCGACTTCGCGCTCGGCGAGGTCGAGGATGGTGTCATCCGAGATGACCTTCTGAGCAAGGCCGACGTCGCCATTGACCAGGGCGCGGACGGACTCGCTGACCATCTGCTCGGCCAGCCCGCCCATTTCGGCGATACGGCGCGTCAGGAACTTCAGGTCATCGTCGAAGGCGGTGAAGATATGTGTCGAAGCCATGTTTCTGTCCTCAGTTGGAACGGAGACGTCATGCCCGCAAAGACTATCAGCCGAAGCGGCCCATGATCTAATCCTGCGTGAGCGGAACGTCGTGTCTGGTGAATATTTTGTCTGCTTGCCTGCCGAAGCACCCAGCGCCAGCGGAGGCGAGCGATGGTGTGGACAGCGTCAAGGCATTCATGAAAATCTCCCGTCGCGGGCATTATGCGGGGTCGTGGCAAGCGGCGAGCGTCGCCTTCTTCAGCGCCCTCTCTTAGCGGTCCAAGCACCGTCCTTTTATGTCAGGCGAGTGAAACAATTATGACAGTTCAACCATATGAAAATAATAGATAATTTTGTGCGCCAAAACACCGTCAGAAGCGAACTGTGAAGTCCGTCCCCCGGCCCACCTCGGATTTGACGATCAATCTCGCCCGATGGCGCGTGAGGATGTGCTTGACTATGGCCAGCCCCAGCCCCGTGCCTTTTTTCGAACGGCTGTCTTCGACGCTCACCCGATAGAAGCGCTCGGTCAGGCGCGGAACATGCTCGGCCGGGATGCCCGGGCCCTTGTCGGAAACGGTTACCTCGACGGTTTGTCCGGGGTCGTTGCGCAACGTGACCTCGACGACCTTGCCCTCCTGCCCGTATTTGCAGGCGTTCTCGATAAGGTTCTCGAAAACCTGGACGAGCTCGTCGCGGTCGCCGAGGACCTCGATCTTGCCTGCGGGCAGATGCAGGTTGATGGAAACGTCCAGATCGCCGGCAAGCGGCAGCAGGCTGTCGCGGACGTGGCCGAGCAGCGGCACGAGATCGACTTTCTGGTCGGGCGCGATATGCGACTTCAGCTCAAGCCGGGACAAGGACAGGAGATCGTCGACGAGACGGCTCATCCGTGTCGTCTGGTCGAACATGATGCCGAGGAAGCGTGCCTGTGCCTTGGGGTCGTTGCGCGCCGGACCCTGGATGGTTTCGATAAAGCCTCGCAACGAGGCAAGCGGGGTGCGCAGCTCATGGCTGGCATTGGCGACAAAATCGGAGCGCATCCGGTCGATCAGGCGCAGTTCCGATATGTCCCTGAAGGAAAGCATGAAGAAGGTCTGCGTTTCCGACGTCGGCTTTGGCAACTCGACCGGGGCGATGCGGACGATATAGACGCGCTCGGACGGCAGACGTTCCGAATGCTCGATCTGGTTTGGCGTCTTGGTGGCGATGGTTTCGCGCACCATGTCGAGGATGCCCGGAGAGCGCAGCTTGGCGGAGATGTGCGCGCCAAGCGGAAAAGCGCCGAGCGCCTTTTCCGCCGCCGGGTTCTGAAGCACCAGAGAGGCATCACTGCCGATGACCAGCACCGGCACATCGAGCGCCGCAAGACCGGCTGCAAGCGGCAGCAACAGGCCTTCGCTATCAACAGGCACCGGCTCCGCATGGGGCGGTGCCTCGGCTTCCACCACCATCGGTGAGCGCAGCATCGCGACCAGGACGACGACCAGCCATATGGCCGCTACGACGCCCTTGCCGGTCCCTTCAACCAAGGCGAGGACGGCAATCAGCGTTGCGAGAGCCAAGATGGCGCTTTCGTGCTGCAGCCGCCTTGTGAATCTCCTGGGGAATGACAGGTCGTCTTCCAATTACGCCTCACCGCTTTGCGTTTCATCCGCGAACATAAGATTCTGCGTGATAACCTTATTTCATGACAGAAGTTTTCAGCTCTATCCACAGGGCTGGCAAAGAGGGATCGACCGAGCCACCCGCAACGTGAGGTCACCGGCAACGGGCTTGAAATCACAACATTAATATGATCACCCTTGCGCAGCAGATTTTTTTGCCGGCGCCGGGCCCGATTGCCACTCACGCTGCGGGTTATGGGCCAAATGTGAAGGAAAAGACATGAGCGAGGATGTGGAAAGCCGTGCAGTGGAGCTGGAAATCCATGGCAAGCACCGCATCTTCGATGTCGACGATCCTGTTCTGCCGGCTTGGGTCGAAGAGGAGGCCTTGTCTTCCGGCAACTACCCCTACAAGAAGAAACTGAAGGAAGACGACTATCTGGAGGAGCTGGAATTCCTGCAGATCGAACTGATCAAGGTGCAGTTCTGGCTGCAGGCGACCGGCAAGCGCGTCATGGCTCTCTTTGAAGGGCGAGACGCGGCCGGCAAGGGCGGCGCGATTGCAGCAACCTCGTCGCATATGAACCCCCGCCTGACGCGGGTCGTGGCACTGACCAAGCCCACCGACCGGGAGGCCGGGCAATGGTACTTCCAGCGCTATGTCGCCCAGTTTCCGACGGCCGGCGAATTCGTCCTGTTCGACCGCTCCTGGTACAACCGCGCGGGCGTCGAGCCGGTCATGGGCTTCTGTACGTCAGAGCAATACGAGCACTTCCTGAAGCAGGCGCCGCAAATCGAGCGGGTGATCGAGCACGAACACATCTCCTTCTTCAAGTTCTATCTCGATATCGGCCGCGAGATGCAGCTCAAGCGCTTCCACGACCGCCGCCACGATCCGCGGGCGGTATGGAAGCTGTCTTCCATGGATATCGCCGCACTCGGCAAATGGAAGGACTACAGCGAGAAGCGCGACCGGATGCTGGAAGAGACCCACACCGAGCATGCGCCCTGGACAGTGATCAAGGGCAATGACAAGCGACGCGCGCGTCTCAATCTCATCCGCCACATGTTGAAGACGCTCGACTATACCGGCAAGGACAAGAAGGCGATCGGCGATCTGGACGACAAGATCATCGGCTGGGGACCGAACTTCCTGAAATAGTATTCGCCGTTACAAGAGACAGCGCCGGCTAGGGTGCTTGGGCGGAGGGCAAGGACTATGGCGTTCGACTGGCATAGTGATGAGATCACCCGCGCTACGCCCCTGACGAAATCCTACCGGAACACTCAGAACGTCCGGCGCTTTTTCAAGGCGGAGTGCGGTGACGATTTCAAGTTCGACCGCTCTTTCATGGCGTGGCTCAAGACGGCAGTCGGCCAGAATATGGGGGACGCGGTCGACGAGTGGCGCCGGCGTCAGGCCGCCAGGCGATAGGCGTCCGCTTCCAGGCCGCGTTCGCTCATTGCTCCGGCAGAACGCGGATCGCATAGATATTCACGCCCTTGGCCTTGCCGTCGACATTGCTGTTGATGACGAAGTGTCCGGCACTCGCCTGCGATTTGTCGAGATGGATCTGGAAGAGTGCGTCCGCTTTCTGTCGTGTGACGTCGAATCGGTGACGGCCGCAACCGCCGACCGCCTTGAAATCGCATTCGACCGTTATTTGCGTCGGCGTATCCGAGGTGGATTGCAATGTCAGCGCCACGGTCAATGCCTTGCCCGCCGCTTTCGCCAGGACGTCTGCCGGAACCGCGACGGCAGCGTTGCCATCCGTGCCGCTCGATTGCGAGGTGACACGCACGGCCGGGCCTTCATTCTCCGAGACACCCTCCGCCTTCGCCTGCGCTCCAGTCGCGATCTTGGATGCGTCGCCGGGAGCCAATATCTGGACCCACTCGGCCGAGAAACTATCCTGCGGATCGATCGTCAGCAGACCGGTGTTGTTGCCGGTGGGTTCGTCGTCGCTGCCGCTGTAGTCCTCGGCGTCGACATGGGCCGGCGGATTGCGAACGCTGGTGTCGCGCTGCGCTACCGAGAGCAGCAGGCCTGAAGACTTGACCCACCAGACGCCCGTGCCGACGAAGGCGACGATGATGCAGAGGACGAGCAGCCGGGAGAATATCTTCCGCGGCTTGCGGCGCACGGCAGCGCGCTCCGGCTTGAAATTCATCGTGCGCGCAGTCGTCGGGACGGCAGCGAGCTCGGGTTGAAGGGTGTCGCCGGCAAGATGATCATCCGGCCTGGCGTGAACATCGCCGAGATCACCACGGGGAACAGGATCCGGCACCGGCACCGGCATCGGGCCGCGCGCTTCGCCGCCGATGTCCATGGTCGGCTCCTGCCGTGGAGACTGCCTTGCCGGCTGGGGAGGCTGGACGGCTGCGGGTTGCTGCTGCACGGGCTGGGGCGCGCGCTGCACCGTCTCCGGCGGAACGACGGCGGCATGAACCCGAGCCCGCTCTTCGCCCTCGATCGCGCGGATGGTCACTTCCAGGCGCTGGCGCTGCGACGTAACGGTCTCGATGTCGGTGACGTCCTGCTTACGGAGCCCGGTTTCGAGCGCCTGGCGGGCGGACTGGTAGATTCGGGCCCGGACTTCCGGATTGGCACGCTCGGATCGCTCCAAGGCATTTCTGATGGCCGTTTCTAATCCGCTCACGTCCGGTCCTTCACACTAAGTAGAGCGCCGCACATCTACAAGGATGCGCCAAGGCCGCTCTATCACTTTGAAATGTTGCATAATTTCATTCCTAAATCGAACCCGATTTTCAGAATTATGCAAGCAGCACTGCCGAAATCTTTACCCATGGCTAACCAAGTTCGGTAACGCCCCGCCCGGTAATGTGCAAGTGTCGCCATGTGACCGCTGCCATTCGAGCGGGGATAAATGCCAAACACGGCATAAGATGGGAGATGCCGAAGGTTTGCGAGCGATCGAAGGCATTCGTCCGGCTGCGTTACGGGACGTGATTGACAGCTTTTCCGAAGCGCAGGTCTCTGCTATCAACTTGACGTTTTCGTAAACGTCAACTGTGGATGCTGTACATGGCTCTTCCTTCCATCCTGACGAACAATCTCAGGCTGCCTGTCGTAGCCTCGCCGCTGTTCATCATCTCGCATCCGGCCCTCACGCTCGCGCAATGCAAGACAGGCGTCGTCGGCGCTTTTCCCGCACTCAACGCCCGCCCCGAGAGCCAGCTTGACGAGTGGCTGGCGATGATCACCGAGGAGCTTGGCGCCCATGACGCCGCTAATCCGGAACGACCGGCGGCGCCTTTTGCGGTCAACCAGATCGTCCACGCATCCAACAAGCGGCTGGAGCACGACCTGGCGCTTTGCGTCAAATACAAGGTGCCGATCGTGATCTCCTCGCTCGGGGCTGTGCCGGAGGTCAATGCGGCGATCCACTCGTATGGCGGCATCGTGCTGCACGACGTCATCAACAATCGCCATGCCAATTCGGCGATCCGCAAGGGCGCCGACGGGCTGATCGCGGTTGCGGCCGGCGCCGGCGGACATGCGGGCACGCTGTCGCCCTTTGCCCTCGTCCAGGAAATCCGCGAATGGTTCGACGGGCCGCTGCTTTTGGCAGGGGCGATCGCCACGGGCGGCGCGATCCTCGCCGCGCAGGCCATGGGCGCCGACATGGCCTATATCGGCTCGCCCTTCATCGCGACCGCGGAGGCGCGCGCTGCAGACGCCTACAAGCAGGCGATCATCGAAGGCAGCGCCGGCGACATCGTCTATTCCAACTATTTCACCGGCGTCCACGGCAACTATCTGAAACCCTCGATCCTTGCCGCCGGTCTCGACCCGGACAAATTGCCGGAGGCCGATCCCTCGAAGATGGATTTCGAGCAGGCGACGACCGGCTCGAAAGCCTGGAAGGACATCTGGGGCTCCGGCCAGGGGATCGGCGCGGTAAAAGCCATCGAACCCGTTGCCGCGCTGGTCGATAGGCTGGAGCGGGAATATCAGGAGGTACGAGCCCGGCTGGCGGTCTAGGACGAAAGACGGCAGCGCTTTTTTGACGATCGACAAACAGAGCGCTTGAAATCTCGGCGCATAGACTGTATCAGCGCCATGCAAATCGCCCGGCCTTCAATGATGGCCGCGAGATGCCGCTTTAGCTCAGGTGGTAGAGCACATCATTCGTAATGATGGGGTCGCAGGTTCGAGTCCTGCAAGCGGCACCAAATATTTTCAGAAAAGCTAGACTTTACGGCGCGTTAAGCGCTCCACGCGATTTTCAACCCCTTGTTGTCCAACTCTATCGCCGGTACCTCAGCGAATTAAATTTCATTGAAACCTTTGTAGGTGAGCACGCCTTCGCGTTTTGGTACCTGAAATTTCTTTTGGGAGATGTCGGAATCTGCTTCTGTCGTCCGTCCTTGGATCGATGCGCCAGGAGATAACATGGCCGAATGGGAGTGAAGTACATGGGCAAAACAATTGCGATTCTAATGGGTCGGCTGATTTTCGGCGCTCTCTTTGTCATGGCGACCAGCTTCAAATTCTTTGACATGCGAGGGACTGCCGATTTCATTGCGGCGGCTGGCTTTCCCCTCCCGTTTTTCCTCGCCTGGATCGCGGCCTTCCTTGAGCTTGCGCTCGCATTGGCGTTCCTAAGCGGTTTTATGTTTTCGCAGGCTGCACTGCTTGCTGGGATCTACGTGATATTTCTCGCTTTCTCATTCCACGGCCCAGGGCGCTGGTCCTCTAACCAGGCCGAGTTCGGTTTTTTCGTCGATCACTTCACGTTTCTGGCCGGCCTGCTATTCGCAGCCGTTCACGGGCCGGGCGAGACCTTGGTCTGGAAACCCGGCCGTTTGAAAAAACTCGCCTAGTGCGCATCATGTCGGATACTGCGATACCGCTTGCGAAGCGGCTGCCACAATCATTGCCCGAGGTTTTGCGGCTCTATTGCGTGGCTGCGCTCGTAGTCCATTGTTTGAAGCGCAACAGGGAACGAGAACTCCGCCATGCCTTGTCGGTAATGGCTAACGGTCTTAACAATTCTCCCAGAAGCACTCGAAACCCATGCGTCAAGGGAAGCTTCCCAACCACTTCGCCGCCAGCCGGCTGCGTAACGGAGTGCCGGTTCTCCAAGGACGGTTTCGACGCCTTGGTATTGGCAAGATGTAAGAACCGGAAGACCTGTGAGAGCATCGATCGTCGTGTGTATCGGCAGTCTCGGATAACCGTTCCAAGGGCTTTCTTCGATCTTTTCGAAGAAACCACGATCGATAACGCGCGCCTGGAGAAACAATCTCGTGTTCCCGTTGGGGTATAGTTCATAGATATTCGAAGTCATACGCCCCGAATTATTCAGTCGTTCGTAAGCTCGGTTCAGATCATAGCAAGACTTGTCTTCCAAGCCGATGTTCGGGTCGCCTGTTGACCGATCGTCGCCTGGCCATGCCGGAAGCACTGATAACGTCATTGACGCGATAAAGATCGGAAGAGCGAAAAAACCGCGCACTGCGCCTCTCAAAAAGTGTGGAGTGTCTTTTGTGTAGTCAAAAAATTCATCGATTGCTATCCATTTGACCGGCCTTCTCAAAAACATTGTAAGAAATGCGAATGATGTTTTTCTAAAAGCCTATGAAGATGTGGCGGGTTAATTTCTCAGGATCCCTATTCCTTTGCAGTATTCAGCGTCCCACTTCGCGCGGCTTCAAAGAGTGGGTCGCGCTAATCCCACCCGCTATCCACACGACATCACCGACAAACCAACCGGCATCTCACCCTGCCATCCCCGGCGATTTCCTCTGATATTTCGACTGCGCGGTCGATGTCGCCGCGGTAGCGGACGCGGCCTTCGAGGATGACGTAGGAGCCCATGGTCGAGACGGTTATTTCAGAGGCATTGATATCGTAGGCCGACTTCAGTGCCGATTTCACGACGGACTGCAGCGTCATCGTGCCTCCACCGGTCCCGTGAGCGTCATCGTCGTCCATATCCGGGTCGATGTCTGGAAATTGCTGCAATGTCGCGACCTTCCGGTTTTACAACGGTATCTGATAGCACTGAATTCCTGAAATCCTATAACGCCCGAGCGGCTATTTCGTTGCGTCAAACCAGCGCGCCGCCGCCCTGCGCCGCTCTATCTGTCGTCAACGATCTCAGCCACTGCCGCCCTGATCAACCGGCAGGCGTCGAGCGAGGCTTTTCGGCCGTTATGCGCGAGGTGATAGGATAGCGGTATCGCTTGATCCAGAGCGACGATGCGGACCTTGTGGCCGATCGGTTCGGCGCTCACCCGTCCCAGAAACGAGACATAGCCATGGGTGGCAACGAGGTCGACGATGACGGGAAGGCTGTCAGCGGCTGTGATATCTCGGCTGCGATCCCGCTGGCGTTCACCACCGCCATCGGCATAGGCCATTGCCGCGTGCCCGATGCCGGTGCGGGAACTGGCAAGGCACAGTGGGTGGTTCTCGACCAGTTCGGAGACGGTCGCCTCAACGCTTTCGGGTGGCGCGATCGCCACCATTTCGGTGGCCAGAAGTTCCATATGTTCGAAAGCGGCGAGCCCGAAGACGGAATCGAGGATGGCGACGTCTATGCGGCCGGATTTCAACGCCTCGCGCAGATCGTCGGCGGTCATCGACACCAGCGAGATCGTGTTCCTGTTGCCACTGGCGTTCCAGCGCGAGACGAGCATGCCGAGGCAGCGAGCAACCCAGCTTTCAGAGCCGGTCGGGATGATCGAGCCGATGCGGACAGCGCGGGCGACGCGCTGAAAGCGTTCGTCGGCCGAGGATTTCATTTCGCTCCAGGCGTGGCTGATCGATGACAGAATGGTGTAGGCCTGCCTGCCCGTCTCCGTGAGAACTGAACCCTGCGCCTGGCGCTCGAACAGACGGCAGCCGAGCAGGGCTTCGAAATTGGCGATCTGCAACGAGAGTTGCGGCTGGCCGAGCTTGAGCCTTCGGGCGGCGCGGTTGATGCTGCCCTGATCCGCGACTTCTAGAAAGCGCTCGATCGTGGCGATCTTCAGCGGGAAACGGGAGGCCCAGTGAGGATAGGTCTCGCCCGAGGGCGGATCGGCCGCCAGAGCGGAAAGCTCACGCAATCCCGACAGGATGGGCTGCAGCCCTTTTTGCACTTTGGAACTGGCCAACAGGGTCGCAAGCTCGCCCGACGTGCGTTCGACGAGCTTCATCGCCAGTTCGGTTTCCAGCCGCCGCAGCATGCCGGATACAGTCGATGCCGAGAGAGAAAACTGGCGGCCAGTTTCGCGGACCGAGCCGAGAGAGAAGACCGTGTCGGCGATATACAGTGCTCCGAGATGCACGTCTTTTCCTTCTGTCTCTTGCTGGTCCAACAGCCGGATCTTGATGCGCGAACATATGGTGTGTTCGCTAAAAAAGATATCCCAAACATGTCATGCTATGTTTATCGTTTCTCCCAGTGCTTCACCGATCCCCGTTCATTTGCCCGCCAGAGGTGACAGGAGGATTGGAACAGCGCCGAAAGAGCTGTGGGAACAAAAACAAACGCGCTAACCCTATAAAATTGAAATGCAATTTCGCGCATATAGCGGCAACGCTCGCCATAATCGCGCCGCGACTGCAATTGACGGGTCGGCGTACATCGATTTTTCCGCGATGAACGCTACTTCTTCGACGCAGGCAGGCGGCCCGAAGGGCTCGCGGCAGAAAGACTATGCGTCCGGGGACCGGCCTTGGCTCGGGCGGACGCAAGAGACATCGGTTCAAACGGGGTAAAGGGAAACACCATGTTGAAGAAACTCGCAATCGCCGCCTCGCTGGCGGCCTTCGTTGCCAGCGGCGCCAGCGCCGCCGACGTCGTCGTGTCCTCGAAGATCGACACTGAAGGCACGCTGCTGGGCAACATCATCCTCCTGTCGCTCAATGCCAACGGCATCAAGGCGCAGGATCGCATCGCACTCGGCACCACGCCGGTCCTGCGCAAGGCGATCACATCAGGCGAAATCGACATCTATGCCGAATATACCGGCAATGCCGGTTTCTTTTTCAACAAGGCCGACGATGCCGCGTGGAAGAAGAATGACGCCGGCTACGAGCTCGCAAAGAAGCTCGACTACGATGCCAACAAGATCGTCTGGCTGACGCCGTCGCCCGCCAACAACACCTGGGCGATTGCCGTGCGCAACGATGTTGCCGGTCCGAACAAGCTGAAGACCATGTCCGACTTCGGCAAATGGGTCTCCGGCGGCGGCAAGGTCGAACTTGCGGCCTCCTCGGAGTTCGTAAACTCGGCAGCGGCGCTCCCGGCCTTCCAGACGACCTATAACTTCAAGATCAAGCCGGACCAAACGATCGTCCTTTCGGGCGGTGACACGGCAGCGACCATCAAGGCGGCGGCAGACCAGACCAACGGCGTCAACACCGCCATGGTCTACGGCACCGACGGGGCGATCGAAGCCGCCGAGCTGACGGTGCTCGAAGACGACAAGAGCGTGCAGCCGGTCTACGCGCCGACCCCGATCATTCGCGAAGCTGTTCTGAAAGCCAATCCGAAGATCGAGGAAGTGCTCGCCCCGATCTTCAAGGGTCTCACTGCCGACGAGCTGCGCAAGCTTAACGGTCGCATCCAGGTGGATGGCGAGCCGGCGAAGACGGTTGCCGAATCCTACCTGAAGGAAAAGGGCTTCCTGAAGTAGTCTGAAGCTGATCAAACGTCTCGCGGCCCCGCATCGACAAGATCGGGGCCGCGGATTTTCCGACCGATGGAGCCTGACTGATGGAAGAAGCGCAAGCGGTCCCTAAAATGGACCGCCTCGGATTGGTCCTCGTGGCCGCAGGTGCCGCGGCGACGGCGTCGATGCCGTTCATTATCGTCAAGGCCAATCGCATCGCTTCCGGCAAGCCATTGCTGCTGACCCAACTGCTCGCCCAGCCTGTCGCCATCGCGCTCCTCATGCTGCTGCTCGCGACCGGTCTTGCGGCAGTCTTCGTGCGGAACCCGTTTCCCCGCCTTGGCATTGCGACCCTTACGATAGGTGTGCTCTTCCTCGCGATCGGCCTGGTATCGACGGCGGCCACGCCTGTCGGCAGCGCTTCGGCGCGCATTACGCCCGGAGGCGCCTTCTGGGCCATTCTTGCCGTTGTCGGCCTGGTGATCTCCGACGCGCTGGTCAAGATCCAGCTTACCCCATGGATGCGGGTGGCATCGCTCGTTGTCTACTCGGCCCTGCTCGGGATATTCCTGTTCTCGGGCCTCCTCGACAGCCTGTCGATCATGAAGGAATTCGCCATCCGCGCCGACCAGTTCTGGGGCGAGGCGCTCGGGCATCTGTTCCTGGCATTCGGGTCGGTGGCGATCGCGATCGTGCTCGCCTTGCCGCTCGGCATCTTCTGCTTCTGGGTGCCGAAACTGCGCGCCGTCGTGCTGCAGCTTTTGAGCCTGGTACAGACCATTCCGAGCCTTGCGCTGTTCGGCCTGCTGATGCTGCCGCTCGGCTATATCTCGACGCATGTGCCAGGGGCTGCCGAGCTTGGCATCCGCGGCATCGGTGCCGCGCCCGCGTTGATCGCCCTCGTGCTCTATTCGCTGCTGCCGATCGTCGCAAATACGGTCGTCGGGCTCGAAGGCGTCGACCCCTCGGTGCGCGACGCAGCGTCGGGAATGGGGCTGACACGGCGGCAGGTGCTCACCCGCATCGACCTGCCCCTCGCCTTCCCGGTGATCCTGACCGGTATCCGCATCGTGCTGGTGCAGGCGATCGGCCTCGTCACGGTGGCCGCCCTCATCGGCGGCGGCGGTTTTGGCCTCTTCATCTTCCAGGGACTTGGCCAGACGGCAATGGACCTCGTACTGCTCGGCGCAGTGCCGACCGTTTTCCTCGCCTTCTCATCGGCCGTCATCCTCGATGCGGTCATCGACACCATCCGGGGGCAACGCCCATGACCACCACGCCTGCGACTGAAAACATGATCGAACTGAGGAACGTGACCAAGCGCTACGGCGCTGCGACCGTAGTCGACGACGTGACGATGTCCGTTCGGCGCGGAAGTATCACTGTGATCGTCGGCACGTCGGGTTCCGGGAAATCGACGCTGATGCGGATGATCAACCGGCTGGTGCCGATCACCAGCGGGCATATTTCGGTCGATGGCAAGGACGTTATGGACGTTCCGGCAACCGAGCTCCGCCGCAGCATCGGCTATGCGATCCAGGGACATGGGCTATTTCCGCACCGGACGGTCGCGCAAAACATCGCGACCGTGCCGCAGCTGCTCGGGTGGGACAAGGCGCGCATGGACCGCCGCGTCGAGGAACTGCTCGCTCTCTTTCGTCTCGATGCCGCGACCTTTGCCGACAAGTATCCACATCAGCTTTCCGGCGGCCAGCAGCAGCGCGTCGGCGTCGCGCGGGCACTTGCCGCGGAACCCGAGGTGCTGCTGATGGACGAACCTTTCGGTGCACTCGATCCCGTCATCCGCGGCAAGGCGCAGGACGATCTGCTGGCGATCCAAAGGCAGTTCGGCACGACGATTATCCTTGTCACCCACGACATGGACGAGGCCTTCCATCTCGGCGACCTCATCGCGGTCATGAGCGAGGGCAAGCTGCTGCAATGTTCGACGCCCGAGAAAATCCTGACCGAACCGGCCGATCCGTTCGTGCAGCAGCTGACAGGAACCTCCGACCGAGCGCTGAAGCTGATGTCGCTGCTGCCGCTGAAGGAGAGCATGCAGCCGATCAAGCCCGGGCTGACCTACGGCCTGTCGGAGACGCTGAACCTGCGGGACGCGCTTGCCGAAATGATCTGGCAGGGGGTCGACGAGGTCGCGGTCGAGAACACGGCCAAGGCGCCTGTCGGCTCGATCTCGATGGAGCGGCTGCTGCAGCTAGGCAAGAGATCATGAGGCTGATGCTTGCCAACACCTTTCGCGTCGCGGCGTTGGCGCTATTGCTGGTGCTGCTTTTCAGGACAGAGTGGCTGACGCCGCTGCTCGCGCCGCTGACGAACTTCAATGCCCCGCCGATCTACACCCAGAACAGCCTTGCATGGCTTGCTGCATATCACCTCGAACTCGTGGCGGCGTCGATCATCGGCAGCGCCGTGCTGGCCGTGCTCGGGGGCATCTTCGTCACCCGCAAGAGCGGCGCCGATTTCCTGCCGCTGACACGCGCGATCGCCAATGCCGGGCAGACGTTTCCACCGGTCGCCGTGCTGGCACTCGCTGTTCCGGCTACCGGGTTCGGCATGGCGCCAACTTTGATCGCGCTGTTTCTCTATGGATTGCTGCCGATTTTCGAGAACACCGTTTCGGGGCTGCAGCAAGTGCCCGCTTCGATCATCGATGCTGCCGACGGGATGGGAATGAGCCCGCGCCAACGGCTGTTTTCCATCGAACTGCCGCTCGCCATGCCGCTTATCTTAGAAGGCCTGAAGGTCGCTACCGTCATCAATATCGGCACGGCGACAATCGGCTCGACGGTGGCGGCAAAGGGGCTCGGGGAGGTGATCATCGCCGGCCTGATCTCCGACAACACAGCCTTCATCCTCCAGGGCGGCCTGATCGTCGGCCTGATGGCGGTGCTTATCTATGACGCCATGGGGCAGATCGAAGGCGTGATCAACAGGCGAATCGGCGTACGCGCTTCCGAATAGCGAAGCCAAACCCTTGTTTTCATGCGGCGTTAATCGAAACTGCTACGCATTATTCGATGACATGCATTAGGATGCGGATTCGGAGCTGGCAACGGGAGGCTGCCCTTGGCGAAGATGATCCATTCGATGATCCGCGTGCTCGACGAAGCGCGCTCGGTCGAATTCTACGGCAAAGCATTTGGCTTGACGGTCGCCGACCGAATTGCCTTCGAGACGTTTACCCTTGTCTATCTCAGCAATCGTGACAGCAGTTTCGAACTGGAACTCACTATCAACCAGGGCCGCATCGAACCCTATCCGCTCGGAAATGCCTATGGGCACCTGGCGGTGTCGGTCAATGAGGTTCGGGAAGAACATGAGCGCCTGACGAAACTCGGCCTCAAGCCCGGCGATCTCATCGAGCTGAACCGTGATGGGAGGCTATTTGCGCTGTTCTTCTTCGTAACCGATCCGGATGGCTACAAAATCGAAGTGCTGCAGCGTCACGGCCGCTTCCAATAGCGGTATAGCTAAGGAAAAGGACCCGCTCACAGCGTGAACGAGGCCAATTTTTATTACAATTTCAGTGTTTACATCCAATACGGCGGTATGCCGTAGTAGTCGTAAACCTTGCGGCCATTATCCTGGTACCAGCTGTCGTTTTCGTCGGCGAAGCGCGGCGCGCCTTCGATTTGCGCCTTCGTCAGGTCGACGCGATAGCCGTCAAGCTGTTCGTCGTAATGCAGCTTTTCCCACGGGAGCGGATAGTGATCCTGCCCGATGCCCAGAAATCCGCCGAAGCTCAACACCGCATATGCAACACGGCCTCCGCGCTTTTCCAGAATGATGCGCTCGATATGACCGATATGCTTGCCATCGGCGCCATAAACCTTCGTCCCCTCGACACGGTCACTGGCGATCAGCGTCGGCGTGTCGGTGACGTGCGGGTCGCGGCCGCTAGTGTCAGAAGTCTGGTTCAGCATGATGGATCTCCTTTTATTTTCTCGTCGTATATCCACAGTTGGAGAACGTGAACTGGGCGGGAAGGTTCCGAATTTTTCGGCTTCCCGGCTTCCGCCGGCGATCCTGACGTTTACGTCAATGCTATTGTAATCCTATTGCTGCTTGAACCATTTGGCCAAAGGCATAAGCTATCCGAAGCACGGAAAGCGGGGAGGCTTTCCAGCAAGGAGGGCGATCGCATGAACACAGTTTCGGTCCATTCCGGGGGACAGGCGGGTGACAGAATCTGGCTCGCCTCCTATCCCGACAACGTTCCGGCCGAGCTGCCACCGCTCAAGCATGCTTCGCTTCCCGAACTCTTCGAGGAATGCTGCGCCCGCTATGCCGATCGGCTGGCTTTTACCTGCATGGGGCGCTCCATCACCTATCGGCAGATGGAGGTCGAAACGCGAAAGGTAGCTGCCTGGCTGCAGAGCCTGGGGCTTGCCAAGGGTGACCGCGTCGCGCTGATGATGCCGAACGTGCTGGTCAACCCGATCGCGGCCTGTGGCATCCTTCGCGCCGGCCTGACGGTCGTCAACGTCAATCCGCTCTACACGCCGCGCGAGCTTGAACATCAGCTGCGCGATTCCGGAGCAAAGGCGATTTTCGTTCTCGAAAATTTTGCCCACACCGTCGAGCAGGTGCTGGCGCACACGGAAGTCCGCCACGTCGTCGTCGCAACGCTCGGCGACATGCTCGGGCCCAAGGGGCACATCGTCAATCTGGTTATTCGCCGGGTGAAGAAGCTGGTGCCGGCCTGGTCGATCCCGGGTCACAAGACCTTTTCAAGGGTAATCGCCGAAGGTGCGCGCCTGCCCTTCAAGCCCGTCAGTCTGGTCGCCAGCGACATAGCCTTCCTGCAATATACCGGCGGGACGACCGGGACGGCCAAGGGCGCGATCCTGACGCATGCCAACCTGCTCTCCAACCAGCTGCAGCTGTCCTATTGGCTGGCCTCCGCCTACATAAACAAGAAGCGTCCCGAGGTGCTGACCTTCGTCTGCGCCCTGCCGCTCTATCATATCTTCGCGCTGACGGTGAATTCGCTGATGGGCATGTCGCTCGGCGCCCATAACGTGCTGATCGCCAATCCGCGCGATATTCCGGCTTTCATCAAGGAGCTCGGCAAATATCGCTTTGACATTTTTCCCGGGCTGAATACGCTTTTCAATGCACTCATGAACAATCCCGAATTTGCCAAGCTCGATATGTCGCATGTGAGCACTCTTGCCGGCGGTATGGCGGTGCAGCGACCGGTGGCCGAGCGCTGGCAGAAGATGACCGGCGCGTGGATTACGGAAGGGTATGGCCTTTCGGAGACATCGCCCGTTGCTAGCGCCAATCGTTTCGACAGCGCCGAGTTTTCCGGCACGATAGGTCTTCCGTTGTCCTCGACCGAGTTCGACATCCGCGACGAAGACGGCAAATCGCTGCCGCTCGGCGAGGTCGGCGAGATCTGCATTCGCGGGCCGCAGGTCATGGCGGGCTATTGGCAACAACCAGCCGAGACGGCAAGGGTGATGACCGCGGACGGGTTTTTCCGCTCCGGCGACATGGGCTACATGGACGCGCGCGGCTACACCAAGATCGTCGACCGCAAGAAGGACATGATCCTCGTCTCCGGCTTCAACGTCTATCCGAACGAGATCGAGGAAGTGGCGGCGATGCATCCCGGCATCCTCGAAGCCGCCGCGATCGGCGTTCCGGACGAGCACTCGGGCGAAGCCGTGAAGCTCTTCATCGTTCGCAAGGACCAGGCGCTGACCGAGGCGGACGTGAAAGCGCACTGCGTCGCCAACCTCACCAACTATAAACGCCCGCGATTCATCGAATTCCGCAGCGAACTGCCGAAATCCAACGTCGGCAAGATCCTGCGAAAGGAGCTGCGCAGCTGATTTCAGCGACGTTCCGAATTATTGAATGGCAGCCCTTGCCAGCGGCCTGCTTTTTTACATTTTACCCCCGCGTGAACTTGATTTACGACCAGCAAAGCGAATAGTTTCCGCGACCCTCCAGAGCGTCTCGTCAACCCCTCGGGGAGCGGGCACCATGGAGAATTTAACTCGCGCATGGTCTTTCTCCGGGACCTGACCCAAAGTTTCGGGACCATGCGGTGCGAACCCCAGGGAGTTTCCCATGCAAGCGATCGTCGAACAATTGAAGAGCACTGCGGCGGCCACCAAGGCCACCGATATCCGCGCGGCATTTGCCGCCGACAAGAGCCGCTTCTCCCGTTACACCGCGTCGCTCGACGACCTGCTGATGGATTATTCCAAGACGGCAGTGAACGAGGAGGTCATGGCTCTGCTCGTCAAGCTCGCCACAGAGGGCGGCGTCGAGAAGAAGCGCGATGAAATGTTCGCAGGCGTTCCGATCAATTTCACCGAGAACCGCGCGGTCCTGCATACGGCATTGCGCAACCGCTCCAATACGCCTGTTCTGGTCGACGGCAAGGACGTCATGCCCGAGGTCAACGGCGTTCTCGCTGCCATGGGCAAATTCGCCGACGGCATCCGCTCCGGCACGCTGAAGGGTGCCACGGGGAAGGCGATCACCGACGTCATCAACATCGGCATCGGCGGTTCGGACCTCGGCCCCGTGATGGCGACACTGGCGCTGGCGCCCTTCCACGACGGTCCCCGCTCGCACTTCGTCTCCAATATCGACAGCGCGCATATCTCCGACATCCTGAAGCTGGTGTCGCCCGAGACAACTCTTTTCATCATCGCCTCGAAGACGTTCACCACGGTCGAGACGATGACCAATGCGCAGACGGCTCGCGCCTTCATCGCCAAGGCGCTCGGCGAGACCGCGGTCAAGCATCACTTCGCGGCTGTTTCCACCGCGCTCGACAAGGTCGCTGCCTTCGGTATCGAAAGCGACCGCATCTTCGGCTTCTGGGATTGGGTCGGCGGCCGCTACTCGATCTGGTCGGCGATCGGCCTGCCGCTGATGATCGCGGTTGGCCCTGAGAATTTCGGCAAGTTCCTCGATGGCGCACATTCGATGGACAACCACTTCCGCAAGGCGCCGATCAAGGAAAACCTGCCGATGCTGCTCGGCCTGATCGGCTTCTATGATCGCAACGTTCTCGGCTATGCCACCCGCGCGATCCTGCCCTACGACCAGCGCCTCTCGCGTTTCCCGGCCTATCTGCAGCAGCTCGACATGGAATCGAACGGCAAGGGTGTCACCATCGACGGAACGCCTGTCGTCGGCAATTCCGGCCCTGTCGTCTGGGGCGAGCCCGGCACCAACGGCCAGCACGCGTTCTACCAGCTCATCCACCAGGGAACGAGCGTCATCCCCGCGGAGTTCATGATCGCCGCCAATGGCTTCGAGCCGGACCTGCGCCACCAGCACCAGCTGCTGATGGCCAATGTCCTGGCACAATCGGAAGCGCTGATGAAGGGCCGAACCTTCGAGGAAGCAAAAGGACAGCTGACCTCAAAGGGCATGGACGACAAGAAGGCGGATTTCATCGCGCCGCACCGCGTCTTCACCGGCAATCGCCCGTCGATCACCTTTGTCTACGACAAGCTGACACCCTTCGCACTTGGCCGGTTGATCGCGCTCTACGAGCACCGCGTCTTCGTCGAAGGCGTGCTCTTCCGCATCAACTCGTTCGATCAGTGGGGCGTCGAGCTCGGCAAGGAACTGGCGACCGGCCTGCTGCCCGTCATCGAAGGCAAGGAAAGCGCCGAGGGCCACGATTCCTCGACGATCGGGCTGGTAGCGGCCTTGGCTCAGCGCGCGAAGTAATGACGCCCTAGGACGGGCAGGATGATTCGAGTCCGGCCGCCCCCCTCTGTCGGCCGGGCCGACATCTCCCCCACAGGTGGGGAGATCAATGCGTGGCAGCTTGCCTGCCTAAGTCGCTATAAATTCAAATCAAGTTAATTGACGATGTCGCCGCGGCATCCTCCCAATCTCCCCACCTGTGGGGGAGATGTCAGCGAAGCTGACAGAGGGGGGCGGCAGGGCTCGGGCTCAATTGCCCATCAGCGAAAGGCTATCACAGTCCGATCTCACGCGCCCAGGGCGGGTTCGCGCCGGCGCGGGAGACGGTGACGGCGGCGGCTTTGGCGCCGAGGCTCAGGGCGTCGCGGAGCGCGTCTTCGCCGAGCGAGGCGACTTGCGCCTTGGTCAGGAGGTTGCCCAGCTTCAACGAGGCCAGGATGCCGGCATCGAATGTGTCGCCGGCGCCGACGGTGTCGACGACGGTGACACGCTGGCTTGGTACGGAGACCTTGAGCGAGCGGGTGTAGCCGGTAGCACCGTCGGCGCCCCTCGTAATGACGACGAGCTTGGCGCCTTCGTCGAGCCAATGGGCAGCAAGCGCATCGTGATCGCCCTTCATGCCGAACCATTCGAGGTCTTCGTCGGAGAATTTCAATATGTCCGATTTGGCAGCCATGCGCTTGATGCGCGCCATGTGGGACGGCTTGTCCTTGATGAAGCCGGGGCGAATATTGGGGTCGAGCGAGATGACGCGCTTGGCGCACTCGCGTTCGAGCAGGGCTTCGTAGGTCTCGCCGCAGGGGCTGGGAATAAGGCTGATGGCGCCGAAGTGAAGCGCCTCGCACGCATCGTCGAGGTCGGGCAGATCGGCTGTCGTGATCATGCGGCCGGCCGTGCCCTCGTCGTAGAACGCGTAGGTCGCCTGGCCGTTGACCAGCTTGACGAAGGCAATCGTGCTTGGCCGCGCAACGATGGCGCAGGGGCTGTAATCGACCTTGCTGGTCAACAGCGTCTCGCGCAGGATATCGCCCATCATGTCGTCGGCGAGGCCGGTAAAGAAGGCTGTGGGCACGCCGAGCCTGCCGAGCGCGATGGCGGTATTGAAGATCGCACCGCCCGCATAGGGCGCAAATCCCTTTTCGCCCTGCGTCGTATCCCGCGGCAGCATGTCGATTAGAGCTTCGCCACAACACAGTATCATTCAGGCCTCCCAGAGAACGCGTCTCTTTTCCAGATTGTAAAATCGACTAAATGCATTCGCGAAAAAGGCACAGTATCACTTCTTCAAAAGCTCGGTCACACCGCCGTTTCGCCCGGACCAGGCAAGCGGAGCATTGAGGAAATCCTCGACCTCCGACAGCGTCTTTTCGTCGAACAGCTGCTGCGCCTTGGCAACGGCCAGCACGTCCCGCCAGGTGGCGATGTGGTGCAACTTCACTTTGCCGGCGGCGAAGCGCTCCTCGGCCTCGGCGAAGATGCCGTAGTAGAACAACGCGATACCATGGTCGACGACACCGCCGGCTGCCCGGACTGCGTCGATGAAGGTGAACATGCTACCGCCGGCCGTCGTCAGGTCCTCGATAACGAGTACGCGGCCGCCCTCCGGCATGTGACCTTCGATCTGGGCGTTGCGACCGTGGCCCTTGGGCTGCTTGCGGACGTAGATCATCGGCAGACCGAGGCGATCGGCGAGGAGTGCGGCGAAAGGAATACCGGCCGTCTCGCCGCCGGCGATGCAATCGAACTGTTCGAAGCCGGCATCGCGCATCAGAACGCTTGCGGCGAAATCCATCACTGTCGAGCGGATGCGCGGATAGGACAGCAGCTTGCGGCAATCGATATAGACCGGGCTCGCCATTCCCGAGGCAAACTTATAGGGCTTTTCGGCGTTGAAATGGACCGCCTTGATCTCCCAGAGCATCTTCGCCACCAGTTCCGCCATCACGGCGCGGTCGGGAAATGTCGTCTGGATCATGCGTCTCTCCTACAGCGCGTCGATATGCCTGCGGCATAGCAGCAAGCGGCAAAGGTTTAAAGAGCGTGGGTTCTTTCCACATGCCAATGCAGGGGAAACATTGGATCGAAAACTGTCACAGGTCCTGCGCCGGTCTCGATCTTGTCGGGAAACGACACGGACTCGATGTGACGGATAAGGGTGATGGTTTCGTCATTCGGTGCGAGGCCGTACCAGGCAGGGCCGTTCAGCGATGTGAAGGCTTCCAGCTTGTCCAGTGCGCCCTCCTGCTCGAAGACATGGGCGAGGCAGCTCATGGTATTGATCGAGGTATAGATGCCCGCGCAGCCACAGCCGCATTCCTTGAGCGGGTCGACATGCGGGGCGGAATCGGTGCCGAGGAAGAACCTGGTGTCGCCGCTTGTCGCGGCCGCCCGCAGCGCCAGGCGATGGCTCTCGCGCTTGGCGACCGGAAGGCAATAATAGTGCGGGCGAATGCCGCCGACGAGGATGGCGTTGCGGTTGATGATGAGATGATGCGTGGTGATCGAGCCGGCGAGGTTTTCCTTGGCCGACTTGATATAATCGACGCCGTCCGATGTCGTCACGTGCTCCATGGTCACCTTGAGTTCAGGCAATCGACGGCGCAGGGGGTCGAGCACCGTTTCGATGAAGACGGCCTCGCGGTCGAAGATGTCGACTTCCGCGGCCGTCACCTCGCCGTGGACACAGAGCGGCAGGCCGATCTTTGCCATGCGCTCCAGGACAGGCATTGCCTTGTTCATGTCACGCACGCCGCCGTGGGAATTCGTCGTCGCGCCTGCCGGATAGAGCTTGACGGCGGTGACGAGGCCGCTGTTCCTGCCCTCCTCGACATCATCGGGATCGGTATGCTCGGTGAGGTAAAGCGTCATCAGCGGCTCGAAACGATCGCCGTTCGGCAGGGCCTTCATGATGCGTTCGCGATAGGCTTTTGCATCCGCCGTGGTCACGACCGGCGGCACAAGGTTCGGCATGATGATGGCGCGGGCAAAATGCCTTGACGTATCGCCGATCACGCCTTCCAGCATGGCGCCGTCCCTGAGATGCAGATGCCAGTCATCGGGGCGGCGAATGGTGAGCTTTTGCATGGCGACAGGTCTCCGGGCATGATCGTTCACGCCTCGATAGCATCAACCCATACCGCAAAACAATCGAGGAATGACCGGGATATCCGGAAGACCTCAGTCCTGGACGATCTCTAAAGTGAGGTCGGCCGGGCGACGGTTGCCGAGGATCAACCGGCCGTTCGGCAGATCGTTCTCGTAGACCTTGGCCTGTGCAGCCAGGTCATCGAGGTCGTAGCCCTTCCAGCGATCCCAAAGGCGCTTTTCCAGCACTTCGATAGGGGGCGCCATCATGATCGAATAATCGAACATGCCTTCGAGCTCGGCCCATTTTCCCTGGCTGAAAAGCAGGTAGTTGCCCTCGACGATGATAAACCGATGATCGGGCGAGACCACGCGGGCCGAGGCGATCGCGAGTTCGCGGGACCGATCGAAGACGGGCACCAACACCTCCTGATCGCCGGGGCGCACAGCCTTGACGATGTCGAGGAACGCCCTGACGTCGAAGGTTTCCGGAATGCCCTTGCGCGCGAGCAATCCCCGCTCGATCAGGATGGCATTGTCCATGTGGAAGCCGTCCATCGGCAGGACTTCAGCGCTTTCGCCCTTTGCCCTGAGATGTTCGGCCAGATTGTCGGCCAGCGTCGACTTTCCGGCGCCGGGAGGGCCGGCGATCGCGATCATGAAGCGCTTCGCCTGTCCCGACCGAGCGATGATCTGGCCGGCGATATCGTCAAGCATTGCGCTCATGCCGCAACGGTCTCCGCCGGCACCGTTTTCGCGCCCGTCATGAACGCCACGGCGTCCGACATCGTATATTCCTTGGGGTCGATGACAGTCAGCCGCTTGCCGAGGCGGTGGATATGGATGCGATCGGCGACCTCGAAAACATGCGGCATGTTATGCGATATCAGTACGATCGGAATGCCGCGGGAGCGAACGTCCAGGATCAGCTCCAGCACGCGGCGGCTTTCCTTGACGCCGAGGGCCGCCGTCGGCTCGTCAAGGATGATGACTTTCGACCCGAAAGCCGCAGCGCGGGCAACCGCGACACCCTGGCGCTGGCCGCCGGACAGCGTTTCCACTGTCTGGTTGATGTTCTGGATGGTCATGAGGCCGAGTTCGGAGAGCTTGTCACGAGCCTTTTTTTCCATCGCGGGACGGTCAAGCATGCGAAAAAAGCTGCCCAGCATACCCTGCTTGCGGATCTCGCGACCGAGAAACATGTTGTCGGCAATGGAGAGAGCCGGCGACAGAGCGAGATTCTGATAGACGGTCTCGATGCCGGCCTCGCGCGCCTCGAGCGGCGACCTGTAGTGCACAGGCTTGCCTTCCAGCGTGATCTCACCCTCGTCGACGGTGATAGCACCTGAAATCGCCTTGATGAGCGAGGATTTGCCGGCGCCGTTGTCGCCGATGACCGCAAGGATTTCGCCAGGATAAAGATCGAAATCGGCGTGATCGAGAGCGGTCACGCGCCCGTAGCGCTTGACCAGACCGCGAGCGGTAAGAATGGGTTCGCCAACCATGATTACACCGAAACCTTTCTGATCCACTGATCGATTGCGACGGCTGCGATGATCAGCACGCCCGTCAGGAGGACCTTCCATTGAGGGTCGGCTCCGAGCATATTCAGCCCCATTGAGACGACGCCGACGATCATGGCTCCAAAGAGCGTGCCGAGGATCGAGCCGCGGCCACCGAAGAGCGAGATGCCGCCAATCACGGTTGCCGTGATTGCCTGCAGATTGAAATCCGTGACCGCCGAGGATGGCGAGACCGAACCGTTGCGACCGATCGAAACCCACGCTGCCAGACCGGCGATCACACCGGAAACGGCGTAGACGGTAAGCAGCACTTTCTTGGTTTGAATACCGGAGAGCTTGGCCGCTTCCGGGTCATCGCCGACGGCGTAGACATGTCGGCCCCAGGCGGTGTGATTGAGAACGTACCAGAGCAGGAGCACCAGCAGGACCATGGCCACCACGCCGAGGGTCAGAACGGCATTGCCCAGCTTGAAGCTCGCAGCGAAAAAGTGAAGCAGCGGTGCCTGTTCGTCCACATCGGTGTCGCGGATCGTCTCATTGGCCGAATAGATGAAATTCGTGGCCATTACGATGTTCCACGTGCCGAGCGTCACGATGAAGGGAGGCAGCTTCATATAGGCAACGAGAAAGCCGTTGAGCAGCCCACAGAGGCCACCCACGACCAAGCCTGCCACGACAGCAATCGGCGTCGGTATCCCGTAGGTGATCGCGACATTGCCCATGATGACAGAGGAGATCACCATGATCACGCCGATCGACAGGTCGATACCTGCCGTCAGGATGACAAGCGTCTGCGCCGCACCGAGAATGCCGACGATGGCGATCTGCTGCAGAATGAGCGTCAGTGTATAGGACGAGAAAAATCGGCCGCCGATGGCGATGCCGAAGATCACGATCGCAAGCAGCAGGACGATCAGCGGCACGGCGGCCGGGGTCGAGTGCAGAAAGTGTTGCGCACGCTTTAGAAGCGATAAGTCCTGGTTTTCGAACGACGCGACATTCTTGTCGCTGCCCTCGAGAACGCTCTCGAATTCCTGAGTTCCGGTCATGTTATCTCCTCCGCGCGCCGAACCCGCGCAGATCCCGTTACCGATGCATCCATGCCGGGTCGCCAGGGCAACGATGCATCGCCGTAGAAACCGGCCGGGAGAAGCAACTCCCGGCCGATGCTGCGATTGCTATACGAGGCTTAGCCCCAGCACTTGGCAAGGCCTTCCTTGGTGTCGATCGACTTCAGGCCGGAAACCGGCTTGTCTGTGACGAGCGAGACGCCGGTGTCGAAGAAGCTCTTGCCTTCCGTTGGCTTCGGCTTTTCGCCAGTTGCAGCGAACTTCTTGATCGCTTCGACGCCGAGGGCGGCCATCATCAGCGGATACTGCTGCGAGGTTGCGCCGATGGCGCCTTCCTTGACCGACTTGACGCCTGGGCAACCGCCGTCAACCGACACGATCAGCACGTTCTTTTCCATGCCGACTGCCTTCAGCGCCTGGTAAGCGCCCACTGCCGCCGGTTCGTTGATCGTGTGGATGACGTTGATGCCCGGATCCTTCTGGAGAAGGTTTTCCATCGCCTTGCGGCCGCCTTCTTCGTTGCCGTTGGTGACGTCATGGCCGACGATGCGAGCATCGACTTCGTCGCCGATCTTGTTCGGATCCTTGGGGTCGATGCCGAAGCCGATCATGAAGCCCTGGTCGCGCAGAACGTCGACCGATGGCTGTGACGGCGTCAGGTCGAGGAAGCCGACCTTGGCATCCTTAGCCTTGTCGCCCATGGTTTCCTTGGCCCACTGGCCAATCAGCTTGCCAGCAAGGAGATTGTCGGTGGCAAAGGTCGCGTCGGCTGCATCAGCCGGCTCAAGCGGCGTGTCGAGCGCGATAACGAGCAGGCCGGCGTCGCGCGCCTTCTTCACCGAAGAGACAATGCCCTTGGTGTCGGAAGCGGCAATCAGGATACCCTTGGCGCCAGAGGCAATGCAGCTTTCGATAGCTGCGACCTGGCTTTCGCTGTCACCATCGATCTTGCCGGCGTAGGACTTCAGCGTCACGCCGAGTTCCTTTGCCTTGGCCGTGGCACCTTCCTTCATCTTCACGAAAAAGGGATTGGTGTCGGTCTTGGTAATCAGGCATGCCGTGACATCAGCGGCCTGCGCCGGCAATGCAAACGCGACGCCCATAGCAAGCCCTGCGAGGGCTGCTGCAACAACAGATTTCTTCATGCGATCCTCCCGAGGATATGAAAAGGCCGGGGCCGAACGGACCCGGATTACAGGCGCGACATGGTTTGAAATTTTCTCTGGCGAGCTTCCTCCGAAAGCCGTGCCGCGTCCTCCACGGCGGCAATTTAGAGCGCAACCAAATGCACTTGTCAATTAATAAATCCGATTGAATTATTAATTCGTTGTGGCATGCTGCCGAAAAATGAGGCATGGCCATTACGGGAGGAGCCGGCCAATGTCGTCCGCTGATGACCCGATGCATGCGTCGGTTTTACCTTACATTTTCGATCCGAGCGGCGGTGCCAACCAGATCCGTGTCCGAGAGCATAACGAGCGGCTCGTGCTTTCGCTCGTCCGCCGTCACGGTGCGCTTTCGAAGGCCGATATCGCCCGGCGAACCGGCCTTTCCGCGCAGACCGTCTCCGTGATCATGCGCGCCTTGGAGAAGGAAGGTCTGCTCTCGAGAGACGAACCGGTCCGCGGCCGCGTCGGCCAACCGTCCGTTCCGATGCGGCTCAATGCCGACGCGGTTTTCTCGTTCGGCGTTAAAATCGGGCGGCGCAGCGCCGATCTGGTGCTGATGGATTTCGTTGGCGGCATCAGGATGAAGCTGCGTCAGATCTATCCTTATCCCCTGCCGCAGGACATTATGGGTTTCATCACCGCGGGCATCCAGGATATCGAAAGCCGGATGACCGAGACCGAACGCGAGCGCGTTGCCGGGGTCGGAATTGCTGCACCCTTCGAGCTGTGGAACTGGGCTGATGAAGTCGGCGCGCCGGCGGGGGCGATGGACGTCTGGCGCGGGTTCAATCTTCAGACTGAGGTCGCCTCCCGCGTGCCGCACGCGGTCTATCTGCAGAACGACGCGACCAGCGCCTGCGGGGCCGAACTCGTCTTCGGCGTCGGCGCCCACTATCCCGATTTCGTCTATCTGTTCATCGGCTCGTTCATCGGCGGCGGCATCGTTCTCAATTCCTCGATCTTCGTCGGCAGGACGGGAACCGCCGGCGCGCTCGGACCGCTACCGGTTAGGGACCGCAACGGCGAGACCAGGCAGTTGCTCGACATCGCCTCTATCTTCGTTCTGGAAAATCTCCTGCGCGATCGGGGCATCGATCCGCAGCCTCTCTGGTACTCAGCCGACGACTGGATCGACTTCGGCGAGCCGCTGGAGATATGGATTCAGGATACGGCAAAGGCATTGGCGCAGGCGATCGTCGCTGCCGCATCGATCATCGATTTCAGCGCCGCGGTCATCGACGGCGGCTTCCCGGGCTGGGTGCGCGAGCGGGTCGTGCGCGCGACAATCAAGGCCGCCTCGGACCTCGACCTGCAGGGCGTCGTCATGCCGGAAATCATCGAGGGTGCGGTCGGCACGCAGGCGCGCGCCATCGGCGGCGCGAGCCTGCCGATCTTCGCGCGCTACCTCATAGACCAGAACATACTCTTCAAGGAGATCGACCATGCTGAAGGGCATTGACCCGCTGCTGAGCCCGGACCTGCTCTACGCGCTGCGCGCCATGGGGCATGGCGACGAGATCGCGCTTGTCGACGGCAATTATCCCGGCCTGGAACATGCGCGCCGGCTGATCCGGCTCGACGGCCATGGCGTCATCCCCGTGCTAGACGCCGTCCTCAGCCTGATGCCGATAGACGATTTCGTCGACGAGGCGATCTTTCGCGCCACGGTCAAGCAGGACCGCGAAGCGCTCGATCCGGTGCATCGGGAGATGGTCGATTGCTGCGCCAGGCATGTCCCCGATATCAAGGTCGTGCCCTTGCTGCCGAAGGATTTCTATGAGCGCGTCAAAACTGCGCATGCGCTGATACAGACCAGCGAGCGACGACTTTATGGGAATATCATTTTGCGGAAGGGCGTGGTTTATCCGGAGTGATCTACCTCCCCCTTGATGGGGAGGTCGCGCGGAACGCGCGGGTGGGGGTGATCATTGGGTGTCTGTGGCGGTCACCCCACCCCAGCACTGCGTGCCGAGCCTCCCCCTCAAGGGGAGGGTGTTTCCGCCACAGCCTACTTCAACCCCGCCCCGATCTCGCCCGCAGATGGTCCCCAGACGTCGGTGAGGGCAAAGCCTTCCGCCATCGGGTCGAAGGGATCGAGGGAGACCTGCGAGAGGCCGAAGGTGAAGCCTCGGCCTGTGATGGTGGGGATGATTGCCGGTCGGCCGGCAACTTCCGTGACGGCTGCGAGGCCGACCTCGAATTCGGAGCCGATGATCGAGCGTGATTTGAAGACGTCGCCGACCTTGGCCTTGCCGCGCGCGTGCAGGGTCGCAAGATTGGCCGAATTGCCGGTGCCGCAGGGCGAACGATCGACGCGTCCGGGCCACATGGTGGTGCAGGTGCGGATTGCGCCGTCGGGGTCGACGTCGCGGAACATGACATAGGCGATGCCGGAGATCGCCGGAATTTCCGGATGGACGACCGGGATGGTGCGGTTGATCAGGTCCTTCAGGATCATGCCGGCCTGAACCAGCGCTGCGGCGTTCTCTTTTTCGATCGTCAGGCCGACCTGCCCGACATCGACCAAGGCATAGAAAATGCCGCCATAGCAGATATCGACCGAGATTCTGCCCCATTGCGTATCGATCGCCACATCGAGCTCGTGCACGAAGGATGGCACCATTGTCAGTTTCACCTTCTCGCATCGTCCGTCGCGGCAGGTGGCGGTTGCCTTGACGAGGCCTGCCGCCGTGTCAAGCGTCACCACCGTCTCCGGCTCCTTCATCTCGACGATGCCGGATTCAAGCAGCGCCGTGGTGATGCAGATCGAGTTCGAGCCGGAGCTGGCATGCGCCTGGTCGGGCTGGAGGATGATGAAGCCAGCATCGGCATCGGGATGCTTTGCCGGTAGCAGCAGGTTGACCGATCCGATCGGCGCGCCGCGAGGCTCTAGCACGAGGAAACGTCGCAGTTCCTGGCCTTTCGGGTCGGTGTTCATCCAGTGAAGCTGTTCGGCGATCGTGTTGCCCGGGATCTTCGGCACGCCGCCGATCGCGACCTTGCCAATTTCGCCTTCGCAATGAACGTCCAGGAGCTGGATCGTGCGCTTCCATCTCATATCGTCTTCTCCAGATCAGACGTGGCGGGTGACGCCGCCGTCGACGCGAATGTTCTGCCCGGTGATATAGCCGGCGCCGTCCGAAAGCAGGAAAGCCGCGGTCTTGGCGATCTCGCTCATCTGGCCGATGCGCTTCATCGGGATCTTGTCGGCGGTCTCGGGCTTGTGGTTCAGGCTATCGATATAGCCGGGCAGGATGCAGTTCATCCTGATGTTGTCGGCGGCATAGCGGTCGGAATAGAGCTTGGTAAACGCGCCGGCGGCGGCGCGATAGGCGCAGGAAACCGGGAAGACCAGAGACGGTTCGTATGCCGCGAAAGTGGTGATGTTGACGAAGGCGCCCTTGCCCTGCTTCAACATGACAGGTGTCACGAGCCGCGCCATACGCACGACGCTCAGCACCATCATGTCGGAACCTAGCGTCCAGTTCTCGTCCGATATGTCGAGGAGATCGCCCTTTGGCGGGTGGCCCGTGTGGTTGACCACGGCGTCGATGCGGCCATAGGTCTTCATCGTCAGATCGAAGATCGCCTTTATGTCCTCGGCTTTCTCGGCCACGCCGCGCGAGGCGACGCCGCCGAGCTCGGCTGCCAGCTTCTCGCAACTTTCGGAGGGCGACATCAGCGCGAGGCGATAGCCGTTTGCGGCAAGCTCGCGGGCGATTGCCTCGCCCATGCCGCGGCCACCGCCGGTGATGAGGGCGACGGGCTTTTCGTTTTCGGACATTGGTTTCCTCCTAGTAGCGATTGATACGGAACGGGGTCATGTCGACCGACGGGACAATGCCGGTCATCATATCGGCCAGGAGCTTCGCTGTCGTTGCCGAAAAGGTCAGCCCGAGATGACCGTGACCGGTCGCATACCAGACGCCTGCGAGGCGCGACGACGGCGAGACGATCGGGATCGTATCCGGCAATGCCGGGCGATGCCCCATCCAATCGCTGGCGTCTTCGACCTTGAGTCCCGGCAGCGCCCGTTGGGCATGACGAACGAGCACCCGCGGACGGCGATAATCCGGCGGCGCGTCGAGGCCGGCCAGTTCGACATTGCCGCCGACGCGAATGCCGCCTGCTGTCGGCGTGACCATGAAGGCGCGATGCGGCCAGATGACCGAATATCGCATCGAAATGCCGGGCTTCATGATCTGGGTATGATAGCCGCGCTCGGTCTCGAGCGGGATCGGTTCGCCGAGCGCCTCGGCGATGAAGCGGGTTCTGACGCCGGCCGCAAGGACGACGTGATCGGCGTCGAGCCGGCGGCCGTCGGCGAAGAGCACGGATACCGCGCCGCCGGGCGTGCGCTCGACACTCTGCGCCTCGCCGGTGACGAAGGTCGTGCCGAGGGCTTTTGCAGCATCCACGAGTTTCAGAACCAGATGATAGGGATCGCGGATCGATTTATTGTCGGGCAGCAGCACTGCCTTGGCGATCGTCGGCGACAGCGCGGGTTCGTAATCCTGTATCTCTGCGCCGGCCAGGACCTTATGCTCGAACCCATAGCGTTGCATCAACGCGATATGGCCGCGGTCGGAGGCAAACTCCGCTTCGGTCTCGTAGATGGCGAGGCAACCTTCCTCGGTCATTAGCTCGGGTGCGCCGATCTCGTCGAGCATTGCCCTGAAATCGTCGAGCGCACGAGCGGACAAGGCCATGCCTGCATCTTCGATCTCTTTAAGGCGGGAGGGTCTCCCGGCGGCGATGAAGCGGAGGAACCAGGGCAATATCTTCGGGGCGTAGGCCGGGCGGAGCCACACGGGGCCTTCCGGATCGAGCAGCCATTTCGGAATTTTGCGCCAGGTGGACGGACCGGAGCTGGCGGCGAAATCGAGCGCGATGCTGGCCATGTTGCCGAAGGATGCGCCCCGCCCCGGCTCGGTTTTATCGACGATCGTCACCTGCCGGCCGCGACGCTGCAACTCCAAACCGATCGCCGCGCCGATGATGCCGGCGCCGACGACGATTACCGTCTGTTTTCCGTCTTCCGTCATGGTCACCCGAAATTCGCAGTACCGACCACAGGCGGTCCGCCCCCCAAGGTCGATATCTGTGATATATCAGATGCGAACGTCTGCCTACCGGTTTTTTGCGGTTGAAGTCGTCGTCTGTGATGAACGCGGCAGGGCGAGGCTGTTGTCGAAAAGCGTCGCATCGACGCTGTCGCCGACCGATCCGACGGTGTTGCCGACAGACTGGCCGAGCCGGTGGACCTGATCGCCATAGCTCCGACGCGTACGTGGATCGAAGATCGCGATTGGGGCGCTGACCGCGACGCTTGCAGCCGTTCCGACCGTTTGCGCCGCACCGACCGCGACCGCGCCCAGCGCCTCTCCCACGCCGACATCCGAATCGGTGATCGTCTGCCCCGTCACCAGCCGATCACCGATCAGCCTTACGACTTCGGGGCTTTCGGCAAACTTGCCGTGGTTGAGCGAGTCGCCGGATTTCAGTTTGGTCAGATCGATGACGGTAATGTCGTGTTTTTCGAGCTCCGAGCGATAAGGCTCGACCGAGGGGTCGATCTGGCCCAGGCGATCGACACTGCCGGAAATACGGCGCGACAGGCCGAGGGCTCGGTCATCCTGGGAGACGAACAGCGTGAAATGCGGCCTGTCCTTGCCCAGCGCCGCAAACTGCTGGCCGAAGACGTCGACATCGAGATCCGGTGAGGCGAGGATGACATTTCGAATCTTTGGCGCGACGTGACCGTCCCGGATCGCCATCTGGCGCAGCGCCTCGACCGCCAGCCAGGTGCCCATGGAATGGGCCATGACGGTAATGTCACCGACATCCGGATCGTTGGCGACGCGGCGCATCAGTTCCTCAAGCGCGTCGCGGGAGTAGTTGGTGCTTTCCTTGTCGTAATTATAGTCGAAAATGCTCGCCCGCGATGGCCAGGTGAAGACGATCGGGATGACGTCGGCGTGGCTGTCGTGGACGATCTGCGCAAAGCGATAAACCGCATCCTCGTAGCGGTTGTTGAACCCGTGGACGAAGATCAGCACACGCTTGCTCTTCGGCATGTGTGCCTTCAGCCAGGCATGGTATTCCGGCACGTCCTTCAGCGACTTGACATCGACGGTCACGAAATTCTTCAGCGGATCTCCCGGGAGACGGGTCGGCCATTGCACCTGGCCGACACTACGGTTCGCTTCGGGCGGAATGGATATTTCGACGGAGTCCACCTTGAGACTAGCGCCCCGTTCGCCAGAAAAGAGTATCGCCGGATTATCTGCGGATTTTCGTGTCGTCGCCACCAGAAGATCGACCTTCGATGTTCCCGGCACCGTCGTCTGGGTCGGCTGCATAACGCCGATCGGTCGGCCACCGCAGGCTGCAAGCGAAAGCCCGGCAATCACGGCAAGCACCTTGAAGAATACGCTTCCGCGCCGGCCGCCATGGGCCGAACCCGTCTTCATCAATCGAAAGCTCCTTGCCTCGGCATTCTTTTTCGCGATCGCCGCCAATATATCGACCGACGATTGCAAGACAACAGCCTGCGTCGAGATATGCGACGGTGAAACGGGCTCGCCCAAATTGGCCAATCGCCTGAAATATTCGATGGAAAGGGCGGAAACGAAAAGAGCCCGACGCGGGAGGAGGATGCGTCGGGCTCTTGATCCTGACCGGCAACTGGGAGGAGGAGGAGTGTTGCCAGTCTATGAAGGAGCGCTGGGAGGAGGAGCGCGCTTCCTTCGAGGACAAGTGATATAGACTAGTGATTTAGTTGGGAAGCACATTCGCTGCATTGCAGCATTGCATATTTTGCAATGCTGCAATGCCGGACGCCTGAAAAAAGCGCAAATCCGTGAATGCGGCTATTCTTTCCCTTACTGTCCGCCGAAACCCAGGTCAGGCCGCCTTGAAGACCTTCTTGCCCTCGTTGTCGAGCGCCTTGAACTCTTCGTCGGATAGCGTGATGTTCACTGCGGCGACGTTTTCTTCGAGGTGCTTTACCTTGGATGTGCCGGGGATCGGCAGCATCACGGGGCTGCGCTTCAGTACCCAGTCGAGCGCGATCTGGCTCGGGGCTGCGTTGTGGCGCTTGGCGATGGTGTCGAGCAGCGAACCTGGCTTGGCAAGATCGCCGGCGGCAAGCGGAAACCACGGGATGAAGCCGATATTGTGCTTTTCGCAATAGTCGAGCACGTCCTCGCTGGTACGGTCGACGAGGTTATAGCGGTTCTGGACGGTCGCGACCTTGAAGACCTTGGAGGCGGCCTCGATGTCGGCGACCGATACTTCGCTCAGGCCCGCATGACGAATGATCTTCGCGTCAAGCAGCGACTTGACGGCGTCGAACTGTTCCTTTGCCGGCACTTTCGGATCAATCCGGTGAAGCTGCCAGAGGTCGATCTGCTCGACACCCAGATTGCGCAGGCTCTTATGCGCCTGCTGGATGAGATATTCCGGGCGACCTAGCGGTGCCCATATGTCTGGACCTGATCGCGTCAGGCCCGCCTTGGTGGCGATGACGAGCTTGGCGTAGGGATGCAGCGCTTCCTTGATCAGGCGTTCCGAAACATCGGGGCCGTAGCTATCGGCGGTGTCGATGAAGTTTACGCCAAGCTCCGGCAAGCGCTTCAGGGTGCGAATGGTTTCCGCGTGGTCGGCTGGGTCTCCCCATATGCCGCGGCCGGTGATCCGCATGGCGCCGAAGCCCAGGCGGTTGACGGTCAGGTCGCCGCCGATCTTGAAAGTTCCGGATTTGGATGCGTTCAAATCTGACATGGTCTTCCCTTTCCAATGGTGATTTTCTTGCTCATTCGAAATGTTATGCTCACTCAAAATCGGTCGAATTCGATACCGGTTCCCATGCGTCGAACTCCGACTTCAGAAGCCCGAGCTTTTCGCGCACGAGGTTGATTGCGTCCCGGCCTAGAAGGAGATGGGCAGGCGGGTTGTCGGATGCAATGAGCTTCAGCATCGCCGCAGCCGCTTTCTTCGGATCGCCGGCCTGCTTGCCGTTGTAGCCGAGGCGTCGTGCGCGCAGCGGTTCGAAGATCTCGTCGTAGTCCTCTATCGACCGTTCGGCCCGGACCATGGAACGGCCCGCCCAATCGGTCCTGAAACCGCCGGGTTCTACTGCCGTTACGTGGATGCCGAAGCTCTTTATTTCCTTGCCGAGGCTTTCGGAAATCCCTTCGAGGGCGAACTTGCTACCGTGGTAAAACGAGATGCCCGGCATGGTCATGATCCCACCCATGGAGGTGATGTTGAGGATGTGGCCGGAACGCCGCTTGCGCATATAGGGCAGCACCGCCTGGATGACAGCCACCGGTCCAAAGACATTGACTTCGAACTGCCGCCGCAATTCATCGATGGAGGATTCCTCAAGCAGCCCTTCGTGGCCGTAGCCGGCGTTGTTGACCAGCACGCCGATGGGGCCGACATCCGCCTCCACCTCGGCGATGACGGGTGCAATCGCTAGGTTGTCGGTGACGTCGAGCAGCTTGCCGAAAGAGAAGCCGGGCTTCAGCGCGTCAAATTCGGCACGAGCCTGTTCGTTGCGCAGCGTTCCAGCGACCTTATGGCCTTCGGCGAGCGCTGCTTCCGCAAGCGCCCGACCGAAGCCGCTCGACACTCCGGTGATGAAGAAAGTCCTGGTTTTTGAGTCGGACATGATGATGCTCCCTGTTCATGACCCAACGCTATATCCCTGTGATAATTTTGATAATCTCACCAATTCTATATAGGCTTGTTAGAAAATCTGATTAGTCTGATGAGGTGGAAGTTGGAACACAGTGTGCAGAAGGATATGCTGGATGGCTTGATCGTCTTCCTGATCGTGGCCGAGGAGCGGAGTTTTTCGACAGCGGCGATGCGGCTCGGGGTCTCGCCGTCTGCCATCAGCCAGGCGATCGGCAAGCTCGAACAGCGGATGCGGCTGGCGCTTTTCAACCGTACGACGCGCAGCGTCAGCCTGACGGAAGCGGGTCAGCACTATTTCGACCGCGTCGTCCCGGCGGTCAGGGAGTTGAAGGAGGCGGCGCTGGAAATGCGCGAAGCGGGCGACAGGCCCGCCGGCCTGTTGCGCATCAATGTTGCGCGCGCCGGCTACATGATCGCGCTGCAGCCGGTGCTCCGGGATTTTCTCGACGCCTATCCAGACATCGAGCTTGAGGTGCGCATCGAGCCTTCGCTCGCCGATATTGTCGAGCAGGGCTTCGATGCCGGCATCCGCTTCGGCGATCTGGTGCAGAAGGACATGGTGGCGCTGAAGGTCGGCCCGCCACTGAGTGCCCATATCATCGCGGCGCCCGACTATCTCGGCCGCTTCGGCGTACCGAAGGTTCCGAACGATCTCCTCAATCACAATTGCATCGGCTTCCGCCATGCCAGCAGCGGACAGGTCGAGCGCTGGGAATTCGAGAAAGGCGGCCAGAAGATCGAGCTTGCCACTGCCGGACGGCTGATCCTCAACGATTCCGCGGCGTTGACGCAGGCGGCACTCGACGGGATCGGCATCGCCTACATGGTCAACGGCTATATCGACCGTTTTCTCGACGACGGCCGCCTAGTGCGCATCCTGTCCGACTGGAGTCCGGTCCTCGCCGGGCTCACGCTCTATTACGCCGATCGTCGGCGCGTGCCGGCCAAGCTCCGGGCGCTGATCGATTTCCTGCGCCGACGCCGCGAAGACGTCACGCCATCGACTGCGGGTGCGCTGACCTGAGCGTTACTCGGGTTTGGGGGCGGAGCGAGCGCCGGCTCCGAAATCGGCAAGGACGCCCCAAAGCTCCCTGAAGATATCGCGGGCAAATGTCTCCAGCGATGATGTGTCAAGCGTTTCGGGGCGTTGCTGCTCGTGCCATCTTTCGCCGCCGACGCGCATGGTGCTGACGACTACGGCCGACAGCAGCCGGATGCGCAGGCGTTCGCCCTCATCGTCCCCGGTGCGGGCGAGCAGCGCCTCGGTCAATTTCCGTTCGAGCTTGGCATATTTGAGCTGATTGCGGGCACTGAGAACCGGCGTCTCGCGAATAAGGTCGGCAAGAGCCACGCTTTGCGGATCGAGCGCCGCGGTGATCGCCGAGGTCAGGGCTTCCTCGACGACCTTGACGATCGGTTCATCGGCCGGGCGTTCCGCGATTGCCGCGGCAAGGCCGTCGGCAAAGGAGTCCTGCCAGGCGAAGACCACGTCTTCCTTGCTGGGGAAATAGTCGAAGAAGCTCCGCTTGGAGACATCGGCCGCCTCGGTGATGTCCTCGATCGTCGTCGCGTCGAAACCACGCTCGAGGAAAAGAGCCATCGCCGCCTGCTCGATGCGCTCCCGGGTCTGGCGGCGCTTGCGCTCGCGCCGGCCTTCCCTCGGTTCAGCATCGATGTCCTTGCCTTCGATCATCTATAATCCCGGATTCAAGCTGCCCAGATTGCTAACGTTTCTTTCTGCAGTCATTTCGGCGGCCACCAGAGAAATATCGGCGTCGATGCTCTTGCCGCCATATCTGCGGCGAGCGGACGAGATCTCCGTCGGGGCCTTCCGTGAAATGCGGTAAACGCTGGCCGGCGGGAGATTGCGCACCGTGCCGCCGATGCGCGTCGCCTGCAGGTCGAGACCCTCCATGATCGCTCGCTGCACCGGGCAGCGCGGGCCATAGGTGAACTGGTAGAATGCGCCGCCTGCCCTCAGAACGCTGAAGGCGCCTGAGAGAATGGCGGCCACCTTGGAGGGCGGCATCGAGAGCAGCGGCAGCCCGCTGACGACGGCGCCGACGGGATTTCCGTCAAAGAGCCCGGCTTCAGCAATCTCGCCTGCATCCATCTGCACCACGCGCGCCTTTGGAAAGCGACCGGACAATGCGCCGACGAATTCGGCTCCGAACTCGATCAGCGTCAGATCGCATTCGCGGACACCGCGCGCAAGCAGGGCACGCGTGAAGACGCCAGTACCGGGACCGAGCTCAAGAACCGGCTCATCGAGCGCCTCGATCTCCCTCGTCATCAAGCGCGCGAGGCGTTCGCCGGAGGGCGCAATCGCCGAAACCTGCCGCGGATTGCTGACCCAGGAGCGGAAGAACTGAACGAAATCAGAGCACGTGGTGTTTGCAGTCATTCAATATGTCCAATCCGTTGAAAAGGCCGCGATATCAATGTCGCTCAGTGAGCGTGAAGCATGGCCGTTCGAAGGCGCAACGCTTCAGTCACGATCGAATCATCTTAATGCATATTCATATCTATTGCAATTTTGCACTTAATGCAATAATTATGCTGGATCGTGGATGAAACCTTCCTCGTTGTCTGGAGACTTGCATGTCCAATTTTGCCATCAAAGACATTCCCTCCCAATCAGGACGCATTGCCGTCATCACCGGCGCCACCAGCGGCATTGGCTATGAAACTGCCAAGGCGCTTGCCGGTGCTGGAGCGCGCGTCATCATCGCCTCTCGCAATGGACAAAAGGGCGCGCAGGTGGTCGCCGAGATACGCGGCACCTCTCCGGGTTCCGACGTCAGCTTCGAGCCGCTCGATCTTTCCAGCCTCGCATCCGTTGCCGACTGCGCCGCCCGCATCGCCGCTTCGGTTCCGCATATCGATCTTCTGATCAACAATGCCGGCGTCATGGCCATTCCGAAACGCTACGAAACCGCTGATGGCTTCGAGATGCAGCTCGGCGCCAATTATCTCGGCCACTTTGCATTCGACCTTCACCTGATGCCCAAGGTGCTGGCGGCCCCCTCGCCGCGCGTTGTCACGGTCAGCAGCCTGGCGCACCGTTCGGGGACGATTCACTTCGACGATCTGCAATTGAAAAATGGCTACACGCCCTGGAAAGCCTATTCGCAATCCAAACTGGCGACGCTGTTGTTCAGCCTGGAGCTCGAACGCCGGGCGCGGGCGGAGGGCTGGAACCTGATGAGCAACGCTGCCCATCCCGGCTATTCCGTCACCGGCCTGCAGAGCACGGGTCCGCGCATGGGCCGCGAGAACAGGCCGGCCCTGCTGGAGCGGTTCGCCAAGATGCTCGAGCCTTTCATGTCCCAATCGGCCGCCGCCGGCGCGCTGCCCACGCTCTATGCTGCGACGTCTCCCGATGCCAAGGGCGGCGTCATGTATGGACCCGATGGCTTCTACGAATTGAAGGGGACGCCGACGCTTGCGAAGATCGTGCCGCGCGCCCTGGGCAAGAGCACCTGGCGGCGTCTTTGGGAGGTCTCGGAGCAAATAACCGATGCGAGGATGCCGCTACCGGTCGCGGCCTGAGCCCATCCGAGCGGGCATGAAAAAGGCGGGCCGATCAGGCCCGCCTTTTTGTTTGGATCAGACTTCCTCAGGGCGAAATGCACTGGACGCGCGGACCGCTGTTCGGCTGGTAGGTATTGTCCGACACGCGATAGGAACGGTAGCGATTGATGCACCACTGAACATGGCCGCTGCGGGCAGGCTGCGTCGCGATGGCGCCGCCGACGATGACGCCTGCACCGAAGGCTGCGGCAGGATACCAATAGCCGTTGTAGCGGCGATAGCCCGGCCGGGCATAGGTGTAGCCGTGATAGCCGTTCCAGTAGCCGGGGCGATAGGCCGGTCGGTATCCGGGGCGGTAACCGGGTCTGTACCCCGGATGGTGATAGGGAGGACGATGATAACCGGGGCGCCCGTGAACCGGACGCCGCACGGGACGATGCCGGTACTGCACGTCGATCACATCGGGTGATTGCGAAATCGCCGGGTTCTGGGCCATGTTCTGGATGGGAGACATGCTGGCGATCGGCGCGGCCGTCGCCGGCATGATGGAACTCAAACCCAAAAGCGCGCTAAGGGCGGTAGCGGAAATGGCGGAAAGGAATTTCTTCACGTCAGCATCCTTTTATTGAATATCCCTCTTAAACACATAAGGCGTGTAAAGGTTCTGGCCAGAGCCGTGCCCATCGAAATCGCCTCGGCAATTGAATTTGCTCGAAAAACGTTTTTGATGGCTTTGAATGCTTTCATTGACGACTATGTTTAGACAGGCGAGCAGGTGATCGCGGAGCCAGTCCCTCCCCTGCCATTGAAACGGAGCTATGCATGAGCGGCGATCCTTACGAACTTCTTGGCGTAAAGCGGGATGCGGCGCAAAAGGATATCCAGAGCGCCTATCGCAAGCTGGCAAAGAAGCTGCACCCCGATCTCAACCCCGGTGACAAGCAGGCGGAAGAGAAATTCAAGCAGATATCCGCTGCCTACGCGATCATCGGCGACGAGGAAAAGCGCGCCCGCTTCGACCGCGGCGAGATCGACGGTGCGGGAACCGAGCAGGCTCAGCGAAACTACTATCGCGACTACGCCTCGGCAGACGGTGCTACCCGCCGCTACCAGAACGCGGGGGGATTTGCGGATTTCGGCGATGCGGACGACGTTTTTTCAAGCTTCTTCTCGCGCCGCGGCGGCGGCCAAGGACAAACCAGAATGAAGGGCCAGGATCGGCAGTATTCGATGGAGGTCGATTTCCTCGACGCCGTCAACGGCACGAAAACGCAGGTGAGCCTGCCGAGCGGACCGGCGCTCGAGGTTACCATCCCTCCGGGAACCCGTGATGGCCAGACGCTGCGCCTGCGCGGAAAAGGCGAGCCCGGGCTTGCCGGCGGCCCGGCCGGAGACGCGCTCATCGACATCCGCGTGCGGCCGCACAAGTTCTATGTCCGCGACGGCGACGACATCCGCTTCGAACTCCCCATTTCACTGCCTGAAGCGGTTCTCGGCGGCAAGATCCGGGTACCGACGCCGTCCGGCCCGGTCACCGTCACGCTTGCCCCCAACTCGAACACGGGAAAGATCCTGCGCCTCAAGGGCAAGGGCGTGCCGAAGCGCGGCGGCGAAAGCGGCGATGCCTATGTGACGCTGAAGATCGTCCTGCCGGATGGACCCAACACGGATCTTGCGACCTTTGTCGAGGATTGGGCCGCCGGGAAAACGCATGAACCGAGAACAAGCATGGGAGTTTGAACCATGAACGATCTTGAATTCCGCCTCTGCCTCAAAATCGATGTGACGATCCTTGATGTCTGGGTCGAACAGGGCTGGCTGGTGCCGGACAGGACCGATCGAGGGCTAACCTTCCACGATGCCGATGTGGCGCGCGGTCGCCTCATTCTCGACCTCATCGAGACAATGGGCGTCAACGAGGCCGGCGTCGACGTCGTCATGGATCTCGTCGACCAGGTTCACGGCCTGCGCGGCACCCTACGCGACCTGATGGAGGCCGTTCGCGTCCAGGATCATGACGTCCAGCAGCGCATCCGCTCGCAGATCGACCGGGCGGAACGGGGCGCCTGAACCCGCCATAAGCCCGGGGCAAGTTCCTGGCGTTAACCGTTGCGGCAATCATGCGGTCGCGACTGTCCCTTGCGTGGACGATCATGGTCGCCAACAAGAGGTCTCTCCATGGTTTCCGCGCTTGCAAACACCCGATTGATTGCTGCCCAAATGGCTCTCCAGGTCTTGATGACAAGCCCCGATGACAGCTCATCGCAGGATGACAGTTCGTCTATGCCGGGCTCCGGCGATATTTCCAGCCTGCCGTCATCGTCGCAGGCGTCTCTCACGAGCATTCTCAACGGCATGACGGCCAGCCAGTCGGACACCACGTCGTCCTCGTCGAGCTCGAACCTCGCCAGCACCGACATCACCACCAGTTCCTTCATGGCGCTGCTGAAGCAGAACCTGACGGCCACCGCGAAGAAAAACGAGGACGGCGGCCAGGCACAGGCAATGCTGGATGCGCTCAACAACGGCACGCTGACGGTCAGCGACCCCACCAACGGCGTCTCGATCACCGCTTGGGACCCGAGCGCGACCGATACGACGGATGCAACAACCAGCACCACGACCAAGACCGCCACGACCATCCCGACGACGGACTGGAACGACTATCTGAAGACCCACCTCCAGCGCGGCTCAAACGGCACCTTCGCCCGCGCCAGCGACGGCAGCTTCATCGACAAGACAACCGGCAATGAAGCCTATTTCGGGCAGGTGGGGTCGCAGTTTTATTATTTGACTTGGTCTGCGCCTAAGGATGCGGCGACTGGGGCGAGCACCACGGGTACGACGGCGGGTAGCAGCACGGATACCTCAAGCTAGGGGCTTACGCGCTCATATCGACGCCAGAGTGACGCGTTGCTCGAGCTTTTCGGCACTCTCCTTTCGCTCGCTATAGCGGTCGGTGAGGTAGGCGGAAGCGTCGCGGGTCAGCAGCGTGAACTTTGTCAACTCCTCGCAGACATCGACAACCCGGTCGTAGAAAGCCGACGGCTTCATCCTGCCTTCCGCGTCGAACTGTTCGAAGGCCCTTGCGACCGACGACTGGTTCGGGATCGTTATCATCCGCATCCAGCGGCCGAGTATGCGCAACTGGTTGACGGCGTTAAAGGATTGCGACCCGCCCGACACTTCCATGACGGCAAGCGTCTTGCCCTGTGTAGGACGCACCGAGCCGATGGATAGCGGTATCCAGTCGATCTGCGCCTTCATAATTCCCGTCATCGCGCCGTGACGTTCGGGGCTGACCTAAACCTGGCCCTCAGACCACTCCGACAGTTCCCTGAGTTCCCGCACCTTCGGATGGCCCGCGGGAGCAGCGTCGGGCAGAGGTAGACCTGCCGGGTCGAAAATCCTGACCTCGCAGCCGAAGTGCTCAAGCAGACGTGCGGCTTCTCCAGCGAGAAGACGGCTATAGGAAACAGTGCGCAAAGAGCCGTAAAGGATCAGGATACGCGGCGGATGGGTCGAGAACGCGGGCCGCAGGGACTCTATATGAGGTCGATGGAGATGATCAAAGATCGCGGCTGGAAGATCAGACAATTCGTTTGCCCTCCCCATCCAGAACCTGTTCTCCGTCTTCCTTAAAAAAAGCTCCCTTGCTCGTCGCCGGCAGGATATCGAGTACGACCTCGGAAGGGCGAGCGAGGCGCGTACCGATCGGCGTCACCACGAAGGGTCTGTTGATCAGGATGGGATGCGCCATCATCGCGTCGAGCAATTGGTCGTCGGCAAGCGATGGGTCGCCAAGCCCGAGTTCCGCAAAGGGCGTGTCTTTTTCGCGGATCGCTTGGCGAACGGTCAAGTGGGCGTCCGCGATCATCGAGGCCAACCGGTCGCGAGTGAGCGGCGTTTTCACGTATTCGACAATAGTTGGCTCTATGCCCGCGTTGCGGATCATGGCCAGCGTGTTGCGCGAGGTGCCACAAGCGGGATTATGGTAGATGGTGACGTTCATGCGTTGCCTTCTTGTGGTCGAAAGTTCGCGTGGGATCGAACGACACCGGACTCATTGGCGAAGCTCGGTCGGCATGCAGCAAGATGCAAGATCAGCGACCAAAGGCGTACACAACTCGGCACGACCACCGCAGCAGTCCTTGATCATGAACAAGGTCAACTCGCGAAAGCCGTCGAGATTGGCCCGGTAGACGATCGACCGGCTCTGTCGCTCGCCTCTGATCAGCCCAGCACGAGACAACGTCGCAAGATGGGCCGATGCCGTATTTTGAGGAACGTCCACCAGTTTTGCTATTTCTCCGGACGGAATACCGCCTGGCTCGTGTTTGACGAGGAGCCGGAAGATATCGAGGCGCGTCGACTGCGCGAGCGCGGACAGGGCTGCGATTGCGGTAACTTTATCCATATATCCAGCATTACGGATGCGACATCGGTTGTCAATAGACGTTTCGATGAACCTGTTCGAACGCTGATTGAAATTCAGGCGGCAAGCGACAGTTGCTCGCTCGGCGCGAGATAGATATCTCGGGAAGAGTCTGGCGACAATCTGAAATGGAAATGGCGCACCCGGAGCGATTCGAACGCCCGACCCCCAGATTCGTAGTCTGGTGCTCTATCCAGCTGAGCTACGGGTGCGTGACGAAAACGGGTGAAACCGTTTGCGTGGCGATCCTCTAAAACGTCCGCCTTTCGAAAGCAAGTGGATTTCTGAAAAAATCGCGATTTTCGTCGGGGCTTCCGGGAAAGCTCTGAAAGGCCTTAGCTTTCGTGGACGGTGCGGCTGCGGTAGTCGTCGAGCGATACCGGGCGGTCGGGGATTTCGATGCGGAACTGGGTGCCGGCCGCCGGCTTTTCGACAAGCGCGATGGTGCCGCCGTGGGCGAGGACGAGCTCGCGGGCGATCGCAAGACCGAGACCGGTGCCGCCGGAGCGGGCCGAGCCGCGGAAGGCGGTGAACAGGTTTTCCCGCGCCTTTTGCGGCATGCCGGGGCCGGTGTCGTCGACAGTGATCGAGACGACGCTGCCGATGCGATGGCCGGAGACGGTGATGCGCAGCGTGCTGTCCGGATCGCTCTCGCGAAAGGCGACGAGAGCCTGGAGGGCGTTGCGGCAGAGATTGTGGATGATGCGGAAGAGCTGCTCGCTGTCGGCGTCGACCTCGAGATCGCGGCTGACCTGCTCGATGAACTCGATGCCGCTTTCGGGATCTATCGCCAGGATATCCCGCACCTCTTCCGTCAGGTCGCGCAGCCTCAGCCGGCGCCGTCTGGGCGCGGATTCGGAGGCCTGGCCGTAGGACAGGACCTCGGTCGTGTAGCCGACGGCACGGTCGATGGTGCGCAGCAGCTTGGGGGCAAAGCGCTTCACCATCGGGTCGTCGACATCGACCAGACGGTCGGACATCAGCTGCGCGGAGGCCAGGATATTGCGCATGTCGTGATTGATCTTCGAGACGGCGAGGCCGAGCGCCGCGAGGTTCTTCTGCTGCTTCAGCGTCTTTTGCAGCTGCGCCTGCATGGAGGCGAGATGGCGGCCGGCGACGGAAAGCTCGTCACGCCCACCGTCGGGGACGAGGACGCGCCTTGGATCTTCCGGATCGTCGGAATAGGCCTGCATGCTGTCGGTCAGCCGGCGTATCGGGCGGATCATGATGCGATTGATGGCGAAGAAGATCAGCGTTGCCGTGACGAAGGAGAGCAGCAGCGACATCAGGAAGACGTTGCGCGAATAGAGAAGGAGCGCGTCCCTGAGGCTCGTATCCTTCAAGACGACCTCGACGCCCATGCCGGAATCGCCGAACGGGCCGAAGACGCGGATGATGCGATCTCCGCCGAAGAGGATGGTGTCCATGGCGTCGCGGATCGACGTCAGCATCGAAACATCGCTGAGGTCATATTGATCGTCGACGGAGGATGGCATTTCGGCGGCAGCGAGCAGCCGTGAGGTTCCGTCCTTGCGCAACACTATGGCGCGGGTGCCGGTCGCCATCAGCGTTTCCCGCTGCAGAGCGCGTGGTAGTTCCACCGGCTGCAGGCCATCGATGACGATCGCAGCGGCGGCCGCAGTGTTCAGCCGGCCCTGCAGCCAGCGCAGCCGCATGTTGGCGACGGAGGGAACGAAAATCAGAACTTCGGCGAACATGACGAAGACGATCGTCAGCAGCAGCAGCTTGCCGGAAAGTCCGCCGAAGATGCCGGTAGGCCGACCGAGCCCCGACCCCGCGCGCGGTGGGGCCTTGACGCCCTCAGCGGCACTTACGTCCTGCCCATTTTCCATATGCCGGTATCCCGCTTTATCAGCAAGGCGAAGTCCATCAGGACCCGATCATAGGAGATTGTTTCCGACATTCCAATCTCCATTGCTGCAATTGCGACGATGGTAGCAATTGCCGGACGCAAAAGAGGCGCCGCACAGTTCCGGGCGGCGCCTCCTTATCTATTCACAAATCGTGGTTGGATCAGAACTCTTCCCAATCCTGCGATACGGCCTGTTTCGCGGAGGCCGCGCTGCCGCCGGAGAAGGCAAGCGCCACGCTGCCCATCATGCGGCGGGCTGGCGACTGTGCCGGGCGGTGTGTCTTCTCGGGGCGGACGAGCGTTGGTGCGCGCGGCTTGTCCTCGATCTTGAAGCGCGAGATCAGCCGCAGCAGCCCGTCGGCCTCGCCGGAAAGCTTGTGGGTCGCGGCAGACGTCTCCTCGACCATCGCCGCATTCTGCTGGGTCACCTGGTCCATCTGGTTGACAGCCGTATTGACCTCCTGCAGCCCGGTCGCCTGCTCCCGTGCCGAGGTGGCGATCGAATGGATGTGGTCGTTGATCTTCAGGACGCGGGTCTCGATCTCCGCCAGGGCCTCGCCGGTTGCCTGGACGAGCTTGACGCCGACCTGCACTTCGCTGCCCGACTTGGTGATCAGCCCCTTGATGTCCTTGGCAGCCTTGGCCGAACGCTGGGCAAGTTCGCGGACTTCCTGGGCGACAACGGCAAAACCCTTGCCCGCCTCGCCGGCGCGTGCTGCCTCGACACCGGCGTTCAGCGCCAGAAGGTTGGTCTGGAAGGCGATCTCGTCGATGACGTTGATGATCTGGCTGATCTCGCGCGAGGCCTGCTCGATGCGGCCCATGGCGTCGACCGCGCTACGCACCACCGTGCCGGAACGCTCGGTGTTCTCCTTGGCCTCCGTGACCATCACGCTTGCTTCCTGGGCGCGGCCGGTCGAGTTCTGGACCACGGCCGTGATCTCGTCGAGCGCTGCCGACGTTTCCTCGAGGGCCGCTGCCTGCTGCTCGGTGCGTCGCGACAAGTCGTCGCTGCCGCTGCGCAATTCGTTGGTGTTGCCGTTGATGGATTCGGTGGTGTCGCGCACCTCGCGCATGGTGTTCTGCAGTGTCGCCAGCGTGTGGTTGACGTTCTGCTGCAGCTCTCCGAAAGCGCCCTGGAAGGAGCCCTGCATGATGGAGGTCAAGTCGCCGTCCGCCAGCGCTGCAACGACGCGGCGGGTCTCGGTGACGCCGGTATCGACGCTCTGCAGCAGCTCGTTGATGTTACCGGCGAAGCGGTCGAGGTTTTCGTCGTCATAATGCTTGTCGATGCGGCGGCTGAAATCACCGGCGGCGGCGGCAGCCACGACTTGCGACATGCTGGACTGCAGGTCGTCGCTCTTGGCGCGCATCGCGGTTTCCTGCGCGTTCATCCTGTTGACGGCAAGGCCGTTCTGCTTGAACACCTCGACTGCCGCGGCCATGTCGCCAATCTCGTCGGCGCGGTCGGCAAAGGGAACATCCACGTCGAAATTGCCGTCGGCAACCTGCTTGATCGTCTCGGTCACCTTCTTGATCGGCCGGCTGAGATGGACCGTGCCGATGTACAGGCCCAATCCCACGCCGGCGCCAATCCCGACCGCCGTGATGCCGAGCAGCAGCCAGAACATCATCTCGCGGAAGGCATCGACCTGCTGATCAATCGCGTTGAGTTCAGCCTTGTCGGTCTGAACCACGGCGTCGATCTCGGACTGGAAAGCCTTGCGGTTTGCACGGTTGGCGTCGTTGTTGCCCTGCTTGCCGGCGGCGTCCGGGCCGTCGGTCGTCCCGAGGCGGGCCGTCTCGGTGCGGAACCCGCGGAATTCCTTCGAGCGGTCAACCAGGCTGTTGAACGCCGATTTCTGGCCGTCGGGCACGAGCGGCGCCCACGCGGCTACAACCTTGTCGATCTCGTCGAGGTCGTTCATCAAACCGTCGGCAAAGGGTTTTGCGGTCTTGACCGTGTCAGCCGCGTAAATGCCGCGTGCCTCCATGACTACCGCCGTCACATAACGGTTCAGCCGCTCTCCCAGGTGGGCCCGCTCCGCGACCTGTTCGTAGACCTGCAGCTGCTGGTCATACTGGCGCATGGCGTAGAGGCCGGTTGCGCCGATTACCAGCGCAGCGCCGGCCATGACGAAGACGAGCAGGTTAATCTTACCGCGGATTTTCAACGATATACCTCCTGGAGGACGAATAAACGGCTTGGAGAAATCTGGCTTCTCCGCGCATATCGATAAGCATTGACTAAAATGCTTAATTTTAGCTTGCGGCGCTTCGCGTATTAATCGGGATAAATTTTCTATAGCTGGACAGGTTCGCTTCGATAACATCGGAGAAACCGCCAGATATTAAAATTAAACACCAAAACCTGTAACTTTTCAGCGCGAACCAGCGATAAAATTTCAACTTCAGGTGTGTTTTTAGGTACTAGTAGCGCAATACTAGATTTATTAGGTGCTGATGCAGACGACTGTGAATCCGGCTAGGGATAATTGACTTTCGCGGGCTTCATCCCTATAAGCCGCCGCACGTCCGGTCATGGAGCCTGCTATAGCGGGATCACATCCGTGCGATCAACAACGCTCCTTGCTATATGCAAACCCAAGAAGGGCCGCACTCCGCGGTGTTTAAAATAAATGAAGCGTACCTATCAACCATCCAAGCTTGTTCGCGCACGCCGCCACGGCTTTCGCGCACGCATGGCAACCAAGGGCGGCCGTAAGGTCATCATTGCCCGCCGCGCGCGCGGCCGCAAGCGTCTTTCGGCCTAAGGCCGGATATGCCCGATAGCGATGGCGGGCGAATGACGAATGCACGACCAGAAAAGACTGTCGGGCGGCTGAAGAGCCGGCCGCAGTTTCTTGCCGTACGCGCAGGGGAAAAGCGCAGGGGGAATTTTTTCCTCGTTGAAGCGCTCGACCGCGCCCTGCCCGAGGCGGAACCCCGCGTTGGCTTTACCGTTACCAAGAAACATGGGAACGCGGTGGAACGAAACCGCATGCGGCGCCGGCTGAAAGAAGCGGTGCGGCTTCATGCCGGGTTTGCAATGCAGCCCGGACACGACTATGTGGTTGTCGCCCGGCGCGACGTATTGACTGCGCCCTTCGATGCGCTGGCCAGAGAGCTCGCAACACGCGTCGAAGCGAAGCCGAAACACCGGCGGTCGCAACCAGACCGCTCCAGGAAAGAATGATGGAAAAGAACCGCAATTACTTCATCGCGATCGGCCTGTCGGTGCTCATCGTTCTCGCCTGGCAGTTTTTCTATATGAATCCGCGCATCGAAGCGCAGCGCAAGGCCGACGAGATCGCCAAGGCGCAGCAGCATCAGACGGAACAGGCAAAGACCGGCAATGCGGCACAGACGACAGCCGCAAACAGCGCTGCCAGCGGCGCGCTGCCCGCAGGCCAGGCGGCACCCACTGCCGAGACACTTGAAGAGGCGCTTGCCAAGACCCCGCGCGTCTCCATCGACACGCCGGCGCTTTCCGGCTCCATCAATCTTGCAGGCGCACGCCTCGACGACCTGAAGCTCAAGGGCTACCGCGAGACCGTCGACAAGACGAGCCCGATCATTACCCTGTTCAGCCCGGCCGAAACCAAGGACGGCTATTTCACCGAGCTCGGCTATATCGGCGGCGACACCACGGGCGCGACCCCCGGTCCAGCCACCGTTTGGACGGTTGCCAGCGGTGACAAGCTGACCGACAAGACGCCGGTGACGCTGAGCTACACCAATGACAAGGGCGTCACCTTCAACCGCACGATCTCGGTCGACGACCACTACATGTTCACCGTCACGGACAAGATCAGCAATGGCGGCCATCAACCGGTTTCGCTGTCGAGCTACGGCCGCGTCATCCGCTACAACAAGCCGCTGATCGCACCGACCTACGTGCTGCATGAAGGCTTCATCGGCGTCATCGGCGACGATGGCCTGCTGGAAAGCAAGTATGCAGCCGTCGAGAAGGAAAATGTCACGCCTGCAAAGGCAACCGGCGGCTGGCTCGGCATTACCGACAAGTATTGGGCCGCAACGATCGTTCCGCCGCAGGCCACCGCCTATGATGCGCGCTTCTCTCACTTCACCGACGGGCAGCCCCGCTTCCAGGCCGACTACAAGCAGGACGCGGTTACCGTTGCGCCCGGCCAGTCGGTCGAGCTCAAGAACCTCGTCTTTGCCGGCGCCAAGGAAGTGCCTGTCATCGACAGGTATGAAGAGAGCTATTCGATCCCGCGCTTCGACCGCCTGATCGACTGGGGCTGGTTCTACTTCCTGACCAAGCCGATGTTCAAGCTGATGGACTTCTTCTATCGCTTCTTCGGAAACTTCGGCGTCGCGATCCTCTGCACGACCATCGTGGTCAAGACCCTGTTCTTCCCGCTTGCCAGCAAGCAGTATGCCTCGATGGCGAACATGAAGCGCATGCAGCCGAAGATGGAGGAGCTGAAGGCCAAGTTCGGCGACGACAAGATGGGGCTGCAGCAGGCGACGATGCAGCTCTACAAGGAAGAGAAGATCAATCCGGTTGCCGGCTGCTGGCCGATCGCCTTGCAGATTCCGATCTTCTTCTCGCTCTACAAGGTGATCTACATCACCATCGAAATGCGGCACGCGCCGTTCTTCGGCTGGATCAAGGACCTTTCGGCACCCGATCCGACGTCGTTCATCAACCTGTTCGGCCTCCTGCCTTTCGAGGCTCCGACGATACTGCACCTCGGCGTCTGGCCGCTGATCATGGGCGTGACGATGTTCCTGCAGATGCGCATGAACCCGACGCCGCCGGATCCGACACAGGCGATGATCTTCAACTGGATGCCGCTGATATTCATGTTCATGCTGTCGAGCTTCCCGGCTGGCCTCGTGATCTACTGGGCCTGGAACAACACGCTCTCGGTCATCCAGCAGTCGATCATCATGAAGCGCCACGGCGTGAAGGTGGAACTGATCGACAATGTCCGGAACCTGTTCAAACGAAAACCTGCACCGACGAAATAGGCTTCGATCGCGGCAAATTGCCCGCGCCCAGATTGAAATGTGAAATCCAAGTTGAATGGTGCCGGATCGCTCACCGCATGGGCGATCCGGCTTTTTCTTGCCTAAAATATTTCGTGAAACATTTTGCCGAATTTTACTTTGAGACAAACATATTATGGGCGGTAAGAACCATTGAAAATCTTGAGCATCATATTCTTAATCACGCTCTTCGCGTGCGGGCTGGCTCTCACTATCCTCTATGTGTTTGCGGGATTGGCAGCGCTCTTCGAGAGTTCGGAAGCATGTCCCGGAAATCAATGTAGTGATGCGCTTCACACAGTTTGGCTTAGCGTAGCCGTGGTAGTGGTAAGTTTCAGCACCTGCCTTTTCACGATCCGTGAAATGCTTTGCTTCGTGCCGTCGTCGAATGATGATGCGAGGCAGAAAAATTCCTCGGAATAGATGCACCCGCTGGCGTCGCAGAAACTCAAACTCAGGACAACAGCCACTCAAGGGCGAACATCGCCCAAAACTTGACATTCCGGGTTAAAACCGTGAAGCCATCTCGGCTTAGAGAACAGAGATCGTAAACGCATGGCCGACGAAAACGTACAGAACGAAAAGCCGATCTTCGGGCGACCGTGGATCTTCATTCGCGGCGTGCCGGCGATGAAATTCCTGCCGCCGGAGGGGCCGCTCGAGATCGCCTTCGCGGGCCGCTCCAATGTCGGGAAGTCGTCGCTGATCAATGCGCTGGTCGGACACCGCGGCCTTGCCCGTACATCCAACACGCCGGGTCGTACGCAGGAGCTCAACTATTTCGTGCCGGACGGTTTTTCCGGCGAAGGCGGAGACCTGCCGCCGATGGCTTTGGTCGACATGCCGGGCTATGGCTACGCGCAGGCGCCCAAGGAACACGTCGAGGCCTGGACGGAGCTGGTTTTCGATTATCTGCGCGGACGCTCGACGCTGAAGCGCGTCTATCTGCTGATCGACAGCCGCCATGGCATCAAGAAGAACGACGAGGATGTGATGACGCTGCTCGACAAGGCGGCGGTCTCCTACCAGGTGGTTCTGACCAAGACCGACAAGATACATGTGTCGGGAATGGCCAAGCTTTTGGCAGACACCAAGGAAAGAATCCGCAAGCGACCGGCTGCCTATCCCGAGATTTTGGCGACGTCGTCGGAGAAGACCGAAGGCCTCGAGGAGCTGCGCCAGGCGATACGCGACACCGTCGGCCTGACGCTTTAAAGACATAAAAACCGCCGTCCCTGACCCCAGGGACGGCGGCCTGTTGCCAATAATGATTACATCTTCGGCAACAGAACCTTGTCAACGACGTGGATCACGCCGTTCGACTGCTTGACGTCGGCGATCGTGACATGAGCTGTGCCGCCGGCCTCGTCCGTGAGCGTGATCTTGCCGCCCTTGTCCATGGCCTTCAGCACGCAACCGCCAACAGTCTTGACGTCGTATTCTCCGCCGGCACCCATCACCATCTTCTTGATGGCCGAGGACATCTCGTCGCCGGCCACGACATGGCAGGTGAGTATCTTGACGAGCTGCGCCTTGTTCTCAGGCTTCAGGAGCGTCTGAACGGTGCCCGGAGGCAGCTTGTCGAAGGCTTCATTGGTCGGCGCGAAAACCGTGAACGGCCCCTTGCCCTCGAGCGTATCGACGAGGCCGGCGGCCTTGACCGCGGCGACGAGCGTGGTGTGATCCTTCGAATTGACGGCGTTCTCGACGATATTCTTGCTGGCGAACATCGGTGCGCCACCGACGATCGGGTTCTTTGCCGCAAAGGCGCCATAGGTGCCGGCCGACATGACCGCTGCGACTGCCAGGATGCGAAGCGTAGTCTTGATCATTGATCCAATCCTCTTCCCTGTGTTTGAATTCACGACGGCGAATTCCACTTCCCGCGGCCGGTTGGCTTTGGCCAATCCTTTGCGCCGCCGGGCACAGAGGGAAGTACGGAGAGGTTCGAGAAAGAGTTTCACGAAAATTCAAATTGCGGCGGGAGATTTTATGGGAACCTGTGATGCACAGACGACCGCTGCCGCGCAGGAGGGGCAGCATCGCGAAAGACGCTCAGATACGTCCTATCGGGATCAGGGGAGGTGTACCGCACCGGAGGCGACGACAGGGCCTGTGGGCTTGCCGGTCGGCGAGCCGCCGAAGGGTTCGACGCTGACGGCGAGAACGACGCCTTCGGCGAGCTGGCCTCGAATATTCTCGGGAATGGCGATTTCGCCTTCGCCTGTCTGCGGCAGAACGCCGAGCGATTCGGCGGGATTGCTGCCGCGGATGAGCCACAGCTGCAGGGACTTTTCTTCCGGCTTGCCGGCCGCGACGGGCGTCACCTTCAGATGGCCGCTGCCGACGTCATAGGACGCGACCAGATTGATGGCACTGTTTTCCGCGCCGAGTGCTGCCACGAGCGGCTTGCTCCTCGGCGAGAGCGCCGTGATGTTCGCGTTCGTCGCCACGACGGCGGCTGCAATCACGATCGAAGCAATCGCCACTGATCGCCAGAGTACAATCGAATTCCAGAGGCGGCCATAGATGCCCCTCGCCGGACCGGCTTCGCCGAATATGCGGCGCTCGACCTTCGGAAAGACCGATGGAGACGGCATCAGCGCTTCATATTCGTCATTGAACGTCGAGAGATTCTGTTCCCAGCGGCTGACGATCGCCGCAAACGGCCGGTCGTTGCGCATTCGGCGCTCGACCTTCTGCCTGTCCTCCAACGAAAGGACACCGAGAACGTACTCGCCTGCGAGTACTTCGTCGCGGGAGCGGTCTCCCTTGCTTTGGTCAGGTGAACTCATCGGTCCATGCACTCTCTCAGTCGTAGCAGGCTGCGGCGCAGCCAAGTCCGCATCGTATTCAGCGGCACCGCGAATTGATCGGCAAGTTCCTGATAGCTGAGGCCCTCGACATAAGCGCCTCGGACCGCCTTCGCGCGATCAGCTTCCAACTCTTCCATGCAGCTGTCAATCCGCCTTCCCTCGCCCTTGGTCGCAGCCTGAGTTTCGGGGTCCGGCTGGTCGTCGGCAAGATCGTACACTGCGTCTATTTCGTCGGCGACAGGCTTTCTTGCCCGGATCGCATCGATTGACTGATTGCGGGCGATCGCCGTCAACCAGGGCATGGCAGGGTTTTCCGACGCGACATATCGGTCGGCCCGCTGCCAAATTTTCACGAAGACCTCTTGGAGCACTTCCTCGGCATCAGTCCTGTCTTTCAGAATACGCAGGCAGACGCCGAAAAGTTTCGGACTTGTTTTGGTGTAAAGCTCGGAAAAGGCGCTCTGATCGCGCAATGCGACACGGCTGATAAGAACGGCAACGTCGTCACTGGCCAATCAAATCTCCCCGCTCCTTCAATAGGACCTCATATTAGAAGAAAACATATGGCGGGCAAGGCGAATGTCCACTGCGCTCAATTAGATAGAGATAACATGCAAGGGCGTCGCAAACTTATCGCTCCGTCGTTATTCCATCTGTCAAAAACTTGAGATAAAACGCCGCGATCAATTCCTGCGGGGTGTCCCATGACCGAGTCTGAAAGCGAAACACAAGCACGTCTGCTGGCCCAGGCTCTGCCGTTCATGCAACGCTACGAAAACAAGACCATCGTGGTGAAATATGGCGGGCACGCCATGGGGGACGCCGCGCTCGGCAAGGCCTTCGCCGCGGACATCGCGTTGTTGAAGCAATCCGGCGTCAATCCCATCGTCGTCCATGGCGGCGGGCCGCAGATTGGCGCCATGCTGACCAAGATGGGCATCGAATCCAAGTTCGAGGCGGGCCTGCGGGTGACGGACCAGAAGACGGTGGAAATCGTCGAAATGGTGCTGGCGGGTTCGATCAACAAAGAGATCGTCATGCTGATCAACCAGACCGGCGAATGGGCGATCGGCCTTTGCGGCAAGGACGGCAACATGGTCTTCGCCGAAAAGGCGAGGAAGACAGTCATCGATCCGGACAGCAATATCGAGCGCGTTCTCGATCTCGGCTTCGTCGGCGAGGTTGTCGAGGTCGACCGGACGCTGCTCGATCTTCTTGCGAAGTCCGAGATGATCCCGGTCATCGCCCCCGTTGCACCCGGCCGCGACGGCGCGACCTACAATATCAATGCCGACACGTTTGCGGGCGCCATCGCCGGCTCGCTGAAGGCGACGCGCCTGCTGTTTCTCACCGATGTTCCCGGCGTGCTCAACAAGAGCGGCGAGCTGATCAAGGAGCTCTCCGTTGCCGAAGCCCGCGCGCTGATCAAGGATGGCACGATTTCAGGCGGGATGATCCCCAAGGTCGAGACCTGCATCGAGGCGATCCAGGCCGGCGTCCAGGGCGTCGTCATCCTCAACGGCAAGACCGCCCATGCGGTCCTGCTCGAGATTTTCACCGAACTCGGCGCGGGAACCCTGATCGTTCCCTAACCTGCTGCCGGTCGATAGATCGCCGAGGCATCGGTTTTCAGCTTCTCAATCAGTGAGAGGTACGGTCCCGGACCATGGCTGATGCGGCTGACGCCGAGGGTCGCCATGGTCGCCAGATCAGGCGTCGTCGGGCGGGTGAGGATGTTCACCGGCAGGGTGACACGCTCGCAAAGCGTCTGGATGAGGCCTGCATCGACGATGCCGGGCGCGAAGAAGCCGCTGGCACCTGCTGCCGCGAAGGCCGCGGCTCTCAATATCGCGTCATCCATCAGGGCGGCATGCTTGCTGGTGTCTTTTTCCTTCAGGAAGAGGTCGGTTCGGGCGTTGATGAACAGCTCAACGCCGCGCTTGTCGACCATGGCCCTGATAGCGTGGATGCGAGCGGACTGGTGTTCGATGCAATGAATACCCTCGCCGCCGACGACCTGATCCTCGAAGTTGATACCGATGGCGCCGCAATCGATGATCTCCGAGACATTCGCGGCGACTTCGGCAGGGTCGACTGCGTATCCACCCTCGAAATCGACTGTAAGCGGCAGGTCGGTCGCCTGTGAAATCAGCTTTACAATCTCCTTCAGAAGCGAGAGCGGGATGGCTTCACCGTCGCTGAATCCGTGGGCAGCAGCGATCGCCCAGCTGGCGGTAGCAATGGCCTTGGCGCCTGATTCAGCGACCGCTCGCGCGCTTCCAGCGTCCCAGATATTGTAGAGAATGAGCGGGCTGCCCTTTTTGTGCAGCTTGGCGAACTCCTGCGCCTTGTTTGCCTGTTCCAAATCTATTCCCTCCCTTGATTTGTCGTCGCGATGCCCGGCTCTCCCCGCCGTCGCGCGTCTTGTCAATATCTAGCCCGCAAGCCCAAGCACATCAATGACCGAGCCACGGCGATTTCCGGTTTGCGCCTTCCGTCCGCGCGTGTGATAAGAGCCGCCATGGCACAGATTAAGACCGCTCCCAGCCCAACCGACTTCGCCGATGTTCGCGAATGGGTGTTCGACCTCGACAACACGCTCTATCCACACCACGTCGACCTGTTTTCGCAGATCGACCGGAATATGACTGCTTATGTCGCGGCGCTCCTGCGGATGGACCGCGAGGCGGCGCGGGTGGTACAGAAGCGGTATTACCACGAGCACGGAACGACGCTGCAGGGGCTAATGATCCACCACGGGATCGACGCCGACGACTTTCTCGAAAAGGCGCACGCGATCGACTACACCGGGCTAGTGCCGCAGCCGGAACTGGCGGCGGCGATCAAGGCCCTTCCCGGCCGCAAGTTCATCTTCACCAACGGCAGCGTCAAGCATGCGCAGGCGACCGCCGGGGCGCTTGGCATCCTCGACCACTTCGATGACATTTTCGACATCGTCGCTGCCGAGTATGTTCCGAAGCCCGCCGGCAGCACCTATGACAAATTCGCCAGCCTTCACCGCGTCGACACCAAGAATGCGGCGATGTTCGAAGACCTTCCGCGCAACCTGAACGTACCGAAGGCGCTCGGCATGCGCACGGTGCTACTGGTGCCGCAAAACCTCGAGGGAACGTTCACCGAATGGTGGGAGCGGCAGAGCGATTCCGACGATCATGTAGACTATGTGACGGACGATCTGACAACGTTTCTCAAAGCGCTGGTCTGAGCGGATTCGCTAGAGATTACAAAAGTTTCATCCATCTTACCGATGTTTAATTCGCTGTTTTTCCGGTTCCGCCCTACCTTATGATTGTGTCTCGGCAATCAAAGGAAAAAGCGATGAACGGGAAAAAAATTCTTCTGGCCGCAGTGTCCGCAACCCTTCTTGCCGGCGCTGCCGCGGGCGTCGGGTTTGCAGCCCCCGGCGGGCATGACTGGAAAGGTCGTCACGGCCACGGCCGACACGGCTGGCTGCCGCCCGAGGTCATCTATGTCAGGATGCTCAAGCAGTTCGACACCAACGGCGACATGAAAATCTCAAAGGACGAAGCCAAAGCCGGCGTCGACAAGATCTTCGACGAGATCGATACCAACAAGGACGGCTCGATCACCCCCGGTGAGCTTCGCGCCTACCATGAAGCCCGGATGCAGGCCTGGAAGGCCGACAACGCCAAGATGGGCGATGACAAGACAAAGGGCCCCGATGACCAGGCCCAGAATGACGACAAGGCCAACGACGGCAAGGATGGAAAACGTCCACATCACCGCGGCCCGCACGGCATGCGCGAAGCTGGCATGATGCGCTCGGCGCTGTTCTTCCAGCGCGTCGACACCGACGAAAACGGCCAGATCAGCAAGGCTGAGGCCGAGGCTGCGCTCGACAAACTGTTCGACCGCATGGACCGCAACCATGACGGCTTCATCTCGCTCGACGACATGCCGAATTTCCCGCTGCTCTAGAAACAGCCGACTCTCTCAATGACGAACGAAGCCCGCCGCGCATTGCGAAGGCGGGCTTTTCCTTGCTTAGTGCTCGTAGAAATCCGTGACGATCTTCCAAGCCTGCTCGGCGGTATCGACGAAGCTGATGAGATTGACGTCATCGGGCGCGATGGTGCCGAACTCGGCGAGTGCGTCGAAATTGATGATCTTGCGCCAGAATGCCTCGCCGAACAGGATGAGCGGCAGGCGCTCCATGCGGCCGGTCTGGATCAAGGTCAGGCATTCGAAGAATTCGTCCAGCGTACCGAAGCCACCGGGAAAGACGGCGATTGCCTTTGCCCGCACCATGAAATGCATCTTGCGGATGGCAAAGTAGTGAAAATTGAAGCTGAGCTCAGGGGTGACGTAGGCATTCGGCGCCTGCTCATGCGGCAGCACGATGTTGAGGCCTATCGAGGGGGCGCCCTCCTCCGACGCTCCACGGTTTCCAGCTTCCATCACGCCCGGACCGCCACCCGTGACCACGACATATTCATGGAAATCGAAACCGGCGGAATAGCGCGAGCATAGCCGCGCGAATTTCCGGGCTTCGTCATAATAGACCGATGCCGCCTCCAGATTGGCGCGCTGGACGTCGTTGCGCGCGGCCCAGGCGCTCTGGCCGGGCGCAGGGATGCGGGCGCCTCCGAACATGACGACGGTCGACTTGATGCCGCGCTCGGTCAGCATCATTTCGGTCTTCAGGAGCTCCAGCTGCAGCCGGATCGGCCGGAGTTCCTCGCGGCAGAGGAAATCCTCGTCGGCGTAGGCAAGTCGATAGGAGGGCGAAAGCGACTGCGGTGTCTTCTGGACGGCTTCGGCGCGCTGTTTGTCGGCGGAGCTGGTTTTCAGCGGGTCCCATACCCCGTCCTTGCGCCGCAGCTTGCCGTTTTTGGTCTTTGCCATTCCCATGCCTTTCAACAAGTCCGTACAGGCGCATATGCCGCGATAGCGCCATGAATCCAAGTGTGATCCGAGCCGATAACATTATTCCATTTTCGGGGCTCATGCTGTAGAGCAGGACACCGGCCCGCCGATCATATCCCGGATCGCTTTCCGGCCTTCACGATATCCATTGAAGTTTAAGGAATTCTCATGAGCGCCACCGACCTTGCCTCGCTTGAAAAGACCATCGAAGCCGCTTTCGACGATCGCGACAATGTGAACTTGTCGACCCGCGGCGAGGTTCGCGATGCGGTGGAAACCGCGCTGAACCTGCTCGACGGCGGCAAGGCACGCGTTGCCGAGCGCGGCAGCGACGGCAACTGGAAGGTCAACCAGTGGCTCAAGAAGGCAGTGTTGCTTTCCTTCCGCCTGAACGACATGAAGATCATCGAGGGTGGTTCAGGCGGCTCGGTCTGGTGGGACAAGGTTCCGTCGAAGTTCGAGGGCTGGGGCGAAAATCGCTTCCGCGAAGCCGGCATCCGCGCCGTGCCGAACTGCATCGTGCGCCACTCCGCCTATATCGCTCCGAGCGCAATCCTGATGCCGTCCTTCGTCAATCTCGGCGCCTATGTCGGCGAGGGCACGATGGTCGATGCGTGGGCAACCGTCGGCTCCTGCGCGCAGATCGGCAAGCATGTGCATCTTTCGGGCGGCGTCGGTATCGGCGGTGTTCTGGAACCTATGCAGGCGGGCCCGACGATCATCGAGGACAATTGCTTCATCGGCGCCCGCTCCGAGGTGGTCGAGGGCTGCATCGTCCGCGAAGGCTCGGTCCTCGGCATGGGCGTGTTCATCGGCAAGTCGACCAAGATCGTCGATCGTGCCACCGGCGAAATCACCTATGGCGAAGTGCCGCCTTATTCCGTCGTCGTTGCCGGCTCACTGCCTGCGGCCGGTACGATGGCCAACGGCCAGCCGAAGCCCAGCCTCTACTGCGCCGTCATCGTCAAGCGCGTCGACGCGCAGACGCGCTCTAAGACCGGTATCAACGAGCTCCTTCGCGACTGATCAGCTGATCAGCAAAGGCGCTCCGGCTCACCGGGGCGCCCGGATTTCTGAAAGCATTTTCATTTTTGCCATCGCTTTGCCATTTCCCGCCGGATAAATCGCACGTCATGACCGCAACCGATCCCGTCGCCAACCTCCAGACCCTGATCCGATGCCCTTCCGTCACGCCGGCAGAAGGCGGTGCGCTGTCCGCGCTGACGGCGATGCTGTTGCCGCTGGGCTTCGAGGTCGATCGGATGAGCGCGAGCGAGCCCGGCACACCTGACGTCGAAAACCTCTATGCCCGGCTCGGGAAAGACGGCCCTCATCTGATGTTTGCCGGCCATACGGACGTTGTTCCAGTCGGCGACGAGACGTCATGGAGCCATCCGCCGTTTGCCGCCGATATCGCCGACGGGCAATTGTTCGGCCGCGGAGCAGTGGACATGAAAGGCGGCATCGCTTGCTTTGCAGCCGCGATCGCCCGCTACATCGCCAAGCGCGGCGCACCGAACGGATCCGTATCCTTCCTGATCACCGGCGATGAGGAGGGTCCGTCGATCAACGGTACTGTCAAACTCCTGGAATGGGCCGTCGAAAAGGGGGAGCGCTGGGACGCATGCGTCGTTGGCGAACCGACCAATCCCAACCAGCTTGGAGACATGATCAAGATCGGGCGGCGTGGTTCGCTTTCCGGGACGATTACCGTCCAAGGCGTGCAGGGCCACGTCGCCTATCCGCATCTCGCCGACAATCCGGTGCGTAGCATCGTGGCGTTGACACAGGCGCTGCTGGACCCGCCATTCGACAACGGCACAGCCAGTTTTCAGCCGTCGAACCTGGAAGTCACCACAATCGACGTCGGCAACGGCGCCGGCAACGTTATTCCGGCGAAGGCGACGGCAAGCTTCAATATCCGCTTCAATGACACATGGACTGCCGAGACGCTGAAGGCCGAGATCGTGGCCCGACTGGACAGGGCTTCATCGAGCCAGGCGTTGCGTCCCGGCCGGGCGCCTACGAAATACGACGTGGCCTGGGGAGCGCGGGTGAGCCCTGTTTTCCTGACGCGCAACAACGAGCTGATTGCATCGCTTTCATCGGCCATCGAAACCGTTACCGGACGCGCTCCCGAACTTTCCACGACGGGCGGCACCTCCGACGCACGGTTCATCAAGGATCATTGCCCGGTCGTCGAGTTCGGTCTTGTCGGCCAGACGATGCATATGATCGACGAAAGCGTCGCGCTTGCCGATCTCGAGACGTTGACCGCAATCTACGAAGCCTTCATCGAACGCTGGTTTGCGAATGCCGACGTTTAAGGAAGTCCAATACTATCTGGCCGGCCTATGGCTGCTGATCCGCATGGACCAGCGCGGGTTCCACTATCTCGACATTTCCGATCGCGGCGTCACACGTTCCTTCTGGGCGATCCTCTGGTGCGTGCCGCCGATCGGTATTTCCTGGCTCTGGTGGCAGCAGGCCTATCTGTCGGAGATGCCGCCTCAGACTTCCGTAGGCCTGGCCTTCTTCCTGCGGCTCGGGCTGGTCGAAGCTGCAAACTGGCTGGTGCCGCTAATCCTCGCCGGGCTGTTGCTGCTCGTCTTCAAGATAGGCGACAAATTTGCGCCGATCGTCGTGGCCGTAAACTGGCTGGGAATTCCACTCGCCTATATGAACGCCCTGTTAATCGCGCTCATCGCCTTCGTTCCAGGCTCTGCCGGGCTGACCGCGATACTCTGGTTCGCGCTGATGCTGGCGCTGATCTTCGCACTTGCCCGCATTCTCAGAATGATCTGCGGCGCGCATCCCCTGTTCGTCGCGGCCCTGACGCTGGTGCTGCTGGTGCCTTCGATGGTGCTGTCGGATTTCCTGCAGCGGTTTCTCGACATCTATCCGCCGGGTTCCTGATCCGATAGACGCCTTTGCTGCTCGCTTTGCCTGATGCGCATCGCATTGGGATCATCGGGATAATCCACCTGCATGAAGTAGAGCCCTTCCGGCGGCGCGACCGGACCGCAGGCCTTGCGGTCGCGCGCGTCGAGAGCCGCACGTACGTCCTCGACCGCCCATTTGCCTTCGCCAACCATCTTCAACGTCCCAGCGAAGGAACGGATCTGATTGTGGAGGAAGCTTTGCGCCGTTGCGCGGATCTCGATCAGATTGCCGCTGCGGGTCACATCAAGACGATCGAGTGTTCTGAGCGGACTGTTGGCCTGGCAATGGATCGAGCGAAAGGTCGTGAAATCATGGTAGCCGACAAGCGTTTGGGCTGCTGCATGCATGGCTTCGTGGTCGAGCGGCTTCGACACCCACCACGCCCGATGCGCCTCCAGCGCCAACGGCGCCTTGCGGCTGATGATGCGGTAAAGGTAATGGCGGCGATGGGCTGAGAAGCGCGCGTCGAAACGTTCGTCGACCTCCGCGGCATCGATGATCGAGACGCTTTCGCGAGCCTGCCCCAGATAGGCGTTGAGGGCATTTCGCAGCGTATTCGGCTCCCACTGCCTCGACAGGTCTGCGTGAACCACCTGCCCCATGGCGTGGACGCCGCTGTCCGTGCGGCCGGCGCCGCGGACGAGAACCGTCTCGCGCGTCAACGACAGGATCGCGGCTTCGATCGCCGCCTGGACGGAATGTCCGTTCTGCTGGCGCTGCCAGCCGACATAGGGCGTACCGTCATATTCGACCGTCATGCGGTATCGCGGCATCAGGCGAGCCTCGTGCCGGTTGCGATCGGCGTACCACGCAGGAAATCAGCAGCCACCAGCGGTTTGGCGCCGGCCTTCTGCAGTTTGACCAGCCGCACCGCGCCGGTCTGGCAGGCGATGACGAGCTCGTTAGTCAACACTTCCCCCGCAATGCCCGCACCTTCGGCAAGCTCCGAACCGAGCACCTTGATGCGCTCCAGTTTCCCCGCAATCTCCATCTCGAACCAGGCGCCGGGAAACGGTGAGAGGCCGCGGATGTGATTGTGGACATCTACCGCCGGCTTGTCGAAATCGATCCGGGTCTCGCTCTTGTCGATCTTTGCCGCGTAGACGGCGCCGTCGGCCGGCTGCGGCGTCAGCGGCAGCTCGTTCATCTCCAGTTTCACCATCGCCTCGGCCATGGCCTTGGCGCCAACATGCATCAGCCTGTCGTGCAGCTCTCCTGACGTCATCGTCTCGCCGATCTCGACTTCACGGGTGAGAGCGACGGGGCCAGTGTCCAGACCCTTGTCCATCTTCATCACCATCATGCCGGTCTTCTTGTCACCGGCCATGATCGCCCGCTGGATCGGGGCGGCACCCCGCCAGCGCGGCAGGAGCGAGGCGTGGCCGTTGTAGCAGCCAAGCGCCGTGCCATCGAGAATTTCCTGCGGCAACAGCAAGCCATAGGCAACGACGACCGCAACGTCGGCCTTGAACTCGCGGAACCGTCGTCGATCTTCCGGATCCTTGAAATTGACCGGTGCTAGGACCGGCAGGCCCAGAAGCTCGGCCGCCTGATGGACCGGCGACTTCTGCAGGTCCAGCCCGCGACGCCCGCCCGGCCTTGGCGGCTGGGTATAGACCGCGACGATCCTGTGTCCCGCGTCGACGAGCGAGCGCAAGGTTGGCACGGAGAACTCAGGCGTTCCCATGAATATGATGCTCAGAGACATTCGATCGTCCGTCGGTTCTGTTCAACCGTCTTCAAACGGGTTTATCAGCTTGAGATCAAGCCCCTCGAAGTCTTTTGTATTCCGCGTGGCCAGAGTCGCGCCATGGCTGAGACAGATGGCGGCGATCATGGCGTCCTTGGTCTCCACTACGTGGCCCCGTTTCTCTCTCTCGGCACAAAGCGCGCCATAACGATGAGCTGCGCCAAGAGAAAACCCAAGAATACGACCTTCAAACTGGGATTCGATGCGATCGAAGGTCGAGACCAGTTGAGCGCGCCGCCTGCCCTCCGGCAATCGTGCCAGACCATACCGAATCTCTGCGATGGCGATGGTTGTCAGAAAAAGTGCTTCGAGCTCATAGCCATCAAGCCACGTCAAAAGCTTTTCGCTATGCGTACGACCTTCCAGCTCGGATATGACGTTCGTATCGAGAACGATCATCACTCGAACCGAGGCGGTGCGCGATCGGGCTGATGGCGAAATGCGGCGATCGCATCGATTTCCGCATCCTCAAATCTCTCATTGCCCAGAACGGCGCGCAATCGCTTTCCCGCTGTCTCGGTAGACTCGCTTTCGTTCACCAGAGCCTTGCGCAATTGCTCGATCGCCTCGTCGGAAAGGCTGCGGCCGTTCAGACGCGCATTTTCCTGCAATCGAGTTTTTAAGGCATCGTCGATGCCGCGGAGCAAAAGATCGCCCATGATCGCCTCCATTTGATATCAACGATATCATAAGCGCTCACGCGGCCATTTGCAATCAGTCCTAAAGGACCTTCGCCTTCGCCGCTTTGGTGAACTTCTTGATCACCATCTCGCGCTTCAGCCGCGATATATGGTCGATGAAGAGGACGCCGTTGAGATGGTCTATTTCGTGCTGGAGGCAGGTTGCGAGCAGGCCCTCGGCATCGATCATCTGGTCCTTGCCATCCCGATCGATGTATTTGACCGTGACCTGCGCCGGGCGTTCCACCTCAGCGTAGTAGTCCGGAATGGACAGGCAGCCTTCTTCATAGACCGATCGATCGTCGGAGGAGGAGAGGATTTCCGGGTTGATGAAGACCAGCGGCGTCCGTTCCTCGTCCTCTCGCGAAACGTCGATCACCAGCATCCGGCGCTCGACGCCGATCTGGACTGCAGCAAGGCCGATGCCCGGCGCGTCATACATGGTGTCGAGCATATCCTGCGCGAGGCGCTTGGTCTCGGCGTCGACACGTTCGATGGGCTTGGAAACCTGCCGGAGCAGCGGATCGGGCAAAATGATGAGAGGCTTGATCGTCATAAAGTTTCCCTTAACCCATCTTTGTTTGGGAGGGAATTATCAACATGCGCCAAAATCACGATTTTTGGAGGCAGCATCGCGGCTTAAAATTTGTTCACGTTTTGATCTGGATATTGTTTGGCATTTTGCTATGCTCCGGCAATGAACCCAATGACTCATTCCGATAGCAACCTCATTATTCTCTTTGGCCAACCGATTTCAACCATGGCTCTGCTCATTGGTGCGGCTGTCGTCGTTGCAATGATAGCGCTGATCGTCATGCAAAATGGCAGATCGCGAGGGCGGGCCGAAGAGGAAGCGCTCAAAGCCGCCGACGCCGAGCGCAGCATGGCGGAGCTGTTGCGGGTCCAATCGGAAATGCAGGGACGGCTGGCGACGATTGCCGAAGTCTTCGGATCACGGCAATCGGAATTCAATCAGGCGGTCAACCAGCGGCTCGACGGCATGTCGCAGCGGGTCAGCAGCACGATCCATGAGCAGGGAAAAGCCACGCACGAAAACCTCAGACGGCTGCAGGAACGGCTGGCGGTGATCGATGCGGCGCAGACGAACATCCAGTCGCTGGCCAAGGATGTCGTCGGACTTCAGGCCATTCTTTCCAACAAGCAGACGCGTGGGGCATTCGGCCAGTCGCGCATGGAGACCATCGTTGCCGACGGACTGCCGATGGGCGCCTACACCTTCCAGCAAACGCTTACCAACGGTTCACGGCCCGATTGCACGATCAGGATGCCGAATGGCCTGCCGCCGCTTGTAATCGACGCCAAATTTCCGCTGGAGGCCTGGAATGCAATCCGCGCCGCTGGCAACCCGGAGCAAGCCAAGATCGCAGCGCAGCAGTTTCGCCGCGACATGGAAGTGCATATCAAGGACATCTCCGAGAAATATCTGATCCAGGGCGAGACGCAGGAAACCGCATTCCTGTTCGTACCTTCGGAATCGATCTTTGCCGAGATCCACGAGAATTTCGAGGCGATCGTGCAGAGGGCTCACAGGGCTCGGATCGTCATCGTCTCGCCGTCACTGCTGATGCTGTCGATCCAGGTGATCCAGTCGGTTCTCAAGGACCAGCGGATGCGCGAACAGGCGCATCTGATCCAGGGCGAAGTGGCGCATTTGATGGATGATCTCTCACGTCTCGACGAACGGGTGCGCAAGCTGCAGGGACATTTCCTAAGCGCGCAGAAGGATGTCGACATGATCGTTACCTCCGCCGACAAGCTTGCCCGGCGCGGGCAGAGGATCGAGGCGCTCGAATTCGAAGCTGCCGGCGACAAACCGGCTATTGCAACCGACGAGATGCCGCGAACTGTCGAGAGCCGTACCGGCCTTCTCAAGCTGAGGGTGGTTGACGAGGACTGACTGCTTCGGGCAGTGTCGCGCCAAATCACAGTGCCTATCAAGACAGGGCGGGACCACCTTCATGATCACAGTTTTCGGCTCCATCAACATGGACCTCATCGCCACGACCGAGCGCCTGCCAAAACCCGGCGAAACAGTTGCTGGCAATGGATTTTCGACTGCTGCCGGCGGCAAGGGAGCCAATCAGGCGCTTGCAGCCCGTCGTGCCGGATCGAAGGTCCGCATGACTGGTGCCGTCGGCAATGACGGTTTTGCCGAGCCGGCGCTGGCGCTCCTCGATGCGGCCGGAACCGATCTCTCAGAGGTCAAGCGGGTGGCGGAACCGACCGGCACGGCGCTTATACTCGTCGGCGGCGACGGAGAGAACATGATCGCCGTCGTTCCCGGCGCCAACGGCACCATGACGGCCGAGGATGCAGTCGCCGCGGTCGGCGCCCTCACCCCAAGCGACATATTGATGCTGCAGCTGGAAATCCCGGTCGAGGCCGTCGAGAAGGCGTTGAATGCGGCCAAGCTCAAGGGCATCGCGACGATCCTCAATCTCGCCCCGCTTGTTCCGGAGGCGCCGCGGCTCGGTCGTCTTGCCGATATCGTCATCGCCAACGAGACCGAATTCGAACGCCTGGCTGGCCAGGACGGGATGACGAACGAAGATCGCGAGGCAGCTCTGAAGCGCCTGCACGCAGAGACCGGGCAGACACTGATCGTCACGCTCGGCGGCGACGGCGTCATCGCTATCAGAGACAATGTGCTTTCGCGCGCCAAGGGCCTGGTGATCGAGCCCGTCGATACCGTCGGCGCCGGCGATACGTTCTGCGGCTATTTCGCCGCCAGCCTCGATCAGGGCCTTGATTTTGAGACGGCGCTGCGCCGGGCGGCGGTCGCGGGCTCTCTGGCCTGCCTCAAGGCGGGTGCGCAGCCATCGATACCTGTTGCAAACGATGTCGCCCTGCACATCTAGGCGCCCAAGAGGTCGCGGTTCGAACAGAAGTTGACGCATCTGGTCGAATCGCCAAACCCCTTCGTTTCCATGGTATTTTAATCAATACTGATTAATCCTTTTTTTGCGCTTCTGGGCCACTGTTCGGGGACCTGCCGCGCTTGAATTTTCTGGCTGCGGCATTCCCCGGCGACCCCATGAAGGGGTCATCCTGTGCCGACCTTGCTTGCGGAGAATGTTCATCCGACGCATCGTTCTCTTGAGGAAATGATGTCCATCTTTCGTACGAAGTCGCTTGCGGCCAAGCTCATACTGGTCACCGGCATTGCCATTGCGCTCGTGCTGTTCGTCTCGAACTTTCTGTTGATTGCGCAGACCCGCGACAGGGTCCAGACGCTGACGATGGATCAGGCCAATAGCGAAGCCAAATCCATCTCGAATGAAGTCGCGGCCAATATCGGCGAACTGGCAAGTGCTGCGCGTTCGATGGCCGGTATCATTGGCCGTGCCCACGAGGGACACAACCTCGACCGCAAGGGCATCACCAACATCCTCAAGGCCAACCTCGAACAGAACGCGTTCGCCTTCGGCAGCTGGTTCTGCGAACAGCTCGGCGCCTTCGACGGCAAGACGATGGAGCTTGCCAACAACAAGGACGAAGCCGTCAACGACAAGGGCGCGTTTACGCCCTACTGGTCGAAGACAAAGGACGGCGGCATCCAGTTCTCGACCTTCAACAACGACTATACCGCCGAATGGTGGACGCTCGCCGCGACATCAGGCAAAGGCGCGATCACAGCCCCTTACATGGCTGAGGGCACCGAAGTTCCGACAACCATGAGTTCGATCGCCTATCCCGTCATGTCGGGCGGCAAGCTCCTTGGCGTTGCCGGCGTCGACATATCGCTCGCCTCGCTTTCCGACAAACTGCAGAAGCTCCACCCCTTCGGCACCGGCCGTGTGATGCTGGTCTCGCAGAGTGGAAAGTGGCTCGTTTCCTCCGACGCCAAGCTCCTGATGAAGGACTACCAGGACACCGGCGCCGATGTGGTGAAGTCGGCGCTGGCCTCGGCGACGCCAAGCATCGTCAAGGATCTCGGCGAGGAGACCAGCGAGCCGTTCGACCGGGTTGTATATCCGTTCGCCGTTCCGGGTCTCAACGCTACCTGGGGCGTTCTGGTCGACGTGCCGCACAGCGCTGTCGCAGGGCCGGTTCGGGACCAGACCTATATGATGATCGCCGGCGGCCTGATCGTGCTCGCAGCCGTGATGATCGCGCTTTACTTCGCTGTTCGCACCTTTGTCCAGAAGCCGCTCGGCGGCCTTGTCGCCAGCGTCAATGGTCTCAGCGCCGGTCAGTACGGGGAACCGGTCGGAGGCCAAGACCGCGCCGACGAAATCGGCTCTGTCGCCAAGGCCCTCGAAGGGTTTCGGTTTGCGCTTGCCGATACGCGCAGGCTGGAGGCCGAGGCTCACGAGCAGCGACATGCCGCCGAAAACGAACGCAGCCGCTCAGAGACTGAGCGCAGCGATTCCATCAGCATGCAGCGCCGGATCGTTTCGATCCTCGGCAACAGCCTCGCCGAACTGTCTCAGGGCAATCTCGGGCACCGCATCGCCGATGAATTCCCGGGTGAATATGCCAAGTTGAAGGAGGACTTCAACGCGGCCCTGACGAGCCTTGAAGAGACCATCCAGACGATGAACCTCAGTGTCGGCAATATCGGCAATGGCACGGGCGAGATCAGCACCAGCGCATCCGACCTTGCCCGCCGCACCGAGCAGCAGGCAGCCAGCCTGGAAGAGACCGCCGCCGCGTTGAACGAGCTGACGGCGCAGGTGAACTCCAGCGCCGAGAACGCCCGCACCGCGGCTGGCAGCGTCAATGCCGCTTCAGAGGATGCCGGCAAATCCGGGGAGATCGTCCAGAAGGCCATCGCCTCGATGCAAGGCATCGAGCAATCCTCGACGGAAGTCTCGCGCATCATCGGCGTCATCGACGAGATCGCCTTCCAGACCAACCTGCTAGCCCTCAATGCCGGCGTCGAAGCCGCCCGTGCCGGTGAAGCCGGCAAGGGCTTTGCCGTCGTCGCGCAGGAAGTGCGCGAACTGGCGCAACGCTCGGCCAACGCCGCCAAGGAGATCAAGACCTTGATCAACACCTCGGCGGGACAGGTCAAGGAGGGCGTCGATCTCGTCGGCCGCGCCGGTGGCGCGCTACACAAGATTGCCGAACAGGTTGTCGAGATCAACGGTCTCATCCGCCAGATTTCGGCATCTGCAAGCGAACAGGCGATCGGGCTGAAGGAGATCAACTCGGCGATGAACCAGATGGACCAGGTGACGCAGCAGAATGCCGCGATGGTGGAAGAGACCACCGCCGCCAGCGTTGCCCTCAACGACGAAGCGCAGACCCTGAAAGCACTGGTCGCCCGCTTCCGCATTTCCGGCCACCAGGCGCAACACACTCACAGCGCCTCGTCGGCGCTGCGTGCCACGGCCCAGCAGATGCGCGCACCGGCCGCTCGACGCGCGGCGCCAACCGCGCCTGTCGCGACGCCCGCCCGCAAGCCACAGCCGCAGAGCCGGGGCACATCGGCACTTGCGCGCGACGAGTGGGAAGAATTCTGAGCCATCGGCGATGAATGACAAAAGGCCGCCGGATCGCTCCGGCGGCTTTTATTATGACGGCGTGTCTGCCCGCATCTGCGCTGCTGACAATTGCGGGCTTTGAATCAGCTCTTTGAGACCCAGACTTGGAGCGGTGCGAGCTGAAGGGCGGTAGCCTTCTCGTGCTCCAGATCATTTTCAGACGACCAGAAGACAACCGGCAAGCCAGGATGGCGGCGACCAAGGACCTCCATTGCGGCCGTCCGAACGCTGAACTGCTCATTCAGGGAAAACCAATTGGATAGCCCTACAGATTGCCTGGAGCGAAAGGATATGAAGCCCGCCTCTATTGTATCGCCTGGGCGCATGTACCAAAATTCGATCCGCTGGTCCGACAAGAGGGCGTCGGTGAAAATGCGCTTCTCCTGATCACCGCCCCAAGCTACTTCCCAAAGCAGCAACTCATCGCGGGAGGCTACTTTTTTCCAATGATTTTCCGGAAATGCTGCCCCCTGTGCCAGAGTGCCGCCGAACCAGTGACCCTTTAGGATTGGTTCAAATCCCAAATGAGTGAGCGTCAGGTCGCAAAAGCTATCTTTGATACCCCAGCCTTTGAGAGGATTGCGCGCACGGACGCGCTCGATAAGCCCGCAGACCTCCGTCTGCGAATTGGGTACACGGGTTATTATGTTCGGGTAAAACTGTGGAGAGGAACTAAGGTTGGTCCAGGCACCGGATGAAACAATTTCATTCGACCCGTGGGCAGCGCAAACGGCGCTGCACCAGGCAATATTATCCTCTATCGCCAATTGAAGAAGCTGATCGATGCCGCTCATCGCATCCGCCTGTCCATGATGCGACCCCTTAGACAGGCTTAGATCCGCGCGAAACGCTCGGCCAAAAGCTCGAAGAACCCGTCGGCGTCGACGTGGCGCATCACCTTGGCATTGCGCTTGCGATCGGTCACGTGCCACCAGTCGACGACCGTCATGCCGACCGTCAGCTCCGACTGCACCTCGATCTCGACATTGCAATCGCGGCCCTGAAACAACTCCGGCTTCAGCAGGTAGGCGATAACGGTCGGGTCGTGCAGCGGTCCGCCGTCGGAGCCGTATTTGTCGACGTCGAAGCGCTCGAAGAACTCGAGCATCTCGACCATCGCCTTGGCGGGTGCCGTGCCGATCTCCGCGATACGCTTCACCCTGTCCTTGCGGGTCAAAAGCTGATGGGTGACATCGAGCGGCATCATGACGATCGGTACGCCGGCGCGGAAAATGACGTCGGCCGCCTCCGGATCGACATAGATGTTGAACTCGGCCGCCGGCGTGATGTTGCCACCCTCGAAAAAGCCGCCGCCCATCATCACCAGCTCGCGAACGCGCGAGACGACATCAGGCGCCTTGCGGAAAGCAAGGGCGATGTTGGTGAGCGGACCGAGCGTGCAGAGCGTGACGGCACCTGCAGGCTCCCGGCGCAACGTCTCGATGATGAAGTCGACCGCGTGCGTCTCCTGCAGCGCCATCGTCGGCGCGTCCACGACAGGACCATCAAGGCCAGTTTTGCCGTGCACGTGCTCGGCGGTAACCAGCTTGCGAGAGATGGGCCTGTCGGCGCCGGCGAAAACCTTGATGTCGCGACGGTCGCAGATCTCGCAGATGATGCGGGCGTTGCGACTGGTCAGCGACAGCGGCACATTGCCGGCGACCGTGGTGATCCCGAGCACTTCCAGTTCCGTCCTGCTGCCGAAGGCAAGCATGATTGCAGCCGCATCGTCCTGACCGGGATCGGTGTCGATAATGATTTTTCTTGGTTCGGCCATTATGCTCTTTCCGTCCGTGTTCGAAGGGCAGCCGTCAGCACCCCTGCTTAAAATTTGCTCGATGGGTAGGCGCGCTCAGGTGGGTCTCGGCGGCAAATCTGTCGATGTTGCCCTTGTGCTGATTTGATGCGGGTGGCCTTGGGCTTTGTCAAGCAGGCGCCGGGTGCACCTTTCAAAAACGCAACGTTGCTCGCCAAGGAAACGTTCCGGTCTTCGACGTTTCTGCGAGGTGAAAGCCTTCGCTTCTTGCGCTCCCCTTCGCCAGCACCCATATTAGTAATATCCGAATGCTGAAAATCAGGTTCGGAAGGGTCGCTTGATGCCAAGGACTTGACCATGAGCCGGATTACACCTTTTGCCAGCCCGCTTCTTCTGGGCTTCGATGCCATGGAAAAGACGCTTGAGCGAATTTCCAAGGGCAACGACGGATATCCCCCTTACAACATAGAACGCCTGCGCGCCGACCGGCTTTCCGGCGATCCCGAGCGTCTGCGCATCACGCTTGCCGTGGCTGGATTTTCCGATGAAGACCTCGACGTCACCACGGAGGAAGGCCAGTTGATCATCCGCGGCCGGCAGAGCGAACATGAAGAGCGTGACTATCTCTACCGCGGCATCGCGGCTCGCCAGTTCCAACGGGTATTCGTATTGGCGGATGGCATGCAGGTGCTGGGTGCATCTCTCAAGAACGGCCTCCTCTCAGTCGACCTCATTCGACCGGAGCCCGAGCGAATGGTAAAGAAAATTAACATTTCGGTCTCACAGTAAGACAACGGCATCATTGCCGCAGGTCCCGCGTATGGGAGGAACGGAAATGCTTTTAAGAGAAGTCACGTCTCACCTGACCCAAACCGAACTCGCCCACCTGGGCAGCGGTGAGGTCGCTTATATCAGGAAAATGGGCTCCGAAGAGGTCTCGCGCTGCTTCCCAGAAGCGCCGGAGATCGACCCGACTGTTGACCTCTGGGCTCTGTTTGCCGCCGACGGCACGCCGATACTTCTGACCGACAACCGATCCAGCACCTTTTACAAGGCGGCCGAAGACGAGTTGAAGACAGTAAGCCTGCACTAAGCTTTTCACGAAAAAACGCCGGCGGGATCAAACCCGCCGAAAGGTGAGATAGGCCGACGACCGGCCCTCACGCTTGGCTTTTGCCTCGTAGCGCGTGCTCGGCCAGCCTGCGTAGGGTGTCAGCCAATCGGAAGCATTCCTTGCCGTCCAGGCAAAGCCGCCGTGGTCGCGGCAGTGCTGCAGCGTCCAGTTCACATAGGTGTCGATATCCGAGGCGAAGCAGAACAGCGCGCCGGGCTTCAGCACACGATGGAAGCGGTCGAGGTTTACCTTCGACACGAAACGGCGCTTCCAGTGCTTCTTCTTGGGCCATGGATCCGGATAGAGCAGGTCGATCTGGTCGAGACATCCGTCCGGCAGCCAATCCAGCAACTGCGTCGCATCGTCGTTGTAGACGCGAACGTTGCGCGCTCCGGCTTCCTCGACATGTGCCAGGAGCTTCTGCATGGAATTGACGAAGGGTTCGACGCCGATGAAGCCGGTCGTCTGGGTTTCCACGGCACGATGAATGAGATGCTCGCCGCCGCCAAAACCTATTTCCAGGCGCAGATTTTCCGTCTGCACCGGAAAAAGGGCGTTCAACGGCTGCGGCGGTTTGCTCGCAAGATCGATGAGGAACTCCGGCAGCAGCGTTTCGAGCCTATCGGCCTGCAGGCCGCGCAGGGGTTTCCCCTTGCGTCGGCCATAGAAAGCTTCCGTCGCCCGCGTCCGGCGTTCCGTATCGATCATCGAAGTCTCAGGCCTTTATGGCTTCCTTGAGCGCCTTGACGAGATCCGTGCGCTCCCAGGAGAACGAGCCGTCGCGGCCCGCCTTGCGGCCGAAATGGCCGTAGGCTGAGGTCTTGGCATAAATCGGCTTGTTCAGGTCGAGATGTCGGCGGATGCCGGATGGGGAGAGGTCCATGCTCTTGCGGATCGCGGCCTCGACCTGGTCTTCCGTGACCTTGCCGGTGCCGTGGAGGTCGACATAGACTGAAAGCGGCTGTGCGATGCCGATGGCATAGGCAATCTGGATCGTGCAGCGATCGGCAAGGCCTGCTGCAACGACGTTCTTTGCGAGGTAGCGCGCGGCATAGGCTGCCGAACGGTCGACCTTGGTGGTGTCCTTGCCGGAAAAAGCGCCGCCGCCGTGCGGAGCAGAGCCGCCGTAAGTGTCGACGATGATCTTGCGGCCAGTCAGCCCCGCGTCGCCATCAGGTCCGCCGATTACGAACTTGCCGGTCGGGTTGATGTACCAGTTGCAATCGTCGGCGATTTTGAGTTCGCCAATCGCCTCGCGGATGTAGGGTTCAACCACAGAGCGGACCTTGGCGGAATCCCAGCTGTCGTCGAGATGCTGGGTCGACAGGACGATGGAGGTCACTTCGGCCGGCTTGCCGTCGATGTAGCGCACAGTCACCTGGCTCTTCGCGTCCGGGCCGAGCTTGGCCACGTCGCCCTCGCCCTTCTTGCGGGCGGTTGCCAGCAGATGAAGGATGCGGTGTGAATAATAGATCGGTGCCGGCATCAGATCAGGGGTTTCGCGGCAGGCATAGCCGAACATGATGCCCTGGTCGCCGGCGCCTTCGTCACCCTGCTGATCGGACGCGTTGTCGACGCCCTGGGCGATATCCGCCGACTGCGAATGCAGCAGCACGTCGATGCGGGCCTTCTTCCAGTGAAAGCCGTCCTGCTCATAGCCGATGTCGCGAATGGCGCGGCGAGCGGCAGCCTTGAACTTCGAGGGGTTGATAACGTCCTTGCCGTCCTTGTCCTTTTTCATCAGGCTCGGCGGCAGGCGGACTTCGCCGGCGATGATTACGCGATTGGTCGTCGCCAGGGTTTCGCAGGCAATGCGCACTCCCCAAGGATTGACGCCGGTCTTTGCCGCTTCACGGTAGACCAGATCGACGATTTCGTCCGAGATGCGATCACAAACCTTGTCCGGGTGGCCTTCGGCAACAGACTCGCTTGTGAACAGGTAATTCGCGCGCATGTGGGATTCCCCTCAAAGAATAAATCTCCGTATGTGTTATTCAGTTCGAGGGCGGAAAACAAGTCGCAGAAGGACATAAATATATCTTTATATCCCTTCGAAGAGGGTAAAATATTGCAGAAAACACACAAAAGGCGGCCGAATCGACCGCCTTTTTTTTTTGCTGCAAGTTGTTGACTTATTCGGCGTCGGCTTCGGCAGCCAATGCCTTGACCAATTCCACGACCTTGCGACGGACCTTGCTGTCCGAAATCTTCACGAAGGCGCGGTTGAGCTGAAGACCTTCCGAGGAGGACAGAAAGTCGACGACATAATTCGAGCTCGAGGCTTCAGCCATACCATTGGGAGAAGTCGAGTGTTCGCCTGGAGCATCTTCAAAGAAGAAGGAAACCGGAACGTTCAGAATTGTGGAAATGTTCTGAAGACGGCTGGCGCCAACGCGGTTGGTGCCCTTTTCATACTTCTGAATCTGCTGGAATGTGATGCCAAGGCTCTCCCCCAGCTTTTCCTGACTCATTCCCAGCATCGTGCGTCGCAGACGGATACGGCTGCCGACGTGTATGTCGATCGGGTTTGGCTTCTTTTTATTTTCAATCATCATATAGCCCTAACAAAAGGTTGAATTCTGGTCCTGTTGCCCGGTGCCGCGAACCATCCCCGTTTATAACGCCACGTTGTAGTAACGTTCGCCTGCCCTCTATCTTACGTTATCGAGCTCGGCTTGGACCACTATGCAATTTTAGGGGTTTTTGGTCAATTGACCCTCGAAATAAAACCCATGCGTGAAATCAGAGCGATCAACGCTACCCCCCCTATGATCAACCAGAAGTACATTTTTCGTACCCTGTCGTCGATATCCGACCTGGTTGCACTACTCAGAGTGGCGTCAAAATACCCTTGCGCATTTAAGTCGATTCCCGAAATCACACGTCCGTGAGCGTCAGCAATAACAGATATCCCTGAATTAGCACTACGAATCAAGGGAAGCCCATATTCGACCGCTCTTACGCGCGCCTGCTGCAGGTGCTGATAGGGACCAGGCGTATCGCCGAACCATGCATCATTCGTAACGTTCAGAATGGCGTCTGCCTTGTAGATGTCCGCAGTCATCTCGCTCGGAAAAATGATCTCGTAGCAAATCAATGGATAAAGTCTGATGCCGCTCGGCAACGTCAGCAGCGAGCGCGTGGCCGATGCCGAAAAGCCGCCCGGCATCTCGACGACGTTCTGGATGCCGAGATTTTTGAGAATGCCTTCGAAGGGGACATACTCGCCAAAGGGGACGAGATGCACCTTGTCGGACGCGCCGATGATCTGGCCGCGGCCATCGATGACATATACCGAGTTGTAATAGCGCGGCGGCGAACCTGGCCCCATGTCCTCGGACCGCACGGCACCGGCGATCAGGATCTGATCGTCATCGAGCACATCGGCGATGCGGGTCAGCGCGTCCTGGTTGTCGGTGAGGATGAAGGGGATCGAGGTTTCCGGCCAGACGATGATATCGGGCCGCTTGCCACCATCCTTCGGCGGCTGGACGGAAAGCGCGAGATGCTTCTCGAAAATCGCCGAGCGGTCTGCGTCCGTGTCCTGTTTCGCCTCCTGATCGATCGCCGGCTGGACGACCCGGACGACTGGCGCCTTTCTATCGGGTGCAAAAGGCGGCTCCGGCTGATGTAGCGCGTAGTAGCCATAGCCAAGATGGGCGGCGAAAAGGATGACGGCAAGCCCAATGCCCGGAACGGCTCCCTGCCGGGTGCCAAGCAAGGCCGGCGCGGCGAAGACGAAAACCGCCAGCGCCGTTACACCAAGCATTCCGATCAGATGCGCCGATTGCATCATCAGCGGGGTGGGCATCATGCCGTAGCCGATCGCATTCCAGGGAAAGCCGGTAAAGATGAATGTGCGCAACCACTCCAGGAGACCGAACCCCAACGCCAGCGCGGCGATGCGCCCCATGCCGTCGGACCAGACGAGGCGGGCAAGTGCTGCCGCCAACCCATAAAAAATCGCAAGACCAGCTGGGAGGCCCAGGATCGCCAACGGCAGGGCCCAGGCAAACTGATCAGCGTCGACAAGCAGGGCGTGCCCCACCCACCAAAGCCCGGCGACGAAATAGCCAAAGCCGAAAAGCCAGCCGGTGGCGAAGGCCGGCCACAGCCTTCCGAGCAATCCACTGTCCGGCGCGGCGGCCGCGCCGTCAATCAACCAGACAAGCAGCGTGAAGGAGATGAACATTGCTGCGAAGAAGCCGAAGGGCGGAAGGGCCAAGACACCTATCGCTCCTGCAAGAATGGCCAGCAATGCGCGCTTGAAACCCCAGACCAGGATAACCCTGCCCGCAAGCCATTCCATAGGCGCACTCCTTCAAAAGACTTGCGAATCAACTGAAGCGCAGTCTTTCAAAAAAGCGGCGACTTGTCCTGCGCCAGAGCGCGGAAAGGCTCGCCAATCACCCTGCTGTGTTGAGATCGACGCCGGGTTCCCTGGGGAGATTGTCGAGTGGAGGCAGATCGCGGTCCGGAACATTGCCTTCGCCGTCGCCCTTCGTAGAACGTCGACGCGCGGGATGGCGCTTGCGGGTGATACGGACGCGCTTGATACGGCGCGGATCGGCGTCGAGAATGTGAAATTCGAAGCCGGGAAGCGCTTGCACCAGCTCGCCGCGCACCGGAATCCGGCCGAGAGCCGCGAAGATCAGGCCGCCCAGCGTGTCGACCTCGTCGACCTGCTCGGCGATATCGAAATCGGGGCCGATAGCCTCGGCGATTTCCTCCAGTTCGACGCGTGCGTCGGCAACAAACATGTCCTCCGAGACACGCTTGAACATGACCTCCTCGTCGTCATGCTCGTCGTCGATATCGCCGACCACCATCTCGACGATATCCTCGTGCGAGGCCAACCCGTCGGTGCCGCCATATTCGTCGATGACCAGTGCCATCTGCGTGCGGTTGACCTGCATGCGCCGCAACAGGTCGGACGCCAGCATCGACGGCGGCACGAAGAGTATCTTGCGGATGATGCCGGCTTCCGCCACGGACTTTTGCAGATCGACGCGGCTGAGATCGAAATTCGGCTTGGCCGAGCGCGGTGCCTTTTCAGCCTTTTCGGCTGTAACCGCTGCGGCCTGGAGGGAAGCAGCCGTCGGCTTGGCGCCGGCCTTTCGTTTGTTTCGGGCTTGCTTGGCTACAAATGACAGCAGATCGCGGATATGTACCATGCCGCGCGGATCATCCAGCGTGTCGCAATAGACAGGCATGCGCGAACGGCCGGATTCCTCGAAAAGGATCATCAGCTCGCCAATGGTGATGCTCTGGTCGACAGCCTCGATGTCGGCTCGCGGGACCATGACGTCGGCAACGCGAACCTCGCGGAAACGCAAGATATTGTGCAGCATCGCCCGCTCGTCCGGCGAGAATGCATCATCATCAGCCGAATTCGTCATCAAAGCGTCGGCGAGATCCTCGCGAATGCGCGAGCCCTGGGCCGGGCGCAGAATACGCGCCGCACGTGACCAGAAGGAAGACTGGGATCGTGCTCCCTGCCTGCCGTTACTACTGCCCCCGTCGTCGGACGAGGAAGCATCTGCTCCGTCTTTGGCCTCGGCGGCCGGCTTCGTTGTAAAGTCGCTCATGGTTCCTAATCAAACCGGGTCTTGACCCGCATAGGGATCAGATAGGCCAAGGCTCGCCAAAATGCGAGTCTCAAACCCCTCCATAATTTCGGCTTCTGCAATATTCATATGGTCGTAGCCGAACAGATGCAAGAAACCATGGACCATCAGATGGGTCAGATGGTCGTCGAAGCTCTTGCCGAGGTCGACCGCTTCGCGCTCGACTGTCTCCCGGGCAATCACAATATCGCCGAGCATCGGCCCGGGCATACCACCCGGCTTCAGCGGAAACGCGGGGAAGGAGAGCACGTTGGTCGGCTTGTCCTGGTCGCGCCACTCCGCGTTGATTTCGCGGATCGAGGCGTCATCGGTGAAAACCAGCGATACTTCCGTCGGCATCTTGGGGAAAGGCTGGCCAGCCTTCACGTGCAAGTACGAGGCGGCAGCGCCGAGAACACGCTCCGCAAATGCCTGAAGGACTTCCTCAGAGGGCCACTCGCCCTCCTCGATGCCGATCTGGATGTCCAGCTCGGCGATTTTATCCGGTTCAGGCATCAGTTCTGACGATCGCCATCTTCGCCATTGGCATAGGTCGCGTCATAGGCCCTGACGATGCGGGCGACAAGCGGATGGCGGACGATGTCGCTATCCTTGAAGCGGATGATGGAGATGCCCTCGACGTTGTTCAAAAGCTGCAGCGCCTCCACCAGGCCGGATTTTACGCCGCGCGGCAGATCGATCTGGCTGGGGTCCCCGGTGATGATCATCCGCGAATTCTCGCCGAGACGTGTCAGGAACATCTTCATCTGCATCGACGTGGTGTTCTGCGCCTCGTCGAGAATGATAGCGGCATTGGCCAGCGTCCGGCCGCGCATGAAGGCAAGCGGCGCAATTTCGATGACGCCGGCAGTCATGGCCCGCTCGACCTTGTCGCCGGGCATCATGTCATAGAGCGCGTCATAGAGCGGCCGGAGATAGGGGTCGACCTTTTCCTTCAGGTCGCCGGGCAGAAAGCCGAGGCGCTCGCCGGCTTCGACGGCCGGGCGCGTCAGGATGATCTTGTCGACGGCGCCGCGCTCGAGCAACTGCGCTGCGTGCGCGACTGCAAGATAGGTCTTGCCCGTGCCGGCGGGGCCGACGCCAAAGACGAGCTCGGCGCGCTCAAGGGCCCTGAGATAGGCGTCCTGCGTCGGCGTCCGGGCAATGATGGTCTTCTTGCGGGTGGAAACCTGCGCCATCGTCAATTTGGCTTTTTTCTCCATGGTGGGAAGGGTGAGCTGATCGTCGGCGGCCACCGCCATGCGGATTGCACCTTCGACGTCGGATTGTTCCACGCTGCCGCCCTTCTGGAGTTTGTCATAGAGATAATCGAGGGTGCGGCGAGCCTGATTGGTGGCCGACACGTCGCCGGTGATGACGACGGAATTGCCCCTGGCGCGAGCGTCGATGTTCAGCCGCTCCTCGAGAAGTTTCAGGTTCTGGTCGAACTGTCCGAATAGTTCGCTGGCGAACCTATTGTTCTCGAACGTCAGGACGAAGTGATTGGCGTCGCTTGCGATGCGGGGCTGGCGCGATGAAGAGGAAACCAATTCTTGTCCGTTCAAGCGGTCGAGCTCCTTTGCGTATCTGAAACCTGCACCACTTCGCCGAAAAGGCTGTTCGTGCTGGTTCCGGTGATTCGTACGTTTATAATGTCACCGATTTGCGATGCTTTTGCATCAACATTCACTGATTGAAGCCAGGGAGAACGTCCGATGATCTGTCCCGGCATGCGACCGGGCTTTTCAAGCAACACATCGACGACTTTGCCGACGCATGTTTCCGCGAATTCATGCTGCTGCTTCAAGAGCAGAGCCTGCAATCGTTCCAGCCGTTGCGCTTTGATTTCTTCCGGCACCTGGTCTTTCAACTCTGCACCGGGCGTGCCCGGACGCGTTGAATATTTAAACGAGAAGGCCTGGGCGTAAGCCACATCTTCCACGAGCCTGAGTGTATCCTCAAAATCCTGGTCTGTCTCCCCCGGGAAGCCGACAATGAAGTCACCCGAAAGGGCGATATCCGGGCGAGCAGCGCGGATCTTGGCGATCAGGGCGAGGTATTCTGCCGTCGTATGGCGTCGGTTCATTGCCTTCAGAATTCGGTTCGAACCCGACTGGACCGGCAGATGCAGATAGGGCATCAGCGTTCTCAGGTCGCGATGGGCACCGATCAGCCTATCGTCCATGTCGCGCGGATGGCTGGTGGTGTAGCGCAGGCGAGCCAGTCCCGGAATTTCGGCCAGCCGATAGAGGAGGTCGCCGAGGCTCCATTCCTCACCGCGCGGACCCTTGCCGTGCCACGCGTTGACGTTCTGGCCGAGAAGCGTGATCTCCCTCACGCCTCCGTCCACTAGTTTCAGTGCCTCGTCGACAATCTGCGCGACGGAACGCGAGACTTCGGAGCCACGCGTGTAGGGAACCACGCAGAAGGTACAGAATTTGTCGCACCCTTCCTGAACCGTCAGAAAGGCCGTGACCCCGCGCGCCTTGATCTTCGATTTCTCGGCACTCGGCAGATGCTCGAACTTGTCCTCGATGGCATATTCCGTATCGACGACACGCTGGCCCTGTTGGGCACGGCGCAGCGCCTCCGGCAGCCGGTGATAGGTCTGCGGTCCGATGACGACATCTACTGCGGGTGCCCTGCGCAGGATTTCCTCGCCCTCGGCCTGCGCCACGCAGCCGGTCACACCGATCATCATCTCGCGCCCATCGGCAGCCTTGCGCTTCTTCATGTCGCGCAGACGCCCCAGCGCCGAATAGACCTTCTCGGCTGCCTTCTCGCGAATGTGACAGGTGTTGAGGAGGACGAGATCTGCTTCCTCCATGTCCTCGGTCTGCTCATAGCCGTCGCCGGCAAGCGCATCGCTCATGCGGATCGAGTCATAGACGTTCATCTGGCAGCCATAGGTCTTGATGAAGACCTTGCGACTGTTGGGGCGGCTGCTTGAGCCATCGCGGAGTTTCGTCTCCGGGGCGATAGTAATTGCGCTGTCCTTTATCATGGCCGCTATTTAGTGGCTTTTTGCAGTAGAGAAAATCGAAATCTTTCGACTATGTGACTGGGCGGCCGAGGAGCCTGTCCATGAGCATCGTGCGGATACGCCCTGCGACCTCGGCGCTGACCTGCTTGCGGTTGGTGTCGGTGCGGTATTCGACTGCCTCGCCGAAGCAGACGTCGACGTCGATCGCCCCGACGGCGAGGATGTCCTTCAGGTGCGGCAACAGCTCGATATCTCCAGGCCAGGCGGCGAGCGGGCGATAGTAGCGTCCCATGGGGACGCCGTAGACGCCGGTATAGGCGACAGCGACCGGCTGGACATAGACGATACCGTCCGGAGCCTGAGGCAAGGCGGCGGCGGCGGCACCGAAGAGCGACGACTTGACGTCCAGAAGACGATTGCCATCCGAGGTCGTGCCCTCAGGAAACAGGACCATGATCTCGCCGCCGGCCATGCGATCGGCGATTTCGTTTACCTGATCCCCGGTCTTGCGCTTTTGCTCGCGCTCGATGAAGACGCTCTTCTGCAGCCGGGCAAATTGCCCGAAGATCGGCCAGCTCTTGACCTCGGATTTGGCGATGAAGGCGACGTCGGCAACCGCCGACAGAACCAGGATGTCCATCCATGAGGAATGGTTCGACGCGAGCATCAACGGCCGCCGATCCTCCAGCCTGCCATGGACGCGGATGCGTATGCCGAACCAGTAGCAGACGATACGATGCCAGATGCGTGGGAGGTAGCGTCGCGGCCGCCAGTCGAAATAGAGGCAGAGGCATTGGAGAGGCAGGAGCACGAGGCTGGCGAGAGCAATGACGACGGCGGCACAGCCGAGGCGCAGCCAGGTCATCAAGTGCTTTGCTCCCGAAACGGCGCCATGATCTCAGCGCTCGTCTTTCTTCAGCGGCACGCCATAGAGTTCAAGGCGATGATCAACCAGCTTGAACCCGTGCTCGCGGGCGATGCGCTCCTGCAGCGCCTCGATTTCCGCCGAGCGGAACTCGATCACCGTGCCGGTCTTCAGATCGATCAGATGGTCGTGATGCTCTTCGGGCACGGTCTCGTAGCGGGAGCGGCCGTCGCGAAAATCATGGCGGGCAATGATGCCGGCATCCTCGAAGAGCTTCACCGTCCGATAGACCGTCGAAATGGAGATCTTGCCGTCGACCTTGACGGAGCGGCGGTGAAGCTCCTCGACGTCAGGGTGATCCTCAGACTCTTCGATGATCTTCGCAATGACTCGACGCTGATCGGTCATGCGCATGCCGCGTTCAGCGCAAAGTTCCTCGAGCGATTTAGCGATATCTGTCATGGAATGCGGTCTTCAAGCTTCGTTCCGAATAGGGACTAACGAAGAACGCGGCGCATGACAAGCGCCGTCGACTTCTGGCCCTTTTCGTCGACATAGTAGGCTTGGCGTTCGCCAACCTTCTCGAAGCCGAGCTTGCGGTAGAGGCCAAGTGCCGCCTGATTGCCGCCATCGACCTCGAGAAACATGGTCTCGCCGCCGCGTGCGTGGGCTTCGCGCATCGCTGCCTGCATCAGCCGCCAGCCGAGACCGGTACGGCCGAGCTTTGGATGTACGGCGATCGCCAGGATCTCAGCCTCTCCCGCCACATGGCGCGCCAGTACAAAGCCCGGCAGCGGCTTCCTCAGGATCGCGTTGGTCTGACGGGCAACGAAGCCGAACACAGTCTCCTGGGACAGCAGGCTGTGAAATTCGCCCGCGCCCCAGCCCTTTGCGAACCGTTCACCGTGCAGAACCGAAACCTCGGCACAATCGCGCGACTCCATCGCGACAATTTCGAATTCGGGCTTCAGCGACAGGTAGGCTTCCAGCATCGTCATTTCAGGGCAACCGCAAATCCCGCCTGCGGCCTGACATCAGGTCCGCGTAAATAAAGTGGTTTCGGCTTTTCGCCGATGCCCGCGAGGGCGCCGAGCTTGGCAATAACGGCAATCGGGAACCGGTCGCCGGAATTCTCGGTCGATTGCCCGGTCAGCAACGAAGCGCCTGAACCGACGATATCGCCTTTAAAGCCAGAGGCAATTGCCTGTGCCTTCTCAACGGTCACGGCTACCGGTTCGCCAGCCGCATGCCCGCGCTCATCGAAACGCTGCAAATAGACTTCGCCGCGCTTGGCATCCATCGCCACGAGCAACGGTCGTCCGGGATTGGCTTGATGATGAGCCGCGGCAAGAACCTGAAGCGTCGTGACACCGACAGCCGGAATGCCGAGAGAAAGGGCGAAGCCGCGCGCGGCCGCGACGCCGACGCGAATGCCGGTGAACGATCCCGGACCGATGGATACGGCAATGCGATCGACGGATTGCAGGGCGACGCCGGCCTTTACCAGCGCGCGATCGATGATCGCCATCAGAAGCTCCGCGTGCCCACGTCCGATCGTTTCCGTGACCTCCCCAAGCACAGAATCAGTGCCGCTGTCATAGACTGCGGCAGCGCAATCCACACCAGCCGTGTCGAGCGCCAATACGATCATATCATGATTCCAAGCGGGCCGAAATCAGACGGCTTCGACTTCCAGCACTTCAGGAACGAAGTGGCGGAGCAGGTTCTGCACGCCATGCTTCAGCGTCGCTGTCGAGGACGGGCAACCGGCGCACGAGCCCTTCATGTTCAGGTAGACCTTGCCATCCTTGAAGCCGCGGAAGGTGATGTCACCACCGTCCTGGGCAACGGCGGGGCGAACGCGGGTCTCCAGCAGTTCCTTGATGGTCAGCACGATCGACTCATCGCCGGCATCGAAGAACTCACCGTCGATATCGGTCTCTTCGGTCGACGAAGGGCTGCTCATTACCGGCTTGCCAGACATGAAGTGCTCCATGATCGAACCGAGGATAGCAGGCTTCAGATGCTGCCATTCCTGGTCTTCCTTGGACACCGAAATGAAATCATAGCCGAAATAGACACCGCTGACGCCGGGGATATCGAAGATTCTGGATGCCAATGGGGAGATTTCCGCATCGTCCGCACTACGAAAATCCGCGGTGCCGTTCTCCATGACGACCTTGCCGGGGAGGAATTTCAGCGTCGCCGGGTTCGGCGTGGCTTCGGTCTGTATGAACATCGTCATCTCCATGCGGCGGGCGAAAAACGCCTCGACACCGTCTTTAGAACTCTTCAAAAGAAAATAGGCCCATTCGACGGCGCATTCAAGAGCATCGCACTCAAGAAAACCGCCGATCGTGGCAAGATATACTCAGCTCAGCGCGTCGATTTCCTCGTTGGTCAGTGAGTCGGGCAATATCGTCACGGGAATCGGAAATGCGGCGCTGCGACCGGCGACGGAGGACACGAGCGGTCCGGGGCCTTCCTTGGCAGAGCCTGCTGCCAGAACCAGAAGCGCCACGTCTCGGTCTTCCTCGATGACGGCATTGATCTGCTCGGCGACTGCGCCTTCGCGAATCACGATTTCCGGATCGATACCGATCGTCTCGCGAACGATCTGCGCGGATTTTGCAACGACGGCCTGCGCCTCCTCCATTGCTTCGGCTCGCATGATCTCCTCGACACCGAGCCACTGCTGGAAGTCGCCGTCGGGAATGACATAGAGAAGGACGAGACCGCCATTGGAATTCTTAGCCCGCCGGCCGGCATAGTGCACGGCACGCTGGCATTCGGGTGTTCCGTCAATCACCGCCATGAATTTGCGGCGATGGCCCTCGAGCCGTGAAAGTCGCTTTGATACCATAGCGCGGACTCTGACACCCGAAAAAGAGATTTTGCAAGCCCCCCGTTTCTCCTTCGCCCCAACGGGGGAGAAGGTGGCCCGAAGGGTCGGATGAGGGGGTGGCCCGACACGTTCTATCCCGGCTATTCGCAAGGTGTCGCTGCGCTCCTCCCCCTCATCTGTCCTTGTCGGACATCTTCTCCCCGCTGGGGAGAAGAGGGGCATTTATTGCTCTAGTAGACGAAGCCGATGATGTCGCGGACCTGTCTCATGGTGACTTCCGCGCGCGCTCTCGCCCGCTCGCCGCCGTCGCGCAGGATCGCGTCGATATGGCTGGTGTCGTCCATCAGCCGGCGCATTTCGCCTGTGATCGGCGACAAGACGCTGACGGCCAGATCGACAAGCGCCGGTTTGAAGACCGAGAACTGCTGGCCGCCGAACTCGCTCAAAACCTCGGCTTTCGATTTATCGGCCAAAGCCGCATAGATGCCGACGAGGTTGTCGGCTTCCGGGCGTCCGGCGAGGCCGGCGACTTCGCTCGGCAAGCCATCCGGATCGGTCTTCGCCTTGCGAATCTTCTTCGAGATCGCCTCTTCATCGTCCATCAGGTTGATGCGGGAGAGATCGGACGGGTCGGACTTCGACATCTTCTTGGTACCGTCCTTCAGCGACATCACGCGCGGCGCGGGGCCGTCGATCAGCGCTTCGACCAGCGGGAAGAACGCATGGATAGGCTCTTCGCCAACCACCGTATCGATACCGTAGCCGGTGCGACGAATGTGCTCCATGTAGTCGATGTTGAACTTCTGGGCGATGTCGCGCGCAAGCTCCAGATGCTGCTTCTGATCGTCGCCGACCGGCACATGCGTACCGCGATAGACGAGGATGTCGGCAGCCATCAGGCTCGGATAGGCGAGCAGGCCGAGGGAAGCGTTTTCGCGATCCTTGCCCGCCTTGTCCTTGAACTGGGTCATGCGCTGCATCCAGCCGATACGGGCGACGCAGTTGAAGATCCAGGCAAGCTCAGCATGCTGCGGAACGGCGGACTGGTTGAAGACGATGTGCTTCTTGGGATCGATTCCGGAGGCGATGAAGGCTGCGGCTATCGAGCGGATCTGGCCGGGCAGGTCTTCATGCACGAGCTGCGCAGTCAACGAATGCAGGTCGACGACGCAATAGATGCAGTCGTTGTTTTCCTGCAGTGCCACGAACTTGCGGATGGCACCGAGATAATTGCCGAGGTGCAGGTTCCCGGTCGGTTGGACGCCGGAAAATACGAGTTTGTTGAATTCAGTCATTTCGTCCTCAAAAGGCTGGTGGAGGGCCCCGGGTCAGGCCTCAGCCCTTCCTTGGTCGTTCGGCGGGCTTATGCACGCAGGAGGCGGCTCAATCAAGTGGCCGGCCCGACGAAGCCGCTCAAGAATGCTGGATCAGGTCCCATTTGTTGCCATAGGGATCGGCGAAAACTGCGACAGTGCCGTAGACCTCGCGGCGTGGCTCTTCGAGAAAGCGGACACCCTTCGCCAGCATCGCGGCATGATCGCGGGCGAAGTCGTCGGTCTTCAGGAAGAAGCCGACGCGTCCGCCGGTCTGGTTGCCGATCGCGGCTTTCTGCTGTTCCCCGAATGCCTCGGCAAGCAGCAAGGCGGCGCCCTCTCCGCCTCCGGCCTTCACCACCACCCAGCGCTTCCCTCCCGGCTGGACCTCGTCGCGCAAGCAGTCGAATCCGAGCGTGCCACAATAAAAGGATTTGGCGCGGTCGTAACTGTCGACGACGAGCGTGACGAGGAAAACGGATTGCTGGGTCATCGTGTCGTCCAATCTCACCGCGAATTGCCTGTGAATTTTCTTTTGTTCGCAATTTAATTGATTTTACCAAAATATGATGAGGAGAATTAATCACATTTTAGTATAATTTTACATAAATTTGCCTTTTTTTAGAATTTGATTCCCTCTGCGAAAAAATGGCGCCGGCCCGGCCTTTTCGGATCGGCCATATCAAGGAGGACGCAATGCACAATGCTTACTCGATCGCACTCGCCGGCCTTTTCACCCTCTCGTCCGCCGCCACAGGGCAGACACAGATGAACAAGCGGCCCCATTTCGGCTTGGCAAGACATAGTCCGTCGGGGCCCTATTCGATGCAGACCACCAAGGTCAGTACCGGCTGTTTCCCGGCAAAGCTCCAAGCCATCCTGTCTTATATCGCCAGCCAGACGCGGCACGATCCGATGGTGACATCCGGCTTCCGGCCGCACGCCAGCCGCTCGGGCTCACTGCATCGCAGATGCATGGCAGCCGATATCAGAGTGCCGGGCGTCTCCGAAAGGGCGGTCGTCAGCGCGGCACAACGCGCGCCGGGAATCGGCGGCATCGGCACCTATTGCAACGGCATTATACACGTCGACATCGGCCCGAGCCGACGCTGGATTCATTGTTGACGGGTTTACTTCGCTATCGCTTCAGAGATCTGGTCCGGCCGGTCCGCTGACAGGCTTCGACGCCGGTGGCTTTCGTTTGAGATTGCGGCGGATCATGCCCAGATCAACGCCGCCGATCAGGAAGGCGACGAGGAAATAGACGACCATCGAGATCAGTATCAATAGAGACAAGGTGGCGGTCTTCGTCAGCAATGACGAACCGGTGGCAAGCAGCGGCTCCCAGCGATGCAACAGGTAGACGATCATTCCGCCCATGGTAGCAGAGGAAACCAGCAACAGCCCGGTGCGGCGGGCGAGCGCCCATTCCCAAGTCAGGTGCCCGCGGCGCAGCAGCGTGACCAGAAGCAGCACCGTGTTGATCCATCCCGCGACCGCCTCGGCCAAAGCGATGCCGCGCTCGGCAAGCAGGGGAAAGAGCAGGATGGAAAGCGCCGAATTGACGAAGACGGCTATGCCGGTGAAGCGCATCGGCGACTTGGTATCCTCCCGGGCATAGAAACCGGGCTGCAGCGCCTTGATCAAAACGAAGCCCGGCAGGCCCAGGCCGAAAATGGCGAGGATCGAACCGACGAGCGCGGTATTGCTGGCGGTGAAGGCACCGCGCTCGTAAAGCACGCGGATGATGTCGTCGGACAGAAGCCACAGGGCGACGGCCGCGGGAAGCGTCAGGAACAGCACGAATTCGATCGACCGGTTCTGGATATTGCCGGCTTCACGCGCATGGCCGGACTTCAACGCCCGGGCAAGTTCCGGCAGAAGCACGACCCCGACCGCGACGCCGACGACGCCGAGCGGCAATTGGTAGATGCGGTCGGCATATTGCAGCGCGGCGATCGCGCCCTCCTTGCTCGAGGCGATGGCCTGACCGATCACCAGATTGATCTGGGTGACACCGCCCGTTATTGCAGCGGGAACGGCAAGGACCAGGAGCCGCTTGACGTTCGGCGTGAAACGCGGAAAGCGCAGGCCGATATTGATGCCGGCATGGCGTACGCCGATATAGACAACGGCCAGCTGGAGTACGCCTGCGACCAGCACAGACCAGGACAAATACCAGGCGGTCGCGAGAGGATCGGAACCGTAGTAGATCGCGTAGAACAGCGCACCGATCATCACGATATTGAGGAAAATCGGTGCGACGGCGGCGGCAAAGAAGTGATGCAGCGAATTCAGCATGCCGCTCATCATCGCTGTCAGCGACATCGACATGAGATAGGGAAACATCACGATCGCCAACCGGACCGTGAGGTCGAACTTCTCGGGATCGTCGGCAAATCCCGGCGCGATGATCCACCTGACCAGGAGTGGCATCGCCAATTCCATGATGACGGTGATGAGGAAGAGCACGGAGAACAGGACGCCGAAGACCTCTTCGGAAAAACGCTTCGCGCCCTCGATACCGTTTGCCTCGATCTCCTTGGCAAACAACGGTACGAAGGCGGCGTTGAACGCGCCTTCGGCAAATAGGCGACGGAAGAGATTTGGAAAACGGAACGCGGCATAGAAGACGTCGGCCATGGGGCCTGTACCGAGGGCTGCAGCCATCAGCGTTTCGCGAGCGAACCCGAAGATGCGGCTGCCGAGCGTAGCTCCGCCGACCGTGGCGAATTTCTTGACGAGGCTCATGCGGCGGAACCGGCTTTCTTGTCAGCGTTCAACAAACGGGTATTGGAAGGCGCGATGATGCCGGACGGCATGCGCTGGCGCAGTTCGTCCTCCTCCCCTGACATCACCGCCTTCAGCCGCGCGATGATATTGCCCCGCTTGTTGTCGTTGGTGATCTTCTGCCCGACGAGGTCGGTGACGTAGAATGTGTCAATAACCTTCTCGCCGAAGGTGGTGATGCGCGCCGACTGGATATCGAGCGACAGATCGGACAAGACCGCCGTGATCTCGGACAGCAGGCCTGTGCGGTCGAGGCATTCGACCTCGATGACGGTGAACTTGTTCGACAGCGTGTTCGACATCGTCACCGACGGCGGGATGACGAAGGCCTTGTTCTTACGGCGGTTCTTCGTCCGCGTCGCGATCACTTCCGGCAGGCGCTTGCGACCGGAGAGCACATCCTCGATCATCTTGCCGATCGTGGCGGCGCGGCGCAGCTCGTCGGCGTCATCGGCGAACTCGCGGTTGATGTGGATGGTGTCGAGCGCCCGGCCGTCCGATGTCGTGAAAATCTGCGCGTCGGCGATATTGGCGCCGGCTGCGGCACAGGCGCCGGCGATCACGGTCAACAGGCGCGGATGGTCGGGCGACAGCACGGTAATCTCGGTGATGGCGTGGAAGCTGTCGGTCCGCACCATCGTCGACAATGCCTGCCCGGCCTTGTCGGTCTGGCGGATGAACTGGGTATGGCGGATCTGGTCTTCGAGCGGCACTGACAGGAGATACGGCTGGTAATGAAGCTTGCTGTAGGTCTTGCGGTCCTTCTGGCTCCAGTCGGAAAGTGCGTTGAACAGCGCATCGGCCGCCGATTTCGCCCTCTCCTTGCGCGAGACCTCGGAGAAGCCGCCTGCCAGCAACAGTTCGGTCTCGTAATAGAGCGTGCGGAGAAGCTGGCCTTTCCAGCCGTTCCAGACGCCGGGACCGACGGCGCGGATATCGCAGACCGTCAGGATCAGCAGCATCTTCAGCCGGTCCAGCGACTGCACGCGGTCGGCGAAATCGGTGATCGTCTTGCGGTCGGTCAGGTCGCGCGTCTGGGCGACCATCGACATCGTCAGATGTTCCTCGATCAGCCAGACGACAATTTCGGTCTGCTTCGGCGAAAGGCCGAAGCGCGGCCCGAGCTTTCGCGCCACCTTGGCGCCGGCTATCGAGTGGTCTTCCTGACGGCCCTTGGCGACGTCGTGCAGCAGAACGGCGACATAGAGTGCGTCCCTGTCCTCGACACCCGGCATCAGCTGGTTGACGAGCGGATGCGTGTCGTTGGCATTGCCCTTGTCGATTTCCGAAAGCACGTCGACGGCGCGAATCAGATGCTCGTCGACCGTATAGTGGTGATACATGCTGAACTGCATCATCGAGACGATCTTGCCGAATTCCGGAATGAAGCGGCCAAGGACGCCTGCCTCGTTCATGCGGCGCAGGATCAGGGCAGGATCGCGCCTGGAAGTCAGGATCGCTAGGAAGAGCCGGTTCGCCTCTTCGTTTTCGCGCAGGTCATTGTCGATCAGCGACAGCGACCGCGTCACCCGTTTTAGCGCGTCGGGGTGAAATTCCAGGCCGTTGATGTCGGCGACGTGGAACAGACGGATAAGGCTGACGGGATCGCGCTTGAAGACATCGGGATTAGCGAGCGCGATGCGGCCGCGATCCTCGACGAATTCGATCGAGCCGGCGATCTTCCGCGAGCGATGGGCAAAGCGACTGATAACGCCGGTCAGACCCGGCGTCGCCTTCGCCTGTTGATCCTCGAGCGCTGCGCAGAGGATGCGCGTCAGGTCACCGACGTCCTTGGCGACGAGGAAATAGTGCTTCATGAAGCGTTCGACGGCCGACAGGCCTGGACGGGCGTTGTAGCCGAGCGCTTCGGCAATCTCGCGCTGGATGTCGAAGGACAGCCGCTCCTCGGCCTTGTTGGTCAGGAAATGCATGTGGCAGCGCACCGCCCACAGGAAGTCCTCGGCCTTCATGAACAGGCGGTATTCGTGGCGGGAGAGCACGCCGAGCTTCACCAGCTCGGCCGGGTCGCGCACGTGGTAGTAATATTTCGAGATCCAGAACAACGTGTGCATGTCGCGCAGGCCGCCCTTGCCCTCCTTGACGTTGGGCTCGACGAGATAGCGCGTATCGCCGGCCTTGCGATGGCGCTCGTCGCGCTCGGCAAGTTTCGCGGCGATGAATTCAGGGCCGGTGTTGGTGACGACTTCCTTGTCGAAACGCGTTTCCAGCTCATGGGCCAGCCGCTCCAGGCCGCAGATGTAGCGCATCTCGAGAATGGCCGTCCGGATGGTCATGTCCGACTTCGACAGGCGGATGCATTCCTCGACGGTGCGGGTGGCGTGGCCGACCTTGAAGCCCATGTCCCAGAGGACATAGAGGACGAATTCGACAGCCTTGTGGGTGTCGTCCTCGGGCTTCGGCAGGAAGAGGAAGAGCAGGTCGATATCCGAACCGGGCGCCAGCGTATCACGGCCATAGCCGCCGACCGCGGTGATCGCGAACTTGTCTTTCTGCCTTGGAAAAATGTGCTGGACGGCGAAGTCGTAGAGAACGGTGATCAGCTGGTCCTGCAGCCAGGAAATCCTATAGGCGCATCGAAGGCCACTTCCGTCCTCGAAGAGCAGTGCCTTGGCCTTTTCGCGACCATCCTGGCTTGCCTTCTTCAAGACAGCCAGCAACGCGTTGCGCAACTCGTCCTTCCTGGCACCGTAGTGCTCGACGAGCGCTTCGCATTCCGCCCTGAGCGCGGCGACATCGAGGATGTCGGAGAAATCGGTATCGTTCGTCGCCATGCGGGGCCGACTTAGGTCCTGATCGTTGCCTGTGGCCGCTTGCTGGCGCACCTGTAGTTTCGTCTGCATGCGCTATAGCCCTTTTGCCCTGCAATTGACACAGGCATAATATGAACCAGACCCTTTAAATTTGACGAAGGCGATGCCCCGATGCCCAAGGCCAACGGCCGCGATTTTGGCAATTGCCGGCGTGCCTGCCGTATCGCTATCGGCAGAAGGATGTCAGGCAGTGACATCCGAAAGTTTCATGTCATTTATGTGATATAGGATCTGTCGCGACTGGGCGCCGATCTTCATCAGCAGTTCGCGGTCGCATTCCCAATAACCAGCCTTCGATATCTTGGTGCTGATGTCGGAAATCTTGCCGCAGGCAATAACGATATCAAGAAGTCCGCGGGCGCTGTTCCATTCGACCACCTCGCTACCTTCGGCAGCCTTGTGCAAGGCTTCGATCGGCGAGAAGCGGTCGGAGAGGTTGCGCACCTCCATGAGAAGATTTTCGATATGCATCGTCGAAGTCCTGCGACGCCTGGATTAACCGGCCTGATTGAGCTTTTTCTTCAGATCGTACAGCGCATCGAGTGCGGTGCGCGGTGTCATGTCGTCGAGGTCCAGCGCCTTCAGCGCCTCCTCTACCTTCGAGGCTCCGCGCGAGCGAGTTGCCTCCTCGCGCCGGACCGCTACCTGGAAGAGCGGCAGATCGTCGATCAGCTGGCTCGCCGGGTTCTTCCTGTCCGCATCTTCCAGCCGCGTCAGCACATCGCGAGCACGGGAGACGACCGAAGCCGGGAGACCTGCGAGCCGCGCCACCTGGATGCCGTATGACCTGTCCGCAGCACCGGGGCCGACTTCGTGCAGGAAGATGACCTCACCGTCCCATTCCTTCACCCGCATCGTGGCATTCGAAAGGCGTCTCAGCTTTTCTGATAGCACGGTCAGCTCGTGGAAATGGGTGGCGAAGAGCCCGCGGCAGCGATTGACCTCGTGGAGGTGCTCGACGGACGCCCAGGCGATCGACAGGCCGTCGAAGGTGGCAGTGCCCCGACCGATTTCGTCGAGGATGACCAGCGACCGCTCGCTCGCCTGATTGAGGATGGCGGCTGTTTCGACCATTTCAACCATGAAGGTCGAACGACCGCGTGCCAGGTCGTCCGAGGCGCCGACCCTTGAAAACAGCCGGTCGACAATGCCGATGTGGGCGGATGACGCCGGCACGAACGAGCCCATCTGCGCCATGATGGCGATCAGCGCGTTCTGGCGGAGAAACGTCGATTTGCCGCCCATGTTCGGCCCGGTCAGGAGCCAGATGGCACCGTCCTTGCCGTCCTCGTGCGGAGACAAGTCACAATTGTTGGCGACGAAAGGCCCGGACGCCTGCCGGCGCAGCGCCTGCTCGACCACGGGATGGCGACCGCCACCGATCGCGAACATCTTGCTGTCATCGACTGTCGGCCGGCAATAGGCCTGTTCCTCGGCCAGTAGCGCCAGCGAGGACGCGACGTCGATGACGGCCAGCGCCCGCGCTCCAGCCTTGATGGCTTCTGCCTCGCCGACGACGGCCCTAACCATCCGATCGAAGGCCTCGAGCTCGATTGTCAGCGCCTGGTCGGCGGCGTTGGCGATGCGGCTTTCGAGGTCGGCAAGCTCGGTCGTGGTAAAACGCATGGCGTTGGCCATGGTCTGGCGATGGATGAAGCGGGCCTTTGCCTCCGCCGTGTCGGTCATCGGACCGGCATTTCCGGCCGTCACTTCGATGAAATAACCGAGCACATTGTTGTGCTTGATCTTCAGCGACTTGATGCCGGTCTCGTCGGCATATTGAAGCTGGAGGCCGGCGATCACCCGCCTGGACTGATCGCGCAGCGCCCGGACCTCATCGAGTTCGGCATTTGCGCCCTGTCGCAGGAAGCCGCCGTCCCGCTTCAGCAGCGGCAATTCGTCGGCGAGCATGGCGCCGAGCATGCTTTCGAGTTCGGCTGGCAGAGCGGCAAGCCCCGAAAGCGCATCGACCAACTCTGTCGGCAGCAAGGCGCGTGAGAGGAAATCCGCAACCGAACAAGCAGCGGCGAGCCCTTGGCGTATCGCCCAGAGGTCGCGCGGCCCACCACGATCGAGCGCAAGCCGGGACAATGCGCGCGGCATATCGGAGACATGCTTCAGCGCATCGCGCAGGTCGCCGCAAAGCGAAGGCTCCTCCAGGAGGAAGCCGATCGAATCCAGCCGCTGGTTGATGCGGTCAGGGTCGGTCAGCGGCGACATCAGGCGCTCGGCAAGCAAGCGCGCGCCGCCGCCGGTCACGGTGCGATCGATCGCCTTCAGCAGCGAGCCGTTGCGATCACCGGACAGCGTGCGGGCGAGTTCGAGATTGCCGCGTGTCGCGGGATCGATGAACAGGGTCGAGGCACCACTTTCCCGCTCGGGCAGGCCCAGCGGCGGGCGCTCGGCAAACTGCGTCTTCTCGACATAGGCGACGGCTGCCGCCGCCGCAGCAAGCTCTGCTCGCGAAAAGGTGCCGAAGCCATCGAGCGTCGCGACGCCGAAGTAGCGGGTGATGCGGCCCTCGGCGCTGGCGCTGTCGAAGAGCACGGCCGGCTGCGGGACGGCGGTGCGGCCCAGCACGTCGAAAACCGGCTTCAAGTCCGGATCGTAGAACATCGTGTCGGGGACGATCAGTTCGCTCGGATCGATCCTGAGGATATCGGCGAGCAGCCGCGACGTTTCCGTTTCGGCCAGTCGGAAGACGCCCGTCGAGATATCTATCCAGGCAAGCGCCAGCTGCGGCTCCGAGGTGCCGCGGATACGCGTCAGAGCCATCAGATAATTGGATTCCGAGGGCGAAAGGAGCTTTTCCTCGGTAATCGTGCCTGGGGTGACAAGGCGGACGACATCGCGCTTGACGACGGATTTCGACCCGCGCTTCCTGGCCTCGGCCGGATCCTCGATCTGCTCGCAGACGGCGACGCGGAAGCCTAGCGAGATCAGCTTCTGAAGATAATCGTCGGCCGCGTGGACCGGCACGCCGCACATTCGGATATCCTGGCCCATGTGCTGGCCGCGCTTGGTCAGCGTGATCCCGAGTGCGCGGGAGGCATCGACGGCATCCTCGAAGAACAGCTCGTAGAAATCTCCCATGCGGTAGAACAGCAGCGAACCGGGATTGTTCGCCTTGATCTCGATATACTGCTCCATCATCGGCGTCGCCGACGCGCGGCTTTCGTCGGAAGCTAGCTCGGCTGCCGAGAAAGCATCGATGCTGGTGACAATTCGTTCGTTCACGGAGGTGCTGTTTTTCCCAAAATGAGATGTCACCCTATCCGTGACCGCCCATTGAAGACAACAGCAATCCGAAACACGGAGCGTGTCGCCCACAAGAGGTTTGGCGTCCGCCTTCAGCGAAGGTGGGACGCCATCTCACTTAACTTGCGAAGCGGCCCGCATCGGCTCCGTAATAGTTTACGTAGCGGTCGGAGATGCTGGCGATCGGCAACACGATCAGCACATCGGTCGTGTTGAAGGCATGATCCACCACGGCGCTGCCGCTTACCATCGCGCCAAGGCGAAGATACCCCTTGATCAGCGGCGGCAGCGTCATCAGCGCCTTGCGCGCATTGATGGCTTCGGTTGGCATCAGGTCCATCGTGCGCGCCAGCGACGGCAGGGCTTCAACAGCCCATTCATCCTTGGCGCGGACGTTGTGGTAGAGGAACGATAGCGCCAGCGCATGCTGCTCCGGAAGGACGCCGGAGAAGGAGGCGCAGCCGAACATGGCGCCCATTCCGTGCTTCAGCGCGTAGGCCCAGTTTCCCTGCCAGAGCAGTTCAACGGTGCGCTTGGTGCGGTAGGCGGGCAGCACGCACGAGCGGCCGAGCTCCATGAAACGCTTGTCGGGATGGCGCGCCAGAAGCGCGTCGGTGGCAAATTCGGAGGCCGAATAGAACCCGCCGTTAGCCATCGCGACTTCCTGCCGAAGAAGGCGGTAGGTCCCGACAATCTGCTCCTCGGTATCGCCTTCGATCGAGCGATCGAGCACCAGCAAATGGTCGCAGATCGCATCATAGCTATCGACGTCGCGCTGGCGGCGCATGGCGTCCGGCGGCAATTGGGCCTTCATTTCCTCGACGAACACACGATAACGCACAGCCTGTGCGGCATCGATCTCGCGCTCGGTTCTAGCGAGGCGAGTTTCAAGATTGCCGATACGGCCAAAGACGTCGCCGGTCACCGGCACGCTCGATTTATTAGATGTCTGAACGGTCTCGCCCTGAGCTTCGCGATTTAACATTTCGATGGACATGGCGACTCCCCTCTACGGGTTGAACTAACGCCATTAAGCAAATCTATACGACAAGAAAGTGACATGCTGCACCGCCAAACGCAAGAACCGTGCCTGCTTTATGTGACAAAGAAAGCGTCGATTCAGTCAATTGAGTGCAGCTTCAATAGTGGCCGATGCGCTTGAATGTCAGGGCCGCCAGGGTCTGGACCTCGTTGATCAGACGCTGCGGATCGGCCGGTTTTGCCATCACCAGATTGGCCCCATTTAAAATGGCGTTGCGGCGGATTTCTTCGCGTCCGTCCGCCGTCAGCACGATTACCGGAACGGGAGGCGAGCCGATGGCGCGCTCATGCGTTCGAAGCCGGGCCAGCATATCCAGTCCATCGCCGCCCGGCATCGAAAGGTCGGTCACGATGATGTCGGGTCGACTTTCGCCGGTTGCCCAGGCGCGGTCGAGCACGCTTTCGAAATCCGCGACCGTGTGAACGTGATGACCGGCCTTCGTCAGCGTGGCACGCACGAGCATGGCATTGACCGGATCATCTTCCGCAAGAAGCACCTGGAGCCCGGTAACAGCCGCGACCGTCGGCAGCGCTGATAAGTCGAAGCCGGGTGGGGTCTCGTTGATTGCCTCGCGCTTTTCCATGCCGCGCATTCGGCCACGCAACACATCGATCAAGGATTGCTCGCGCAGCGGACGGATAAGCCAGGCATCGAAGATATCCAGCGGGCGGGCGCTGCGTTCTTCCGGATTGACGAGAAAGATCTTGCGCAGACCTGGGGCAACCTTTTCCAGCCGATCAGCGAATTCGCGGATGTATTGCGGCGCCATGCGGTGATCGACGATGACGTCGGTCGGCTTGTCGCCGCCGTCCAGCAACTCGGGCGCGAAACTGCCGCCGTCGCCGGGCTCAAGCAGGCTGCAAGTGCCGCCAAGTGTGCGGATCGTATCCGATATGGCAGTGCTGGCAGCGCCTGGGGGCGCAAGCAGCAGCACACGCGTATCTTTCAGCATACTGCCGCGCGCATTCTGCTCGCCGTTGCCTTCCGAGATATGGACGGGGAAGCGGATGGTAAACTCGCTGCCAGTGCCAAGCGTGCTCGCCACGCTCATCGAACCGCCGAATTGCTGCATGATGCGGGCGGAGATCGCAAGGCCAAGACCGGTACCTTCGCTCTTTTCAATGACGCTGCCGGCCTGCTCGAATTCCCCGAAGATTCGCGCCTGCTCTTCCTCGGTCATGCCGGGACCGCTGTCCCTCACCGTGATAACGAGGTCGCCGCCTTCGATGCCTGCGCGAATGAAGACGCCGCCAGTCTGCGTAAACTTCACGGCATTGCCAATGATATTGAAGAGCACCTGGCGCAATCGGGCCGGATCGAAATCCATCGGCTCGGGGACCTCGGCAGAAACGGTCGCGCCGATCTCGATACCCTTTTCGTGGGCGCGATGAGCGAGCATCTCCACGACACTCTCAAGCAATCGGCGGAGGGATTCCGAGCGTGGGTGAAGCTCGAAGCGGCCGACCTCCATCGTGGAGAAATCCAGTAGATCCTCGACAAGCTGGACCAGCGCATTGCCAGACTGGCGAATGCCGGTCAGGTAGTTGGCCTGCTCGAGCGTCATGCGCGTCTGCGTCAACAGATGGCTCATCCCGAGGATGCCCGACAGCGGCGTGCGGATTTCGTGGCTGACGGTGGCAAGCAGGCGCGACTTGGCGGCGCTGCTGTATTCGGCCTTCATCCTCGCTTCCTCGCGGATTCGGGCGGCAATCCGTTCGGCGGTGACCTCGCGCGCTATGCTTTGCATCATCAGCTTCCCGGAAGTCGGGTCGCGGCTGGTCACATCGTGCCAGACGAAGATGCGCTGGCCCTCAGGCGTCGACAGCTCGACGTCGTAGCAATTCGGCTCCATGCCTGGCCGGAATGCAAGACCGATTTCTTCGCAGGTCATGCCTTCCGGACGCATCTTTCCCGTCAGTTTCCTGAAGGTGGCATTGGCGCGAACAATCCGTCGGTTGAGGCCGCGTGTCACTGCGATGTCGCCAAGCGCGTCGTGCACGGTCGCAAGCAGGCTGGCGTTCTCGTCACGCTCCCATTGCCTGTCGTGCAGGTGCTCATTGCCGGTCGCCTCGAGCGCAGGCACCCTCACGAAGGTCGGACGCCACTTGCGGGCAAGCTCGACAACAGCGATCGCCAAGGCGACGAAGCCAAGCAGGGCAGCGAGTGCGAGGGGACCTCCGGCATAGCCGACGGCGAACATCACCACGCCGACAATGAAACCACCGCCACCGAGCCACTTGCGATGAAGACGCTCTGAAAACCGCAGCGGCTGGGGTGTTGCGGAAAACGTTTGATCACTTTGCGCCTGCGGCCTTTCGGGGGCGCGCGTGGTCGGCTTCGTTTCAGTTGTCGTCGCATGAGGTTTGAGCGCGCCATTTGAGATGGCGGACGAAAGCCGTTCCTGCAGGTGCGACAGAGTGCTCATGTGCATTTGCTAACACGATCATCGTTCCAAATGCCTAACGGAGAATCATAAGATTTTAGGCTTTTGCCTTTTTTGGCAGGAGCAATTCGTCCAGAATAACTGCCGCCGCGCCAACGGTAATGAAGCTGTCAGCAAGGTTGAACACGGCAAAAGACCATGTCTCGGTATGAAACAGGATGTAGTCGATCACGTGACCGTAGAGAAACCTATCGACCAGATTGCCGAGTGCCCCAGCAATAATCAGCGCGAAGCCGAGATGGGCAAGCCAGCGATCCTCTTCCGATCGACGCCACAGCCACAATACGAAGACGACGATGACAAGGCGCATACCAACGATCAGCCAGCCATCCATGCCTGACAGCATGGAGAAGGCGACGCCAACATTGTACGTGCGGTAGAGCGCGAGCATCGGGACGACCGGCACGGCTTCCTGCAATGGCAGAAAGCGATCGACCGCGGTCTTGACGATCTGGTCGAGGATCACCGCGAGAGCGATAAAGATCAGGATCGGCAGCGGCCTGGAAAAGAGTGCTGGCTTTGAAGGCATGGAAACAGTCATCGGGTCTCGCTTAGCGTCAGAACGTGGCGACGGGCTTCGAAGAGCATCACGGCGGTGGCGACTGCCAGATTGAGGCTGTCGGCGCGACCTGCCTGCGGTATGCGCGCAAGCGCATCTGCCTGGGTTGCCAGAGCGTCCGGCAAGCCGGACTGCTCGTTGCCCATCAGCAGAACGACAGGCTTCCTCTTGTAATCGATCGTCCGATAGTCGACGGCGCCGGCAAGGTGCGTGGCGACGACCGAAACGCCGACGGTCTTTTTCCAGGCAAGAAACTCTTCCTGCGTGGCCTTTGCGACCGGCACGGCGAAGACGGACCCCATTGTCGCCCGCACGGTTTCAATCGAGAACGGATCCGTTGCGTCGCCGACGAGGATCACGCCCGATGCGCCCGCCGCGTCGCAGGTCCGGATGATGGTTCCGAGATTGCCCGGATCGCGGACGCGGTCCAGCGCAACCCAGGTCTCTCCGTCCCTGGGGCGGATGTCCTTGAGAGGCTTCCAGCGCTGGTCGAAGACGCCGACGACCATCTGAGGATTGTCGCGGCGGGTTATCGAGACCAGCACCTTTTCATTGACCTCGAGCACAAGACCGCCTGAGGCGACAGTCCTTGCGGCCATCTGCTCGACCAGCGGCTTGCTCTTGGCAGTCTTGGCATAGACCAGCGTGCGGATGGTCCAGCCGAGCTCGAGCGCATCGATGACGAGCTTCAGCCCTTCCGCAATGAACGTGCCGGTTTCCTCGCGCGACTTCTTCTGCGTCAGCGCCTTGATATCCTTGATGATCGGGTTGGCAAGAGAGGTGATTTCCTTCACCTGCCCGACCTTGCGGGGGCCGCCTTCGCGGTGGTCATTGTTCATTTCGGCACCCAGCGGCTGAAGAGGGATGTGGAGAGCGCCCTGCCCGACGTCTTGCCGTCGAGCCCCGCCTCGCGAATGACGAGCTCGCCGGATTCGACCGCGCCGCCGCTGCCGCGCATGGTCTCGCGCATCAACTCGTGGATCGAATAGAAGCTGGCGCGGATCGAATAGGCGGTCAGCACCAGGCCGAGCGCCTGCGGCGACGATATCGCGCGGCAGATATCCAGCATCATCGGCAGATGTTCGAAAAGATGCCACACCTCGCCGTTCGGACCGCGGCCGAATTTCGGTGGGTCGGTCAGGATGATGTCATAGGTATTTCCGCGCCGCTCCTCGCGCAGGATGAACTTCATGGCATCCTCGCAGATCCAGCGGATGGGCAAATCTTCCATCCGACCCAGTGCCTGGTTCTCACGGCCCCAACCGATAGCTTTCTTCGACGCGTCGACATGAGTGACCTCCGCGCCGGCGGCGGCGGCAACGAGGGACGCAACGCCAGTGTAGCCGAACAGATTGAGTACCTTCAGCGGTCGGCTCGACGCTTCGATCTGCTGCTTCATCCACTCCCAGTGGACGATCTGCTCCGGGAAGACGCCGACGTGGCGGAACGAGGTGAAGCGGCCAAGAAAATCGACGCCGAGCAGCTGCAACGGCCATGTCTCACCGAGAACCTGCCGCGGAAAACGCCAGCGGCCCATGCCGTCTTCCTCGGTATCGCCGGTGAATATCGCGTCGGCATTGTCCCAGATGTGCGCGGGCAGCGTTGGCTGCCAGAGGGCCTGCCCCTCAGGCCGCACGATACGATAGGGACCGTATTGTTCGAGCTTCAGGCCGTTGCCGGTGTCGATCAGGTGGAAGTCGCCTGCGCCGAGCGATTCGAGGATGACAGGCACGCGTTCGGGCGGACGATCGCCGATGCGGGCGATCAGCGGGCGTTCGGGCGCGCTGGCGGCGCCTACGGGATCGCGCTGCTCGACAGCTCGCTCGCTGCGTTTCCCGGCGTCACGGGCAGGCCCTTGGTCGCGGGACGGCTTTGCCGGCGGCTTTCCAGGCTTGTAGCCAGCGTCGGCGCGCCTGTCATTCGTTCTTCCCGGCCCGGCCGAAGACCTCTGCCCTGGCCGGCTTTCCCTGTGTTTCACCATGCTTGTCTCTATATTGACGTAAGCGAGCAAATAGCATCTGGGCGGCGCTTGGCAAAGCGCTTTCCAATCTGCGATTATCGACCATAAATATTGTCACGAAAGGATTGCCAGTGGACATGACCGGGGAGGAGCGGATCACCGCGCCGAGGGATGTGGTTTGGGCAGCCCTCAACGATCCCGAGGTCATCAAGCAGTGCATTCCCCGGTGCGAGAGTTTCGAACGCATTTCGCCAACCCAATTCGTGGCGGTGCTCAAGATCAGGATTGGTCCACTTTCAGCCTCGTTCAACGGCGAAGTGACACTGTCCAACGTCAATGGCCCCGAGAGCTACACCATATTCGGCGAGGGCAAGGGCGGAATCGCCGGTTTTGCCAAGGGCGGTGCGGACGTGGTCCTCAAACCGGATGGCGCCGAGACCATTCTGCAATATGAAGCCAGAGGCGAAATCGGCGGCCGGATTGCCCAGCTCGGCTCGCGGCTGGTCGCATCGAGCGCCAAGAAGCTCGCACAACAGTTCTTTTCCGACTTCAACGCGGTGGTGAGCGCCAAAGCAGATGCCTGAGTTGAAATCGCATACGCCTTCGCTAAATCTCGATTCATGAGCTTGTCGATTGGACTTTGGACAATAAGGCGGGCGCGGGCGGAAGAGATGCCGACGCTTGCCGACATTTACCTCACGGTGCGCCGGACGACGTTCACCTGGGTGGACCCCGGGCGATTCCATCGCGAGGATTTCTCGACACATACCAAGGACGAAACTCTATTCGTCTGCCACAACGAAGATTGCGGCATCGCCGGGTTCCTCGCACTTTGGGAGCCGGAAAATTTCATCCACATGCTTTACATCAGGCCGGAATTCCAGGGACAGGGCGCAGGCACAGCGCTTCTGAACGCTCTGCCGAATTGGCCGCGGCGGCGCTACCGGCTGAAATGCCTCGTGAAAAACAAGCGGGCCCTGGCCTACTACGAGGCAATGGGCTTCGAAGTCAGCGGCTTCGGGGCATCGCCCGAGGGCGACTACAAGGATATGGAACTGGTCACAACAGCGGGCCGCATCCGATAGCCGTCACTTCGACGGAAGGTGCGATGCGATCTGTTCGGCACGGCTGCGGTGGCGGTCGGCTTCGGCCTGCCAGCGGACCGCCTCCCGGGCTTCGTTGCGGGCGCGCCTGCGATGCCTGCCCTGGGTAAACCATGTCGCCGCCGAGCCTACGACCATACCGACGATCAGGGCGAGAAACAGGAATACGAAGAGGGGCGCATTGACCGCAAGCACCTGGTCTTCGGGCCGAAAGGGATTGAAGGCAAGCGATACGACCTGGCGGTTGGCGACGCAGAAGATGATCAGGACGATACCGAGCGGGAGCAGCACCAAAAGGTTCGTGATCTTCCTTGCCATTTCGTCGTTCTCCTACTTTGCGGCATCACCTCACCCGGAGAATCTCCCGGATCAAGCGATGGGATGCCTAGCATACCACACGCGACCTCTGGAAGAGGACCGGGTTCCGCCGCTGGATTGACGGCGTTCGATCTAGGTTGCGGAGAATAAGCGAGATGGGCCGGAGTTCAAGTGTCGCCGCGCCTCGAAGGCAGGCGATCGCCGAAGCAGCGCCTAGTTGTCGTCCACGTCTGCGCCATCGGGATTAAGGCGTTCGCGCAGTTCCTTGCCGGTCTTGAAAAAGGGAACCCACTTCTCTTCGACGAAGACGGTATCGCCCGTGCGAGGGTTGCGGCCGGAGCGCGACGGCCGGTTTTTCACCGAGAAAGCGCCGAACCCACGTAGCTCCACCCGGTTGCCGGCGGCCAGGGCATCGGTGATCTCGTCGAGGACCGCGTTGACAATATTTTCGACGTCGCGGTGGTAAAGATGCGGATTTCGCGCCGCAACAATCTGTACCAATTCCGATTTGATCACTGTGGCCCCCTAAATCATTGATTTATCAACGCGCGACACCCTGCCAAAGAGAAAGCAGGCCGTCAAGAAACAACTTCTCGGTTAGCAGTTTCTGGAGGTCCGTTCCCTTCATGAAATCACCATAACCGAGGACATTTATCAACTGGGAAGCAGCGCCCGAAAAGAAGAATGGCGAAGTCCTGCTCGGAGCCTCCCAATCGACGATCGGCAGGTCTTTCTTGACCTTGCGAGTTTCGAGATAGGACCTGATGTCGTCCTCTCCGCCGAGGCTATCCACGAGCTTGTTCTGAAGCGCCTGGCGGCCGGTGAAGATACTGCCGTCGGCGAGCTTCAGCACCTGATCGCGCGGCAGCTTGCGGCGATCGGCAACCAAATCGACGAACCAGGCATAGCTGTCCATGACCATGCTGCGGATCATGGTTTTCGCCTCTTCGGGCGGCGGATGGAAGGGTGATGGCTCGGCCTTCATGGGCGCCGACTTTATTTCATCCATGGAAATGCCGATCTTGTCGAGCAGGTCCTTCGTCTGCGGATACTGGAAGATGACGCCGATCGACCCGGTGATCGACGTTTCGCCGGCGATGATGTCGTCGCCGGCCGTGGCAATCATATAACCGGCGGAGGCTGCGACCGTGCGGATATCGGAGACGACCGGCTTCTTCGACGCCACGTCGCGGATCGCCTTGAAGATGCGCTCCCCGCCATAGGTCGTACCGCCGGGGGATGAGATCGAGACGATCAGGGCTTTGACCTGCTTGTCGTCCTTGATCTTCTTCAACCGTTCCAGCAATTCTTGATCGTCCTGAATGAGGCCCGTGATGCTGACGCGGGCGATTTGCGGGCCGCTCGTGCCGGAAAAATCGCCACCGACAAAACGGTACAGGGCAAAACCAAGTGCAATCAACAGGATAACGGCGACAATGCGCCAGAAGCCAACCCTGCGGCGCAATTGCCTGCGATCCGCGATTGCAGAACTGTCCATGAGACCCTATTTCCTTCCATGCCAGTGGTGTGACATTCACGCTTCCAATCCAGCGCCCTTTCGAATAGGGCAGGTTCGGGTCGCCTGAAATCGTCATGATTTGGACGTTATGGCTATATTGTTTGTTGCAGAAAAAAATCCATATTGGCAACCCTATGCAATAATGCGAAATGGTCAGGTAAGCTTGCTCGTTTATTGGGCAGAGCATCCTTCAGGACCGAGACAGACGGACCCATTGCATGCTCAACACTCTTGAGACTTCGGAGCAGGCGAGAAACACTGCGCGTGAGATGAATGCGTACAAGGACGCACTGTTTCATTCTGCGCGCGTGAAAAAGCTGAAATTCCTGCTTCCGATCGCGGCGCTCGTCATTTCGATGATCTTTATCGCGGTCTCCGTCGTGCGTGCCTATCTGCCCGAAAACATCAAGATTGAAGGCGCAAAGATCGAGGATGGCAAGGTCGTCATGGAGAAACCCGCTATCGCCGGGCGCAATGCGGACGGAATCAACTATTCCATGATCGCCGAAAAGGCGCTGCAGGATCTCAAGGATCCCAACATGATCACGCTGAAGAACATCAAGGCGGCAATGCCCGTCAACGACGGAGTGATCGCCCACGTCATCGCGCTGAGCGCCGATTTCAACCGCGCCGCCGACACCCTCAAGCTGACCGAGCCCTTCACTGTCACCATGGACAACGGGGTTCGGGCCGAATTCAAGGCAGCCGACCTTGATGTCAAGGCCGGCAGCCTTATAACCGACCAGCCCGTTGCGATCCAAAAAGGCAACGCGTCCGTTGTTGCACAGTCGCTCAAGATGACGGATAAGGGAACCGTTATCGAATTCGACGGGCAGGTTCGCATGCATATCGACCCCGCCACCATCCACAATTCAGGCACCTAACAGCCGGACGGCCCATGACAAACAATCGTCGTATCCTATTTTCCAGCACTGTCGTTCGCAAAGCCGCTCTGGCCGGAGCGGTTGCTGTATTTTCACTGATCGTTGCCGCAGGCGCCGAGGCGCAGACGTCGACCACCAAGCAGATGCCGGGCCTGCAGCTTTCCAAAGACCAGCCGATCCAGATCGAAAGCGACAAGCTTGAAATCCACGATCAGGACAGCACCGCTGTATTCACCGGCAAGGTCAATGTGGTTCAGGGTACGACCACGATGCAGGCTGGTAAGATGATTGTCTTCTACAAGAAGAAGCCGCAGCCAGATGACGCCGCCAACGCAAAGACGGATTCCGCCGCGAAGCCGGCGGCGACCGCTTCGACCGATACCAAGAAGACGGATGCCAAGAAACCCGCCACGAGCGATTCCGTCGTGTCAGGCGATGCCGACATCGACCATATCCTGGTATCCGACAAGGTCTACATCGTCTCCGGTACGCAGACGGCGACGGCTGACAACGGCTCTTTCGATATGGCAGGCCAGTTGGCAATCCTCAAGGGTGACAAGGTGGTGCTGACCGACGGGCCGAACGTATTCACGGGCTGCCAGCTGACGGTGCACATGCAAACCGGCGAGGCGCAGTTGGACAGCTGCGGCGGTCGAGTGCAGATCCAGCTGGATCCGAAGTCGAAACCGACCCCGCAAAAAACGAACTGATTGCCGGACACCTCGTGAAAATAACATCGTTATCCAGCATGTTCGGCAAGTCCGAGCCATCAGTGGCGGCGCCCGAAGCGCCGGCCACGGACAAGGCCCGTTATCAGGGAACCCTCATCGCGCGCGGTCTGACGAAGACCTATCGGACGCGGCGCGTCGTCAACGGTGTGTCGCTGGTGGTCAGGCGCGGCGAGGCCGTTGGCCTTCTCGGACCGAACGGCGCGGGCAAAACCACCTGTTTCTACATGATCACCGGGCTCGTTCCGGTCGATGAGGGAACGATCGAAATCGACGGCAACGACGTGACGACGATGCCGATGTATCGCCGCTCCCGTCTCGGTGTCGGCTACCTGCCGCAGGAAGCGTCGATCTTTCGCGGCCTGACGGTCGAGCAAAACATCCGCGCCGTGCTGGAAGTCCATGTCAGGGACAAGGTGCAGCGCGAGAAAAAGCTCGATGAACTGCTCGAGGAATTTCATATCCGCAATTTGCGCACGGTGCCGGCCGTGGCGCTTTCCGGTGGCGAGCGCCGAAGGCTGGAAATCGCCCGTGCGCTGGCGACGGACCCGACCTTCATGCTGCTCGACGAGCCCTTTGCCGGTGTAGATCCGATCTCGGTCGCCGACATCCAGAATCTCGTTCATCACCTGACCGCACGCGGCATCGGCGTGCTGATCACCGATCACAATGTACGCGAGACGCTGGGTCTCATCGACCGCGCGTACATCATTCATGCCGGCGAGGTTCTGACGCACGGACGGGCAAACGACATCGTCAACAATCCCGAAGTTCGCAGACTCTATCTTGGCGACAATTTCAGCCTCTGATAGGCTGCCATCAGATCAGAAATTCACTCTACCTTCACAGTTCCACTTGACCAAACCCGATAAAAAAGCAATTTTCGGGCCAGTTTGAAATTTGCCACTTTCCCAACGGCAAGAGGCGGTTTCCGGAGGAATTGTAGGGGAGTTTCGCGTCCACCATGGCACTATCCGCCAATCTTTTCCTGCGCCAAAGCCAATCCCTCGTCATGACTCCGCAGCTGATGCAATCCATTCAGTTGCTGCAGATGACGCATTTCGAACTCAACCAATTCATCGCTCAAGAAGTGGAAAAAAATCCACTGCTCGAATTTACGTCAAATGACGGAGAATTGGGCAGCGGCAACGGTCGGGAGCAAGACAGCGAGCCCTATGGCGGTGAGGACGGCGGCCATGGAGACGACGGGGCGGACAGGAACGGCGCAGAGCTTAGTAGCGACTGGTATGAAAGCGAAAATACCGGCCATGCCGATCGACTGAATGCCGAGCTCGATGCTAATTTCAGCAATGTCTATCCCGACGACGGGCCGCCGCAGCGCCTTGATGCCCCGGAACTCGTCAGCCAGTGGAAATCCATGCCCGGCAGCGCAGAAGCGCCGGAAAGCTACGATCTCGACGATTTCGTGGCCGGCCAGATTTCTCTGCGCGACCATCTCAACCAGCAGATTCCGTTTACTTTGCGTTCACAGCCCGACAGGCTGATCGCCCAGCTTCTCGTCGACCAGCTCGACGACGCGGGCTACCTTCAGGCTGACATCGGCGAGACCGCCGCCAGGCTGGGCACGACACCTGCAGATGTCGAGCGCGTGCTCGGTGCACTGCAGACGCTCGATCCGCCTGGCGTCTTCGCCCGCTCACTGTCCGAGTGTCTTGCGATCCAACTCAAGCAGAAAGATCGTTTCGACCCCGCCATGGAGCGGCTGATCCAGCATCTCGAATTGCTCGCCCGGCGCGACTTCGCGATGCTCAAGCGGCTCTGCGGCGTCGATGAGGAAGACCTCCTCGACATGATGACCGAAATCCGCCAGCTGAACCCCAAGCCCGGCAGCGATTTCGAAACCGGCATATCCGAGGCGATCACGCCCGATATCGTCGTCAGGGCTTCTTCCGACGGTAGTTGGCTGGTCGAACTCAATCCGGACACCTTGCCGCGGGTTCTTGTAAACCAGTCGTATTTTTCGTCGGTGTCGAAGACCGGCAGCGATCATGCGTTCCTGTCGGAATGCCTGCAGAACGCAAACTGGCTGACCCGTAGCCTCGACCAACGCGCCAAGACGATGATGAAGGTGGCAACCGAGATCGTCCGGCAGCAGGACGCTTTCCTTGTTGGTGGCGTCGACCACCTGCGGCCGCTCAATTTGAAAACCGTCGCGGACGCAATCAAGATGCATGAATCGACGGTCAGCAGGGTGACCACCAATAAATACATGCTGACACCCCGCGGCCTGTTTGAGCTTAAATACTTCTTCACGGTGTCGATCAGCGCCGTCGAGGGTGGCGACAGTCACTCAGCCGAGGCGGTGCGACATAAGATCCGCCTCCTGATCACTCGCGAAAGTCCGGATTCGGTGCTGTCCGATGACGATATCGTCGATACGCTGAAGGCGAACGGTGTCGAGCTTGCTCGACGTACGGTTGCAAAATACCGTGAAGCGATGAACATTCCCTCCTCCGTCCAAAGGCGGAGAGAGAAGCGTGCTATGGCGAAAGTCGCGGGGTTCTAGGCCGGTCATCGGCAATCTTGCGTTGTTCCGTAAGTTTATTATTTGCTAACGGAGCGATTGACTTTGTGCTCGGGCGCAGCTAGAAGCCCGCCGCAATCGGCGCCGGACACCGTCGCCAGGACTTATCCCCGCCATCCTCGAGGCGTTTAAAAATCGCAATTTGTCTTAGAGCGTGCGAAGTGCTTGGATGAGCAGGTGGCTTGGCGTAAAGTGCCACGCGCAAACCACTAAAAAAAGGGAAACTCCATGAGTGTGCGTGTATCCGGTAAACATATGGAAATTGGTGATTCATTCCGTCAGCGGATCGAAGACCACATCGGTATGGCCGTCACGAAATACTTCGACGGGGGGTATTCAGGCCATGTCACGGTGCAGAAATCGAGTTCGCGGTTCGAAGCGGATTGCAAACTGCACCTCGACAGCGGCGTGGTACTGCATGCGGCCGGGGAAGCAATGGACCCGCAATTGGCGTTCGATGCCGCTTCGGCCCGCATCGAGAAACGGTTGCGCCGGTACAAACGCAAACTGAAGGATCACCAGAGCGCCAGCCATTCAAACGGCTTCGCTGAAGTTTCCTATACTGTCATGGATAGCGTTCCCGACGAGGAAGACGAAATTGCGGACGATTTCTCGCCGGCGATCGTTGCTGAAACGACAAAGCAGTTGCAGACCATGTCGGTTGCGACAGCCGTAATGGCACTTGATATGACCGACGAACCGCTGCTGATGTTCCGGAGCCCGGGCAAGAACCACTTGAACATCGTTTATCGCCGCCAAGACGGCAACATTGGCTGGATCGACGCCGCCAATATCAAAGGCTGAGAAAAGAAGATGAGCGGCGGTCTGCCGCCGCTCCCCCGCATCGGATCTCAGCGACATGAAGGAAAAACAGAATGGCATTGGCAGATTTGCTGCACCAAGATGCAATAATCCCCGGTTTGAAGGCAAATTCTAAAAAGCAATTGCTCCAGGAACTGGCAGCCAAGGCCTCTAAATTGACCGGACTGCCCGAACGGGAAATTTTCGACGTCATTCTGCAGCGCGAGCGCCTGGGTTCGACCGGGGTCGGAAACGGAATCGCCATTCCCCACGGAAAGCTGCCCGACATCAGGACCATCATCGGTATTTTCGCTCGCCTGGATTCCGCCGTCGACTTCGAGGCGCTGGATGACCAACCCGTCGACCTTGTCTTCCTGCTGCTCGCGCCGGAAGGCGCCGGCGCCGATCACCTGAAGGCGCTGTCGCGGATCGCCCGCGTGCTGCGGGACCAGGATCTGGTCGCCAAGCTGCGCGCCACGGAATCCGCCTCGGCGATCTACTCCTTCCTCAACGAAGAACAGGCGTCGAACGCCGCCTGATCTTCGTTACAATATAATGGAAATGATGAGGCGCCTGAGAAATCAGGCGTCTTTTTCGTCAAACGGGCTGTTGGCGCCGAGTTCGGCATCAGAGAGCTTCGGGCCGCCCTTTGCAACGCCGACCATCGCCGGACGCAGAACACGTTCGCCGATGCTAAAGCCATCCTGTACGACCTGAACGACCGTGTTGTTCGGTACATCGGCATTCGGCACTTCGAACATTGCCTGATGGAAGTTCGGGTCGAACTTCTGGCCGACCGGCTCCAGCTTGCGAACGCCGTGACGCTCGAGCGCGGAGAGCATGGCACGCTCGGTCATTTCAACACCTTCGATCAGCGTGGAAAGACCGGCGTCCGCATTCTCGCGAACCTCAGCGGGAATGGCGTCGAGGGCGCGTCGCAGATTGTCCGAGACGGCGAGCATGTCGCGAGCAAAGCCGGCCGCGGAGTAGGATTTCGCATCCTTGACCTCGCGCTCGGTGCGGCGACGCAGATTGTCCATGTCGGCCGCGAGCCTCAAATATCGGTCGCGCAGCTCGGCGTTTTCAGCCCGCAATTGCTCCGTCTGGTCTGGTTCCGGCGAGACGCTGGCATCCGCCGCATCCTGTGCCATATCCGCAAGGTTGTCAGTCGCCGTAGCGTCAGGTCCATTGTGGGTTGTTTCGTCGGTCATGACGGTCTCCGAATTGCTCTGTCTAAAGGATGTGCCCGATATCGAGGTTTGGTCGAAAAAAATCAAGTCTGCGCGGCAAAGAAGACAGCATTCCTGCCGCTGGGCGCGATTTAATCAGTCAAGGTTGTCCCGCACTCACTTGCCGGGTCGCGACAGGCGGGAAATAAGCTGCGCGGTATAGTCGACCATAGGCACTATGCGGGCGTAGTTTAGCCGTGTCGGGCCGATGACACCGACGGCACCGACTATGCGATCGTCATCGTCGCGGTAGGGCGCCACGATCAGCGAAGATCCGGATAGCGAAAACAGCTTGTTTTCCGAGCCGATGAAGATGCGGACACCCGGCCCGCTTTCCGCCAGATTGAGGATTTCGATCAGGCTGTCCTTCTTTTCAAGATCGTCGAACAGCATCCGCAGGCGATCGAGATCGCCGGCGTCTCCCAAACCCTCCAGCAGGTTTGCGCGGCCACGGACGATAAGCTGCGTCGGCTTGGCGTCGTCACCGTCGCCAGACCAGACGGCGATGCCGCGCTCGACGAGATCGCGGGACAATACGTCGAGCTCCTGGCGGACATCCTGCTTCAGGGTCAGCAATTGCTTGCGCAGATCGGGAAGCGTTTGCCCGGTCATATGAGCGTTGAGGAAATTGGCCGCCTCCGTCAGTTGCGACGAGGTAACGCCGGCGGGCAGCTCGATGATCCGGTTTTCGACCTGATCGTGATCGCCGACGAGGACGGCAAGCGCCTTGGTCGGCTCAAGGCGGATGAACTCGACATGCTTGAGGACCGGATCGCTCTTCGACGTGATAACCAGGCCGGCACCACGGGACATGCCCGACAGCATCTGGCTTGCCTCGGTCATGAGCGATTCCATCGGCTGGTCGCGATTGCCGCCGCGAACCTGCCGGTCGATGCTCGCGCGCTCTTCGGCCGAGAGATCACCGACCTGCATGAAGGCGTCGACAAAGAACCGCAGTCCCACCTGGGTCGGCAGACGCCCGGCACTGATATGTGGGGAATAGATAAGGCCGAGCTCTTCGAGATCGCTCATGACGTTGCGTACCGAGGCCGGCGACAACGACATCGGCAGCAATCGCGACAGGCTGCGCGAGCCCAACGGTTCGCCGTGCTCGAGATAACTTTCGACTATGCGGCGAAAGACTTCCTTCGAGCGTTCGTCAAGTGCAGAAACGGCATCCGAAACCGACGACGTCGTAAAACCCATGCGCCTTCAAGTCCGTCCTGATAATCCTTAGCAAAGAGATATAGTCATTCGATTAGTAATGGCAAAAGGGAAATGTCGCTGATGGTCTCAGGACAGCCGCTCTCCCTGCTTTTCCTTTGCAAATGGCTTTCGGCAATCGTAGAAGCGGTCAACAACATCAGGAGAGCAGGATGCGGCCTTCAGGCAGAAAAACCGATCAGATGCGCAAAGTGTCGTTCGAACGCAATTTTTCCAAGCACGCCGAAGGCTCGTGCCTGGTGAAATTCGGCGATACGCATGTGCTCTGCACCGCCAGCCTGGAGGAAAAAACCCCGCCGTGGCTGCGCAACAGCGGCAAGGGATGGGTCACCGCCGAATACGGAATGCTGCCGCGCGCAACCGGCGACCGGATGAAGCGCGAAGCGGCAGCCGGCAAGCAGGGCGGCCGTACCCAGGAAATCCAACGCCTGATCGGTCGTTCCCTTAGGGCCGTGGTCGACCTGCAGGCGCTCGGTGAGCGACAGATCACGCTTGATTGCGACGTCATCCAGGCGGACGGCGGCACGCGGACGGCCTCGATAACAGGGGCATGGGTTGCGCTTTACGACTGCCTGAAATGGATGGAAAGCCGCAACATGATCAAGGTCGAGCGCGTGCTCAAGGATCATATCGCGGCTGTCTCCTGTGGGATCTTTGCAAGCCAGCCGGTCATCGACCTCGACTACCTCGAGGATTCCTCGGCCGAGACGGACGCCAATTTCGTCATGACCGGTGCCGGTGGCATCGTCGAGATCCAGGGCACTGCCGAGGGTACTCCCTTCAGCGAAGAGGAATTCGGTATCCTGATGCAGCTCGCCAAGGCCGGCATCGGCGATCTTGTGTCGTTGCAGAAACAGGCCATTGCCTGAAGCAGAGAGATTGTCAGCCGATGAACCCGCTGGAAGGCATTCTGGAGACGGCGCTCTACGCAGAGGACCTCGACAAGGTGGAAGCCTTCTATGCGGGGGTCCTCGGTCTTCAGAAGATCACCCGAGCCGGCAACCGGCATGTCTTTTTTCGCTGCGGACCCGGCGTCCTGTTGATCTTCAATCCTGAGGAAACCATGCAGCCGCCTGAACCGGGTAGCCTGCCGGTACCGCCACATGGCACCAAGGGGTCCGGCCACGCCTGCTTCCGCATCTCGCGGCAGAACATCGATGCGATGGCGGAGAGCCTTAAAGCTGCCGGTGTCGCCATCGAGTCCGATTTTCACTGGCCGAACGGCGGCCGTTCGATTTATTTCCGCGACCCGGCCGGCAACAGCCTGGAATGCGCTGAAGCCATCATCTGGGGCCTCGATTAGGATAATCACATGCGCAAACTAGAAACCAAGACGATCGTTGTCGCCAGTCACAACGCGGGCAAGATCCGCGAAATCCAGGACCTGATCGGCCCTTTCGGCTTCACCGCAAAATCGGCAGCCGAACTTAACTTCATCGAGCCTGACGAGACCGGCACGACCTTCGAAGAAAACGCCATCATCAAGGCGCTCGCCTCTGCAAAGGTGTCCGGGATGCCTGCCCTGTCTGATGACAGCGGCTTGGTGATCGACGCGCTGGGCGGCGCGCCTGGCGTCTATACCGCCAATTGGGCCGAGACCCTCGACGGCACGCGGGATTTCCACATGGCGATGCAGAAGGTCGAAAAGGCGCTGGAACATGCTGGTGCGACGTTGCCCGAAGCCCGGGCCGCGCGCTTTGTCAGTGTTCTCTGCCTTGCATGGCCGGATGGGCATACGGAACTTTTCCGTGGCGAAGTCATGGGCACCATCGCCTGGCCTCCACGAGGGGACCAGGGCTTCGGTTATGATCCGATCTTTCAGCCGCGGGGCTACGAAGCCACATTTGGCGAAATGAGCGCCGAGCAGAAGCACGGCTGGAAGCCCGGCGAACCAGAGGCGCTTTCGCATCGCGCACGGGCTTTCAAGCTCTTTGTCGAAACCTGTCTGGAAGCGTAGGATCGGTTCGTGGACACATTAGATTCGCAAAATCCGAGCCTGCGCAATGCTCCTATGCTGCCTGACACCGGCGAACCCGGTTTCGGCGTTTATGTGCATTGGCCCTTCTGCGCGGCCAAATGCCCTTATTGCGATTTCAACAGCCATGTTCGTCACCAGCCGGTCGACCAGGCGCGGTTCACCGCCGCCTTTCTCCGCGAAATGGAAGCGATGCGGGCGCTCAGCGGGCCGAAGACCGTGACAAGTATCTTCCTCGGCGGCGGCACGCCATCGCTGATGGATCCCACGACCGTCGGCGCGATCCTCGATGGCATCGGGAAAAATTGGTACGTGCCTGACGGCATCGAGATCACGATGGAGGCCAACCCTTCCAGCGTCGAGGCGGAGCGCTTCCGCGGCTATCGAGCAGCGGGCGTCAACCGCGTATCGCTCGGCGTTCAGGCGCTAAACGACCGGGACCTGAAGTTTCTCGGCAGATTGCACAATGTCGAGGACGCCCTGAAGGCGATCCGGCTGGCGCGCGACATTTTTCCGCGCATGTCGTTCGACCTTATCTATGCACGACCGAACCAAACGGTCGAGGAGTGGGAGCGTGAGCTGAAGGAGGCGATCTCCTACGCCGTCGATCATCTTTCGCTCTATCAGCTGACCATCGAGGAGGGCACGCCGTTCTTCGGACTGCACAAGGCGGGCAAGCTGATCGTGCCTGACGGCGAACAATCTGCAGTTCTCTACGAGGCGACGCAGGAGATCACCGAGCGCGAGGGGATGCCCGCCTATGAGGTGTCCAACCACGCTCGCCCTGGCGCCGAGAGCCGTCACAACCTCACCTATTGGCGCTATGGCGACTATGCTGGCATCGGGCCCGGCGCCCATGGCCGCCTGACGCAAGGGCGCGACAAGCTGGCGACGGCGACGGAGCGCCGACCGGAGGGCTGGCTCGAGATGGTGGAGCGGGATGGCCATGGCGTGCTCGACCAGGAGCTGCTCGGCTACCAGGAGCAATCGGATGAACTGCTGCTGATGGGCCTGCGTCTCAAGGAAGGCATTGACCTTGTCCGCTGGCAGCAGTTTTCAGGTCGCGAACCGGACCCGAAGCGCGAGGAATTCCTGCTGGAGCACGGATTCATCGAGCGTCTCGGCAATTCCCGCCTGCGCTGCACGCCGTCGGGAATGCTGATCCTCGATTCCGTCGTCGCGGACTTGGCCTGCTGAAGGCGCGAAGCAATCCTCCGGATCAGGCCGGCATCTTCTGATCGAACAGGCTTCCGGTGCGCGTCTTCAGGAACATGTCGAGAGAGATATGCTCCTGGTGAAGGAAGCCGGTCGATGGCAGGTGTCCATCCCGCACCAGCTCGATGAGCGCGACGACCGAGGCCGACGTCGTCCAGGAGATCGCCGTGCGGCGTTCGCCCGAAATCTCGATGGGGTAATAGGCCCGGACGAATTCCCGGCGGCGCAGGCTGCCGTTTGTCATGCCTTCGGCAGATACGTGAACGTAGACGACGTCGTCGTCGACAGGCGGCTTGGCCTCGGTCAGGATCTCACCGGCCAGCTTGGGGCGGTCGCGCATCAAGAGCTCGTGGAAGAAGAAATTCATCAGCTCCATATGCCCCGGATAGCGCATGGTCTTGTAGTCCAGATTGTCGACCCGACCCAGCATGGTGCTGCACATGGTGCCGAGACCGCCTGATGTCGTGAATGCCTCCAGCTTCACGCCGTTGACATAAAGCGTTTCCAGCCATTCCATCGGCGAGACCAGCTTGCGCACGCCGCCTTCGATCACTTCGCAATCGTTGAGATATTCGTTGACGACGCCTTCCGGAGACCAGTTGAAGGCGTAGCCGAGCAGGCCGGTCGGGTGCTGCGGCAGGGCGCCAACGCGCATGCGGATCGAGCGGCATCGCTCGAAGGCGTCCGCCAGGCTGGCGCCGACGATGCCGACGAAGCCAGGGGCAAGGCCACATTGCGGCGCCATCAAGCCGCGTGATGTCCGCGACAGTTCGATAATGCCGTTTGTGGTTTCAACATCCTCGGTCAGATCGAAATAATGGATGCCCGCCGAATGGGCGATCCGCGCCAGCTGTGAATTGAGATGGAAAGGCAGGCAGGAAAGGACCGCATCCACGCGCGAAAACAATTCGCCGGTGACCGCGACATCCGATACGTCGCGAGCCTCGCATATGAATGGAGTAACGTCCCTCGGGAGTTGCATATCGACGCCCGTGACCTTGAAGCCGCTTTCATGAAGCAAGGTGGCGGCTAGCCGCCCAACCTTGCCCAGGCCGAGAACGGCTATTCTTTCAAAACTCATGTGTTTCCCCCTTCGGCACCGCGATTTCCCTCCCCGCAGCGCTCGTTACGACTCTATTGCCACTGTTCTATGATGAATGGCCAGACTTTTCGATAGGGTCTCCATTGCTGTCCGCATCAAATCCGGCGCACCGCGATCGACGCCGTAGACGAAGCCGGGAAAATCGAGCGGCTGTTGCAGTGCCCATATTTCCTCGTGTCGGTCAGCCGAGAAGAATTGAGCCGGATTCCCAACCGCGATCCAGCCGATCGGGACGGTCGCGCCGGGTTTCAGCTCCGTGCGCAGATGGACGACGGCATTGATGCGCACCTCGGAGCCAGCACCAACCGTGGCGCCATGGAAGATGCTCGCGCCGGTCGCAACGAAAACCTCGTCGCCAATGGTGGCGCCGACGATGTGGCTGTTCGGCCCGACGAGGCAATGGTCGCCGATCGACGTCGCGTGGCGAGCGGTCGAACGAATGACGGCGTTTTCGAGCACGATGCAGCAGGCACCGATCCGGATGGCGCCACCGGCTTCCGCGACGATGCGGGCGCCCGGCATGACGCGGCAACCGGGACCGATCGTCACATCGCCGCAGACGGTGGCGTCGTCGGCTACCCAGGCTCCCGGATCGATCACCGGTTTCTTGTCATCATAGGCTGCCAGCATGATAGCTTTCCTTTGACGTTGGATTATCGGCCCCGCGCTCGAGTTCGGTCGCCCGGCAGCCGATAGGACAGAGCTCCGGGCTGCAGAGATCGTGCTCGCAGAGGCGGCAGGTCGTGCGGGCAAAGGCGCGCGATGTGGTCGCTCCGGCGAGCATCTTGTCCATCAACATTTCGAATTGGGCGCGATCACCGGCGGACAATACGTCGAGCAGGCCGGCCAAGGTACCCAGTCGCGCGGCTTGCAATGCCTGTGCCCGCGCTCTTCCTTCATCCGTCAGGCGAAGTGGCGTTGCGCGGCCCTGTTGCATCAAGCGCTCGACGAAACCGTGGCGGACAAGGCCCTCGAGCACACGCACGGCCGTGGGCTGTGCGACGCCCGCGATCGTGGCCAGCTCCGAGCCGGTCAGGCCCGGCTTGAAATAGAGCATGGAAAGCAAAGCTGCGGCACTCGGCGAAAGATCCGCGAGGGCATCCTGCATCCTGTCGTTCACCAGCAACCCGAAAGCGCCGAGCTTGTTTGCATCCAACATCATATGCATAGCCTATGCATATGATGTTGGATGTCAAGATAGAAACCGGAAACGACGAACGGCCGGCAGAGACTGCCGGCCGTTCGATTTCAGTGCCAATGCGTGAACGCTATTCGTTGATCAAACGCTTCAGCAATTCGATTTCGTGCGACAGCTTGGTGTCTCCGGAAATCAGTTCCTCGATCTTGCGGACCGCGTGAAGCACCGTCGTGTGATCTCGTCCGCCGAAACGACGGCCGATCTCCGGAAACGAGCGCGGCGTCAGCGTTTTCGCCAGATACATGGCGATCTGGCGTGGCTTGACGATGACGCGCGTCCGCCGATTGGAGACGAGCTCCTGGCGCGACACGTTGTAGTGGCGCGCAACGACCCGCTGGATGTCCTCGATACGCACGCGCCGGGGCTCGCCGGAACCGACCAGATGGGCCAGTAGCTCATCGACACGTTCTATTGTCAGATTGGGCTCGAACGAGCGACGGAAGACCAGCTGATTGAAGGCGCCTTCCAACTCGCGGCCGCTGGCGGTGACGCTTCGTGCGACGTGCTGCAGCAGTTCTGCCGGGATATCGAGCGACGGATCGTCCACACGGGCGACATCCAGCCGGCGCTTGAGGATTTCAAGGCGCATTTCGTAGTCAGGTGCCTCGACCTCGATGGCAACGCCGCCCTGCAGGCGCGAACGCACCCGCGGATCGAGCGATTCCAGTTCCCACGGGGCACGATCTGCCGCCACGACAACCTGCTTGGCACTGTCGAGCAGCATGTTCAGCAGATGGCAGAATTCATGCTGGATCATCTTGCCCTGCAGGAACTGCATGTCGTCGATGATCAGAAGGTCGATGTTTCGCAGCGAGTCCTTCAGCGTCAGCGCATCATTGTCGCGGATCGCGGTTGCGAAGCGCCACATGAAGTACTCTGCCGTCAGATAGACCACGCGTAAACCGCGCGGGTTCTGTACTGCAGCATTTGCAATCGCCTGCAAGAGATGGGTCTTGCCGAGGCCGACCGACGAATGGACGAACAGCGGATTGAACCGCACGGCACCGGGACCCGCTTCCGCTATGGTCTTGGCAGCCGCGAGGCTGATCCGGTTGGAACTGCCCTCGACATAGGTATCGAAGGTATATCGCGTATCAAGCGGCGAGCCGAACAAAGGCGAGCCGAATGATGGGCGGGCCGCAGCGACCGCACTTACCGCGTGGGCCACGGCCTGACCGGCAGTCTGTGCCGCCGGCCGACGGATCTGGGCTACCGAAGCCGGTTCCGCGGAAGACGTCTGCTCATCCACACCCGGGGCCTTCACGCCGTGACGGGTTGCCGTACGCACTAGAATTTCGACTTTGAGGATCTCTGCATCTTCTGCCTGAAACAGGCTGGTGATCAGATCGAGATAGCGATTGTTGATCCACGATTTCAGAAAAGTCGTCGGAACTGTAAGACGCACGACGCTCTTCGAATGCGAATGCAACTTGAGCCGCGCAAACCAGCTCGCATAAACATCCGGGCCGACCTGTGCCTTCAAGCGTGCGCTGACACGCTCGAAAAGTACACTATGCTTCATGTCTCCTTTGTCTCCCGCCGCTTCAAGGCAAACTGCGCCGAGCGCCTGTTGTGCATTGTCCCCTTTTCCCAACGCACTGGCCGTCATCGTATTGATCTGCATGTTGCCGCCTTCCAGAGTTCTATTCCTGCCGGGCGAAGGAACGCCGCCCGAAGATATCTCGCACATGACATGCTGGGGAGCCCCTCATGAACTCATCAGCATCCCGGTTCATCAGCCACGGTCCTGCCAAAGGACCCACAAAGAAATCCGCGGCGAAAGCTGCCTCCAGGCAGCCGCCGTCATCAATCTCTTCATCAGGAGCAGTCATTCGGCCCTCGTTCCGACCGACTGCGCCTGAGTGGCTGTCAATTTTTCACCCCTGCTCTCCTGCAGCCATACTAGGGACCGAGGCTGCCTGAGAGCGACAAGTCCCCTCGTCCAGAAACATCACTGCTTCCGGTTTGGACGTGTCAACTGTTTGAAAAAACGGAATTGAACCATTCCGTCACAAGGGACAAAAACTAACCCACGCCGCCTGAATGGCAGTGTTCGCCGAAGCCGTTTAAGGTGATGTCCGCGCCCCTTGTTGAAAGCCATTTAGGCAGGATCATCGGACAATATCAACGATGAATTTTACGCAAAATCGGGCATCGGGCATTGACTCGGGGGGGCATTTTTGACTGTCACACCCTCGTCAAAAAAGAATCGCTTTTGAATCAAGGGGATTCCTTACTGATGCGTTTTCGACACGGCATTGGAGAAATAAAATAATAAATCTCTTGACTCAGGGAAGGGCCCAAGGTGCGGACAAGTTGTCACAAGGAGAAAGAGCAACCTGTCCCAACTATTTGTTATTTATGGGCTTTTTCTGTCATTCCAGTGACACGAACGAGTGAATGTAAAATAGTCACTCAGCCTAAATTTTCCCCGAATCCAAAAAGCCCGGCGAAGGGCCGGGCTCGTTGTAATGATATAATTATTAGCAACAATTAGGCAGTCGGAGCAGCCGACAGTGCCTTCACGCGCTTAGCAAGGCGCGAGACCTTGCGGGACGCAGTGTTGACATGCAGGACGCCCTTGCCGGCGGCGCGTGCCAATTCCGGCTGAACGACTCGCAGTGCTTCCTTGGCGCGGTCCGCGTCACCAGACGCGATGGCCTCTTCGACCTGGCGAACGTAAGTGCGAACGCGCGAGCGACGAGCCTTGTTGACTTCGGTGCGGCGGGCGATCTTGCGGGTCGCTTTTTTCGCCGAGCTTGTATTGGCCATGTATGCCTCTCTTAGAATTCCAACATAACTCACTCATTGCCGCGTCAGGGCCCTTCGGCCGTTTCATCCAGCAATGCGGGAGCAATCGCGGAAAACCGGATCGGCTTTCCAAACTGTGGCGGGCATATAGCCTTAATGCGCAGTGTCGTCAACGCGCATTTCAGCAAAAACGCCGTGGGCCGCCGGTCTTTTCCACCGTCCCGCCCCGCGGTAGGCGCGCATCACCGGTTCTTGAACTCCGGTTTACGCTTCTCGATAAATGCAGCCATCCCCTCTTTCTGGTCTTCTGTGGCAAAAAGACTGTGAAACATTCGACGCTCGAAGCGCAGCCCTTCTTCCAATGTCGTCTCCAGCGCCCGGTTCACGGCTTCCTTGGCCATCAGGACCGAAGGGCGCGACAGCGAGGCAATCTTTGCCGCCGCCGCGAGGGCCTCGTCGAGAAGCCTGTCAGCCGGCACGACGCGTGAGACCAGGCCTGCGCGCTCCGCCTCGACGGCATCCATCATGCGGCCGGTCAACACCATATCCATGGCTTTCGCTTTCCCGACGGCGCGGGTCAACCGCTGCGAACCGCCCATGCCTGGAATGACGCCGAGAGTGATCTCCGGCTGCCCGAATTTTGCGGTCTCGGAAGCGATGATGAAATCGCACATCATCGCGAGTTCGCAGCCGCCCCCCAGCGCAAAGCCGCTGACGGCTGCGATGACCGGCTTGCGTGCCTTGGCGATCTCGTCCCAACCGCTGATGAAATCGCGCTGATAGACCTCCGCGAAGTTCAGAGGCTGCATCTCCTTGATATCGGCACCAGCGGCGAAGGCTTTTTCCGACCCAGTGAGCACGATCGCGCCGATCGCGTCATCTGCGTGAAATGCCGCATAGGCTTTCTTCAGCTCCAACAGTATTGTGGAGTTCAGCGCGTTCAGCGCCTGCGGGCGGTTGAGCCGAACCAGGCCGACGGCGCCATGCGTTTCGACGATAAGGGTTTCATAGTCCACGACGTTCTCTCCTCCAGCCAATCAGGTCTGGCAGACGGGGCAATAGAAAGTCGAACGGCCCGCCTGCACGATCCGCTCGACCGTACCGCCGCAGCCCTGCGTCCGGCAAGCTTCACCTTCACGATCATAGACCGAGAAGCTATGTTGGAAATAGCCGAGCGAGCCGTCGGTCTGGATATGATCGCGCAGCGACGAGCCTCCGGCCGCGATGGCATCGGCGATGACGTCGCGGATCGACTGGACCAGGAAAATCAGCGATTCCCTTGGCGTCCCGTTCTCCTTCACCAGTGCTCCGGCCGCGCTGGTCGGCGACAGGTGCGAGCGCCACATCGCCTCGCAAACATAGATATTGCCGAGACCGGCAATATTCTTCTGGTCGAGCAACGCACTCTTCAAGGGCTGCGCCTTTCCGTCGAAGCGCATCGCCAGATAATCGGCGCTCAGCGCATTGCCGGTCGGTTCCGGCCCGAGGTCGCGAATGTAGGGATGGCTCGAAAGATCGGCGCGATTGACGATGTCCATGAAGCCAAAGCGGCGCGGGTCATTATAGATGACGCGGGTACGACCGGTTTCGCCCTCCAGATGGAAGATGACGTGATCGTGCTTTTCGTCCTTCGATCTGACATGGTGGAAGTCGCCGGGTATTCCGACCGCCAGGTCTTTTTCGATACGAAACGAGCCGGACATGCCGAGATGGGCGATGACAGTCATGCCGTCCTCGAGATCGATCAACAGATATTTCGCACGGCGCGACAGGGATGTGATCCGGCGGCCAGCGACGAGGTGGGCAAATTCAGAAGGGAAAGGGAACCGCAGATCGCCGCGGCGCAACTCGAGCTCGGTCAGAACCGCGCCTTCCATGGCGGGCGCCAGCCCGCGCCTGACGGTTTCGACCTCTGGTAATTCCGGCATGATGATCCATCTCAGTGTTTCGAAGGCCTGCGGCAAGGCGGCGATCAAGATGCGCTTTAATTTAACGCTGTCATGATCTAAACCAACGCCAAGGTGCCGCCCTCGTTGGCACTCAGATAGCGTGATGCGGGCGATTTCGCTATGGCTCGCCGCGATTTAAGTCATGGAGTAGACGCAATGGCCGAAAGCCGCACCTCCGCCGATGGCGGCATGGAAACATCCTACGGATTCCGCGAAGTGGCGGACGGCGAGAAGCAGGGTCTCGTCAACGATGTCTTCCATAAGGTTGCCAAGCGCTACGATGTCATGAACGACGTCATGTCGATGGGCCTGCACCGGGCGTGGAAGGACGCGATGATCTCCGCGCTCAATCCGCGCAAGGATCCAGCCTACAAGGTGCTGGATGTTGCAGGCGGTACTGGGGATATCGCATTCCGCATCGTCGAAGCCTCGAGCCGGTTGGCCCATGCGACCGTGCTCGACATCAACGGCTCGATGCTGGCTGTCGGCGCCGAGCGCGCGACAAAAAAGAAGCTTTCGGACAATCTCACCTTCGTCGAGGCCAATGCCGAGGAGCTGCCCTTCGACGCGGGCTCCTTCGATGCCTATACGATCGCCTTCGGAATTCGCAACGTTCCGCGCATCGACGTGGCGCTCAAGGAAGCACACAGGGTTTTGAAGCGCGGTGGACGATTGCTGGTCCTGGAATTTTCCGAGGTCGACCTGCCGCTGCTCGACCGCGTCTACGATGCCTGGTCGTTCAACGCGATCCCGCGCTTCGGCAAGGCGATCACCGGCGAAAGCGAGCCCTACCAGTACCTGGTAGAATCGATCCGCAAGTTCCCCAACCAGCAGGATTTCGCCGAGATGATCCGTCAGGCTGGTTTCTCGCGCGTGACCTACACCAACTATACCGGCGGCATTGCGGCGCTTCATTCCGGCTGGAAGCTCTGACGCATGATGCCCAGAAGTGTGAAGCGGCTTTCGGATAGGCTCATGCGAAACATACAAAGACCATGAGCACTTTCGGTGCATATTTCGGGCTCGTCAGGGTCGGCTGGGTTTTGGTGCGCGAGGGCGTCGTCCTTGCGCTACCATCCGAGGGCCTGCCGCCATCCGTCAGCCTTGCCAAGTCATTCGTCAGCATCTTTGCCCGTCGGCAAGCCAAGGGGCAGACGCGCAGCGATCGCCTGTCGAAGGCGGTGGAAAGGCTCGGACCCTCCTATGTGAAAATCGGCCAATTCCTCGCGACCCGGCCCGACGTCGTCGGCATCGATTTCGCCAATGATCTGTCGCAGCTCCAGGACAGCATGGCGTTTTTCCCGGCGGCCGCGGCAAAGGCAAACATTGAAAGCTCGCTTGGGCGCCCGCTCGAAGAGCTCTATGCCAGCTTCGGCGATCCGATCGCGGCCGCATCCATCGCGCAGGTACACCCAGCCGAGGTGGACACGCCGCAGGGTCGCAAGAAAGTTGCCGTGAAGGTAGTTCGACCGGGCGTGCGCCAGCGCTTCGCCAACGATATCGAGGCGATGTACCTTGTCGCCGGGCTGCAGGAACGCTTCATGCCGTCCAGCCGCCGACTGCGACCGGTCGAAGTCACGCGAGCGCTCGAGCAGACGACGAAGGTCGAAATGGACCTCAGGCTCGAGGCCGCAGCGCTATCGGAAATTGCCGAGAATACCGAGAAGGACGAGGGTTTTCGCGTACCCAAGGTCGACTGGGAGCGCACCGGGCGCGACGTCATCACGATGGAGTGGATCGACGGCGCCAAGATGTCGGATGTCGATGCGCTCCGGGCCGCCGGGCACGACCTCAACAAGCTTGCCGACTTGCTGATCCAGTCTTTTCTCCGGCACACGCTGCGCGACGGCTTTTTCCATGCCGACATGCATCCCGGCAATCTCTTTGTCGCTCCCGACGGTATGATCGTTGCCGTCGACATGGGCATTGTCGGGCGGCTTGGAAAGAAGGAACGGCGGTTCCTTGCGGAAATCCTCTACGGCTTCATCACCCGCGACTATCTCCATGTCGCCGAGGTGCATTTCGAGGCCGGCTATGTGCCGGCGCACCACAACATGGAGAGCTTCGCACAGGCGATCCGCGCCATCGGCGAACCGATCCACGGGCAGCCGGCGGAAACCATTTCGATGGGCAAGCTGCTGACGTTGCTGTTCGAGGTCACGGAACTTTTCGACATGGAGACGCGTCCGGAACTCGTGATGCTGCAGAAGACCATGGTCGTCGTCGAGGGCGTGGCGCGCATGCTCAACCCTCGCTTCAACATGTGGAAAGCTTCTGAGCCGGTCGTCGGGGAATGGATCCGCAACAATCTCGGGCCTAAGCGCATCGTCACCGACCTCAGGGATGCGGTTAAGGCCGCGGTCAAACTGGCCGAAGCGGTTCCCGAGATCGCCGCCAAGACCGAGAAATTCCACCACGAGCTGCTGAATATGAGTGAGAACGGGCTGCGCTTCGATCCGCAGACCACGGAGGCCATCGGTAAATCGGAAGCGCGTCACAGCCGCTCGGGCCGTCTTGCGCTCTGGGTCATCGCGCTCACGCTCCTTTATATTGCCTGGCACCTCACCTGAATAACTGCGTCGCATCGCAAACCGATTGCGGCGCTGCAAAAACATCCTGTGTTCGACATTTGGGATATCCCTCTATCTCTCGGCATCGCATAATCTCGCGTCAAAGGAGATTTTGCATATGGATCGTCAAACGACCGGTATTGAACTCAGCGGCCAGCCGCTGACCTTTGCCGATCTCGTTCGCATCGGCGCGGGGCTCGCGCCCACCGCGTCAGAAAGCGGCATGGCACGGATCGTCACCGCACGCTCGGTCGTCGAGGACGCAATTGCATCGGGCATGCCGGTTTACGGGGCCACGACCGGCGTCGGCGCGATGAAAGACGTGGAATGGTCGCCGGAAGATCTCGACGCCTTCAATCTCGGTCTCGTGCGGGCCCACCATTTCGGTACCGGAGCGCCATTCTCGATGTCGATCGTGCGTAACGCGATCGGCATCCGCGTCAATACCGCGTTGACCGGCCAGGTCGGCTGCACTCCGGAACTGATCGACGCCTACCTGAAGCTCCTTGAGGCCGATGTCATTCCGGTCGTGCGCCGCACCGGTTCGATCGGCTGCGCCGATATCGGCCTGATGGGACAGATCGGCGCGGTTCTGACTGGCGTCGGCGAGGCGGTCTACAAGGGCCGACGCATGCAGGCCGCCGAGGCTTTCGCAGCTGCCGGCATAGAGCCGACCAAGATGGCGCCACGCGACAGCCTCGCCTCGCTCAGCGTCAATGCAGTGAGCTTTGCAGCCGCCGCGGATGCGACACGCAGCGCTGCAGCTTCGATCCGCGTTTTGCTCGCGACGGGCATGATGGCCTGCGGCGCGCTGGGTGCATCGCGCGATCCCTGGCGATCCGTCCGTCATGTCGGGACAGCCCGTGAGGCGCTGATCGGCGCATGGCTTTGCAATGCGTCCGACGAATGGCCCTGGCCGGTCGCGACCCATGTCCAGGATCCGCTGAGCCTGCGCATGGTGGCGCAGGTCTTCGGCGCGGTCATCGAGAACCTGCTGTCGACGGGCCACAAGATCCTTGCCGCCACCGGCCGCTCCGACGACAATCCTGTCGTGGTCGAAGGACGGGTGATGACATCAGGCGGATCACTGCCGCTCGACGTGACGATCCTCCTGGAATCGGCTGCCATCTGTATGGCCCATGCGGCACGCAATGCCTTCAACCGCTGCGTCATCCTCGGCAACGGCCAGCGACGCGGGCTGCCGGTCAATCTTGTACCGGAAGGCCGGATCGCCACCGGTTTCGGGCCGATCATCAAGCTTGCCGGCGAGATTTTCTCGCGGGTGCTGTCGATGTCCAACCCCGTCTCGGCGCAGTCGCTTGTCGTTGCCGCCGGGATGGAGGACGAGGCCGCGTTCCTGCCGCTGGTCATCGAGCGCTTCGAACGGCAGATGCGGGCTCTAAAGCGCCTCGCGGCACTGGAGGCGCTTCTTGCAGCCCAGGCGATCGATATCAATGGCGACGTTCCGGGTGGTGTCGCGCGCATGCTCTACGACGTGGTGCGCAAGCACGCAGCCTTCTACACGGTCGACCGTCCGCTTTCCGCCGAAGTCGAGGCGATCGAGGAGGAGATGGCTTCCGACACCTTCATGTCGGCGATGATATCGGAGGTTCCCATTGCCTCCTTCGACGACTTCTTCGCGCTCGGAACGCTGGAGCGGATAGAGGAACGTGTTCGCCACGAGCCTATGCGGGCCTGACGCTCGAGACAATTCAACTGATGAAAGGGACAGACATGGCTGACTTCGATCTCGTGTTGCAGGGCACCGTCGTGCTGCCCAATCGAATCGTGGAAGCCGGCTATGTCGCGGTCCGCGCCGGGAAGATTGCAGAAATCGGCATTGGCGTCCCTCCTGCCGCTCGCGAACGTCATCTGCTCGGCAAGGCGCTGATCCTTCCGGGTGCAATCGATGCGCAAGTGCATTCGCTTTCGCAGAAAGACCAGGAGGATTTCATCTGGTCGACGCGGTCTGCCGCGGCGGGCGGCGTTACGACCATCGTCGACATGCCCTATGACGAGGGCAATCTCGTCTGCTCGGCCGAAGCCGTCGGGAGGAAAATCGACCATGCGAGCCCTCAGACCCGCGTCGACTTCGCGCTCTACGGCACTGTCGATCCCGAGGAAGGGCCTGCCCGCATCCTCGAAATGGTCGATGCCGGAGTTGCAGCGTTCAAATTTTCCACCTTCGGCACCGACCCGAAGCGCTTTCCGCGCATTCCCCCTGCCCTGCTGGAGGCCTGCTTTTCGGCGATCGCTCCGACCGGTCTGACCGCGGGCGTCCACAACGAGGACGACGAGGCGGTGCGGACCTATATCGACGCAACGAAGGCAAGCGGTATCACCGACTGGCGGGCTCATGGCATGTCCCGACCGCCGATCACCGAGCTGCTGGCGATGCACACGATCTTTGAAACCGGCGCTCAGACCGGCTGCCCGGCGCATGTGGTTCACTGCTCGCTCGGGCGCGGCTACGACATCGCCCGGGCTTACCGTCGCGACGGCTTTGAGGCGACGGTTGAATGCTGCATCCACTATCTGACGCTCGACGAGGAAAACGACGTCAAGCGGCTTGGCGGCAAGGCAAAGATCAATCCGCCGATACGCCCGCGCGCCGAGGTCGAAACGCTGTGGCGCAAGGTCGCTGAGGGCAATGTCTGGCTGGTCTCGACCGATCATGTCAGTTGGTCTGAAAACCGCAAGACCAACCCAGACATGCTGGCCAACGCATCCGGCGTTCCGGGGCTCGAGGTGATGGTGCCGCTATTCGTCAAGGGCTCCATCGAGCGCGGAATTTCACTCACCTGGGCGGCGAAGCTGATGGCGGAGAATCCGGCTAAGCATTTTCGGCTCGACCATTGCAAAGGCGCGCTCGAGATCGGCAAGGATGCCGATATCGTCGTGCTGACACCGGAAGAAACCATCTACGATGCCGCGGCCAGCGGCAATAATGTGGTCGGTTGGAGCCCTTACCAAGGGATTCGCCTGCCCTACAAGGTTTCTGCCACTTACCTGCGTGGCGCGCTCGCGTTCGACGGCTCCAAGGTCGTGTCCGAACCAGGCACCGGCAAATTCGTGCGCCCGCTGGCTAGAAGGATCATCGCCGGAGAGGCCGCATGAGCCGCAACCTGCCCGTCAACGCCGACCGCATCGCCTTGGACATCGACGCGCTTGCCGGGATCACCGAGCCGGGCCATCCCTGGACGCGGCGGGCCTTTTCGCCGCTGTTTCTTGAGGGGCGCCGGTATATCGAGGCGCGCATGAAGGCCGCCGGCCTTGAGACGCGCATCGATGCCGCGGGCAATCTCATTGGCCGTCGCGCAGGCGCCAAGCCCGGGCTCGGGACGATCACGGTCGGCTCGCACTCCGACACCGTTCCCGACGGCGGCCGCTTCGACGGTATTGCCGGCGTCATCTCGGCGCTCGAAGTTGCCCGCGCGCTTTCCGACCGCGACATCCAGCTCGACCATGATCTTGAGATCGTCGACTTCCTCGCCGAGGAAGTAAGCATTTTTGGCGTTTCCTGCATCGGCAGCCGCGGAATGACCGGTCAATTGCCCGAAGCGTGGCTTTCACGCGTCAGCGACGGCCGCGATCTTTCCAAGGGAATCCTCGAGGTCGGCGGCGATCCGTCTGCCCTGCTCACCCAAAAGCGACCGGATATCGCTGGCTTCCTCGAGCTTCACATCGAGCAGGGACCGGTGCTGGAGGCGGAAGGCAAGGACGTGGGCATAGTGACGGCTATCGCTGGCATCACCCGGATCGAGGTCACCGTCGAAGGCCGTGCCGACCATGCCGGCACAACGCCGATGGACCGAAGGGCCGACGCGCTGGTGGCGGCTTCGCAACTGGTGCTCGACATTCGCGCTGCGGCGATGGAGCACGCGAGAACGCCCGGTCACTTCGCGGCAACCGTCGGCGAATTCCGGATCGAGCCGAACGCGGCAAATGTCGTGCCTTCGAAGGTAGTGTTGCTGATCGACGGGCGCGCGGAGATTCGAAGCGACATGGAAGCGTTCTGCCAATGGCTGGACGGACATGTAGTCACGCTGGCAGCCGAACACGGGGTCTCGATCAAGCCGCCACTGCGAGTCTCTGATAATTTGCCGACGCCTGGCGATCTTGGCCTGCTCGATACACTCGAACAGGCATGCGACACCGTCGGCGCCCGGCATCGGCGCATGGCCTCGGGCGCGGGGCACGATACGGCCTGGATCGCCAAGGTGGCGCCGGCTGCGATGATCTTCGTGCCTTGCAGGGAAGGCCGCAGCCACTCGGCGGACGAATGGGCTGAGAACGACGATATCGCGCTTGGGGCCGCGGTGCTCTTCGAAGCGGTCTGCGACATGGACAAGTCACTTTCGAACATCATCCAGGAGAAGCCAGATGGGACGCATACTCGTTGAGAAAGACGTCGAGGCAGCCGTCAGGGGTGGCTCCGTCTACGCTGCCGGCGGTGGCGGCTGGGCAGATCACGGCCGGATGCTCGGTTGCGCCGCGGTCAATGTCGGCAAGCCGGAGCTCGTCTCCATCGATGAGCTTGATGATCAGGACTGGATCGCGACGGCGGCCGCCATCGGCGCGCCGGCCTCGACCACGCCCTGGGAGATGCAGGGCATCGATTATGTCAAGGCCGTGCAGCTTTTGCAGGAAGAGCTTGGCGAAAAGCTTACCGGGCTAATCATCGGCCAGAACGGCCGCTCATCCACACTCAACGGCTGGCTTCCCTCGGCTATCCTTGGCACCAAAGTCGTCGATGCCGTCGGCGATATCCGCGCGCACCCGACCGGCGACATGGGCTCAATCGGCATGGCCGGATCGCCGGAGCAGATGATCCAGACCGCCGTCGGCGGCAATCGCGCTGAAAACCGATATATCGAGCTGGTCGTAAAAGGTGCCACGGCGAAGATATCGCCGATCCTGCGGGCCGCATCCGACCAATCGGGCGGCTTCATCGCCAGCTGCCGTAATCCGCTGCGGGCATCTTACGTACGCACCCATGCTGCGCTTGGCGGGATTTCCATGGCACTGGCGCTAGGTGAAGCGATCATCGCTGCGGAGAAAAAGGGCAGTGCTGCCATCATCGATGCGATCTGCAAGACGACGGGCGGGCATATTCTTGCCGAAGGGGTCATTACCAGCAAGGCGGTTGTCTATACCAAGGAGGCTTTCGATATCGGAACGATCTCGGTCGGTTCGGGTGAGAAGGCCGTCACGATGCATGTCATGAACGAATACATGGCTGTCGATGATTCCTCGGGCAAGCGCGTTGCTACCTTCCCCTCTGTTATCACGACCCTCTCGCCCGAAGGGGAGCCGCTCAGCGTCGGACAGTTGCACGAGGGCATGAATGTCCTGATCCTTCATGTGCCGAAGGAGATCATCCCGCTCTCGGCAAGCGTTCTCGACCCAACGGTTTATCCATCCGTTGAGAAGGCGATGGGCATCGAGATCGCCAAATATGTTTTTAGTTCACCCTCCCCTTGATGGGGAGGGTCGGCACGAAGTGCCGGGGTGGGGTGATCTTTTGCGACATCCAAAAGTCACCCCCACCCGCAGCTTCGCTGCGACCTCCCCCATCAAGGGGGAGGTATGAGTGGCGAGTTCGTGCCAGGCAATTACTCCACGTTTTAACGAGCAAGGACCAAGACCATGCCGAAAGCCAATCCACGTCATCCGAATTTTCCCATTCCGGGCGGTCCGGCGTTGCGCGCCAAGGGCTGGCGGCAGGAGGCGCTGCTTCGGTTGCTGGAGAACGTGCTGGCGGTCGGGGAGGATCCCGACAACTTGATCGTATACGCGGCTCTTGGAAAGGCGGCGCGCAACTGGGCGGCGCATAAGGCGATCGTCAAGGCGCTGACCGAGATGGATGAGGACCAGACGCTGCTGATCCAGTCCGGCAAGCCGATCGGGCTGGTAAAGACCCATTCGAAAGCGCCGCTGGTGATCATGGCCAACTGCAATATCGTCGGTCAATGGGCGAAGGCTGAGGTCTTCTACGAGCTGCAGCGCAAGGGTCTGATCTGCTGGGGTGGACTGACGGCGGGTGCCTGGCAATATATCGGCAGCCAGGGCGTGATCCAGGGCACCTACGAAATCTTCATGCGCATCGCCGAGCGTCGTTTCGGCGGCGATCTGCACGGCCGTTTCGTGCTGACGGCAGGTCTCGGCGGCATGGGCGGTGCGCAGCCTTTGGCCGGACGCATGGCGGGTGCGGCAATCCTCTGCATCGACATCGACGCAGAGCGTGCCCGAAAGCGGCAGCAGATCGGCTATCTCCAGGAGATCGCCCCGGACCTCGATTCGGCGCTTGCAATGATCGACGCCGCGGTCAAGGACAAGCGCGCGCTTTCGGTGGGACTTGTCGGCAACGCGGCGGAGATCTATCCCGAGATCGCCCGGCGGGGCATCGTCCCCGACGTCGTCACGGACCAGACATCGGCTCACGATCTCGTCTACGGCTATGTACCGAAGGGCATGACCCTCGAGCAGGTGAAGGGTCTTCGCGACGATGGCCAGGGGCAATTGATGGCTGCCAGCCGCGCCTCGATCGTCGAACACGTCAAGGCGATGCTCGACTTCCAGAAGAAGGGTGCCGAAGTCTTCGACAATGGCAACCTGATCCGGACGCAGGCAAAGGAAGGCGGCGTTGCCAATGCCTTCGATATTCCCATTTTCACAGAGGCATATCTGCGGCCGCTATTTGCCCGCGCTATCGGCCCGTTTCGCTGGATGGCGCTGTCGGGCGAGGAAAGCGACATCGCGCGCATCGACGACCTGCTGCTCGAGATGTTTCCCGACAACAAGATCATCACCAACTGGATCAGGCTTGCCCGAGAGCACGTGCCCTTCGAGGGACTGCCGGCGCGGATCGCCTGGCTTGGCCACGGCGAGCGGACATCGCTTGCCCGCCGGGTCAACGAGCTGGTGGCGAGCGGCGAGCTGAAGGGCCCTGTCGCCTTTTCGCGCGACCATCTCGACGCCGGAGCGATGGCACACCCAAATATCATGACGGAGCGGATGAAAGACGGTTCCGACGCCATAGCCGACTGGCCGCTGATCGACGCTATGATGCTCTGTTCATCGATGGCCGACCTTGTGGTCGTTCATTCCGGCGGTGGCGGCTATGCCGGCTACATGACGAGCTGCGGCGTGACCGTCGTTGCGGATGGCACTGAGGCCGCCGACGAACGGCTCGACCATGCGCTCACCAACGACACAGCACTTGGTGTCATGCGCTATGCAGATGCCGGCTACGAGGACGCCCTTGATGAAGTCGAGAAGAAGAACGTGCCTTACATCAGGCTCTGATGAAGCGGCTGTTCTTCTCGGCAGCCGGAGGATATGGTTGGGGCAAATTTCTCAATGATTTGAAGAGACGCCCGTGATCCCCTGGTCCCTGCTCGATACCGCGAAAATTCCTGGCGGAGGCGGTGAGCTGCGCCTGAAGCAGCGTGGCCAGGAGTTTTCAATCATGCTCGGAACCAACGAGCTGATGAACAGCCGCCTCAGCGGCTCCGAGCAGGCACTTGCCACGCTCGCCTGCGGGAAGCTCGGCGGCCGACCGAGCCCGCATGTCCTGATCGGCGGGTTGGGCATGGGCTTCACCCTACGCGCCGCCCTCGGAGTGCTTGGCGCCGATAGCAGGATCGCAGTCGCGGAATTGGTGCCAGCCGTCGTCGCCTGGGCGCGGGGGCCTATGGCCGCGGTGTTCGGAAACAGTCTCAACGACCCGCGTGTCATCATCCACGAGGGGGATGTCGGGCTGCTGATCCGTTCCGGCACGGCTGCCTACGATGCGATCCTGCTCGATGTCGACAATGGTCCCGACGGAATTACCCACGCAGCCAATGACGGACTTTACGACCTTGAGGGCCTTGGAGCTGCTTGGCGGGCACTTCGCCCGGGCGGCGTTCTCGCGGTTTGGTCATCGGGCCCGGATGCGAAATTCACCAAGCGATTGAGGGAAGTCGGCTTTGTCGCCGAGGAGGTCGGCGTTCGTGCGAACGGCAAGCGTGGCGGCGCCCGGCACGTGATCTGGCTCGCGGTCAAGACCGGGCGTTCATAGCGTCGACAGGCGATGCAGCGGTGTCGCCGCGTTCGCCCGGCGTGACATAGTTGGACAGCTCCACGAGGTTCTGGTCCGGGTCGCGGAAATAGACCGAGCTGATTTGACCCATTGCGCCGGTGCGTTCCACCGGCCCTTGCTCGATCGGCACAGCCATCGCCTCAAGATGGGCAATGATCGCATCGAGCGGCGTCTCGGCTATGAAACAGAGGTCGGCGGAACCAGGTGTCGGGCGCATGGCCTTCGGCTCGAATTCATGTCCGGCCTGATGCAGGTTGATTTTCTGGCTGCCGAAGCTCAGTGCCTTGCGCCCCTCGCCAAAGGTCTCGACGGTCATACCGAGTACGCCGCTGTAAAACTCGCAGCTCTCTTCGATGCTGGCAACAGTCAGCACCAGATGATCGAGACGATCGATACGGATCATTTCCTTCTCCCTCACCGGCTCGCGAGCCTGGCAACACCGAGTGCGGCGACAAGGCAGCCGGCCAGCAGCACCAGGATGAAGGTGACCACGGCGGACCAGCCGTCGGCAAGCCAAAAATAGCCGCCGAGCGAACCGGCGATGCTGGAGCCGAGGTAGTAAGCCAGCAGGTAGAGCGAGGAGGCATGGCCCTTGGTATCGCGGGCGAGCCTTCCGACGAGGGCGCTGGCGACCGAATGGGTGGCGAAGAAGCCGATCGTCACCAGGACGATGCCGAGGATGATCAACGGCAGCGACGAGGACAGCGTTACCGCGGCGCCTGCAGCTGCAATCAGGATGCCTGCACGCATGACCGCGAAATGACCGACGCGATCACCCAGGCTGCCCGCGGCCCAGGAAGCGGCGATGCCGAAGAGATAGGCGGTGAAGATCAGTCCCAGCTCCGTCTGCGTGAGATTGAAGGGTGCTGCGACCAACCGGAACCCGGCATAGTTATAGACCGTGACGAAGGCGCCCATCGCCAGGAAACCGATGGTAAAGAGCAGCGGCAAAGCCGGGTTTCTGACGTGACCGAGCCACGCCTTCAGATGGAAGCCGGCATTGAAGTCCTTGCGGGGCACGAAATTGCGCGACGGCGGCAGTAGCAACATGAAACCGATTGCAGTCAGCAGGCCGAGAACGCCGACCGCGGCGAGCGCGGGGCGCCATGAAAGATATTCGGCGATAGCGCCGGTGACGACGCGCCCGGCCATGCCACCGAAGGCGTTGCCGGCTATATAAAGTCCCATGGAGGCGCCGAGCCCGCGGGGATCAATTTCCTCGGCCAAGTAGGTCATGGCCACCGCCGGCACGCCGCCGAGCAGGAACCCTTCGAGTGCGCGGATCACCAGCAACAGATGCCAATTCGGCACCAGCGAACAGGCGATGGTGCAAAGTGCCGCGCCCATCAGCGAAACGAACATCAGGCTTCGGCGGCCAAAGCCTTCGGACACTGCCGCTGCGCAGAAGATGGCAAAGGCAAGGAACCCGGTCGACAGCGATAGGGACAATGAACTTGCCGCAGGGCTGACGCTGAAATCATGGGCAAAAATCGGCATTAGCGGCTGGACGCAATAGAGTAGGGAGAAGGTCGAGAAGCCGGAAAGAAACAGTGCGAAACTGGCGCGCTTATAGGCGGGTGTGCCTCGCGTCAGGAACTGCCTGGCAACCACGGAGGCTTGCGTCGCGACGATCTTCAGATCGGGGCCGTCAATGGAGGTCGAAATTTCGGCTTGCTGGGCGGCACTGGACATGGGGTACACAACCTTTCCTGCCCTCCGATCTAGTCAAGTGGCCATCATTTGTCCAATATATGAAACAGGCGATTGCAATAGCTTTTGGAGATATCGATGGAACTGCGTCATCTCAGGTATTTCCTGGCGCTTGCCGACGAGGGAAATTTTACCCGCGCAGCAGCGACGCTCGGCATCGGCCAACCGCCGCTGAGCCAACAGATCCGTGATCTAGAAAACGAGGTTGGCGCGCAGCTTTTCCATCGCGTGCCTCACGGCGCAGAACTGACGGCCGCAGGGACGGCTTTCCTGCCCGAGGCAAAGGCTGCCGTCTCGGCGGCGGGAAGGGCCAAGGTCGCGGCGCAGCGCGCCAATCGCGGCGAGATCGGGCGTCTCTCGCTGGGCTTCACGGCATCCTCGGCCTTCAACACGGTCGTCAGCGCGACGATCCGCGAATATCGAAGGAGGTGGCCGGAGGTGCGGCTTTCGTTGACGGAAATGAATACCAACTTGCTGATGGAGCGCTTGATACGCGGCGAGATCGATGCGGCGTTCATCCGTCCGGGGCTCGAAGACCCGAGGGATGTACGGCTGAAACGGCTAGCCGACGAGCCGATGCTGCTCGCTCTCCCCGCCGGGCATGCGCTGGCAAAGCTTGCGCAAGTGCCGCTGTCGGCGCTTGCGACAGAGCCATTCATTCTCTTTCCGCGCGTCGTCGGTCTCAGTCTCTATGACGATATCGCCGCCGCCTGCCGCAATGCCGGTTTCGAACTTGTGGTAGCGCAGGAGGCGCCGCAAATCCCGTCCGTCGTCAATCTCGTCGCCGCCAATCTCGGCGTCTCCATCGTCCCTGCCTCGATCGCGCAGATCAAGCTCGATGGGGTCGCCTATCGTCCGATAGAGGGGCCGCCGCTGGTAGCGCGGCTGGGTCTCGCGATCCTGAAAGCGCTGCGAGCGCCGGTTACCGACAATCTGATGAGCCTGCTCAAAGACTGAGATTCACAGGATTTTACGGTGCCTTCTCAGATGCCCTCGAATAACGATTTGCCGCCACAATAATCTCGTATATTTATCAGCCAACAATAATTGCATTCTAGCAGCTGTTAAAGAAGAAGCCCTTTTTCCGCGCGAAATTGCCATTTAGTGATTGAGAAAGTTCGAAATGCCCTCCCCCGATAAGAATGTCGGAACGCTGAAGAAGCGGCACGGCGTCATTTTTCAACTCATTCTGAAACGAATTGCCAGTCGGGTGCTGAAGTCGGCGAAAACCGGCGCCAAGGAAATGGCGGTATTTTCCGGCAGCATCATCGGTGACCTACCGGTCCCCGCGAACGGATCCGACGTATTGCTGGCAGCCTGCAACGACGCCTATTTTCGACTGTTCGCATTGGATCTGATCCAGTCGATCGAGCTTCTGGGCGCACCCCAGGCCGTTCACATCCATCTTCTCGATCCCTCCGATGACGTTATTCGCGAGGCAGAGAGCCTGCGGAGCAGCCTCAAATCAGTGAAGCTGACTTTTACGGCCGATCCGTGCGCGCTGGCGCGCAATCTTCCGCATCGCCAGGTCTACTACACTGCGGCGCGCTTTCTTCTCGCGCCGCTGATTTTAAAGGCCGGCGCGAAACGCCTGCTCATCATCGATGTCGATGCCGTGATGAACCGTTCGCCGTGGGCACTGTTCGGTGCGCAGACGTCGGCAAGCAGCGGTGGCTTTATTTTCAGGCGGGATATGAAACGCCCCTGGTTCAAGGTGCTGGCTTCCGCGGTTTTCTACAATGACTCACCGCAATCCATCGGTCTTTGCGATGCGCTCGCTCGAAGCCTTGCGGCAACATTCAAATACAGACCGAAATACCATATCGATCAGATCCTGCCTTATTTCGTTTGCACCTTTGCAAAACGTGACGTTCCGAATTTTGAAACGTTCGATATCCCATCAAATATTATGGGATACGGATATGAGGCCGACGCGGCTTTCTGGACCGTGAAGGGAAAATCGAACATCGATCGCTTCCTGACGGAAAGAAGCAAACTGCTCGATAGCACCGTTGCCGCTGCGATCTAGGCAAACGTGAAGCCGGCGTCCTGCACGACAGCAAGAAGCCTTTGCGCTCATGGCTCCCAATAAGGCGGATCGCCAAAGGCCTTTTTCAAATGATCAGCGATCGCACGCAGCTTGGCTGAAGGATGCCGTCCTTCGGGATGCGCCATGTAGATGAATTCGTCATCCGGATGAAATCCGACATCGATTGCGGTGAGTAGGCCAGCGCTGATGGCCGGGCCGGCAATAAAGGCCGGTAGCAGTGCGATGCCAAGGCCGGCGAGCGCTGCGTCGCGGATCATATCGCCATTGTTGACCCGAAGGCCAAGGCGGGCGCGGATCAGCACCGGTCCGTCCGGCCCCTGGAAGCGCCAGTCGGCCACACCGCGATTGGTATAGAAGATACCGCGATGGCCATCGAGTTCGGCCAACGAGCGCGGCGTGCCGTTGCGCGCCAGATAGTCCGGCGATGCGGTGAGGACGCGGCGGCTTTTGGCCAGCTTCCAGGCAACGAGACGGCTATCCGCGATCGCCCCATGCCGGACAATGGCATCGTAGCCATCCGACGCAGGGTCGACGCGACGGTCGTCGAGATCGAGCGAGAGCTCGATGTCAGGATGCTCGGCAAGGAAGGGATAGAGCGCGGGGCCGAGATGCATTCGCCCGAAGGTGACGGGCGCCGCGATCCGCAAAGGACCGGCGAGCGTTCCGCGGCGCTCGGCCATGTCGCTGGCGGCGTCTTCAATCTCGCGAACGATGCGCGTCGCCCGCTCCAGGAAGGCAATGCCGTCTTCCGTCAGAGTGAGTTTGCGTGTCGTGCGATGGAGAAGCGTCGCGCCCAGCGTTCGTTCCATCTCGGCAAGGCGCTCGCTGACGACGGACTTCGAAAGGCGCAGCCGGCGCGCTGCTTCGCTGATCGAACCCGCCTCGGCGACGGCGACAAATGCCGCTATTCCCTCGATCTTCATCATCGTTCGGTGATTCCGAATTTCAGTTCCACTATTTGCACACTAACCCGAACGACAAGGGCGTACCATTCTCTAGTCATTCAATGGGCAGCGGATCGGCCGCGCCCGTCATCTGAAGGAGAATAAAATGGGACGTTTATCCGGAAAAGTGGCTGTCATCACCGGCGCGAGCGCAGGCATCGGTCGCGCAACTGCAAAATTGTTTGCCGCTGAGGGTGCCAAAGTCATTGTCGGGGCTCGCCGACAGGCCGAACTCGACAGCCTCGTCGCCGAGATCGAGTCAGACGGCGGCAAGGCCGTAGCACTTGCCGGCGACGTGCGCTCTGAAGACTACAACAAGGCGCTCGTAGCGCTTGCCGTCGAACGCTTCGGTAAGCTCGACGTCGCCTTCAACAATGCAGGCACACTCGGCGAAGCAGGCCCCAGCACCGGTGTTTCCGAAGACGGTTGGAACGAGGCAATCTCGATCAACCTGACCGCGTCCTTTCTCGGCGCCAAACATCAGATCGGCGAAATGATCAAGCATGGCGGCGGGTCGGTAATCTTCACCTCGACCTTTGTCGGTTACAGTTTCGCATTTCCAGGCGTTGCCGCCTATGCCGCCAGCAAATCAGGGCTTATCGGCCTAACACAGGCTCTGGCCGCCGAGTTCGGCTCTCAGAACGTCCGCGTCAACGCGATCCTCCCAGGCGCTGTCGAGACCAGCATGTACCGCGAAATGAACGACACCGCCGACAAGCAGGCGTTCATCACCAACCTGCATGCGCTGAAGCGCGTGGCAAGCCCGGAAGAAATCGCCCGCTCGGTGCTCTATTTTGCCTCCGACGATTCGAGCTTCGTCACCGGCACGGCATCGCTGGTCGACGGCGGCGCTTCGATCACCAGGACCTAGGGCAAAGCAAAGGCAAAGGCGCACCCACTATTCTTTGTCGAGTTCTTGATAGCGCAGCCCGGCCTAAAGGCCGAGCTGCGTAGCCAGTTCTATGCGCGCCGGACGAGACGAAGAAGTGCCGTTTCCAGTCCCGTCTTACCTTTCACCGATGCCGCTTCGCCGCCTTCGAATTCGATCCAGCCTTCGTTGAAGCCGTCCAGCATGCGCATGCGTGGCGCTGGGTTTTTCATACCCTGCGACAGGAAGAGAGCTTCCCACGTTTCGCGGGCGACCGGCTCTGCGCTTATGGGCTTGCCAAGGATTTGCGCGAAGGCTGCGGCCAGTTCGAGTGGGCTGACCCGCGCCGGCCCTTCGAGTTCAACGACGCGCTGGCCGGTCCAATCTTCCTGAAGCATCTTTGCGCCGAGCGCGCCGATGTCTTCGACGGCGACCATCGGAAAGCGCTTGTCGAGCGGCTGGAGGAAGCTTGAAATGGTCCCGTTTTCCCTGGCGGGTCCGACATCCCACGCAGCATTTTCGATGAACCAGGCGGCGCGCAGGAAAGCGATGGGCATCGACAGTTCGGCCAATTCACGCTCGACTAGCCCGAGCTGACTCAGAAGGTTCGGCTCCGTCGCCTGCGCGCCAATGGTCGAGAGGCAGACGACCTTTTTAGGCCTCGCTGCTTCTAGCGCAGTCTTTAGCGCCGCGATGACTGCGCGGGTTTCGGGGAAGCCCGGCGTCGGATCGAATGTCGGCGGTATCAGGACGAAAACGGTCTCCGCACCGGTGAAAGCGGCAGTGAGCGCTCTCGCATCCGTCATTTCGGCCAGGGCCAGTTCGCAGCCGCGCTCTTTCCAGACGGCACCTTTCTCGCGGTTGCGGACGACGGCGCGGACGGACAAACCCTCGGTGAGGAGGTTGTTGGCGACGCTGCCGCCGACCTGGCCGGTAATTCCTGTGATGGCAAACATGGCGGATCTCCTTCGTAGATTTGCGCGGCAAGCGACATGTCGCCGCGCTTGTTTTCATTTCGAGGACATCATGATTGCGAAAGACCTTTGACTAAAGTGCGCTTCCGTCACATGATTGGTGACTCGAAATCATGGATCATGCGATGTTCGATGGGCGATTGTTGAACGGGGTGGGCGTGCTGGCGGCAGTCATCGAGAGCGGCAGCTTCGTGCGTGCCGCGGATGCGCTGGGGCTTACGCCCTCCGGTGTCAGTCGGGCGATATCGCGGCTCGAGGCGCGCGTCGGCGTTCGCCTGCTAGAGCGGACCACGAGGTCGGTGGGCCTCACCGATGAGGGCCGGCGTTTCTATACGCAGGTGGCACCGCTCCTCGGCGGCATAGAGGAGGCGGCTGTCGCCGCGGCGGGCGCGGCCGAGCTGGTGCGCGGACGGCTGCGCGTCAACGCCGATCCATATTTCTCGAGACTGCTACTCGGGCCACGGCTCGGCGAATTCCTGGATCGCCATGCAGACCTGCAGCTCGAAGTGCTGACGCGCAACGAGATCGGCGAACTCGTCGCCGACGGCATGGATGTGGCCATTCGCTTCGGCGAGCCACCACAGACCTCGTTGATTGCACGACAACTACTGGCGACCCGAGTGGTAACGGTCGCGGCGCCCTCATACGTCGAGAGATATGGCCGGCCCAAGGTGCCACAGGATTTGACGGAGCATACCTGCATCCAGTTTCAGGACTCGCTCACCGGCAGGCCCTTCGAATGGGAATTTCGCAGGGCGGGCGAGACTATCCTGATCGAAACGCGTAGCCGGCTTCTGGTCAACGATGCGGGTACGACGTTGGCGACCTTGTTTGCAGGCGTCGGCATCGCCCAGGTGTTCGAACTCGGTATCAAGGAGCAGCTGCGGAACGGAGAGCTGATCGACCTTTTCCCGGACTGGCCGGACGAAACCTTCCCGCTTTATGCCTTTTATCCTTCGCGACGCCATCTGCCTGCCAAGGTTCGCGCATTCATCGACTTCTGTGTCGAAGTGGTCGGATGAGCGAGGCCTGATTGCATGTTGTGCGCCAAAGGCTTAGGCTCGGGCCCGGTCCAGCAGGCGACGGGTTCAAGCCATGGTTCTCTCGGGGAAACGTATTCTTCTCATCATTTCCGGCGGCATCGCGGCCTATAAGAGCCTCGACCTCATCCGCCGCTTGCGCGAGCGTGGCGCATCCGTGCGGCCGGTAATGACATCGGGCGCGCAGGAATTCATCACGCCGCTTGCCGTCGGCGCCCTTGCTGCCGATCATGTGTTCACCGATCTCTTTTCGCGGCAGGACGAACAGGATATCGGCCATATCAGGCTGGTGCGGGATTGCGACCTGATACTGATCGCTCCAGCGACCGCCGATCTTCTGGCAAAAATGGCAAACGGGCTTGCCGACGACCTGGCCTCGACCGTGCTGCTCGCCACCGACCGCCCCGTGCTTGCGGCACCCGCGATGAACCCGAGAATGTGGGTGCACCCGGCCACAAAGCGCAATTTCGAGAGATTGAAAAGCGATGGCATCCGATTCATCGGGCCGATGTCCGGCGAGATGGCGGAAGGCGGGGAAGCAGGCAAGGGCCGGATGGCCGAACCGCTGGAGATCGTTGCTGCTGCCGAAGTGCTCCTTAGCGACGCGCCGAGACCGCTCACCGGGCGAAAGGCGATCGTCACGTCGGGGCCGACACACGAACCGATCGATCCCGTCCGCTATATTGCCAACCGCTCCTCGGGGCGGCAGGGCCATGCGATTGCTGCGGCGCTGGCAGCGCTCGGCGCCGATGTGACGCTGGTGTCCGGTCCGGTATCGATCCCGGATCCCATCGGCGTGAACGTCATCCATGTCGAACGGGCAGACGAGATGCGCGATGCCGTGCTTGCAGCCCTTCCGGCCGACATCGCGGTCATGGTGGCTGCGGTCGCCGACTGGCGCGTAGCCTCCGCGTCGGACCAGAAGCTGAAGAAGCATCCGGGCGAGTCCATTCCGACCCTTGCTCTCACCGAGAACACCGACATCCTCAAGACCATCGGACATCACACGATGCGGCCGAAACTGGTGATCGGCTTTGCCGCGGAGACGCAGGATGTCGAAGGCAATGCGCGCGCCAAGCTCGATCGCAAGGGCGCGGATATGATCGTCGCCAACGACGTGTCGCCTTCGACCGGCATCATGGGCGGCACGCGCAACAGCGTGAAGCTAATCAGCCGGAATGGCGCCGAGCAGTGGCCCGACCTTGCCAAGGACGAAGTGGCAAAACGGCTGGCCGCGCTGATTGCGGATCGTTTCAGGCAGGGATAGCGATTACCGCGGACTTCGCAATCGCCCGCTTTTCCGGCTGGAAAACAGCAACATCGACCCCTGCTGCCGTTACGGTGACTGCGCTGCCGTTAGGGATCTCGGCCCAGCTGTCGACGTCGTCGTTCAACGGCTCGGAGACAAGGCAATAGCCCTGGCCGTTGCCCATTGGCGCTGCGTACAGCGTCGGAGCCTTGCTGTCAGTGGCATAGCGGATGGCATAGAGCGCCTTGCCGTCCGAGAAGGCGGCTGTGAAGCGCAACAGCGCCGACCCAGTTACATGTTCGGCCAGGCCTTCGACAAAGCTGATCGTCTCAGCCATCGCCGCCATCGGCATCTGGCAAAGGCCGAACTGCAGGGCGAGCAAGAAGAGCAATTCGGAATCCGTCGTGCCGGTACGAGCGTTGAACAGTTCGTCGTCGAGCATGGCTTCCATTGGGCGGCGAAGACGCTCGAAATCGGCGACCTGGCCATTATGCATGAAGGACCAGTTGCCCTGGACGAAGGGATGGCAATTATCGCGTCGCGTGCCGCCGCCGGTCGCAGCGCGGACGTGGGCGAGGAACAGCGGCGAACGGATCTGCCGCGCCAGGCTCTTGAGATTGCAGTCGGACCACGCGGGCAGGACGTCGCGGTATCTGCCGGGCTCCGGCCGATCGCCGTACCAGGCGATGCCGAAACCATCACCGTTGGTCGCGGTTTTTGCCCGAGTGGCGCAATGAGATTGCTCGATCAGGGAATGGGCCGGCGAAGATACGAGCTCCTCCAGATAGAGGGGATCTCCGCGATAAGCTGCCCAACGACACATTTTTCTCTCACTCCGGTTCCCGCTTTAACTCCGGCGGGAGAATGTCGAAATCAAGGAAGATTGTTGAACGGAATGGGTAATAAAAACTTAATTTTCCGCCTGATGAGACAAATCATTACAGATTCTTGACCGTTCGTCAGATCACAATTTCGCAATGCAGCATTTTCTTTTGTGAACAGTGCGTATCCGACGCGCGGCTTCGTGTCGGGAGCGGGATGATTATATTGGCGATCAAGTGAACCCGCCGAGAGGACCCGCAATGTCGATCCGCCCCGTAAAGCATCAGAGCACAGCCAAGCCGACCATGGAAGGCGCCGGCGTCAAGCTGCATCGCGTCTTCGGTTTCGGCGATCCGTCACTGACCGACCCCTTCCTGATGATGGACGATTTCCGCAACGACGACCCGAACGAATATCTCAAAGGCTTTCCCTGGCATCCGCATCGCGGCATCGAGACCATCACCTACGTGCTGGCCGGTACCGTCGAGCATGGCGACAGCCTCGGCAACAAGGGCCTGCTTGGCGCCGGCGACATCCAGTGGATGACCGCGGGCAGCGGCATCATGCATCAGGAGATGCCGAAGGGCGATTTCGCCGGGCGGATGCACGGCTTCCAGCTTTGGGCAAACCTGCCCTCGTCGTTGAAGATGACCGCGCCGCGCTACCAGGATGTGAAGTCCATCGATATCCCTGTCGTCGTCGATGACGACGGCACCGCGGTTCGCATCATCTGCGGCAATTTCTGGGGCAAGGCCGGCCCGGTGGACGGCGTTGCCGCTGAACCGATCTATCTCGATGTTTCTGTACCGCCCGGGGTCAAGAAGCGGTTGCCGGTCGATACCTATCGCAATGCCTTTGCCTATATCTTTGCCGGCTCCGGCACCTTCCGCGATGCGTCGACGCCGCTCGGTGTCAAGATCGAGAAGGAAGTAAACGGCGAGGAACTGAACATCCGCGACATGTCGGGCAATCGCACACTCGTCGTCTTCGACAGCGGCGACGAGATCACCGTGCAGGCGGGGGACAAGGGCATCCGCTTCCTGCTGGTCTCCGGCAAGCCGATCGAGGAGCCAGTCGCCTGGCACGGGCCTATCGTCATGAACAGCCGCGAGGAAATCATGCAGGCGATGAAGGAATTGCAAAACGGCACGTTCATCAAGGCCGCTCACTGACGGCGTCGCTTGCCGAAGCACTCAAAAGCAAACGGCCCCGCGCGAGGCAGGGCCGTTCTTCGCTAGCACACACATACAAGGCTGTAGCGAAATTTCCTAAGGTCGGGATCAGGTTCTAGCGACCTCTGCCCTTGCTGCCCCCGTCGCTGCCGTGGCCGCTGTCGCCGGAATTGCCGTCACTATCATGACCCGACTGGCCCTTGTTGTCGCCGTCGCCGGAGCCCTTGTAGTCGGCCTTGCCCTTATCGGCATCACCTTTTCCGTCTCCTGCATCACCCTTGCCTTTGCCGTCGTCATGGCCGCCCTTGGCATTATCGCCGCCCTTGTCGCCGCCGTTGTCGTGACCCTGGCCGTCGTCGCCGCCCTTGGGACCTTCATTGCCGTGGTCGGCACCCTTGCCATTGTCGCCGCCGTCATGGCCGCCCTTGGCATTATCACCGCCCTTGTCGCCACCGTTGTCGTGACCTTGGCCGTCGCCTTTGCCGCCGTCGCCGCCCTTTGAGCCGTCATTGCCGTGATCGGAGCCCTTGCCATTGTCGCCGCCGTCATGGCCACCCTTGCCATTGTCGCCGCCATTGTTGCCGCTGTCGCCGCCGCCATTGCGACCACCGCCGTCATGGCCGCCCTTGCCGCCGTCGCCGCCCTTCGATCCGTCATTGCCGTGATCGGAGCCCTTGCCATTGTCGCCGCCGTCGTGGCCACCCTTGCCATTGTCGCCGCCATTGTTGCCACTGTCGCCGCCGCCATTGCGACCACCACCGTCGCGACCACCCTTGCCGCCGTCGCCGCCCTTCGATCCGCCATTGCCGTGATCGGAGCCCTTGCCATTGTCGCCGCCGTCATGGCCGCCCTTGCCGTCGTGACCATGACCGCCACCACGACTATCGTGATCGCCACGACCATTGTGGTCTCCGTCGCCATTATGACCACCATCCCGGCCACCGTGACCGCCGTTGCCGTCATGATCGCCGTTGCCGCCGCGGCCGTGATGGTCGCCGTTGCCGCTATCGCCGCCCTTGCCGTCATGGCCACGACCGCCGCCGCGACCATCGTGATCGCCACGACCATTGTGGTCTCCGTCGCCATTGTGACCACCGTCCCGGCCGCCGTGACCGCCGTTGCCGTCATGATCGCCGTTGCCGCCGCGGCCGTGATGGTCGCCTTTGCCATCACCGCGACCACCATGATCGCCGCCATCGTGACCTCCACGCCCATGATGATCGCCGTCACCATGATGATCGCCGCCACGGCCGTGATGGTCGCCGTTGCCGGAATTGCCGTCGTGGCCATGGTGATCGCCGCGGCCATGGTGATCTCCACCGCGACCATGATGGTCTCCGCCCTTGCCGTCATGCCCGCGACCGTGACCGTGGTGATCGCCTTTGCCATCGTGACCGTGGCCGTGACCATGGTGGTGGCCGCCATTGCCACCGTCGCCGCCATTGCCGCCGTCGCCACCGTCGCCACCGTCGCCGCCATTGCCGCCATCGCCGGTGCCACCATTGCCGCCGGTGCCACCATTGCCAGTGCCACCGTTGCCGCCATCGCCAGTGCCGCTACCGCCGTTCGAACCGCCGGTGCCGCCGCTACCTGAGCCGCTACCGGACGTGCCGCTGCCGGAGTTGGAACCGCTGCCACTCGTGCCGCCGCTGGAGTTGGTGCCGGCGGATGCGCTGCCATTGCCACGCGAGGTGCCGCTAGCGCCTGCGTTGCGATTGCCGCGCGATCCTGCCTCGTTACTTGTGCTATTCGGATCAGCGATACTCGCGGTTGGTTGGCACAACGCTGCTTCGATCGAACCGACCGGCGCCTTCACACAATCTACTGCCGACTGAGCTCTTGTCAGACTTGTCCCAGCAAGTAGAATAGTGAAACTCGCTGCAACCAATACTCCATACCGTGTCATTTCGCGACTCTCCCATGTGAAATTACAGGAATTAAGATGTTGTTAATATGAACTTAACTCTACGTTAATTACAATAATCTTGATTGATGACCGCGTTGCCTTGAGTACTAATAAAAGTCCATGGGTTATTACTTCCAGGATTAATCGTGTTAATCCTTTTGAAACCATCAGCGCCTAAAATGACTACCTAAGTCCGCTTCGGAATCTGTTTCCGACCACTTCGGGAGGCGTTCATGCGTATTGCCGGTGTTTTTGCGTGGGCATTTATTGCTGTGATTAGTTCGAAAGAATCGAGCGCGGCGGCATCACTGCTCGAGGCGACGCGCTCGATCGGCGCGCCGGTCGGCTTCGTATCGGCATGCCATCGCTATTCCTGGCTATGCTCGAATAACTCCGGCCGGGAGATGTCGGATGCGGAGGCGCTCCCCCTGCTGAAGCGTGTAAATGGCCACGTGAACGCAACCGTGACGTCAGCAGACGATGTCGCCGTCTATGGAAAGCAAGATTTTTGGTCGCTGCCGACCAACGGACGAGGCGATTGCGAAGATTATGCGCTACAGAAAAAGAAGGACCTGATCGACGCAGGGTTCCGATCCGACCATCTGGCGATGACTGTCGTGCTCGATCGCAACGGGCGTAACCATGCGGTTCTGCTTGCCCGCCTGAAGGGCGGCGACTATGTGCTCGATAATCTCAGCAATGGCGTCCGATCCTGGGAGAGCACCGGCTATACATTCCTGGCGCGACAGAGCTTCGAAAACCAGCGGATGTGGAAAGTGATCCTCGCCGGGCCCCGCGCGCGTCAATTCCAGGGCGCCTGAATTTAGCCTCCTTGCGATTTCGATCAACCTTGACTGCTCCGGCAGTCAAGGTTATTCATAAAGTCATCGGATGACTTTATGAATTGAGCTCATGCAACCTCTTGCCAGAACCAACCTTGCCGATACGGCCGTTGAAAGCATCCTTACCGAGATCGTCGCCAAGCGATGGGCGCTCGGCGAGCGGCTGCCCAACGAAGCCGCGTTGTCCTCCATGCTTTCCGTCAGCAGAGGAACGGTCCGCGAGGCAGTTCGCGTTCTGGTCGCCCAGGGATATTTGGAGACGCGACAGGGTTCGGGCACCTATCTTCGCTCGACAATCGACCCCGTGCGCAACTTGAGCATGGCGAGGCGGGCGAGCCTTCGAGACCGTTTCGAGGCCCGTTGCGCGCTCGACGTCGAGGCTGCACGGCTCGCCGCTCTGCGACAGACGCCTGAGATTGTCGCCAAGCTCCGCGCCCTGTTGGTCGAGCGCGGAAACCACGGCGACCATCCCCGTGACGTGTTCGTCAGCCGCGATCTTGCCTTTCACACTGCCGTCATTGCTGCCTCCGGCAACAGGGCCATGATGGAAATCTATGACTTCTTTGCCGCATCGATTCAGGAGACGATCGAGGCGACGCTTAGCGACGATGTGCCCGAGCCTGACATGCAGGCACATATCGACATCGTCGACGCCATTGCGTCCGGCGTTCCTGAAAAAGCCGACGCTGCGGTGCGCCGCTTCATGGCCCCCGTTATCGCGGCACTGGACCGCTTGCTGCTGTCATGACGCTATCCATATCGAACGATCCCTTGCCCGTCGATTTCGTCGATCAACAACTAGTCGACGCGGAAGCGGACAGCATGCCGGCTCCTCAGCTGCCGGCAATCCGTGGAATGGTTGGTCGCTTTATCCTCGGCGCCAGCCTCGTTCTCATCGCATTCAATTTGCGGCCGCTGTTTTCGAGTGCCTCCGCCCTGCTACCGGAAGTGCGGACGGAGCTTGGCCTGTCGGCGACGGGTGCCAGCCTGCTGACAACTCTGCCGGTCGTATGCCTTGGCTTGTTTTCGCCGCTTGCCCCGCGCCTTGCCCAGCGCTTCGGGTCGGAGCGGACGCTGCTTGGCGTACTTTTGCTGCTGGCGCTTGGGACGGCGATGCGCGGTCTGGAATCCATTCCGCTGCTCTTTGTCGGAACGGCGCTGGCAGGCGGCTGTATCGCGGTTGGCAACGTGCTTCTTCCGGGCCTCGTGAAACGGGATTTCGCCGACAGGGCGGCGCTTATGACCGGCTTCTACACAATGGCGCTTTGCGCCGGTGCCGCAAGTGCGGCCGGCCTCACACTACCCGCCGAACGCCTGCTCGGAAGCTCGCTTCCGGCGGCTCTCGCCGTTTGGGCCGCCCCCGCACTGCTGGTTGCGCTCATCTGGCTGCCGCAGGCATTCGCCGGAAAGATGCAGAGTGCCCGAGCCGGATTTCGCGTTGAGGGGCTCTGGAAGGACCCGACCGCCTGGAAGGTCACCCTGTTCATGGGCCTGCAATCGGCGCTTGCCTACTGCGTGTTCGGCTGGCTCGTGCCTATCCTTCGGGAGCGCGGACTTGACGGCGTGACGGCGGGGGCGATCGTCTCGGTTTCGGTGATGACGCAGGCCGCCGCGTGCCTTGTTGCGCCGCATCTCGCCATGCGTGGCAAGGACCAGCGCGTCATCAACGTTTCTCTCGGTGCCATGGCGGTTGCGGCACTTTTCGGCCTGTTGTTCGCGCCGTTGTCGACGGTCTGGGTCTGGGCAGTGCTGCAAGGCATCGGCCAGGGCGGGTTGATCGCCGTCGCTATGATTGCGATCGTGCTGCGCTCCCGCGACGCTCACGTCGCCGCGCATCTTTCCGGCATGGCGCAATGCGTCGGTTATCTGCTTGCAGCGCTCGGCCCCCTTATCGTTGGCCTCATTCGTAGCTGGACGGGCAGCTTCGCGCCGAGCGCAATTCTCTTCGGCCTCATCGGCCTCGGGGTGGCACTTGCCGGCTGGGGCGCCGGTCGGGCGCGCTACGTCGGCGCACGGACGATCGAGATAAAGGCGACCTGAGGATCGAGGCAGCGCAGCCTCTGTCATGGCCTTCGCCCACCCCGGTCGATTTTCCCTTGTTTCCACGACGACCCGACATAGATAGAGCACTATGTCTTACGATCTACAACGCGAGAAAGGTGCCGCACGCCCGGCGCCTTCGGAAGAATTGGCGCTGAGCGCGCTGTCGCTCGATCCTCATGATTGGGCGCTATTTCTAGATATCGACGGCACACTTCTCGATCTTGCGGAAACACCGGAATCGATCGTCGTCCCGGCCTCGCTTCCCTTCGATCTTGGCGCCTTGTCGCAGAAACTCGGCGGTGCCCTGGCGCTGGTGACGGGAAGGTCTCTGTCATTCGTCGATCCGCTGTTCTCGCCCTTTCGTTTTCCTGTCGCCGGCCTCCACGGCGCCGAGCGGCGAGATGCAGCGGGTCATCTCACGCGAGTGCCGATCTCTGCAGACTTTGCAGAGATGAAGCGCGCTATCGCCGTCGAGGCCGAGCGCTGGGCTGGGGTTCTGGTCGAGGACAAGGGGGCCGCGGTCGCTGCGCATTACCGCCTCGCACCGGAATACCGGGCCGAGGTGGAGGCGATGATGCAACGTTATTTTGCCAAGGCAGGTCCAGACTGGGCGCTTCAGCACGGCAAGATGGTCGTCGAGATACGGCCCGCCAGGGCAGACAAGGGCCAAGCTGTCGAAGCCTTTCTTGCCGAGGCACCGTTCAAAGGCCGCCGCCCGCTCGCGATTGGCGACGATGTCACCGACGAGGCGATGTTCCACGCCGTAAACCGGGTCGGCGGACACTCGCTGCGCGTCGGTTCACCGGGGCAGCAGACGCATGCCCGCGGCCTTATCTCTTCGCCTGCAATTCTTCGCCGGACCATCTCAACCTTAGTCTCGTGAATTTTAAGAACTTGTCGCATTGCCTATGAAAGGAATTTTCAATGAGCCGTCTCGTCATCGTTTCCAACCGTGTGCCAGTGCCGGAAAAGGGCGGGATCGTCCCCGCCGGCGGGCTTGCCGTGGCGCTGAAGGCCGCTTTGGAAGAGCGCGGCGGAATCTGGATGGGGTGGTCGGGCAAATCAAGCGGCGAAAGCGAGCCGGAGCCACTGACGGTGACCCAGCAGGGCAAGATCGGCTATGCGCTGACAGACCTGACAGACACGGATGTCGAGGAATATTACCACGGCTTTGCCAACCGGGTTCTCTGGCCGATCTGTCACTACAGGCTGGATCTGGCCGAGTATGGCCGCAAGGAGATGGCAGGCTACTTTCGCGTCAACCGCTTCTTCGCCCACCGCCTCGCCCCGCTCATCCAGCCGGACGACGTCATCTGGGTTCATGACTACCACATGATCCCCCTGGCCGCCGAGTTGCGACAGATGGGCTTCAAAAACAAGATCGGCTTTTTCCTGCACATTCCCTGGCCGCCCGCCGATGTTCTCTTCACCATGCCTGTGCATGAGGAAATCATGCGCGGGCTGTCGCACTATGATCTCGTCGGCTTCCAGACCGACCACGACCTGGAGAATTTTGCAGGCTGCCTGAGGCGAGAAGGGATCGGCGACGAGGTCGGCGACGGCAAATTCAGTTCACACGGACGAACTTTCGGAGGCGGTGCCTATTCGATCGGTATCGAGACTGCGGCATTCGCCGAATTTGCGAAACGGGCGTCGAGCAACATCATGGTTCGCAAGGCACGACAGAGCGTCGAAGGCCGGGACCTCATCATCGGTGTCGATCGGCTGGACTATTCCAAGGGTCTGACTCAGCGCATCGATGCCTTTGAACGCTTCATCCTGGCCAATCCGGGGCAGCAGGGGCGCGTCACCTACCTGCAGATCACACCGAAATCCCGTTCCGAGGTTCCGGAATATGAGTCCATGCAGCGCATGGTGGCCGAACAGGCAGGCCGGGTAAACGGCGCGATCGGCACCGTTGACTGGGTACCTATCCGCTACATCAATCGCTCGATCGGGCGCAATGTACTCGCCGGTCTGTACAGGTTGGGCAAGGTTGGGCTCGTGACCCCGTTGCGCGACGGCATGAACCTCGTCGCCAAGGAATATGTCGCGGCCCAGGATTCCGAGGATCCCGGCGTGCTCGTGCTCTCACGCTTCGCCGGAGCTGCCCGTAAGCTTGACGGCGCCCTCCTCGTCAACCCCTACGATGTCGACGCGACGGCGAACGCGATCGCCCGTGCACTTTCGATGCCGGCCGAAGAACGCCGCCAAAGGTGGCAGGGGATGATGACGCATCTTCTGGAGCACGACGTCTCGCGCTGGTGCGACGATTTCCTCGCCGATCTTGCGGCCTGATCCTCACCATATCTGCTGCGTGCCGACCCGTGCTGGCACCTTGCGGACGAGTGCTCTGCCGGTGCATGATCGGGCCATTGCAGAGGCGGCTTGCGGAACTTCGATCTTGGTAGACAGCGAACGAAAGAAAATGGCGGCCGGGGAATGGTATTGCTGCCTCGACGCCGAGCTCGATGCCTTGCGCCAGAAGGCGCGAGCGGCAATCCACCAGCACAACAGCTTGCCGCCCCTTCAGCGCGGAAATATTGCACCCGACCTTGCGGCCCTGTTTGCCGAGGTCGCTCAGGACGCGTTCATCGAAGCGCGGTTCCACTGCTCCTATGGCATGAATATCCATCTCGGCCGGCGGGCCTATCTCAACGCGGGCTGTACCATTCTCGACAGCGCGCCGGTGCGGATCGGCGATGGCGCCATGCTCGGCCCAGGCGTACAAATCTACTGTTCGGAGCATCATCAGGATGTGGCGCTGCGCAGGAGCGGAATGGAAATCGCCCGGCCTGTGGAAATCGGCAACGATGTGTGGATCGGCGGTGGCGCCATCATCCTTGGTGGAGTGACGATTGGCGAGGGCGCCATTGTCGGAGCCGGCGCAGTAGTGACACGCAATGTTGCGGCGGGCACGACCGTAGTCGGCAATCCGGCGCGGCAGCATCGCCAGACCATCGAGCCCGACGGATAACGAGTTACGGGCCGGTCACGCCGCCTTGATGGCGTGATATTCCTTGATGGCGACCATCTTGATTGCCGGGTAGCGCTCGGCCTCGTAGCGCAACGAAAAGCCGTCCTGTGCCAGGAAGACGGGATCGCCATCGAGATCTCGGGCAATATCGCCGCGGCGTGCAGTGACGAATTTGTCGAGGTCGCCCGGCTGATCCGCAGACACCCAGCGGCAGACCGAGAAACGCGACATTTCAAAAGACACCGGCAGGCCGTATTCGCCCTGAAGCCGCTCCTTCAGCACGTCAAGCTGGAGCGCACCGACGACCCCGACGATGGCGGGAGAACCATCTTCCGGCGAAAACAGCTGGACGACGCCTTCCTCGGCCATCTGCTGCAGCGCTTCCTTCAGCTTCTTTGCCTTCATCGCGTCTTCGAGGCGGACGCGGCGCAGGATTTCAGGAGCAAAATTCGGCACGCCCTGGAAGACGAGGTCTTCGCCTTCCGTCAGCGTATCGCCGATGCGCAGGGTGCCGTGGTTCGGAATGCCGACGACGTCGCCGGCAAAGGCGGTATCGGCAATGTGGCGCTGCGAGGCGAAGAAAAATTGCGGCGCCGACAGGCCCATCGGCTTGCCCGTCCGCGACAGACGAGCCTTCATGCCGCGCTCGAGCTTGCCCGAGCACACGCGAACGAAGGCGATGCGGTCGCGATGGTTCGGATCCATATTCGCCTGGATCTTGAAGACGAAGGCGGTCATTTTTTCGTCCGTCGCCTGCACGGTGCGCGTATCTGCGACCTGCGCGCGCGGCGGCGGCGCGAATTCGCCGAGGGCATTGATAAGGTCACGGACGCCGTAATTGCGCAGCGCCGAGCCGAAGAACACCGGCGTCAGGTGGCCTTCCAGGAAAGCTTCGCGATCGAAAGGACGGCAGGCGTCGCGGGCAAGCTCGAGCTCTTCGACAAAATGCTGGCGTTCGTTTTCCGGCAGCCGATCGGCGATCGCCTGGGGACCGTTGACCGGCGTCGTCTGCGCTTCGGTATCGGAGCCGCGCACCTCGTTCTTGGCCAGATGATAGGTGCCGCAGAAGCTCCTGGCGCGACCAATCGGCCAGGTGATCGGCGCCGTATCAAGCGCCAGCTTCTGCTCGACCTCATCGAGGATTTCAAAGGTGTCGCGGCTTTCGCGGTCCATCTTGTTGACGAAGGTGATGATCGGGATATCACGCAGACGGCAGACTTCGAACAGCTTCAAGGTCCGTGGCTCGATGCCCTTGGCGGCGTCGATGACCATGACTGCGGCGTCCACGGCGGTCAGCGTCCGGTAGGTATCGTCGGCGAAATCTTCGTGGCCCGGCGTGTCCAGCAGATTGAAAACGACGTCGTTGTATTCGAAGGTCATCACAGAGGTGACGACCGAGATGCCGCGCTCGCGCTCGATCTTCATCCAGTCCGAGCGGGTCTGGATACGATCCTTCTTGGCCTTGACCTCGCCGGCGAGCTGGATGGCGCCGCCGAACAGCAGTAGCTTTTCGGTCAGCGTCGTCTTACCCGCGTCCGGATGCGAGATAATAGCAAATGTGCGGCGGCGGGAGACCGCCTCGGCGAGACTTTCGGCCATGAGATTATCCTGTGAATTGCCGCGTATCTAGCGATTCAAGCGGGATATTGCAATTGACCTCAGACGCTCAGGCGCAAAGTAATGCCGCATGACCCTCATCATCGACACCCGACCGACCCTCAGCCTCATCCGCCTGCCGCATGGCGCCGGACTGGACCTGCCTGCCTACGAGACAAAGGGGGCGGCCGGAATGGATCTGCGCGCCGCCGTCGAAGAGGATAAACCGCTGACGATCCAGCCCGGCAAGCGCGCGCTGGTGCCGACCGGGCTGATCTTCGAGATTCCCGAGGGGTTCGAAGGCCAGATCCGCCCACGCTCGGGTCTTGCCTTCAAGCACGGCATCACCTGCCTCAACACGCCCGGAACGATCGACAGCGACTATCGCGGCGAGGTGAAGGTGCTGTTGATCAACCTCGGCGAGGAACCCTTCGAGATCACCCGAGGCATGCGGATCGCCCAGATGGTGATCGCGCCGGTCGTGCAGGCGCAAGTGTCCGAGATCACCGCAGGGACCGAAACAATGCGCGGCGCCGGCGGATTCGGATCGACGGGGGTGTGACGTGAGGCGCTGCCGGCGACGTCCGGCGGCCCTGCTTGCGCCAGGTGAGCTGGCCCGACGCCATATTGCAGGTTGCACGGCAGCCGGCTAGAACAGAAAAAAACGGCGGAGGAAACGATGATGACGCTTGCCAGCCTGCTTGCCTATTGTGGCGCGCTGTTCATTGCAGCCGCTATCCCTGGCCCAGGGATCACGGCGATCGTCGCGCGCGCGCTCGGTTCCGGTTTCCGCGAGACCTTTTTCATGGGGTTGGGGCTGGTTCTCGGAGACATGACCTATCTGACCGCCGTCATCCTCGGCCTTGCTTTCGTGGCACAAGCCTTCACTGAGGTGTTCGTCGTTATCAAGATCGCCGGTGCGATCTATCTCGGTTATATCGCGTGGAAACTCTGGACTGCCGGCCTGCTGCCGCAGGAGATCACGGCGCGGAAATCTTCAGGCATAGGGATGTCGTTTCTTTCGGGCCTTCTGGTGACGCTCGGCAACCCCAAGACCATGCTGTTCTATATTGCGCTGGTGCCGACGCTGATCGATATCAATGCTGTTGGTCCCAAGGAATATGCCGTGCTGCTGGCCGCTACCTTCGCCGTGCTTCTTGTCGTGCTGGTGCCCTATATGATGCTGGCGTCGCGGGCACGGACGCTTTTGAAGAGGCCGCGCGCGCTGCAGGTGCTGAACCGCGTCGCCGCGAGCATTCTGGCAGGCACCGCAGCCTTCATAGCGACACGCGCCGCATGAAATAACCTTCCGCTCCAGGGCATCAACGAAGATTTTTTTCCCAATCGACTCCCGCCGGTTGGAGCAACGCATACTGGCTTACCGTTGGGTTTGACCCTATTCTGCCGCAGATTAAAAAAGGGAGAGCGTAATGTCCGACACTCGAAAGCCTGGCCGCGGCCGCGTCTACGGCTCGATCACTGAAACGATCGGCGACACGCCGATCGTCCGCCTCGACAAGCTGGCCAAGGAGAAGGGCGTCAAGGCCAACCTTCTGGCAAAGCTCGAATTCTTCAATCCGATTGCCTCCGTCAAGGACCGTATCGGCGTCGCCATGATCGAGAGCCTGGAAGCGCAGGGCAAGATCACCCCCGGCAAGACCACGCTGATCGAGCCTACCTCGGGCAATACCGGCATCGCGCTTGCTTTTGCCGCGGCGTCCAAGGGCTACAAGCTTATCCTCACCATGCCGGAGACCATGTCGATAGAGCGCCGCAAGATGCTGGCGCTGCTCGGCGCCGAACTTGTATTGACCGAGGGGCCGAAAGGCATGAAGGGCGCGATCGCCAAGGCCGAAGAGCTGGCTGCAAGCTTGCCGGACGCGGTCATACCGCAGCAGTTCGAAAATCTCGCCAATCCTGAAATCCACCGCAAGACGACTGCCGAGGAAATCTGGAACGATACCGACGGCAGCGTCGATATTCTTGTTTCGGGCATCGGCACCGGCGGAACGATCACCGGCGCCGGACAGGTATTGAAGGCGAGAAAGCCAGGTCTCAAGGTCATCGCCGTCGAGCCGGCTGAATCTCCAGTTCTTTCCGGCGGGGCACCCGGGCCGCACAAGATTCAGGGCATTGGCGCAGGCTTTGCACCGGCGATCCTCGACACCAAGATCTATGACGAGGTCGTTACGGTCACCAGTGCAGAGGCGATCGAAACGGCGCGGCACGTGGCCCGTCTCGAAGGGGTGCCGGTCGGAATTTCCTCCGGCGCCGCCCTGTTTGCCGCGATCAAGATCGGCCTCCGCGAGGAAAACGCCGGCAAGAACATCGTCGTCATCATTCCCTCCTTTGCCGAACGTTATCTTTCGACGGCACTTTTCGAGGGCCTCGGCGGCTAATATTCTTACCTAGTCAAGGAACCGAGAGGCGCCACGGCGCCTCTCGTCGTTTCCGCGAATGCTCATGCAGCCGCATTCAACCGTTCACCGGCGATACGGTAGGATATGGCTTCGGCCAGATGGATGCGGCCAACCATTGCCGCGCCGTCGAGATCAGCGAGCGTGCGCGCGACTTTCAGCACACGATGGTAGCCGCGTGCCGAGAACTTCATCTTTTCGGCTGCATCGCGAAGAAGCTGCAGGCCGGGAGCGTCCGGTTCGGCCAGTTTTTCGATGAGCGACGTCGAGCAGCGCGCATTCGTGCTGATGCCCTTCAGCCCGGCATCCATGAAACGCTCATGCTGCCGCTCGCGTGCACGTGCGACGCGGGCGGCAATGTCGGCGCTCTTTTCCGCCGGCATCGGCCTGATGAGATCGGATGCGGAGACAGCGGGAACGTCGATGCGGATGTCGATGCGGTCCATCAATGGACCGGAAATGCGAGCCTGGTAGTCGGACATGCAGCGTGGGCCGCGCGCGCAGGTATGGCCCGGTTCCCCCGCCATGCCACAGCGGCAGGGGTTCATCGCAGCCACGAGCTGGATACTTGCAGGGTATGAAACGCGATGATTGGCGCGGGCGATGATGCATTCGCCGGTCTCCAGAGGCTGCCGCAGGGCATCCAGCGCCTGGGGTGAGAATTCCGGAAACTCGTCGAGGAACAGCACCCCGTGGTGAGCAAGCGATGCTTCCCCCGGACGCGCGCGCAAACCGCCGCCTACCATTGCCGCCATGGTGGCCGAATGATGCGGCGTGCGGAAAGGCCGGCGGTCGGAGAGCTTGCCGCCCGAAAGCTGCCCGGCGATAGAATGGATCATCGACACCTCGAGCAGTTCGGAGGCTAGCAGAGGCGGCAGGATGGAGGGAAGCCGGGATGCGAGCATTGATTTGCCGGAGCCTGGAGGTCCTATCATCAAGAGATTGTGGCCACCTGCCGCGGCCACCTCCAGCGCTCGTTTGGCGCTTTCCTGACCCTTGATGTCGACAAGGTCGGGCAGATTAGCAGGATTGGCGCGGATTGCCGGCTCAGGCCGGAACAAAACCTGCGTGCCGCGAAAGTGATTGGCGAGCGCGATCAGGCTGCGTGGGGCCAGAATGTCGATGTCGGGACCCGCCCAAGCTGCCTCGGCACCGCTGTCTGCCGGGCAGATCAGGCCCTTGCCCATGGCGTTGGCGACGATCGCGGCTGGAAGCGCACCTGTTATGGCCGCGATGGTGCCGTCGAGATTGAGCTCGCCGATAACGACGTAGTCGGCGAGCGCATCGGCAGGGATGGCGCCGAGCGCCGCCATCAGCCCGAGCGCGATCGGCAGATCGAAATGCGAACCTTCCTTCGGCAGGTCCGCCGGCGCCAGGTTGATCGTCACCTTCTTGGGCGGCAATGACAGCCCCGAGGCATGCAGCGCCGCCTGAACGCGCTCCCGACTTTCGGCGACCGCCTTATCCGGCAGGCCGACGATCTGGATCATCATCTTGCCTGGCGCAATCATCACCTGGACTTCGACAGGAATGCCTTCAATGCCCTGAAATGCAACTGTGCTGACGCGCGCAACCATGCCCTGCCCCTCGTTTCGCTCTCCTAAAATACCTGCGATTACACGCGAGAAGAGGCTAGAGATTGCAATCTTGCATGGAAAAAAGAATAAAACAAGAACAATAAATGAACGATTTCCCGCTTCCGCTGCATTTTGATTGCAACAGGTTGTGGCGTCAGAACGGACGGGAGAGGGCGCCGCCGCGAACGAGACTGAGCTGTTCAGGCCCGCTTGCGCTCAATGGCATCCCACAGAAGGCTGGCGATATCGGCGCCGCCGAAGCGCTTGACCTCGCGGATTCCGGTCGGAGAGGTAACGTTGATCTCGGTCATGTAGTCGCCGATGACGTCGATGCCGACGAGCAGGAAGCCGCGTGCTTTCAGGGCCGGGCCGATGCGTGCACAGATTTCCTGTTCGCGGGCCGTCAGCTCCGTCGCTTCGGCGCGGCCGCCGACATGCATGTTGGAACGGCTGTCGTGCTCGGCCGGGACACGGTTGATGGCGCCGACAGCCTCGCCGTCGACGAGAATGATGCGCTTGTCGCCCTTGCGGACGTCGGGGAGATATTGCTGGGCGATGAAGGGCTCGCGGAACATCTGGCCGAACATTTCCAGCAGCGAGGAAAGATTGCGGTCATCGCGGGTCGAGTGGAAGACGCCAGCGCCGCCATTTCCGTAAAGCGGCTTGATGATGATGTCACCCATCTCTTCGCGGAACCGGCGGATTTCGGTCGCGTCGCGGGTGATCAGCGTTTTCGGCATCAGGTCTTCGAACTCGGTGACGAAGATCTTCTCCGGTGAATTGCGGACCCAGGCCGGATCGTTGACGACGAGCGTCTTTGGATGGATGCGCTCGAGCATGTGCGTCGAAGTGATGTAGCCCATGTCGAAGGGCGGATCCTGGCGCAGCAGCACGACGTCCATCGTCGACAGATCGATGCGCTCGGGTGCGCCAAGCTCGAAATGGTCGCCCTTGATGTCGCGGAGGACCATCGGCTCGGCCGTCGCATAGACCTTTCCGTCGCGCATGCTGAGACGTTCCGGCGTATAGTGGAAGAGCTTGTAGCCGCGAGCCTGCGCTTCCAGGCTCATGGCGAAGGTGCTGTCGCCTGCAATGCTGATGCCCGACACATGGTCCATCTGGACCGCAACATTCCTGATCTTCACCATCTCTGCCCCTCGCTCGAATTCCGGACAGATGTAGGTCGCCGAGCTTCCGAACGCAACGGCTATTCAATGGGTTTCCCAGGCGGAACGGGTCGGCGTTGGCGTCAGGCGGCAATCCCCTGCGCGCCACCGCTTTTTATGAAATTGCGCAGACGATATGCGGCGGTCAGCGGCTTCGGGAAGGGTTTGCGGCAGAAGGCAACTTTCTTGACATAGGTTTCTATGTTCCAGACGGCCGAGCTGCCACCGGCGAAATAGGCGACGTCTCCTGCCCGAAGCAGCCGCTCGGTGCCGTCCTCGGCTGTCACAAGAACCTCTCCCTCGAGGATCACCACCGTCTCATCCCAGCCGAAATGCCAATTGAATTCACCCGAGGTGCAATCCCATATCGCGGTAACTGCCGCGTCGTCCTGGCCGCGCGAATGCTCGGCCAGCCGCGCTACGGGGGCTCCGGAAATGATCCAGCCCGGCTCGATCGGCGAAGGGCGAAGGATCAGGTCGCCCGCGGCACCGGCGACAAAGCGCTTTGCTTCGGGCGGCGCAAATGCAACGGGCACCGCGCGTATCGCAAAAGCAGCCGCGCTTGCCAATATCGGTCTCCAGACCATGATTTCCCCCACCCTGCGATCAGCATTCGAGACGTCATCGCACGACGACCGTAAGGGCGAGGTTCACAGAAAGGATTGCATCTTAACCATTCTACGCTTTCAGCCCAGTCCTTCGACAGTGCAGACCACGAGGTCATGATCCGACAATGGCTTGCCTTCATCGTTCAGCGAGGAAACCAGGTGGCTCTCGCTGATTTTCAGGCCTCGGCTGAGGAACCAATCAAGCTTCATTGCGCGTTCGGGAAAGCGGGTGATCAGGCTTGGGCGGGTGCTCGTCTCACTGAGCGGCCCGCCGTGACGCTCAAAGCCGCGACCGGCGGCCATTGCGAAGAGCGTGTCAGCTTCAAAGTCGCCCCCGGTATGATTGCCGGTGTTGAAGTCGCCGCCTATCAGGATCGGCAGCCCCGGCGCATGGGCTTCGACGGCATCGATCAGTGCGGTCATCTGGCGTTCGCGATAAGGGCCATCGGCGACGCTTTCGAGGTGGACCGATACGGCGACGAATGGACCCTCTTCGGTTTCCACCGTCGCGCCGATGGCACAGCGCTCACCGACACGCGGCTGTTCGTTGCTGTCCTTGAACCAGACAGCCTCGCCGGGTAGACGAAAGAGGAAGGGGTCCTTCAGCGCTGTCGATGCCATCATCGCGTTGCCGTGAAAACCCTTGGCATTGAAGTTGTCGCTGCAGAAAGAATGCTCGATCTCGGACCCTAGGCTGAGCTCGATGAATTCGACGCCATAGGCGTAGGTCATGCCGAGTTCGCCGGCGACGATCGCCGTCGGGTCCTTCTGAGCCGTTCGAGCCATGCCCTCATCCATTTCGCTCAGCAGCACCAGCGGCGCACGGGCTGTTCGGAGCTTGGCAGCAGATTCCTCGGCGAAGAGGCATCGCTCGAGGTTCCACGCAGCGACCGTAAACGGGAAGGCCAGCGGCGCGGTGCTGGTCGGTGTTCCGCCAGTGCGCACTGCATTCATGCATGGGAGCGAGGCGATTGTCGCGTCGTGGACTGAAAATGTCTTTTCAAGAGTGCGAAAGCTCTGGCGTTCCTCGTGGGAGAGGACTTCGAAATCGGAAACGGTCTTGCGGATCATTCTGAACCTGTCTGTCATGGATAGGGACGCGACGCTTGCAGTCGGCTGATTGTGGAATGCCTGCGGCAATAATCGCGTTTTGTGACGCCTCCATGATGGATCGCTCAGAACGCATCCCGAAAATGTCGCGGCCAGCGACCGGGCAGGATGGCGACGATGTCGTAGCGTTGCGACAGGAGCGCATAGTCGGGCTGGCGGACGAGCCAGAGGTCGCTCGCGCCCCGAATACGCTTCTGTGCGCTGTGGGAAACCGCGTCGATCGCCTCCTGCTCGAGCCGCCGCGCCTTGACCTCGACGAACACCGCAAGATCGCCCTTGCGCGCAATAATGTCGATTTCTCCAAGCTTGGTGCGGTGGCGAATGGCGAGAATGCGGTAACCCTTCATAAACAGGAAAAAAGCGGCGAGATATTCCGAGACATGGCCGCGCCGCCAGGCCTTGCGGCGTTTCAGGCGCTCGCCGCTGTCACTCATGCCGCCCCTTCATCTCAAGCAGTCGTTGATAGAGATCACGCTTCGACAACCCGGTGATGCGCGCCGCTTCCGCGGCAGCCTTCGCAGTCGGCATGGTTTTCGACAGGTCGATCAGCATGGCTTCGACATCGGCCTCAGGCGTGACAGCCTCCTCGGGAGGCGCCACAAGAAGGACTATCTCGCCCTTGACGTTGTCCACGCCCTCGTAGTGGTCGGCAAGGTCCGTGAGGGTGCCTCGGCGAAATTCCTCGAAGGTCTTGGTGAGTTCGCGGCAGACGGAAGCCTTTCTTGTGGGTCCAAGAACATCTGCGGCGGCCTTCAGCGTCGCGGCGATGCGATGCGGCGATTCAAAGAAGATCAACGTTGCCGGCACCGCGCCTACCTCGGCGAGACGATCGCGACGGGCCTTGTCCTTGACGGGCAAAAAACCCGCAAACAGGAAAGCGTCGTTGGGCAGGCCCGAGCCGACAAGCGCTGCCAGCGGCGCCGATGCACCTGGAATGGGCACGACGCGAAAGCCCGCCTCGATCGCCTGTACCGCCAACCGGTAACCGGGGTCCGAGACCAGCGGCGTCCCAGCGTCGGAGACGAGCGCTACCGAACGGCCGCCCGCAAGCGCCTGCAGCAATTTGGGGCCAACCTCATCGGCATTGTATTCGTGATAGGCATAGGGCCTGACGTTGATGCCGTAGCGGTCGAGCAGAACACGAGTGACGCGCGTATCCTCGCAGGCCAATACATCGGCCCCGGCTAGCGTTTCCAATGCTCTCAGCGTTATGTCGCCGAGGTTGCCGATCGGTGTTGCGACGAGGTAGAGCGCCGGCTCCAGCGGGCGAGCGGGGATGGCCACATTGTGCAGCCTGTAGGCGCGCGCCTTGCCGACATCGCTCGAAGTCTCATCACTCATATGCCGTCCATGCCCTGTCAAAAAGTCTAGCCTTTATGGGCGAGGCGTGCCGGTTGGGCAATAGAGGACGGAATCCTGTGGTCTTCCGAGGGGAAAACCCGAAATGAACGGGTGTGGTGAAGCATGCCCCTTGCATTCGCATGCCGAATTCTGCCATTTTGCCGGTCCACTCCTCCGGGCCTGGCGCGGAGAGGAATCCTTCAGGCGCTCCCTGGCGGGTCCGGACAGTAACGGTCGAAAGCGGTAGCATCCCATGCGTATTACTATTGAGCGGTCAAACCTTTTGAAGTCGTTGAACCACGTTCACCGCGTGGTGGAACGCCGCAACACGATCCCGATCCTCTCGAACATATTGCTCAAGGCCGACGGCACCAATCTCGACATGAAGGCGACCGACCTCGACCTCGAAATCACCGAGGCGACGCCGGCCAATGTCGAGCAGGCCGGCGCCACCACTGTTCCCGCCCATCTGCTTTACGACATCGTCCGCAAGCTGCCTGACGGCTCGGAAGTTCTGCTCGCGACCAACACCGACGGCAGTTCGATGACCGTTGCGTCAGGCCGTTCGAAGTTCTCGCTGCAGTGCCTGCCGGAATCCGACTTCCCCGATCTGACCGCCGGCACCTTCAGCCATTCCTTCCGCTTGAAGGCGAAGGAATTCAAGATGCTGATCGACCGCACACAGTTCGCGATTTCGACTGAGGAGACACGGTACTATCTGAACGGTATCTTCTTCCACACGATCGAAAGCAGTGGCGAGCTGAAACTGCGCTCCGTCGCGACAGACGGTCACCGCCTCGCCCGCGCCGACGTCAACGCGCCTTCCGGGTCGGAGGGCATGCCAGGCATCATCATTCCGCGCAAGACTGTCGGCGAGCTGCAGAAGCTCCTGGACAATCCCGACGTCGACGTCACCGTCGAAGTGTCGGACGCCAAGATCCGCCTGACGATCAGCAACATCGTCATGACCTCGAAGCTCATCGACGGCACTTTTCCAGACTATCAGCGCGTTATCCCTGCCAACAACGACAAGGAAATGCGCGTAGACTGCCAAACGTTCGCCCAGGCCGTCGACCGCGTCTCGACGATCTCTTCCGAGCGCGGACGCGCCGTGAAGCTGGCGCTGACTGACGGCCAGCTGCTCCTGACCGTCAACAATCCGGACTCGGGCAGCGCCACGGAAGAAGTTGCCGTCGGCTATGATACCGATCCGATGGAAATCGGCTTCAACGCGAAATATCTGCTCGACATCACGGCGCAACTTTCCGGCGACGAGGCTATTTTCCTGTTGGCAGACGCCGGCTCGCCGACCTTGATCCGCGACACGGCGGGCGACGATGCGCTCTACGTTCTGATGCCGATGCGCGTCTAGCAGCGGAGTCATTGCTACAAACCTTGCCGATTGCGACATTCAGCCTTGTTTTTGCGGCATGGGTTTGCAAGATAAGACGCAGACGATACACCTGCGTCTTAGAAATTCTGGAGGAATCCCATGGCGCTGCGACTGAAGGAACGGCTGGGAAAGAAATTCGACGAGGAGATCCGTTTCTTCAAGGGCATGATGCAGGGGCCGCGAACTGTCGGTTCGATCGTGCCGACCTCCTCCGTCACCGCCCGCAAGATGGCGAGCGTCGTCAATATTCAATCCGGCCTCCCGGTTCTCGAGCTCGGGCCCGGCACCGGCGCCATTACCAAGGCGATCCTGGCGCGCGGTGTCGAGCCGGAAAACCTGGTGGCGATCGAATATTCCACCGACTTCTTCAAACATCTCGTACGCCTCTATCCCGGCGTCAATTTCATCAATGGCGATGCCTTCGACCTCGACAAGACGCTAGGCGTGCTTCGTGGCCAGACATTCGATTCCGTCATCTCAGGCATACCGCTGCTGAACTTTCCGATGCAGGCGCGGATCGCCCTGCTCGAAAGCCTGCTTGACCGCCTGCCCCCGGGTCGCCCCGTGGTGCAGATTTCCTACGGCGCCGTATCGCCGATCATCGCTCGGCCGGAACGCTATCACATCAAGCATTTCGACTTCGTCGTCCGCAACATCCCGCCGGCTCAGCTCTGGATCTACCGGCGCGGCTGACGGGCTTTGCGTCGATGTTCGCTCTTTATATCACTCATCCGCAAGTCCTCATCGATCCCGCCGTCGCCGTTCCAAAATGGAGCCTTTCGGAGAAGGGCGCCACTCGTGCGCGATTGGCCGCGGGCCGACCTTGGGCACGGCTGCTTGGGCGGATCATCTCCAGCGATGAGGTCAAGGCCGTTGAGACCGCCACGTTGCTGGCGAGTGCCAGCGGCGCCCCCGTCGAAGTCGTCGAGGGCATGGAGGAGAACGACCGTAGCGCCACCGGCTTCCTGCCGCCGGTTGAATTCGAAAGGGCTGCCGATTGGTTCTTTGCCAATCCGACCGCGAGCTTCCACGACTGGGAACGGGCTGTCGACGCGCAGGCGCGCATCGTGTCGGGCGTGGAAGCGATCCTCGGGGTCCATGATCCCGAAGTTCCGATCGCCTTTGTCGGCCACGGCGGGGTCGGCACCCTGCTCAAATGCCATCTCGAAAAGCGACCAATCACGCGACAAGCGGATCAGCCGGCCGGTGGTGGCAATCTTTTCTGTTTTCGTCTTGCAGACCGTGCGCTCTCATGCGACTGGACGCCTATCGAAGACTGGCCGGGATGGGTTGAGCAATGACCGCACCAACAGCACGCGAGCGCTTGATCGTCGGACTTGACGTGCCGACCTTGAAGGACGCCGAAACCATCGTCGCGAGCCTCGGCGACGATATTCTCTACTACAAGATCGGTTATCAGCTGGCCTTTGCAGGCGGACTGGAATTTGCCCGCGACCTGGCACAGAGTGGCAAGAAAATCTTTCTCGACATGAAGCTGCTCGATATCGACAACACTGTCGCTTCCGGCGTCGAGAACATCGCCAAGATGGGCATGTCGATGCTGACCCTGCATGCATATCCAAAGGCGATGCAGGCGGCCGTTTCTGCAGCAAAGGGTTCCGACCTATGTCTTCTGGGCGTTACCGTCTTGACCTCCATGGATGCCCAGGACCTGACTGACGCGGGTTATGAATACGATCCGCATGCCCTGGTGCTGCGGCGGGCCGAACAGGCGCGACTTGCCGGCATGGGCGGCATCGTCTGCTCGGCGGAAGAGGCGACGGCGGTTCGCGAGATCATCGGCCCTGACATGGCGCTGGTGACGCCGGGCATCCGCCCGGCCGGGAGCGACAAGGGCGACCAGAAGCGGGTGATGACACCGGCGGATGCCATTCGCGCCGGATCGAGCCATCTGGTCGTTGCCCGACCGATCGTCAAGGCTTCCGACCCGAAACAGGCGGCACGTGCCATACTGGACGAGATGCTGACCGCGCTTTGGCCGGCCAACCGCTAGAACCCGGCAACCAATAGAAAACCAGGAGGACTGTCATGCCCAAGGGATACTGGATCGCACGCGTCGATGTCCGCGACACCGAGCGCTACAAGGACTATGTCGCCGCCGGCAAGCCGGCCTTCGAGAAATACGGTGCTAATTTCCTCGCTCGTGGAGGCTCCTATGTCCAACTCGAAGGAACAGCGCGGGCGCGTAATGTCGTCATCGAATTCCCTTCGCTGCAGCACGCCGTCGATTGCTACAACTCGCCCGAATACCAGATCGCCGCGAAAATCCGCCATGAAATAGCGGACGCCGAAATGGTTGTCGTCGAGGGCATCTAAACTGGACGAACTGCATCGAAGATGAGGCGCGATGGCACTTCACCTCGCTCTTCGATTCGGCTAAGACGAAACCAGATCAGCACAATCCAAAGCCTTTCGAGGAACCTGTCATGACCCTGTCCAACCTTCCGCCACTCGTCACCGTGTTCGGAGGGTCGGGCTTCGTCGGGCGTCACGTCGTGCGCGTCCTTGCAAAGCGCGGCTATCGCATTCGAGTCGCTGTGCGGCGGCCGGATCTTGCCGGCTTCCTGGTGCCGGCCGGCAATATGGGCCAGATTTCAATCGTCCAGGCCAATCTTCGCTATCGCAACTCGATCGACCGCGCCGTCGAAGGCGCCCAGCATGTGGTCAACTGTGTCGGCATCCTGTCGGAGAGCGGCCGTAATACGTTCGACGCCGTCCAGGAATTCGGCGGCCGCGCCGTTGCCGAGGCCGCCCGTGCCGTCGGCGCAACGCTGACGCATCTCTCCGCCATCGGTGCCAATGCTCATTCCGGCTCGGCCTACGCTCGCACCAAGGGTCGCGCGGAAGCTGCTATTCTCTCGATCAAGCCGGATGCGGTCATCCTGCGCCCATCGATCGTCTTCGGCCCCGAGGATAATTTCTTCAACAAGTTTGCCGACATGTCTCGCTTCGCCCCGGCGCTACCGCTGATCGGCGGCGGCAAGACCAAGTTCCAGCCTGTTTATGTCGAAGATGTCGCCGAGGCTGTCGCCCTCGCTGTCGACGGCAAGCTCAATTCCGGCAAGACCTACGAGCTCGGCGGTCCGGAGGTCCTCAGTTTTCGCGAATGTCTCGAGACTGTGCTTACGATCGTCAACCGCAAGCGGCGGCTGGTGTCGCTGCCGTTCGGCGTCGCCTCCCTAATCGGCAGCATCGCGTCTCTCGTTCCGTTGATCACGCCGCCGATCACACCTGACCAGGTTCGCCTTTTGAAGCACGACAATGTCGTCTCGAAGGAAGCGGAAGCCGAAGGTCGCACGCTCCAGGCAATCGGCGTACGTCCGACCATGCTGACTTCGGTACTGCCGTCCTATCTGGTGCGCTACCGCCCCAAGGGCCAGTTTACCGGCACCGGCAAGGCCGCCTGAATCTTAAAAAACTCCCTAAAAATTTAAACACCGCCGCTGAGGTCAGCCGGCGGTGTTCTTGCATTTTGGTGGCGGGATTCAGGCTTTTCGGCGCTTTCCAGCGGCTTTTTCAAGGACAATCGTTGCTGAAAAGACGCACCAATCAACTACCGGCATTAACGCCAAATTTAGCCGGAACTATTATTGCTAATTACCATTCCACCGACTAACAAATCCGCGCGCCGTCCAGTTGGACCCAAGACCACTTCGCGACGCGCTCTCTTACTGCGGAAAGGCATTTTTCTATGGGCAAGTCCATCGCGCTTCTGTTTGCGTGCGCGGCACTGGTTATCGTTGCGGGCTCATTCATTGCACCCGGAAGCGTGGCGGCAGTCAAAGGCGAGTGCTCGCCGGCCTATGGCGTCGACCCCTGTTCGACGGCCTCCATCAACCCTTAACGAAAAAAGCCGGCGCTTCTGCACCGGCTTTTGTTTTCGCTGCGCAAAGAGCGTTCGACCGCCGTCTCAGCGGATCAAGCCGGCCGCCGCCATGCCGAGCAGCAGAACTCCGAGAATAATGCGGTAGATCGCGAACACCGTAAATCGGTTGCTCTGGATGTAGGAGAGCAGCCATTTGACGGCGATGAAAGCCACGATCGTTGAAACGACGAAGGCGATCGCGAGCGAAGTCCAATTTTCGCCTGCCGCTCCGCCGTCCTTGAACGTCTTCAGCAGTTCATAGCCACTCGCGGCATACATGGTTGGAATGCCGACAAGAAAGGCGAATTCGGTCGCTGCGGCACGGCTGCCGGTGCCTGCCAGCATGGCGACGAAAATCGTGGCACCGGAGCGCGACGTCCCCGGGAAGACGCCAGCGACGATCTGGGCAATACCAACCAGGATGGCAACGAGCCAGGTGATTTGGGTATGGGGCGGCCTGCGCGCAGCGGCCCATTCGGCAAAGATCATCCAGATGCCGCCGATGATCAGCGCCCAGGCGATCGGCGTGACATTCTCAGGCAATTCGAAACCGAGCTTCTTGACGATAAGCCCCAAGACCGCCGTGATGAGAAATGCCACAATCAGCTTAGCGGCATAGGCGCGGTTCTGCGGATCCCGCCAACCAAGCACCAGATCCAACAGGCGACGCCAGTAGATGAAGGTGACGGCGAGGATAGCGCCCGCCTGAATGACGATGTTGAACATTTCCGACCGGGTGCCGAGCCATTGCTCCGCGATGATCAGATGGCCCGTGCTCGAGATCGGCAGAAACTCTGTAATGCCCTCTATAATACCTAGAATAATAGAGTTTAAGTAGTCCATGCATTGTCTCCGGTTTTGAGTTCGGTCGGATTTGAATTCCGCCGAGGCGGATCGTAGCGGCACCCATTGTCATTAACCTGAAGGCGAGGAAATGAGCTGACTATAAGTCGTTGATGATTTGTTCAGTCAACTGGTGTCCTTTGTCAAAGGCTAAGGAGCCCGATTCGCTTGTGTTAAAGGGGCCAAACTCCTATAGCTTCAACCAATGAGTCATGACTAGAGCCGCAAAACTAGAAGGCTCCGGCCGCTGCACGCAACACTCACAAAATTCGAGTTTCAATGCCGACGCTTTACCATCACCCCATGTCATCCGCATCACGGTTCGTCCGTCTGATCCTGACCGAATACGGCTATCAGACGGAACTGATCGAAGAACAGACATGGGAAAAGCGGCGCGATTTCCTGGCGCTCAATCCGGCCGGCACGCTGCCGGTCTATGTTGACGACAGCATGCGGGCGCTTTGCGGCGCCACAGTAATTTCCGAGTATCTCGACGAGACCCATGGCGTGCTGAAGCGTGATCGGCGGCTGCTTGCCGAAGATCCTTTCCAGCGAGCGGAAATCCGCCGCCTGACCGAATGGTTCATGCAGAAGATGGAGCAGGACGTGACGCGGCCGCTGGCGCGCGAACGGGTTTTCAAACTGCAAATGTCTGCCGAACAAGGCGGCGGCGCTCCTGACTCAAAGATGATGCGCACGGCCCGCGCCAACATCCGCCAGCACCTGAAATATCTTTCCTGGCTGGCAGGATCGCGGCAGTGGCTTGCCGGCGAAAGACTGAGCTATGCCGACCTTGCAGCCGCAGCCTCGCTTTCTGTCCTCGATTATCTCGGCGAGATCGATTGGGCGGAGGTGCCGGTGGTCAAGGACTGGTATCAGCGCCTGAAGTCGCGACCATCCTTCCGACCGCTGCTTACGGAACGCGTTCGTGGCCTGACGCCCGTATCCCACTACGCCGACCTGGATTTCTGAACGGGGGCGGATCATGCCCGAAGAGATCGACACATCCAGCCGCGCCGAAGACGGTCGCCGAAAGCGCCGCGAGACATTGACGAGTTTTGTTCGGGCGGAAGCGCTGGCACAGGGATTCGATCTCTGTCGCATCACGCGGCCCGACGCCATTCCCGAGGCGCGCGAACGGCTCGACGACTTTCTCGATCACGGCTATCACGGCACCATGGATTGGATGGCGGAGACACGGGATCGCCGCGGCAACCCTCTCGTGCTCTGGAGCGAGGTACGCTCGGTTGTCGTCTTTGGGCTCAACTACGGTCCTGATGAAGATCCGCGCGGCATTCTGAGCAGACCCGACAAGGCGGCTATATCGGTTTACGCCCGCAACCGCGACTATCACGATGTCATCAAGGGTCGCCTCAAGGAAATCGCCACGCGTTTCGCTGCCCGGTCGAAGGAGGACGTCAAGGTCTTCGTCGACACCGCGCCCGTGATGGAGAAACCACTTGCCGCCGCTGCCGGGCTCGGCTGGCAAGGCAAGCACACCAATCTGGTCAGCCGCACTCATGGCTCCTGGCTGTTTCTCGGCTCGATGTTCACGACTGCGGACCTGACGACAGATGCGCCCGAGGTCGACCACTGCGGCTCTTGCCGCGCCTGTCTGGATGCCTGCCCGACGGCTGCCTTTCCGGCGCCCTACCAGATCGACGCCCGGCGTTGCATCTCCTATCTCACCATCGAGCACAAGGGACCGATCGACCCGGCGCTGCGGCCACTGATCGGCAATCGCATTTATGGTTGCGACGATTGCCTCGCCGCCTGTCCGTGGAACAAATTCGCCGCCGCAGCATCGGAAATGAAGCTCGTGGCGCGCGACGACTTGAAGGAGCCCTCGATCGCATTCCTTCTGACGCTCGACGACCCAACTTTTCGTACCTTTTTCAGCGGTTCCCCGATCAAGCGCATCGGCCGCGACCGCTTCATAAGGAATGTCCTGATCGCCGCCGGCAATTCCAGCGACGGCGCGCTGGCCGCTCCGTGTCGTAGACTTACGGACGATCCCTCACCCGTGGTTCGCGGCATGGCTGTCTGGGCTTTGTCGCGGCTGATGCCGGCTGGCGAATTTCATGCTTTTGCTGCAGAAAGGCGTGAGGAAACGGATGAGGACGTCCGACGCGAATGGCAGCTGGCAGGAGTGGCATGATGCATATGATGATTTTCGGCTGCGGCTATTCCGGCACGGCGATCGCCAAGAGCTTTGCAAAGCCGGGCGCTCGCCTGTCCGGGACAACGCGTTCCTCCGAGAAGGCCGCCTCGCTACAAAGCGACGGCATCGAGGCTTTCGTCTTCGATGGCGACACGATCGACGCGGCACTCCTCGATGCGATGAAGAGCGCGACGCATCTCGTGCAGTCGATTGCACCCGGGAAGACAGGCGATCCGCTGATCCGGCTCCTCGGCACAGACATTCGCGCGGCAATGCCCAAGCTCGAATGGATCGGCTATCTCTCCACTGTTGGTGTCTATGGCGACCATAGGGGTGCGTGGATCGACGAGGATATCTCGGTGCATCCCGTTTCCGCACGTTCCGTGGAGCGGGTCGAGGCTGAGGATGCCTGGCTGGCGCTCGGGGTCGCCGTCGGCGTGCCGGTCGCGGTGCTGAGGCTTGCGGGCATCTATGGTCCCGGGCGCAACGCATTCTGCAATCTCGATAAAGGCACGGCGCGGCGCCTCATCAAGAAAGACCAGGTTTTCAACCGCATTCGAGTCGAGGACATTGGCGCTGTTAGCCTCTTCCTTGCCGACCGTGGGCTAGGTGGCATTTATAACGTGACTGACGACGAGCCGGCGCCTCCGCAGGATATCGTCGCGGAAGCTGCGCGGCTGATGGGCGTGGAGCCACCGCCGGAACAGCCTTTCGAGACTGCAGAACTCAGCCCCATGGCCCGCTCCTTCTACGGGGAGAACAAGCGCGTCTCGAACGCGCGGCTGCGCTCCCTCGGATTTGCCTTCCGCTATCCGGAATACCGGATGTCGCTCGCCGATCTCTGGTCCTCCGGGCGCTGGAAAGCCTGACGCTCCCGCGGCCAACCGGCGCCAGAATTTTTATGTCATGACCAATTTCTGGCCTGGGGAACCACCCTTTCAGGCACCGAATTTCGATGATCAAAAAAAGCAGAAAATTCCTACTAACCCATACTGATTAGCTAATTTTACTCGGAAAAAAGAGTTAACGGCCTCTAAATTTGCACATTGTGGCAAGAATTATGGCAGGCGCGGAAAAAATAATTTCTTGATTTCGTGATCTTTCGCCTTGCAACATAAAGTGAGGAAAATTTGTTCCCCCTTTGACTGATTCCGTTGGGAATTTTCCAACTATTTCAACTTTACCTTTTGCTAATCATCTTTCCTACTCATCCGAAATATTACAGACTGTAACAGTCCGTGATCGAATAGGGCACTTTTTCGCCATTTTTGAACTGATTTAAGCACGAACACCAAGGACGTGCAGATCAACTATGTCGAGGGACAACCTGTTTTGAATATAATATCCCGTACTATTGCAATCTCCGCCACTATATCGGCTTCCGTTGTTATCGCTCCAATGGAAGCTTCTGCTTCAAATGGATGCGGAGGTGCATCTTGGTATGCGGCTCATTCAAAGACTGCTTCGGGCGAACGCATGAACCCCTCTACACTTACTGCAGCGCATCGATCGCTCGCCTTCGGGACGCGACTGAAAGTCACCAACAAGCACAACGGCCGAACCGTCGTGGTTCGCGTCAACGACCGCGGGCCGTTCATTCGCGGACGCGTGCTCGACCTTTCGCGCGCAGCCGCGCAGGACATTGGAATGGTCTCCACCGGCACCGCCAGCATCTGCTATCAGGTCGTAAGCGCATCCTAGCCAATTTGCCCTGAAGCTTGCTCTCTCCCTCAATCGCGGGTACCACGCGGTTTAGACGTCGCAATAATCCGCCGCCATGCATTGATTTCGAGCGGATTGGTGAGGCGCCAGCGTCATGCAGGAGAAGAGTGAATGCGTTTGGGCGGTCGGCTTCAAGGGGCCATCGAGATACTTGCCGATATCGAGGCCCGTAAGCGACCGGTAGCCGACGCGCTAAAGGACTGGGGCCTTGCCCACCGCTTTGCGGGCTCCGGCGATCGAGCCGCGATCGGCAACATCGTCTATGACGCTTTGCGCATGCGTCTTTCTCACGCTTACCTCATGGATGACGACGGCCCTTCGTCGCTCGCCCACGCCGTGCTCTTCCGCCAATGGGGCATCACGCCTGACATGCTCGCCGCGGAGCTTGAAGGCGATCGCTTTGCACCCGAGCCACCACGTGCCGAGGCGCTTGCCGCCTTCGCCGATCGCTCGCTGTCCGATGCGCCCGGTTATGTCCAGGGTGATATTCCCGAGTGGGTCGAACCGTCCTTCGTCGAGGTCTTCGGCGATCAATGGCTTTCCGAGGCGAAGGCGCTAGCCGAGCGGCCAACGCTCGATCTGCGTGCAAACTCCCTGAAGTCGTCCCGCGACAAGGCCTTGAAGGCGCTTGATCGCGTTGGTGCCCAGGCTGCGAAGATTGCCCGTCAAGGCATTCGCATCGCTGCCGGGGAAGGTGCTTCCCGCCTACCCAACGTCACCGCGGAGCTTTCGTTCCAAAAAGGCTGGTTCGAGGTGCAGGACGAGGGTTCGCAGATCGTGGCCGATCTCGTCATGCCGCTCGAAGGCGACCAGGTGCTCGACTACTGCGCCGGCGGCGGCGGCAAAACGCTGGCGATGGCTGCCGCGATGAACAACAAGGGACAGGTTCACGCCTACGATTCCGATCGCAAGCGCCTTGCACCGATCATCGAGAGGCTGAAGCGCGCCGGCACGCGCAATGTCCAGGTACACGACGACAAGGCAGGCTTGCTGGCTCTGCGCGGTCGTTTCGACAAGGTGCTTGTCGATGCGCCCTGCACAGGTACTGGCACGTGGCGGCGACGCCCGGATACCAAGTGGCGCCTGAACCAGAAAAATCTCGACGAGCGGATCAGCCAGCAGCAGGAAGCATTGGCCCAGGCGGCGGAGTTCGTGCGGCCCGGCGGCATGTTGCTCTATGTGACATGTTCCGTGTTGCCCGAGGAGAACGAGGCGCAGGTCACCCGCTTTGCGGCGAGCAATCCGGAATTCGAAATCGTCGATGCGCTGGAGTCCTGGAGCACGCTGTTCGGTGCGGACACGCCTCGTCCACGGTCGTCGGACGGCAAAACGATCACGCTGACCCCTGCCTCGACCGACACGGACGGCTTCTTCTTCTGCCGGCTGCGGCGCAAGTCTTAGAGCCTTCTCCAACCTTCTGTTTCATCACTCCCGGCCAGGAAACCTGGTGTCCAGGAATATCGCCGGCTGGCGGCTGCGTTTCCCTTGGAACATGCATCGTTGCGATCGAAAACCCAACGGCAACGCATGGGGTTCGGCTCTCTTCACGATTTGCATAAATTGCATATTTTCTGTGCCGTCCGTGCCTATTTTCTGCAAGCAAATCCATTCCGTATCCTTGCAGCGCAACAGCACATCCCGCCTTAAAATCATTCCAAACTAGAGTATTTGACACAAGTTTGCTTTTCAGCCATGACACCGGTCGCCCGAAGTTTTCGACTACTACTGCCGCCACTGGAGAGGATCCCATGAAACTTAATCGTAATTTTTGCGCCGCGCTGACGCTGACGGCGGCTTCCCTGACCGCATACGCTCTTCCGGCACATGCCGCCGTCGATGAAGCAGCTGTTGTCAAGCACTACGCCGAAGTTGCGCATGCCAAGTACGAAGACTCGTTGATCACGGCCAAGCGCCTCGATAAGGCCATAGATGCGCTGATCGCCAATCCGAGCAAGAAGACGCTCGATGAGGCGCGCGCCATGTGGATCAAGGCTCGCGTTCCCTACTCGCAGTCGGAAGTCTACCGCTTCGGCAACAAGATCGTCGACGACTGGGAAGGCGACGTGAATTCTTGGCCGCTCGACGAAGGCTTGATCGACTATGTCGACAAATCCTACGGCACCGAAAGCGACGAGAATGCGCTTTATGTTGCAAACGTGATCGCCAACAAGACCATCAAGATCGACGGCAAGGATGTCGACGCCTCGCACCTGACGCCCGATTTCCTCAAGTCGCTGAATGGCGCCGGCAAAGTCGATGCCAACGTCGCCACCGGCTATCACGCCATCGAATTCCTGCTCTGGGGACAGGATCTGCACGGAACAGGACCGGGTGCTGGCGAACGTCCGGCGACCGACTACGACGTGAAGAACTGCACCCGCGGCAATTGCGACCGTCGCGCCGAATACCTGAAGTCGGCATCGACCAAGCTTGTTGCTGATCTTCAGGAAATGACTGACGACTGGGCCCCTGAAGGTGCTGCCACGAAAGAGGACGAGAAGGACCCGAAGGCCGGCATCACCGCCATCCTAACCGGCATGGGCTCGCTCTCCTACGGCGAACTGGCCGGCGAGCGCATGAAGCTCGGTCTGCTGCTGCACGATCCGGAGCAGGAGCACGATTGCTTCTCCGACAACACCTACAACACCTATAACAACGATATCATCGGCATCGAGTCAGCCTATACCGGCAACTACACCCGCATCGACGGCACGAAGCTGAAGGGCCCTTCCCTACACGCGCTGCTGGCCGAAAAGGACGGGGCTGTCGATAAGGAAGTGATGGCAAAGTTCGCGGCCACCGACAAGGCTTCGACAGCAATGGTCAAGCGCGGCGAGAAGGTCGAGAAGTACGACCAGATGATCGGTGAGGGCAACACCGAAGGTAACGCCGTCGTCCAGCACGTCATCGACGGCCTGCTCGATCAGACGAAGAGCATCCAGCGCGTCATCGCTGCGCTTGATCTCGGCACGATCAAGCTTGAAGGTTCGGACAGCCTGGATAATCCTAACTCCGTCTTCAAGAAGTAACAAAGGAGGGCGGCGGCGCGGAAAGGCGCTGCCGCCCTGATCCCGATGAGCCGCATTCCCGCCGCCAGCTTGTTTCTGCCCGCCCTTGTGGCGGGCATTCTTGGCTGGACGGCCTCGATAGTTGTCGCGGACGGCCCTACGATCCGCAGCGATCTTTCCAGGGAGCAGTTGAAACGCGTGACCGAGGTCACCCGTCCGACATCGGATTTCTCCAAGGCCGAGCCTTACGAGGCGATGGAGAGTGGTGCTGCGACGTCGATTGCGCCCGTTACCGCCGATGCCTTCTCGCAGCCTTCGGCCAATCTCGACAAGAACAAGGGCCTGGACTTCCACCTCGGCAATGCGTTGTTCCGCCAGCTCTGGGTTTCCTCGCCCTCCTCGACGCAGGCGACGGATGGGCTCGGTCCGCTTTTCAATGCGCGCTCCTGCCAGACTTGTCACATCAAGGATGGTCGCGGACATCCACCGGAAGCCGACGGCAACGCTTCGTCGATGTTCCTGAGGCTGGCGCGACCGGCCAGGACGCCGGAAGAACAGAAAGCCGTCGAAGAGCATCGGGCGGCCAATTTTCCTGACAGCACCTATGGGACCCAGCTCCAGGATTTGGCCGTTCCGGGTCTTTCTGGTGAAGGCAAGGTCGCCGTTACCTACTCGGAACAAAGCGTCACGCTTGCCGGCGGCGAGACTGTTTCGCTGGGCAAGCCCACCTATTCCGCCACTGATCTCGCCTACGGTCCGCTCGATCCGGACACGACGCTGTCTGCTCGCGTTGCCCCTGCAATGCTGGGTCTCGGGCTGATAGAGGCCATTCCGGATGCGGATATCCTTGCGCACGCCGACCCCGACGATCGAGACGGCGACGGTATTTCCGGCAAGGCGGCGATCGTGCGCGACAATCGTACGGGCAAGGTCGCGCTCGGGCGCTTCGGCTTGAAGGCGCAGAATGCCACCGTACGCGACCAGACGTCTGCCGCGCTGGTCAACGATATCGGTATCTCCAATCCCGATCACCCGAATGCGCATGGCGACTGCACCGCCAGGGAGCCGCAATGTCTTGCCATGCCGACAGGCGTGCAGAAGCGTCTCGGCAATACCGAGGCTCCGGATCCGATCCTCGACCTCATGACCTATTACTCCGAGAATCTTGCCGTTCCCGCCAGGCGGAAGGCAAGCTTCCCCGAGACGCTGCACGGCAAGCAGATGTTCTATCAATCCGGCTGTATCGCCTGCCACACGCCGAAATTCGTGACCCGCAGCGACGCCCGTGCGGAGGCGCAGTCCTTTCAGCTGATCTGGCCCTATTCCGATTTCCTGCTGCATGACATGGGCGACGGCCTTGCGGACGGCCAGCAGGTCGGCGTTGCCAGCGGTCAGGAATGGCGTACGCCGCCGCTCTGGGGTATAGGCCTCACCCAAACCGTTAGCGGCCATACCTTCTTTCTCCACGACGGCCGCGCCAGGAACCTGACCGAGGCCATCCTCTGGCACGGGGGAGAGGCCGAGAAAGCCCGAAACGCCTTCGCATCCCTGTCGAAAGACGACAGGCAAGCCCTCATCACCTTTCTGGAGTCCCTTTGATGCGCCACTGGAAACCTTTGCTTGCTGCCCTCCTGTTCAGCACGATCCCGGCTGCCGTCCTTGCCCAGCAGCCAGCACCTGCCGAAGGACTGAATGAAGCGGCTGTTCCAGAGGTCATGCGGAAGGCTGTCGACGATGTGATACGCCCCGGGTATCGCGACATGCATCAGTCCGCGTCACAATTGACCGTCGCCATGAAAAGCCTCTGCAACGCGCCGTCCGCCGACAGCTTGGGCGCGGCCAAGACCGCCTTTACCGATACGATCAGGAAGTGGTCGACTATCGAGATCGTCCAGACCGGCCCGGTGCTCGACAAGAACCGTTTCGAGCACATCCTGTTCTATCCCGACCGCAAGGGGATCGGCATGAAGCAGGTGCAGGCGCTGATCGCCAAGGCTGACGACAGGGATGCAACGGCGGAAGCTGTATCGACAAAGAGCGTCGCGCTGCAGAGCCTGACTGCGCTCGAATATGTGCTGTATGGCAATGGCTCCGATACGCTTTCAAAAGACAAGGGCGGCTTTCGCTGCCGCTACGGCGCCGCGATCGCTGGTAATATCGAGGCCGTCTCGGGGCAGGTTTCGGCCGCGTGGGAGGACCCGAACGGCGTGCAGAAATCCTGGAAGAACCCCGGAAAGGACAGCGAGGATTTCGAGAACAACAAGGAGGCGGTGACCGCCCTACTCGGTATTCTCGTCCACGGCGCCGGCAATGTCCGCGACCAGCGCCTCGAGGCCTTTTACAAGGGCGATGTTGCTGCAGCACATCCGAAAATGGCGATCTACTGGCGGTCGGGGAATAGCTGGACATCACTGACAGCGAATATTGAAGGCTTGCAAACGCTGTGGAGCAAGGCCGGCATGGCCAACCTGCTGCCGGCAGGCAAGCGGGAGGTCGCCGGCAAGATCGATGCGTTGTTGAAACAACTGATTGCCACGGCGCCCGCCATAAATGCCGACATACCGGCTGCCTTGGCAGATGACGGCCAGCGCGCCAAGATCGATACCCTGCTTGCCGACACCCGTGATCTGACCACTGATTTCTCCGACGGTTACGGCGGCGCGATCGGGCTTTCGGCCGGCTTCTCCTTCGCCGACGGGGACTGATCCATGCCGCGGAGCGCGATGATAGACCGCAGAGCCTTCGTCAAGGCAGCCGGGCTAACCTTCCTTGCGGCGCTCAAGCCAGGCGCATTGATGGCGCTCGAGCGAACCGACGCGGTCTTCGCCTCCGGCATTCGCGCCAGGGATGGCTCCTATGCGGTCGCGACCGTGACCGAGCGCGGCGAGATCGTCGATCAGGTGGCGCTGCCAGCCCGCGCGCATGGCATGGCCTTCAGCAAGGCGACCGGCAGGACCGTCGCCTTCGCCCGCCGGCCGGGCACCTATGCAATGATCTTCGACCCATCCGGCAAGGTCGAGCCGATCATCATCTCCGCGCGCGAAGGGCGGCACTTCTACGGCCACGGCGCATTTTCGCCGGATGGGCGGCTGCTCTACGCCAGCGAGAATGATTTCGACGGCAATCGCGGCATGATCGGCATTTATGACGCCCGAGATCGCTTCGCCCGCATCGGTGAATACCAGACCTACGGGACCGGGCCGCACGACATGACGGTGTCGGACGACGGCCGCTTTCTGATCGTCGCCAACGGCGGCATCGAGACGCATCCGGACTTCGGCCGCACGAAGCTCAATCTCGACCACATGGAGCCATCGCTGACGCTGATCGACGCTGCCACCGGCAGCCTGATCGAGAAGCATGTCCTGCCGGCACAATACGCCCGTGTCTCAACACGACATGTCGACATCGACGCCGACGGCAAAATCTGGTTCGCCTGCCAGTACGAAGGGCACCGCAACGACCTGCCGCCGCTCGTCGGACACTTCGGCAGGGGCGAGGACCTGACCTTCGTCACACTGCCTGACGAGACGACGCGAGCGCTCGGAAACTATGTCGGCGCCATTGCCGTCAACCGTGACGAGGGCCTGGTCGGCGTGACGTCGCCCGTCAATGGCACGGCGGTGACGCTCGATGCCATGAGCGGGAAGGTGCTCAAGGTCGAAAGCGTGGCGGATGCGGCAGGCATCGCTGCTGCGGAGCGGGGTTTTGCCGTTTCGTCCTACCGCGGGGAATTCGAAGGGCTTCGTAGCGATGTCGCCTGGGATCAGCACATCGTGCGCATCGCCCGAAAATAGAGCACAGGCCCGGTCAGCCGGTCGCGGCGTAGGCCTTTTGCTCGATTGCGATGCTCATTGCCGCGGCCTTTGCCGCATCGCTCAGCCAGTCGAGTGGACGCTTTTCGATATCGGCCATAATTGCCGGGATACGAGCCGGGTCGCTGCTGTGGCAATTGGCAATCTCGAAACCCATCAGGTCGAGCATATCGGGCGACAGCAACAGATCCGCATCGCCGTCCACCTCGATCTTGCGGCTATTTGGAGAGAGCCTTCGAACAAGAACTCCATTCGCTACCTTGTATTGCGGATCCGGAGATCGGCTGCGTCCTGCGGCAATAGCTTCAGCCTGGATCGCCTTGTTGGCTGGATCGTGGCGAAGTGACCAGGCTGACTGGGCAAGCGCCTTTGCTTCGCGCAGGACGGGCCCGCCACGCCATTCGACATAGGCGACGAAGCGAGGACGCCCAAGGCTTCCCGTGCCTGCGGTGCGCGGCCTTGCCACGAAAGGCAGGGCCGGATCAGGGAGGCAGCCTCTCAGCGCATCTACATACTTTGCGGCTGGAGGCACCAAGGGCTGCGGCAATTGCTGGAACTTCTCCCAGAATTTCTTGCGTTCCGCGTCAGGCAGCAGCACGGCGTTGCGCAACCACTTGTGGTCTCGTTCGAGGATGATCGGCAATGGCTGCGCCAAGCCACGGCGATAGCCACCAAGGATTGCCCCGCCGACCACCTCGGCCGACAACCCGCCTTTCGATCTGGCCAGCATCGCGCTTGCTGCAAGGCGCACGAGATCGAGGGCGTAGGGCATGACGGCGGCATCGTCGAAATCGTTGGCGCCCCAGACCAGCCGCCCTTCGCCATCGCGCCAGGTGCCAAAATTTTCAAGATGCGTGTCGCCGATCGCCAGAACGGCGGGCGCGCCGGCAAGAGCCGGGCAGAGGTCGAGGATCGTCTCCGCCCATCGCCAATAGGTAGCGCGGAGAAACGCGAAGCTGCCGGTCTTCATTTTCTGGTGCTTCTTGTCGAGGCCGGCGATGGAAAGGTCGGTGCCCAGTTCCGCCCGGAGCCAGGACTCGTAGGCAGCAATCGACTGTGAAAATCTGGTCATTTCCGCGCCTTCCGGTGTTCACCGCTGCGCCAGCGGATCATCTGACGTATCCATTCCGCAGTATAGACTTTGACGGCCATTGCCCACCCTTTGAAAGTGCTGGTTATTCCGGGCGATCGTCCCATGGCGCCGGAAAGCAGCGCTCGGGATTATCGCCGGCCTGCTGGTTTTGACCCCCGCATTCATCGGCAATTACTGGCGGCATGGCTTTTCGTGCCCTATGCGGCGTGGGTCGCCTTTGCCACCGTGTTCAACGCATCGATCGCTTATCTGAACTGAAATCGACCCTATTGCGCTTGTCGAAAAGCCGCTCACATGCCACTTTCCCGCTCGCGTGAGGACATGACATGGTTGGAGAAGACAGCGGCGATTTCCGGCAACGGATTCGCCAGAGTTTTGAGCGTCAGGCGGCGATGAAGACCATCGGCGCGGAATTGACGCGCGTCGAACACGGCATGATCGAGATCGAGCTGCCGTTCGATGTCAAATTGACGCAGCAGCATGGCATGCTGCACGCCGGCGTGATTTCAGCGGCGCTCGATTCCGCTTGCGGTTTCGCCGCCTATAGCGTCATCGATCCCGACGCATCGATCCTCACCATCGAATTCAAAATCAACCTGATGTCGCCGGGGCGCGGCGAACGCTTCCTGTTTCGCGGCGAAGTCACCAAGCCCGGTACGACGATCATCGTTGCCGACGGCAGGGGCTACGCGATCGGCGACGGGCCGGCAAAATTGATCGCCTCCATGACCGGAACGATGATGGTCATCAGGGGAAGAGAGGGAATCACTGGATGAAGTTCGAGCTTAAGTCCGTTTCCGGAAAATCGATCCTGTTCGTCATGGCGGCGGAGGCGGAGTACGGACCTTTCCTGCGTTCGCGGATCGATCCGCTGATGACGGGCGTCGGCCCGGTCGAGGCGGCCGTTGCGCTGACCCAGGCGCTATCGCAGCTCGACGCCCATGGCGACCTGCCCGACATGGTCGTCTCGCTCGGCTCCGCAGGATCCGCCAAGCTCGAACAGACGGAGGTTTATCAGGTCAGCGCCGTTTCATACCGCGACATGGACGCCTCACCACTGGGCTTCGAAAAAGGCCGGACGCCATTCCTGGATCTCCCTGCTGTCATCGACCTGCCGCTGCGCATCCCCGGCATACCGGAAGCCAGCCTTTCGACCGGCGGCAACGTGATTTCAGGTCGTGAAGCCTATGGCCGGATCGCCGCCGATATGGTCGACATGGAGACCTTTGCCGTGCTGCGAGCCTGCCAGGCTTACAAGCGCCCGCTGATCGGCCTTCGTGGCATTTCCGATGGCGTCGTCGAGCTACAGCACATTACCGGCTGGACGGAATATCTCCACGTCATCGACCGCAAGCTCTCCTATGCCGTCGACAATCTTTTCACCGCGCTGGAAGACGGGGTATTCTGGTTCTGACGCCGGTGGCGACACGGGACAATCGGGACAATATTTCCGGCGGCCTCGCGATTTGCCGGATTGCATGCCGCAATGCTTTTCTTTAAAGGCTCGCCATGACCCAGACAGCACATCCAGACACCGTTCTCATCGTCGATTTTGGCAGCCAGGTGACGCAGCTCATCGCACGGCGCGTGCGCGAAGCCGGCGTCTATTGCGAGATCGCTCCCTTCCAGTCCGCCGAAGAGGCATTCCACCGGCTGAAGCCGAAGGCGGTGATCCTGTCCGGAAGCCCCGCTTCGACTGTCGACGAAGGATCACCCCGCGCGCCGCAGATCATCTTCGACAGCGGCCTGCCGGTGTTCGGCATCTGCTACGGACAGCAGACGATGTGCATGCAGCTCGGCGGCAAGGTCGAGAGCGGCCATCATCGCGAGTTCGGCCGCGCCTTCCTCGATGTCAATGAAGACTGCGCATTGTTCGAGGGCCTCTGGTCCTCCGGTTCGCGCCATCAAGTCTGGATGAGCCATGGCGACCGCGTCACTGCGCTACCTGACGGTTTCGAGGTGGTCGCGACCTCTTCCAACGCGCCTTACGCTTTCATCGCCGACGAGAAGCGCAAATATTACGGCGTGCAGTTCCATCCCGAAGTGGTGCACACGCCCGACGGCGCCAAGCTGATCGGCAACTTCATCCATAATGTCGCCGGCCTCAAGGGCGACTGGACGATGTCGGCCTACCGCGCCAAGGCGGTCGAGGCGATCCGCAAGCAGGTCGGCGACAAGCGCGTCATCTGCGCGCTTTCGGGCGGCGTCGACAGCTCCGTTGCAGCACTGCTGATCCACGAGGCCGTCGGCGACCAGCTAACCTGCGTCCTCGTCGACCACGGCTTGATGCGCAAGGACGAGGCAGCTGGTGTCGTCGCCATGTTCCGCGAGCACTACAATCTGCACCTGATCCACGTCGACGCGTCCGACCGCTTCATCGGCGAACTCGAAGGCGTCAGCGATCCCGAAACCAAGCGCAAGATCATCGGCCGGCTGTTCATCGAGACATTCGACGAAGAGGCGAAGAAGCTGGGGGGCGCCGATTTCCTTGGACAGGGAACCCTTTATCCAGACGTTATCGAGAGCGTTTCGTTCACAGGCGGCCCGTCGGTCACCATCAAGTCGCACCACAATGTCGGCGGCCTGCCCGATCGCATGAAGATGCAGCTTGTCGAGCCGCTGCGAGAACTGTTCAAGGACGAGGTGCGGATGCTCGGCAAGGAGCTCGGCCTGCCGGACAGCTTCATCGGCCGCCATCCCTTCCCGGGTCCAGGTCTCGCCATCCGCTGCCCAGGCGGCATTACCCGCGAAAAACTGGAAATCCTGCGCGAGGCAGATGCGATCTACCTCGACGAGATCCGCAAGGCCGGCCTCTACGACGCGATCTGGCAGGCCTTCGCCGTGTTGTTGCCTGTCCAGACAGTCGGTGTGATGGGCGACGGCCGCACCTACGAGTTCGTCTGCGCGCTCCGCGCCGTGACCTCGGTCGACGGCATGACCGCCGACTTCTACCACTACGACATGGAATTCCTCGGCCGCGCCGCAACCCGCATCATCAACGAAGTCCGCGGCATCAACCGGGTCGTCTACGACGTCACGTCCAAGCCGCCGGGCACGATCGAGTGGGAATGAGGGGGAGTGCCGCGGAGTAGTGTCGGATAGCAGAGGACACTCGAGCGAATCCTAGCCCATCGATAGCAGTCGATAGATTCTAGGCGACCCGCGGATCTGCCGCTCTGTCGGGCGTCTCCCCGCTCTTCGAACGGGCCCATGCGCCGTCAGGCCCACCACAACCTTCGCGACTTTGTGGCCTTCAAATATTCGGTCGCGCGCTGCTCGAAGAAGCTAGCGCGCGCGACCAGTTCTCGGCGTCGATCACACGGTCGTAGATCGACTACTGCTCCCTCTTGAACAAATCCTGGAAGATGAGCTGGCCCCAAGTGCTGCCGCGTGCGTGCACCAGCGCGCCACCCTCGTTGAGCTTTCCGAGCTTGACGGGTGCGAACCCGAGTTGTTTGGCCAAGGCCGCCACGGGAGCGATCGCGTCCTCGTCGTCGCTCGACAGAAAGACGACCCGGTGCCCGCCCTCGACGACCGGATCGGTAGCCAGCGTGGCCGCAATCAGGTGATTGAAACCTTTCACGAGCTTGGCGCCGGTGAACGCCTTCGCGACGAAGGCGGAGGACGGGAGACCGTCCAGCTCCTCGACGGGAACGTTAGTGTTCGTCGCGTCGATGACCGTCTTGCCGTTCCAGTTCGGCAGGGCCTTCGCAACCTCGCGATGCTCCCCGAACGGGACCGCCAAGATGATTGTGTCGGCCTCGAGTGCATCCCGCAGCGGCCTGGCGACGACCGTGGGTCCAATCGCCCGAGCCTGCGGCGCCAACGCCTCGGCCGGCCGGCGGCTCGCGACGGTCACGTCGATGTTTTTACGGGCGAAGGCGTGCGCGAGGGCTTGGCCTATCGCACCGAATCCTACAATTGCATAGCTCATAATACTTCTCCAATTCGTGTTGATATTGATTCCCCGGCCATCAACGGCGCTGGGATATCTGTGTGGCGACCTTTAGGTAGACGTCCTGCCGTGAACGACTTCCGCGCGGCCGGACGGTCAGCTACTTCTGGCGATCCGGCGCGATTTCAGATGGCCGAGAAGCCGCCGTCGACAGACAATTCCACTCCATTCACGAAGCTCGAATCGTCTGAAGCAAGAAACAGCGCGGCCGCTGCAATTTCCTCAGGACGACCCATCGTTCCCCGCGGGATGAGGGATTCGAACATCTGCTTCGCCTCCTCTGTGAGGACTTGGTCCTGCATCGGTGTGGCGATCGGCCCCGGGTGCAGCACGTTCACCCGGATATTCCGGCCCTTCAGCTCATTGAGCCAACCGCGCGCGAATGCGTGCAACGTCGCCTTGCTCGCCGCATAAACGGTGTAACCAGGAAAACCTTTGATCGAAGCAACTGACCCGGTCATGAAGATGGATCCGCCATCGTTGAACAGCGGCAACGCCTTCTGAACCGTAAACAGCGTGCCGCGCGCATTCAGGTTAAAGGCCGCATCGAAGTGCTGCTCGGTAATCTCGCCCAGTGGGACGGCTTCGCCCATGCCTGCGCTCGCGTACAGGACGTCGATCTTGCCCTTTTCCCGCTTGACTGTATCGAACAGGCGGTCGAGGTCGTCGAGATTGGCCGCGTCGCCACGCACGCCGGTCACGTTCCGGCCAATCAGCCTGACGGCCTCATCGAGCGCCTCCTGCCGACGGCCCGTGATGAAAACATAGGCGCCTTCTTCAACGAACCGCTTGGCGCTCGCCAGCGCCATGCCGCTCGATCCGCCCGTGATGACTGCAACCTTACCTTCTAGCTTTCCCATGACTTCTCCTTTCGTCCTATCGGACAGCGTCTGCCTCCGAGACCCTCGAAATGGGTCCGCCGGCATCAGTTGTTGAGTGCGGAAGCGCGCACATCGGTGGTGCAAAATCGATCCGGTTGGACGACTGACGCTGGCCGCGACGATCGGTGTTCGCCGTTCGGAATTGGGCCGCGCTCGTCGACATAAGCTATGATGACCACCCGTGCTGCTGTACGATACGTTAGATACGGGCTTTGGAAGGCGCACCGTGCGGTGCGGTATTGCACCATGATCGACTGGGATGACATTCGCTACTTTCTTGCCGTGGCACGCGGAGGCTCAGTGCGGGCTGCCGCCGAGGGCCTCGGAGTGTATCACTCGACCGTGCTGCGACGCATCGCTCAGCTCGAGGAACGCCTCGGGGCGCAGATGTTCGAAAAGCTGCCTTCGGGCTACCGCCTGACGGCTGCGGGTGAGGAGGTCCTTGAGCTCGCGAACCAGATGGAAGCGTCGTCGCACCAGCTGGAGACGCGCGTCTTCGGGCGCGACCAGAGCGTGCGCGGGCTTCTGCGGGTGACGTTGGCTCCGAGCCTCGCGACACACCTGCTCATGCCGGACTTCGCCGATTTCGCGCGTCTGCATCCTGATATCGAGATGGAAATCTTGTCGTCCGGCGAGTTGGCAAATCTGACCAACCGAGAGGCGGACGTGGCGATCCGTGTTGTCTACGACCGCAAAACCCTGCCGCTCAATCTTCACGGCCTGAAGGGACCGGAGCTGTTCGGCGGCGTCTACATGTCCTGCGATCGACTAGCCGCATGGCGTGCGGGCACGCCTGATCCCATCCGGTGGATCGTCATAAGCATTCATGGAATTCCGGATTGGGCCAGCGAGGGTGAGGTTCGCACCACGGGGGCTCCATTCAGGATCACGGACGCCGAGGCGCAGATCGTTGCTGTACGGCGAGGGCTCGGGATCACGACACTGCCGTGCTTCGTCGGGGATGCCGACCCCCTACTGGTGAGGGTGCCGGGCACCGACCTGCACATGTACGGAACGCTCTGGCTTCTCACACAGGGGGAGACACGCAAGACGAAGCGCGTGCGGCTCTTCACGGAGTTCGTATCCCGCAGGCTCGCAGCGTACGCTCCGCTTCTCGCGGGGCTGTCCATATCGCGCGACTGACGCCCTGCAGATCGCCGGCGACGCTTTTCGTAATCCGTTTGGAAGCCGAGCCGCAGAAAAAATCTGCGGGACAATGTCGGCTTGCTGAAATCCCGTTCGTCGTTCCTATGTCAGGCCTATTGGCCCGGTTGAAACAAGGAGGCAGACGATGCGTGTGATGGTGCTTGTGAAGGCGACCGACGACAGCGAAAAGGGCATTCTCCCCACGACCGAGATGTGGGAGGCGATGCACAGATTTAATGAGGAGCTGGCCGATGCCGGCATCAGGCTCGCGGCCGACGGCCTCAAGCCCTCCTCGCAGGGCAAGCGTATTGCGTTCGATGGTCCCCTCCGTATGGTCATCGACGGGCCTTTCACTGAGACCCGCGAGCTGGTCGCCGGCTTCTGGCTCTGGGAGGTCAAGGACATGGACGAGGCGATCTCCTGGGTGAAGCGCTGCCCCAATCCCATGCCGGGACCGAGCGAGATCGAAATCCGTCCAATGTACGAGATGGCTGATTTTCAATGACAATCGGACACCGAAGGTCACGGATACCCACGCGCTGACGCCGGAGAAGCTCAGTCCTGGTTTTCGCTGCGAAGCCGACATGTTCATATTCCTTGACAGGCATATGTCTTTGTGGGAATATAAATCATGTCAACATTCACAGCCATAGCCGACCCCATTCGTCGCGACATTCTCGCCCTCCTTCGGGAGGGGGAGCAGCCTGCGGGCGCGCTCGTGGAGACGCTCGATCTGCCGCAGCCTAATGTCTCCAAACACCTCAAGGCTCTGCGTGCGGCGGGGCTCGTACGCATCCGGATCGACGGTCCACGGCGTTTCTACAGCCTCGATCCTGCCCCTTTGGCTGAGCTCGACGATTGGCTAGCGCCATATCGCGCGTTCTGGTCGGCGAAACTCGATGCCCTTGGCGACCACCTCAATAGGAGCGATTGACATGGAGGACATGGAACAGCTCGGCGCATTCAAGCAACACGACGATCAGCTCGATGTGCGGTTTGAGCGATACTATCCGCGCTCGATCGAAAGGGTGTGGAGCGCACTGACTAATCCGGTGCGCCTTGGAGACTGGATGGGCACCGCCCTCGTCGAGCCCTACGTTGGCGGACGCTACGAAGTGATGCTTGACGGTCCGCACCCCATGACCGGCCGGATTCTTGTCTGGGAACCGCCGCATGTGCTGGAGTTCTCATGGAGTAATACCCACGCGCCCGATTCCATCGTGCGCTATGAGCTAACGCGCGATGGCGACGGTTCTCGCCTGATCTTCCTACACAAGGGCATGCCTTACGCCAGCAGCGCTCTCATGTTGCCGGGCTGGCACGTTTACTTCGAGCGTTTGGGCAGCCTGCTCGACGGAACGACCCCACCTCGGTCGAAGCAAAGCTGGCGCGAGATGCAGGCGATCTATGTCGATCACTACAAGCTCAGCGGCGTGATGCTCGATCCCTAAATCTCCGACGGGACCGACGCCGGGCCGCGCATGGCATTGAAGACCTAACCGTATTGGATTTGTACAGAAGCCAACACCGAAGGAGGAATGGCAATGGTCGATATCTTACACAAAGTGGGAATCAAGTCGTCGTCCGTGGACGATGCCTATAGGGCGTTGACAACTCGCGAGGGCCTTTCCGGCTGGTGGACGAACAATACGCAAGGTGAAACCAAGGTCGGGGGAGTGCTCCAATTCCACTTCGGACCCGGGTCTATCGGCATGAAGGTTCTCGAGCTTCATCCCGCCGAGCGCGTGCTATGGCAGGTGGTCGATGGGCCTGCAGAATGGATTGGCACGAAAGTGGACTTTCTGCTCAGGCAACAGGACGACTGGACCATCGTCCTCTTCAAGCACCAAGGCTGGAAAGAGCCGGTGGAGTTCATGCACCATTGCAGCACAAAGTGGGGTGTCTTTCTGTTGAGCCTGAAGTCGCTTCTCGAAACCGGCAAAGGCAGGCCGGCGCCAGACGATATCAAACTGGACAGCTGGGAATAGAGCCGCACCGGCCACCGATGCGGACATCATCGGTGGCCTTCGCCCAAACTCGGGCCAAAACGGATTAGTATCCGCCGCCGGCCGGAGCGGGAGCGGCCTGTGTCGTGCCGCCAGAATTGCCTGAGGTCGTGCAGGCGGAAACGCCAAGGCAAATCAGGACCAAGAAAACGGCGGAAGAAATGGTTCTTAGCAACATGCGGGTTCATTCCTTTGTTTGATCGGACGCGCAGTGCGCCGGACCAGGAATAAACAATCGAACGACCTGTTTTATTCGACGTGTTCTTCAGTACTTATCGAACGCGCAATTTGGATGGATGCTGTCGTCCGCCTATAACGCCAACGACTGCTGCGCGGGTGGCGGCGGCTCGAGACGGACGCCCTCGAGTTCAAGCATGCTGGCTTTCGCCGTTGAGCCGCCGGGCGCCGAAAACCCGCCTATCTTGCCGCCGGCGGCCAGCACGCGATGGCAGGGGATAATCAGCGGCACGGGGTTCTTCGCCATGGCCTGGCCAACGTCGCGAGCAGCTTCCGGCCCGGCGCCGAGTTCCTTGGCAAGTGCCCCGTAAGTGGTGGTGTGGCCCCATCCGAGCCGCCGCGCTGCGTCATAGATCTGACTGAAAAACGCATCCTGTCCGCTGAGATCAAGCTTGATGTCGGAAAAATCAATTTCCTCACCCTGGAAATAGCGCTTTGCCGCATCAACTGCTTCGATCACAGCCGGCGGAGGTGTTCCGGGCACTGCATCCGGAAGCCGGCGCAACATGAGGCGTTCGGTAGATTCGGCACTTTTCGTCGGCAACTGGAAGCGGACAATGCCCGTATCGTTCCAGGCGATACCGCAAAAGCCACCGGCGGTTTCAAAGACTAGGTACTGCTGCTCTGTTTTGTTCACGACATAGCCCTCGCGTTTCCATTCTTCGTAAAATCGTACGTCGTAACCTCCGATTCAACCCGTTTCTTGCGCAGAGCGAAGACTGGCCGTTCGAGCGGATCGCGGTAACGCGTCACGGGGCCTTGTCGCCAAGGAAGCGCTTGGGCATGTCGTCGACGAACGGAAACAGGTGGAAATACGGCCGCGCCTCGGCGATCGTGCGCTTGAAACTGGGTCGTTCGGCCAGGCGATCGAAATAGGCCGCAGCGTTTGGATAGTCACTTGCGAAGGGCGAGACGATGCCGACGTAGAACAGCGCCGGTGCTGCCGCGCAATCCGCCATGGAGAACGCATCTCCGATGATCCACTCCCTGTCGCGCGTTCGTTCATCAAGCATGGCATAGGCGACTTGCAAGGTTGCATGCGCTTCGACCACACCGCGCGGGTCCTTTTCGCCTTCCGGCCGCATTCGATCGGCGACGATCTTCTGCATCGGGACCTGGACATAGCAATCGAAGAAACGATCCCAGAGCCTCGCGTCCAGACGCAAAGCTTCGTCATGCGGCAGCAACGGGTGATCGCCGGGATAGTGCTGCTCCAGATATTCGATGATGATGGATGTTTCCGGAACTGTTCGGCCGAAGCGCTCGTCGCGCAGGACCGGTATCTTGCCGATGGGCCAGAACGCGAAGAACTCCGCACTCGCCTGCCTGTCACCGAGGTCGACGACGACGCTCTCAAAAGGCGTGTCGTTTTCGTAGAGAGCCAACAGCACCTTGTGGCAGAAGGAAGCGAGCGGGTGGTGATAAAGCGTCAGCGTCATGGGAACTCCTCAGGCTTGATCCGTGAAAGCAAAACACTTGTCGGTATGGGTTACTATCAGAAATACATGTCGGGTGCAGTGGCTAGCCCAGCAAATGTTCTTCTTTTGTTCTTGATTTCGTCACTCGGCAGGATTACCTTCGTTGCGTTCAACGACGGATAGTGGAGGCGAGGTCGCATAGTGCGGTCTCGGTGAAGATATGACGCTTGGCAACGAACAGCTTTCCCTGGACTTCAACGAGCCGCCGGCGCCGCCGTCCTCGCGAAGGCGAAATAGCGGTCCGGATTTGGGGAAGAGCAACCTCTATTTCGCTGTCCTTCCGCAACTCGAGACCGCGAACATTGCCGCCCACCTGGCGGATCAGTTGCGGCGCGAGCATCGGTTGTCGGGGCATCCCCGCCCCGCACGTTTACTGCATATCTCGGTTTATGGGCTTGGACGCTTTGACACGGTCCCGGACGATATCGTCCATGCCGCTATGGAGTCCGCGGTCGCGGTACAAATGGCGCCGTTCGAGTTAGCTCTGGATAGCGTGCTCAGCTTCAGGCAAGAGGTGCGTCCGCTTGTGCTCCGCGGAGCGAAAGGTCGGGAGGAAATTCGGTCTCTCCGGGCTGAGCTTAGGCGCGGTTTACGGGGAGTCGGGCTGGAGGGCGAGGCGAAACGTCAATTCGAGCCGCATATGACGCTGCTGTACGATCGCAAGGCCATTTCCGAGACTAGCCTGGAGAAGCCGATAGCGTGGACGGTGCGCGAATTCGTCCTTGTCCATAGTCTGATCGGTCAAAGCAAGCACGACTATCTCGGCCGCTGGTCGCTGCATCTGCAATAGTCGCGTTGCGACCCACTCACTCCCGCGTCCGGCAGGCGTCGCCGATGATCCGGGCCAAGAAATCCATCACACTTCGGATTGCGGGAGATCGGCGCAAATCCGGGTAGGTCACCAGCCATAGATCCCTGGTCAGCGATGGCGAGGCTGTTGGCAGGCGGATGAGTATCGGGTCGACATCGCCGAGAAACCGGGGCAGCGCGACCACTCCAAGCCCGGCACGAGCCGCCTCCAGCTGGCCGAATACATCGCTTGCCTGAAAGACGATTGCGCGGCCGGCAAGCAGGCTGCGCAACCATATCTGCTGGGTCAGGTGATCGTGGGCCGCGTCATAGCCGATGAAACTCCAGCCTTCGGCCGGCTGCGCTGCCACTTCCGCCGTGGCATAAAGGCCGAACCGCATGGCGCCGATCCGCCGCACGAGCAGGTCGGCATCCTCAGGGCGGGTCATGCGGACCGCGATATCGGCTTCGCCGCGGTCCAGCGCCAGATTTCCAGTGGCCCCATGAAGCGCCATGGTGATCTCGGGGTTAGCCTTGTGGAAAGCCACCACGTTTGGGGCAATAAGTCGCGCGGCGACCGAGGGCGGTGCGCTGATCCTGATCGTTGTCGACGGCGCCGCTGCCGAGCTCTTTGCATAACGGCGGATCGCCTCGACCGCGTCCTGCATGCCGGAGACCAGCTCGGCGATAGCCCGGCCATCCGTCGTCAACGGCGAACTGCGCGGCAGGCGGTCGATGAGGCGCAGGTCGAGTGTCCGCTCCAATGACGCAATGCGGCGGCCGACGGTCGCGTGGTCGACGCCAAGTTCCCGCGCTGCCGCGGACAGCGAGCCGGTGCGCGCCAGCGAGGCTAAATGAACAAGGTCCTGCCAATCGATCATCAGTGCATTATTGCACAAGTCCGGTGAAGAGATACCGAATTTATTCGCAGACGACTCTGTGATCATCTCAGCGCAAAAGGAGAGCCCACTATGCCAATCGCAATCATTCTTGCCGCCCCCGGCGGCCCCGAGATGCTGAAGCTGGAGACCATCGCCGAAGTCGCGCCAGGTACGGGTGAAGTTCGCATCCGCCAGAGTACCATCGGCGTCAACTTCGTCGACATCTACTACCGCCAGGGTCTTTATCCCCGGCAGCCGGGCCAGAACATTCTCGGCCTTGAGGGCGCTGGTGTCGTCGAGGCAGTAGGACCGGACGTCTACGATTTGCAGGTCGGAGATCGTGTCGCCTATACCGGCCGTCCGCTGGGCGGATATGCAGAAACCCGAACCCTGCCAGCCTCCCGGCTTGTCAAGTTGCCGGACGGCGTCAGCGAACGGGTGGCCGGTAGCTCGATGTTGCGCGGCCTGACTGCACATATGCTGTTGCACAAGACCTATCCGCTGCAGGCCGGCGACTGGGTCCTGGTGCACGCTGCGGCCGGCGGCGTTGGCCAGCTTGCGACGCGCTGGGCTCGTCGTCTCGGCGCGCACGTCATCGGCACCGTCGGATCCCCTGCGAAAGCCGCTATTGCTCTCGAAGCAGGGGCTGAGGAAGTCCTACTCCACACTTCGGAAGACTGGATGGAAGAGACGCGTCGGATCGCCGATGGCAAGGGCGTCCATCTCGCAATCGACGGCATCGGCGGCGCGATGCTGGCAAAGACGCTGACCACGGTTCGCCCATTCGGCATAGCCGCAAGCCTCGGCCAGCCGGCGGGACCGATTCCTCCCATCCGCGTCGAGGAACTCTCTGCCCGCACCATCGGTCTCGCGCGACCGAGCGTGCTTGCCTACGCCAACGACCCGGAGCTTTATCGCCGTGGGGCTTCGGCTCTGCTTGCCGAACTGCAGGATGGATTGATCAATCCGATCGGCGCGGAATACCCGCTGGCGGAGGCCGCAAAGGCGCATACGGATCTCGAAGCCGGGCGGACGACCGGCAGCGTCATCCTGACTGTCGGATAAGCATCGCGCCGTTTGCGACTGACAATCTTGCGTCGGGTACGCATTGATTTCCGGGCGGACCAAAAGTCGTTGCACATCTGCATGCCGGCTTGCTATTGAGGCCACAGCCACGGGCAGGGAGACACGCGGATGGATATCAGCGAAATCGTCATCGAAGGAGATTCGGCGGGCATTGCCTGGCGGTTGCCGGTGTTGCGCTTTGCAGGCTCCGATCCCGACGCACCGAAGGTCTATATACAGGCAGCGCTTCATGCCGGCGAACTGCCCGGTACCGCCCTGCTGCATTTCCTCTGCGAACGGCTGCGACGGGCGGAGGCGGAGGGCGCGATCCGGAGCGATATCACCATCGTTCCCCATGCCAACCCGATCGGCGCCGCGCAGGGGCTTTTCGGCGGAATGGAAGGCCGGTTCGATCTTGGGTCCCGTGCGAATTTCAATCGGGATTTCCCGCTGGTTTCCCTGCGTGACCGCGGGCTTCTCATCGACGATCTTGATCGATATCGCGCGCCGGACAGGCTGAAGCGTCAGCTCATTCATATGGCGCTGGGCGCTGACCTTGTCATCGACCTGCATTGCGACGACGAATCCCTGCAATATGCCTATATCGACGAGGTTTTCTGGCCAGAAGCGTCGGACCTTGCCGCAGCACTTGATATGGACGCGGTATTGCTTTCCGACGGCGAAAGCTCGGCCTTCGAAGAAGCCGTCAGTTTCGCCTGGAAGTACGAGGCTCCGGGAGAGAAGAAATCACGCCTGCCGGGCAAGCTGTCGGTGACGGTGGAGCTTCGCGGCATGCGCGACGTCTATCCCGAGATGGCAGCCAAGGATGCAGCAGGGCTCTGGCGCTTCCTTGCCGCCCGCGGCATCGTGCGAGACGAGGCGGTCAAGCTTTCCAGCTTTGCAGGTCCCGCCGTGCCGCTCGACAATATCGAGATGATCCGCGCTCCCCACGCGGGAACGGTACTTTTTCATCGCAATATCGGCGAACGCGTTTCCAAGGGCGATCTGCTGGCAACGATCATCGTGGCCCCGGGCATGCCTGATGGCACGATCGAAGTCAGGGCGCCTCAGGCCGGATTGATCGTGACCCGCGTCTCCGACCGTCTCGTGCGTCGTCGCGGCGACCTGATGAAGATCGGCTGCGACATGCCGAGTGCCGCCACGCGCAAGCCCGGTGCGCTGGAGGACTGACGTTCAATGTCTGTGACGATCTACGGCATCAAAAATTGCGATACGATGAAGAAGGCCCGCGCCTGGCTGGACGAGAACGAGATCCCCTATCGTTTCCATGACTACAAGGTAGAGGGCATAGACCGGGGCCATCTTCAGATATGGAGCGCCGAGGCGGGTTGGGAAACGGTGCTCAACCGGGCAGGTACCACCTTCCGCAAGCTTCCAGATGATGATCGCGTCGGCCTGAACGAAGAGAAAGCCATAAGCTTGATGCTGGCCCAGCCTTCGATGATCAAGCGGCCGGTACTGGAGGCGGATGGGAAACTGTCGATCGGCTTCAAGCCCGAGGTTTATGCATCTTTGTTTGCGAACGGCAAATAAGAGAGAGGCCATGTCCAAGACCACGCGCGCGACGCAAGTCCTTGCCCAGGCCAAGGTCGCTTTCACCGTCCACACCTACGACTATGATCCGAATGCCGAGCGTGTCGGACTGCAGGCAGCGGAGGCGCTTGGAGAAGAACCTCATCGCGTGCTGAAGACGCTGATGGCGGAAGTGGACGGCAAGCCGGTGTGTGTCGTCGTGCCGTCCGATCGCGAGGTCAGCATGAAGAAACTGGCGAGCGCCTTCGGCGGCAAGTCCGCGAACATGATGAAACCGGCAGATGCCGAGCGGCTGACGGGCTACCATGTCGGCGGCATTAGCCCTTTTGGCCAGAAGAAGGCAGTGCCGACCGCAGTCGAGGTGGCGGCGATGTCGGAAGCCTACGTCTTCATCAACGGTGGCCAGCGCGGGCTGCAGGTTCGGCTCGATCCCAAGGATGCTGTCAAGACGCTGAAGGCTGCGGCCGTTGCACTGATCGCCTGACCGGTGCACGGAGGCAGAGCGAATTTGAGGGGTCCGAAGCTTCATTTTCGCCGCAAAGCCGGATAAGTCTGAGAGATACCGTTCCCGCCATTGAGCACGCAGGTTTCCCATGACGTTCGTTCCGCAAACCAATCCATCCGTCGACCCGGTGAAGCTCGACAAGCTTGCTGAAGTTGCTGTCAAGGTCGGGCTGCAGCTGCAGAAAGGCCAGGATCTCATCATTACGGCGCCTGTCGTGGCGATGCCGCTGGTGCGGCTGATCACCCGGCATGCCTACATCGCCGGCGGCGGTCTCGTGACCGTGTTCTATGCGGACGAGGAAACTACCCTTTCACGCTACCAATACGGCAATGACGAGAGCTTCGACCGCGCACCCGGCTGGCTCTACGAGGGAATGGCGAAGGCATATGCCAGCAACGCGGCGCGCCTGGCCATCTCAGGCGACAATCCAATGCTGCTCGCCGGCCAGGATCCGGCAAAGGTGTCGCGTGCCAACCGTGCCAATTCGGCAGCCTACAAGCCGGCGCTCGAGAAGATCTCCAATTTCGAGATCAACTGGAACATTGTGTCCTATCCGAACCCTTCCTGGGCAAAGCTGGTCTTCCCGAACGATCCGGAGCCAATTGCCGTTGCCAAGCTTGCAAAAGCAATCTTTGCCGCTTCGCGCGTCGATGTCGCCGATCCGATCGCCGCCTGGGCCGAACACAATGCCAGCCTGCACAGGCGCTCGGGCTGGATGAACGGGCAAAACTTTGCGACGCTGCATTTCCAGGGACCGGGTACCGATCTCAGGGTCGGCCTTGCCGATGGACACGAGTGGCATGGCGGTGCGTCGACGGCCAAGAACGGTGTCACCTGCAATCCGAACATCCCGACCGAAGAGGTCTTCACGACGCCCCACGCGTTGCGCGTCGATGGACATGTCTCCAGCACCAAGCCGCTGTCGCATCAGGGCACCCTGATCGACAATATCCAGGTGCAATTCGAGGGTGGTCGCATCATTGGCGCGAAGGCGACCCGCGGCGAAGAGGTACTCAACAAGGTACTCGATACCGACGAAGGCGCACGCCGGCTGGGCGAAGTAGCGCTGGTGCCGCATTCCTCGCCTATCTCGGCAAGCGGCATCCTGTTCTACAACACGCTGTTCGACGAAAACGCATCCTGCCACATCGCGCTCGGCCAGTGCTATTCCAAGTGCTTCGTCAACGGCGCCTCGCTCAGCCAGGACCAGATCACCGCACAGGGCGGCAATTCCAGCCTGATCCATATCGACTGGATGATCGGCTCGGACAAGGTCGATATCGACGGTATCAAGCACGATGGTTCGCGCATCGCCGTGATGCGCAAGGGTGAATGGGCCTGACAGGCGAAGGGTCGGCGCTTTTTATCTGATTGCGGCGACGGCTTTGCTTACCCGGGCGAGATGCGCCTTGCGTTTGGCGTCAGTCGCCCGATCCATGTCATGCAGCGTCAGCATGCGGAAGCTCAGCCGCTTCGAGCAGAAATTGGCGATGCCGCGCTTGAGCAAGCGGCGCACCGGATTTCCCATGTAGAGATGGACCACCCACCAGGGCGATCCGGTGGTCGTCAGCGCCCAGAAGTGGCGAATATTTGTCAGCTGCGGCAGGATGCGCCCGCCGGCGGGATCGGGACGGAACGCAATGCCCGGCGCAAGGACCCGGTCGAAAAAGCCCTTGAGGATGGCCGGGAAATTGAACCACCATTGTGGAAAGACCAACACTAGCCCATCCGCCGCCTTCAGCCGTGATGTCATGTCACTGAGGCCGGAGACCTCGTAAGGCTCGGTGAAATAACCGCGCCTTTCCGCCGGCGACAGGCGTGGGTCGAAATCCACGCGATAAAGGTCGAGCCAATCCACTTCGTGGCCACCTGCTTGCAAGGCCTTGCGGGCGGTGTCCGCCACGGCGGCGGCAAAGCTGTCTTCGAGCGGATGAGCCAGGACCAGCAATATCCGCATCAGAACAGGCTTCCCTGCTTCGACGGATCGTTTGACGTGCCGACCTTGGCGGCACGTTTACTGGCAATTGGGCTGCCTCCCGATGTAGGTGGTCCCTCGCCGGCGACTGCTCCGACGCGGCCATCGGCGAATTCGATCGATATGGCGGCGCCGGGCGCAAGCGCCGAGGCTGCAGAGACCGGTCTATCCTCGTCATCCCTGATAACGGCATAGCCGCGGCTGAGCACGTTCTTGTAGGAGAGCGACTGGAGCATGCGATCATGGGCGACGACGGAGCCTCGCGCCTGGACGAGCTTGTGACGGATTGCCGTATCCGAATGGCGCGCAAGGTTGGCAAGATGATCGCGGGACCGGCTGGTATGGGCGAGCAGCCGCCCGGGAACGCCACGCATCGCTACATCCGCATTCGAAATCCGGCTTCGGCCCTCGGATAGCAAGCGATCGACCCGACGTTCGGCGCGGACAATGCGCTCGTTCAACATTTGACGCTTCTCGGCGATCCGGTTCGACAAGACTTGCGGCCGAAGATTCGCTGCAGCGCGCTCGAACGCACGGCGCTTGTTCAGCGTGTTCAGTTCCAATCCGCGTCCGAGCCCGGCGGCTGCCTCGTCGAATCGTCGGCGCGGCAGGGCGAGAAGCTGATCGAGCGACGGCAGCGCACGCAACAGAGCCCGCACTGCCTGACGCCGCTGGTCCATGTGACGGCCCATGCCCGTCTGCAACCGGGCTGCCAGGGCCGACGTCTGCGCCTCCAGTTCGGCCTTCACCGGCACCGCCATCTCGGCCGCCCCGGTCGGCGTCGGCGCGCGGACATCGGCCGCATAGTCGATCAGGGTCCAGTCAGTCTCGTGGCCGACGGCCGAGATCAACGGGATTGTGCTTTCGGCTGCGGCGCGGACCACGGCCTCGTCGTTGAAGCTCCAGAGATCCTCCAGGCTGCCGCCACCGCGCGCGACGATCAGCACATCCGGTCGAGGCATCGCCCCTCCGACGTCAAATGCATTGAAGCCACGAATGGCGTTTGCCACCTCGTCGCCCGATCCCTCCCCCTGCACCTTTACCGGCCAGACGAGGACGTGCACCGGGAAACGATCGGCGATGCGGTGGAGAATATCGCGGATGACGGCACCGGTCGGCGAGGTGACGACGCCGATCACTTTCGGCATGAAGGGCAGGCGCCGCTTGCGTTCGGCATCGAACAACCCTTCGGCACCCAGCTTGCGCTTGCGTTCCTCCAGCAGCGCCATCAGCGCGCCGGCGCCTGCAGGTTCCAGCGTCTCGATGACGATCTGGTATTTGGACGAGCCGGGGAAAGTCGTCACCTTGCCGGTGGCGATCACTTCCATGCCCTCCTCCGGCCGGAATTTCAGCTTGGAAAACGTGCCCTTCCAAATCACGGCATCGATGCGGGCTCTGTCGTCCTTCAGCGCGAAATAGGCATGGCCCGATGAGTGCGGGCCGCGATACCCGGATATTTCACCACGTACCCGAACCTGGTCGAAGGCGTTCTCGACCGTGCGCTTGATCGAGCCGGAAAGCTCCGACACGGAATATTCGGCAAGGTTCGACGGCGAATCATTCTCGAGGAAGCTGCTCATGACGCCTTTTTACCGGAATCATCGGCAAAGGGCAGCCGGGGTTCGATCAAGACCGACGTTTTCTTTAGCAGGCGGACGGTCCTTGCCTTCCTGCTATTCCGCCTTGATCCGGAAGAATTGCACCTTCGCTTTTTCCGGCGCGGGAAGTCGTTCCAGGTAGGGAGGAACCCTACCCAGGCCAAGTTGAGCGTAGAGACCGTCGGGTTTGGCTTTTGCGACCATCGCGGTCTGCGGATCGTTCGGGCAGTAAACAAGAATGGTCGCATGCGCGCCGCGCATGAATGCCTCTGCCTCGCTCGGTATGGCAAGACCGATGTGCAGCTCGGTCAGCATGCCGCCCGGATCCCTGTGATAGGGCGCAGATAGAACGCGATGGCCGGTAAAGCGCAGGATGGGCGCGCCGAGATTCGAAGGAGCGACAACCACTCCGGGATCCAGGCCGGTAATCGGAGCCAGCCCTTGCTTCGAGACGCATTCGCTTTCGCTATCGTCAACGGCGGCAACCGTAGAGGTCTTGGAGAAGATATTCGCGATATTGCTGGTGGCGAGCCCGCCGCCGAAAGCCCAGACCGACGGCACCGATATCAGCACACCGACCACGTAGAAAAATGCGGCCGCAACATTATCGCTATCGGCATTCGAGACGCGACGCAGATCGAGGATAAACAAGGTCAGCGGCGGAATGGCGAGCAGGTTCGCAAATAGGGCGCCGCGGACCTGAACGAGCGCAATGGCCCAATTGACGAGAAGCAAAGCCAGAAAGATCGCATGCAATTCCACCCGCTCTCCACGCATGATGCGGAACAGGCACACCACCATGCCGAGAAGGCCTACCGCATAAAAGGCGCCTACCGCTTCGGGCGTTTCGTGGCCAACCGAGAAGATCGATTGCGCCTCAGTGATGGAGTTCAGCCAGAACTGGATCAGCATCGGATCGAGATCGGCGAGCGGGTTGCGAAGGCACTTCGGCGCCAAAACGAGCGTGGTCGCCAAAACGAGCGCACCGTTTGCTGCAAGCACCGCAAAACGCCAGGGACGCGGCAGACGGCTGGCGAAGATCGCCGAAACCAGCAGTGCCGCGCCACCGACACTCGTAATTCCATAGAAGCCAAGCGACAGATTATCGCAGGTGACCGCCGAATAGAGACGCGGCGGCACGGTCGTGAAGAAGGCAATGCTGATCGCGACAGTAAGCGTAAGCCCAAACGCGCGGGCGGCAGGCGCGAAATCCTGCCCTTCCCATGCCCAGAGCGTTGCCACGACAATACAGGCGACCGCGATGAAGGGGGTCGTCTCCGCACCGATGCCGATGGCAAGAGCGGCAGCAACTGCGGCGACGGCATAGCTTGCGGGCCTGAACTTCTGGTCGACCAGCATGGCAGTCAGCAGCGCCACGAGCCCGAGCTGGACGTTATCGTGATCGATCGACCCCGGAAGGAACCGCCCGCAGCCGAGGATCAGGAGTGCCGTCTGGCCAAGCGCCACATGAGCACCCGGCAAGCCGCCGATACGACGGCCGAGAAGCCCCATGGCCAGCATGAACGGGATAACCAGCGTCAGCGGCCAGATGGTCAGCGCCAGCGCTTCCGCCCGCTCGGGCGTAGCAAAGAGACGGAAGAATGCGATCAGGCTTGCAATCGGCAGATCGATGAAACGCGACCAGTGCATTAGCGTGCCACCATCAAGACCGAGGCGGTACTGCATCATGTCGAACCAGCCCTGGCCGGCCAGCAGGTCGCGGACCTCCACCAGACGCATGGCGTCATCATTGTCCGGGCCGACATAGTCGGTAGCGCCGTAATTCAAGGCCAGCAGCGCTGCAATGACCGCGGCGCTGTAGAGCAGGGCGACAAACCAGAGGCTCGACAAGAGCGAACTCGCCCCAGACTTCTCACTTGCCGCCGTGATATGCCGCATTTCTACCGCGTCGCTCATATGGTCGCCTCTTTCTCGCCGGTCATCGCGAAGCCTCAAAATAGCCCGTTGCCATCAAGAAAGAGTAAAGCCACTGCCAGCCGCCCGCTGCGGCCTTGTAGACGATGATTTGGTCGCAGGTCAGTCGCTCCTAGGGTCTTATTAACGGCAGCGCGATAGGCTGATCTCCAGATTTTCTGATGTAGCGAGTGGAAGTCATGCCGGAGACCTGGAGTGAGAGCCTTGACATTGCGGTTTTGCTGCCCTGCTACAACGAGGGAGCGACGATACGCGCCGTCGTTGGCGGGTTCCGCGCCGCGTTGCCCGCTGCGCGGATTTATGTCTACGACAACAATTCGACCGATGGCACCGCGCTTCAGGCGATGCTTGCCGGTGCGACGGTCCTTCGCGAGCGGCGTCAGGGTAAGGGTCATGTTGTCCGCCGGATGTTTTCGGATATCGACGCGGACATCTATCTCATGGCCGATGGTGACGGCACCTATTCGCCCGACGATGCAGACGAATTGATACGCACGCTGCTGACCGAACGCTCCGATATGGTCGTCGGCACGCGCCGCGGGGTCCATGACGATGCCGGACGGCACGGCCACGCCTTCGGAAACCGAATCTTCAACATTCTCTACCGGACGATCTTCGGTCCCGATTTCACCGACATCTTCTCGGGCTACCGGGTCTTCTCGCGGCGCTTCGTCAAGAGCTTCCCAGCGGTCTCGGCCGGATTCGAGATCGAGACCGAGATGTCGGTACATGCATCGCGGCTGAAGCTGCCGACTACCGAGCTTGAACTCGACTACGGTCGCCGACCGGAAGGCTCGCATTCCAAGCTCTCGACTTTCAAGGATGGCGCCAAGATCCTCTGGATGTTCGCCATGCTGATGAAAGAGACGAGGCCGTTCGCCTTCTTCGGCATTCTGAGCACCATGTTCATGGCTTCGAGCCTTGCCTTCATGACACCGGTGTTGATCGAATATTTCGAAACCGGGCTCGTCAGCCGCATGCCAACCTGGGTGTTCTCGATGGCGCTGATGATGGTGTCGTTCATGCTGTTTACCGCAGCGCTTATTCTTGACTCGGTTGCACGATCGCGTGCAGAGCAGCTTCGCATTCACTACATGAATATCAAACCGATGAGCTTGAGCATCGGGCAAACGACATCGAGCAGGATCGAGCGAGAGCAGAATTCTGCGACCAGCAATAGGAAGGCCGGCGCTGCATGAAGAAGATTTTGTGGTTTGCAATGGCAGGCGGCGTCGGTTTCGTCGTCGACGCGGGGGTCCTGATGCTGCTCCTGCATTTCACGTCGCTTGGCCCCTTTGGCGCGCGGGCCATCAGCATTCCAATGGCAATGATCGCGACGTGGGTCTTGAACCGCACCTTTACCTTTGATCGCTCCGGCCGGTCCCTCGCGGCCGAAGGGTTTCGCTACGGTTCGATCGGGGTTACCTCAGCGCTGCTGAATTATGCTCTTTATTCCGCGTTGCTTGTTTCCACGCCAATACTGCGCCCGACGGTGGCATTGGTACTGGCATCGGCGGCGGCGACGGGCTTCAGCTTTTTCGGCTACTCGCGCTTCGTCTTCCGCCGCTGACGCGTTTGTAGAATCAGACCGTTTCCCAGCCGTCCTTTTCGCTGGCGCGATAGATGGCGTCGATCATCTTCTGATTGTTCCTGGAGCTTTCAAGCGTCACCACCTCAGCCTTGCCGCCGGTTGCCGCATCCGCAAACGCCTCGGCCTCGCGCTTGTACTGGCGGCTGTCGGGGAAGCGGAAAATCTTTGATTCCGAATGATTGCGGTTGGTCAGCTCGATTTCCTCGGCCCCGTAGCGATCGGCATTGAAGGGCGACTTCACCTCTATGAAGCCTTCGGTGCCGTGGAAGACCATGACCTGGCGGGCTGCCATCTGCGTCGAGATATAGAAGCTCACCTCGAAATCGCCGAAGTCCGCCTTGACGCTCGAGTAGATGTCGGTGCCGAATTCCGGATCGCGCTCGGTGACCGCCTGGATACGCAAGGGTTCCTTGCCGGTGACGAAGCGGGTGCTGATTGTTGGGTAGACGCCGATATCAGGCAGGCCTCCGCCGCCGAGCTCCGGAATGTTGCGCATGTTGCCGGCGTCGCGGTTGAAATAGGTGAACGCGCCCTGGACATGACGCAGACGGCCGATGGCGCCATCGGCTAGCAACGAGCGGACCTTCTGCCAGACAGGCGTGTAGGTGACCATGTAGGCTTCGGTGATCAGCACCTTGTTGCGGTCGCGCGCCGCGATCAGGCTGTCGATCTCGCCTGCCTTGAGTGCGATCGGCTTTTCGCAGAGCACGTGCTTGCCGGCATCCGCAGCCTTGATCGACCATTCGACATGCTGTGACGTCGGCAGCGGAATATAGACCGCGTCGATCGTGTCGGAGGCGAGCATTTCCTCGTAGGAACCGAAGGCGTGCGGTACAGAGAAGCGATCCGCCATCTTCCGAGCGCGGCCAAGATCACGGCTGGCGACGGCGGTCACCACGCAATTTTCGGCATCCTGGATCGCCGGGACGACCAGTTCCTGGCCAATCTTTGCAGTCGACATGATTCCGAAACGCAACATTGATTTTTCCTCCGTGAACGATTTTCGGCGCAACCTTATTCAGCCCCCGTTGCCGGCGCAATGCCGCAGGACGAAATCACGGAAGTTTGGTTTCCATGTTCGCCCTATGGCCCTACATAGAGAAGACGGTGTTTCGCCGTGCCGTTCATTTCAATGATTTCAATCATTTTGGGAGAGTGCCCATGCAGATGCGCCAGCTTGGTAAAACGGGTCTTTCGATCGCCCCGATCGTCTTTGGCGGCAATGTCTTCGGCTGGACGGCCGACGAAAAGACCTCCTACGATATTCTCGATGCCTTCTTTGACGCTGGCTTCAACACCATCGATACTGCCGACGTCTATTCCGCCTGGGTTCCAGGCAACAAGGGCGGAGACTCCGAGGAGATCATCGGCAAGTGGCTGAAGCGCAGCGGCCTTTCTCGCGACAAGGCGATCATCATTACCAAGGTCGGCTCGGAAATGGGACCGGATAAGAAGGGACTGAGGGAGGCCTACATTCTGAAGGCGGTCGAAGACTCGCTGAGGCGTCTGCAAACCGACTACATCGATCTCTATCTCTCCCATTGGCCGGATCCCGAAACGCAATATGAAGAGACGCTCGGCGCCTATGCCAAGCTGAAACAGCAGGGCAAGATCCGCGCGATCGGTTGTTCTAACCTTGACGCGAAGCAGTTGCAGGATTCTCTCGATGCCGCGGGGAAAGCCGGTCTTCCGCGCTACGATGTATTGCAGCCGGAGTATAATCTCTACGACCGCGGCTTCGAGGGCCCGCTCGCCGAACTCTGCCTCAGGGAAAAGATTGGCGTCATCACCTATTTCAGCCTTGCCGCAGGATTTCTTTCCGGCAAGTATCGGACCAAGGCCGATACGGAAGGCAAGGCGCGCGAAAATCGCGTCGGCAAATATCTCGATGCCAAGGGCCTGAATATCCTTGCCGCGCTCGACAGCGTAGCGAAGGAGACGGGTGCAAAGCCGGCGGAGATCGCGCTTGCATGGCTGCTTCAGAAAAAGGCCGTCACCGCGCCTATCGCCAGCGCCACCAGCCTCACTCAACTCGATGCGCTCATCAACTCGGCAAAACTGACACTATCCGCCGAGGCAGTTGATATACTCGACAAGGCGGGTGCTTAAATCTCTATTCCATGCATGTCGTTGCCCCAGAACCGTTACAGATTTTGGGCAATCTGCATCAGGAGGCCTGACATGACGGTGACTATCCGCGACGCAAGACCCGACGACGAGCGGCGCTGGCGAAAGCTCTGGTCCGATTATCTCGACTTCTACGCAGTCGGCATCGCGCCTGATATTACCGAGATGACGTGGCGCCGGATCTTCGATCCGGCGTCGACGATCTTCATGCGGGTCGCTGAGGTCGATGGGGAGATGATGGGCTTCGCGCTGTGCATCACGCACGAGGGCACGTGGACCCGCTCGCTGGACTGCTATCTCGAAGACCTGTTCGTCGACGAGGCCGCGCGCGGCAAAGGTGTTGGCCGCGCATTGCTGGATGACCTCATGGCACTTTCGAAAGCAAAAGGCTGGGGGCGGCTCTACTGGCACACCGACGAGACCAACGCTACCGCGAGGAAGCTCTACGACAGCTATGTCAAGAGCGACGGCCATATCCGCTACCGCCTTACACTTTGATCGGCGGAAAGCCCTCATAGGCGCTCGAGTGATCGCCCTCCCAGTTCTGCATTCCGCGGCGCGTGAGGATACCGCGCGGTTCGGCATAGCTGCTGATCTGGCGAACCGGCTTCTCATGCCAGCCGATATTGACGGCCCATAGCTTCGGGAAGAACTGCAGCGAAGAATAGGGCAGATGGTCGTGGATCCACCAGGCGAGCTTCTGCCAATCGCCGGGCTTTTGATGCCGGTCCCAGACCCAGGGCACGACGACGCATGCGGTGGCGCCCATGCAGCCGTCAGCATCGCGCAGATCCCAGATGTGGTTGGCGGCGGTGATTTCGTTTCGCGCGCAGTTCAAGTCGTTTTCATTGCCGAATTTGTTCAAAGTCGGCGAACGGTAGCCGGAGCGCAGGTGTAGTCTTCCGAAGGTTTGCTCCAACGGCTCCAGCAACTCCTCGCACAAACGCCTGCCCGCCGCGATTGCCAGGTCGGGATCGTCAGGGATATTGGGAATGCCGTAAAAGCTACCGATCTCGGAATGAAGGAAATCGCGAAGGAAGAAATTCCTGGAGAGCCGTACCCGGCCGAGCTCCTCCAACCCCCTCATCGAAGCCGGTTTCTTCATTGTGCACCCCTCCATGACCCAATCTATGGCTTCCGCCCCGGTCCGCCACCCGAAAGCCGGCGATTAGCCGCCCACCTTGAAGAAATCGATAAATGCCCGCAGTGCCGGGCGCATCTGGCGCCGGCTGGGATAGTAGAGGAACGGGCCCGGATAAGGCGGACACCAATCCTCCAGCACGCGGATCAGCTTTCCCTCCGCAAGCTCGTTGGCGACACGCATGTCGAAGAGATAGGCAAGCCCGGCGCCGCCAAGAGCCGCCAGCAAGCTCAACCGATCCTCGCTGACAATCAGCGGGCCATTCACCGGAACAATCAGCTCACGGCCATCCTTCTCGAACTCCCAGCGATAGATCGTGCCGTTGCTGAAGCGGCGCTTGATACAACGATGATGCACGAGATCGCCCGGGTGGAACGGCTTCGGATGGTGCTCAAAATAGCCGGGCGAACCCGCGATGACGGTGCGCAGGTCGGAGGATACCTTGACAGCGATCATATCAGCCTCGAGGCTCTCCTCGAACCTGATGCCGGCATCGAAACCTTCCTCAACGATATCGATGAAGCCGTCCTCGTTGGCGATTTCAAGCGTGATGTCAGGATAGAGATTGAGAAAATCGCCTATGCGCTCCCCGAGCAGCACGTCGGATGCAAAACGCGGTGCTGTAATGCGTAGATTGCCGGCGGGCTTGTCGCGCGCGTCTACGACCTCCTCAAGCGCCACGCCGATTTCATCGAGTGCCGGCCGGAGACGATCGAGCAACCGCCGCCCCTCCTCGGTCGGGGCCACGCTGCGTGTGGTGCGGGCGAGCAGACGAACGCCTAGGCTCTCCTCCAGGCTGGAGATCGCGTGACTGACAGCTGAAGGCGCGATTGCCAGCTCCTTGGCCGCGGCACGAAAGCTGCGGTGGGCGGCGACGGCGGCAAGCACCGCGAGTTGCGAGAGTTGTGTCCGGTTCATTGATCGAAATAATAGAACAGCCCGTTGCGATTTGCACGGATTTTCAAACGGTTGCTGGCGCTCTAGTTTCCAACCCGTATCCCGGTGGTGAACCGCCTGGCGATCACGACAAATTGGCTCAGGGAGCACAGAAATGAAAACCCGCAAACTTGGAAACGAACTGACCGTCTCCGCTGTCGGTCTCGGCTGCATGGGCATGAGCTTTGCCTATGGGGCAAAGGATGACAACGAATCCAACGCCACGCTGCGCCGCGCTGTCGACCTCGGTGTGACCTTCTTCGACACTGCGGAGACCTACGGTCCCTTCCACAACGAGGAATTGCTCGGGAAGGCGCTGAAGCCCGTTCGCGATCAAGTCGTCATCGCCACGAAGTTCGGATTCAAGCTCGATCTCACGAAGCCCGGCCCGGCCGCAATAGTCGGCGTGGACAGCCGGCCGGCGCATGTGAAACAAGTGGCCGAAGCTTCGTTGAAGCGGCTCGACACCGAGGTCATCGACCTGTTCTACCAACACCGCGTCGATCCCGATGTGGCGATCGAAGATACGGTCGGCGCCATGGCCGACCTGGTGAAAGAGGGCAAGGTGCGTGCCCTCGGTCTCTCGGAGGCAAGTTCCGCCACCATCCGTCGCGCCCATGCTGTCCACCCGATTGCCGCCGTACAGAGCGAATATTCGCTTTGGTCCCGCGACCCGGAAGACGACGTGCTTGCCACCTGTCGCGAACTCGGCATTGGTTTCGTGCCCTATAGTCCGCTGGGACGCGGTTTCCTCACCGGCGCGATCCGACAAGTGGACGACCTCGACGCCGACGATTTCCGTCGCAATCTGCCGCGTTTCCAGGCGGAGAATTTCGATGCAAACGCGGCCCTGGTTAGGGCACTTGAGGCGCTGGCCAAAGAGAAGGGCGTCACTGCCGCCCAGCTGGCGCTCGCCTGGGTTCTGCACCAGGGGGACGACGTCGTTCCTATCCCCGGTGCGCGCAAACTGCATCATCTGGAACAGAACGCAGCGGCAGCCGACATCGTGCTTTCCACTGATGAAGTTGAGGAGTTGAGCAACGTGATCCCGCTCGGCCGGGTCGCGGGCAAGCGGTATTCGGATGCGTCGCTGGCAATGACCAATCGTTGAGGCTTCGGGCTGTTTTTCGTGAGGAGGCGAACCACTCTCGTTTTGCCCGATTCCGGCATCCGTGCTATGCTTCGACCAGCCAAAACGGAGGAAGCGAGATGTCCGAAGAGCAGGCAATCCGGGCGGTGATCCATCTCTATGTCGATGGAATGGCATTTGCCAACGAGCCCGCGCTGAAGAAGGCCTTTCACCGGCAGGCGGCCATTGTAGGGAATTTCCAGGGCGCCGTCGAATGGCTTTCTCGCGACGAATTCATAGCCTCAATCATGGCCGAAGCCCCGGCTGCACCGGGCACGCAGCCGCTGATGGAGATCGAGATGATCGAGATCACCGGCGATACCGCAAGCGTCCGCGTGATCGACGAATTCGCGGGCATGCGTTTTTCGGATTACCTATCGTTGCTGAAGGCCGACGGACGTTGGACCATCGTCAACAAGCTCTATCATCTTCACGCATGAAAAAGCCGGCGAGGTCATCGCCGGCTTTTTGAGCACGGATTTCGCGCGTCAGCTTCGAAGAACGCCGCCGGTCGCCTTGGCGACATTGGCGATGATCTTCTGGGTCAGCACCTCAAAATCCTCGTCGGTCAACGTGCGGTCGGCCGGCTGAATCTGCACTTCGATCGCCACCGATTTCTTGCCCTCGCCAAGCGAGGCGCCTTCGAAGACGTCGAAGACGTTGACGCCGGTCACCAGCCTGCGATCGGCCCCGGTTGCGGCGCGGATGATTGCACCCGCTTCCACCGCTTTATCGACGACAAAGGCGAAATCGCGCCGGACCGACTGGAAGGGCGAGAGCTCCAGCGCCGGTTTGGTGCGCGTCGCCTTCTTTTTTGGCTCGGGCATGGCGTCGACATAGACCTCGAAGCCGCAGAGAGCGCCGCTCACATCCAGCGCTTCCAGTGTCTTTGGATGGAATTCACCAAAATATCCGAGAACCACCTTCGGGCCCATCTTGATGGTGCCGGAGCGGCCGGGATGGTACCAGCCGGGACCGCCCTGCTCGATCTGGATATTGCCCATCGGCAGGCCGCAGGCCTCCAGCACCGCCAGCGCGTCTGCCTTGGCGTCGAAGACGTCGACCGGCTTGCCGCCGCCTTTGGCCGCGTTCGACCACATGCGACCTGATCCCGACATCGACGCCGTGCCGCGGCGGACGCCGCCAGCCACGCGCCTCTGGCCTTCCGGCTTGTCGGATTCATATGTGCCTGACACTTCGAAGATCGCGACGTCGCCGTAACCCTTGTCGGAATTACGCTGGGCGGCGCTGAGCAATCCCGGCAATAGCGAGGGGCGCATGTCCGACATATCCGCCGCGATCGGATTGGCGAGCCGCAACGCATCCGAACCGCCGCCGAAAAGTGTTGCCTGATCGGTCGATATGAACGACCACGTGACCGCCTCGAGCATGCCGCGCGCAGAAAGCGCCCGCTTGGCGATGCGCGTACGGATCTGCAGCGTCGTCAGGATCTTGCCGTTGACGGCAGCATGGCTCGCCAGCGGCGCCGGCTTGATGTTGTCTACGCCGTGGATTCGCATGACCTCTTCGACAAGATCGGCCTTGCCGTCGACGTCGGGCCGCCAGGATGGCACGGAAACGGAGACATGCTCACCGGACCCCGATACCGAGAAGCCGAGCTTCGTGAGGATCGACTTGCTTTCGTCCGCGGAGACTTCGAGCCCCGTCAGGCGCTTGACCTCGGAGAGTGGGAAATCGACGAGTTTTGCCTCGTAACCCTTGTATCCGACGACCTTGGATCTGGCCGCATTGCCGCCGCAGATCTCGAGAACAAGTTCCGTCGTCCGCTCGAGGCCAGGCACCATATATTCCGGGTCGACGCCGCGCTCGAAGCGATAGCGCGCGTCGGTGATAATGCCGAGGCTGCGGCCGGTCTTGGCGATGTTCATCGCATCCCAGAGCGCGGATTCGATCAGCACATCTGTCGTGTTCTCGTCACAGCCTGAATGCTCCCCGCCCATGACACCGCCGATGGATTCGATACCGTTGTCGTCGGCAATGACAACGTTGCTCGACGACAGCTTGTATTCGCGCGTGTCGAGCGCCAGCACCGTCTCCCCGTCGTGGGCACGGCGGACAACCAGATCGCCCTTGACCTTGGCAGCGTCGAACACGTGCATCGGGCGGCCCTGATCGAAGGTCATGTAGTTGGTGATATCGACAAGCGCGCTGATGGGTCGCAGGCCGATCGCCATCAGCCGCTGCTGCATCCACCTGGGGCTCGGACCATTCCGGACGCCGCGCACGAGGCGCAGCGCGAAGCCGGGGCAGAGGCGCGCATCGTCAAGCTCGAGCTTTACGTCCGTTGTGGTTTCGCCTTCGACCGCGATCTTCGGGGTAGAGCGGACCTTGAGCCTGCCGAGACCAGAGGCGGCCAGATCGCGGGCGATGCCGTAGACACCGGTGCAATCCGGGCGGTTTGGCGTCAGGTTGACGTCGATCATCGGGTCGTCGAGGCCGGCATAGGCGGCATAGCTCGTGCCGACAGGCGCATCAGCCGGCAGGTCGATGATGCCGTCGTGATTGTCGGAGATTTCCAGTTCCTTCTCCGAGCACATCATTCCATGGCTCTCGACGCCACGGATATTGCCGACCGTCAAGGTCACGTCGATGCCGGGAACATAGATACCGGGTGCTGCAAAGGCGCCAATGAGACCGGCGCGAGCGTTCGGCGCGCCGCAGACCACCTGGATCGGAACCCCGTTGCCCGTATCGACCATCAGCACCTTCAGGCGGTCCGCCTGCGGGTGCTTTTCGGCGGAGAGGACCTTGGCGATAACGAACGGCTTGAAAGCCGCCTTGTCGTCGACGGCATCCACCTCAAGCCCGATCATTGTCAGACGCGCGCAGATCTCATCGAGCGTTGCCTCGGTTTCGAGGTGCTCTTTCAGCCAGGAGAGTGTGAATTTCATTGTCTATTGTCTCGCTTGAACTTTATGCGGCCGCCGGGGGCTTGGCGCCCGGAGCGCGCTGGCCCCGCAATATACTGGCGACGGATATATCTTCATCAATCTCCGGCCAGTGCATTCCCAAGGGCATGAATTCTATCTTGCTTCGCGCCTGTGGTGTCGCCTTGACCAGTCGCGGATACCACCACAACGGCGCACTGAGGGAGCGGCCGTCCGCAAGCGAGACATGCAGGAATTGCTCGTCGCAAAAAGCCTCGATGGGACGACTATCCTCGACCTCAATCTGCAAAATAGTCATTCCATGCCTCCAGAAAGATTGGGCTTTCTTCACGGGTCTTACGGATAGTCTCGTTCAGTTCTTTTGCAGAATATCCGAGATTGATTGCGACTGACATATCGCAAAGCCAGATTTTGGCTTCGCAACCGTCTTTGGCGATATGAACGTGCGGTGGCTCCCAGCCATCTGCGGAGTAGAAGAAAAAACGATATCCTCTCCAGCGCAAGAGTGTCGGCATGTCAGACGCTCAGACCGCCAAACAGCGTCGGCATATCGAGCGGCCTGAAACCGTAGTGGGAGATCCAGCGGACGTCGGCGTTGAAGAAGTCGCGGAGGTCCGGCATGCCGTACTTCAGCATGGCGATGCGGTCGAGGCCCATGCCCCAGGCGAAGCCCTGGTATTCATCGGGATCGAGCCCGCCATGGCGCAGCACGTTCGGATGGACCATGCCGCAGCCGAGGATTTCCATCCAGTCCGTACCTTCGCCGAACTTGACGATCGGGCCGGAGCGGTCGCACTGGATGTCGACCTCGAACGAGGGTTCCGTGAAGGGGAAGAAGGACGGGCGGAAGCGCATCGTCACGCTGTCGACCTCGAAGAAGGCCTTGCAGAACTCTTCGAGCACCCAGCGCATGTTGGCGACGTTGGCAGACTTGTCGACCACGAGGCCCTCGACCTGGTGGAACATCGGCGAATGCGTCGCGTCGCTGTCCTGCCGGTAGGTCTTACCGGGGATGATGATACGGATCGGCGGCTTTTGCGACTCCATCGTCCGGATCTGCACAGGGGAGGTATGAGTGCGCAGCACCTTGCGCTCGCCATTCTCGTCCGGCTGGAAGAAGAAGGTATCGTGCATTTCGCGAGCGGGATGGCCTTCGGGGAAGTTCAGCGCCGTGAAATTATAGTAGTCGGTCTCGACGTCGGGCCCCTCGGCGATCGAAAAGCCCATATCACCGAAAATTGCCGTGATCTCGTCGACGATCTGGCTGATCGGATGGATGCGGCCGCGCTCGGCCGGCGACGAGCGCACCGGCAGGCTGACGTCGACTGTCTCGGCCTCAAGCTTGGCCGTGATCGCCGCGTCCTTCAGAGCCGACTTGCGGCTGCTGATCGCGTCGGTCACCACCGCCTTCAACGCGTTGATCGCGGCGCCGCGGGTCTGGCGCTCTTCAGGCGACATCGTCCCCAGCGTTTTCAGAAGCTCGGATACGGAGCCCTTCTTGCCAAGCGCTGCGAGCCTGACAGCCTCGATCGCCTGTTCGTCAGCGGCAGCTGCGACGTCGGCGATAAGCTGGTGTTGCAAAGTGTCGAGTTCGGTCATGTTGTCCTGCCTTGGCGGCTTCGGTCGGTTGTCGTTCAGCGCTGGAGATCACTACCTATCTGCAGGCGGCCAATCAACAGGTGGGCCGACAAAAAGCATTCAGCGTATGATCCAGAAACACAAAACCCGCGCCGGTTTCGCCAGCGCGGGTTTTCATCAAAATACGATGCGCCGGTCGATTACTTGACGGCTGCTTCGAACTCGTTCTTCGTGCCGGCGTCCTTGAGGTAAGCCAGCGACTTCTTCGAAGCGGCTACGAGTGCGCCGAAGGCTGCTGGTTCATGGATAGCCATGTCCGACAGAACCTTGCGGTCGACTTCGATGCCAGCCTTGTTCAGGCCGTCGATGAAACGGCCGTAGGTCAGGCCGTGTTCGCGGACGGCAGCGTTGATGCGCTGGATCCAGAGGGCGCGGAAATTGCGCTTGTTGACCTTGCGGTCGCGGTACGCGTACTGCTTGGAGCGATCGACTGCTGCCTTTGCGGTACGGATGGTGTTCTTGCGGCGGCCGTAGAAGCCCTTGGCCTGCTTCAGAACCTTCTTGTGCTTGGCGTGGGAGGTTACACCTCTTTTTACGCGTGCCATGTCATGATCTCCTTAATATATAGCGGTACGAAAAGTCTTAGAGACCGTTCGGCAAGTAATTCTTGATGACCTTGCGACCATCTGGCTCGGAAAGAACCATGGTGCCGCGTGCATCGCGAATGAACTTGTTGCTGCGCTTGATCATGCCGTGGCGCTTGCCAGCAGCGGCTGCCTTAACCTTGCCGGTCGCGGTGATCTTGAACCGCTTCTTGGCAGAGGACTTCGTCTTCATCTTGGGCATTTTGCTACTCCTTCTGTGCCCCGGCTGCGCTCTTCTTAAAAAGCGCCACTCGCAGCTCCGGCGTGCCGGTCTGCAAAGTGAGGTGGCTTGTTGTTGAAATGCAGGCGCGGCGACGAACCGTGCTTGCAAGCATTCTGAACTGCCACGGCATGCCCTGCCGGTCAGTTCGGACGCGCGCTTATAACCGCAGTCCCGCCAAAGTGCAACGGGCGCCGGGCGGGAATCTTTTAACGCGGTAGCGACCCTGCAAAAAAGGAAAAAGCCGCCCAGACGGACGGCTCAAATCCAAATCGGCAAACATCTATTACTTCGGCGCGAGCACCATCATCATCTGGCGGCCTTCGAGTTTGGGCTCGGCTTCCACCTTGGCAATCTCCAGCGTGTCTTCCTTGACCTGCTGCAGCAGTTTCATGCCGAGTTCCTGGTGGGCCATTTCGCGGCCGCGGAACTTCAACGTCACCTTGACCTTGTCGCCTTCGTCGAAGAACCGGCCCATCGCCTTCATCTTCACCTCATAGTCATGGGTGTCGATGTTGGGGCGCATCTTGATTTCTTTGATTTCAACGATCTTCTGCTTCTTGCGCGCCTCGGCGGCCTTCTTCTGGTTTGCATATTTCAGCTTACCCAGATCCAGGATCTTGCACACAGGCGGTTCGGCATTGGGGGAAATTTCAACCAGATCGAGGCCGGCATCTTCTGCCATCTTCAAAGCTTCGTCGGTTGGGACAACGCCCAAATTCGCACCATCAGCCCCAATGAGCTGGACTTTTGGGATGCGAATTTCCCTGTTGGAACGCGGCCCTTCCTTCACGGGCGCGTCGGTTTTAAAAGGTCTGCGAATGGTCGTATTCTCCACGAATTGTTTCGGATTTTTCCAGCCTGCCGCTTCCGTCGGCGCAACTGACGGAAAGGTTGTTAAAGCTGCGGCGAAGTCAATAGCACGCTTTAAGACATAAATCACCTGCTGTCAGCCCGCCCGAATCTGTTTTATAGGGCCTAAAACCGGAGTCTTTACTATGTCGGAAGCCCTTGACGTTACCGAGCACGAGTTCCTCACCGTCGGCAGCGGCGATCAGGCGCGAGCGATTGCCACGATACTGCGCAACGCGAGAAGAGGGGCCAAAGGTGCGGCGCTTGTCTGGCTTTCGGGCTACCGCTCGGACATGAGCGGCACGAAGGCGCTCGAGCTCGATGCGCTGGCGGAACGCCTGGGGCTTGGCTGCATCCGCTTCGACTATTCAGGGCACGGCGTGTCCGGAGGCGAATTTACGGACGGCACCATCTCCCGCTGGCTGGAAGAGGCACTCGCAGTCGTTGCCCTCGCCAAGCCGAAACGCATCGTCATCGTCGGATCGTCGATGGGCGGGTGGATTGCGCTGCGGCTGACGCAGGAACTGCGCAAGCGGAAGAAGGCGCCTGTCGTACAAGGCCTGGTGCTGATCGCCCCGGCTGCGGACTTCACCATCGATCTCATCGAGCCGAACCTGACCGAGGTCGAGCGGGCTTCTCTTTCCGAGCGCGGATATTTCGAGGAACACTCGGAATACAGCCCAGAGCCGAACATCTTCACCAAAGCGCTGATCGAGGACGGCCGCGCCAATCAAGTGCTTACCGGCATCATCGAGACAGGTTGCCCGGTGCATATCCTCCAGGGCATGCTGGACCCCGATGTGCCATTCTCGCACGCGCTCAAGCTCGTCGAGCATCTGCCGGCCGACGACGTCGTCCTCACTCTGATCCGCGACGGCGACCATCGGCTGTCACGGCCCCAGGACATCGAACGTATTCTTGCAGCTGCCGAGGCGCTGGCGGTCGCCTAGTCAAATCGTCGATATTCCATAGTCACGCTCGCTTCGACTGACGTTACGGAGGCCGCAAATTCTGTGGCATTTTAACCATGTTGAAGGGTAGATGCCGTTAACACTTAAGTAACGATTGACGACCCGCATCCTCCTCCGTTAACAATTTGTTAATAAATACAGGGGCGATACAAGGAATTGTGGGCGTGCGTCTAAAGGGCTTTGTACTAGCCTTCGCGGCTATTGTTGCCATGTCGACATCTGCGATGCCGGCATCCCAGGACGGGCCCTCGATGGTGACGGGGAACGTTACGTCGCAGCCAATCGGTCACTATGATTTCTGCCAGCGTTACCGCAGCGAATGCGGCGTGAACCGCGACCTGATGCCGGTCAAGATGACTGGCGACAACTGGGCGACGGTTAACCAGGTCAACCGCTACGTCAACAAGGCGATCACGCCTGCGACCGACATGGAAGTCTACGGCCGCGAGGAATACTGGGCTTACCCGGTAACCGCCGGCGATTGCGAGGATTTTGCGCTGCTGAAGCGTCGTATCCTGATCCAGCGCGGCTTTTCTCCCTCCAATCTCCTGATGACCGTCGTACGCAAGCCGGATGGCGAAGGCCATGCGATCCTGACGCTTCGCACGGCCCAGGGCGACTACGAGCTCGATAATCTCGAAGACGACGTGAAGGTCTGGTACCAGACGCCCTACACCTACATCAAACGCCAGGCGAGCTATAACTCCGGCCGCTGGGTCACGATCGAGAACGGCCGCGACATCGTCGTTGGTGCTTTGAAATAATACAGTGGTCTTCCGACCATCAAGCAAAAGGCCGGCTTCATCGCCGGCCTTTTCGTTTCTGCAGTTCCAATATCAGGCGTTGCCGATCAGAATTCCCGCGGCAAGCACCAGCGACCCGCCGACAACCACCTGGAAGGCGGCGCGCAGGAATGGCGTTTCCATATATTTGTTCTGGATGAAAGCGATCGCCCAAAGCTCGAAGAATACGACGATGCCGGCGATGATCGTTGCCGTCCAGAATTGCGGGATCAGGTAGGGCAGCGCGTGGCCGAGGCCGCCGAGCGCCGTCATGATGCCGCAGGCGAGCCCGCGCTTAATCGGCGAGCCGCGCCCGGAAATCTTGCCGTCGTCGTGGGCAGCCTCCGTAAAGCCCATGGAAATGCCGGCACCCACCGAAGCGGAAAGGCCGACAAGAAAGGTCTGCCAGGTGTCCTGCGTGGCGAAGGCGGCGGCGAAAATTGGCGCGAGCGTCGAGACCGAGCCGTCCATCAGGCCGGCAAGCCCCGGCTGGACGTAGGTCAATACGAGCTTGCGACGCGCATCGGCATCCTCGTCCTGCTTGACGGTTGTCGGTGTATGCTGATCGGCGAGCATCCCCGCCACATCCTCGTGCCCTTGCTCGGCCAAGGCGAGGTCGCCGAGCAACTGGCGGGTCGACGCGTCGGACGTTTGCTTAGCTGCCTCGACGTAGAAGCGATAGGCCTGTCCCTCCATCGCCTCGGCTTCCTGGCGCATCGCCTCGAGCGACAGGCTCTTTCGCAGCCAGTCGGGCTTGCGCTCGTAAAAGCCGCTGACATGTTCGCGGCGGATAAGCGGTATGCGTTCGCCGAAGCGCCTGCGGTGCATGTCGATCAACGTCTTGCGGTGCGTATCCTCGACCTCGGCCATGTCCTCGAACACCTTGGCGGAGGCAGGATAGTCCTGTTTCAGAATATCGGCATATGCGAGGTAAATGCGGCTATCGTCCTCTTCGGCCGCAATGGCAACGGCTAGAATTTCCTGTTCCGTCAACGACGAAAAGGAACGCTTCGGTGACCTGAAGAGCCCGGCGAACATTATACGAATCTCCTTTTAGAATTATTCTAAATCTAAAGAGCAGGGTAATTGCGGTCAAGGGCATGTTGCTAAAGTTTGACAGATTGCCGCAATAGCGGTGATGGGACTGTCGTTGCGGCTTGCGAGGTCCTACATAGACAGGACCTTGCGCCGACTTTCTCAGGGAATGACGAAGGCGCAGATCGGAGCATTGTATGAACAGTGAACTGCAGGGACGCGCCGCGCATCTGGCCGAGATTCGCGAGCGCGCCGAAGCCGACATGCTGCGGATGGGTATTGACGCCGCTTTCATCGACAAGCTTGTCGAGACCTTTTATGCGCGCATCCAGGAGCATCCGCGGCTTGGTCCCGTTTTCGAGGCAAAGCTTTCCGGTCGCTGGCCTGAGCATCTTGAGAAAATGAAACGCTTCTGGTCCTCCGTCGCCTTCAAGAACGGGGCATATGGTGGCAAGCCGGTGCAGGCACATGCCGGTGTCGAAGGACTGAAGCCCGAGCTCTTCCCGGAATGGCTGATGCTGTTTGCGGTTACGCTTTCCGAGATAACGCCTTCCAAGGAAGCAGGGGACTGGTTCATGGCGACTGCCGAGCGTATAGCGCGCAGCATGTCGCTATCGCTGTTTTACAATCCGGCACTGGACGATCCCGCGAAAAAGCCGGCCTGAGGCTATCCGCCGCGCTGAGCGACAAGGGTTGCGCCGACACTGGCCGCCATCACAAAGGCGGTGCCAAGCATCTGCAGTGAAGTCATCGGCTGGGCGAGGATGACAAATCCGGCGACCGCGCCCATGGCAGGCTCAAGGCTCATCAGGATGCCGAAGGAAGAGGTCGACATGCGCCGGAGTGCAATCATTTCCAGCGCGTAGGGCAGGAGCGGCACCAGGATTGCAAGCCCCATCACTTCTGCCAATCCCTTGAGAGTCAGCGCACCAGCCGCCGCGGAAATGCCGAATGGTGTCGCGACGAGAGCGGCGACGAGCAGCGACATCGACAGGCCCTCGAGCCCCTTGAACACGGCACCGACCTTCTTGGTCAACAGGATATAGACCGCCCAGCCAACGGCAGAACAGCCTGCGAAAAGAACGCCTGGGAGATTGCCGACCCAGCCCTGACCGTCCCGTGCCAGCAGGATCACCCCGATGCCGGCCACCAGCGGCCAGACCAGCCTCCAGCCGATGCCATAACCGAAGGCGGCAACCGACAGAGGCCCGAGGAAATCGATCGCCACCAGCAACCCGAGCGGAATGCGCTGGATTGCCGCAAAAAAGGACATGGTCATGCAGGCCGTGACAGTCCCCAGCAGCAGCGCGCCTACCCATTGCTCGCGGCTGAAGCGCAACACCGGCGGCCGGACAATGACGGCGAGGATGATCGCCGCGAAGGCCAGTCTCAACCAGGTGGCACCGACGGCGCCGTAGGCATCAATGGCGGACGAGGACAGCGCCGCGCCGAATTGGATCGAGGACATCGACAGGAGGCACATCAGCGCGCCGGCTGCGATGCCTGTCGAAGACGGCGGAACCTCCGACTGCGGCAGGAGAGCAGCGCCGCCATCCGTCCCGGTTACGATCGCATTGTCATCCATGCATTGCCCCTCAGCCCCAGTGGGTACCTACCCGTCGGCGGCAGAAGGGACAAACGTAAAGTTTTCATGCCGGCATCAGGCACATTGATGGACCCCGTTGCTATGCCTCCAGCCCGATCAGCACGTTGGCTACGTTGAGCCCGATCTCCGGAACGCCATAGCCCCCCTCCATGCAGACAAGCACCGGCAGGCCGGCGGCAGCGATCAGGCTGCCCATGCGGACGAAATCGACTGAGGTCAGCTTGAAAAACGAGATCGGGTCGCGTTCGAACGTGTCGACACCGAGGGAAACGACGACCGCTTCCGCTCCGAAATTCTTGATACGCATCAGCGCGTCGGCAAGTGCTGCCGACCATGTCTCCCATGTTGTACCGCGTGGCATCGGGTAGTTCTTGTTTACGCCCGTCCCCTCGCCCTCACCCACTTCGTCGGCGTGGCCGAGAAAATAGGGAAAGGCATGGACAGGATCGCCGTGAAGCGATGCGGTGAAAACGTCGCTGCGCCGATAGAAAATATCCTGCGTGCCGTTACCATGATGGAAGTCGACGTCGAGAACGGCGACCTTTGCTGCCCCATGGTCCAGCAGGCGCTGGGCCGCGACCGCGGCATTGTTGATGAAGCAATAGCCGCCGAAGAGGTCGATGCCGGCGTGATGTCCAGGCGGCCGGCAAAGTGCGAAGGCGAAGCGATTGCCGGCGTTCAGCCAATCGGCACCGGTCAGGGCACAGCGCATCGAGGCGATCGCCGCTTCATAGGAACCTTTGGTGATCGATGTGTCGGCCGCGTTGGCGTAGTGACCGATGGCTCCGACGATGTTTTCGGGAATGCGCTGACTGGTGCGACGCACTGCAAAGGAATTGGCTATCGCCTCGCCATTGTAGCCCGCCGCTACCCAGCGCTCCCAGACAGTCCGCAGAAACTCGAGGTAGGCAGGATCATGCACCTTCCGCGCCGTCTCCAACCCATGCGTGTCCGGAGCCACGACATCGGCAAAACCCGCTTCCCTCACAGCCGCAAGTATCCATTCGGCTCGAAAGGGCGCCTCAAACGGCGTCACGAGTTGCCCATCATGCAGCTCCGTCCTGGCGTCCCTGAGCTTATGATCTTCCGAATAGATGACGCGCATGTGCGGGTTCCTTTTTAAGCGCTATGTTCGGTGGGTGCCTTATCAATCGCTAGGCCGCACCGATGCGCTTGTAGAAAATTGTCGTGTCACAGTAGCCGCCGTCCGGCCAGAGCGCGTAGTCCGGGATGACGCCTGAGCGAATCCAGCCGAGCCTTGGATAGATCGCCTCTGCCGGGCTGCCGGTTGCGGTGTCGAGGACCAGTAGCGTCTTGCCATTTGACGCGGCCTGTCGTTCGGCGGCATCCATCAGGAGCCGCGACAGGCCCTTGCCCCTGAACGAACGGTGGACCAGCAGCTTTTTCAGGTCGCCGCGATGCGGTTGGTTCGGCATCTGAGCGAAACCCACCTGGACCGTGCCAACGACCTTGCCGTCGATCTCAGCGACAAGCAGCAAGGTCGTGCCGGCGGCGACCTGATCGGCAACGCCTTGCCAATATGGCGCGGCATCGTTCATTCCATAAGGCTGCATGAAGCCGACCGAGGCTCCGCCGACGACGCAATCGACGAGGATTTCGGAAAGGGCCGGAACGGCTGCGTGCGCCTCTGGGCCGGTCAGGATACGGATTGTCGTCATGCTTGCTCCTGCATTGAAATTCAGCGTCCGCCGCGATTAAGCACGACGCAGTAGCGGGCGGGCCGGTCGCTCGGATTGTGGAAGACGTGGCCGTCGCCGACGGGCATGAAGAGGCAATCGCCAGGCTCGAGGCGGTGGACAGCGTCCGCGGTCGTCATCTCCAGTTCGCCCGCAAACAGCCACACGTGCTGCGTCATGCCGTGGCTTGCGGCATGTGGCGGGAAGTTGACACTGGCGCGGGGCGGCAAGACGACCTCGACCAGATCGATTAGGGAGCTTGTGCCAGGCGGTGAGACGGAACGCCTGAGATAGCCGGTTTCCGGGTCGCGCCAGACCTGCTGGTCATCGCGGCGGGCAAGCGGCGAAACGACCCGCCCCTCTTCCGCAAAGAAAGCCGATAGCGACAGACCGAGAGCCGCACATAGCCTGCCGAGCAACGAGGCCGTTGGGCTCGCCTCCGCCCGCTCGACGCGCGAGATCATTGCCCGGCTGACGCCGGAAGCAACGGCGAGCTCATCCAGGGTCAGGGATTGCGCTACTCGCAACGTCCTGATCCGGGCGCCAATTGCTATTTCCAGTTCGTCATCCATCATAAGCACCAAATTTCTACTATAGAAGAAATACACGACCTGATGGTGGAATCAAGCAGTCGCGGCGCAATATTCAAACGCCGATATGCAATCTAAAGATGCAACCCTCCCCTTGCTAGAGAGGACAGGCCTGATATATCGCTATCGGCCCAACAGAGCGGACGACAGCATGCGGAACGATGACGCGATCGACGACCAGACGACTGGCAGCTTTACTGCCGATGCGTGGCAGAGGATCGCGCAGATCCGGGAAAAGATCGATGCCTTGCCTCTGCTGGAGAAGCTCTCCGACGGCAGCCTTCCCGGCGACGTTTTTCGCCATTACATCCTTCAGGATACGCTCTATCTCAACCACTATGCCCGCTGCCTGGCGATCGTTGCTGCGAAGGCACCCGATAACGCCCAGGTGATGCGATTTCTGAATTCGGCGCAGAAAGCTATCCAGGTCGAACAGGGGCTGCACGCGGGCATCCTGGCTCGATTCGGGGTGACCGCCGACGATGTTGCCGTTGCCGAGCCCTCTCCGAGCGGCTTTGCCTATACGAGCTTCTTGATGGCGACCGCCTATCATTGCTCCTACGCGGTGGCGCTTTCCGCCATCCTGCCGTGCTTCTGGATCTATTGGGATGTCGGCGAAGCGATCAAAGGTCGGCCGGCTGCGATCGACAATCCCTATCAGTCGTGGATCGACACCTATGGTGACCCGCAATTTGCAGCTGGCGCGCGGGAGGTGATCGCGCTCACGGACTCTGCCGCTGCGGCCGCATCACCGACAGAGCGGGCGCAGATGCTGGATGTCTTCGTGCGAGCCTCGCAGTATGAATGGATGTTCTGGGACTCGGCGTGGAAGCTGGAGGCGTGGCCGGTCTGACTTCATGACGGCCGCGAAGGGTCGCGCGCAATGGGCAAGCCTGCAAATAGGGCCGGCATAGGGTTAATTTACCGCTTTGCGGACGTTGTCGCCGCTGGTATATGGCGCGCATGAGCACCGATCCAAACCGCATCCCACTCGACCACATCCGCAACTTCTCGATTGTGGCGCATATCGACCACGGCAAATCGACATTGGCCGACAGGCTGATCCAGTCGACGGGTGGCCTTGCCGAACGCGACATGTCGGAACAGGTGCTCGATTCGATGGATATCGAGCGCGAGCGCGGGATCACCATCAAGGCACAGACGGTGCGACTGCACTACCAGGCCAACAATGGGGAAAAATACGTCCTCAACCTGATCGACACGCCCGGCCATGTCGACTTCGCCTACGAAGTGTCGCGCTCGCTGTCGGCCTGCGAAGGGTCGTTGCTGGTGGTCGACGCGTCGCAGGGCGTCGAGGCGCAGACGCTCGCCAACGTCTACCAGGCGATCGACAACAACCACGAGATCGTCACCGTTCTCAACAAGATCGACCTGCCGGCCGCCGAGCCCGACCGCATCCGCGAACAGATCGAGGAAGTCATCGGCATCGACGCCTCCCAGGCCGTGCTGATCTCGGCCAAGACCGGCTTCGGCATCCCCGAGGTTCTGGAGGCCATCGTCCATCAGCTGCCACCGCCGAAAAGCCCGGCCGGTGAAAAAGGCCCGCTGAAGGCGCTGCTGGTTGACAGCTGGTACGATACCTATCTCGGCGTCATGGTGCTGGTGCGCATCATCGACGGCGTGCTGACCAAGGGCCAGACCATCCGCATGATGGGCACTGACGCCAAATATCAGGTCGAGCGTGTCGGCGTGCTGACGCCCAAGATGCTGGCCGTCGACAGCCTTGGCCCGGGCGAGATCGGCTTCTTCACAGGCTCGATCAAGGAAGTGGCCGACACCCGGGTCGGCGACACGATCACCGAAGACAAGAAGCCGACGGCGCAGGCGCTGCCGGGCTTCAAGCCGGCCCAGCCAGTCGTATTCTGCGGCCTGTTCCCGGTCGATGCGGCCGACTTCGAGGACCTGCGCGCTGCCATGGGCAAGCTGCGCCTCAACGACGCCTCTTTCTCGTTCGAAATGGAATCGTCCGCCGCCCTCGGCTTCGGTTTCCGCTGCGGCTTCCTCGGCCTGCTGCATCTCGAGATCATCCAGGAGCGGCTCGAGCGCGAATTCGACCTCGATCTCATCGCCACGGCGCCATCGGTCGTCTACCAGCTCAGCATGACCGACGGCACCGAACGCGAACTGCATAACCCTGCCGACATGCCCGACGTCGTCAAGATCGCTGAAATCCGCGAACCTTGGATCAAGGCGACGATCCTGACGCCCGACGACTATCTCGGCGGCATCCTCAAGCTCTGCCAGGACCGCCGCGGCATCCAGACCGAGCTCACCTATGTCGGCAAGCGCGCCATGCTGACTTACGAACTACCGCTCAACGAAGTGGTGTTCGACTTCTACGACCGCCTGAAGTCGATCTCCAAGGGATACGCGTCCTTCGACTACCATCTCAATGGCTATAAAGAGGGCAACCTCGTCAAGATGTCGATCATGGTCAACGGCGAACCCGTCGACGCGTTGTCGATGCTGGTCCACCGGATGGCCGCCGAAAAGCGCGGGCGCGACATGTGCGAGAAGCTGAAGGACCTCATTCCACGGCACATGTTCAAGATCCCGATCCAGGCGGCAATCGGCGGCAACGTCATCGCCCGCGAGACGATCTCAGCCATGCGCAAGGACGTGACCGCCAAGTGCTACGGCGGCGACGCCACCCGCAAACGCAAGCTGCTGGACAAGCAGAAGGCCGGCAAGAAGCGCATGCGCCAGTTCGGCAAGGTCGACATCCCGCAGGAAGCGTTCATTGCGGCGCTGAAGATGAGCGACGAATAGGACGATCCTTCGGCTGCGTCAGCCCTTCCCCTTGGCGAAATCGATAAAGGCTCTGAGCGCCGTCGGTAGCTGCCGGCGGCTGGGGTAGTAGAGGAAGAAGCCAGGGTAATAGGGGCACCAGTCCTCGAGCACCCTGATCAATTTTCCCTCTGTGATCAGTCCGGCGACTTGCTCTTCGAAAAGGTAGGCGAGGCCGGTGCCGTTGAGCGCCGCGTCGACCATCATATCCTGATCGCCGAGCGTCAACGATCCTCCGACTTCGATCTCAACAGCGACCCCACCGCGCTCGAATTCCCAGCGATAGAACGAACCACTCGCGAAACGATATCTGATGCACGGATGGCCCTTCAGGTCGTGCGGCTGCATGGGTGCGGGATTGCGCGCGAAGTGATCGGGCGATCCCACCACCGCAAACCGGTGCCGCGGCCCGATGGCGACTGCGATCATGTCTGCGGCAACGCTTTCGCCAAAACGGACGCCCGCGTCGAAACCCGACGACACCATGTCCACGAGCGCGTCATCAACGACAAGCTCGGCCTCGATCGAAGGATAGGCTTGCAGAAATCGAGAAACCAGCGGCAGAAGCACGAGCTTTGCAGCCGCGCGCGATGAATTGAGCCGAAGCTTCCCCGATGGTTCTCCACGAAAGGTGCTGAGGTCTTCCAGCGCGTCACCGATGTCCTGAAACGCCGGCTTCAGGCGAGCGTAAAGCCGCTCCCCGGCTTCGCTCAGTCCGACGCCTCGCGTCGTCCTGTTGACGAGCCGCACATCGAGGGTTTCCTCTATAGCTCTAAGGGCGTGACTGAGGGCGGAAGGCGTGACGCCAAGGTCGACCGCTGCCTTCCTGAAACTTCGATGCTGCGCGATCGTCAGAAAAACGGCGAGATCGACAGAGCGTATTCTTCGCATTGATGAGAATTCCTCACTAGGCTGTGGAGGAGAAACACGGTTATTTCACTTCACGGGATACGGTATTTTGAGGGCACAAGTAAATCATCGACGAAAGGAAAATGTCATGCGTGTCTGGTTCATCACTGGTGCATCGCGTGGTTTCGGCGCCCTCATCGCCCAGGAAGCCCTGAATGCAGGAGATGCCGTCGTTGCCACGGCGCGAAACCCGAAGACGGTTACCGATCGACTTGGGGACCATCCCAACCTTCTCGCCGCTGCCCTCGACGTCACCAACGAGGCGCAAGCAAACGCCGCCGCCGCGGAGGCCGTCAAGCGCTTCGGCAAGATCGACGTGCTCTTGAACAATGCGGGCTACGGCCTGCTCGGAGCTGTCGAGGAAGCGACTGCTTCGGAAATCGAGAGGCTTTATGCCACCAATGTCTTCGGTCTGCTAAAGGTGACGCGCGCCGTGCTGCCGCATATGCGGCGCCAGCGTTCCGGGCACGTGATCAACATATCCTCGATCGGCGGCTATGCCGGCTATCCCGGCTGGGGTGTCTACTGCTCGACGAAATTTGCGGTCGAGGCACTCTCGGAAGCGCTTTCGGCCGAATTGCAGCCGCTCGGGATCAAGGTAACGGTCGTCGAGCCCGGCTTCTTCCGGACGGATTTCCTCGACGAAAGCTCCCTCTCCATCAGCCCGAGTGCGATCTCCGACTACAAGGACACGCCGGCGGGCGCCATGCGAATTTTTGCTGGCGATCACAATCACGAACAACCTGGTGACCCGGCCCGGCTCGCCAAGGCAATGATCACGCTTGCAAACGCCAAAAATCCACCGCTGCGCATGCCGTTTGGTAGCGACACAGTTGCTGCGATCCAAAAGAAGAATGAAAGCGTTGCAAAGGAAATTGCCGCCTGGCGCGATCTTGCAGTTTCCACGGATTTTCCGGCGTAACCGCTAAGTCATTTCGAGCGTGGGCTCTTCGGGCTATAATGTCGCCGGACTATCGCCGGCGGCATTTCAAATTTGCCTGGTCGGCCAATTGCGACAAGGCGTGGGTATTTTCTGGCTGCCGGTATCTCGCGTGGAGGGTCAGCGTTTATGCGCAGATTGCTTTGTGCTCTCGCCACGGCCGGCCTCGTCGCCATGCCGGTCCATCCCGCCTTCGCCCAATCACCCTCGCAGCTTTACCAGGTCCAGGCGATCGTCACTGGCACCGGCGAAGCCAACCGGCGGATTGGGTTCAGGGACTGCTTCGCCCAGGAACTGGTCAAGGTTTCCGGCGACCAGAAGGTGCTGGCCGCGCCGGGCATTGCGCCAATGCTGGAGCGTGCGGGCTCGTTTATCTCGGAATTCCGCTATCACGATCGCCTGGAGGGGATTCCGATACACGACGAACAGGGCACGCATGATCGCCCGCAGGACCTGACCTGCGTATACAGGCCCGAGACGATCGACGGGCTGCTGCGGTCGCTGGGACGAAAGCCCTGGCTGGAAAACCGGCCGCGGCTAGGCGTATTCCTCGCCGTTCGCGATGCGAGGCGCAGCTTCGTGCTGGCGAGCGATGGTACGGAAAGCCCCTATATGGCCGAGTCTTTTCAAGCAGCGACAGTCCCTTTGGCAATGTCGATCGCCCTGCCAGATGAAAGCCAGCTGGCTGGCGCTGCACTCGACATTGGGATTGTCCGGTATGGCGACATGCGGCGACTCGATGCCTTGGCGAAAACGATCGGTGCAGACGCGGCGCTGGCGGGCTCTATCGTCTGGAGCGATGCGGATCTCGGCTGGGTCGCCGATTGGCGCGTCGCACACGGCGGCAAGACATATCGCTGGCAGGTGCGCGGCGTCAGTTTCGACGAGGCGTTTCGCAATGCGATCCGCGGCGCGGCTGAAATCCTTTCGGGAAATGGAGATCCATCGCAATAGTCGACTTCGGGCGCGACGGGCACTTCCTTGCCATATTGCGATGGCGTGCGGGCACGCTTAGATGTGAACCGGACAACGACAGGAAATGAAATCATGAGCGACAAGCCCCGGATTACCATCCTCTACTGCACGCAATGCAACTGGCTTCTTCGGGCCGGGTGGATGGCGCAGGAGCTGCTTCAGACCTTCACAGACAGTCTCGGCGAAGTCGCACTGATCCCCGGTACCGGCGGCAATTTCGAAATCCGCATCGACGGCGAACTTTTGTGGGAACGCAAACGCGATGGTGGTTTTCCCGGCCCGAAGGAGCTGAAACAACGCGTGCGCGACGTCATCGATCCCGATCGCGATCTCGGCCACACCGACCGGACCGCAACGGACGTCTGAGCGGGCCGCCCACTATCACTGGTACGGCGATTCGCAGGGCTGGGAATGGCCGCTGTGGGTCTTGTAGAGGTTTGTGACCGAGCTGTAGGATTTGTAGCGATCCTGGCACCATTGCTTGTGACGGTTTATGCTGGCTGCAGGTACCTGGGCCAAGGGCGCAGGGTTCGGTGCCGGCGGGCGGTAGACGAACGGCTGGACGACGACGCCGCGCGGACGATAGTAGGTCGGCCCGCGATAATCAGGAGGGCGATAGCTCGGGGGGGTGTAGGACTGTCGCGGCCCAAAGGTGAAACAGCCACGCCCATCGCAGACAACTTGCGCGTCGATAACGTCCGACCGCTGCGCGCTCATCCCCGCGACAGGCATTGCCTCGGCCGAGATGACTTGCATCATCGAGGCCACACCCAAAGCTCCGCAAAGCACCCATCTGCCAACCGTGCTCATGGGCAAGCCCCAGAGCCGGTCGCCGGATGCCAGATCGCTTCACGCCTGATCATCTCCATAGGCCTCCATGTTGATCATACACTGATATAAGGCGAAATCGGCGTCTGCCTAGACCAACGGACACAGTCCATACTCGGGATATCCTCCCGCCGGCGCGACATTCAGGACTTCGAACATGCCAACTGCGCAATCGACGGTGTTGATCGGCCACGGTTCCTGCGCAATAAGACTGAGACGTCATTGGGGAGCATCATGAATAGCCTGAAGTTTGGAACCAGCGGCCTTCGCGGCCTGTCCGTCGATCTCAATGGCCGGGCGTCGGCGGTGTACGCCACCGCTTTTGCGAGACACCTCCAGAAAAGTGGCCTTGCCAAGGCTGGCGACCCCATCCTCATTGGCCGTGACTTCCGCCAATCGAGCCCGGACGTGGCTGCAATCTGCGTCGGTGCGCTGACGCGGGCGGGCCTTGTTCCGATCGATTGCGGTACGGTACCGACGCCAGCGCTGGCGCTCTACGGACTGGAGCTGAAAGCCGCCTGCCTCATGATCACCGGCTCTCATATCCCGGCGGACCGCAACGGCATCAAATTCTATCGTCCCGACGGAGAGATCGACAAGCAGGACGAACTGGCGATCGCCGCCGAGGCCGCCGCGATCGGCGACGTGCCATTGGACGCGACGCCGGCAATCGCGGAAGATCGCGCTGCTACGGCCGAGGCCATGTTCTACAAGCGCAACGTGGCGCTGCTGCCGGACAGCAGCCTGAGGGGGCTAACCGTCGGCGTCTATCAGCACAGCTCGGTTGCCCGCGACCTGCTCGGCCTGGTGCTATCGCATTACGGCGCCCGCGTCGTGCCGCTCGGCCGCTCGGAGGACTTCATTCCGGTGGACACCGAAGCCGTCTCACCCGACACCGTGACGCTGCTCAAGGGCTGGGCGCCGCATTATCGACTGGATGCGATCGTGTCTGCCGACGGCGACGGAGACCGCCCGCTGGTGACCGACGAAAGCGGCGAACCGTTGCGCGGCGATCTGCTCGGCCTGATAGCCGCCAATTACCTCGGCGCCTCCGTCGTGGTCACACCGGTCACATCGAATTCCGGCATCGAGGCTGCCGGCACCTATTCGGTGACGCGGACGCGCGTCGGTTCACCCTATGTCATCGCCGGGATGGAGCAGGCAATCTCCGAAGGCAAGTCCGGCGTGATGGGCTTCGAGGCTAACGGCGGAACCTTGACCGCCAGCAGCTTCATCGTCGACGGCCGCCCGTTGCGCCCGCTTCCGACGCGCGACTGCTTCCTGCCCATTCTTGCAACGCTCTTCTCGGCTGCCAGCCAGCGCAAGCCGCTATCATCCGTCGCATCGGACTATCGCCTGCCATTTGCCGCAGCCGACCGGCTGGAGAATTTCGCCACGGAGAAGAGTACCGCCTTGATGGCCTATCTCAGGGCCTCGGACGCCAATCTCGCTTCGTTCCTGGCGCCTGTTGGGACGGTTGCCTCTACCAGCGATATCGATGGTCTGCGGGTGATGCTTGCGGATGGCCGCATGATCCATTTCCGCCCCTCGGGAAACGCACCCGAGATGCGCTGCTATGTCGAGGCGGCAACCGAAAGCGCAGCAAAAGCACTTCTGGAGCAGGGACTTGGCCTCATCCGCGCCTTCGCTGTGGACGTTGTCTGAACGCTTTTTTGCGGATTGACATGAAAACTTCAAAAACGCTGTTGACACCACAGCGCCACCCCCTTACATGCCTGACCGTCGCCCAGATGGCGGAATTGGTAGACGCGCCAGCTTCAGGTGCTGGTACCCGAAAGGGTGTGGAGGTTCGAGTCCTCTTCTGGGCACCATTCCATTCTTGATCTTAGCCAGATCAGATACTTAACGTCTTCCAGGATTTTCATCTTGCGCTCTATCCGCCACGCGGATTGGGGTTTTTGTGGTGAAAATCTTTTCGGTGTCGGGCGTATGCGCCCGGGTCATCCCGGACGCATATAGTTGGCTGTCAAAATCAGGCGGCTTTCACGTTTACCGATGACAAGGCCAGTTTCGACAGGAGCTGATCCGTCTTTTCTTCCTCGGCCAGCGTTTGTGCCAGGAGGTCGGCTGCATCCTGCATTCCCAGTTGGGTCGCCCAGGCCTTCAGGGTGCCATAGCGACTGATTTCATAATGTTCGACTGCCTGGGCAGCGGAGAGAATGCCGGGATCGAGGGCGGCGGTGCCGCGATATTCCTCCAGGACTTCCTTGCCTTCCTTCAGGATTCCGAGCGTGGCTTCGCAGGTCTTGCCTGAGGCGGACTTCCCGATGATCTGGAAGACCTGCTCGAGGCGCTTGATCTGCCCGTGTGTTTCCTGCAGGTGGGTTTCGAATGCGGCGCGAAGCTCGGGCGACTGCGCCGCTTCCGCCATTTGGGGCAGCGCCTTTACGATCTGGTTTTCCGCGAAATAGACATCGCGGAGCGTGTCGTAAAAGAGGTCGCTCAGGTTCTTGGAATAACCGTCTGCAGCCTGGAGCCGGGAGCCTGCTCTTGCGGCCGTCCCTTCACGCGCAGGGAATTGTTCGTCGGCAGGCGCGTCCATAACATAGGATCCGACGCGGCTACGCGCGTTGGCGGCATCTCGCCCCAAACGGCGCGTGCCGTCGGAACCAGGCGTCCGCAGCGCTTGGAATGTATCCTCGCTGTTGCCGCCAGCCAAGGTGCCATCAGTGCGATCGTAATTTCTCGTCGAATAGTCCGCGGTGTCGGCCGCCGGGCTACCGGTCTGACCCGACCAACCTTCAGCCCGCCAACTGTCGGCGCGTTCGTTGATATCGATGGTCCCGTCATCGTCGAGAATGTCGATCGCAACCTCGCTCTGATCGCGGTTCAGTCCCGTGACGGTCACGAGAAAGCCGCCGCGGCGCAGCCCTTCTGCATAGACTTCGCGGTCTTCGTCGGGAAAGAAGAATGATCCGAGCGAATGCCACAGGCCCTTGTCTTCCGCATTGACGACTGCGGCTTCATCGGAGCCGCTGCCGGGCACAAGGCGGACATTGTCGCGGGGAATGCCGGCTTCGACGATGCGGTCGATCGCCCTGCTGGCCTCGGTTTCGTCATCAAAAAATGCCGTCACGGTATTGGAGTTGGATGGGTCGAGAAACGCGGTCATTGCTGCCTCCTGAGCGTTGCGAGTTGTCATTTGCCGTTCGAGCCTTGGCTTCCATGCTAGGTGCAATGTTGAAACCGCAATGGCTTGCCGATCAGGACAGCTCGTCGCTCCCGAACCCATGCGGCCATTGTCTGGTCAGCAAACGGGTCTGGACTCTTTAAGTTCCGCGATGATTTTTGCCGCGCGCACCGGCGAAGGCTGCAGCCCTTTTTGGCAGTTCACGCAGGCGCGGAGGCCGGTCCTTCCAATCAGGACTTATCTCTGGGGGTCGTTATATTGCCAGTAGGATCGGTTCGGCGGCCGGGTACTTTCCGAAATGACGCCGTTCTGCTCGCAGACGTACACCAGCTGGGGAAGATTGCGATAGCGGATGCCATCAAGCTCGCGTAGCCGACCGATGGCAGTGTGACACTTGAAATTATCGTCGACTGCGGGATGCGGTGCCGTGACACCGGGCAAATCCTTGTACGGGTAGACGATGTGTCCTGGTGGGATCGGATCAGTCAGACTTATGGCAAAAGCCGCCCCAGGCAGAAGCGCCAGCAGCGTCACGATAGCTATCTTGGGGACGATCTTCATCTTTGCCGGAACCCTTGCGATGCATCCTGCAATGGCAGGTGTCATGGATATAATAATCACCTTGCGCTAGGAAAAGCCGAAACGCGGATAAAATGCCATCCGCCTCTTCGCAATGTCGTTACCGGATCGGGATAGCGGATGAAGGCTGGGAATAAGCTTGGGCTTTCTCGCGGGGCATCGTCGGGATGCTTGAAATCGAACGCTGGAAATGCCATTAGCTTGTGTTAATACAGTGAGTGTACAATCTGAGTTTGCATTGGGCGCACTGCTTGTGACATTTCCACGGCGTTCTGCTCGGTATTCCCAGGCGAACTTCGATGTAGTGGGGAGTTGGGGCAATTCTTGAACGGATCAGTCGGGTCAAATCCTTTGCCGACGACGAGAGCGCCGAGACGCCGGCTGCGCCTATTCTCATCTATGTCATAAATCTTGACCGCTGCACGGACCGCTGGCAAAGGCTTCGCTCTCAGGCAGTTCAGTTCGGGTTGAACGTCATCCGGATCGGCGCCGTCGACGGGCGCATGATTGCGGAACACGAACGCGCCGATTTCCATCATAGACAATTCGTCTACCACAACGGGCGGAGGCCTTTGGCAGGCGAATATGGCTGCTACCGAAGCCATATCATTGCGCTCACACAATTCGTCGCCAGCGGCGATGCCATGGCGATCATCATGGAAGATGACATCGACCTCAGTGATCGGCTGATTCCGCGGGCGATCGCGGCCATGGAAGCTATTCCCGGTGCAGGGCTCGTCAAGCTGGTCAACCATAGAATGGTCGGATTCCGGCGGGTAACGCAAAGCGCCGAGAAAGATGTCGTCGGTCGGTGTCTGCACGGCCCGCAGGGTTCCGCCGCCTGCTACATCGTCACGAGGAGTGCTGCGGAAAGACTGCTGCACTCGCTACGCCCGATGTTCCTTCCCTATGACGTCGCGCTCGAGCGCGGCTGGGCGACTGGCGTCGAAACGTTCTCGACCGAAGAAAATATTGCAGATTTCAGCCCATACAGAAGCGACACGACGATCGGTAAACGATCGCATTACCGCGCAGTCAAAAAGCATTTCGTTCTTCGGGCGTCGGCGCACTGGTTTCGAACCCACGACCAGGTCCGCCGCTGGTTCTACGCCCTGAGGGCGAGCAGCAGATCGCGCCGATAGACGGTCCGATCCATTCGACTATGCCGCTGTATCCGTCTCGCGCTCGCGAAAGACGAGGTCTACGACGTCGACGTTCGGCGTATAGCCGGAAACCAGCGTCTCCAGCATCGTGCGCGCCGATGGGATGTCGTTGTCATCCAGCGCCTTTTCCAATGCCGCCAGCCTCTTCGACAAATCCGGCCAAAACAGGAAATCCTCCCGCGCCCTCATGATCCGGGGATGCGGCGTCGGCTGAGGGTCGTCACCAATCAGCAATTCCTCGTAGAGTTTTTCACCTGGCCTGAGGCCGGTGATATGAAGCTCGATATCCCCCTCGGGATTTTCCTCATCCCTGACGGTCAGCCCCGACAGTTCGACCATGCGCCGCGCCAGATCGGCGATTTTCACGGGTTCGCCCATATCGAGAACGAAGACGTCGCCGCCTGTCGACATGGCGCCGGCCTGGATGACGAGCTGCGACGCTTCCGGGATGGTCATGAAGTAGCGGGTGATCTCGGAATGAGTGAGCGTCACCGGTCCGCCGTCGCGGATCTGCTGGCGGAACAGCGGGACGACGGAGCCGGAGGAACCGAGGACGTTTCCGAAGCGAACCATCGAAAAATTGGTGCGGGGCCGGTCCGTCGGCTCTTCGGCGTCGATTGCCTGCAGCACCATTTCGGCCAGCCGCTTGCTCGCACCCATGATATTGGTCGGGCGAACCGCCTTGTCGGTGCTGATCAGGACGAAGTTCTCGACGCCGGCTTCCTGGGCTGCCCTGGCGGCTGCAACGGTCCCGAGCACATTGTTCTTGATTCCCTCGGTCGGATTGTACTCGACCAGCGGCACATGCTTGTAGGCGGCCGCATGGTAGACCGTGTGCGGCTTCCAGGCGCCCATGATGTGGCTGAGCCGCTGTCCGTCACGGACCGACGCCAGGAACGGTATGATGCGGATGTCGCTATCGCCGATGGTCAGTGCCGATTTCTCGAGCTCGCCGTGAATGGCGTAAAGCCCGAACTCGTTCTGCTCGACCAGAAGCAGGCTGGCGGGACGGTTTTTCAGGATCTGGCGGCAGAGTTCGCTGCCGATCGAGCCGCCGGCTCCGGTGACCAGGACAACCTTGTCGCGGATATTCCGGTCGAGCAGCGCCTGGTCGGGCGCTATGATGTTGCGCCCGAGAAGATCCTCGATATCCAACTCTCTCAGATCGGATATCGATATCAGCCCCTGCGCCAGCGCCGTGAGGTCCGGCATGGTCCGGACGGTGACGCGCGCCTTGCGCATGTCTTCGAGGATTTCGTTGCGGCGCTGTCGCGCTGCATTCGGTAGAGCCAGAAGGACGTCGCGGATGTCGCTCGCCTCGACCAACCCAGGCAGATCGGCGGGATTGTAGATCGGGAGGCCGCCCATGATGCTGCCGTGCAGATGCCGGTCGTCGTCGAGATAGCCGACCACGTTCAATTCTGAACTATTGGCAAGTGCTCCGGCCAGCTGCCGTCCGGACGCACCGGCGCCGTAGATCAGGACCTTCGCCAAGGCGCTGCGGCTCAAAAGACGCTGATAGGCATTACCAAGCCAGTAGCGCGTCCACATCCGCGACAAGCCGATGGCAATCAGCAGCAGCAGCGGCTGCAGGATGCCGACGGTGCGCGGCACACCCGGCACGCTGATCGCGGTGAAGATTGTCATGAAGGCCAGGGCGTAGATTGCCACTGCCTTGACGACGGTCATGAAGGCGGAAAGTCCTGCGTAGCGAAAGATGGCTCGGTAGAGGCCTAAAACAATGAAGATCGGAATGGCAACGACCAGGGAAACGATGGCCGGCAACCATTCCACGCCCTGAAGAACGACCCAGCCGTCCAGGCGCAGGCAATAGGCAAACCATACCGTCAGGACACACAAGCTGGCGTCGACAAGCAGCGCGAGCGCACGTTTGGTTCCGCGCGGCAGCGCCAAAAACGGCAGGACGAGCTTATCCGCAGGCACCATCGCTAAAATTTCCTTCGGCGCCGTTCAATGACATTCATCATACCATATGTCTCGTAGTGATTGCTCGGAGCGCCTTGGCCCGGCAGCGCCTGTCTTGCTGCTTTCATAGCCAAAAGGCAATTGCCGTTCGTGCAACACGATCATTTAGATTTTGCAATTGCACAATTTCATGGTGTCGCAAGGGCACGATACGCGTTTCCCTCCGATCATTTCGACAAATAGCTGCGGATGACGGGGTGGCGGAAGATGCTGCCGGTGATCGCGAGCAGCATTCCGAGACCAAGGCCAAGCAGGGCGCCTGCAATAAAGCCTGCGACCATCATGACTTTTCGGCTCGGCCCGTCAGCCTTGAGAGGCGGCTCGGCCTCGGAGATCACCCGGATATTGGTTTGCGTCAGGCTCTGGTCTTCACTCGTCTGGCCTGAGCGCTTCATCAGCGCCTCGTAGATGCCGCGCGCTGCGGTTGCCTTGCGCTCGAGCTCATTGAGTTCGACCAGCTTGCCCGACGTGTTGACCTGAAGTGCCTTCTGAACCGCCAGTTCCTTGGCGACATCCTGCTGCGCCTTCTGGGCCTGCTGATAGTCGGCTTTCGCCGAGGTCGCCAGTCGCTGAAGTTCGCTTCGAATTTCACTGGCAAGGCTTTCCAACGAGGATCGCGCCGCGAGGAGGCGAGGATGGCGGGCGCCAAGCTGACTCTCGAGGCTGCCGACCGTTGCGGCAAGCGCTGCATATTGCTGGCGTAGATTGGTCAGTGAATTCGACGTCGAATTCAGCGCGTCCGGCCGTGACGTCGATACCACATCCTCGAAGCTCAGCTTGTCGACGGAGTCGGCGCGCGCCTTTGCATCGATGGTTTTTTGCTGGGCGGTGACGAGCAGATCATTGAGAGCCGTCAGCCTCTTGTCGGAAATCAGGTTTCCTTCGACCGCCACCATGTCGTTATCGGCGCGATAGGTCTCGACCGCCTTCTCGGCGTCGAGCACTTGCTGGCGCAGATCGTCCAGCCGGCTATCCAATGCAGTGTTGGCGCTATGATAGACGCTGGCTGCCGATTTGCTTTCCTCTTCCATGAAGGAGGTGACGATCTGGTTGGCAATCAGCGCCGACTTTTGGGCATCACCCGTGGTGACCTTCAAGGTGACGACATAGGTGCTGGCCTCCCGCGCGATCACCAGCGCCTTCTGAAGTGTTGCGGTCGCTATGTATCTGGCCGTTTCTCCAGTCGCACCACCTTCGAACTGCGGATCCCGATCGAGCTTCAAGGCCTCGACCACGCGTCCGAGGACCTTGCCGGACGACAGGATTTGCGTCTGGCTGTCGATCATCGTCAGGATCAGCTCCGGGGCAACGGGCGCCTGCTGGCCGTCGGGCAGGCCTGGTTGGCGCGGATCGAAATAGAGACTGGTCTGCGACGTATATTTCTGTGGCAGCAGCGGAATGACGGCTGCGCAGAGAACCGCAAGAACAAGAGCAAGAAATGCAACCGTTAATCGCCAGGCCCAGATTGCCCGGACGGCTGAACGGAGGTCAAGGACTGGCATGTCGGATGTGGGCGGGGAAGCGGTCGGTGCCTCGTCCACTTGCCGAACCGGCTCGACCGGCTGCGCCGGCGCAGGCAGCTCCAAAGGAACGTCGGATTGCGCTTCGCTCTCCTGGTGTTGTTGAATCGTACTAGGCCCAGCTGTTTCAACAGGAACCTCCGGGGAGCCCGGTTTCGGCTCGCGGACGAAATCGGAAGGATGCACTACCGGCCCGCGCAGACGCACGCCTTCGGGCAGCCTTGGAGGCGGCTCGTTGCTGCGCCAGTTTGGAAGACGGCTCATTGCCTTGGCCCGTTCATAAGAACTCATGTCAGACTTTCGACGCCCCTCCGCGGACCTGCGTGGGCGGATCTCTGCCAGTTTATAAATGTTAGGCTAAGGGATTCTTAAGGAAATTCCAATCTTGCCTCGAAGCGGCACCGCAATGCACAATCTCGTTCTGGACCTTACCATACGTCAGCTGTATTAGGTGATACGTTCTGGGCAAGCACACCGCAATCGCGGGGATGACCACGAGAACGGGAGCCTGGAATGACTGACATCATCGCAAGGCTGCTGAGGCTTGCTCTGGCCGGCGCGATCTTCGCCTCGCCCTTGATTATCGGAAATTCTGCTCGTGCGGCCCAGGCGCTATGCTATCGCGGCATCAATCTGTCCGGCGCCGAATATGGCGAGCGAGACGGGGTTCTCGGTACCAACTACACCTATCCGTCAGAAGATACCGTCAAGTATTTCGCCACAAAGGGAATGAACGTCGTGCGTCTTCCGTTCAAATGGGAGCGGTTGCAGCCCGTGCTGAACCAGCCACTTGATGCGACCGAGCTGCAGAACCTGAAAGATGCGGTTGAGCTCATCAGCGAGAACGGGATGGCTGTTATCCTGGACCCTCATAATTTCGGCTATTACGACAAGACCCAGGTGAGCAAAGCGCCTGCGACGGATATTGCGTTCGGCGACTTCTGGGCGCGCCTCGCCGTGGAATTCGCCAACCAGGACGGCGTCCTCTTTGGCCTGATGAACGAGCCGCACGACATCAAGGCAACGGATTGGCTAGGGGCCGCCAACTCAGCAATCCAAAGCATCCGGACCGTCGGTGCTCGCAACTTGATCCTCGTGCCCGGCACCCTTTGGAGCGGCGCCTGGACCTGGGAAACAGACCGGCTGGGCGGCGGCTCCAATGCCGAGGTCATGCTGGGCGTGAAGGATCCGTTGAACCACTACGCCTACGAGTTCCATCAATATCTTGATTCCGACTCCTCCGGCACGCATGCGACCTGCGAGGGTGCAGAACAGGCGCGCGAGGGGTTGAGCAAGGTGACGGGTTGGCTGAAGAAGAACAAGAAATTTGGTTTTCTCGGTGAATTCGGCGCGGCGGCGAACGATCCTTGCCTGAGCGGGCTGAAGCAGGTGCTCAACCTCATGTCCGAGAACTCGGACGTCTGGCTCGGCTCGACTTATTGGGCGGCCGGCGACTGGTGGCCGGCAGACGAACCCTTCAACGTGCAGCCTCGCGCCGGCCGCGATCGCAAGCAGCTGGCTGTCATCGCAGCCGGGCCGACAAGAAAGGTGCCGACAGGGCCCGCATGCGTCGCAATCAAACATGCGACCTGACAGCCTGCAGATGTTCCGGATAGTGCTTGGTTGCGAATCACGCGGCTGATATCGTCGGCTGATGGCCGACGTCGACCGTCATTCTGGACATTTCATGCAGGACTTTGCCGACAAGCAGCGCATCGACTATCCGATCCTGGCGATCACGCTGTTCTCGGTGCTCTACAACTGCATCCTTGCCTACATCAATCACAACATCATGCATCTTTCGGTGTCCCACGTCGTCCTTTGCGAAGCCATCATCATGGTTTCGAGCGTCGCGTACATCCTGAAGAAGGGCATCTACGAAGAAGATTTGCCCATATTCCTTTATCTGCTCTTCACGCTGGTCATGACGCTCTATGTGACGGTGCTCAACCGGATTACCTTCATCGACCAGTTTCGCAATGTGCTGGTGCTCTTCTGTTTTGCCGGGATCGGCGCATGGGCTAGCGCCCGCACTGTGCGGCTCGCGTTTTTCATCGCCTGCTTCCTCGTGCTGCTATTTCTGATCTGCGAGATCGTCGACATCACCCTCTATGTGAATCTCTTCCATCCGGGCGAATATTTCGAGAATACCCGCGGGATCAAGCAGGCGAGCTTCAACAACACTGGGCTTTTTGCCAACGCTCTCGGATTCCAGGGCCGCTTCTCCTTCGGATTGATCGATCACCGGTCGTCGTCGATCTTTCTTGAGCAGGTGTCGCTCGCCAACTTCTGCGGCGTCGTCGTTATCTACCTGCTGTCGTTCTGGCCGCGGCTGAGCCTGTCGGAGAAGACACTGTGCATAGCAACGATAGTATTGATCCTGCTCACGAATAACACACGCACCATGCTGATCTTTTCAGTGATCAGCATCGGTGGGTATTTCATCTTTCCGAAGATCCCGAAGTTGTTCGATCTGCTGTTGATGCCGTTACTCATCCTGATCGGGTTCTTCGTGCATTTCATGAAACCGAACGAGGTTGGTGACAACTTCACCGGCCGCATCGGCCTGACGATCACCAAGATGCTCGATCTCGACGTCGACGCCGTGCTTGGCCTGTCCATAACGCGCATCTCCGAATTTGCCGATAGCGGCTACGTCTACCTGATCTACGGGACGACGATTTTCGGACTGATCGTCTTCTGGCTGTTCATCTGCCTCTATCCCGCCGGCGCCACTGCGGCACAGCGTCGTTGCTGCCATTCACTTTCTCTTTTCATTTTTCTGAATATGATGATCGGCGGCACGGCAATCTTTTCCATGAAGATCGCCGGGCTGCTGTGGCTCCTGGTTGGATTTATGCGGTTTTCCGAAAATCCCCGCTCCAGCGAGACGCACCTGGCAAATATGCAGAGTAGCCGAGTACCGGGCTAACCGAGACACCTGTCTATTAAGGTTGGCGCCGGACCTCACGAGGTGTAACAGCGTTCAATGCTCGTCCAGCTTCAATATTTGCGCGCGATTGCCGCCTTGCTGGTGGTCTATTTTCATTCGGTTCTTCAGGTCGCGAAGATTGACCCCGGTTTCGATTTGGAATTTCACCTGTTCGGCGAGACCGGCGTCGACGTGTTTTTCGTTCTCAGCGGCTTCGTCATGTGGCTGACGACGGCGGGCCGATCGATCTCTCCGATTGAATTCTATCGCCGGCGCATCAAGCGCATCGTACCGCTGTACTGGATGGCGACATTGTTTTCTGCCGCTGTTGCGCTCGTTGCGCCATCGGTCCTGAAGACGACGATCTTCAACATACCGCATCTTTTGGCCTCGCTGCTGTTCATTCCATGGCGCAACCCCGCCGATCCGACGCTCATTGCTCCAGTCGTCATTCCCGGCTGGACGCTGAACTACGAGATGTTCTTCTATCTGGTCTTCGGGCTGCTGCTGCTCGTTCGCGAGAGATGGCGGCTCTACGCCTTGTTCGGTGCGATGGCTGCCATCGTCATTGCCTGCCATCTGCTCCCACTAGTCACGACAGTCACGACTTTCTATGGCGATCCGATCATTTTCGAATTCCTCGGCGGCGTGGTCCTTGCCAAGCTTTACAGCGAAAAAATCCTGTTGCCGCAGTCAGTCGCGTGGCCTGCCGTTGCGCTTGGATTTGCGTTCCTTCTGGTCAACGAAGCACTTTGCGACGGCAGCATGCGGTCCTACATGTGGGGTATTCCGGCTTTGGTGATCGTCTATGCGGCGGTCTCGATCGATTTTTCAAGGCTGCCGACGATCGGATGGCTGAACTACCTCGGCGACGCCTCCTACAGCATCTACATCACCCATGCCTTTACGCTGGCCTTCCTTCGCATCCTCTGCAATGCCCTCAAGATCGACATTCTCCTGCAAGGTCCGATTTTCATCGCTCTATGCCTGCTGCTCTCATCGATCGGCGGAGCTGCCGTTCACGAAATGACGAGCCCGGGACGATGGAAAAAGAAGAAACTGGCCGTCGCCTGACGCCCCTTGGCAGGAGACCGATAAATCCCCATCATGGCCGACATCAAAGAGAGGCATGATGCGGGAAAGCGACAACAGCAACGTCCAGGATATCGGCTTCATCCTCATCCCAGGCTTTGCATTGATGTGCTACGCCTCGGCCGTCGAGCCTTTGCGGGCGGCCAACCTGCTTGCCGGTCGCGAGATTTACCGCTTTCGTGTCTTCTCGCCGCAGGGGACCTTCGTCACTGCCTCGAATGGCGTGCAGGTTCCAGCCGAGCCTCTACCCGGGCGGGGCGAGCGATTGCATACGGTCTTCGTCGTTGCCGGCGGGCATCCTGACGAATGGAACTGGCCGAGCGTCTACGCGACGCTGCGCGCGCTCGATCGCGACGGCGTCCGCATCGGCGGGATTTCCGGAGGCCCTTATCTGCTGGCTGCGGCCGGCCTGATGTCCGGCGAGCGCTTCACTATCCACTGGGAGCACGCCCCTGCCCTCATCGAGGATTTTCCCGGCATGACGCCGGAGCAGGCGCGCTACATCATCGACGGCAAGCGGTTGACCTGCGGCGGCGGCGTCGCGCCACTGGATATGATGCACGCGATCATTTCCGCCCGGATGGGTTCGGACTTTGCGCGTCGCGTCAGCGACTGGTACCTGCACCGGCATGTGAGCACAGCCGCAGAACCCCAGAGAGCCTCCGAAGCCGAGCGCCACGGCACACACCATCCGATCCTGCTGGCGGTCATCGAGAAGATGGAGACGACGATCGAATCGCCGCTCGACCGGAAAGCCATGGCAGTCTTTGCGCGCGTGACGCCGCGCCATCTCGACCGCTTGTTCGCCACCCAGCTCAATTCGACTTTTCTGGCCGAGTATCGCCGGATCCGTCTGGCTCATGCCCGCAAACTGCTTCAACAGAGCAGCCTTTCCGTTTCCGAAATCGCCTTTGCCTGCGGTTTTTCCAACCCTGGGCATTTTGCGCGGCGCTATCGCGAGACCTATGGCGGACCGCCGCGGATGACGCGCAAGGCAAGCTGATCGGCAAGCACTAAGGAGGATTAATCTTTCTCCCAAGGAAATTTAATTTCTTACCAGTTGAAGTCGACAAAGATTCTTGCTAGGCATTTTTTACACATTCATCGGAGATTGCCATCATGTGCGGAATTGTGGGTTTGTTCCTCAAGGACAAGAGCTTGGAGCCGCAGTTGGGCGCGCTGCTTTCAACCATGCTGGTGACAATGACGGATCGCGGTCCCGATTCCGCCGGCATCGCGATTTACGGCGCGGCCGACGACAGGGAAGCCAAGATCACGGTGCAATCCGCGACGCCGGCCAAGGATTTTGCGGGTCTCGAGGTCGAGCTGGAACGAGCGCTGGGTACAGGGGTGACAATCGAAATCAAGAGCACGCATGCCGTCATCTCCCTGCCGAAAGACAAACTGGAAGCCGGTCGCGCGGCGCTGTCGGAACTGCGCCCCGACATCCGTGTCATGAGCAGCGGCGACACTATCGAGATCTACAAGGAAACCGGCCTGCCCAAAGATGTCGTGTCGCGCTTTGCCGTGGCGTCGATGTCGGGCACGCACGGCATCGGCCATACCCGCATGGCAACCGAATCCGCGGTTACGACACTTGGCGCGCACCCTTTCTCCACCGGTTCCGACCAATGCCTCGTGCATAACGGCTCGCTGTCGAATCACAATAATCTGCGCCGCGAGCTGAAGCATCAGGGCATGCGCTTCGAGACGGAAAACGACTCCGAGGTTGCTGCCGCCTATCTGACTGCTGAGATGGCCAAGGGCAAGAATCTCGGCGAAGCGCTCGAGGGCGCTGTCGACGATCTCGACGGCTTCTTCACCTTCGTCGTCGGGACGAAATCCGGCTTCGGCGTGGTGCGCGACGCGATCGCCTGCAAGCCGGCGATCATGGCGGAGACCGACCGCTATGTCGCTTTCGGCTCGGAGTATCGAGCGCTCGTCAATCTGCCGGGAATAGATACCGCGCGCGTCTGGGAGCCCGAACCAGCCACCGTCTACTTCTGGGAGCATTGAGCGGCCCTTCCGCCTTTTGCCGCCGTCATTTCCGAGATTTCAATTTCAGGACATCTTCATGCCCATCTTCGATCTTGCGATCACCCCGCTCCGCGATATCAACCAGACCCTGCACGACGTCGCGCAGGGCGCGAACGACCTCCATTATGACATCGTCAACCCACGCGGCAGCCATGCGGTGGCCGCTGGCGTCCATGCGCCGATCACGATCGATGTCCAGGGCAATGTCGGCTATTATTGCGGCGGCATGAATGAGGATGCGACCATCACCATCCACGGTTCCGCCGGCCCTGGTGTCGGCGAAAACATGATGTCGGGGACAATCGTCGTGAAGGGCGATGCCAGCCAGTATGCCGGCGCGACCGCATGCGGCGGGCTGCTGGTGATCGAGGGCAACGCCTCGTCACGCTGCGGCATCTCGATGAAAGGCGTCGACATCGTTGTGCGCGGCAATATCGGGCACATGTCCGCCTTCATGGCACAGGCCGGCAATTTAGTGGTTCTCGGCGATGCCGGGGATGCGCTGGGCGACTCGCTCTACGAGGCCAGGATATTCGTCCGCGGCAAGGTGAAGAGCCTCGGCGCGGACTGCATTGCCAAGGAGATGAAGCCGAAGCATTTGAAGATCGTCGCCGACCTGCTCGAGAAGGCCGGTGTCACCGACGTCAGGCCGGAAGAATTCAGCCGCTACGGCTCGGCTCGCAAGCTCTATACCTTCCACGTCGACAATGCCGACGCGTATTGAGCTTAGACCGAAAAGCTGAACTGCTTTTTTTCCGCCGTTGTGCGCTTCAATAATTGATTAGATCGAGGTCCGTCATGAGCTACCAGAACCCTCCCACGAAGCCTCGTCCTTCGGCCACCTTCGACGAATACACGATGTCGGAAATCCGTCGCGCCGCCGCGACCGGCATCTATGACATCCGCGGTGCCGGGGCCAAGCGCAAGCTTCCACATTTCGACGACCTGCTGTTTCTCGGCGCTTCGATCTCCCGCTACCCGCTCGAAGGCTATCGCGAGAAGTGCGACACCAATGTCGTTCTCGGCAGCCGCTTTGCCAAGAAGCCGATCGAACTCAAGATCCCGATCACCATCGCCGGCATGAGCTTCGGCTCGTTGTCCGGGCCGGCCAAGGAGGCACTTGGTCGTGGCGCCACCATCGCCGGTACCTCGACGACGACGGGAGACGGCGGGATGACGGAGGAAGAGCGCGGGCACTCGCAGATCCTCGTCTATCAGTACCTGCCATCGCGCTATGGCATGAACCCCAAGGATTTGCGCCGCGCCGACGCGATCGAGATCGTCATCGGCCAGGGCGCCAAGCCCGGCGGCGGCGGCATGCTGCTCGGCCAGAAGATTTCCGACCGTGTCGCAGAAATGCGTACCCTGCCGAAGGGTATCGACCAGCGCTCGGCGTCGCGTCATCCCGACTGGACGGGGCCGGACGATCTGGAAATCAAGATCATGGAACTGCGCGAGATCACCAATTGGGAAAAGCCGATCTATGTGAAGGTCGGCGGCGCGCGGCCCTATTACGACACCGCGCTTGCAGTCAAGGCAGGTGCCGACGTTGTCGTGCTCGATGGCATGCAAGGGGGCACCGCGGCGACGCAGGAGGTGTTCATCGAGAATGTCGGCATGCCGACGCTCGCCTGCATCCGTCCCGCCGTTCAGGCGCTGCAGGACCTCGGTATGCATCGAAAGGTGCAGCTGATCATCTCCGGCGGCATCCGCAATGGCGCGGACGTTGCAAAGGCGCTGGCTCTTGGTGCCGATGCCGTTTCGATCGGCACTGCTGCCCTGATTGCAATCGGTGAGAACGACCCGCACTGGGCGGCCGAATACGAGGCGCTCGGGACGACCGCGGAGGCCTATGACGACTGGCACGAGGGCAAGGACCCGGCCGGCATCACCACCCAGGATCCCGAGTTGATGAAGCGCGTCGATCCCGTTGCGGCCGGTCGGCGTCTTGCCAACTATCTCAAGGTGATGACGCTGGAAGCGCAGACGATCGCGCGAGCCTGCGGCAAGAACCATGTCCACAATCTCGAGCCGGAAGACCTCTGCGCACTAACGATCGAAGCCTCCGCCATGGCGCAGGTTCCGCTCGCTGGAACGAACTGGATTCCGGGCAAGGGCGGGTATTGAGACGAATGGATTTTCAGGCTCTCTTGAAGAAAGGCCCCTCCCCAACCCTCCCCACAAGGGGGAGGGAGTTGCCCGTCGCAAGCATCCGGGCAAAACAATTGATGCAGACGGTGCGGCACATTAGCCCCCTCCCCCTTGTGGGGAGGGTTGGGGAGGGGTTTTCTTATTGACGGGCCTCCAAAGCGCTTCTCGGTAGCGCCCGCCAACACCTAATTTCGAACAAGTGTCTAATAAATCCAAAGGGGAACAAGAATGACACTGGATCTCGCTGCCTTTGCCAAGGAAAAAGGCATCAAGTATTTCATGATCAGCTATACCGATCTTTTCGGTGGACAGCGTGCCAAGCTCGTACCGGCGCAGGCGATCGCCGGGATGCAGGCCGAGGGTGCTGGCTTTGCCGGCTTTGCCACATGGCTCGACATGTCGCCTGCCCATCCTGATCTGTTCGCAGTTCCGGATGCCTCGTCGGTCATCCAGCTTCCCTGGAAACGGGACGTCGCCTGGGTCGCTGCCGACTGCGTCATGGAGGGCAAGCTTGTCGAGCAGGCGCCGCGCAACGTGCTCAAAAAGCTGATCGGCCAAGCCGAGGCGCTAGGCAAGCACGTGAAGACCGGCGTCGAAGCCGAATTCTTCCTCATCACAGCAGACGGCGAGACGATCTCCGACAAATACGATACGGCCGACAAGCCATGCTACGACCAGCAGGCGATCATGCGCCGCTACGACGTCATCGCCGAGATTTGCGACTACATGCTCGAGCTCGGCTGGGGCCCGTACCAGAACGACCATGAGGACGCCAACGGCCAGTTCGAGATGAACTGGGAATTCGATGACGCGCTGAAGACTGCGGACAAGCACTCTTTCTTCAAGTTCATGGTCAAATCCGTCGCCGAGAAGCACGGCCTTCGCGCCACTTTCATGCCGAAGCCCTTCAAGGGCCTGACCGGCAACGGCTGCCACTGCCACATCTCGGTCTGGGACAAGGCGGGCGAGACCAACGTCTTTGCCGACAAGGCGATGGACTTCGGACTTTCGGCAGAGGGCCGGAATTTTCTCGGCGGCATCATGAAACACGCTTCCGCACTTGCCGCCATTACCAATCCAACCGTCAACTCGTACAAGCGCATCAACGCGCCGCGCACGATTTCAGGCGCGACCTGGTCTCCGAACACCGTGACCTGGGCCGGCAACAACCGGACGCACATGGTTCGCGTTCCGGGGCCTGGCCGCTTCGAGCTGCGCCTGCCTGATGGAGCAGTGAACCCTTACCTTCTGCAGGCGATCATCATCGCTGCAGGCCTCGACGGATTGAACACAAAGGCCGATCCCGGCCGTCACTACGACATAGACATGTATGCCGAAGGGCATCTGGTGACGGACGCGCCACGTCTGCCGCTCAATCTTTTGGACGCGCTGCGCGAATACGACAAGGATGAAGGTCTGAAACAAGCCATGGGGCTGGCGTTCTCCAGCGCCTATATCAAGCTGAAGCAGGTGGAATGGAACACCTACGCGTCGCATTTTACCCAGTGGGAGCGCGACACGACGCTGGACATCTGAGCCGGCGCCGGAACAAGCGCAGCGGGCCGGTCGCCTGCTGCGCGTCACTGCTGCCATGCTTGCCGACACGGCGGGGATGCGCGTCTGGAAGACGCAACGGGAACGGACTTTCCCGCTGCCTGCCGTAGATTGGCTGGAGAGGCGCCGCTGTGCGGCCGTGCGGGAAATTGACAGGTTGCCCGGACGGATTGTTGCAGAGATGAGGGCCTGCCGATCTATCCGGGGCATCCCGTTTCAATTAAGGCAGGCCTGATCAATGCCTGCGACAGAGGGAAGAGACATGAAGAGCTACGTTCTGACAGTATCCTGCAAATCGACGCGCGGGATTGTCGCGGCCATTGCGAACTATCTTGCCGACCAGGGTTGCAACATCGTCGACAGCTCGCAGTTCGACGATCTCGACACCGGCAAGTTCTTCATGCGCGTCAGCTTCATCTCCGAGGAGGGTGCAGGCGCAGAAGCGCTGGTCGAGGGCTTCAAGCCGGTCGCTGCCAAATTCGCGATGGATTGCGAAATCCACGATGCTACCAAGCGCATGAAGGTGCTGTTGATGGTGTCGCGCTTCGGCCATTGTCTCAACGACCTGCTCTATCGCTGGAAGATCGGCGCGCTGCCGATCGATATCGTCGGCGTGGTGTCCAACCACTTCGAATACCAGAAGGTGGTGGTCAACCACGACATTCCGTTCCACC
>NZ_PCDP01000011.1 GCF_003240585.1 Arminella tubonensis
TCCTGGATTTTTTCGTTACCCGGATTTGGGCGTGTTTCGTAATCGCGTCCATAAGTGCCTCCTCGCCAAAGTTGGGACAACCACACTCTGTGGCTTTCGATCTTGGGCGGCCATCGGACAATGGTATCGGCTAGACGATGGTATCGCCGCGACGATGGTCCAATTGCGAGCATTCTGCTGCCGCCATAACGTCCGGAGGAACAGTTGCTCTAGCCGTTCCTGCGTGGTGGGAACAGAAGACCTCAGGGAGGCAGCCATGAATGATGTGCAGATCGAGAGCAAATCCGCGGAGGATACCCCGCGCTCTTTGCCGGTCAAAATGAAATTCGAGCTGCTGGTCATTCCAGAATCGGATGTCGATCGCGCCAAGCGCTTCTACAGCGACCTGGGCTGGCGGCTTGATATCGATTTCGTGTCAGGCGAAAACTATCGCGTCGTCCAGTTCACACCGCATGCATCCGAATCCTCGGTGATGTTCGGTAAAAATATCACCGCCGCCAAGCCGGGGTCGGCCGAGGGTATGCATCTGATTGTCGCGGACATTGAGGCTGCGGGCAAAGACCTCATCCGCCGTGGAATCGAGGTGAGTGACCTTTTCCACGATGTGGGCGGGGTGTTCCATCATTCAAACGGTAAGGGTATCGCCGCCGGCCCCAATCCGCAGCGAAAAAGCTACGCGTCGTACGCTACGTTCAGCGATCCCGACGGCAATCGGTGCCCGGCAAGCGTGGCGACACAAGTTTCACAGACCAGCTGACCGAGGCGGTCTGGGGCGTCGTTCGTTGATCGAAAAACGCTATCACGCCGATCAGGCACGTGATGCGCGATTGCAAAGTAAATCAGAGTTCAACATCAGCTCCAAAGGAGGCACCTATGCCGATCGTAACTGTACAGGTGACCCGGGAAGGTACAAGACCTGACCGCAGTTCGGTCACCGCGCAAGAAAAGGCCGCCATCATAGCCGGTGTCAGCCAGGTGCTGCTTGACGTCCTGAACAAACCGCTGGAATCGACCTACGTGGTGATCGAGGAGGTGGACCTGGACAACTGGGGATGGGGCGGGCTGCCCACCGTCCACTATCGGGCGAAGCGCGCACTATTAGCGTCGTAGCTACCGCGCCTTTACCATGCCGATATGGTCGTAGAATTGATCCGCCGTCGTGGTCCGGGCTCGCTTGGAGCCGCGATTGAGAACTCTCGGTGCGAAATACCAAAAAACTGGACATATTCCCTCGGGTTCGGCTGATGGATGGCGCAACTCCGATCCAGCGGTTGAAGGGCGTCGAACGCGTTCTTGGCGACCGCACAGGAGACGTTCGTATCTGGACGAAGCGGGACGACTTCAGCTCGCTCGGCGGCGGCGGCAACAAACTTCAAACTCGAATTTCTCTTCGGTCAGGCATTGGCGGAAGGCTGCGATACGGTCATCGCGGTGGGTGGCTTGCAGTCCAATTTTGCACGGCTCACCGCCGCCGCGTGCGCCAAGCTCGGCTTGGGCTGCGAGTTGGTGCTCTCACAGATGGTTCCTCGCGATGATCACTCTTAGCTAGGCAACGGGAATACTTCTTGACAAGCTTATGGGCGCGGGAATTCACATCGTTCCCCGAAGGCGGTCACGCCGATGAGATGATCGAAAAGCTGGCCGCCGAGCTATCCCGTCGTGGGAAAAAGGTGTTTATCAACGCTCTCGGCGGCTCGACGCCCGTCAGATGCCTTGGTTATGTCGCATGCGCCTTCGAAATAGCGGAGCAATCAAACAGCTCGATATCTCTTTCGACCAGATTGTCATTCCAAATGGAAGCGGCTGCACGCATGCAGGTCTTGCTGCGAGGCATGGTTATCAAAGGCTATGATCCGATGACGATACGAGCGCACACTGTCGCGACAGCCCAGGTATCTGCGATTGGCGCGACAGCCGGGAAAGTCAACGATGGGCTGAACTTGCTTGGCACCGAAACAATGATCGGTCCCGAGGTCCTGAACATCAGCGACGAGGAACTGGGTGGCGGATACGGAATCCCAACCTCCAGCATGGCGAATGCTGTCAGGCTTATGGCTCGCTCGGAAGGGCTGCTCCTCGATCCGGTCTACAGCGGAAAAAAGGCATTCGCAGGCTTGATTGCGGATATCAACGCCGAACGCATTGCAGCGGGTTCTGATATCCTGTTCATCATGACAGGCGGTTCTCCCGGTTTGTATGCCTGTCCGAGCGCATTCGCGTGACACACTCCCTGGCATGTGCGTCAAACGTTTTGTTCAATCGTAGAAGTCGGGGATCAATTTTAGCTGATCCGTCTGCGCCTTGTCATGATTGATAAACATCTGCGCGTGACGCGTCTGCATGATGCTGCGAATACGCTGCATCGACGCCAACGACTGTGCCCTGTCCGTATTCAGCGAAGGGACTGTTCTCCGCTCAAAATTGCCCTTCGAATGCACGACATCGCCTGACAGAATGATATAGCCGCTCTTTGCCAGATGGACCATCAGGGACTGACTGCCGGGCGTGTGTCCGGGTGTCGAAATCAGGTCCACGCTGCCGTCTCCGTAAAGGTCGAGATCACCGTTGATCAACCTCAGTTTCTTCGGGTGACCTAGCAGTTCACGCGCCAGTGCTGTCAGCGCGTTCAGTTTGGGATCGGCCTGCGGCCCTGAGTTGATCCAGTCGAATTCCGCCTTCTGCAAGATAACCTCTGAATCGGGAAACAGCTTGACGTTGCCGATGTGGTCGCCATGGGAGTGGGAAAGAATGACGTAGGTCACGTCCCCCGGTGCCAGTCCGATTTCCACAAGTTGCGAGGTCAATGTCCGCTCGACATGGTAGACGATCAGGCTCGGAAGTGTCGACCATCCCTTGGGATCGTTCACAGTCGCCTCCGGCACTCCGGTATCCCACATGATCACATCACGCCCGTGCTTGATCAGATAGCAGGTGGATGAGAACTCGATGCTCTTTCCGACGTTCTCGCCAGGCGTCCATACCGACTCGTCGTTGGCGACCGAATGACCGCAGTCCAGCCTGTAGAGCCTGTCGGCGACACCCGAACCAGTCAGCGCCGGTGGATCGGAGCTGGCCGCGGTAGAGATGGAAGGGTTGGCGAGCGCAGCCACAACGGCCCATGCACAAAAACGGTTCACCGGAGTTCCTCGCATTTTACTCGGAAGGGATGCCTTGAATCTATGTGCCGATTTCCGTCCGCGATTGCTCGATAGGCGCATGCATAGCCCGAAAGGAGCGGAATAAGGCCCGGATTGTCAAATTTAGGTAGTACCCTACGCATCGAACAGGTGCTAAGTTGCGCGCGCGAAACCGACACCAAAGCACAATAGACCCGGGTTTCCGGTTGGTGCACGTTTCCGCGCGTAAGGGTGAGGCAGCCCGAGCGGCCGCGGCAGCAACGCCATACGGAGCCACCGGAGAGGGGGCCTCGTGATGGGAACTGCGTCGCCCATTCGGCTTGCTGGACACCGCCTTGGTCGAAACCGCCACGTTTGCGCATTTTGCAACAGTGCGGAAGAGGGTTATCGCGTGCTGATGCCATTCATCAAGGAGGGATTTGAATGTGGAGACAAGGCCCTCCACATCATCAACCCTGCGAATAGCGCTGACCATATGAGCAGGCTTGGAGCTGCCGGGATTGACACGGAGGCTGCCATGCATTCGGGGCAGCTTGAGCTTCGCGAAAACACGGAATTCTACCAGCCCGACGGTCATTTCGACCAGGACCGGATGTTTGAGACGTTCAAGAGCGTCGCGGATGCAGAGACAACGGGCGGCTTTCCGCTCAGCCGGATAGTTTGCCATATGGACTGGGCGGCGAGCGATACAGTCAACATTGTCGATGTCATCGAGTTCGAAGCACGGGTCAACGATGTCTGGCAGAGCCACGACGACGCGGTGATCTGCGTCTACGATCTCGCGAAGTTCGGCGGCGACGCGATTGTCGATATCATGCGCACCCACCCGATGATCATCGTGGGCGGACTGCTTCAAGAAAATCCATTCTATGTCGCCCCGAAAGATTTTCTTTCGGAATTGCGCGAGCGACGTGCCTCCCCGGAGAACCCTCAACAGTCCTGATCGGAGATCGGATGACCGAGCAGCGTGAGCAGACTGGTGACGAGACCGTACGGCTTCGACGCTGCATGAGCGATCTCCTTACCCTCATCGCACTCCCAGCGATGTGGGCTGGCGGCGGGCTAATCGTGCCGGCTCTCCTCGATGTCCTTCCCGCAATGCTTGATGTCGACTTTCTGTATGTGAAACTGGCGTTTGGGCATGACGGAGCGCCGGTCGACGGAACGTGGGTTTCCGATCTTATATCAGCTTCCGGGCCGCATGACATCGTGGAGACGCTGGTGGGATCGTTCGGCGCGACTATGTCGGATTGGCCCGAGCACGCGAGAATTGACTTCGGCGGCTTCATGCTTTCGGTCATGCAGACCAAGTTCGGCATCAACGGCCAAACAGGCATCCTCATCGCAGGAGCAAGACGACCGAGCTTTCCGGTTGAAACAGAGCGCCTGCTTTTGAATGTGGCCGGCAACCAGATATCGCTCGGCATGAATGAAGCCCAGTTGCATGGTCGGCAACGGCACCATTCGGAAGAACTTGACCGGCGGGTTGCGCAAAGGACGGAAGAGCTTGCGGCGACAAACCAAAGGCTTGCCGAAGAGATTGCCGAGCGCAAACGGGCGGAAGCCGACCTGAACAGGAGTGCCGCCTTCCTCGCCCAGGCGCAACGGTTGTCAATGACGGGCAGCACGTGGTGGAACGTCTCGACGAGCGAGATTGTGTGGTCAGAAGAAACCTACCGTCTGATCGGATACCCAAGCACGCTGAGGCCGACCGTCGAGATGACCATGGAACGATGTCATCCCGACGATGCTGGGCGGGTCGGTCAGATTGGTCACGCCAGCTTCTGGTCCGAACAACGCGCGATGATCGCGAAAACGTGCGGATGATCATCCGGGATACTGGTGCAGGCTTTGGATCGGACCCGGAAGGGCTTTTCAACGCCTTCTACACCACAAAGCATGAGGGGATGGGCATCGGCCTTTCAGTCAGCCGATCGATCATCGAGAGCCACAAGGGGCGCATCTGGGCGGAAGCAAATGACGGACAGGGAACAACGTTCGTATTTGAACTGCCTGAACACCAAAGCCTGGAAGCTGAACTGCAGAGACAGATGCAGCTTGGTGCAGGCCGGCACAGCCCCGGAACGGCCCCAGATTAAATGGACGAAATCGCCAGCTTGGCAACTTGGGAGAAAAATATGTACAGGGAACTGACAAACATCGAGCGCAAGGCGTTCATGCCCTTGGTCGAGACCGACGGTCGGCCGACCGTGTTCGTCGTCGACGATGACATTTCCATCCGCGAGTCCCTGGAGGGTTTGATCGAGACCGAAGGCTGGCGACCCATGCTCTTCAGATCGGCCAGCGAGTTCCTCTCCTACCCCCTGGAGCAGTGCGCAAGGTGCCTGCTGCTGGACATCAACATGCCTGATCTCAATGGGCTTGAACTCCAGCAACTCATAGCCGCTGACCAGAGCGACATGCCAATCATCTTCATCACCGGTTATGGCGATGTCCCGATGACCGTGCGGGCGATGAAGGCTGGAGCGGTCGAGGTTCTAACGAAACCCATTGACGACGACGCCCTGCTGGAAGCTATCCGGAACGCCATCGCCAGAAGCGCCGTCGTTGCGGGTCAGCAAAACGAGATGCGGTGCCTGCGCGACCAATACGGCGCGCTGAGCAAGCGCGAGCGGGAGGTCATGGCTCTGGTCGTCACCGGGTTGCTGAACAAGCAGATCGCGTTCGAACTCGGGATCAGTGAGGTCACGGTCAAGGCACATCGTGGAAATGTAACCCGAAAGATGAATGCGCGATCGCTTCCAGAGCTGGTGAACATGGCCGCTCGGTTGGGTATCGGCGATGCAGGGCTGACCATTTGAAATAGTGTGTTTGGAAACCGATCCGATAGTATCGGGAACACCATCGTACAATAGCTTCTCTCAGCGTTCCATCGTTCTCTGCTTACATCCGGGGCCTTTCCTCGAGGTCCCCCGCGGATGGAAGGAACGATCATGGACAGCGACAAGACAATCCTCATCACCGGGGCGGCTAAGGGAATAGGCGCAGGGCTCGTCAATACTTTCCTCGAGCGCGGGTACAACGTCGTCGCCGTTTCACGCCAGATCAGCGTTGGCCGCCCATTTGTAGCGTCAGACAAGCTGGCCTTGGTTGAGGGCGATGTCGGCGACGCGGCAACCGCCAGGCGATCGGCGGAGACGGCGCGCGAACGCTTCGGCTCGATCGACGCGCTCGTGAACAATGCCGGAATTTACTTCACCAAACCCTTTCTGGATTACACCATAGACGATTTCCGAAAGCTCTCCGCCACGAATGTGGATGGCTTCCTGCTTATGAGCCAGGCGGCGGTCAAGCAGATGATTGGCCAGAAATCCGGCGGTAGCATCGTCAGCATCTCGGCGTCGCTCGCCGATCATCCGATCGCGCGCGTCAATGCATCCGTGGCGATGATCACCAAAGGCGGTATCAACTCAGCCACCCGGAACCTCGCGATTGAATTCGCGCGCGAAAAGATCAGGTTCAATGCGGTGGCCCCAGGAACCGTCGACACTTCCATGCACGATGGCGCTTCGACGGCCGATGTCGAAATGCGTTCGCCGATGGGGACCGTGTCGAAAATCCAGGAGATCGTCGATGCGGTCGTCTATCTGACCGAGGCTCCCAACGTGACGGGGGAAGTGCTCCACGTCGATGGTGGCGCGCATGTCGGCAAATGGTGACTATTCCATCTGATTGCCGCTCCGGCGGCCGGACAACGAAACTCCCTCAACAGAAGTCACAAGCGAGGCAGACATGTTCAAGGATTTAAGCCGTACAGCCCTAACGCTATCCACCGCCCCGGCACGACCGCAGACCAAGCTAATGATTGCAACGATGCTGGCCTTATCAGTTTCGCTTACCGCGTATGCGGGTCAGGCAACCATTTCAGCTGCCATCGAGGCGACACCTCCAGAACAATCAAGCACACTGCCAGCTGTCAAACGGCAGGTCCTCGTCGAGCACAGGTCGCCTTCCTATTGGCGAGTTTCGTTCGACAATCCGCCGTTCAACATCGTCGGGCCGGATTTCCTGCCACAGCTTACTGAAGTCATGAACGAGATCGAATCCGATCGTGACTTGAGGGTCGTCGTGTTCGAGAGCGCTGTCCCGGGCTTCTTCCTCACGCATTACGATTTCGTTCCTCCGTTGTCCGCATCGACCGACATGCCATCCGGCCCCACGGGTCTCCATCCGCTGCCCGACATGCTCGTGCGATTGAGCCGGGCACCCGTTGTGTCGATCAGCCTGATCCGGGGACGGGCCACGGGAGTCGGGAGCGAACTTGCGCTTGCAAGCGACATGCGGTTTGCCAGCCGGGAAAAGGCGATATTCTCGCAATGGGAAGTCGGAGCTGCCCTGGTTCCCGGAGGCGGACCTATGGCACGGCTGCCCCGGCTGATGGGCCGTGGACGCGCGCTGGAGGTGCTGCTGGGTTCCGACGACATCGATGGCGATCTGGCTGACAAATACGGTTATGTGAACCGTTCTCTTCCGGACGATGAACTGGACGGTTTCGTCGATGCGCTCGCGACCCGCATTTCCAAGTTCGACAAGCAGGCGATCGCCGACACCAAACGGTTGGTCAACTTCGCCAGCCTGCCATCCGACCCTGAAATCGGTGCCGGATGGGACGCGTTCATCACATCCGTGCAAAGACCGCAGGCGCAGGCGAATATCACGAAGCTGATGAAGATGGGTCTGCAGACAAACAAGGATGTCGAAACGCGGCTTGGATTTTATACCACGACGCTCGGAGACCAGTGAGCTGTGAATGCACACGGTTCGGACGCGGTTGCCGGTGAGCCTGGAGCAAGGGTCCATTGGCCATATTGGCAATATCAGAATTCTCTTGGGCCAATGTTCGGTCGGACATTGCCTGGAAACGAGGGACGCGAAATGGAACAGCCAGTCGTCTTGATCACGGGAGCGGGAGGAAATCTCGGCCGGGCGGTGGTGGAAGAGCTTGCCCCAAAGGGCGCGCGCCTGGTGTGCGTCGATCGCAATCAAGAAACCGTTGCCGCGTTGGTCGCGTCCCTGCCCTCCGGTCCTGATGTACTCGGCGTCGAAGTCGACCTGACCGACATGACGTCGTGCCTGTGCGCCGCTCAAAAGGCACATGACCGGTTCGGTCGCATCGATGCCTTGGTCAATACAGTTGGTGGGTTCAAAATGGGACCTGTCGATGCACCCGGGATCGATCAATGGGATGCTCTGATGATGCTCAACGCGCGCACGGCCTACTCCATCAGCGCCGCAGTCCTTCCAAGCATGCAGCAGCGCCAGCATGGACGTATCATCCACATAGCAGCTTCTCCAGGCTTAAAGGCAGGTGGCCGGCAAGCCGCGTATGGCGCATCCAAAGCGGCGGTCATTCGTCTGACGGAAGCGATCGCGGCAGAAAACAGAATACATCGGATCACTGCCAACTGCATCCTTCCCGGAACCATTGACACCCCGGAGAACCGGGCCGCCATGCCCGACGCCGACACTGGGAGCTGGGTCCCGCCAAGCGCGATCGCCAGGTTGATTGCTTTTCTGGTGTCGGAGCACGCATCCGCAGTCACTGGCGCTGCAATTGCGGCTGGGGGCTTCTGATTTCAACCTTTCCGCGGGGAGTATATCCTGCCGTTCAAAATCAAACGAATCTACGAGCAGTCCGCGGAATCAGATGGAATCCGCGTTTTGGTGGACAGGCTTTGGCCTCGCGGTCTTACTAAGAAAGACGCCAGAATAGATGTCTGGATGAAAGAAATCGCTCCAAGCCCTGGATTGCGCAAATGGTTCGCCCATCGTGTTGATCGATGGGAGGAATTTGCAGTGCGGTACACATCAGAACTTAGATTGAATCCCGCAGTGGATAATTTGCGAACCTTAGGATCAAAGTCGATCGTGAGTTTACTCTACGCAGCGCATGATGATGAGCACAACCACGCCATCGTCTTGAAGAGCGTGATATCGTCCGAGGAATGATCTCCGACCGTCCAAATTCTCTCATTAGTGTTGTCTGGGTGTTGGGCTCGTTGAGCGTAGCGGTGGTCTAACTTAATGGGCTGGTCGCGAACAGCCACCTCGCAGGCACCCAGGCGGATGAGGTGTACGCGAAAAGCGCGCTGAATGCCGGAGAGATCTATGGAAAAAGGGATAGTCTCTTTTGGACGTCAGCCTTTTTTATCTGTGCGGTTGCAGGGAGGGCCGCTCATTCCGCGGCGCGATCTTGATACGCCTCCCAAGTGGCTTGAACCCTACCTCATAGAGGGCCGAGCCGAACGACGGCGTCCTTGCTGAGGAACTGATAAGAGCCGCGCAGTCTCCGCGATTATCGCGGAATCGATCAAACTTCGCCGCATCGCACTGGCAGACCCGGACCAAGGCAGGAGAAACGCGAGATACGTTCCTTACTGGGCCGCGTAAGGAACGTGTTCGCCTTGAAAGGATGTGAACCGCCGGCCACGACGTTGACTGCGCGTATCAAAGATAAGTGACTACAATTTATCTGCTTTTCGGAAAGGAACACAACTTGGACATCTAGCCCTGGATGAGTGACTGAAAAGAGATTGCAGAAAACTTGGAATGTGAGGACTTTACTATCAGGGTTCATCGCATTATATATTCTCCACAAGGAGAATGATTATGGCTGTTTCACGCGCCTATACGCCGACTGAAGCCGCAGCTCTGAGCGAGATCGCAGTGAAGTCGGTGCACAACGCCATCGACAAGCGGATCATTGCGCAGTTTGTCGGGGGCGAAGGGCGTGCGCTTAATGATGACGATCTGCTGCGGCTGAAGCTCTGGTATGGGGTGGGGTCAATCCTATCTGCCGAGCGCCGCAAACGGCTGTTCGACACCATCGATCAGAACCCCGACGCGGATACGGTCCGGGCGGACGACTATCTCATTGTGGATGTTGCGCGCGCCCGTGAACAGTTAGCGGCACGGGCTGAAGCACTGAGGCAGGCAGAGCAGGTGATACAGATTGTCAAAGGAGTCATGGGTGGAGAGCCGGTTTACAATGGGACCCGCATTCCAGTGAGAATGATCGCCGCGATGAAAGCTCAGGGGGCTAGTACATCGGAAATTCTTGAAGGCTATCCGTCTCTCAGCCCAGGAATGGTCGAGTCTGCCGAAATCTGGGCTGCCGCCCATCCGGCAAGGGGCCGGCCGCGAAAGCTGTCTGAACTCGGCTTGAAGGCGACGTCCACAAAGCGTTTGCGTCTTGGGACCACTTCTAATTCGTCCGGCTCGGCATCGTGAAATTTCTGATAGACGAATGCCTTCACACGTCTCTCGTGGCCGTGGCCCAAGGCGCCGGCCACGACTGCTCCCATGTTAACTGGCTGGGTTTGAGCGGCGAAACGGACTGGGATCTAATGCCGCGGATCGTGGCCGAGGATTTCACATTCGTGACGAACAACGCTCGCGACTTTCGCAAGCTTTATGCAAAAGAAGAGCTTCATGCAGGCTTGGTGATAATAGTGCCGCAAGTCCTACCGGCTCTGCAACGGGAATTGTTTGCCCTGATCCTGCAAGAATTCGTTCTGGGACAGGACTTCGTCAACGAAGTCATCGAAGTGACCATTGAGGGCGAAGACAGCGCGGTTCTCACACGCTATTCGCTTCCGAAGGTCTGAGCGCAGCTCCGTCACTTTCGTCTAGTCCTGGAGAGATCGGTAGGCATTCCCGCCGGGTGCCTTGTTCCCTGCCAGACTGCTGATACCTTTCTGATCTGGCTGCTCGATGTGCAAACTCTAGGCTTTGGTGCACGGATCATTCAGTTGTCGTGATTTATTCGAGCGGGGATCTCAATAGCCGGTCTGTCGCAGTCATGCCTTTCAAACACAATGCCGCCCGCCGTCATCACATCGGCAAGATGAAGTTCAAGGTGACGAACTGGTCGGAATATGAGGCGGGGCTGCGGCGACGTGGAGGCTTGACCTTGTGGCTGACACCGGAGGCGCTTGCGATGTGGTCAGCTCCAAGACGCAAGACCCGTGGTGGCCAGCCTCGCTATTCTGATCTTGCGATCGAGACAGCCTTGTCCCTGGGCATGGTGTTCGGCCTGCGGTTGCGGCAGGCCGAAGGCTTTCTGAAATCGATACTGCAATTGATGGGGTTGGCACTCCCTGTCCCCGATCATACCACGCTCAGCCGTCGGGCACGGACGTGGCAATCGCTCAGCAAAC
>NZ_PCDP01000077.1 GCF_003240585.1 Arminella tubonensis
GCAAGTCGGGCAAGGAAAAGATGATCCAGACCACCGACAGGGGTCTTGAGGCGCTAAAGCGCTACTCCGAAATCCGCGAGCGCCTTCTGGTGGAGGCAACGAAGGTCTCGGGTCTCTCCCAGGGCGATCTCTCCGACATCGCCTCGCACCTGAGAGCGCTGTCCGGTTATTACGAACAGGCGGCGAGGTCGGCGGCAACCCTATGAGCGCACCCTTGGAGAAGCCGACCCCGGCTTCGCCGTCCGCTCACGGTCGGTCGATTTTCGCTCCAGGGCCGCCGACCGCCTCGCCCGCGAAATGCTGGATAAGGTACGCATTGCCGACGCAGCGGCGATGATGAGCGCTATCTGCACCACCTTTCCGGCGGCATGCGCCGGCGCGCAGTGATCGCCATGGCGCTTTCCTGCCGGCCGAAACTGCTGATCGCCAACGAGCCGACGACGGCACTTGATGTCACAATACAGGCGCCGATCCTCAACACGATCCGCGAACTGCAGGCGAACTCGGCATGGCCGTGATCTTCATCACCCACGATATGGGCGTGGTCGCGGAGATGGTGGACGACGTTATCGTCATGCGCCGCGGCGAAAAACTGGAGGAAGCGCCGGTTCCGCGCGCTATTCGGCAATCCGCAGCAAGCCTACCAAAACACTGCTCGCCGCCGTCCCATGCCTTGGCAGCATGACGGGCACGCCCTCCCCCAACGCTGACGCCATCAAGGCAGACATGTCCGCGGCCACCAGCGAACTCGATTATCAGACCGGTAGGCGCGAGGTCGAAGCGCGATATTCCAACTTCGAATGCAGAAGCGAGCAAAGACCGAGTCTGTTGAAATCAAACCAATACGCAGGAATGCGCCGCTTTTAGTCTCACTGATCACTCGGCAAACCCCTATTGATCCATTGAAAGAAAGTAGTTCGAATGAAGTTTTTCAGCTTTATGTCCATCGCGCTCCTCGCCGCCGTGCCAGCACTTGCCGATCAAAAGGCGGCGGAAAAGTGTGGGTCTGACCTTCGAGGCGATAGCCGCGTTATCTACGATGTGGTTTCGCAATTGTATAAACCTGGCTCTGATCTGCGAGCCTTGGTCACGGAAAAAACGCGCGGTCTTGCCGAGGCTGGCAAGATCGACAAGGGATCTGCTCGCTCAAACGCCATGGCTGCCGGCCGTTGCCTTGAGAAAGGCTGAGCGAGGTTTTCATCACCGAGCCCTATCGGCGGACTTTGGCTGCCGGTCGGCCCCCGCCAACGGTGGCACGGCGTATCCCAACCTGTCAGCCTTTAGGGTTTAGCACTTTGCCGCTCAGCGCCACGTTCTCCGCAAGGACGCGGATCGTTAAGACGACTGCATTGGCGATTGAGAATATCAAGGCGTATAACGGCAAATTGAAGCAAAGAGGCAGAACGCTGATTTCCCCCACCACTACCATGTAGTTCGGGTGCTTAAACAATCTGTAGGGTCCGCACCGCACGAGAGTTTCGTCTCGAACGACGATGATGCGCGTGGTCCATCGTCGACCCAGCGTTGTCAGAATCCAAATGCGAAATACTTGCAACACAAGAAAAGTAATGACCCAAACCGGTTCTAGAACCACGTCCCATCCAAGAATCCACAAGCCGCACAGCCAGATGGCATGTAGCGCGACGATCAGAGGATAGTGTGCCGGCGCGATCTCGACCGCTCCATTTGCAAGAAGAGCTGTCGTGTTTCGTTTAGCAAGCCAAAGCTCCCCCAGACGCTCCAGAGTTACGGCAGCCAATAGAATGATTGCTCCGGTCATGCCGCTCTCGTTAGGGAAACGCAACTAAGGGTAAATCCGGGTCCCATTGCAGTGAGCAAGGTCCGCCTCGGCAAACCGTCCTCGACCAGCCGTTTCAGCACGAACAAGGCGGTTGGAGCCGACATATTGCCGTATTCAGCTAGAATTTCCCGTTCGTGGTTCAGCATCCCTTGACCGAGGGACAGCGCCATCTCGAGTGCATCGACCACCCTTGCCCCACCGGGATGGCAGGCAAAGCGGTCGACGTCGCCCATTGCGAGGTGGTTTCGGGCCAATATCCCGGAGATTGCTGATAGGACGTTCGCTTCCGCGAAAGGCGGGATCGCGCGATCGAATATGACGCCGAGGCCTTCTTTGTCCACGCTCCATCCCATGATATCAAGGGTGTCTGGCCACGAGTGCTGTCCGCTCATTTCGACCTGGGCGATGCCTGCGTCGGCGACTTTCAACACACATGCGGCGGCCCCGTCCCCGAAGAGAGCAGTCGCAACGATGTTTGCTTTGGTCAGTTGGTCCATCCGGAAGGCCAAGGTGCAGGTCTCCACCGCCACCAATAAAACCACCTGTCCAGGACGGGAGGCCGCCAATCGCGCGGCTATGGACAATCCCGATACGCCACCGGCGCACCCGAGGCCGAACACGGGAACGCGTTCAATGTCGTCCCGGAACCCCATTCTCTTTGAGGCACGCGCATCGAGGCTTGGCGTTGCAATTCCCGTCGACGAAACGGTCACGATCGTATCCACGTCCCACCCCCCCAGACCGGCAGCCGATAGCGCCTCGGTTGCCGCATCAACGAACAGGTCGCAGGCACCCTGAATATAGGCAGCGTTGCGGTCAGGCCACCCTGACGTCTCAAGATACCAGTCAATCGGACGCACGCCATATCGCCGTCGAATCCCCGAGCTTTCAAAGACTTTTGCCAAGCGTCCGAAATCTCCAAAACGCGAACCGAATGCCTGATGCGATGCCTTGGCGGCGTCGCGCTGGTCGATGACGACTGGAGGCACAGCCGTCCCGATGGAGACGAGCTTAACTGATGCTTGAGGCATGCAATTTCCTTTGTATGTGTGGAGAATCAGGCGTCGGCCCTGTCAAAGAAGGCATCTGTGCCTATCAACGAAGCAATGAGACCAAAGGTTTCGTCGAAATAAGACAAGGTGGTGTAATTAAGAGTTTTCCGGCGGAAGTGCTCACCGAGCCTTCCCATCTTTCCCTCTCCGACTATTGGACTATATCCAACACATTCGCCCAATGGTTATCGAAAGTTCTTGTAACTTCAGCTGCTTAGGGAACCTTAAGGCGTTCGCTCCGGGTGCGCCGTTAAGCCCGCAGTAAGCCTCTTCCTTGCTCTTGCTTGCCGTGCCACTCGGCTTGAATGATACTCTCCCCGGTTGCCGGATGGGGGTCCAAATGCAATACGTGATGGCAGCAGTGATTGGCGTTGGCGGGGGCTTTCTGGCGTTCTGCCTGCTCGGCCCGCTCATCGAATGGTTTCATCGACCTCGTGTCGTGTCGTCTGCAACGTCGGAGAACGAGCGTCGATTCCGTTCGGTCTTTTCCATTATGGACGAGGCCCGGCGGCAGTCTCTCATCAAATACTACGCGGACAAATTTGGATGCAATGCCGATCAGGCGATGATGCATGCGGTGCAGGAGTGGAAGCGTGATGCCAACAGATGGTGACGCTCAACCAGCGTGAGTAATGCGGGTAGTCCGTCGGGAATGAGCTAGAAGGTTGGCATCTTGCCGAAGTCGGGGGAACTTAGAGTGAGCATCACAGTAAGAACGTTCTTGATCGTCGTTCCATTGCTTTTCGCTAGTGTCGCGAGTGCGGAGGAGCTTTGCCCTAAGTATGGCGAATGCGTACCCTCCACCTCGTTTACTTGCACAGATATTACTCGAAGCAGTTTCATTACGAGGGTATGCTACGACGAGGCAAAGCGGTACATGATCGTCAGGTTGCAAGCGACCGATTACCATTACTGCGAGATTGGCCAAGGTGTTGTGGGCGCGTTCCTTTCTGCCAAGTCGATGGGGTCATTCTACAACAAGAGCATCAAGTCTAACGGTGAGGATGGGCCATTTGATTGCCGCACGCACCCGGTGCCGAGCTACTGAGAGCTTCTAGCTCGGTTATCTTGGGAGTTCGCTTTGAGCATTTGCTCACGGTGCTGAACCTATCGCCACGCGGCAGACAGCACCCAAGGCGCGGTTTTTTAGTAAATACTGAACAAAGCGGACCCAAGCCGATTGGTGGCGCGACGCAACACGGCGTTAGCATCTGGAGAATCAAAATTATCAAAATCATGGTATTGCTGCACAGCGCCGATGGCGTGGATTGGCAGTTTCCCCCCAAAGGCACCAGCCTGAAGACATTGAGCGAAGCCGAAGAGCAAGGTTTCATCTTGATCCGCGGGGAATTTCAGAAACGACAATTTCGTCTGACAGCGCTGGGCTCTGAATATGTCGAGCGCGATAAGCGGCGTCTAGAGGCTCGCAGGCTCTGAATCGATACTGCCGCTAAACGCGAACTAAGGCGCACATCTCCGGGCCGCCCAACAGGCCAAAGGCGAGTTCGACAACGGCAGAATCTCTCCAACTTCAGTAAAAAAGATCGTCATTCCCGTCAAAGTCCATCATTTCTGGTGAGCATATATTCTGCATTGGGGTGGATTAATTTGCGTGTACGAGACGCAGTTTGTGCCGAAGGTTTGAACTCTCCTTCTCCCAAGTTGCCGCGCTGGCGTGGGTCTCAGATGCGCCAAGAGCGGACGCTTCGTAGCTGCGCTTCATTCAACGCTCGCGGAGCGCCCTCGTCGTACTTTCAGCATCTTTGCTATCCGCTGGAAAAAGGAATGCTCGGGTGCATAACGGCTGTAGTACGGTCAGCTTTCCGGTCTTTGCCATATTGAAGCCTGGCATGTTGGAAAACGGGTAGCTTGTGTCTGTGAGTGCGATGAAGTATGGGCCGGGAGCAAGTGTCGGCGGCAATTGATAATTGCCGCCGCTCCATGAGATTTGGAGCCGTCGACCAACACTTCCGCGCAACACCTCATCAACGACAATATCGAAGTGAGCGGCTACCGGTATGTTTTCGTCAAAAGTAGGCGGCAACGTAGAGGATTGGTCGAGCGTTGCCCTGTAGCCATCCTGTGCTGCCTGATCCGCAACCAATTGGTAGTCTTCAATGTGTCCGACGACGATAGCCTCTGCATCCTTTACGTCAGCATAGTCCAGTTTATGCCTCCTTGAGCAGGCGCTCGCAACCGTCGTCCAAGAAATCAGGAGTACAATTCCGATGCCGAAAATCCTAAAACAACTCATTCACGCTCCGCTTAAAGCCAGGTTATCGACAGCATTCCTGGCTGTACCTTCACGTAATTGATGGCCTTCAGATGACCGCTTCGGGCCAATCGTTGCCGCCGGTCAGCTTCCGGATCGCGCCAACAACAGTCATCCATTCATCTGTCATGTTGGTCGTAGGAACTATAGAAACTGGGGTCTTTTGCAAACACGTCGTGGTTATCGACTGGCTTAGGAAGCGATTTGCTTTGCGTCTTCTTATTGAAGGCGAACAGAAACACCCCAACCACTAAAGCCATACCGCACCCAATGCCGATGAGAACGGAAATGAAGATCACTCAGCCAACCCCTGTGCTAGGAGCAGGCGTCGAAGTTGCTGATCGCGGACAAAGCACCAGTGTTGGCATCTTCTCCTTAACCTCGCGAAAATACTTTGCCATATAGTCCCTCGGAAGCTTGGCCTTATCCAGTTGTTCCGGAGTGACTTCGGGAAGCATCGCGACGTTGTCCAATTTTGCGACCGTGTTATTAAATTCGAGCGTGTACGTCGAAACGAGGCTACCGTTACCATAAGATGCAGTCATCGCGAGCCGATGCGATCCAAGGTCGTCAAGCTTCACGTCTTCTTGGACAATTCTCTTTTCTCCCTGTTCAACCAGAATAAAGTTGCCTCCCTCAACGCTGAAATAGGGCCCAGCGCAGGAAGCCCCCAATGCGTGAAGCTCGCTGTTTTCGAACTTTTGGACATCAGGACTTTCGGTCTCTGGCGAGCACCCGGCCAAGGCAACCACACATCCAAGCCCGGTGAATATCCCTCTCCAAATTGTCATCATGCACCTTAGAGACCCCACCTGCATCGACAGTAGATGCAGCAATCAAACATTCCATAAATGCAACTGATGGAATTTTACCAATAGACTGATGAATGATTGCATTGGGCCAACAGGTGCCGCTAGCCAGCTTCTCCTTCGCGCCGGATGCGGTCATAGCCGTCATAGCGGATGCTACCCTAAAAGCGCTGAGCGCATAGCCATTCAAATTATTCATGAAAGCGTTTGGGTAGCGCGATGGATTCTCTCGGTTTTGGAGACTAGCGTCGGACGTCTCACTCCGCTGGCCCTCGGAACGGTATTTTCGATGCCTCTTCTCGACGCGAATGCAACGCACCCGATCACTTTACCGGACGGAACGCTTTATCGCGACACGGTCTATCTGAAGAACGTTGTCGACCATCCGCGCATGGAAATTGGCGAGTTCAGCTACTACACTCATTCTGGAAGACCGGAGGACACTGCCCAGATACTCGCACCCTATCTGGGACACAGCGTCGGCGAGCGTCTGATCATCGGCAAATTCGTCCAGATCGCTCGGGGAAGCTATTTTATTACAAGTTCAGCCAATCATCCGATGACCGGCTTCACCACCTATCCATTCCGCATCTTCAAGCCGGAGACCTTCGGCTACAAAGACCTGCCCGTGAAGGATACCATCGTCGGCGACGATGTCTGGATCGGCCACAACGCCGCGATCATGCCAGGGGTGCAGATCGGAGCAGGTGCTATCGTCGCTGCCGCTTCGGTCGTTGCTCGCGACGTTCCGCCGTATGCGGTTGTCGGAGGAAACCCGGCGACCGTCATTCGGATGCGCTATCCCGTCGAGATCATCGACGAACTTCTCGATATTGCCTGGTGGGACTGGCCGATAGACAAAATCGAAGCCAATTTAGCCGCCCTCGACAGCGGCGACCTCGCTGCCCTGAAGATGGCTTGAGCGCGAGACAATCCGGCATTCCGGTTGGGCATCGGAACTGCAGGGTCCGGTTTGGCTGACACGACCCAGGCGTCGGTCTCAAACGCACCAGCTGTGGGCATTGCACCAGCGGTTGAATGCCTTATCGTCCCGAGGACTGATAGTATCGGGGGACGGATATGAGCGACAGATGGACAACCCTTTCGGCAGACACAGTAGTCAAGGATCGCTGGATCGATCTTCGCGCCGAGAGTTGCCTGACACCTGCGGGGAGAGAAATCAGTCCCTACTACGTTCTGTCCTATCCAGACTGGGTCAATGTCGTGGCAATCACGCCGGACGAGCACGTCCTGCTTATTCGCCAGTATAGACACGCTGCCGGACAGGTCTTCTGGGAACTTCCCGGCGGGGCCTTGGAACCCTCCGACGTGGACCCGATAGATGCCGCCCGCCGCGAGTTGGAAGAGGAGACCGGCTATCGCGCTGAACGAATTGAGTTTATCACCACGCTCTACCCAAACCCCGCGTCACATACAAATCGGCTTCACACCTGCCTTGCTATCAACGCTTCGCCGGTTGGGACGCAGCAACTGGAGGCTGGAGAAGAGGGCTTGACTGTGCATAAAGTACCGCTTTCCGAGCTTGTCGATAAACTTCGCTCCGGCTTGCTAGGGCAGGCTCTGCACACCTCGTCTCTTCTTATGGCTCTCCTCGTCTCTGGTCGAATTCACGTTTCGGAAGCCCCGGTGATCGCGCCACAGCGTGCAAGCGACAAATGATGGGCGACAGGCGACCTGGTCCGGATCGCGCCGCCATTGCGGCCATTCTCAGCCCGTTAAGCAACTCAAACGGTAGCGATTGCCTGTCACCTTGATACGACTAAAAGTAGACACAGCGGGCCTATAGATCATTCGGCACATTCAATACTGATGCGCGACGAGCCGGGCTGCCATGGCGGGGAACTAACTTCAGGGCGATTATGGGTCCGAATATTAGAAAATTGTGCTGGCAGGGAGGTTTTGCGTTAGCGCTCGCGGCGTTTGCAATCTTCTGCTTTCTCTCGTCCTTCTTTCACGACAGACGGCCACACGTTGCGCGACCGGAACACGGCTACATTTACCCATTCCAAGACAAGGGCCTTGACGACTATATTTCGGCGACCGACGTGAATGAGGCGAGATTGTTGTTGATCTTGAGCTTCGTTGGTTTCATGGCATCAATCTGGTTTTCTGGTTCATCACCCACGCCCACAAACGGCGCATCCGTGAACTCAATCTCTCGAACGCTCAAGATCATCAACCAGCCTTGGGTTGACAAGCTTTACTTCGTGTTTGCGACTTTGATCTTCGCTACAGTGATCGTACTTCTCGGTCCTTCGCTTTGCTCAATGTTGGCTCGAAGCGGGATAGTCATTCTCCCACCGTCGACCGGCTAGTGCAGGACATGGCGACGGACATCAAAATGCGCTGGCATGGGTGGAATGTCGGCGATAGTCACGATGGTTGGAGAACGCGTCGAGATTTCTGTCTTCGACGACCATTGCTATACCAACCGCACGCGGCACTCCCTAACCTTATAGGGATCACCATCGGCAATAAGTTTCCCTTGCTCAACCAGCACTGCTACCCGATCTATCAACGTGAGATCGCTCATTTGCATATATGGTTCGCTGTTCAAACCGAGCGCATTGCCAACGACATAAGCCACCTTTCGCCAGTCGGTGGCTGATTGCGCCAGGAGCAGGTGATCGAAACAATCTTTTGGTGCGGAGACAAGACCGGTGGGCGTGATGATACGGAAGGGAGCGTCTTCAGCCATGAGCTTAAGCCATTGACGCGATAGCTCGCTTCCTCGTCGCTCGACGTTTCTCTTTCGCTGTCAAAAAGAGTTGTTAGTCCAGTTGACGGTATAATCGAAACTGCCTGAGCTGACTCAATTACACCATCAGCGCCGTTTCCCCATTTGACTGGAATACGCAGTCCGGTGACGTCAACGACATGATACGGTCGTTGGACAACTCGCCATGCCCAAGCGTGTCGAAATGCCAGCTCTCTCGCGGAGTGGCGGCCAAACCAGAGGACCAACTTTCCTTCTGATGCGTCTACCTTGGTCCAGAATGACCGAATGTTTTCCTCCATCCCCGGCCAGCCGTACTCTTCCTTCCACCAGTCCGCTCGCTCAATGGGGTCTCCAGACGCGATTGGGCCGCAACTGAGATCATCGCCGAACACGAGCGACCCGTCATCACGCCCTGCGATGCGAAGGGCCTGGTGCAATGATCCAGCGGCCGAGTCGCCGGGCACGATATGGGTTGTCTTCATTGAAACGACGCCGATTGTGAGAATTACAACCTATGAGCGGCGGAGCACATCGTCAATGCGTGTCTGAGACTGCATTGGGCCCAACGGGTGCCGCTATCCAGCTTCTCCTTTGCGTCGATACTGTTGAAAAACTCGGCATTGCTGAGGCTTGCCTGTCGTGATTCAATCGTCGCATTGATTTGCGGAGGGTTGAGCGATGATGGGATGCCAGACGGTTCCGATGCAGCTCTTCTATGATTTCT
>NZ_PCDP01000049.1 GCF_003240585.1 Arminella tubonensis
CTTGGCTTCTTCAACGGTGATGACGCCTTCGTTGCCGACTTTCTGCATGGCTTCAGCGATATAAGCGCCGATTTCTTTTTCGCCGTTTGCAGAGATCGTGCCGACCTGGGCAACTTCTTCAGACGTGCTGATCTTCTTGGCCTTGCTGACGATGTCCTTGACAACCGCTGCGACAGCGAGATCGATGCCGCGCTTCAGGTCCATCGGGTTCATGCCGGCGGCAACTGCCTTGCCACCTTCGCGAACGATCGCAGCGGCAAGAATCGTTGCAGTCGTGGTGCCGTCGCCGGCAATGTCGTTGGTCTTCGAAGCAACTTCGCGGACCATCTGTGCGCCCATGTTTTCGAACTTGTCTTCGAGTTCGATTTCCTTGGCGACTGTGACGCCGTCCTTGGTGATGCGCGGAGCGCCGAAGGACTTGTCGATGATGACGTTACGGCCCTTAGGACCAAGCGTTACCTTGACGGCATCGGCGAGGATGTCGACGCCGCGCAGCAGCTTTTCGCGCGCGTCACGACCGAATTTGATTTGTTTGGCAGTCATAGAATGAACTCCCGGGCTCATGGCCCAATGGTCGTCATGACAGAATTGGAAAGAGCGACCCGCTAATTAGCCGATAACGCCCATGATGTCGGTTTCCTTCATGATGAGAAGGTCTTCGCCGTCGAGCTTGACTTCAGTGCCCGACCACTTGCCGAACAGAATACGGTCGCCAGCCTTGACGTCTAGAACAATGAACTTGCCGGACTCATCGCGAACGCCGGTGCCGACAGCGACGATTTCGCCTTCCTGCGGCTTTTCCTTGGCGGTATCAGGAATGATGATGCCGCCCTTGGTTTTTGCTTCAGCCTCGATGCGACGTACGACGACGCGGTCGTGGAGCGGACGGAAATTGGTCTTTGTCATCTTTGGATCCTTTGATGGGATCGTAGCCAACAGGCTGCCCCCATATGCGATTCATAGCACTCTACAGCCTAGAGTGCTAGCAACATCGTGCGACGCACATTTTAAGTTGAGAGCATGAGAAGCACCACGCAAGGCACACGCAATGTGTGCGAGGCGGAGCAGATGTGGATTGTCGTAGCATGGAACGGTGATCAACCCCGTCGGGCGACCTATCGGTGTCCGGAACGTATCGACGACAGTGCTGACCGTCAAAACCGTTGAGCCGGCCGTCATCTGCACATCACAATTCGATCGCGCAAGCGATAGCCCGCGATCTCGATGGCTATTGGCCGCAACTTGCCACCTACATTGATCTTGTCCCGCGGATATACCCGGAAACACCATTGTTGGGCGCCGCGGTTTTCTGGTTGGACCATGGCCACATCGAGCTTATCGGACTGTAACGGAACTGATTATTCTGATAGGTAGCTGGTATGTTGATGTTGCGCAGGCAACACCCCTTAAAATGAGCCCTCGACGGCACTGTAACGTTAACCGGGCATCTATCAAAATGTGGGATCTGGCGGCATGACCAGATTTGCCCGTGATCCTCTTTGTCGTCGCCACCGATTTCCAGCGGAGGTGATTGTCCATGCCGTTTGGCTCTATTTTCGGTTTCCGCTAAGCCTGCGGATGGTCGAGGATATGCTGGCAGCGCGTGGCGTCATCGTCTCTCACCAGACCGTGCGACTCTGGGCAGAGAAGTTCGGCAGACACTTTGCCAATGATATCCGGAAGAGATCAGCCGGCAGGCTCGGCGACAAATGGCACCTTGATGAGGTTGTCATCACCATCGGCGGAAAGAAACACTGGCTTTGGCGCGCCGTTGATCAGGACGGTTTTGTTCTCGACGTGCTGGTGCAGAGCCACCGCAATACAAAGGCCGCCAAACGTCTGATGCGAAAGCTTCTGAAAGGACAGGGACGTTCGCCCCGTGTCATGATCACCGACAAGCTGCGATTCTATGGCGCGGCAAAGCGCGACATCATGCCTGGCGTCGAACATCGATCCCACAAAGGCCTGAATAACCGGGCGGAGAATTCCCATCAACCTACCCGGCGGCGAGAGCGGATCATGAAGGGCTTCAAGTCAGCAAGGCATCTTCAACGCTTCGCTTCCATCCACGACCCGATTGCCAACCTCTTCCACATTCCCCGCCACGATATTCCATCCGCCCACCATCGGGAACTGCGAGCAGCAGCCTTGAATACTTGGCGCCAAATCGCACGTCTTCACGCCGCCTGAACCAACGCGCCAATCCAGATATTTACTGTGAAGCATTAAGTTTACGCTGCCCGGCGTCACGCCAAAACGGTTCATTCTGGAGACCCGCCTGGCTATGTGCGCTTCCTCGTCGAAAACGGGCGCCATGTCCATGACCGAGATCGCATTCGAAACAGGATTTTCGGATTCAGCCCATCTCGCAACCGCTTTCAAGCAAAAATACGGTCAACCGCCGACAACATTCCGATAAGCCAAATATCGACTTAGAGACGACACTGCCGGGAGAATTTCACCAAGGCATTCGGGCCTTGAAAAGAATTCGAAGGGTAAGATCAAAGTCGCTCGAGTTGGTGTCCGAGAGGATGGCGCGGAGCTCGAGCTTACAACCTTCGCAGATGGGCATCAGCATCTCGATTTCATCCTTGGCGACAAGGCTCTCAAAACTGCTCGGCAGACACGCCAGTACGATGTCTTCGCTTATGCCATGCAGTGCCTGGTCATTGCAGGCCGAGCACCGAAGGACGAGACCCACAGAAAGTCATTCGAGTTTTACAGGAACAATATGCGCGATGTGATGATCGTCGCTTTTGACGAGCTGCATGAGAAACTTCGCTCGGTTTATGCATTCCTGAACAAAGGACCAGAAGAGCTTTTGTTTGCCGCGGACACGCATTCCTCGTGAGATACACTTAAAGTTAAGCGACTTCCATTGGGGTTGAAGTTATGAGCGGTGTTGAAGCGGATAAGATAACGACTGCGCTGGCATTCCTCGACCGTTTCGAAAATGGTGAACAAGTTCTGGGACCGCAGGAGGCTGAGCAGCTTGTCGCAAAGATATGCTCTCCTCCCCACGCAAGCCTTCCAGCACGACGCGGATTTTGTCCTCGGCCGAATGATGCTTACGCGTCGCACGGTGGATGTCCTTGATCACATGCTCGGCCGTTGGTTCCTGCGGCCCGGCTTTCTGCCTCATCCTTCGCTTCCTTTGATCGAGCTACGATAAACCAGAAATCCTCTCTTCTCAATTAAACCCGATTTGTCTCAAGGGCGCTGATCCGAGACAGTCAGCCATATCTCGTGCAGGGTAGCCATCCGGTGAAGGTCGCTATGATTTCGCCTGATGGAATGCCCACGTTTAGCGAACGCGCTGTTTAGCCGGATCGGGAGATTTGGGTTGAAAGCTGCTTGTCCGCCGTCGTGGACGGAAACGGACAAGCCGCCACAGAGGTTCGCTATTTCAGGGGCAGGAAGAGCTCTGCCACCGCCGCATGTTCAGGTGCTTCCGGAAAGAAGATGAGGCGCTGGCAATACAGGGGGAAATCCCTCGCTTCCTCGCCACTGGCCGGCAGCCAATCGCGATAGAGGTAAAGCGCGGCAGGCTCCAGATCATCAGTATTGCCAACGACTTTCAGCACGGCGCAACGGCCGCCGGGGATCATGCCCGCCTCAATATGCTCTCCGTTCGTCTTGATCGGCTGATCGGTGCTGACACAAAGGTCCAGTCGATACTCGTCCGGAGACGTCGCACGCGGATCGGAATGGAAGATGTTGAAAGTCAAACCGGTCTTCGGATTCAGGCCAGTTGCTTTGCGCCATGCTATGAAGCGTTTGATCGTGTCGCCGATAATTGCCGGATCACCTCGATGTTTCATGATCGCGACAGGGGTCGGAGACACCTCGCGGATTTCGATGTCATTGGCTGCAAATGTCCTTTGCATAAGCTTACTCCTTGCTAGGTTGAGAGGCACGAGGGCGGCAAGCCACGGTTCCCAATCGGGAGATTTCCTGAACTGCGAAGGCGACTGGCTGAACCGTTGCCGAAATGCGCGAGCAAAGGCGTCAGGAGCTTCGTAGCCGGCATCCATGGCTATCTCGGTCACGCTGTCTACGTCCCTGTAGGCCAGCCTGTAGCATGCCCGCTTCATGCGAACGAGCTGGATATAGCGATGCACAGACAGCCCAAAGGCCGCCGAGAACTGCCGATGGAAATGATACTTGGAGAAGGCGGCCACGCAGCTCAACTCGTCTAGGTCCAGATTGCGGTCGAGATGCTGATCAATGTGATCTAGGACCCGTTGCATCCGGGCATGGTAGTTTCGAAGCGTCGTCGTCATTTTACTGTCCTTACCGTGGCAGGACCAAATAGCCCCGCACAAGTGCTGTGCGCTCGACCGATCTTGCGGATTGCCAGGCTTGCCTGCTCAAATTTGGCCCCGCGGAGTGGCAGCCTTGAGCGTCCAACGAAATCGCGCCGTTTCGCAGGCAGTCGCCGCAATCTAAAAAGAGCCGCCCCTTGAAAGCCAGCCCGCGCCAGAGCCAGTGTTTCTTGCCGGCGATGGTGATGACGACCTCATCGAGGTGCCATTTGTCCCCGAGCTGCCGGCCGATCGCTTCCGGATATCATTGGTAAAGTGTCTGCCGAATTTCTCAGCCCAGAGCCTCACGGTCTGGTGAGAGACGATGACGCCACGCGCTGCCAGCATATCCTCGACCATCCGCAGGCTGAGCGGAAACCGGAAATACAGCCACATCGCATGGGCAATCACCTCCGATGGAAATCGATGGCGACGGTAGAGCGGATCACGGGCAAGTTTGGTCATGCTGCCAGATCCCACATTTTGACCAATGCCCGGTTAACGTTACGATGCCGACTAGTCGTACCGGAGATCCTCGGCTGGTACCGGCAGCTATTTAAATTGCCGCAAAAGATGGAGGGCAATCGGACCAGAGACCCAGGTGGATACCCTTCGTAAAAGTAGATCGGAGGGCAACGAGGTTACCGTAAGACAATCTTCGTAATCGAGCCGAAGTGCTTTATATCAACCATAGTGATTTGGCGGACAAAAGGGCTCGTATCAATGGCGAAGTATTCGACTGAGGACAACGCCATTAGCGATAATGCGCACGAAAGCACTGATCGACCCCTACTCGATCTTTCGGATGATGCCGTCAAACGCATGATCAAAACCGCCAAGGAGCGTGGCCACCTGACCATCGCGCAGCTGAACACGGTGGTTTCTTCCGATGATCTGTCCTCCGAATATATCGAGGATCTGATGGCCAAGCTTTCCGGCATGGGGATCAACATCGTCGATGATGATGAGGTCGACGATGACAATACGGATGAGGAGGAGGATAGGGGCGCGAGCGACGGCGATACCGAGATCGTCGCCGCGGCTTCCAAGTCGCTGGCGACTGCCAAAAAGAAAGAACCTGGCGGCCGCAGCGACGATCCGGTGCGTATGTATCTGCAGGAAATGGGCAGCGTAGAGCTTCTTTCGAGGCAGGGCGAGATCGCCATCGCCAAGCGGATCGAGTCCGGCAGGGAAACGATGCTCGCAGGTCTTTGCGAGAGCCCGCTTACGTTTCAGGCAATCATTATCTGGCTCGACGAATTGCTCGACGGCACCACGATGCTGCGTGACATCATCGATCTCGAGACAACCTACTCCGGCCCGGATGCCAAGGCCGCTCCGGAATTCAAAGGTGCGGAGCAGATCGAGATCGATCGCAAAGCAGAGGAAGACAAGGATCGGCTGCGCAACGCTCGGTCGGTCGACGACGACATCACAAACGTCGGCGGCGATTCCTCCATAGTTGAGGACGCGGAGGAAGACGAGGGCCTTTCCATGGTCGCCATGGAAACAGAACTCCTTCCGCAGGTGACGACAGCTCTGCAGAACATTGCGGATACCTACAGCCGATTGCGTGAACTGCAGGACAGGAAACGCCGCGATCCGAACGAAGAAGAACTCCTCGGCACCTACCGCGATGAACTGGTCACTGCCGTCAAATCGCTTTCGCTCCACAACAAGCGCATCCTCAGCCTGATCGAACAACTTTTCGACATCTCCAAGCGCCTAGTAGTCAGCGAAGGTCGCCTTCTGCGGCTCGCTGAATCGCACGGCGTCAGACGCGATGAATTTCTCGATCACTATAGTGGATATGAACTGGACCCTCGCTGGTTGGAACGGGTTGCCGAGCTTACGGGCAGGGGATGGAAATCCTTCGTTACTCAGGAAGTCGCCACCATCCAGTCGATCCGCGACGAGATCAGCGCTCTAGTGCTCGACACGGGGATCTCTCTGGCGGAGTTCCGCAGGATTGTTACCCTGGTACAGAAGGGCGAACGGGAATCCAACCTCGCTAAAAAGGAAATGATCGAGGCCAACCTTCGGCTCGTCATCTCGATCTCCAAAAAATACACCAACCGCGGGCTTCAGTTCCTCGACCTGATTCAGGAAGGCAACATCGGCCTGATGAAGGCGGTCGACAAATTCGAGTATCGCCGAGGATACAAGTTTTCGACCTACGCGACATGGTGGATCAGGCAGGCCATCACTCGTTCGATCGCGGACCAGGCCCGGACGATCCGCATTCCCGTCCACATGATCGAGACGATCAACAAGATCGTCAGGACGTCACGCCAAATGCTCAACGATTTGGGTCGGGAGGCGACGCCGGAAGAAATCGCCGAAAAAATGGGGATGCCGCTGGACAAGGTCAAGAAGACCCTGAAGATCGCCAAGGAACCGATCTCGCTCCACACGCCAGTGGGTGACGACGATGGCGACGCAAGCGTCGGCGATTTCATTGAAGACAAAAGTGCAGTCAATTCCCTCGATGCTGCCGTACTATCCAACCTGCGACAGACCACGACCAGAGTTCTTGCCACGCTGACACCAAGGGAGGAGCGGGTTCTTCGGATGCGCTTCGGCATCGGCATGAACACCGACCATACGCTCGAAGAAGTCGGTCTGCAATTCTCGGTTACACGAGAGCGCATTCGCCAGATCGAAGCAAAGGCACTGCGCAAACTGAAACACCCGAGCCGCAGCCGCACACTGAGGTCGTTTCTGGAAACAGCTTGAGCGGAGGGGCCCTTGGGCGCCCCACGCTTACGCCACTGTCGAATCATGACGAAATGACGAATGACGTGACTCTACCCTTGCTGGCTCTCGTCGATGCCGATCCCATGGGCTTTGGTGCACGGATCATTCAGTTGTCGTGATTTATTCGAGCGGGGATCTCAATAGCCGGTCTGTCGCAGTCATGCCTTTCAAACGCAATGCCGCCCGCCGTCATCACATCGGCAAGATGAAGTTCAAGGTGACGAACTGGTCGGAATATGAGGCGGGGCTTCGGCGACGTGGAGGCTTGACCTTGTGGCTGACACCGGAGGCGCTTGCGATGTGGTCAGCTCCAAGACGCAAGACCCGTGGTGGCCAGCCTCGCTATTCTGATCTTGCGATCGAGACAGCCTTGTCCCTGGGCATGGTGTTCGGCCTGCGGTTGCGGCAGGCCGAAGGCTTTCTGAAATCGATACTGCAATTGATGGGGTTGGCACTCCCTTCCCCGATCATACCACGCTCAGCCGTCGGGCACGGACGTGGCAATCGCTCAGCAAAC
>NZ_PCDP01000074.1 GCF_003240585.1 Arminella tubonensis
GTTCAGCCGAACCCGGTCGGCAGCGGAAACCTCAAATGTGACACCTGTGCGCATGCAGGACCGTCGCATATTCATGCGAAAATTGGAATCCTAAATCGGACTCCTTTGTCTCGATCAAACCACTAGCGACCTGGCGTATCTTGCTGACTGGTAGGTCTTCGATAGCCGCGCTCCAAACGCGGGCATAGAACGAACTGTTCAGAAAAACATCCCACGTAGGATTCCCTACCCTTCTGCCGGTGTTAGCCAATTCAGTGCAGGTTTTGATTGAATTGCCAAAGACTGCGGATCCGCTCGATACCATCGTATCGGCGATACCTTCGTTCAATCGCCTAGCCTTTGGATTTCACGGATAATCGCCCGGTCGGCTGCGCGGTGCGCGAGCCATTTTGTCCGGCCGGGCGTGAGCGTTCTTCCGGATGTCGATCCGCAAGGAGGAAGACGATGACTGCAAAGAAAATCCTGATGGTCCTGACGTCGCACGACACGCTTGGGAATACCGGGCGGAAGACCGGTTTCTGGCTCGAGGAGTTCGCGGCACCCTACTACGTGTTCACAGATGCGGGCGCGCAGGTCACTGTCGCCTCCCCAAAGGGCGGCCAGCCTCCTATCGATCCAAAGAGCGACGAACCAGGGAGCCAGACGCCGCCGATGACGCGCTTCAAGGGAGACAAGGCTGCCCAGGCGGTCCTTGCAAGCACGGTAAAGCTGTCAGAGGTAAAAGCCTCAGACTTCGACACAGTCTTCTATTCCGGGGGACATGGCCCGATGTGGGACCTGGCGGAGGATAAGACGTCGATCTCGCTCATCGAGGAGTTCTATAATTCCGGCAAGCCGGTCGCCGCCGTCTGCCACGCCCCGGGCGTCTTGCGTCATGTCCAGTACAAGGGCCAGCCTCTGGTTAAGGGCAAGCGGGTGACCGGCTTTACCGACACCGAAGAAGAGGCCGTGCATCTGACGCATGTGGTTCCCTTCCTTGTGGAGGATGAGCTTCGACGGCTGGGCGGCAAGTTTGAAAAGGTCGCCGATTGGAAGAGCTTCGCCATAACCGACGGGCACTTGGTAACAGGCCAAAATCCCGCATCGTCCACGGCCGGCGCGCAGGCGCTACTTGCGCTGCTTTAGCAAACGCGGCGATCTCGTCAGCGCGTCTCCTGGGAAAGCACGCTGGCCTTCTTTGCTCCGAAGGGTGTGACGATCCCCGTTGGCGTCAACGTGTTTCCGGACGAGCTATACGCTGTGCCCAGGAGCTGGGCGGAGGAGGCCTATCCGAAGCTGACCCACTACAACCGGCTGGACAAGGGTGGGCACTTTGCCGCCTGGGAACAGCCAATGGCCCTCGCGGCTGAACTCGGGGATACGCTCAAGACGCTGGGCGCGTAAAACCGAGCTTGATGACAGTGGAGGAGAATCCATGACCCAGATCGGCCCGGTATACCCTCCGAAGCCCTTCGAGCAATGGGCAGGCAAGGTATTGATGCGGCTTCGGGCGATAACCGCCCCAAGGTGGGAGCATCCCCCCATCGCGCCAATCCGGGAAGCAGGCGCCGAGTTACCCGATGGTTCTATTTCCATCGAAGAATTGAAAGCAAGAGGTAAGGCCCTGCAGGTCCGCCTCGATGCGGCAAGGGCATTGCTGCAGGCGTACGAACTCTGACCGGCGCATCGCGATCGAGCGAGCGGGCACGACGAAAACGCAAGCTGTCAGCCCATCCAATTTTCGATGCTCGGTGAATCGGCCGATGAGCCGACCTTCGGGTAATTAGGAGAAGTGCAATGGTCGAACTTCCAAGGAAGAAAGCGTTCGAAGCTGCAACAAAGGCGGGCTCAGCCAGGATCGGCAAAACTCCGGTCGGACCCGTCGCGGGGAAAGTGCGATCGGCCCCAGACACGCTCAAAAACCCGCGATCGATCGTCAAGCGCCTCTGCCTCGCAACGGTACTTCTGGCGGGAATTGCCTTTGGAGCTTACTACGGCCACTACTACTGGACGGTCGGTCGCTTCATTGAATCCACCGACGACGCCTATGTGAAGGCTGACTTCACGACTGTTGCCCCCAAGGTCTCAGGCTACATCAAGGAAGTTCTTGTCAACGACAACGACACCGTCAAGGCGGAGCAGGTGCTCGCCCGCATCGACGATCGCGACTATCAGGCGGCACTTGCGCAGGCGAGGGCCGATGTGAAGGCCGCCGAGGCCGCCATCACCAATATCGACGCCCAGATTCACCTGCAGCAATCCATCATTGGCCAGGCCAGAGCCGCAATCGACGCCTCGCGCGCTTCTCTTACCTTTGCCCAGTCGGACGCGGAGCGATTTGCAAAACTGATCAACAACGGTGCAGGCACGCAGTCCCGTGCCGAGCAGAGCCAATCCGAGAAAGACCAGGCGGCGGCCGCTGTCGAACGCGACGAGGCAGGACTGGTCGCTGCGCAGAACAAGGTTCCGGTGCTGCAAACCCAGCGCGATCAGGCCGTTGCCCAGCGCGACCGCGCCGCTGCAGCCGCCCATCAAGCGGAACTCAATCTTTCCTACACCGACATCGTTGCCGCGGTCGATGGCACCGTCGGCGCCCGCTCCATCCGTGTCGGCCAGTTCGTCACCTCGGGCACCCAGCTGATGGCGGTCGTGCCACTGCACTCGGTCTACGTCGTTGCGAACTTCAAGGAGACGCAGCTGACCAACGTCCGTGCCGGACAGAAGGTGGAGATCAGGGTCGACAGCTTCCCGGATGCCGCCATCAAGGGTCATGTCGACAGCATCTCGCCTGCGAGCGGTCTCGAGTTCTCGCTCCTCCCTCCTGATAACGCGACCGGCAACTTCACCAAGATCGTCCAGCGCGTCCCGGTCAAGATCGTGATCGACGACGAGGCTTTGAGCGGTTTGCTCCGCTCCGGCATGTCCGTCGAACCGAAGATCGATACCAGGGGAACTTAGAAGTAAGTCGCTCAAATAGGGATTGTCCCAGCCGACTTGATCATCCCTCCTGTCCCGAACTGTCACCCGAACTTCGTCGCGAGAATGTTTCCACTCGCCGGAAGGAGGAATGGTATGGCCACGCTCCAGATAGCAAACACGAACAGCGCCCCGCGCACGGCCGTCACCGCAAGCGCGGCGGCGATGAGCCCGGTGAGGATGTGGTGTGCCGTCGTCGGCTCCACGCTTGGAGCGTTCATGGCGGTACTCAACATCCAGATCGTCAATGCCTCACTCGCCGACATCCAGGGGGCGATCGGTGCAGGCTCCGACGACGGCGGCTGGATTTCGACGTCTTACCTCATCGCGGAAATCGTCGTCATACCGCTGAGCGGCTGGCTTGCCCGGGTGTTCTCGGTCCGCATTTATCTGCTGACCAACGCCTTCATCTTCCTGCTGTTCTCAGCTGCCTGCGCCTTTGCTGCAAATCTCCAGCAGATGATCGTGCTGCGCGCCATCCAGGGCTTTTCCGGCGGCGTGCTGATCCCGATGGCCTTCACCATCATCATCACGCTTCTGCCCAAGGCCAAGCAGCCGATCGGGCTTGCGCTGTTCGCGCTCTCGGCGACATTCGCACCCGCCATCGGGCCGACCATCGGCGGCTATCTCACCGAGAATTTCGGCTGGCAATATATCTTCTATGTTAACTTGGTGCCCGGCGCGCTGATGATCGGCATGCTGTGGTTCTCACTCGACCGCTCGCCGACCAACTTTGGCCTGCTGGCAAAGGGAGACTGGGCTGGCATTGTCACCATGGCCATCGGCCTGGCAGCCTTGCAGACCGTTCTCGAAGAGGGCAACAAGGACGACTGGTTCGGCTCGCCTTTCATCGTCCGCCTGTCGGTGACAGCCGTGGTCTCGCTGTCGCTTTTCCTGGTCATCGAGCTGCGGGCCGCCCATCCGCTGCTGAACCTGCGCCTGCTCGTCCGCCGCAACTTCGGATTCGGGATCCTCGCCAACTTCCTGCTCGGCACCGCGCTGTACGGCTCCGTCTTCATCCTGCCAATCTACCTCAGCCGCATCCAGGGCTACAATTCCGAACAGATCGGCTTGGTGCTGGCCTGGACCGGTATCCCGCAACTGCTGCTCATCCCGCTCGTTCCGAGGCTGATGAAGCGCTTCGATGTCCGCCTGCTGATCGTCGTCGGCTTCGCGCTCTTCGCTGCATCGAACTTCATGAACGTGCACATGAGCGCCGACTATGCCAGTGACCAGCTCTTCTGGCCGAACATCGTCCGCGCCATCGGCCAGGCTCTGGTCTTCGCGCCGCTTTCGGCCATCGCCACCGCGGGGATCGAACAGGAAAATGCGGATTCGGCTTCAGCTCTCTTCAACATGATGCGCAATCTCGGTGGTGCCGTCGGCATCGCGGCACTACAGACGTTCCTGACCAAACGCGAGCAATTTCATTCGAACATACTCACCAATTCGGTCTCGGTCTTCGAGGAAGCAACCCGTGTCCGTGTCGCGAACCTGACCGCATATTTCATGAGCCATGGCGTCAGCGACCAGGCAACGGCGACCCACAAGGCCGTGGTCGCCATCGCCCTCGATCTGCGCAAGCAGGCCAACATCATGGCCTTCAGCGACACCTTCTACCTGCTTGGGGTCGCTCTCGTCGTCGCTCTGGTCGCCAGCCTGCTCCTGAAGAAACCCGGCAAACTTTCCGGCGGCGGCGCTCACTGAACGCCCTGCCCTGTCAAAGGCAAATTCCATTAGCATTTCCGTTCCGGCGCTTTCGAATTGGCCGACACCATTGGACAATGGACGCGATCCTTTCTTCCGCTCATCGTTTCGAACAACGGGTGAACGCTGAAAGTACGGTACAGCTGCAAATGAAGGAGTAGTATCCACATGTCGCTTCGAAACAAAAAGATTCCGCTGAACAATGGATCGACCTCGATCCCCGCGGTCGGGTTCGGCACACTGATCCCGGACCCTATCGCGACCAAGCTGGCGACCAGAACCGCACTCGAGGTCGGTTTTAGACAGTTCGATTGCGCCGAGCGATACGCAACGAAAAAGCCGTCGGCGAGGCGATGAAGGAGGCGTTCGAAGCCGGGACATGCAAGCGTGAAGACGTGTTCCTCATGACGAAGTTGTGGAACACCAATCACCGCCCGGAGCGCGTGAAGCCGGCTTTTGATGCAAGCCTCAAGCGGCTGCAACTCGACTATGTCGATGCTTATCTCATCCACACGCCATTTGCGTTTCTGCCCGGCGAGGAACAAGACCCAAGGGACGAGTTCGGTCATGTCATCTACGACCCCGGCGTGAAGCGGATCGAAACCTGGCACGCACTCGAAGCCCTGGTAGACGAGGGTCGATGCAAGGCGATAGGGTTGTCTGATGTCAATCTCGAGAAACTGAAAGAGATCGTCGCCGGCGCCCGCATCAAGCCGGCGATAGTCCAGGTGGAATCTCATCCATATCTGCCCGAATGGGAACTGCTGGAATACTGCCGGGAGCACGGTATCGTGGTGCTGGCGTTCGCGGCACTTGCCCACGGCATGGACCCCAAGGTGCTGGACGATCCTGTCATCGTCGCAATCGCAAAACGTGTCAACAAAACCCCTGCGCAGGTGCTGCTGGCCTGGGCCGTGCAACGCGGCACCGCATTCCTCACCACCTCGGTCACACCGCGGCGCATCGCTGAAAACATTGAAATCTCCACTCTGCCGGACGATGCCATGCAGGAAATACGGGACAAGATAACCACAAATGTCCGGTTCAATGGCGTCGTAGAGACCGGCGTGCCCGGCTTCATTCCGAGAGTGCAGGATGAAAAGGCGACGGGTTCGACGCGCAGCGCCTAAATCCCGGTCTCGGAGCTATTAGCCTTACAAAATCGCCAGTGTCCGCCGATCAACCAATCAAACCTGGGCTGCGCGCACTTGCCGACATGCTCAGAGCGTCCGATACATCGCTGGTCGTTGGTGTTCGTACCGTTTCGCGATCGCTCCAACCCGCAGACCATCGACACGATCGCGGTAGTTTCAATGCCCTGGGGCATGAAATGAGAGCATCTTCCTGACCTCGGAGGGGTGTGCGGACCGACGGTGCGCTATACAGCTCGCAGCCTCTCGGCGACATCAAAATTCCGCCGCCGTGATGGCCGCGCCGTGACGGCGCTCGCCTCCTGCGAAACCAAGAAAGCAATAGATCGAGGATTACCGCGCTACTGAGATCGCCTCGCGCCGGTACTCATGATGACTGATTTTTCCATCGGCTTCCCTTCGTTTTTAGCTATGCGCGGACCTCGGACAAGAACCTCGCCTGCAGCGACGCCGAATTCTGCATCTCGCCCTTGAACGTCATCGTCAAAGTGGCCGCGCCCTGTTTTTTTACACCGCGCATCGACATGCACATGTGCTCGGCCTCCACCATGACGGCGACACCGAGCGGTTGCAGGCCGTCGTCAAGCGATTGGGCGATCTGGGCCGTTATCGTTTCCTGGGTTTGCAGACGGCGTGCGAATATCTCGACAAGCCTTGCAAATTTGGAAAGTCCAAGAACACGACCAGCGGGCTGGTAGCCGATATGCACATGACCATGGAACGGCAGCATGTGATGTTCGCAGTGCGAAAAGAACGGGATGCCTTTGACGATCACCATGTCCTGATAGCCGCCAACATCCGAAAATGTCCGTGCCAATGGATCGTCGGCTGGTTCGTCGTATCCGGCGAAGAGTTCTCCATAAGCCTTGGTGACACGACGGGGGGTGTCCTGAAGACCCTCCCGACCGGGATCGTCTCCCGCCCAGCGGATTAGGGTGCGTACCGCCTCCTCGGCTTCGTCTTTCGACGGACGCTCGGCCGCTTTCGAAAATACCCGAACAATCGCGTCCATCCCATCTCTCCTGATTAACTGGTCGACTTTTGTCGCCGCCACGGTCAACTATTCGTTTTCTAAATTGGAAGCCGCCCGAGATGGTATCCAAGTCGGTGTTCGACATCCCCCGGCTTGTGGAAACCGCGCTCGATCAGCGATTTGATCCCGTTTTGCGCCGCGGGGCGCTGAAGGGACGCGATACAGGCATC
>NZ_PCDP01000027.1 GCF_003240585.1 Arminella tubonensis
TCGCCCGGGCCGCAGTGATGACCGCATCCATGCCGGAGCCGCACAGCCGGTTGATGGTGGTGCCCGACACCGACAGCGGCAGGCCGGCCAGAAGCAGCGCCATGCGCGCCACGTTGCGATTGTCCTCGCCGGCCTGGTTGGCACAGCCGAAGATCACGTCGTCGACCGCCGCCCAGTCAACCGACCCGTTGCGCGCCATCAGCGCCTTCAGCGCAACGGCGGCCAGATCATCCGGCCGCACCGAAGACAGCGATCCGCCAAAACGGCCGATCGGCGTGCGGATATAGTCGCAGATAAAGGCTTCGGTCATTGGGTGGCCTCGATAAATGTTGGCGGATGGAGACACGTCGTCATATATGTGTCGTAACAGACATGATTTAGTTTAACGTTCAAGGAATTCCAATGCAGTTTGCGCGGATAAACGACGTTGCGATCCACTACCAGGTCATCGGCGGGCCGGCAGACAAGCCTGTGCTGGTTTTTGTCAATTCGCTCGGAACAGATTTTCGCATCTGGCGCGATGTGATCGTTCGCCTCGCGGGCGATTTTGCCATCGTGGTTTACGACAAGCGAGGGCATGGTCTGTCCGAGGTCGGGCAGACGCCATACTCCATGGAAGACCTTGCCGTCGAACTCGCCGGGTTGCTCGATCTCCTCACGGTCAAAAATGCCTATGTCTGCGGGCTTTCGATCGGCGGCATGATCGCCCAGGCACTTTTCGAGCGACGGCCGGATCTGGTAAAGGCCCTGATCCTCTGCGACACGGCCCACAAGATCGGCACGGCGGAAACGTGGAACGCGCGCATCGAAAAGGTCGAGGCGGAAGGCATCGAGGCGATCGCCGATGGGGTGTTGGAAAAGTGGTTTACGGCGGCTTTCCGTCGACCGGAAAACACATCTTTCGCAGGTTATCGCAACATGCTCGTCCGGCAGCCCTTGACAGGCTACTTGGCGACCTGCGCGGCAGTTCGCGATGCCGATCTGACCGAGGTGGCTCGGCATATATCGGTGCCCACCCTTTGCGTCGTCGGCGACCAGGACCGTTCCACCCCGCCGGAGCTGGTGCTTTCCACCTCCAGGCTTATCGCGGACGCCCGCTATGAGGTCATCACGGACGCCGGCCACATTCCCTGCATCGAACAGCCCGAAACACTGACGGCGGTCATTCGGACCTTTATCCGCTCGATCACGAACTGACGGCATATTTCCCCGAGGCAGGCCTACTGGCGAAAGGACATTCGATTGGCACTCCCCCTATTCGATCTCAGCGGCCGCCGGGCACTGATCACCGGCTCGAGCCAGGGTATCGGCTTTGCCCTGGCGCTCGGGCTTGCACAACATCGCGCGGAGATCGTGGTCAACGGCCGTGATGCGGAGAAGACGGAGGCTGCCGTCGGCCGCCTGCAGTCACCTCCTGGCTTGCCCGAACCCCGGCCTGTCGTTGGGGTGAGGTTGAAGAGCTGGTCGGTGCAGCGGTCTTCCTATCGTCGGAGGCCTCGTCCTTTGTCACCGGGCATATGCTGATGGTCGACGGCGGCATTGCGACCAGCTTCGATGCAAGGAATTAGGATTCAGTTCTCATGGAGTACTATACTGGCGAAATTGCTGGCTTCGCACGACTGAAAAAGTGTGCTTACTTTGGCAGCAGTAGGGCCTTGGTACAAAGAGCGAATGAAGAAAGATAATTTCGAACTCAAATTCTGGGGAGTGCGGGGAAGCGTTCCCGTATCCGGACCGGAATTCGAGCGCTACGGTGGAAATACTTCCTGCATTGAATTGCGACATGGCGACAGACGTCTCCTTTTCGACGCCGGCACCGGCGTGCGTGAAGCCGCCCTGGCGCTCAAAGCCGACAGAGTGCGCCACATCGATTTGTTCTTCACGCATTCGCATTACGACCACATCATCGGCCTGCCGTTCTTCGATCCGATCTATACGCCGAGCGTCACCGTCGATCTCTGGTCCGGTCACCTCGCCGGCAAGACGACGACACGCCAGCTCATCGACCAGTTCATGCGACCGCCGTGGTTTCCGGTCGAACCGGATATTTGCCGCGCGACGCTCGGTTTCCGCGACTTCAAGGCCGGCGACGTTCTTGAGCCGCATGCCGGCATCGTCATAAGGACCGCTACGCTCAATCATCCGGGCGGCTGCATCGGCTATCGGGTAGAGTGGGCAGGACGCGTCATCGCGATGATCTACGACACCGAGCATATGGCTGGAAAGCTCGACCAGGCAGCGTTGTCGCTCATGGAAGGGGCTGATCTGGCAATCTACGACACGACTTATACGGAAGCCGAAATGCCGAAGCACCTCGGCTTTGGCCATTCGACGTGGCAGGAAGGCGTCAAGCTCGCCAAGCAAGCCAAGGTAAAGCGCCTGGCCCTGTTCCATCACGCTCCGGCTCGAACCGACAAGGAGCTTGACGCCATGCAGGCGCTGGCGCAGGCAAGTTTCCCTGGCGCCTTTGCAGCTTTCGACCGGCAGACGCTGCAGCTTTAGTTCAGCAACTCGGCGATCCCGCGCCAGCCAACGGCTGAACTGTCCTTCGTCTCTTCGAAAAGCTGGGCGATGAAGTCCCAGGCAGCGGCATCGTGAACAAGATGATGCGTCAGAACGCCGATGGGCTCACTGCCGCCGTCGAAGCGGTTTGCAAGTTCGGTCACCAAGTTCGCTACAAGCTCGGCATGGGGGCGGCAACCGCGCACCCCATGCCAGTTCATGATATCGACATGGCTATTGACCAGCGCGATCGAGCTCATCGCCGACGACTGCCCGTAGACCGAAACAGCCCGATATCCGAGATCGCCAAGCGACGGCAGCAGCGTCGGCGCGATACGGTTCCATGGCGGCACCAGCACCGGCGTGAATTGCCTGGGATAAAGCCTTTTCAGCTTATCGAAACCAGCTTTCAACTCAGCGAGAACAACAGGCCCAGGCCGCTCGGGACCCAGCTCCTGCTTCTTTCTATCGTCGGCGGCATGGTTGTCATGAGTCCAGCCGTGGACGATAACCGCCACGCGGTTTTCCCGCTGAAGGCGCATCGCGAGCGCCTCGCCGGTGACGGCCGGAATAACCGCGAGTGCGAGCGGTACGGCGAAATTCCCGGTCAAATCGAGCAGGCGGTCAAGTGGGGCCGTCGGCTCGATCGCGTCATCATCGCGAAGCCAAAGGTTCGCGGTCCGGCCGGCGGCTGCAAAGCGCAGCAACTCGTCTCGCAGCGGCCTCCAGATTGCGCTATCGCTCATAGTCATCTCCAAGATACTGCCGCAGAATGAGGTCGAGACTTTTGGATGCGGCGACAAGTGATCGTTCGCCGTGGACGAAACGGCTCGCCGCGGCGCCCATCTCTCTTCGTTTCGTGTCATCGTCAAGCATCGTGCCGACAGCCTCGGCGAAAGCCTTGATGTCTCCATCGGGCGTCAGCAACCCGGTCCGGCCGTGGATGACGACTTCCGGCACGCCGGCCGTCGCCTGCGCGACCACCGGTAGCCCTGCGGCCTGCGCTTCCAGATAGGCAAGACCATAGGCCTCGCCGCATCCGGGCCAGACATAGGTTCCGCCGCGCCGAAGCTCCGCAGCGATCATTTCCGCTGACAGCTCTCCCAGCCAATTGATGCGCTCTTTCTCAAACGCGCAGAATAGCGTCTGCACATCCGCCATTGCCGGACCACCGCCGATAATGCTCAGCGTCCAGGTCCTGTCTCCGATCAGGGCGAGAGCAGCGGCCAACGTTACATAGCTGTCGAACTTGTCGCCGCGTCTCATCATGGCGACAGTGACCAGACGGTCTCGGGCCTCGATTGCCGCCGCTCGAAAAAGCGTGTCGTCTACAAATGGCAAAAGCCGGGCGTAACGTCCTTCCGGGATGGCTGCGACAAGCCCTTTCCGGTCCCGCTCGGTAAAACAAATATTGACCGCCGCTTGGCGAACCGCTTGCGAAAGCAGCTGCTGGCTCTCTGCCCAGCCTGTCGCGTCATGTCGCGGGGAGTAGGACGCCTCCGCCGTCACATAGGGGATACCAAGCTCCGAAGCGATGCGCGGCCCGATCAGGTCCGGCGTCTTATAGTAGGTGTGATAGGTGAACCAAAGCTTCGGGGGGTCGGTACGCCACAAACGCAGCAGGCGATCGACCTCGCTTTCGGCAAAGGCAAGAATGCCCTCGCGCGAAACGTCGTTCGGGGTGGTCGCGAAGCTCCTCCAGACCGTCCAAAAACTCTTTGAAGGAATGATGGCATGCACTTTTCAATGCCGAAACTCGGTGGGCGACGAGATTTTCCGGATTTCGATGCCCAACGAGCTCGATAAGGCACTGCTGAGCACTTTG
>NZ_PCDP01000073.1 GCF_003240585.1 Arminella tubonensis
TTTGTCCCCATCAAAATCCACTCGCAAAGAAACCGCCGAACCCATCGCAAACCTCCTGTTTGCGCCATCGATTCAGATTCGCACGCTTTTGGGAATCCCGAGAGTCAATTTCAATGAGGGTTGGTATAAGCTGATAACCATCCGCTTCAATTAGGCCTTTGCCCCTAGCAAAGCCGATAAGGGTCTCTACTTCATTAAAAGCCACCGACTCCGTCGCCGCCATGAGATAAGCCTCTTTGGTCCAAAACGGGTTCGGTGCATCAGGTTGTTCAAGTGAATATCTAAATGCCTCATCGTGATGCATTGCCTCGCCCAATCTGGGGGCATGCTCCAATATCGCTTCCAGCAAGCCATCCCGTCGTTCCGCCAAGGTCTTGGGTCGCGCTGTCGTCGCTAGCTCCACTACATCGTGAGTGATCAACGGGACTGCCACACCTAGTCGCCGCTGATCTACTAACCACGTAGTCAAATATGCTTTCTGTTGGTTTGATAGCTCGGAAACCGTCACTCGGGCGCGGCTCGTGATTTCATAAAGTCCTCCCGCTCTGGGAACGTTCAGCCGGGCATCGCCGCCAAGTATATATTCGGCATCTTGTGCCAATCGGCTTCCCCAGAAATTCGCTGCGTCTTCCATCTATTGTCCCTTGTGTAGAAAGTCGTGGGTAGACCATCGCGGAACTACCCTGAGTCGTCATCCCCTGTATTCACCAGACCATTGATCATCCTCAGGAGATATTGATGCGGAAGCGAAAGAGCCGCGATCAGCGCGGCAAGACAATGTCAGCATGATTTCCGGCCAGGCATTCTTTGTGGGGCTGTGCGAATCGTGGTTTGGTAACGTGCTGGTGAAATGCAGCGCCCCTAAGCACCGATGAGGTTGTTATGACTTATCAACTCGAAGACGATCCGATCAAGTACCATCAGGAAGCAATCCGCCACCACGCGCGGGAGATACAGGGCATGCAGTTCAACAGGCTGAGGTATTGGGGTGCAGGGCCTGATGAGCGGCTTCACGATGTGACCGCCCGCATGCTCGTGGTCGCCTTGGCCTCAAAGAAGATGCATGAGGGGAGCCTAGCACTTTGTAAGGCAAGCGTGGGTTAGACCATCCATATGGCTAAGAAATCACGGCCCTCCGTCGCGGCAATCTTGATAGCAGCCTCCGGCTGGATTGTTTCGCTCTTTCTCGGTGTTCTTGACCTTCCCGCGAAGGTCAACTCGTTCATGTCGGAAGCTCCGAAAGCGAAGCAAGGCGTTGTCGATTGGCTCAAGTTTGATCAGAACTACACGGGTCAGTGGACCAGTAGCGTTGAAGACTGGGTCGATGCTACCGAAGACGAAAAGGCGTTATCGACCGCCCCAGACGGTCCTGTCAGGATGAGGTTGCGCGTTTATGGCGGTGTGATCGAAGGGGAGATTGAGTCGGAAGGCCTTAAAGAAAGCTACATTTTCAACAACCTCCTTCTAGAGGGTTCCAAGAATGCTGATGGACTCGATGTCTGGGCTTATGATTACGTGGATGGGAAAAAGCGGGGCTTCGCTGAGGTCCATTTGAGCCTGTCCGGCGAAGAGCGCCTGCCCCTGAACTTTGAAGTTGTTCAAGGCGGGATGGGCCTGCCAGTCCGGGCCAAGCTCTACCGCACCTCGACCGACATATCGGAGCCAATCTATCGGCAGCCCAACATGGACCTACTCAAGCGAGTGATCGAACAGGGCAAAGCTGAAGCGCAGGGGAAGGCCGATGACAAGGGACGCTGAGGGGCGAAAAGACATTTTCCTCAGCGGAATCAATACTCATAGCTGTCGCCACCTCTCGTTTGTCGTCACTATCGAAGGGCTTATTCGTTTTTAGTCTGGCGCTATGGGCGTGGCTCCGGTCATCATGCGTCCACGCCGACAACTTCGTTTGCAATAAACTCCAAGTATTGAAGGCGCTGCTTGAGCAAATTTTCTTTCATAAATGGTCTTACGTCAAAATATTGCGCACCAGCTAAGTTTAATCTATTGATAAAATCCAACTCTGCACTAATGTATTTCTCCGAGCCAATTCGCATCTCTTGCCATTTCTCGATGGTTATCGTGTCGCTAGAATCAAAAGAAGATAACGCAGACTCAATTTTTTGTTCAATCTTCTTAATTCTGTGACGCAGAGTCTCTTCTTCATCCACTTCGTAACCATCCGCCGTAAGTCGGTTTGGAAACTCTTCAGGCGCACATTCCGTTATCTGGGCCTCGATTGCCCTGATGATACGCATCACCCGATTGCCAGTTGCCAGCGCATCCTCGAACGAAGTGGATATCCTAATGTTGCGATGGCCGATGTCCATTAAGGAAATTTCGTGTACGAGACTGTTGCGCTCGTCAAACAGTTGGTTCAACAGTTGGCCATCAGTCACGCCTTCGTCAGCTTGCGCAAGTATCTGCGATATCGTGGTTTTCGCCCCTAAGGCTTTCAACACTCTCCCCATCGTGTTTACGTAGGTTTCCATCGTGGAAATACCGGTCGCAGCCGCTAACAAATGCGGTACAGTAACGCCTTCGCTTATCATCGTTGGGAGCTTATTTTCTGATACAGCTCTATTGATATCGTCCTTCTCGATTGTCTTCGGGTCGAAGACAAAAAGATCGTAAAGTCGCGATTTTGCATGCCACTCCAAGCATGTGGCAAAACCCACCTTGTAATATGAGACGAATTCGAAGAAGGCCGGTGCGAGACGTTCTTCTAGCACCGGCTCCAGTAATGGCTTGACTTCCGCGAGGTCAAACAAAAGTGCGTCTAGCCTGTAGATCGCCGATCTGGCATTAAACGTAGACACCTTCGTTATCAGATGTCGTTTCACGAATTCGATTTGAGATATAAATGGCTTACTCACGAAACTCTCCAGATTCGGACCGCATTGTGTCGACTAAAACTTGTCACTGATTGTTATCCTTCCCCATCCGAAAGTCCAACGGAGCGCATTTAGGCGCGAAGAATACCGATTCCGGGTCACCACGGAATACCGCATCCTCCTCATTCATCGTCATCTATGGTGGTGAAGCGTCCTGTGGCTGATTTCCGTGTTATCATACGAATGCCGCCAAAGCCGAGGGTGCCGTGTGTTGCATAACAATACTCGAACAAAAGAATGTCCTCGATCCCATCCCCGTTGAAATCAGCCCTAACAACTTCAATCAATTGTTGGCCCATCCCATGAGCTTCTTCGATGTTGAAGAGATTCGGCCGGACGCGCTTTATTACAATTGACCCGTCATCGACTTTGTCCTGATAGGTGGCGTTTACCTCATCAGCCTCTTCAGATTTCTCCCTGCGGGGAAACATTGAAAACGGCATCAGATCGAGGTCAAGGATGCCGACATGCGGTTCGGAAATGAAACTTTCTCTCGGGGGGCTCGCTGCTTGGAGCGCTCTAAGCAGACCGCTTTGATGTTCGAACCAGCTCGACATTTTGATGTCAAAGTTCGTGGCAGCGTAAAAGCCTTCGGAAATTGCCACATCATATTCGCGACAGGTGCGAACTTCCCGCGTTTCGCCTGAATTCGCAGTCAACGTCAGGCAGGTGATATGGTCATTAGCACCCAACCGGACGGGCCTGTTGCGAAGAACCTCAATGTCTGCATGCCGAATGAGGTTTAAATCCCTAGAGTCCGCAAACGACATAGCTTCTAAGAGCCTAAATATCTCGTCCGGTTGCTCTTGCAAGATTTTGGCAACTTCCTCTGCAGTTAGCTCTCCATTGTCCAGACATTGTTGTAGAAGGATAATTGCTCTGCCTCTGTTTGAGCGCATCTTAATCTGCCGCAAATTGTCTTCGATCCGCGACTTCTTAGCTGATGCTATGCCCAGGAAAAACTGCACTTGGGGCTTTGCAAATAACGCCGAGCTTTTCTGAAGATTTGCACCAGCAACACATGGCAGAAGATTTTCATAATCGCGAAGATCAAAATCATCCGGGAGACCAAGATCAACTCTGACTTTCGCAAATTCTACTGGCTCGTCAGCAAGCTTCTCCGGGACAATATGATCAATGTGAAAATTACTGATATCGATCATTTGACCTGCCACTGCGAATTTCCTCCAAAATTGATTAGAGTTCGGCCTGACGAAGGACGGACGAATGAAGAAGCAGAGATTTACGGAAGAGCAGATCATCGGTGTGCTGCGTGAGCAGGAGGCTGGCG